>JAJPKO010000052.1 GCA_021323655.1 Acidobacteriaceae bacterium
CGCGTTCTCGTCGCGCAAGTGCTTGACCTCCTCGGCCTCGCTTACTTCCATCCCGCCGTACTTGGCCTTCCAGGCATAGATGGTGTGCTTACTGACGCCCTGTTCCCGGGCCACATCCTCGACCGTGCGGCCCGCCTCAACCTGCTTTAGCGCAGCAATCATCTGCGCCTCCGGCTTTTGCTCATCTTCCTTCCCCTTCCCTTCGTCCAAATCGTATTCCGAAATGGACGGATTCAGGGGGTCAGGTCAACTCCAACCATATGTTCGAAATGTGCAAAGAGCGTGCAGAAAAGAATGCAGTTATTGCAATCGCATAACGGGAGGTACCTTCCAAGGACGCTTCGCACAAGGTTCGCGGGTTATTAAAACGGTTAATACGATTTTTATATATTGTCTTCCAAGGGCATCAAGGATTGGTCTTTGGGTAGTCCATCCACAGAGGTAAGCATTTGATGAACAAAAATAACCAGCCAGTATTCTTCGCCTTTAATACGGCTGTCTGAATTAGCGACCAAAACTGTCGAAACCGTGGAACGGCCGTGTTCGGCAATGCTCAAGTAGGGAGGCACCGCGAGACTGGTTGACAATTGTCGAACGATCTCGATCCTGCCTGAGGTTGGACTCATCGCACTCCATGAGATTGATGACGATATGATCGCAGCAATCGAAAAGGTTGTTTTGTCGCCGCTCACCGAAGCGAAAGAGAGTTGGCGGACTAGCAGCCGGGCGCTGAGGGGACCGGGTTTTCTGTACCAAGCTTAGTCCCAATGGCGAAGACGTCATCAATTCCATGCGCTTCGATGCCACTACTGGGAAACGCGGCTCGCCTCTGCCAGCCTTCTATCTACGACTGTAGTACTCTAGAAGACATACTTTAATGCGAACTGAAGGATGCGGGGATCGCCAGCGCAGTTGATCTGGCCAAACTGCGAATCGCCCAAGCCTTGATCGGGGTTACAGAAGTTCGGGTGGTTCAACGTATTGAAAGACTCTATCCGCACGTCTATCTTCTGGTTGTTGCGCAATGGACCATATGGAATTGCAAAAGCCTTAATCATTGCAAAATCCAGATTCGCATAGCCAGGTCCATGCAAAAAATTCCGCGAGGAGCTGCCGTTGCGTCCCGGCGCGGGATTCTTAAATGCCCCGGTGTTGAACCATTCCTGAAGTTTTTGGCTTGTCGAGCGGCTTTCCGGAAGATAGGGATTCCCTGTCAGATCAGCGCGATCATTGACGGTCCCATCCAGATTGGCATCCCCATTTGCGGAGATGGAGAAGGGAGAACCGCCATGGTTCACCCAGATCCCGCTCATCGCCCACCCGCCAAGGATGTGCCGTCCCATGTACCCTAGATTGTGGAGCGCAGGAACCTGCCAAACAGCCGATAGTTTGAATTGAGTCGCAATATCCGAATCGCAAGGTCCCCGATCGAGGCCGATGTCTCTAGCGTCGGTAAATTCATTAAATGCAAAGGTTGTTGTGGAACCTCCAATGTCCAGGCACTTCGCCCAGCGGTATCCTGTCAAAAGCGAAAAGCCACGCGCCATACGCTTTTCCGCAGATACCGCCAGTGCGTTGTAGCTGGATGTGATGCGGCTCTCGTCAGCTATGACCGTGCCTCCATAGAACGGATACCATGGGCGTCTTTGTGGGGTATTGTCTACGGTTGACTGGCCTGGAATGTAGATCGCGCTGTTGATGTCTCGCGAATCGAACATGTGGTAGCTCTCTGACGCCTCATAGCCAATGCGGAAGAGGATCCCACCTACTTGCTGTTCGAGTGTCACATTCCACTGCATGGTCGCGGGTGGTTTGAACCATGGGACAAAACCAACGACATTTCCCAAGGGCAAAGGAAATATCGTATTCGATGGAAGAGGGATAAGCAGTGACGGGATCTGGCCATTGTACGGCGCCGCATTGTAAGGATGGTATGCAGATACTGTAGGATCGGTAATCACTGCGCCTTGGGTAAAAGGCACCGTACTTAACATCTCGTTATACATACGGCCGAATGGCTGGTCATGGTAGATTCCGAAACCTGCACGAACACTCATCGCCCCGTTACCGTGAACATCCCATGCAATTCCCACTCGCGGATCGAACAGCTTCCAGTCTGCTGGAGCCAGCCCTGAAGGTACTCCGGAATCCCCGCGCAATAACATGCCGGGCGGCAAATTCGGATACCGTGTCGACCGGCGGCCATCGGCAAACGCGGTAGGACTGATCACCACCCCAATCTTCTGCGAGCTACGGTCCGACCATGGCACCCACGGCTCCCAGCGTAGGCCGAGATTTGCAGTTACACGGCCAGCAATCCTCCATGAGTCATTGACATAGAGGTTGGGCGATGCTCCACGGGGAGAATCGTAAGAAGGACCATACTGTTCGAAGTAACAGTTGCTGCCGAGCATAAAGTCCACGGGACTGTATCCCGAATTCGCACACCACCAACCTTCATATCCAGAGGAAGAGTATGCCTGATCGACGATGCTTTGCGAGAATGTCACTTCGCCGCCGAAATCCATCGTGTGATTGCTGCGCGTCCAGGTCCAATTGTCGGCAAAGTCGTACTGATTGCGGGCAATATCGTAGAGGCCGAGCCATTGAGCGCTGAACCAGCCACCGACGTAAAATCCGGCTTCTTTTATTCCTGGCGGATCCCAGATCGGGTAATTGGCTCCGAGCTCAGGAAGACTGGAAAAGGCCGTCGAACCTCGATAGTTGATCAAGGCTCGACTATACGATCCGGTCAGTGTACTTAATAAATGATCGGAAAATCCATATGTCGCGTTCACTGCGGCATGCTGACTTCGCCATTTCTTGTTAGGTCCCCCAGTTAGGATATTGGATGGATCGGGCAGATTCGGATAATCCAAACCGTCCCATAGATAGCTAACAGACAGGGAGAGCCTATCGCCAAATGTGCGGTCGAACCTCCCAACCCATTGGTTGTCGTTCTGCAATTGCCGGCTCTGATAGAAGAAATGTCCATCCAGCGCTGATGATTTTGGAACAAGCTGTAGCAGCTTAAGCGAAATCGGATCATAGAGCGACGGCGAGATCTGATTATTCGGGAACGGCTCCCCGGTAGCAGGGTCATAGAGTTGCTGTGCAATCGCCGACCAGTCACCCGACATCTCAGCGGCGCTAGCAGCCTGTGGTTAAAGTCCGGGTGCATGGTGGTTGAAAATGCTGGTGTTTGCGATGCGGAATTCGTAGTCTTCAGCCATGGGGATGGGAACGCGTCAGTCGCA
>JAJPKO010000048.1 GCA_021323655.1 Acidobacteriaceae bacterium
GGAGATTGTGGGCTTCCGCGAGACGCGCAAGACGGTCGTGACGGGCGTGGAAATGTTCAAGAAGCAGCTGGACGAAGGTCTGGCTGGAGACAACGCCGGGTTGCTGCTGCGGGGTATACCGAAGGAAGACGTGGAGCGCGGGATGGTGCTGGCCAAGACCGGTTCGATTACGCCGCACACGAAGTTCAAGGCCGAGATTTACGTGCTGTCGAAGGACGAGGGAGGGCGTCACACGCCGTTCTTCAACGGGTATCGTCCGCAGTTCTACTTCCGCACGACGGACGTGACGGGTGTGGCGAAGCTGCCCGAGGGCACGGAGATGGTGATGCCTTGAGACAACATTGCGCTGGAGATCGAGCTGATCACGCCGGTGGCGATGGAGAAGGGCCTGCGGTTTGCGATTCGTGAAGGCGGACGCACGGTAGGTGCGGGTACGATTACCGAGATCCTGCAGTAGGCAAATTAGCGCTTTAGGCGCAAGCAAGTCAGCGGGCCAGCGGTACTTCAATCGCCGGCCCGCAGGAAGATTAAAACAAGGGTAGAAGCCGGGGACTTCAAGTCCCCGGAACCCGCCCGGAAGATGATTTGTCCGGAGCAGTGATTCCGGGAATCAGTTAGGATAAAGAGATGCGCGAGATTGTTACATTGCAGTGTGGCGAGTGCAAGGAACGCAATTACTCGACGACGAAGAACAAGAAGACGACCACGGGCCGTCTGGAGTTCTCGAAGTTCTGTAAGCGTTGCCGCAAGCACACGGCACATAAAGAAACGAAGTAGGACTGGCCGTCCAGGCAATCGCGCCTTGCGGCGCAGGAATGCATGGGCGCACCAGCAACAGGGGCGTAAGCTCAACGGTTAAACTGTCGGTCTCCAAAACCGAACTTGGGGGTTCGAATCCCTCCGCCCCTGCCAGGTTTGCAAGAGAAAGATGCGGGATGTCCGCAGAGGTTGGGCGAGATGCCCGTAGCAGAAAAGAAAAGGTCCATGGCAAAGGCAGCTGCGTTGGCGACAAATGAGAGCGGGGAGCCGAACCGCGTTGGGAGCTATTTGACGCGTGTCACCGGTTTCCTGAAAGATGTGCGCAATGAGATGCGCAAGGTGGTAACGCCATCGTGGTCTGAAGTGCAGTCCACCACGACAGTGGTGATTGTGGCTGTGTTTGTCTTTGCGGCGTATTTTTACGTGATTGATTCGATCTTTGGCAACGCACTGAAGTGGCTGTTGCACTGGCTAGGCGGCACGCAGTAGGCGGGTTGAGAGAAGGAACATGGCGGAAGAGATCCAGAACGAAGCAACCGGGGCAGGCGCTCCCGGACAACTCGAGCCACCAGCCAACGAGCGTTTCAAGTGGTACATCATCCACGCGTACTCGGGCTTTGAGCGCAAGGTGAAGGAGTCCATCGAAACGCGCGTACAGGCCTTTGGCCTTCAGAACAGGATTGGCCGCGTGATGATTCCGACCGAGCCCGTGACGGAAATTGTCAATGGCAAAAAGCGCACGGTCGAGCGGGTCTTCCTGCCGGGTTATGTTCTGGTGGAGATGGACCTCGACAACGACCTGTGGCACGTGATCAAGAACACGCCGCGGGTGACCGGCTTTCTGGGCACGGGCGACAGCCCGGTGGCGCTGAGCGAAGAAGAGGTCAGCTCGATCCTCTTCCGTACAGAGGTCGCGAAGGAGAAGCCGCGGCTTAAGGTCAAGTTTGAGAAAAACGAGTCGGTGCGCATCACCGAGGGGCCGTTTGCCAACTTTAATGGCATTGTGGATGAGGTCAATGAAGACCGCGAGACCCTCAAGGTGATGGTGACGATCTTCGGACGCTCCACCCCGGTTGAACTGGAGTTCAACAAGGTGGAGAAAGTGGTTTAAGAGCAGCTTTTAGCTTCTGGCTGATGGCTTTCCGGCCTTCAGTTTAAGGGCTGCTTGCAAGCGCGCTGCATCTGCGCGTGATGGCAGAAAAAGGCCCAGGAGTCTTCTACCTCCCGGATTTTCTGCTGGAAGAGAAATACAGGAAATTGGCAGGAAGCTGATAGTGAGACGCTAGAAGCTGCCGTAGAAAGGTTTTGAGCAATGCCTCCAGCAACAGGAAAGAAAGTCCAGACACAAGTAAAGCTCCAGATTGAAGCGGGCAAGGCGACGCCTGCTCCTCCGGTAGGCCCGGCGCTCGGCCAGGCCCAGGTGAACATCATGGAGTTCTGCAAGCAGTTCAACGCGCGTACCCAGAACAAGGAAATGGTCGGCCTGATTATTCCGGTAGTCATTACGGTATATGCGGACCGCAGCTTCACCTTTGTTACCAAGACGCCCCCGGCCGCCGTGCTGCTGAAGAAGGCGGCGAATCTGGCCAAGGGCTCGGGTACACCGAACAAGAACAAGGTCGGCAAGGTGACTGAAGCCCAGGTGCTTGAGATCGCCAAGCAGAAGATGCCCGATCTGAATGCTGCCTCCGTGGAAGCCGCGGTGAAGAGCATTAAGGGCACGGCCCGCTCGATGGGCATTGAAATTACTGCGTAAGATACGCAGGCCGGCTTAAACAGGCCGAAGCGTGTGATTCGCGCTTCGGCCTGTTTTTTTTTGCACACATGGCGCGGTCCGTGCTGCTTCGCAAGTGATTATTGCGTGGCTCCGCCGACAAAGACACGTTGCGGAGCGCTGATATTCACGTTGCTGGTATCTGCTTTGACTTTCAGGTCTACGAGCTGAGCTTTTGCGCGAGCGGGCACGGTGAATCCCAGCTCATATTGATGGATGAGGCGCTTGCTCAGATCGTCCAGATAGGGCTGGAAGGAGACCGGATTGGAAAGGCCCTGCCAGTAGAGTTTGCCTCCCGTGGCGTCGCTGAGCTGGGTGAGCAGGTTCTGCCCTGCATCGGTGGCGTAGGTGGAGCTGCTGAAGCGCCCCGCATTGCGGTAATAGATGGAGTAGACGATGATGCCTGCGCGCTGAGCATCGCTGATGGCCGCCTGCAGGTAAGGGTCCTGCGGGTCATAGCGCGGGTAGTAGGGATCAAAGCCGTCGGTGATCATGAGAACCTCGCGGCGGTTATTGCGGTCCTGCGAAGGCCAGTGCTTTACCAGATCGGAAAGGCAGAAGTAGGGGCTGGCATTGCCTCCGGGCACACCCTGGGGCTGGCGCAATGCCTTTGCCGCGAGGGCATGGTCAGCAGTGGGATTTTGGGCGAAGGCGGCGCGGCCATTCCGCATGTAGGCGATTCCGACAAGCGCGGTTGGCGGCAGGGACTGAAGGAACTTTGAGAGATCGTTGAACTGGAGCCCGATACTTTGGCGGGCCGAGTCGTCGAGGAGGATGACGAACTCCAGTCCTGCATTCTGGCCCTGATAGGGCTGCAGCTTCGTCACCTGGCTTTCTTTTCTGTCGGCCCAGACTTTGATGTTCTGGATCTGCAGATTGGCGGTTTCGCCATTTTTCGGCATGGCTGTGATGACGGTGCTCGATGGAACGTAGTCGCCGGTTTGCGCAAATACTGGAAAAGCGCAGGCCAGGAAGGCAAAAAGCAGAAGGCGCGGCTTCATTCTTTATTTTTCTCCTGTTTCTTTAGACGCTTTCGATGGGCCATGCGGCACAGGCGGGCGTGAACGTGTATTCTGCCATTTACGAACGATGAAACGTGTCCTTACAGCCTTAATCTTGATTCCGCTGGTTTTGCTGCTGGTTTTTTTCGACAATCTTCTGCTGATTACAGCTGCAGCAGGTATCGTAGCGCTTCTGGCCGCGTGGGAGTATCTGGCGCTGGCCGATGCTTCCGGAGCAAAGACGCCGCGGATTGCCGTGCTTATCTGCATTGCGGCATTGTTTGCGTGCAACTTTGAGCGCCCTGAATACATGGCTCCGGCGATTGGTTGCCTGGGCTTTGTTCTTTTTATCGTGTGCGCGTTTCGCTCGCCGGTGGCACGGGTTTTACCGGACACAGCGTATTCGGTTTTCGGCCTGCTGTATGTGGGCCTGTCACTGACGACCATTCCGTTGCTGAGTGCGCGGGAGAATGGTCCATCGCTGCTGCTGTTCTTGTTCCTGGTGGTGTGGACAGGGGATGCGGTTGCGCTCTACACCGGCCGCGCTTTTGGGAAAAGGAAGCTCGCGCCTTCCATCAGTCCGAATAAGACATGGGAGGGAAGTGTTGGATCGGTAGCGGGTAGTGTACTGATTACGGTGGTGCTGCTACTGATCGCCGAGGCGTTTGGGCGGCATGGGTTTGACTGGCTTTCTTATCCCGGGCCTGTGGTCCGCTGGCTGGGGCTGGGGGTGCTGCTGAATGTGGCGGCGCAGGTGGGCGATCTGATTGAGTCGGCCATGAAGCGGGGCGCGGGAGTGAAGGATTCCGGCACATTGCTGCCAGGACACGGAGGAGTGCTGGACCGGATTGACGCGTTGCTGCTGGCCGCCCCGGTGCTGTGGTATGCGGTGCTGGTGCAGCAGGCGCTGTAAAAGCGAAAGGGCGATTTCTCTTGCGAGAAACCGCCCCTTCTGTCCGATTTTCTGAAGACCTGGCTCGGCATCCAGGTTACAACTCACTGTCCTTCTGAAGGGCCGAAGCCAGCGAACCTTGCGATCCGCACTTCCTCATGCCATTCGGAAGACGCCGTTTGTTGCACAGGCTTTCCGGGATTCATCGTGGGCGATCAGTTTCCTGATTCCCTATGCGAGTGGCCGTTTCCGGTACTCAGGATGCCCTTACTCACCCTCTTCTTGCTGGAAGATTTCTCTTCCGGTGATTTGAAGCATACTCCTCTCCAGAACGAATGCAAGGGGGCTGAGACGATTTTGTTCTGTGGAAATAGCGGGTTTTCTGTGGAGAAGTTGGAGAGGGGGAGCAAGCCTGCATCAACCAGACGGATTTCGCAGGTGCTCGGTGATTGATCGAGCGACGGCGGAATACCGGCCATCTGCGCAATTAGGTGCGTTGGTTTTTTCCGAAATTGGAGTAAGCTGGAAGGCGAGAGATTGCCGGATCTTCGACAACCTTATTTTTAGGAGAAACGAGATGTCCGCAATGATGATGGAACGCTCTGCGTCCATGCAGCGATGTATGGATGACTGCTCCATGTGCATGAGCATGTGCATGGAAACCATGATGATGTGCATGAAGAAAGGCTCCATGACGATGGAGATGATGTGCATGATGGAAGACTGCATGGATATGTGCCAGACGGCCATGCGGTGCATGATGCGCATGTCGCCGATGTGCGGCAAGGTCTGCTCGATGTGCGCGGAGATGTGCATGAGATGCGCGACGATGTGCGAGCAGATGGGAAGCAAAGATGAGATGATGATGCGCTGTGCGGAAATGTGCAGGAGATGCGCGGACTCCTGCAACATGATGATGAAGGAAATGAAAGCGGCTTAGGCTTAATGTCCTGGTCTGGGCAGGTGCCGGCCTGCCCAGACCGACAGATGGCCGGAAGGCCGCCTAAGAGGACGACGCAATCCTGCCAGTCTGTTCCGCTGCAACCGTAGCTGGGAAGCTTCTTCGCAACACCAGCCCCCCTGGTATGACTTCAAACGTGCGGACGACTTCGCCTCCGCATGAGGAGCAGACCGCCCCTGCTTCAGGGGAAATCACACCACGCATGCAGATGCCGCAGAACATCTCGTCTGACGATGGAGATTTCCATCCCAGACGGGTGATGGACTGGTTGCGGCTGGTGACGACTGCATAATGGCGTGACTTCATGATTGTGACTTCTCCGGAATTTCGGGTGAAAAATAAAACGGCCCACGATCTGCTCGTGGGCCGCTTCAGGAACCTATGCGTTAGATGGAATCAGCTACACAGTCCCCGGCGCCCACGTACATCACAACACATGCACATCGAACACATGGCGCTGAGGGTGCTGAACCGCATGTTTCTAAGATAGTCCCATTGAAAGGGGATTGCAACTGAAAATCGTGCCTGCCGTGCGGGGGAACTGATTTCTCAGTTTCCCCGCACGGCATTTTTACGCCACTCGTACTTACTGTGGGCGCTGCTGGAGCTGCGGGTCGGTGTTGTCGTCAAATGAGCGGACTTCGCCGGTCTTTTGCGTGGTGGTTACAGTAATGGGCGATTGCAGCTTGAAGTTGATGAGCGTTTCCGGCTGGATCTGCACCTGTTGGCCGCGGGTCACGGCGTTGACTCCGGCGCCGGTAGCTCCGCCAGCGGCTGCGCCAATGGCTGCACCTCTGCCTCCTCCGGCCAGTGCGCCGATGATGGCTCCGAGGGCCGCGCCGCCGCCAGCTTTCATGGCGGTGTTCTTGCCGCGTCCCTGACCCTGGCGGGAATAAGCGTCGGTCACCACGGGAATCTGGCGTCCGCGTGCGCTGATCTGGGTGAGCTCAATCGAAAGCAGCGAGTTGCCGGAGAAGTGGGTCGCGTCCTTTGCATCCACGACGCGTCCGGTAACGGAAGCGCCATGCGGCACGGCGACCATGCCGTCAGCAATGAGGTCACCGGCTAGAGAGCCGTGGAAGACCTGATTGGGCTGCGCGGTCTGGCTGGTCAGTCCCTCAGTAATGCGCACCGGCACAATGGTCCCTGCAGGAATGGTGACGGTCCTTACCACAGGCTGCGGAGGCGGCGGTGGCGGCGCGGTCTGCTGCACCTGCGGTGTGGGAGCGGGCTGAGGCGCCGCGGGTGCGGGGGCCTGGGCTACTTCCTGCTCGCGATTCTTTTTCCTGCGCTCGGCTGATGTTTTGCGTTCCGGAGCAGGAGCAGGAACAGGCGCGGGTGCTGCCGCCTGCTGCGGTGGAGGAGCGACGGTGAGGTTGTTAATCACGGTCTTGACACCGTTGACGCTGCCGGCGTCATTTGCGGCAAGGGCGCGTGAAGCCTCGTCGGTGGCATTGCCTGAGAGCGTAGCTACACCGTTGGCGACGCTGACCTGAATCGGCTGGCCATTCAGCGCGCTTTCCGCTGCGATTTTGGCCTGGATATCGCTGGTAATCTGCTGGTCAGTTCTAACCTGCTGCTCGGGTTGCTGCTGGCGCTGGCATCCGGCGCCAAGTAACAGGGCCGTAGTCAGAAGTGCAGCGTGGAAGCCGCGGATAGGGAAGGTATGTGTGAGGTTCATGCCAGAGAATATCTCCTTCTGCTTGCGTGGCATAGATATCTTATTCCTTTGAAACGCCAAATGGATAAAACAGTTGTTCTCCCATGGTGCCCTTAGGGGATGGCAGCGGAACGGGCCATCCCGGCATCTACTATGACATTGACGTTGGTATAGCCTGAAAGGTTCTGATACCATCCGTTTTCCGGGCAAAGGAGAGAGTTTTATGTCAGATGAAAAATCCAATGGCTTTAGCTGGTTCTTAGCCGGGCTGGGTCTGGGAGCGCTGATCGGCGTTCTGTATGCTCCAAAATCGGGCCGTGAGACCCGCGAAGACCTGGTGAACAGCGCGCGTGAGGGCAGCGAGTATCTGCGCCAGCGTTCGCGGGAGGCCGCCGACCAGGTGAGCTCCTATGTGGAGCGCGGCAAGGCCCAGGTGGGTGAGTACGTAGACCGCGGCAAGGAGTATTTAGAGAAGGGCAAATCACAGTGGAATGACCTGGTAAATCAGGGCCGCCAGTTTGTGAACGAGCAGGGCGACCGAGTTTCCGCTGCAGTGGATGCCGGACGTCAGGCTTATCGCTCAACCACCGAAGCTGCGCAGGAAGCTGCCAACCAGTAGAGGTGGGAACTTGATCACGTCCGGGGCTGAGGCCCCGGATGTTTTACTATTCTGAAGGCCGACGCGCAGTTGTTCCCAGCCGGACGCCAACTTTAAACGTTTGCAGGAAAGAGAATCATGCAGCTACCGCAGGTCGTCTTCATCATCTTTGCAGTTGCTGTTGCCGTTGGTGTCCTTTTGCAGGCCTGTGTGCTGCTGGGTATGTTCATTGCCTTCAGAAAGACAGTCCAACATGCCAAAGAAGTTTCTGACAAGGTGAACCAGCACCTGGTTCCGGCGCTCGCCACCGCGAGGAATCTACTCGAGGACATTTCTCCAAAGATAAAAGTGGCCACAGCAAACCTGGTGGAAGCCTCGTACACTGTGAAGGCGCAGGTGGACTGCGTGGAACGCACCGTGCAATACACGACGACCATTGCAAAGGCGCAGGTGGACCGCGTAGATGAAATGGCGACCGCTGTTCTGGATGGCGTAACCCAGGCCACGGCTGCGGTGCAGCATGGAATTTCTACTCCGCTGCGCCACGTGGCCGGAGTGCTGAATGGCCTGCGTGCCGGGTTTGATGTGCTCAGGAAGAAGGAATCTCCCCTGCATGTGGAAGAAGACGGCGGGAATTTTGTCTAAGCGCTGTCCTCGATTTCATCAGCCTGAAGGCCAGCGCTTCTACCCATAACTACTGATTTTAGTGACATTATCTCCCGCTTTCTATACCGATATCTGATTTTTCATATCCGATTGGCTAACTTAGTGATTACCGGAAGCTGTGATACGGTTTCTATCTGGTAATAAGTTGATTCAGATAAATTCATAGTTTTCCGCCAGTTATCCTTTCATAAAAGAAGAAGTGAGGCGCGAAGGGCTGATGGCACAGGGATTGCCCTAGCTCTTCAGCATGAAGAACGTCCGGTATTTGCAAGCGAAGTTCCTCCTCCTGCCTCTGTTTCTGCTGGCATGCGCGGTTGTTCTTGTCGCCCAGACAACCATCAGTACTGGCAGTATTGCAGGCACAGTGACCGATCCCTCGGGAGCGGTTGTCAGTAACGCAAAGGTAGTGATTACCAACACGGGCACAGGGCAGGCCCAGACTTTAAGTACGAATTCCTCCGGTGGTTATAACTCGGGTGCGATCGCTCCCGGCATTTATAAAGTAGAAATTTCGGCCCCTGGATTTAACAGGATAGACCAGCTGGTGACGGTCCAGGTAGGAAACACCTCCACCGTCAACGAGAAGCTCACCGTCGGGCAAGGCACCACGACCGTCGAGGTACAGGGTTCAGCCGTCACAGTCAACACGGAGCAGGCGCAGGTGCAGGGCGTTTTGAATGCCCAGCAGATTGATAATCTGCCGGTGAACGGACGCAACTTCCTTGACTTGGCGCAGCTGGAGCCGGGCGTCCAGATACAGGACGGACAGAACTTCGACCCCACCAAGGCAGGCTATTCCTCTATCTCTTTCGGCGGACGTTTTGGACGCACGGCGCGCATCAATGTGGACGGCGTGGACGTGAGCGATGAGACGGTCGGCACAACAACGGAAGACATTCCATCGAGCGCCATCCAGGAATTTCAGCTGGCGCAGTCCTCACTGGATATGTCCACGGACCTGACCTCATCGGGAGCGGTCAACGTCACGACCAAGTCGGGGACAAACACGGTACACGGGCAGGCATTCGGGCTGTTTCGCGATGCCTCAGTAGGCGGAGCGTCTTCTCCTGGTGGCACCAAACTCCCGTACCAGCGCTCGCAGTTTGGCGGGAATCTCGGCGGCCCTATTCTCAAAGACAGGCTCTTTTTCTTTGGAGACGGAGAGCGCATTAAGCAGGACTCGTTTGCTCCGGTGCAGTTTGCCTCTCCATTCAATACCTACAATGGCGGATTTGGTGTTCCTTTCCGCGAGACGGAAGTATTGGGAAGAGCGGACTACAACGTAGGCAATTCGGGGAAGCTGTTCTACCGCTTCTCTTACTTTGCGAACTCGCTGAATTCTGACTTTGGACTGGGGTATGCCGTTTACGACAACAAGGACTATACCCGTCAGCATGTGGTGGGGTATGACTTTGTGACTGGAAACTTCAGCCACAGTCTTCGTTTCTCTTATCTGAAATTCCAGAACCAGATTGTGGACCGCGTAAAGGGCAGCAAACTGCCTTTTGCCGATACAGGTGTAACTCTGGCGTCGGTCACGGGCGGCTTTTATAGCGGCCCCAGCCCGCTGGCCCCTCAAAGCACACCGCAGGCCAACACTGAAGTGAAGTATGACGGCAGCAAATTGATGGGTGCCCACCTGCTGCGCTATGGCGCCATGTGGAACCACATTCAGGGCGGAGGATTCGCGAACTTCTACGGCACTGCTCCGCGTATCCGCTGGCAGGTTACGAACGATACGGAGGCCTTTGCGTCCGCACATGGAGGAGCAAACAATCCTCTGAATTACCCGGTGTATGACGTAAGAGTAGGCAATGGCCTGGGCTATAACACACTTGAACCAGCTCTCGGGTTCCCCGCCGGAGGCTTGGGGCCAGACAACCGTATTGGTATTTATTTCGGCGATGTCTGGAAGTTCTCTCCCAACAGCACCATTACCCTTGCATTGCGCTATGACCGTGACACGGGACGCACGGACAGTGATCTACCTGCCATTGCAGAGGTCAACGCGGCATTTCCCGGCCTGGGAAATCCGGTCCATCAATCCAATGCCAATTTTTCGCCGCAGATGGGTTTCGCATGGGACCCGTTTAAGGATGGCAAGACCTCGGTGCGAGGTGGCATTGGATTGTTCTATGAAAATGTCATCTACAATAATGTTCTTTTCGACCGCCCATACCGTCTGAAGACGGGGGCGTTCAATCAGGTATTCGTGGTTTGCCAGAATGGCGTTGCCAAGCCGGCGCAAACCAATCAGGGGACACTCACCCCCGGAGCAGGAGTATGCGCGAATGTAGACGGCAGCCCCATCACGGTGGCACAGGCCATCCCTAGTGTGCTTTCCTTCTGGCAGCAGGTGCTGGCGGGCAATCCGCTCGACCTGAATGCATCGAACCCAAATTACATTGGCAACTATCTGGGCGCCGGGCTGGGCATTCCGCTGGGCTTTTTCAATCCCAAGTACAAGACGCCGCGGTCTGTCCAGGTCAATATCGGCGTACAGCGCCAGCTGAGAGAAGGCATGGTTTTGAGCGTGGATTACCTGCGCAATGTGGAAGAACACACATTGCTGGGAATGGATGAAAACCATGTCGGTGATATCCGGAACTTCAATCTGGCGAATGCGCAGGCGGCCATTGCGGCCACGAATGCAAAATTCGGTTGCCCTGATGTGAATTGCGCGATCCAGAACGGCGCGCAAATGACCGACTATGCCGGTTTTGGCCTTACCGCTGACAGCGATTTTGGCCAGGCCTGCATTCAGGCGATCGGCGTAAACTGCGCCTTCCCGGGACTTAATACAAGCCAGGCAGCGGCCATCTTTCTGGAACCGAAAGGCCGCTCCATTTATAACGCCATGCAGATCAAGCTGGTGCAGAACATGAAGCGGCTGAACCTTCAGTTCTCGTATAGCCTGTCGCGCATGGAGAATTCAGGTGGAGCGCCGGTCGCGGGGACGGCAGCTGACAATGACCAGGACTTTGTCATCAACGCGGCGGACTATAACGACCCGAATCGTTATTTTGGCCCAAATCTGCTGGACCGCACGCACCAGTTCTCCTTTGGCGGTTTTGGAGACCTGCCCTGGAAATTCAACGCAGGTTTGATTGCGCACTTCTATAGTCCGCTTTCGAGCGCGATTGTTGTGCCCAATCTGGGTGTGGGGCCAGGTGAGATCTTCCGCAGCGATTTCACCGGAGACGGCACCACCCAGGACCCGATGCCGGAAACACACATGGGCAACTTTGATCGCGGTATTGATGCAAAGAAGCTGGGTACGGTGATTTCCAACTACAACACAAAATACGGAGGCCAGCCCACGCCCGCGGGCATGGTGCTGGTGAACCAGGGGCTGATGACCGTGGCGCAGTTGCAGGCGCTCAATGGCGTTGCCCCCACGCTCAGCACGCCGCCTTCCGATGAAGTGAACTTTACCTGGCTGCGCGCGCTTGATCTGAACGTGGGCTGGAAGCTCTCCATAAAGGAGCGGTTTACGATTCAGCCCAGCGTGGCGTTCTTTAATCTGCTGAATTTCGGCAACTTCAATCTCCCTCCCAATACGATGAGCGGACTTCTTTCAGGCTCACCGGGGGCCATCAATGGAACCGGCAGGCTGGACAATGAGACCTTCCGCGTAGGCAATGGCACGGGTGTGTACGCGTTAGGCGCTGCGCGCCAGACGGAATGGGGACTGAAGTTTACCTTCTGAACCTGCATACGAAAGCTCCGCAGACACATAAAGTCTGCGGAGCTTTTGTGTTTTTGGGCGATGAAGCCATCATCTCCTGTCAGCTTCTAGGGCTGTTGCAAGAACCTCCCAATCTCCGCCGTCACTTTCTCGATCTCGCATCCAGGCGCCATGTGGCCGCAGTCAGAATCGAGCACCAGTGTCGGCGCATGGATGAGCTTCGCGAATCCCAGAGCAGGAAGCGGGTTGACCATGTGGTCCTGCGTGGCCGAGATGATGAGCACGTGCGCCTTCACCTTCTTTGCCGCATCGTAGAGCGAGCCGCCGTGGGCGATGTCATGCCCAATCATGGCCTGGAGCTGGCGCAGATAATCATTGGCATCAAAGAAGCGGTCGCCATCCGTGATCAGTTGCTCAAAATACCCAGGGAAGTCTTCGCGCGTGGTGTGGTTGGCGCGGAAGGACGGAGTTGAGACATTCATGTTGTGGATCAGCGCGACGATGGGCAGCGGCTGCGGCTGCGTGTACTTGCCTCCGTTGTAGCCGGGGTCGGCTTCGAGTGCCTTCACTTCCGTGTTCCATAAAAGCAGGTCATAGGAGGTCTGCTGCGGCGTGCCGACCACGGGAATGACCGCATCCATAAAATCCGGGTAGCTGACCATCCACTGAAAGGCCTGCATTCCTCCCATGGAAACGCCGAGAACAGCGCGCAGATGCTTGAGGTGCAGCTTTTCATTGAGCAGGCGGTACTCGGAATTCACCATGTCTGTGATGGAGAACTGCGGGAAATCCGTGCCATGCTGGCTCGTACTGTTTGAGGGCGAGCACGAGACGCCATCGCCGAGCGCATCCACAGCGATGACGAAATATTTTTTTGAATCAATATAGTTTCCGCCCAGCACCTGCATGGCAATGTCGCTGCTGCGTCCACTGAACCATGTGGGGAAGAGCACAGCATTCGACTTAGCCGCGTTCAGGGTGCCCATCGTGCGGTAACCGATTTTGCAATCGTGAATCACGGCGCCGTTTTCGAGCTTCAGGTCACCCAGATTGGCGTACTGCACCGGCGGAATCGGTGGCGGCAGGGGCGTCTGGGCCACGAAGGCCATGGAAAACAGAAAGAAAACGGAATAAAACAACACGCTTCGCATTTGGATTGTTATTCTGGTGCGGCGAGAAATTTCTCTTCTGGGAGTAGACATTTGCGGCATACGATCTGTTCTGTTTTGGTATCTGGGGCCATGATACTGTCTTCCGGCCACCTGTGCGCGCAGTCCTTCGTGAATACGCTGATGCCTGAACCGGCAAAGCTTACAGCGGAGCAGGGCAGCTTTGCCATCACACCGTCGTTTATCGTGGCGGTGACACACTACCGCGATGCGCGTCTGGACGGGGCCATTGGCCGCATGCTGCATCGCCTGGAGTACGCGACCGGCACGCCCATTGCCAAGGACATTCATAAAGACGCAGGTGGTGCTTCACTGGTGATTGATGTACAGGGGCCGGGCGAGCCCATCCAGTCGGTAGATGAAGACGAGTCGTACTCGCTTGATGTGACCTCGAACGGGGCCACGCTGAAGGCCAACACCGTGGTTGGCGCACTGCGCGGCATGGAGACGCTGCTGCAGCTGGTGCAGGTGCAGCAAGGTAAATTTGTGTTGCCAGCGGTCAGTATTCAGGATTCGCCGCGCTTCCAGTGGCGCGGCCTGCTGATTGATTGCGGACGCCATTTTGAGCCGGTGGATGTGATCAAGCGTACGCTCGACGGAATGGCGGCTGTGAAGCTCAATGTTTTTCACTGGCACCTGACCGAAGACCAGGGATTCCGCATTGAGAGCAAGGTCTTCCCCAAGCTGACGGAAATGGGCTCTGATGGCCTCTACTACACGCAGGAGCAGGCCAGAGAAATCGTTGAGTATGCGCGTGAACGTGGTATCCGGGTTGTGCCTGAGTTCGACATGCCCGGCCACACCACGAGCTGGTTTGTGAGTTATCCGGAGATTTCAAGCGGCGCAGGGCCATACCAGATTCGCCGCGAGTTTGGCATCTCCGACTACGCCATGGACCCGACGCGCGAGAGCACGTACAAGTTTCTCGACAAGTTCATTGGCGAAATGGCCTCGCTCTTTCCTGACCCTTACATGCACATTGGCGGAGACGAAACCAACGGTGTGCAGTGGAAGAACAACCCAAAGATTGTTGCCTTCATGCAGCAGCATAATATGAAGGACACAGCGGCGCTCCAGACCTACTTCAACCAGCGGCTGCTCAAGATTGTGCAGAAGCACCACAAGCACATGGTGGGCTGGGACGAGATCTTTAACCCTGGCCTTCCGAAGGATGTAGTCATCCAGTCATGGCGTGGAACCGAATCGCTCAACGCGGCGGCGAAGCAGGGATACCAGGGCATTCTCTCCGCGCCATATTATCTGGACGCGATGAAGTCCGCGGGCGTGCACTATCTGGCTGATCCGATTCCGGTTGACTCTGACCTGACTCCGGAACAGCGCAAGCTTGTTCTGGGCGGCGAAGTCTGCATGTGGGGCGAGCAGCTCTATGAGCGGACGATTGATTCGCGCATTTGGCCCCGCACCGCCGCCATTGCCGAGCGGCTGTGGTCCCCGGCGAATGTCCGCGACGTGGATGATATGTACCGCCGTCTCGGTGTCATGTCCATTCGGCTTGAGGGCCTGGGGCTGACCCATCTGACGCATGAAGACGCCGCCCTGCGTGCCCTGGCCGGAACCGAAGACACCAACGCGCTGCGCTTCCTTGCGTCTGTGCTGGAGCCGGTGAGCTTTGGCGAACGATATCAGGCGCAGCACACCTCGCAGCTCACTCCGCTGGACAGGCTGGTGGATGCCGTGCGGCCCGACCCTCCAGCGAAGCACCGCATTGAGTTTCTGGTGACGGAGTTCTTGAAAGACCCCGCGCAGCAGCCGGATGACGCGCGGTCCTTGACGTTTTTCTTCAAAGGAATGCAGATGCTCGCGCCGAAGATCCAGGAGCAGGTGTCCGCCTCGCCGCTGCTGGCAGAAGATGTGACCCTGCGCGCACAGCAGTTGCCCGATCTCGGAAAGATTGGCGCGGATGCAATTGCATACCTTGGCGGAGAAACCGCTCCGTCAGGATGGAAGCGGAACAGTCTTGCCGCCATTGACGCGGCGCAGAAGCCCTCCGGCATCGTGCGCTTTGTGTTCCTCGGGCCGCTGCGCCAGCTTGTGGACGCGGTGCAGGAGAAATAGCGCTCAGGGGTGGCGGCTGTCCCAGACCATCGCGTCGAAGGAGTGTTTTTCGACAAAGCCGATCTTACGGTACAGCTCCACGGCGTTTGCGTTTTCTTCGGTCACGGTGAGCGTAAGGCCGGCAAAATTTCTGTCACGCAGGTTGGCGGCGCAGGCTTCAATCAGCCGCAGCCCCAGCCCCAGGCCCCGCAGATGTTTTGCCACGCAGACCTGGGTGATGTGGCCCACATCTTCGCGTACGCGGGAGCAGAGCAGCAGCCCGGAAAGCGAGCCGTCCCTGCTGCGAACAATCGTGCGCGATGACAGCGGGTCAAAGAGGCCGCATCCGGGGAAGCGGACGATGTTGTGCAGAAAGCGCAGCGAGCCGCTGACCGTACGGTACTGGTCGTTGATGAAGCTGTCCAGATGGCCCTCATACGCATCGGCGATCAGATAGCTGGAGGGGTGGTAATCGCTTTCCCGCCAGGGATACAGGGCCAGACCATCGGGCATGGGACCGGACGAGAACTCACAGAAGTCCTTCAGCTCCAGTTCCATAAAGAGGCGGCGAAAGAGCTTGAATCCGGACTGACGGAAGACCTCTTCATGCAAGCCGTGCGTGTGCAGCAGAAGCTGGCACTCGATGCGCTCAATTCCGGGAGAGTGCTGGAGCAGATCAATCAGATGGCGAAGAAGTTCTTCTTCCACTCCTTGGGAAACATGCGGAAGGATGAAGACGTCGCCAATAATGGCCTTTCGCTCTTCGTAGACGCAGAAGGCGTACCCGGCGATTCGTCCATTTTCCAGCGCGACGTATCCGGGCAGAATACGCGAATCAAGATATTGCAGCAGCAGGTCGGCAGAGGAGCGGTAGTCCCAGTGCAGGCGCTCGCTCCAGACACGGCTTTCTTCTTCCAGCACAGGCCGCAGGCTGCTGGCGGAAAAGTGCCGGAGGTCGAGGATTTCGAGCTGTACTGCGGAAGCCACGTAGTTTTACCTGTTTCGGGGCATGCGAAACCTGCACCACTTGCAAAAAGGAACGGTCTGGTCAGGCCCAATTCCAACTTATATGCAGGAGAGCATGACACTTACTTGCCAGCTACAGCATAGATGACCAGGTTCTGTGCAGGATACACGAAGAGTGGTTCGTACCGCCTCCCCTCAAGTTTTTGACGCAATCCGTCCACATAGGACGCGCGGACCACCAGAATATGTTGTTCAGGTGGAATGCCATCCACGTCATAATTGATGGTTTTCTTATTACGATAGAAGGAAAGGCCGTATTCCACGTCCCGCCTGACCTGGTAGACCGCCACTGTCCCTTCCGGAGGGACAATCTGCTGGAGCATGTGCGCCAGTGGGCGGGCCGAGTAAGTCAGATCAATCAGCTGTACGGTGCCTTTGGTGGACTTGACCTCGCCAAAGCCGAAGAAAGGCCCGATTCCATACAGAAAAAGCACCAGGATGACGACCGGAACCATGGTGGCAATGCGCAATCGCTTCAGTCCAAAACGGGCGGTCGTAATCAGGATGAAAATGGTAGCAGCAAAACCCGTGGTCCCGGCGGCAAAAAGCGCATTGCCCGGCGGAAGCCGGTCAGAATGCTGGATGAGCCGGGGCAGCAGCAGTACAAGCATGGTAAGCAGCCCAACCACGACCCCGTGCAGAACCAGGAGCCAGGGCCTGAGGCCGCGTGTGCGCATACGGTTGAGGTAGTCGCCGCAGAGAATGGTGATGGGAGGAACGGAAGGAAGAATGTAGCCGGGCAGCTTCGATTCAGAAAAGGTGAAGAAGACAATCGGGATAAGTGCCCACAGCACCAGAAACTCAGGGAAAGCGTCACCGGCGCGCGAATGCCCCATATAGTGCAGCTTGGCGCGGCGGGCCCTCCACTCGGCGATGGATTCGCGTACCGCGTCTGACATGGCGGCAATGGCGATCACCGCCCAGGGCATCAGGCTCAGGATGATGACAGGAATGTAGTACCAGAAGTGCTGCTCGTGCTCAAAGCGGTTGGTGGCAAAGCGTTCAATATTGTGCTCAAGGAAAAAGACACGCAGAAAGTTTGGGTTGCGCTTCTGCACGGCAATGAACCACGGCAGCACCATGGCAAAATACAGGGCGATGCCCGGCCACCAGACACTTCGCCGGAGGATGGACCATTCCTTTCGCAGCGCGGCAAAGGCTGCAATGATGACAATCGCCAGGAAGGGCGCCACCGGACCTTTGGCCAGTGTGGCGGCGCCTACAAAAAAGTACAGGTCAAAGAGCCAGAACTTGCTGTCGGTCTCATACCAGGCGTACCAGCCGAGCATTCCAATGCAGAAGGGCGCGGCCAGCTGCATGTCAGTGGAAGCGCCGCGGGCAAAGCTCAGGATTCCCGCGCAGGAAGTGGTGAGCAGCGCGGCATCCAGCTGTCCTCCAGGACGGAAGCGCCGCATATGCAGAAAGATAAGGGTGACCAGCACAAAGGCGAAACTGGCCGAAGGCAGCCGCGCCGACCAGTCATGCACGCCAAATTCGCGGAAAGAGAACATGGCGCGCCAGTAGTAGAGCGCGGGCTTTTCCAGCCATGGCTTGCCGTAAAGAATGGGAGTGATGAAATCGTGGCGGGCGAGCATTTCGCGCGCAATCTGCGCGTAACGTGGCTCATCTGCGCCGACCAGGCCAATTCCATCGCCGCCAAAGATGGGAACCAGCCCATAGAAAAGAAAGAAGGCGGTGAACAGAAAGAGGGTGGTCGTCTCCATTACCGTCTCCAGAACCGGGAAACGGCCCATGAGCGTCGTTGGCGCAGTTCGCAGCGTCTTGAAGCGTTTTGGAATGGACACGTTCGTTTTTATGGATTTCAGCGAATTGCTTTCGAGAGCTAGGCTATCAGATTCACTCAGGCAACTTCATGAACTACCCGCCCGAGCATCTTCTTTGCCACCGCGAGGATCATGCCCGTGGCATCCGGCAATGGCCCGTCGAGCGTACATCCCGCGGCATGGGGGTGTCCGCCGCCACCAAAGGCCTCAGCCATATGGGCCACGTTTACCTTGCCCTTGCTGCGCAGGGAAAGCCGGACGCGATGATTGGGCAGCTCGCGCAGGAAAATGGCCACGTCCACACCGGCGATGGCAATGGCGTAATTCACCAGGCCTTCGCAGTCTTCTTCCGCCGCGTTGGTGCGGAGCATGTCGTCGTGCGTCACCCACATCCAGGCGATGCGCCCTTCGCGCCGCAGATTGGAGAGCGCCGCGCCCAGCAGCATCATTTTGGAAGTAGGCCGCGAGAAGTACACATTTCTGGCAATGGACGCCGAATTGGCGCCGTGACGGGCCAGCTGTGCCGCCAGCTCAAAGGTGTGGGCATCGGTCCCGTCGTAGCAGAACTGGCCGGTGTCAGTAAGCACGGCGGTGTAAAGGCAGGTGGCCATCTCCGGAGTAATGTGCGCCCCGGCGACAATGGCCAGCTCATAAATCATCTCGGCGACGGCGCATGCCTCGGTGTCAATCCAGTTGATGTTGGCGAAGGCCTTGCCGCTGGCGTGGTGGTCAATATTGATGAGGTAGCGACCTTCCAGTCCATGCAGACGCGAGCGCTCAATCCCGTCGCATTCCAGCAGGATCACCGCATCGTAATTACCCTCGACGCGCGAGACCTGCCGGATGGCCGAAGAGCAGGGCAGAAAGCGGTAGATGAGGGGCACGCGGTCACAGGAGACCATCTCAGCGCGCTTGCCCAGCTGCTCCAGAATCGCAGCACAGGCCAGCATGGAGCCGATGGCATCGCCATCCGGGCGCGCATGGGCCGAGATCAGAAACCTCTGACCGCGCTCAATCGCGTCCAGTACTGCATGGATACTGTGCCGTTCCGCCATCTCTTTCGTTCCAGTCGTTGCCCAAATCCGGGTGCCCAGGTTCGTGAAGCTGACCTGGGTTCATCACTCTCCGCTCGCCTTACTCCTCTTCTTCACCCTCCCCAGAAGCTCATCAATCCGCGCCTTCATCTTTTCTGACTGGTCAATGTGAAAGACCAGATCAGGAACATGACGCACGCCCATGCGTTCCAGCAATTCATGCCGGATATACCCGCGGGCGGCCATCAGCCCTTCCAGCGTTTCCTCTTCTTCTTTCGGGCCGCCGTCCACCGCGACATAAATCAGCGCGGACTTTCCACCCGGATTCAGCACCACCTGGCTGACGTAGGCGAAACTGATGCGCGGATCGGACAATTCGCCCTCAATCATGGCGCCGATCTCCTCGCGCAGCGCCTCTGCTATGCGGTCCTGGTGATATTTACGTGCCCGTTGCTCTGGCATTCCCTGCTTCCTCTGGTTAAACGATTGAGAATATCAGACTTTTCAGGTGAATTGCACGGCGCAGGAAGCCGCCGCAAAAAATATGACCCAGGCGGTGAATGCGGATGTAGGATGATGGCTTCGGCGGTGGAGGTAAGGTGCTCGCTTCAGGGAAACTGATGGGGTTCATTCCCACAACAAACTACAGCAAAGCGCGGGAGTTCTATGAGGGCAAGCTGGGCTTTGAGGTCGTCGGCCTCGACCAGTTTGCCATGGTCATGCAGATGGGCGGGAACCAGATACGGGCAGTGCAGCTGCCTGCCTTCACTCCGCAGCAGGGTACGATTCTCGGCTGGCAGGTGGAGGAAATAGAAGCCGTGGCCACGTGGCTCCTTGAGCGTGGCATCGAGACGGAAAAGTATTCGTTTATCCAGGACCAGAAGCTGGGCATCTGGAACGCGCCCTCAGGCGATCGCGTCGCCTGGTTCAAAGACCCGGACGGCAACGTCCTCTCCATCAGCCAGCACTAAGTTGGACCTCATGCTCAGAGCTTTGCCGTTGTGGCCGCTCCCCGGGCGATCTTACGCGGATGAATTGTTTCCCCGCGAGCCAGCATTGCCACAAAATTCGCAATACGCCGGACGCGCGTCTCTGGCCGTTTGGCTTCGTTTACCCGATAAAGAATGGCATAACGGTTGGCCCGGTCCAGTGTCTCAAAAAAACGCTTTGCAGCTTTATTTGACACCAGTGCCTTTGCCAGGTCCTCCGGAATCGTCGCTGTCCTTTGAGGCGGATAGGCAGCTTCCCATCGGCCGTCGCGTTTCGCCGCCTCAATCTCAGCCTGGCCTGCCGGCCTGATGCGCCCCTGCTGCGCAAGCCACTCCGCAGTAGCGCGGTTCTTCGCTGACCACCGGCTGCCTGGCCGCCGGGCCGTCATACGGACAAGAAAATAATGCTCATCAAATTTACCTAGCTGTCCGTCAATCCAGCCGCAACAGAGCGCTGCCTCGATCGCATCATTTTTGCTGATGGTAGGCGTGGGTGCCCCGATCTTCGCAATCTTCAGCCAAAATCCCGCCGAGGGCTTCGACTCGCTCGAGGTCATGTGCTTTTCGAGGTCTTCAACCGTGCTGAACAGTAGGATCGGCTCATTTTTATAGGTACTCTGGGACTTCATGGTGTTTTCCTGCCATTAAAGGATTTATGAAACCAGCACTAGTCTTCCAGAAACTCCCACCAGGCGTCGGAGACCTGCGCGCCAAGGTCATTCGAGATACGCACAGCGGCATCCTCTACCTGCTGCATCAGTCCTGAGAGATAGTCACGCGAATTGGACACAGCGGCAACGCCCATCGTGGCGGACTTCCAGGTGACCGCCTCATCCATCTCGGCCACCGAAATGTTGAATCCGTTTCGCAGCTTCTCCTTGAGGCTGCGTACCACCTGCCTGCGGTCCTTGAGCGACTGGGCATTCTCAATCCGTACTTCGATGGTCATGGCGGCCACGGGCATATGTCTATCGTAGGCACATTTTGCCTTTGCGGGATGATATGTTGCAATCAGCAGTGAGTGGAATGAGCGAGACCCCGCGTAGGCCCAAATCAAGACTATGGATATTTCCTGTTGCCGTGGTGCTGCTGGCGCTGGCCGTCGTGTTGCCTCCGCTCGTAAACCTCAACCGCTATCAGGGACAGATTGCTGCCGCCATCAGCCGCGCCATCGGCCGTCCCGTGTATCTTTCCTCCGTCACACTGCGGCTGCTGCCACGCCCCGGTCTTGAGCTGGGCGATTTTCTCGTCGAAGAGGACCCCGCCTTCGGCGCCGAACCTTCCCTGCGCGCACCAAGCGTCGAGGCTTCCATCCGTCTCAGCTCGCTCTGGAGAGGCCGCCTCGAGATTGGCCGCATCAGCCTCGATCAGCCCAGTGTAAACATTGTCCGCGACGCCTCCGGCCACTGGAACCTCGGCACCGTGCTGCTCCAGGCCTCGCATATTTCAAACGCGCCCACCGCGCAGCGCCACGCCAGTCAGGCGCCGCGGTTTCCGTATATCGAGGCCAGCAATGCGCGCGTGAACTTCAAAATCGGCGCAGAGAAAAAGCCCTTCTCCTTCCTGAATGCCGACTTCGCCATGTGGCTTGAGAACCCCGATGAATGGCGCATTCGCCTGGAAGCCCAGCCCGTCCGCACGGACATTGATCTCGACCTCGCCGATACCGGCACCCTCCGCGTGGAAGGCTCACTCAAGCGCGCATCGGGGCTGGGCGACATGCCCGTCCATCTTCAGGCGGAGTGGTCCAACGCCCCTCTGGGCCAGATCAGCCGCCTTCTCTTTGGCTCCGAGCCCGACTGGGGCGGTAATCTCGACATTACCGGAGACATTACCGGGAGCGTATACCAGCCGCAGTTCAAGACCCGCATCCGCATCGCCGATATCCACCGGCAGGAGTTTTCTCCACTCGAGCCCTTCAACGTGGACGCTACCTGCCAGGGCGGCTATAGCCAGACTGCGCGCTCTCTCAGCGGCCTGACCTGCTTCTGGCCCATCAACGACGGGCATCTTCTGCTGACCGGCAATATTCCTGACATCGAGCACCCGGCACCCGCGCTGCATCTGCACGTGCAGAATGTGCCTGCCTCCTTCGGCCTTTCCGCGCTGCGGCTCTTCCGCGACAAGTTCGCCGCCTCCGCGCAGGTTGCCGGCGCCGCTCAGGGAGACCTGGATTACGCACAGCACCAGCTCACCGGAGAGGTGACGCTCGATCACGGCTCGCTCCGTCTGCCAGACTTCGATCAGCCGCTGGCCCTGCCCGCGTTGCATTTTGTGGCGCACCAGACTGCGGCCCCCGCCGCACAGCACCGGAAAAAGAAGGTGCAGCCGGCACCTGCGTCCCTGCAGCTTGAGACAGCCGCACTTCCCCTGGGTGGAGCTGTGCCGCTCAATCTTTCCGGCAGCTTCACGCGCTCCGGCTTCAGCCTCGGTCTTCAGGGAGATGCATCCATTGAACGGCTGCGGCCCCTCGCCACAGACCTGCATCTGGCTTCGAAAATCGTGTCCGCGCTCGCACCCAAAGGCGAGGCCGAACTGGAGCTGACCGTGCACGGTCCGTGGGCAACTCCCATCAGCACTTCAGAAAACCCTGCCGCTTCTTCCACGACCGAAGGCGTCCTCTACCTGAAAAATGCCGAGTTTCGCGGCGAGTTCCTCTCCGGCCCGGTTGAGATTTCCTCTGCGCAGGCCGTCTTCTCTCCGACGCAGACCGTGCTCGCCCCGGTTTCTGCAGTCTTCCAGAAGATTCCGTTCAATCTTTCTCTGACCATCCCTGCCCATTGCTCGCAGGAAAACTGCGCGCCTGAATTTTCGCTGACCACGCAGGAGCTCGACGCCGCCTCACTGCAATCTGCGCTGCTTGGTGCGGGCGAACACAATGAGCTGCTACAGCAGATCCTTTCGCACCTTAAAACCAGCAAGCCGCAATGGCCTTCTCTCAATGGGACCGTGCAGATGGGCACTTTTAACCTGGGCACCCTTGCCATTCACGATGCCAGCGGGCGGCTGCATATTGCAGGCCGCAACGTGCAGTTCCTCAGCCTCGATGGCCGCACCCTGAATGGCGTGCTGCACGCGACCGGACTCATGGACGCATCGAGCACGCCAAAGTATAGTTTTGATGCGCAGCTCACGCACGCCAACGCTGCCGCCATTGCGGCCCTCTGGCATGGAGAAAAAGCTTCCGGCACCGTCGGGCTGCGCGCTCATGTGGAGATGCAGGGGTACGCACCCGCAGATTTACAGCATTCCGCCAGAGGGACCTTCCAGTGGGACTGGACACAAGGCTCGCTGCCCTCCGCTCCCGCAGCCCTCGAGCACTTTGACCACTGGAGCGCCGACGGAACCATTCAGAACGCACAGCTTGTGCTGAAGAAATCTCAGGTCCTTCGGGGAGCGGCCAGGAACACCGTCTCCGGAGACATCTCCTTCGGCCGGAAGCTGAACCTGACGGTCACGCCAGAAACAGAAGAGGCGCACGCCACGCATGCGCCTTAAGCTGATTCGGGTGCACCATCCTTTACGCAGCAAAGGATGGAAGACACAACTGCTAACCCACCCAAAAACCTCGTCATTCCGAGCGAAGCGAAGTTGAAAGCCATCACCGCTTCGTGGGTTCAGCCTGCTTCTTTTCCTTATTGTTGGAAAAGTTCTCTGCTGCGCGCAGTACGCGGTCGCGCGCATACGAAGCATCGTGCCAGCCGCGAATTTCCACCCGCTTGCCTTCCAGGTCCTTATAAATGGAAAAGAAGTGCGTAATCTCTTTCAGCATGTGCGGATAAATCTCTGAATAGTTCCACACATCCTTGTAGCGGGGATTGTTCTTGCCTACCGCCAGCACCTTTTCGTCCAGAACGCCCTGGTCCATCATTTCCAGCAGGCCAATCGGTCGCACCTGCATCACGCAGCCGGGGAAGCTGGGCGCATCCACCAGCACCAGCACGTCCAGCGGATCGCCGTCGTCGCTCAGTGTGGAAGGGATAAAACCGTAGTCGCCCGGATAGTGAACCGGCGAATACAGATTGCGATCGAGACGAAACACGTGGAGCTGCTTGTCGTACTCGTACTTGTTAATGCCCTCAAAAGGGATCTCGATGACGCTGTTGATCACCTCAGGGACTTTCTCACCAATGGGTAGTTCCAGATAATTGACCATTCAGTTTCCAGTGTACGCAATTCCTGTTATGGACGTGTAACACACGGCTTCAGGTCATCTCTACCCGCGAAACACCGGGGCGCGCCTGCCGCGCCCTTTATAATCAGAGATGATGAAGGCCCATGTCTATGTGACGCTCAAGCGGACGGTGCTCGACCCCCAGGGACAGACCATCCAGAACGCACTCAAAAAGATGCAGTACAAGGGAGTGAAGGACGTCCGCCAGGGAAAATATTTTGTTCTTGACCTTGATGGCTCCCTCGATGCCTCCTCCGCACGCGCGGAAGTGGAACGCATCGCCAAAGACGTACTCACCAACCCCGTCATCGAGGAATTCACCTATAGGCTCGAAGAAGCGTAAGATCACTCCCATCGTTTAGGGTTTCGGTGGAGGCGGTGATGGTGGAAATACTCCGGGTGCCGGAGCTGGCACCGGCGGAGGCGCCGCTAATTTCTTCCCTTGTGCTTCCACCGCATCCGCCAGCTTTTGGTATTCCGTCTTTCCATCCGCATAGGCGCGAATCTCTCCGGCGAAGCTGTCATGGTCGGTGCCCGCCCCCTTATAGAACGTAAAATTTTCCGCAATCAGCTTGGTGCGGGCGGTGTTCAGCAGGTTCGTAACGTCAGCGCCCACGCGAGCAGCATCGGCAGGTGTGGCAGGTGGGGTTACGGAGCCTGCTTCGAGAGAAGTTTTGGCCACGCCGAGCCCGGTGCTTGTGGTCCATCCAAGATCATCGGTCCCGTGGAATTTCTCATGCCGCTCCACCAGTGCCTGGGAATAATATTTTGTTCGCGGCGATTTGAACGGTGAAGTAGAAGCTGGCTGAAGATCGTCATGAATCGCCTTCCAGGTGGTTGCTGTCACGACCGGATCCGTAGCGGATGGCACATCCGTATCTCCGCCAGAATTTGTTCCCCAGGGGCAAATGGGATCCAGTTTGGCCGTGATTGCGCACTTTCCGCCTGAGAAGGCCCAACTGATCCCGCTGAATGCAGGCTCATAGAACTCCTCGCCAAACGCTCCCACCGCGCGGCCGCCAGGCTGGCTGAATGTCCCCAGAGAGACTCCCGATGAAACCGCGTCATGCTTGCCCGAGGCTGAAACATCATTCGCTTCCGGCTGTTGAAGCGGCCCAATGCCCAGATTTGCCACGACGGGAATTCGTCCCTGAGGCAGGTCCGCAGCGGAAATGGACATTTCCGGTTCCGTTGTTTTTCCTTCGCCCGGAGGAGTCACCACGTCCGGAACTGTGCCTGATGCCACAGGTCCCGGTTGAACGGTGTTGGTCTGAGGAACAGGCGCAGACGGCTCAGGTGTTGCAGCGGTTTTTGACTCCTCATTTCCCGCGCTGTCCTGTTTCGACATGCCTCGCCCGGTTACGAGGCCGGAAGGGAAAACAGGGATGCTGCCAACTCTGAAATCGGGCCATAAGGCGGGAGAAGGTGCTGCAGCAGAGACTCTCGGCGCAGAGAACAGAGCGCGCCCGGGTTTCGCGGTTTCGGCAGCCCTGAAAGCGGCTTTTACGGTAGGCGCGGCGAACACAGCAACTCTCTCCTATCAGATTGTGTGCAGGCCCGGTAAATCGTGTCAGACTTTACGGGCCTATTTCGGCTTGTTTCCACCATGCGGCAACAGCGGCCGCGACCGTCCGGTAGCGATTTCCAGAAAGGCCTGCGCCGCGCGCGTGAGCGTTTTATCTTTTCTGAAGACCAGCGCCAGTTCACGGTTCAGCCGCACGCCTTCCACCTTCAGCGTCTTCAGCAGCCCCGCGCGCTCATCGTCGCGTACGTTGGACCGGGGCAGGAAACCCATTCCCAGGCCGGCCCCGATCAGGCGCTTCAGCAGCTCGCTTGAATCCACCTCCATCGCCACCCGTGGATTCACATCGTGCGTGCGGAAGAGGTCTTCAATCTGCTCGCGCTGGCGGCCATGCTTGGGCAAAAGCAGCGGATATTGCATCATTTCCGCAAACTTGATCTGCTCCCTCGCAGACAGGGGGTGCCCCTGGGGGATCGTGAGCGCGAGCTCGTCCTTGTGGATTACTTCGATCAGGAGCCGCGCATCCTTCACTGGAAGCGAGACCACTCCAAAGTCCACCTCGCGGTTCAGCACCGCCTCCAGGCTCTTCGACCGGTCGGCACGGACAATGGAAAGATTCACCCGGGTGTACTGCTTCTTGAACTGCGCAAAAACAATCGGAAGCACATAAAGGCTGGTGGCCTCATTCGCGCTGATGGAAATTTCGCCGCGCGGGGAGCGGTGCAGCTCGCCAATGGCCACCATAATGTGGCTCGAAGCCTGAAGGCAGTGCTCGGCAAATGGCTCAAACAGGCGTCCGGCAGCCGTAAACGTTACTTTGCCGCCATCACGGTCAAAAAGCCGCGCACCCACCTCGTTTTCCAGCGACCGAATCTGCGCAGAGATGGCCGGCTGGGTCACGCCCAGCTTATCAGCAGCGCGGGAAAAGCTTTTCTGTCGGCTGACTTCCAGAAAGGTTCTTAACTGCTCAAAATCCATGCGGCCGGAACGTCCCTTTCAAGGTTGTGCTCTAAAGGTGCTGTTTATTCAGCTTATAACTCGCCGGATGCTCCCAGGGCCAGCATAAAGAACATTAATGAAAGAAATAACGCCGACCCGGTTCCCCTGATTCCACGTTACCAAAGTCAGTTGTTTTCACAAATGAAGATGAGCTACGCTCCTGAAGGAACTTGGTTTAGGGTTAACGGAGCAGGAGCAAAGGCCTGCCATTGCGTCGCTTCGTGATGGACAAACCTGGTGGGCTCTCGCCGCAGGGTGGCGAAGGTAAACTCTATGTTTTCAATAGTTTGTATGTAAGCTACTTGTTTTCAGTACTTTAACATGCAAGTTATTGAAAAATGAGACTTTATGAAAACCAACAAGGGGCGTCAGCGCTTCACGCGTCGTAGCACAGCCTGCGCCGCATGATAGCCGCACATGCCATGGACCCCGCCCAGCGGAGGCGTCGAAGCCGAACATAAATAGATGTTCGGGTCGGACGTGGCATAGAGCCTGCCTGTCGGACGGAAGGCCATCTGCCGCACCGAGATCGCCCCGCCGTTAATGTCGCCGCCGATGAGGTTCGCATCCATCGTCTCCAGAAATGCCGGCGATGAGGCATGGCGCGCCAGGATGCAGTCTCGGAAGCCCGGCGCAAAGCGTTCAATCTGTGCTTCAATCCGCTCTGCCATGTCCACTGTCGAGCCATTCGGCACATGGCAGTATGCCCAGGCAATGTGCTTTCCTTCCGGCGCGCGCGAAGGATCAAACAACGTCGGCTGCGTCAGCAGAACAAAGGGCCGCTCCGGGTGCTGTCCCTGCCAGACGGCCCGCTCCGACGCGGCAATCTCGTCAAACGTGCCGCCAAGATGCACCGTCCCCGCGCAGGCGCACTCTGCCGCCTTCCACGGAATCGGCGCGGAAAGCGCATAGTCCATCTTGAAGACACCCGGCCCATGGCGGAAGCGCCCCAGCTCCTGTCGAAACTCCGGTGTAAGCCGATTGCCCGCCATCGCGAGCAGCTGGCGCGGGCTCACGTCGCAGACCAGCACCGTATGCGGTGAAAAGCTCTCAAGCGACGTTATCGGCGAGCTGGTGTAGATGCTGCCGCCGAGCGACAGAAAGTAGTCCGCCAGCGCATTCACGGTGGATTGCGCTCCGCCCCGCGGCATGGGCCAGCCCACCGCGTGCGCCGCCGCCGCCAGCAGCACTCCCCCCGATGCGCTCAGTGCCGCATCGAGTGGCAGAATCGAGTGTCCCGCGATCCCGGCAAACAGCGCGCGCGTGCGTTCTGACTGAAACCTGCGTGCAAACGCCTGCGCCGAAATCAGTGCATTCATCCCGAACCGCGCCATCAGTAGCGGATGCGCCGGAAAATGGATCGGCGGACGCAGCGCATCGCTCGCAATCTGTTCCCAATGTTCGGCAAACGGCGCAAAGGTCTTCCGCCAGCGCTTGCCATCCACGCCGAGCGCCGATGCAGCTTCGTCCAGATTGTGTTCCAGCATCACCGCCGTTCCGTCATCCAGAGGGTGCGCCAGCGGCGCAGACGGATGCACCCACGTGAGGCCGTGCTTTTCAAGCGGCAGCGACGAGAAGAACGGCGAACCGGCGGCCAGCGCGTGGATCGCCGACCCGAAATCATGCTGGAATCCAGGCAGCGTCAGCGGCATTGTGCGCGATGCGCCGCCAATCACAGGTTGCGCTTCGTAGATGTCCACCTGCCAGCCCGCCTGCACCAGAACAATCGCAGCGGCAAGGCCATTCGGGCCAGCACCTGCAACAACAGCGTGCGGCGGGTGCTGGTGCTTCGTTCCGATGAGCAGACTCGTGTCGTCACTCATGGGGCGGCAAGGGCTCCGGCCATTGGACGGCACTGAATTTGCCGTCTGCATTGATTGTAAGCACAGGCGCGTACAGTCCAAGAAGCTGACGCCTCCACCACAGTCCGCTCGCGCGTTTCTGCTGCATGGACGTGAACCAATACTGCCACAGCACTGCCCGAACATACTTCGGCGGCGACTGCGCAAACGGATTTCCGCCAAACAGAGAAAGCGTATCGCGGCTGTTTTTCAGTAGCCGCTCTTCCGTCAGCGGAACCAGCGAGTTCTGCTGCCAGCTCCCCAGCGATGCAAACCACAGGTTCCAGTCAAAGCGCGGCTGGTAAGGCGCATAGATGCGCGGCGGCTCATCCACTCTTTGCGGTTTATAGCGGAACGGATACGCGGTCCAGTTCTGCCCATCGTTCGACCCTTGAAACTCAATCTCATAACGTCCGCGCGTCATTACCGCAAAGAGCCCATACTGGTTTGCAACGCGGAACGGCTCCAGAACCGCCACCGGAGCATAGGGAATCGGCGCCTCACGCCAGACCATGTGAACAAGCTCAGACGTCGTGGCATAAAAGACCCAGGAGAGACATAGAGTGCTGAGAGCGTAAGTCAGAGCATCACGCTTTCGCGCAGGTATCCCACGAACGGATGGAGCATTGGCTTCATTCGAGGATTCCAGGGTGCCCCATCCCTGGCGCAGCGAAGGGTGAGATTCTGTGAACCTTTGCGGCGCAAATCGCCACAAAAATTGATCATCCAGCAGAAGAAAGCCCAGCGCCAGCACCAGGTAATTCAGAAACGTGTAATTCGCCGTAAGAATCACAATCATCTCCCACGGCGTCACAACCCAGAAACAGATAAGCCGGAAGTGGCGCGGAAAGAACAGCAGAAAGACGATCACCAGCTCCATTACCAGTGTTGCGCCCGTCGCCGTTGCCTGAAACCAGTGCGGAAGGTGCTGCATGTACCATCCCACCCACGTTGGCAGCGGGCAATTCTGGTAGTACTCGTCCATTGCGGTAAAGTGCCGCCACTCCGGGTCGCCGCTCAGCAGCTTCACCAGCCCCGACTCGAAATAAATACGGAATCACTCCCACTGGAGCAGAAACAGGCCCGCCGACGACGGCGGAGTCGTTGTGCCCAGTCCGGGCCACAGCCCGCGCGGCGCAAAAAACAGCGAAATGAACCCGGCCTCCAGCAACATTCCGTCCGACTGATAATTTGAAAAATCTCCGGCAGCCGTCACAAATGAAAGAAAGCACAAGAAGCAGATGAACAGCGTCATGCGCGGCCAGACATTCGCAACCACGAGCAGCGACGCAATCAGCCCCGCGATCGTCACCGCCATCAGCATATGGTTGCCGCTCGAAAACCAGAAGAGCGAAGATACAAACCAGAACCGCTCCCATCCCGGAAACGAACGCGCCACGGCAGCAAGATACTTCTGCGCGGGCAGCACGCCATCCGGCCCGATCAGCCCGCGAATCTGGAAGAGAAGCGAATAAAACGCAGAGAAATAGATCAGCCCCAGCGCACGCAGAAAGATCCATCGCGGCAGCAGATGGCCCTGCTTCTCCGGCCCGAAGATCCTGTAAAACAGCCGCTGGGCTGCATTCGCCATGAATGTAGGACATAATAGCTGTTCCAGCAGGTTGCTGCGCAATGATAGAAAAACCACGCACACGAACCGGACTTGAACGGGCACTGAAAGTGGCGGGAAACCCGGAGCGCGCCGCCTTTGTGGCCCGTTATTTCAAGACCGGAAAAGGTGAATATGGCGAGGGCGACGTCTTCCTCGGAATCCCTGTTCCAGTACTGCGAAAGACCGCGCTTGCTTATCGGCATCTTGGTTTTCCTGAGTTGCAGCGACTGCTCGATTCAAAAATCCATGAGCACCGCGCCGCTGCTCTGGAAATTCTTGTCGCGCAATACAAACGCGGCGATGAGAAGCTGCGCAAAGCGATCGTCGCCTTCTACCTGAAGAACACGGCCCGCATCAACAACTGGGACCTGGTGGACCTCTCCTGCAGAGCGATCCTCGGTGCGCACCTGAAAACGCGGCCCCGGACAATTTTGCGCAGATTGGCGAAATCGAAAAGCCTGTGGGAGCGGCGCATCGCCATGGTTTCTACCATGGCCCTGGTGTGGGAGGGAGAACTCGACGATGCGCTCGTGATTGCACAGATGCTGCTCAGCGACCAGCACGACCTGATGCACAAAGCCATTGGCTGGGTGCTGCGCGAAGTGGGTCTCGTGGACCGGGCCGTACTTCTGGCGTTCCTTAAAACACATTACGCGCAGCTTCCGCGCACCACGCTGCGCTATGCCATCGAACACTGTCCGCCTGCGCGGCGCAAACAGATGCTGGCTGGCATTTTCGAGTAGCTTCATTACTTCGGGAATGTTTCAGCGCGAGCGCTTCCTCTGTATGCTTTGAGCAAATTCCGTCCTGAGGAAAGATGTAATTGCTGGTAAGCGCAGTCATTCCGACGCTGGCAAGGCCAGAGTGCGTCGTGCGTGCGGTGCAGAGCGCGCTGGCGCAGAGCTATGCGCCCCTGGAAGTCATTGTCGTCGTAGACGGTCCGGACGAAGCGACCCAGCAGTCACTTGGCAAAATCTTTGATCCGCGGCTGAAGGTTATCGCTCTCAGGGAAAATGCAGGCGGCGCCGAAGCCCGCAATATCGGCGTTCGCGCTGCGAGCGGCGAATGGATTGCTTTTCTGGACGATGATGACGAGTGGCTTCCGCCGAAGCTTGAACGCCAGATGCGTACTGTCCTCGAATCGTCTGTGAAGTATCCGGTCATCAGCTCGCGGCTGATCGCGGAACGCATTCTGCCGCGCAGGATTTACAGGCCTGGAGGCGACATCAGCGAATATCTCTTCTGCCGCAGGAGCTTCTGCTATGGCGAGGGGATGCTTCAGACCTCAACCTTGCTCGCGAAACGCGAACTGCTTCTTGAAGTCCCATTTCAGAAGGACCTCAAGCGACACCAGGACTGGGACTGGCTTCTGCGCGTTGCCGGGCGCAGCGACGTGGAGATGAGGATGCTGCCGGACGCGCTCACCCGAATGACCGCCCAAACCGGAGCGAGCGTCAGCACCTCCGGTGACTGGCGCATTTCGCTCGAGTGGGCGCGGTCGAGACGGGAACAGATGAGCGCGAAGGCCTACTCCTTCTTCATCACTACCGAATGCGTGACGCGCGCGCGCAAGGCCCGGGTGGGTCACCGGGTGATATTGGAGCTTTTGGCTGAATGTTTCCGGCGCGGAGATGCCACCTTCCGGCAGATGCTGCTGTTTCTGCTCTTCTGCGCCAAGCCTGTAGAAAAACGTTCACCTGAAACCAAAACCATAGAAATGGCTGTTTGATCATGAGATACACAGAGCGCTTTCTCGGGGAAACGTTGACCGCCGTGCAATTGCTGGATACGGAAAAAATTGAAGAAATGGTTTCGCTGCTGGCGGATATCCGCCAGAACGGCGGCCGCGTCTTCTTTCTCGGCGTTGGCGGAGGCGCGGGCCACGCCAGCCATGCAGTCAATGACTTCCGCAAGATCGCAGGCATGGAATGCTATTCGCCCAGCGACAACGTGTCCGAACTTACAGCCCGAATCAATGACGACGGATGGGAAAGCTGCTACGCAAACTGGCTGCGTGGCAGCAGAATCAATCCGCAGGACGCGGTCTTTGTTTTCTCGGTCGGCGGAGGAAACCGTGAGCGCCAGATCAGCATGAACCTTGTACGCAGTCTGGAGCTGGCAGAACGTGTCGGCGCACGCGTTCTTGGCGTCGTCGGTCGGGACGGCGGTTATACGGCGCAAGTCGCCGATGCCTGCCTCATTATTCCCACAATTTCGGATGATACCGTCACGCCGCTTGTTGAAGCGCTGCAGGCGGTCGTCTGGCACCTTCTGGTTTCGCACCCGCGTCTGAAGGCGAACGAGATGAAGTGGGAATCTGAAGCGGTGCTGGTGTGAAGCGGGCCGTTTTTCTAGACCGCGATGGCACGCTAAACCGCAACATCTGGAACCCGGACACAAACGCATTTGAGTCGCCGCTCACACCCGAACACATGGAACTGCTGCCTGGCGCAGGGGCTGCGCTAAAGCTTCTGCGGCAAGCCGGTTTTCTTCTCGTACTCGTCTCAAACCAGCCAAACGCGGCGAAGGGCAAAGCAACTATGCAGATGCTCGACGCCATTCACGAACGCTTCGAGGGCCTTCTGCGCGAAGAAGGCATCGCGCTCGATGCAGTCTACTACTGCTTCCATCACCCGGACTTTAGTGGGCCGTGCGAATGCCGCAAGCCATCGCCGTATTTTCTTTTAAAGGCGCGGAACCGTTTCGGCATGGACCTCGTCGCTTCATGGATGATTGGCGACCGCATCAGCGATGTGCAATGCGGCCGTGCTGCCGGAACGAGATGCATCTTCCTTACGCAGGAGAAGGGAACGGACATTCCGGCAGACTACCTGGCGCCTGATGTATGGTCAGGCGCGCAGATCATCCTCGAGGATCAGGCTGTCAGGGCCACGGGTCGGCGCGTGTCAATCTGATACGAAGCGGTGCAGGCGTCTTTATAGAACATCCTTACTGTTTCCCTGGAGTACTCATCAAGGTCCTTCCCCACCAGGTCCAGCTTGGCCAGAATTTCCGGAAGCAGGGTGATAATGTCACAGCCAGCCTCATCGGCCTGAAAAATATTGAGCAGTTCGCGCGGGCTCGCCCACAAAAGCTCAACGTTTGGCGCAGATGAGAGTATCCGGGCCGCCTGCCGCATGATGGGCGATGGGTCTACTCCCGTATCGGCAATTCTGCCGGCAAATACAGAGATGATTGCCGGAGTAGAGGGATCGAGGCAGGCGGCGACGTGCTCCACCTGGTTGAGTGTGAAGAGCGCGGTCACATTCAACCGCACTCCGGCGCGTGACAAGTTGCGCAGTACGGGCCCCATGAATGCTCCCCACGTGTTTGTCACTGGGACTTTTACATATATATTCCTGCCCCAGCCGGCGATAGCCAGTGCCTGCTCCTCGATGGTCTCAGGGTCATCGGCCAGAACTTCAAAGGAAATGGGGCGGTCCGGGATGGCCCTGATCAGCTGACGGGCAAATGCTTCGTAGTCCAGGATGCGCGCCTTTCGCACCAGAGTGGGATTGGTTGTGAATCCCTGAATCCGCGGATCGGCAGACCATGTGAGGAGGCTGCTGAAATCTGCTGCATCGCAAAAGAGCTTGATGTGAAGGTCGTTGATAGGATCCATGGTTTATGCCTGCAACTCCGGTTGTACGTGGTGAAATCTATGGGGTAACAGCTTCTGTCTCAGTACGAGATAGATGAAATATGTATTTCCGAACAGATATCTGCGCCAGAGCCGGCGGGGTTCGCGCAACAGGCGATAGAGCCATTCCACACCCAGCTTGTGTGCCCAGCCAGGAGCGCGCCTGCGCAGGCCCGCCTGCGTATCAAATGCAGCACCGACGGACATGGCTGCGCCAATGGGCAGCGATGGGCAGTTTTCGTGCATCCAGATTTCCTGTTTTGGGGCACCGAAGGCGACGAAGAGCAGGTCTGGCGCTGCCGCGGTAATTGTCTTGCGTATGCGTGCGTTCTCTTCAGGGTCGTGCTCAAATCCCAGCGGCGGGCAATATGTACCGGCGATGATGAGCCTGGGGTATTTTCGTCTCAGTCGTTGCGCCGCAAGATGCGCAGCCATCGGCAGTCCTCCCAGCAGGAAGACGCTGAGGCCATGCAATGCGGCCGCCGCGCAAAGGCGTTCCATCAGGTCTCCGCCCGTGACACGAGTCTGGAGCGGAGCGCCGAGCAGACGTGAAGCAAGAACCACTGAAATTCCGTCGGGTATGCTCAGGTCGGAAGCACGCAAAGCTTTAGCGAATGCCATGTTGTTCTGGGCCAGGGTGACAAGCTGCGCATTCGGCCCCAGGATGAGCAACGGCCTGGACTTCTGCTTGCGGGCGTTGTCCACAATTTGTGTCGCTGCTTTTTCGAGGGTCGTTGAGTCAACGGGAACACCGGCGATCCAGCAGCGTGTGTTGTTTTTCATGGCCAGAACGCCTCACTTCTGCAATAGAAAAAATCAGGCGAAGTGCCGTTCGCGATCCGGCCGTGGGGGAGCAGCTCATCTTTGATTCGCCCCAGAAGGTATGCAGGAGAAGACGCAAAGGAGCGGACCAGACTTGCGGCTGCCCGCGTGTAGCGCTTCGCCGCCAGGTGCATGTTCAGATTACGGAGCTGCTGCTTGGCTGCGAATCGCCTGTCCGAAATTTGTGACTGCAGCAAGTGTGCAACAGCTGCCAGCGGCTGAGGTGTTCTTCCGGACAGGTGCGAAAGAAGCAGGTACTGGATGTAAAGTCCGTGCAGCTCCTGCGTGTAGGAATGCTGCGAGCTGATACTTCCTGTGTTGTGGCGGAAGCCGACCAGTGCCTCCGGTATCAGGTGAATGTCATAACGCAGTGCCATGCGCCACCACAGGTCGGCGTCTTCTGCATGGGAAAAACTGCGGTATCCTCCAATGGCGAGTGTCTTTTGAACATTCAGCGCCACCGATGGATGGCAAATGGAGAGCAGGTAGCCGGCCTCAACGACCTTTCGCAGCTGTTGCGGCGTTCCGCGCGTGCAGCGAAAAAGCCCGAGGCTTCGCTTCCTTGGATGGTATTCCGCAAGCGAATAAAACATCCCGGCATCCGGATGCAGGGCGATGGCTTCCTGCAGACGCTCGATACGATTGGGGTAAGAGATGTCGTCCGCATCCTGCCGGACCAGCCAGGGCGTGTCTGCCTCATGGAGCATGCGGTTCAAGGTTGCCGTCAATCCGGCATGGGGCTGCGAAATGACGCGAAGACGCGGGTCCCGGACGGACTGAAGATACTCGAGGCTGCCATCTGTGCTGCCATCCACAATCGCAAGAATGTGGAAATTATCTGCTGTTTGCGCGAGCAGGCTTTCAACTGCTTCAGGCAGATAAGGCATTGCATGGTAGACAGGCAGACCGATGGTGATAGCACAACAACACTGCACAGCTTACTCCAAATGCTTTTCCGGCGCCGCATTGAGTGCGGTCCGAAACAAGCAATAAGTTACGGCTTGAATTTATTTCTATGTATTAGTTGATGTATATCGTGCTGGGCGCATAGAGCGTCAAGCCATTGCTACGAGGTCTGCAAACTTAGGTAATGTTTGTATCTGGAAGTATCTTTGCTAAGGTTCTCCTGAAAACAAGCACAAAAAATGAAAGGTGCATGCCCGCACCGGCGGCCTGCGCTCTCTGCGTGTGTATTCCATGTTTAATGCTGCTCAGTACGAAGGTCGCGGACGAAGGTACTTCCTGGCCGGGGGTGCGGGCTTTATTGGCAGCCACTTTGCAGATGCTTTGCTTGCCAATGACAGCATCGCCGCGGTTACTGTCTACGACAATCTATCTTCCGGCAGGGAGTGGCACTTTCAGTCTCATCTTCCGGATCCTCGCTTCCGGTTTATCTGCGGAGGTGTCGAGGATGCCGCTGCACTTACCGGCGCAATGGCCGGGCACGACGTCGTCATTCATCTGGCTTCGAATCCTGATATTTCGCGTGCAGCAACAGATCCGGAAATAGATTTCAGGCAAGGGACGGTGCTTACAAGCAATGTGCTTGAGGCGATGCGCCGCAATGGGGTCGTGCGATTGCTGTATGCGTCAGGAAGTGGAGTGTACGGCGATCTGGGAGAAACAGAAGTAGCGGAAGACCACGGCCCGCTGCTGCCCGTTTCGACTTACGGGGCAAGCAAACTGGCGGGAGAAGCCTTGATTTCAGCCTACTGCTCGATGTTCGGCATAACGGCATGCACATTCCGCTTTGCAAATGTGGTGGGAGCGCGGCAGACGCACGGCGTGGGCTTTGATTTCGTGCGGCGCCTGATGGCGAATCCACGGCAGTTGCGCATTCTTGGAGACGGAACGCAGAGTAAGCCATATATTCACGTCTCGGACATTGTGAACGCGGTTCTGTGCGCCGAAGAACGCTGCGCAGACACCTTTGCCGTCTTCAACGTTGCTCCAGAGGATTCCATCTCAGTCACAGAGATTGCGTGGCTTGCTGCCGAGTGCATGCAGCTTAGTCCGGTACCAGAGCTGCAGTACACAGGAGGAAAGCGGGGATGGAAGGGGGATGTTCCTGTAGTCCGGTTGAATTCCAGCAGGATCAAGGCACTGGGCTGGAAGGCGCAACACGATAGCCGCGAATCCATGCGCCGGGCCTTGCTGGAAATGATTGCGGATGAAAGGGTGTGCTATGCCTGAAGCATTACCCAGACTGGCGCTGCTTGCAGGTGGACTGGCCACGCGTCTCGGCCCCCTCGCGCGCTCTGTGCCGAAGTCGCTTGTGCCGGTATGTGGCGAGCCCTTTCTTGCGCATCAATTGCGGCTGCTGGTCGAGCAGGGCATAAGCGAGATCGTCATCTGCACGGGCCATATGGGAGAGCAGATCGAAGGGTTTGCACGCGACGGTTCACAATTTGGCTGCCGGATTCTTTATTCACATGACGGTAATTCGCCGCTGGGCACAGGAGGGGCGCTGCGGCGCGCATTGCCTTTGCTGGGCAGCCCCTTCTTCGTCATGTATGGAGACAGTTATCTCACAGCCGACCTGGCCGCAATCCTGAAGACATTCAGAAATTCAGGAATGCCCGCCTTGATGACGGTCTTTCGCAATGATGGCAACTGGGATGCGAGTAATGTCGAAATGCGTGAAGAACGACTCGCGAGTTACAGCAAGAAAGCACGAAGCCCATTCATGTGCCACATAGATTACGGCTTGAGCATTCTGACGCCGGAAATATTGCAAGGCTGGCCCGATGGTGCAAAGTTTGACCTTGCCGATGTTATGGAACATCTGGCCTCGGAGGGCCGGATGGCCGCACACGAAGTACGTGAACGCTTTTATGAAATCGGCTCCCTTGCGGGTTTACGTATGACGGAGGATTATCTTGCAGAGGCGGTGGCGCGATGATCATGACGCGCACGCCACTTCGAATTTCCATCGGCGGTGGAGGTACAGACCTGCCGTCGTATTACTGCCAGTTTGGTGGCTTCGTGATCTCGGCGGCCATAAATAAATACGTTTACATCACCATCAATAAGAGTTTTCTTCCCGGATATTGCCTCAAGTACTCGGAGATGGAGCATGCGCAGACGTATGAGGAGATCCGCCACCCACTTTTTCGTGAAGCATTGACATTGCACGAGGCGCCGCGTCCGCTTGAGATCGTCAGCATCGCTGATGTTCCGGCGGGTACAGGGCTTGGATCGTCCGGAACATTTACGGTTGGCCTGGTACATGCTCTGTATGCGTATCAGCGCAAGCGTGTGACCCCGGAAGACCTGGCACGCGAAGCGGTAGACATCGAGATGAACCGCCTGAAGGAACCGGTGGGTAAACAAGACCAATACGCTGCTGCCTATGGAGGCGTGCTTTGCCAGGAGTACGGCACCGACCATTCGGCGCAGGTGTTTCCTTTGCAGTGCAGTGAGGCCACTCTGCGCGAACTTCGTGATTCGCTCATGCTGTTTTTTGTTGGTCAGACACGCTGTGCTTCTTCTTTGCTTGCAGACCAGAAAAAGCGCTCAGAGCAGCAGGATCCCGACATGCTGGAAAGTCTGCACTTTGCCAAGCAACTGGGCCTGGAAATACGCAGCGTTCTGGAAGCAGGAAATGTTGCCGAATTCGGCAGGCTGATGCATGAGCATTGGCTGCGCAAGCGGTCCCGCTCCAATGGCATGACCACTCAGCGCGTGGATGACCTGTATGAAATCGCTCGTACGCGCGGAGGCGCGACCGGGGGCAAGCTGGTGGGCGCAGGCGGCAGTGGATTTCTGCTGCTGCACACGCAGGACCGAAACCGGCTTCGGTCTGCGATGGCGGAGGCCGGAGTAAGCGAAATGGAATTCAACTTTGATTTTGATGGATCTGTCGTCATGATGCGGAATGTCTGAGATGAGCGCGATCAACACAATTCCGGTGGTAGACCTTCGTTCAGTGCGTGATGAAGAAATACATCTCGGCTCTCTGTTTACTGTCCTGCGGCAGAGGCGTCGAATATTCTTTGCTGTTTTTGCTGCGCTGCTGCTGCTTGTGACGGTGTATTGCACTCTGGCCACACGGCGCTATCAGGCCACGGGACAAATCCAGGTGCAAAAAGAGACGGTGGGTTCGTTCGGCCTGGATGAAAGCGTGATGGGAGACGCAGCGGGTCAGGCATCGGACGCACTGGATTACAACGTAACATTGCAGACCGAGGCAAATATTCTCGGTTCGGACTCCCTCGCGCTCCAGGTGATTCGAGAGCTTCACCTCGAGAATACCCCGGACTTTTTTGCTCCCGCTAAGAATACGCCGGTCAGCAACGTACTTTCCTATGTGCGTTTCTGGAAGAAGCCTTTGGAGCCACTGTCGGTGCCGCTGGAACGGGCCCCTGACCGCAGATACGTTGCGCTGAAGATATTCGCTTCCCGCCTGAAAGTGGAACCGGTCACGGGCACCCGATTGATCAATGTGAGTTATTCCAATCCTGATCCGAAGCTGGCAGCTGACGTAGTAAACCATCTCATCAGCGCACTGATGGAATACTCGTATCAATCGCGCTTCACGGCAACAGCACAGGCATCCAATTGGCTCTCCACTCAATTGGAGGATTTGCGCAAACGGACGGAAGCGCTGCAGAGCAGGGCCGCTGCGCTCGAGCACGACACCGGCATGTACGGTGATGATGCATCGCACAACGTAGTGCTCGCGCGCCTTGAGGCGTTAAATCAGGTGTGGTCCGAGGCAGAATCCAACCGCATTCTCAAGGAGTCTATTGACCGGGTAGCAGGCAGCGGCGATCCCGAATTGATTTCAGGCCTTGGCGGGAATGCTGCGGCTGGGGCAAACCCTTCCATGGCGAATTCGCTCGGCCTGATTCAGAGTCTGCGAGCGCAGGAGACGGCAGTCCGGGCTGAACTGGAAGAAGATCGCGTGCGTTATGGGCCCGCCTATCCCCGCATTGCTGAATTGCAGGCGCAGCTGAATGGGATTGAACGGGGCATTCATGATGAGGTGCAGCGTATTGGCAAGCGTGCGCATACAGACTACGAAATCGCGCGGCAGGCAGAAACGTCAGCACGGGCTGCATTTGAGAAGCAAAAGGACCTGGCCGGCAAGCTGAATGACAAGGCCGTGGCATTTGCATTGGCCAAACAGGAAGCTGACGGAAGCCGCGAAGTGTATGAATCTTTGCTGGCCAAGCTGAAGCAGGCCGGAGTGCTCGAGGGACTGCGCTCCACCAACATCACAGTGGTAAATCCTGCGCGCGTGCCGCCGCCCAATCGTCCGGGGAGCCCAAATCTGCCGCTGTATTATGCGGTGGCGATTGCTCTCGGCATATTTCTGGGAACCGCCGCTGCGGTGGTCCAGCACATCACGGACCGCAGGATACGCTCGATAGAAATTGCAGAGAAGATTGTAGATGCGCCGCTGCTTGGGTTGGTCCCTGTGATTGAGTCTGAGAGCAGATCTGGCGCCCGGGGATACACATCTGGGTATGTGGGTAGTTCCTTTGCTGAATCGCTGCGAAGTCTTCGCACCTCGTTGATGCTTTCCCGCAGCAGTTCTCCTCCGCAGGTTGTCCTGGTCACCAGTCCTGGATCCGGTGAAGGGAAAAGCACACTTTCGCTGGAGATGGCGACAGTACTGGCTCAGCAGGGCGCGCTTGTTCTGCTGGTGGAGACAGACCTGCGCCGTCCGGTACTGTCACAGCGTATCGGCATACAAAATAAGGTTTCTCTCAGCACGGCCTTGTCAGACGAAACATGCTTTCCACGTCCCGAAGCCCTGGGATCCGCACCCGGCCTGCATGTACTGTGCAGCGGCACGGTTCCGCCGTTTCCCGCCGAGTTGCTCGGATCGCCCAGAATGAGGGCGCTCCTTTTTCAATGGAGGCGCGAGTATGACTTTATTGTTCTCGATGGGCCACCTGTGCTGCCCGTAACGGACGCGATCGTGGTGGGCCGGTACTGCGATGCAGTGTTGCTCGTTTCCAGACATGGCCGCACAGAAAGAAAGGCCCTGAAGCGTAGTTATGACACGCTAAGGCGCCATCTTCCTGAAGGAGCTGCCGTGGGTGCAGTATTGAATGCGGTGCCACGACGATCAACAGATTTCTATGAATATTATGGTCACCAGAGTTACAGCTATGGTGCGGCAGAGATGACCAATGAAACTCTGGCATAAAGTAAGTTTGTTCGCGTTGCTTCTCGCCTCTGTTTACAGTTTGCAGGCGCAAGCGCCTTCCGGTGAGAGTTTGCGAATTGCCTCCGGGGACCTGCTGCACATTACGGTTTTTCGCGAGCCTGACCTGGAGCAGCGCGTAAGGGTAAAAGATTCAGGTGAGGTGGAGTTGGAACTCGTGGGCCGCGTAAAAGTCTGCGGGATGGCTCCGGGAGAAGCGGCAGACAGAATTGCGCAAGCATACGTGCGCGGGGGATACCTGAACCATCCGCAGATTTCAGTGCTCGTTGAGGAATACGCGACGCAGCAGGTTTCTGTGTTGGGGCAGGTAGGCAAACCCGGCGCTGTGCAATTAATGGCGCCACGCAGTCTGCTGGATGTGCTTTCTCTTGCCGGAGGCCTGACCGAGATGGCAGACCGCCACATCACGATTCAACGTGGAGACAAGAGCCATAGCACTACTGTGTATCTGCCAAACAGTGCGCAGGCTGATATGCAGGCTTCCGTCATGATTTATCCGGGAGACACCATCCTTGTGCCTAAGGCCGGCATTGTTTACGTGCTGGGAGATGTTGCGCGTCCGGGCGGTTACGTGATGCAGGACGACTCGAAGTTGACTGTGCTGCAGGCAATTGCCATGGCCGCAGGGGCAAACCGCTCTGCAAAGGAAGATGCCACGCGGCTGGTCCGCAAGGTCAACGATACATATCAGGAGCAGACGATTCCGTTGGCGGAAATAGAGCGCGGCAGACATCCGGATATGGAACTGAAGGCCGATGATGTTCTGTATGTTCCGTTCAGCATCGGGAAGAATATAGTGCTTGGTGCTTCAGGCATTCTTTCGTCCACCAGTTCGGCTGCCATTTATGCAACTCGATAAGCTCAGAATTGGCGTGACGGATTGCCTCTGTATTGGAGTTCTGCTCTTTTTCTCGATGCAGGGAGCCATCCCTGGGATTGCGCCGAACCAGGCCACAGAAATGACCAATACAGCCGCGACTCCGCTGATGAAGATCACCGGCATTGGCTCACAGATCATAGTAAATGGGCTGATAATAGGTCTGGTGCTCCAACACTGGCGCCGGCTTTATCGCCTGAGATTTGCTCTGCAATGGAGTGCCGCGCTGGCATTTCTGGCGCTCGCCTCAACGCTCTGGTCACAGGAGCCGGCGACAACGGCGCGCCGCTCCGTTCCGTTTGCGATAGCAACACTGTTCGCGCTGTTTTTTGCCGCAAGATATTCTGTGCGAAAACAGCTCTCAATTCTCTGCACAGCTCTGATGCTGGCCGCCCTGGCGAGCGCCGTCCTGGCATTGTTTGTTCCCTCCGTCGGACTCGAAGCATCCACCGGCCATTTTGGCAACTGGCAAGGTATCTTTACGCAGAAAAACGCTTGTGGACGCGCAATGGTCTTTGCCATTGCTGCTGGTCTTGCGCGTGGCAGGTTAAATACTGTGCGAAGTGTATGTCTTATTCTGTTCGGAACTGTGCTTGTGATGAGTGGCTCGCGCGGCGCATGGATCATCGCAGGTGCGGTTGTGTGTCTGCATGCAATGATGTGGCTGCTGGACAGATGCGCGCCAGAGGGCCGCGTGATCGCCCTCTGCTGTCTTATCGTTATGGCGCTGGCCGCTGCTTTTGCCGTATGGGCCCATTTCCCCATCCTGGCGGCCATGGTCGGCAGAGATGCGACGCTGACCGGTCGCACCGCCATCTGGCAGCAGGTCTGGGTGTCCATTCTGAAGCACCCTCTGCTTGGTTATGGGTTCTCGGCCTTCTGGCAGGGCATGAAAGGCGAATCTTACAACGTGATTCTTGCGCTGCGGTTCGTTCTCTTTCATGCGCACAATGGCTTTCTTGAAATATGGCTGGAACTGGGAGCTGTTGGCCTGCTCTTCTTTGGCCTGGGATATGTACGCGCCTGGAGAAAGCTGCTACCACTGCTGGTAATGCGCGAACAGAAAGAATGCGCATGGATGCTATATGTTCTGGTACTGGCGCTGTTCTACGACCTGGATGAAAATACGCTGCTTACATTTAACGGATTGTTCTGGGTGCTATACGTGGCTGCGCTTGTAAATATCGAGATTCTGGCCGTTGAAAACCGTATGCAGCAAAAGGCAAAGTGCCTGCCGGTATTTCTTAAGCCGGAAATTGCGTGCTTGCGATGACCACGATGGCCCCGGTTTCATGCCCGATTGCGGCGAAGGTCTATCGCCCTGAGCTGGATGCGCTGCGCTTCTTTGCCTTTCTTGCTGTGTATGTTTGTCACGCCATTCCTGCAGCGGATGCACGTGCGGGATGGTTGGCAGGTATCAAAGATGCTGGCAACTTCGGCGTCTGCCTCTTTTTTCTTCTGAGTGCTTATCTCATTACTGATCTTCTGCTCCGCGAACGCGAGCAGTTTGGCACAGTACATGTTTGCAATTTTTATGTTCGGCGCATTCTGCGCATCTGGCCGCTTTATTTTGGAACCACGCTGGTTTATGCCGTTGCTGGACCCCGCTTCCATGCGTTCTGGATCGAACCCGGGCGCGTTGCAGCGTATTTCCTGCTGGCGGGGAACTGGTACATCGCGTTGCATCCCTGGATACAGACACCTCTGCGCGCGTTATGGAGCATCTCGGTCGAAGAGCAGTTCTATCTCGTCTGGCCGGTGCTGGGGAAAGCCGGAGGACGGCGCGCTTTTGCCACAGCTTCCATCGCGATTGTTCCTCTTTCGTTCATGAGCATCGCCATTGTTTCAAACGGACCATTTGCGTTTAACACCGTTTGGCTGAACAGCTTTGTGCAGTTCTTGTTTTTTTCCGCAGGCGCGCTGCTGGCGGTTGGGTTGCGCGGGAATCTGCCTCGCTTGCAGCTTCGATCGCGCGCTGGTTTTCTTGCAGGTGGCCTCTGTTTTTGTTGGCTCGCAGCAGCTGTGGCCATGATCAAACGCCCTGCAGCGCATGTCACACCTTTGCAGTTCTGCTGCGGATATCTTCTGGTGGCATTGGGCTGTATCTCTCTCTTTCTCGCGGCGGCAGGCATATCCGAAGACATGGTCCCGCGCTGGATGATCTATCTGGGAAAAATTTCCTTCGGGCTCTACGTTTTTCATGAAACCGCTTTTCTATTGGTGGATGAAGCGCAGAAGCACATCGTTGACTCCGATAGCCTATGGTTGTTGATTGCGAACAAAATTGTGGCGCTCGTACTCACTATCTTTCTCGCCGCTCTTTCCTATCACTTTTTTGAGTCGCCATTTCTGCGGCTGAAGCAGCGCTTTGCTCGCATTCCATCACGGAGTATCTAAGTGCGACGCGTCCTCATCTACCGCAATGAACTTCTACCTGCGTCGGAGACATTCATCCTTGCACAGGCCCATACTCTGCAACGGTATGCTCCGGCTTTTGCTGGATTGAAGCGCGTGGATTCCAGTCTGAATCTGCAGATGCACACCAGGCCCGCTGTTTCAGATTCAAGACTACGCCGCCGCATCTTTCTTTGCAGCGGCATGGACCCCTGTCTGGAGCGGAGGATTGCTGCGCTCCAACCAGAGCTCATCCACGCGCACTTTGCCATAGATGCCAGTGCCATTCTACCGGTCGCGCGGAGAATGCGCCTGCCTCTCATCGCCACGCTGCATGGATACGATGTGGCCTGCGAGGACGAGGCCTTTCGCCGCTGGCCTGCAACGCGCGTTTATCTGCGCAGGCGCAAGGATCTGTGGCGTTATGCCAGCCTCTTCCTCTGCGTTGCAGAGCATGTCAGAACGCAGGCGATCCTGCGGGGCTTTCCGCCGGAGAAGTTGTTTGTGCACCATATCGGCGTACGGCTGGGTGCTCCTCCCCTTGCTCCCGCAGAATCGCGCGAACGCACTACCATTCTCTTTGCCGGCAGGCTGGTCGAAAAGAAGGGCTGCATCCATCTGCTACGCGCCATGCCGCGCATTCTTCAGCGAGTCCCGGAAGCAAAGCTCATCATTCTCGGTGATGGTCCCAGGCGCGAGGCTTTAGAGCGCGAGGCGCGTCATTTCTGCAGGAGCGTTACCTTCCTCGGGCAACAATCGCATCCGCAGGTGAAGATGTGGATGCGGCGTGCCCGCGTGCTCGCGGCGCCAAGCGTCCGCGCATCCAATGGTGACCAGGAGGGGCTTCCGACCGTTCTGTGTGAAGCGCAGGCGGCCGGCCTGCCAGTTATTACATTTGCAACCAATGCAGTTACAGAAGCGCTTCCGGCGGAATTGCGGGGCAGAATGCCAGACGAACGTGACAAGGAAGGCTTGGCAGACGCCATTGTTCGCCTTCTTCAGGAAGATGAAGAATGGAAGCACGCCAGCGCGCTGGGGAGAAAGCATGCGGAAGAGCATTTCGATATCACGCGGCAGACGCGCCTGCTCGAAGAAAAATATGACGAGTGCCTGCGCGCATGGCACAGGCACTCTGGTGGAATGGTTTTTACCGCTGCGTGGCCTTTTCGCGCAGCCCGGGCCCGAGCGCAAGCTCAATGAGCGTCCTTTGCTCCATCTCGTGTGCTTTGGCTGAGCCTGTCGCGGGGCTGGCTGCGGCCGAGCGCTTGATACTCAGCACCTGACGGTCACGCGCGAGCCGCTTCAGCCGCGGCATGACGAATGACAGGGCGCCCATGTTCTCTGGCTCTTCCTGTACCCAGATGACTTCATGTGCCTCAGGATGCGCCTTGATGGCGGTCTCCAGCTCGGCCTCTGGCCACGGATAGATCTGCTCAACAAAAATGATGCCGGTCGTTCCGTCGTTGCGCTTTTCGCGCTCGACGCGCAGCTCGTGACCGATTTTTCCGGTGCACACCAGCAGCCGCTTTGCATTTTTGATCTTCGTCTCCGGCAGCACGTTCTGGAAGTGCGGGCGTGAAAACTCCTCAATGGAAGAAACCGCATCCGGATGGCGCAGCATGCTCTTGGGAGTAAAGACAATAAGGGGCTTGCGCCATTTGCGCAGCGCCTGCCGCCGGAGCAGATGGAAATACTGCGCGGCCGTGGAAGGCTGGCAAATCTGCATATTATCGTGCGCTGCGAGCTGAAGGTAGCGCTCGATGCGGGCGCTCGAGTGCTCGGGCCCCTGGCCTTCATACCCATGCGGCAGCAGAACGACTACTCCGGCGAGCAGTCCCCACTTGTCTTCGCCCGAGGAAATGAACTGGTCAAAGATGATCTGCGCGCCGTTGGCAAAGTCGCCGAACTGCGCCTCCCACATCACCAGCGCTTCAGGAAAGTCGCGGCTGTATCCATATTCATAGCCGAGCACCGCGGCCTCAGAGAGCACTGAGTTATAGACTTCAAACTTCGCCTGGTCCTGCTGCAAATGGTTCAGCGGAATGTAGGTCTGCTCGTTCTCCACATCAATCAGCACGCTGTGGCGCTGGTTAAAGGTGCCGCGCTGGCTGTCCTGCCCGCTCAGCCGCACCGGAACACCGGCCTTCAGCAGCGAACCAATGGCGACGGCTTCTGCCATTCCGTAATCGAAGGGTTGCTTGCCTTCGCCCATCTTGCGGCGCTGTTCGAGCAGCTTCTGAATCTTCGGATGAACATGGAAGCCTTCCGGTACCTTCGTCAGACCGTCAGCGATCTCGCCAACCTGCTGCGCGCTCAGGCCGGTTTCCACTTCGTACTCCGGCCTGAATTTGCCGCCCTTGAACTGCGACCAGTAGTCGGGCAGCACTGCGAGCGTCGGCATCTTCTTCATGGACTTTGCTGCTCGCTGCGCCTCGGCGAACTCGGTCTGCAATTGTTTTACGCGTGCGCTGATTTCTGCCCCCAGCTTCTTTGCGTAGATTTCATAGAGTGGCGGATGCTCCTTGATCTTCGCGTAGCGCAAGGGCTGCGTAATGGTTGGATCGTCCACCTCACTGTGCCCATGACGGCGATAGCCGATCAGGTCAATCACCACGTCGCTCTTGAAGGTGTAGCGGTATTCCGCAGCAAGCGCAGCGATGCGAACGACGGCATCCGGGTCTTCCGCATTCACGTGAAAGACGGGAATGGGCAGGCGCTTGGCAATATCGGATGAGTAACGCGACGAATTCGATTCTTCCGGCTCTGCCGTGAAACCCAGCAGGTTGTTCACGATGATGTGAATGCTTCCGCCGACGGAGAAGCCCTGCACGTTGGCCAGGTTCAGCGTCTCGGCCCAGATGCCCTGTCCGGCAAAGGCCGCATCGCCGTGGATGGCAATCGGAAGCACGCGGTCTACGCCCTCTGCACCGTAGCGGACCTGCTTGGCGCGAGCTCGGCCCATGACGACCGGGTCTACGGCTTCCAGGTGGCTCGGATTTGAGACCAGATGCAACGCAAGCTCTTTGCCTCCTCGCGTTTCAAAGATGCCGGTGGCGCCCACGTGATATTTCACGTCGCCGCCGCCCAGGATGCTGCGCGGGTCTACGTCCTCAAACTTTGAGAAGATGTCGGCCGGGGACTTGCCGAAGGTATTCACCATCACGCTGAGGCGTCCACGATGGCTCATGCCTATCACGGCCTTCTCAGCACCCAGCTCGGCGGAGCGGCCCAGCAGTTCATCGAGAAAGGGAATCAGCGCCGTTACACCTTCAAGCGAGAAGCGCTTTGTGCCCAGATAGCGGGACTGGATGACCTGCTCAAAGATGTCTGCCTTAATCAGCAGGTCGAGAATGCGCTGCTGGTCAGCCTTGGGCGCATTCGTCTCCAGACGTTCGGCGATCCACTGCCGCCGCTCGCGATATGGAATGTGCATAAACTCAGCGCCGATGGTGCCGCAGTAATATTTGCGGGCCTCGTCTGCGTCTTCACCTTCGTAATCCAGATCGGTGATCCGTTCAGGGGAGAGGTATTGTCCGAGAGGGTCAAGCTGCGCCTGGAGATGTCCCCAGCGGCGGAAAGCGTCAAAGACTACTTCGCGGTTTCGGTTTGCCTGTTGCAGTTCAGAATGTGCGGGTTCCAGCTTTGTAGCACTCATAAATATCTGATCCGGGAAATCGCCAGCGCCAGACAATCGAGTTGTCGGGGTAAATATGCCCGGTGTACGGCCAGAGATTTCATCGTCCCTTTTATTCTACTGGTTTTGCTTCTGATTCGTCGCTTGCGCATCTGCTGGAAGTTGCGCGATTACCATAAGAGAGCAGATCAGAATGAGCTCATCTCTTACAGCCTGGGCGGACATCGTCCGGGAATTCCCATCTTCCCAGCAAATTTCTGCGTGTTCTTGTCGCCATCAGCTTCTGCCACATGCTCAATAACTCAATAACATGGTGCAGGCGCCGCTGCCTTCCATTTACCCCATTCTGAAAAACATCGTTCCATTTTCTCTGCCCGCGCGCGTATTTGTGTGAAATGTGTAGGGCATAGCTGGGCCTGCAATGGCCAGTTATGCATCATGTGAGTGCGGGGAAGGGTATTGCTCGGGAGAGCATAGTGGCTGCACATCCCCTTCCCGCTCCCAGTGCATGCTGACAAGCCTTCAGTGATTGCGAAAAAATGCAGACACCGCCGCCGCAATTAAAAGCAGTCCTGCCGCTACCGCCAGCGCGGCATGAAAGCTGTGCGTAGCATCGCTGACGCGGCCCATAAGATAGGGGCCGCAGAAGCCGCCGAGCGCGCCGACGGAGTTGATAAGCGCGATGCCGCCTGCCGCAGCTGCCCCTCGCAACATGGTCGTCGGTAAGGCCCAGAAGGGTCCAAAGCATCCCCAGATTCCGGCTGCGGCAAGAAAGAGAGCACTCATCGCCATCCACGGACTTTGCAGCACAACGCTTAGTGCGAATCCAGCCGCTCCTCCCAGAAGCGGACCAATTAGGTGCCACTTTCGCTCCTGTTTCTGGTCAGACGAGCGGGCGATCAAGACCATCGCAATCGCTGCCAGCAAATAGGGGACTGCTGTCAGCAGAATTGCCCGCAGATCAGAAGCATGCGAAAGTTGTTTGAGTACCACCGGCAACCACAGGCTCAGACTGTACAGGCCAACAGAAATAGCAAAGTAAACAAATGCCATTCGCCAAAGCACTGTGTTCCGCCACACATCGCGCAGATGCACGGCCCGCACATCGGAAATCTCCGCTCGCTCTATCGTCAGTGTTTCGATGAGCCAGACTCGCTCATCCTCCTCAAGCCATCTGGCCTGCTCCGGCGTATCTGTCAGCACGTAAAAGACCAACGATCCCAACAAGACTGAAGGCAGCCCTTCTCCTGCAAAGAGCCACTTCCATCCCGCAACGCCTGCCACTCCATTGAGCCGCAGCAGCAGGTTTGACATGGGAGCACCCACCACTCCAGAAATGGCCGTGGCCGCCATAAACAGTGCTACGGCACGTGCCCTCTGCTTGCGCGGAAACCAATACGTCAGATACAGGATGATTCCGGGAAAGAACCCGGCCTCCGCTGCCCCGAGCAGAAAGCGCAACAGGTAAAAACTCCGCCGGGGTGCGCACAAGCGGCATGCTGGCGGAGATTACGCCCCAAATGACCATCAGAATGCCGATCCAGCGCCGTGGGCCTACCCGCAGCAGCACCAGATTGCTCGGTACTTCAAACAGCGCATAGCTCAGAAAAAACAGTCCTGCGCCCGTGCCATACACCGTATCGCTGAAGCCCAGCTCATGCCGGATAAAGAGCGCCGCATAGCCCACATTTACGCGGTCGAGATAGGCGAAGATATAGAGCGCAAAAAGAAAAGGCAGCAGGCGGCGAGATACGCGCGCGACCGTCCTCGCCCCAAGCTGCCCGGCCGTTTCCATGGAAGCTATTGGCTGACCTTCAGCATCACCACGCCGTGTTCCGGCACCTGCACGGAGTAGCTTCCGTTCTTTGCCGTCACATCTTCATGCTTCCACAGGTCGCGCAGCTTCGCATTTCCGCTAAAGCCAATCTTCTTCAACTGCAGAGTGATGGTACGCGGCGAATCGGCCCGGTTGAACAGGCCCACAGCCTCCGCTCCGCCCGAAAGCGGCTTTGCCCATATCTCTTTGGGGCCTTCGACCCATACGCGGTCGCCCTGCTTGCCCAGCTTGTCCTGGTCTACGGCAATCACTTCCTTGTTGGTCAGAATCTCCAGCGTGTCCTTTGACATGTCGCTCAGGTCATTTCCGGCCAGTAGCGGTGCCGCCAGAATCGCCCACAGCGACATATGCGTGCGGTACTCTTCGGTCGTCATGCCGCCATTGCCGATCTCCAGCATGTCCGGATCATTCCAGTGTCCGGGCCCGGCATATTTTGAAAGCCCCGCCTGTGAGAAACCGATCTCAGCCATGCGACTGTAATGGTCAGAAATGTCGCCTGTCGTGCGCCACAGATTGCCGCCAACTTCCGGCCCCCACTTCCACACATCGTTCCAACCATACTGGCACAGGCTGAAGACAATGGGGCGTCCTGTTGCCACGAGCGCCTTGTGCATCTTTTCATACGCGGCCTTCTGCATCTCAAAGGCCTGCTTGCTGTGCTCGTCTCCTGTCTTTTCTTTCATGATTTTGATGAAGCTGCACAGGTCATACTTCAGATAATCAATACCCCACGCGGCATACGTCTTTGCGTCCTGCTCTTCGTGCCCGTAGCTGCCTTCATAGCCTGCGCAGGTTTTTGGCCCGGGTGAAGAATAAATACCCAGCTTCAAACCTTTAGAATGCACATAATCCGCCAGTGCCTTCATGTCAGGAAACTTGCTGTTGGTGTGGATGACGCCATTCGCGTCACGCTGGCCTTCCCAGGTGTCATCAATATTCACGTAGATATATCCGGCATCGCGCATCCCGCTTGATACCAGCGCATCCGCAGCGGCACGCACGTCCGCATCGGAAACTTTTTCCGCAAAGTGGTTCCAACTGTTCCACCCCATTGGCGGCGTCGCCGCAACCTGAGGAGACTGTGCCAGTGCAAAAACCGACGCAACCAGCAAACCCATTCCGCACACAAGAGAGCCAATTCTATTTTTAAACATTGTTTTGATCTGGATTCTCCTTTACACAGCAAGATATCCACTCAGGGCAAAGATGTAAACGCGAACATGCATCCGCTGCCGTTCGCAAATTTTTCATCTGTCCTGCAATGCTGCTATAAATGTGCTGTTTATGAAAGCCATCGTTCGCATGATTGCGGTGTTAGGGTGGCTGCTGGCATTTGCTGCTGTTGCACAGACCACTCCGAAGCAGTCCCTCCTGGTTCTCTCTAAAGTGGACCGCACCCTTGCCATTGTGGACCCCGCAACTCTTCACGTGATTGCGAAGCTCCCCGCGGGAAACGATCCGCATGAGGTCGTTACTTCCGCCGATGGCAAGTACGCTTACATCTCCAATTATGGGTACGGCGCTTATAACACCATCACCGTCGTTGATCTTGTCGCGCAGAAGACGCTGCCGCCTGTGGACCTGGGCGCGCTGCGCGGCCCGCACGGACTTGCCTTTGCTGATGGCAAGCTATGGTTTACCGCGGAGGTTGCCAAGGCCATTGGCCGTTATGATCCTTCTTCCGGCAGGGTGGACTGGATCCTCGGTCTGGGACAAGATCGTACGCACATGATCTTCGTCACGCCAGATGCGCATCGCATTGTCACGACGAACGTCAACTCCGGAAGCGTCAGCATCGTTGACCAGCTTGCGGTACCACCGCAAGGCCCTGTTCCCGGAGCACAGACCAACCGCCCGAATTATACGCAGCCACATGGTCCGCCGATAGACTGGAAGCAGACCATCATCCCCGTTGGCAAAGGCCCGGAGGGCTTCGCCATCTCTCCTGATGGCAAAGAAGCGTGGATCGGCAATGGCAGGGACGGCACGATCTCCATTCTTGAACTGGCCCAAAAGAAGGTCGTCGGGACGATTCAGGCCAATCTTCCGGGCATCAATCGCGTGAAATTCACTCCGGACGGGAGACTGGTCTTCATCTCCAGCGTGCGCAGCCCGAACCTTAAGATTTACGACGCTGCATCGCGGAAACTGATCAGGGAAATCCCAATCGGTCACGCATCCGAAGGCATACTTGTTCAGCCTGACGGCACGCGTGTCTTCGTCTCCTGCTCGCCCGATGATTATGTAACTGTAGTTGACATAAAATCGCTTCAGGTGACTGGGCATATTGAAGCCGGGCGGGAACCCGACGGTCTCGCCTGGGCCGTGCGGCGATGAAGCGGCCTTAGGGTTGGCCTGTAAATATCTGCCGCGCAGCCCTCAATCCTGATACCAGCGCACCATGTACTGTGCCCCAGTGTCCGGTGGTGTCAGTATGCTCACCCGCGAAGAACAGCGTCTTCTCTACCGGCTGCGCCATCTTTTCTGAAGCATCCGATGCCCCTGTCGGCGCGTAGCTGTATGCTCCCAGGCTGAACGGGTCGCGATGCCAGTCATGCGTGTGCCAGCTTACGAGCAACTCGCGCAGGTGCTTTTCCGGAACAGAGAAGATCCTGGCCAGCGCTTTCAATCCGGCCTCTGCAAACGTCTGGTCGTAGAGAACGGCAGCGTCGAGCGCCTTCGGGCCGCCGACCCATCCGGTGAGCATCGGCGTAGCATCCGGGGACGGGGCCCACCAGACGCGCGGCAGGTCATGTTGCGAAAATAGAAAGTGCGCATTGGGAAACTGTGTCTGCCAAAATCGCTCGCGGAAAAGAAATGTCGCTCGCTTTGCGCTGCCCATCGCCATCTGTGCGGCAGCATGCAGAGTCGAGGCAGGCGCGGGATCAAAATGAATGCTTCCCGTCTGCAAGACTCCTAGCGGTACGGTAATCACGCACTGCGCCGCTTCAAAGAGGTGGTCCTGGCCCTGCTGCACGGCGCGAATCCTGACGCGCCCTTGCTGCCACTCGACAGAATTTGCCACCGTCGAAAGAAAGATCTCGCCGCCAGCGCGCTGAAACTCACTCAGCAGAAATGCGGGAAGGGCGGTGTAGCCGTCGCGAATGCGGAAGGCAAGATGGCCCTCGATGGCATCTTCCGCGTCCTGCTGTTTCCGGAGCGCCGCGATACCGATGCGCGAAGCATCGGCTGCATTAAACCCTTCCACAAATGCAATGGCCGATTCGGCGACCGGGCCGGTCAGGTTTTTCTGCGCAATCCACTCCGCAAAACTCTGGTCAGGGCCTTCCTGAGGGAGTTCCCGCATCAGATCAAAGCCGTTGGGCGCTTCACCGCACTCGCGCAGAGCATTCTGCTCAAAGCAGAGGATGTCGCCGTCCAGCTCATAGGCATCCAGATGGGCTTCTGCAATCAGCTGCCACAGCTCTGGCGGGCGGCCATGGATGAACTCCGCGCCCAGCTCAACGGGGAGAGCAAACCCTTGTTGGTGCTGAGAAAAAATCCGGCCGCCGATACGCGAGCGTGCTTCCAGCACAGCAACAGTCTTGCCTTGTGCGGCCAGCGTCCGCGCGGCGGAGAGGCCGGCAATGCCAGCGCCCAGAACCAGCACATCACATTTCATGCAGAATTGGATGTCAGGCACGGGCGCGTCTGCTCTTCTTTTTCGCGGACAGCCGTTTTTCTTCCTTTGCCAGGGCCTGCTCGCTCCTTTGTGCTGATTCAGCGAGCTCCAGGTGCTGTTCCATGATGGCGCGGGCCTCTTTCGCATTGCGCGAGCGGATGGCGCGATAGAGGGCCCGGTGTATTTCGGCCGATTGCCTCAGGTCTTGCGAGCGTTCTACTGTTTTGCGGCGTTCATCGTAGAGTGCTGCCGTAATTGTTTCCATCAGGACAGCAAGAATAGGATTGCCGGAGGCTTCCGCAATGGTGCGATGAAAGCGCATGTCGTGGATGAGATACTCTTGCGGCTCATGAAAGGTCGCATACATCTCCGTGACCTCCTCTGCCAGCGCAGTGAAGTGCTCTTCTCGACCACGCTCTGCGGCCAGTGCTGCAAGGTTGCTCTCCAGAATGCGCCGCGCCTCAAACATCTGGGCCGAAGTGTAGCCATGTAGCGCCCGCAAAATATCGAGCGAAACGCCCCCCAGCGCCGGAGGGCCGACAGCCACGAACGTACCTACTCCATGGCGCACGTTCAGCACCCCCATTGCCGCCAGATGGCCAATACCCGCGCGCAGGCTTGCCCGGCTGATCTTGAGCTTCTGCGCAAACTCGCGCTCCGGCGGAATTTTGTCGCCCGGTCGCAGCGTGCCGTTCTCAATCAGCTTGCGAATGTGGTTGACCACCTGCATGGTCAAGTGGGCATCGTGATTATGGTTGGGTCCGTTCATCGCCATATTGCGTCTCGCCACAGAGATTAGCATTGTCACATATGCATCGCGCAGTACTTTATGTGAGGATTTGAAAATTTGTGCACAGATAGGCTACCTTGTAGTGGTTAGACCACTGCCGCGAAGAGGCCCCTTGTATGCCGATCCTCCATGAAGACCGTCTTTTTCCCGCTGATCCCGAGACGCAAACCATTGCCCGGCGTCTGTACGCATCTGTCCGCGACCTGCCGATTATCAGCCCCCATGGCCATACTGAGGCCGCATGGTTTGCGAAGAACGAACCATTCCCCAACCCAACGCAGCTCTTCATCCTGCCCGACCATTACGTCTATCGAATGCTTTACAGCCAAGGCATCTCGATGGAGGAACTCGGAATCCGCCAGCCCAATCCGCCGGACCCGCGCAAAATCTGGCGCATCTTTGCAGAGCATTATTACCTTTTTCGCGGAACCCCTACTCGCTTGTGGCTCGACTATGAGTTTCAGGTCCTCTTTGGGCTGGAGGAGCGCCTCTCTGCAAAAAACGCCGACCACTACTATGATGTGATCACGACAAAGCTGCAAACGCCGGAGTTCCTGCCGCGCGCGCTTTACGAGCGCTTTCGCATTGAGGTGCTCGCTACTACGGATTCGCCGCTCGACACGCTCGAGCACCACCGGGACATCCGCGAATCAGGATGGAAGGGCCGCATTATTCCGACCTTTCGGCCGGATTCTGTCGTAGACCCGGCCTTTGCCGGTTTCCGCGAAAACATCGTAAAGCTCGGCCAGTTGACCGGGGAAGACACGTCGAGGTGGTCTGGCTATCTGAACGCGCTGCGCAAATCTCGCGAGCGATTCAAGCAGCTTGGCTGCACTGCCACGGACCATGGACACCCCACGGCGAACACTGCGAATCTGAGCACAGCGGAGGCATCCGCGCTGTTTGATGCCGTGCTCTCCGGTCAATCCACGCCGGAGCAGCAGGAGAGCTTCCGCGCGCAGATGCTCACGGAGATGGCGCGCATGAGCGTTGAAGACGGCCTGGTAATGCAGATTCATCCGGGCAGTTTCCGCAACCATAATCAGAAAATTTACGAGCAGTTTGGACGCGACTCTGGGGCCGACATTCCCACCTCCACGGATTATGTCCACGGCTTGAAGCCGCTGCTGGATGTGTTTGGCAATGAGCCCACTCTCAACATCATTCTGTTTACGCTCGATGAATCTACTTACAGCCGGGAACTGGCTCCACTGGCCGGACACTATCCATGCCTGAAGCTTGGTCCGCCATGGTGGTTCTTTGACAGCCCGGAGGGAATGATGCGCTTCCGCGGACTGGTCACAGAAACTGCGGGCTTTTATAACACCGTGGGCTTCAACGACGATACGCGCGCGTTTCTTTCCATCCCGGCGCGGCACGATGTGGCCCGGCGCATGGACTGCGCCTTTCTGGCCCGGCTGGTTGCAGAGCACCGTTTCGACGAAGATGAGGCTGCCGAGGTGGCACAGGATCTGACCGTAAATCTGGTACGCAAGGCATACCGCCTGTAGAGACAAAGCAGACAGTATGTCTTGCTCATCGTTGCCGCGTACAGATATAACGGGACAGATCCCATAGCATGGCCATCTCTGAAAATTCCGCCGAGCCGCAGATCGTGTCCAGTGTGCCTGAGGCGTCGCGTCCGCTCAAAAGCCACGTGCGTTGGACAGTCTGCGCGCTGCTCCTGTGCGCCACTTCCATCAACTACATGGACCGCCAGGTGCTGGGCATCCTTGCTCCGGCCCTGCAGCACAGCATCGGCTGGACGGAGGCTCAATACGGCTATATCGTCAGCGCCTTCCAGTTCGCCTATGCGGTTGGCCTGGTCCTCGCAGGCCGTATGGTAGACCGCTTTGGTACACGCATCGGCTATGCCGTCGTCATGGGCATCTGGAGCATCTCGGCGATGTGTCATTCGCTCGTGCGCTCGGCCTTTGGCTTTGGCGTTGCACGCTTCTTTCTCGGTCTCGGCGAATCCGGCAACTTTCCGGCAGCCATCAAGTCCACCGCAGAGTGGTTTCCGCAAAGCGAACGCTCGCTGGCTACGGGCATCTTCAACTCAGGCGCCAATGTCGGCGCGATTCTTGCTCCCGCCATTGTGCCCTGGGTGACCATCCGCTACGGCTGGCGCGTTTCATTTCTGATTACCGGCATCTTCAGCGCGACGTGGATTGTGTGGTGGCTTACGCATTATCGCAAGCCATCGGAGCATCCGAAGGTCAGCCGCAAAGAGCTCGAGCTGATCCATCGTGATCCGCCACAGCCTTCTGTCAACATTCCGTGGAAAAAGCTTGTGGCCTATCGGCAGACATGGGCATTTTCGCTGGCAAAGTTCCTCACTGACCCGATCTGGTGGTTTTTCCTCTATTGGCTGCCCAAGTTTTTTGATGCCCGCTTCCATCTGGGTCTTTCGCATCTTGGGTTGCCGCTCATCATTGTCTATAACGCATCGGCGATAGGGAGTATTGGCGGAGGCGGCCTGCCTGCGCTGATCCACCGCACGGGCATGGACATGGTCAAGGCGCGCCTTATGGCGATGCTGCTGTGCGCGATTGCCGTTACGCCCATCTTCCTGGCAAGTTCTACTCATTCTGAATGGGTTGCAGTGGCCCTCCTGAGCCTTGCCGCAGCGGCCCATCAGGGGTGGTCCGCAAACCTCTTTACGACTGCATCAGATATGTTTCCTAAAAGCGCAGTGGGTGCTGTGGTCGGTATCGGCGGCATGGCCGGTTCTGTCGGCGGTGTGCTCTTTTCTTTGAGTGCCGGATGGGTGCTGCAAATCACGCACAGCTATGCCTCGCTGTTTGGCATCGCCGCCAGCGCATATCTGATCGGACTGCTGGTGTTGCGCCTGCTTGCGCCGGGCCTCAGAAAAGTAGAAGTTGCTCTTTAATTCAGTGGTCATACCACAGCGCCTCAGCGTACACTGGCAATGGAAGCCATGTCTATCTATTTAAGTGCCGGAAACAGCACCGCGGAGTTCACTCCCGCTCAGCTGAAAGAGATGCTTTTCGATGCCCTGACCGCGTTGGGAGAACGCAGGCGCGTGCTTGTTGTTCCGCCTGACCAGACGCGCATCCACTCCCGTTCCGGAGAGCTGACGCGCTATGCATGGGAGTATTACGGAGACAGCCTCAAGGCCATCCTGCCTGCACTGGGAACACACTCGGCCATGTCGCCGGCCGCCATTACGCGCATGTTTGGCGATGTACCACAATCGCTCTTTCACGCGCACAACTGGCGCACAGACATTGTGACACTCGGCGAAGTCCCGGCAGAATTTATCCACGAGAAGTCGGAAGGCAAGCTCAATTACGCGTGGCCCGCACAGATCAACAAGCTGATTGCCAGCGGCGAATTTGATCTTGTGCTCTCGATTGGACAGGTCGTTCCGCATGAAGTCATTGGAATGGCCAATTACAACAAGAACATCCTGGTGGGCACAGGCGGCCGCGAGGGCATTAACCGCAGCCATTATCTTGGCGCAGTCTATGGCATGGAGCGCATTATGGGGCGTGCGGACAATCCCGTGCGCCAGGTGCTGAATTATGCCTCCGATCATTTTCTGAAGCACATTCCCATCGTGTATGTGCACACCGTCGTCAGCCGCAATGCAGAAGGCCATCTGGCCGTGCGCGGCTTGTTTATTGGTGACGATGTAGAGTGCTTCCATCGCGCCGCTGACCTGAGCCTGGCCGTGAACTTTGAGATGCTCGACAGGCCGATTCAGAAGGCCGTGGTCTATCTTGAGCCGCATGAGTTCAAGAGCACGTGGCTGGGCAACAAGGCTGTCTATCGCACGCGCATGGCTCTGGCTGATGGTGGCGATCTCATCATCCTCGCCCCCGGCATGAAGGAATTTGGCGAGGACCCGACGATTGACAAGCTGATCCGCAAATATGGATATCGCGGTACACCGAATACGCTTGCAGCCGTGGAGCGGGATTCGCAGCTTGCATCTGACCTGAGTGCAGCCGCGCATCTGATTCATGGCTCTTCAGAAGGGCGTTTTAACATCACGTATTGCCCGGGGAATCTGACGAAAGAAGAGATCGAAAGCGTCGGCTTCCGTTACGCGGATCTTGCCAGTATGACGGCGCGATACGATCCGGAGAAGCTGAAGAATGGCTACAACACAGTAGACGGCGAAGAAGTTTTCTATATCTCCAATCCGGGATTGGGCCTGTGGGCCTATCGCGGGCGGTTTCATTCCTGAATTCAAGGAGCATCGTGGAGTGCGCACTCATCTCACATTGCCGAAGTATTCTGTTGGCACAGGCGACAGGTTCGCGCACCAGGCGAAGGCACAGCTGACGGCCTGCATCCAGGCAGCCAATGCTGGCGTAGAGGTCATACCTGTCTGGAACAAGTCGAACCGCGAGCATACCATCATTGGCTCTGGGCCTGCATCTACGCGCGCTGCAGCCGACGCCGCCGTTGCAGCGCTCGGCTGGACGAAGCCCTATTTCTGCGATGCGGACCACATCGGCCTTACGACCGTAGACCGCTTTCTGCCAGCATGCGACTTCTACACCATTGATGTTGCCGACGAGATTGGCAAGCTTGCAGAAAAGTCCGCCGTGGATGCGTTTGTGAAGCGCCATCCTGAGCTGCTGGGCGAAATCGTAGTGGAGGGAATCCGCGAGCCGCTGACCATCTCACGTGAATTTATAGAGCAGGCCGCCAACAAATTTCTTGTCGCCGTGCAGAAGGCCGCAGCCATCTACCGCAAGATTGAAGCAGCGAAGGGAGCAGGGAACTTCATCACCGAAGTTTCCATGGACGAGACCGATTCGCCGCAAACGCCTGCGGAACTGCTGATTATTCTCGTTGCCGCAGCCGATGAGAAAATTCCATTACAAACTGTTGCGCCCAAATTCAGCGGACGCTTTAACAAAGGTGTGGATTACGTCGGCGATGTGGCGCAGTTTGAAAAGGAGTTTGCGCTCGATGTCGCGACCATCGCATACGCGGTCAAACATTACGGATTGCCGCAGAACCTGAAGCTCAGTATCCATTCTGGCAGTGACAAGTTCTCCATCTATCCAGCTATTCACCGCACCATGTGGAAATTCAATGCCGGGGTGCATCTGAAGACCGCTGGGACGACATGGCTGGAAGAGCTGATCGGGCTTGCGGAAGCAGGCGGCGATGGGCTGGCGCTGGCGAAGGAGGTCTATGCGCAGGCCTTCGATCATCGCGAAGAGCTGTGCGCGCCTTATGCCACGGTCATTGATATTGATCCGACGAAGCTGCCATCGCCGCAGCAGGTGACGCAATGGTCCTCAGAACAATACACGTCGGCGTTGCGCCACCGTCCGAAGTCTCCGGCGTATAACAGCAGCTTCCGGCAGCTGCTGCATGTAGGCTTCAAGGTTGCCGCGAAAATGGGCAATCGCTATCTTGATCTGCTGGAAACGAATGAGGAAGTTGTTGCGCACAATGTGACGGAAAACCTGTATGTGCGGCACATCGCTCCGGTGTTCCTGGGGAAAGGGTCATTTGCATGAAACATCCCTTGAGTCTGGAAGGGAAAACAGCCGTTGTAGTGGGCGGAACATCGGGCATTGGACGGGCGCTCAGCCTGGGTCTGGCGGAGGCGGGCGCGGACGTCATCGCCACAGCGCGGCGCAGGGAGCAGATAGAAGAAACTGCCGCGGAAATTGAAGTGCGCGGTAAGCGGACGCTGCGCGTGACCTCCGATGTAAGCGACCGGACGTCGCTTGAAATTCTTCTTGCCGAGACGCTGAAGGCCTTCGGCAAGGCCGATATTCTCATCAACTGTGCCGGGAAGATCAGGCGCGCGCCAACACTCGATTTTCCGGAAGACGAGTGGCAGAGCATCATAGATACAAACCTGACGGGGACCCTCCGCGCCTGCCAGGTATTCGGCAGACATATGCTCGAGCGCGGCTATGGGCGCATCATCAATATTGCCTCGCTGAATACGTTTGTCGCACTGAATGAAGTTGCGGCGTATGCGGCCAGCAAGGCTGCCGTGGCCTCGCTCACGCGATCGCTGGCAGTCGAATGGTCCAAGCATGGGGTCGTCGTAAATGCCATCGCTCCCGGGGTCTTCCGTACAGCCCTGAACGCGCAGCTGCTGGACAGCACTCCGCGCGGCAAGGAGCTGCTGATGCGCACACCTATGGGACGTTTCGGCAAGACAGAAGAACTGGTCGGTGCGGCGGTCTACCTGGCCTCAGACGCTGCTTCGTATGTGACAGGGCAGGTACTGGTGGTGGATGGAGGATTTCTGGCCAGTGGGGTGAATCAGTAACCCCACCCCATCTTTGTACGGGGATCGTTTGTTTTCAAGGAGAATCCGCAGGTCCCGGTGACGCATGTGCGGACGTTGGATGACGTCATCGTGTCCTCTACTTCGGCCTCGCGCTCGCCCACTATTCTGCTGCTGGGATTCGGCGTGCTCAGGATTGCAGTGGACGGGGCGGGCGTTTACATCGTAAGTTGGCGGACACGGGAAATTGGCGTTGCGCATGGAATGATCTTCGAACTCAGATCATCAAAATGGAGATGAGCGAGCCTGCCGGAAGCGTTTTGCCGTCGTTCGGCAGGACGGCGAATCCGTTGGCACTGGCGGTGCTGGCCAGGTCGCCCGAACCCTGCCACGGGATGAGGGCGGCGGTTGCGCCTTCGGCCGCGTCCTGATTTCCACCAATGGAGTAGTTCACACGCGCGGGGAGAAAGCGGGTCAGGCCTGCTTTGCCGCGGACTTCATGGGCCAGGCGGGCGAGGACGAATTTCGGGCCGCCGGAAACTTCTCCGGAGAGAGCTGCGATGAGCGGCTGGGCGAAGAGGGCGAAGGTCACGAGGGTAGAAACCGGGTTGCCGGGCAATCCGAAGAAATACTGGTGCGGCAGGCGTCCGAAGACGACGGGGCGTCCCGGCTGAATCTTCGCTCCGGTAAAGAAAAACTCCGCACCCAGATGGTGCAGGGCCTGTTCGACGAAATCATATTTGCCCATGGAGACACCCCCGGAGAGAAGGAGCAGGTCACAGGCCTGTGCGTTGCCGATGGCGGAGACGATGTCTGCCTGGCTGTCGCGGGCGACGGGCAGGAGGAGTGGCTCGGCTCCTGCTGCCTGAATTTGCGCGGCCAGAGAGTAGCTGTTTGAGTTGCGTATCTGGTGCGGCAGCGGGGTGGCTTCGAGCGAGACCAGCTCGTCTCCGGTGGCGAGAATGGCGATGCGCGGTCTGCGGAAGACGGAGGGGCGGGCGTATCCACATGCGGCTGCGGCTGCGATGCGGGAAGCGGTGAGGCGGGTTCCGGCGGGCAGAATCACTGTGCCGGATTTTGCCTCGGCCCCGGTGGGGACGATGTTTTCGCCGGGCTGGAGAGCGCGGGGTTCTTTGAGGCGCAGGCTGGAGGCTTCGACGATGACATGCTCGAGCATGACAACGCAGTCCGCGCCAGTGGGGACGGGTGCTCCGGTCATGATTTCGATGGCCTCGCCGGACTGGAGCGGCGGGCCTTGCCATGCTTCTCCGGCGCGCACCTGGCCGGTGATGCGGAGTGGGTTGCCGGAGCGCAGATCGGTGGCGATGCAGGCGTATCCGTCACGGGTGGAGCGGGGAAATGGGGGCTGGTCGCGGTCAGCAAGCACGGGCGCGGCCAGGACCCGGCCCATGGTTTCGAGCAGGGGGAGTTCCTGTGTCTCCGCAGGGGCAAGTTTTTCTGCTTCTCGCTGAAGGATGCGGATGGCTTCGGCGTAGGTGACGATGTTTTCCGGCATGGTCGCGCTCTTTAGGACAGGGTACAGTGGAAGCGGGGTGGTGGTCAGCCTGAGGGCCTGCCGGGAGGGGTGACGAACTATGGGGTGGAGCAGCCGTCAGCCTAAAAATACAAAATTAATATGCTTTTCGAGGCGGATTTCTGACATTCTTTCTATATAGAGTTGGCAAACTATATAGAGTTGGCAAAAGGGCCGAAATCTCCAGCAAAAACAACCGCCGGCACGCAGCGCGCGTCTTCCTAACAGTTCATCCAATTTACTGAGCAGTCTTTATCCGAAAGGAACATTTCTATGAAGACAGGCCGTCCACAGGGCTACATGACTTTTACTCTGCATGCGCATCTGCCTTACGTTGTCCACCATGGCACCTGGCCGCATGGCCTCGAATGGCTGCTGGAGGCAGCAGCGGAGACGTATCTGCCGCTGCTGCGGGTCTTTCGCAGGCTGGAAGAGGACGGGCTGGCCCTGAAATGCAACATTAATATCACGCCGATTCTGCTGGAGCAGCTGGCGCACCCGACCTTCAGGAAAGAGTTTCCTGAATATCTGAAGCGGAAGATCCTGGCTGCGTGCGAGGACGAAAGCTACTTCCGGCAGAACGGCGAAAAACACTTTGCCCAGACGGCCCGCTATTGGCTCGACTTTTTTGAGCAGGACCTGAAGGACTTTGAGGCGCTGGGCGGCGACATTATCAAGGGCTTCCGGCACTTTAATGATTCGGGCCAGATCGAGGTGATTACCTGCGCCGCTACACACGGGTATTTCCCGCTGCTGGGCACCGATGAGAGCATTACCGCGCAGGTAAAGACGGCGGCAGCTACGCATGAGAAGTATCTGGGCAAAAAGCCGCGCGGCATCTGGGCGCCGGAGTGCGGATACCGCCCGGCAGGACGCTGGCAGGCCCCGGTGGCTCCGGCAGGCGAAGCTTTATGGCCTCCATTTGAGCGCATAGGCGTGGAAGAGGCGCTGGCTGAGGGCGGGATCGAGTATTTCTTTGTGGATTCGCACCTGGTGGAAGGTCCGGTGCGGTTTACGCCCTATGAGTTGAAGGCGGGAGGCCCGGTGGGCGCGGCCGTTGCCACTGAGATTGTAGAAAACGGCGGCAGAGGCTTCTATCAGCCCTACTTTGTGGACGGCCCGCGGGCGCACCAGCATCCGGTGGTGATCTTCCCGCGCGATCCGAAAACCGGAGTGCAGGTGTGGAGCGGTGAAATGGGCTATCCGGGGGACAGCCATTATCTTGACTTCCACAAAAAGCGCTGGCCGGGCGGTCATCGCTACTGGCAGGTGACCCACCCAAAGGTGGACCTGGGCGCCAAGACGCCGTACTATCCCGGGCGCGCAGAGACGCGCACGCTCGACCACGCGAGCCACTTTGTGGGCGTGGTGTATGAGGCATTGAAAGACAGCTTTGGCCATGAGCGCACGCCGATTCTGGCTTCACCGTTTGATGCCGAGCTTTTCGGGCACTGGTGGTATGAAGGGCCTCTCTGGCTGGAGCACGTGGCCCGCATTATGGCGAAAGAAGACATTCCGATTGCGCTGACGAGCTGCGGCGAGTACCTGGACAAGGAGCCACCTTCGGGCTATCTGGCGCTGGAGGAAGGCTCGTGGGGCAAGAACGGGTCAAATGAGGTGTGGCTGAATCCGGACACGGCGTGGACCTGGACGCATATCTATCCGGCAGAGACGCGGGTGCGGGAACTGGCCACCGAAGGCCGCTGGCGCGATGGCGGAACGGGTGAGCGTATTATGAAGCAGCTTTGCCGCGAGCTTCTGCTGCTCGAGTCCTCGGACTGGCAGTTTTTGATTACGACGGCTGCGGCGCGCGACTACGCGGAAATGCGCTTCCAGACGCACGTGAACCAGTTCAAGACAGTGGACAATGCCTGGGAGGAGTTTGCCTCGACAGGCGGCCTGAGAACGGAGACGGAGAAACGCCTGAAGGACATTGAGGAACGGGACAATGTGTTTCGGGATGTGGATCCGGAATTGTGGAAGAAGCGGTAGAACTCAGATTCTTCCGCTCATCATGCAGAAGAGGCAGAGCAGTCCGGGCCCGCTCCGAAGAGCGGGCCCTTTCACCTATGACGGGCTGCTTTAGAGCGAGCTCATGTTCTGCAGGAACTCGGCGTTGTTGCGCGCCTTGCCCAGCTTGTCCACGAGAAGTTCCATGGCTTCCACGGGGGAGAGCGGGTTGAGCACTTTGCGGAGGACCCAGATGCGCTGCAGGTCTTCCTTGGGGATGAGCAGCTCTTCCTTACGGGTGCCGGAGCGCTGGATATCAATGGCCGGGAAGACACGCTTGTCCACGAGCTTGCGGTCGAGGATGATTTCCATGTTGCCCGTGCCCTTGAACTCTTCGAAGATGACTTCGTCCATGCGGGAGCCGGTGTCTACAAGTGCGGTGGCAATGATGGTCAGCGAGCCGCCTTCTTCAATGTTGCGGGCCGCGCCGAAGAAGCGCTTCGGGCGCTGAAGGGCGTTCGAATCCACGCCGCCGGAGAGCACCTTGCCCGATGGCGGAACGATGGTGTTGTAAGCGCGCGCCAGGCGGGTGATGGAGTCGAGCAGGATGACGACATCGCGCTTGTGCTCAACCAGGCGCTTTGCCTTTTCAATGACCATCTCGGCGACCTGCACGTGGCGGGCGGCCGGTTCATCGAAGGTCGAGCTGATGACTTCGCCCTTGACGGAGCGCTGAATGTCGGTGACTTCTTCCGGGCGCTCGTCAATCAGCAGGACAATGAGGACGACTTCAGGATGGTTTGAAGTGATGGAGTTGGCAATGGACTGCAAGAGCATCGTTTTGCCGGTGCGTGGCGGAGCGACAATGAGTCCGCGCTGGCCTTTACCGATGGGTGTTAGCAGGTCCATGACGCGCCCGCTGATGTTGTCGCGGACGGTCTCCATCTTGATGCGCTCTTCAGGGTAGAGCGGCGTGAGGTTGTCGAAGAGGATTTTGTTGCGGGTCTCTTCGGGCGACTCAAAGTTGATGGCCTCGATTTTGACGAGAGCGAAATACTTTTCGCCTTCATGCGGCGGGCGGACGTTGCCGCTGATGGTGTCGCCGGTTTTGAGGTCGAATTTGCGGATCTGGGAGGGCGAAACGTAAATGTCGTCCGGGCCAGGCAGATAGTTGTAATCCGGGGAGCGGAGAAAGCCGTAGCCGTCGGGCAGAATTTCAAGCACGCCCTCGGCGAAGATGTGTCCTTCTTTTTCGCTCTGGGCCTGGAGGATCTTAAAGATCAGGTCCTGCTTGCGCAGGCCGCTTGCGCCCGGGATTTCAAGCTGACGCGCAATTTTGCTCAGTTCGGTTATGTTTTTTTCTTTCAGTTCGGAGATGGTCATTGTCACCTGCGGGAGGTCAAATTATTGTGGGAAGGTTTTTTACTGGAAGGAAATTTCACTTGGTGTTGCAGATGTTATTAAAGCACAAGTTCTGCCAGCAGGGCGCGGCTTATGCCGCGCGGCGCTGCTGGGCCGATGTTTTCTCTTCCGGAGCTGCGATGGTGGATACAGGATTCTCATGGCGGAAACGCACCATGACGTCATTCATCGTGTCCTGGACGCGAGTGTTCGGTTTATGGAGCTTGCGGGTGGCCTTGGAGGCAAGCTGACAAAGCTGATAACGGTTGGAAACATGGGTCAAAGCCCCAAACACCAATTCAGAACGCATGACATTTCTCCCTTATGTATGAAGCAATTCACGGTCCGGGCTTCAAATCGTAAGCAGTGGACCGCCGGGGGCCGAAACTCGCAACATTGCGGCTGGGTATTGTTTCGTTGTCCCGAATCTCTATTTTTCTTAGACGCGCCAGCTGGCGTCTTCGGTCACAAATTTTATTTATGCCAGCCAAAGATATTTCAGCAGGCAGAGCGCAATTCGACAGTCGGGCTTGTAAGGCCAAATCGCGGGTTGTGCAGCTTATGACTCAGGCTTTGTTTTTGATTCTGGAAAAGCCTACCAGCGGCTGACCGGTAAAGTCTCTTGCTTTCCAGTCGCTCTGATGTATGAACGGCACACTTCAAATTAAACCGCATTGGTCGGCAGGTCAACACTTTTTTTATAGGTTGTCCACCGTTTTTCTTCCAAAAATGGGAAATTTTGCTGTGGTTCGGAATACAGCTCCTCCAGAGAAGCACCGTGCTTCATTTTGTCGAAGAATCAATGGCTTGAAGACCAGTAATTTTCTCCCCTGGCACGAAAAAAGTTCTTGATAAGTTCATAATTGTACTATTGTACTAATACATAATGATTATTCGCATCCAGCCTTCCCTGGGTGTTCCGATTTACCTGCAGATTGAGTCGCAGGTGAAACACGCCATTGCCGCCGGGGCGCTCCGGCAGGGAGACGCCCTGCCCCCGGTACGAAAACTGGCGGCGGAGTTGAGGATCAACCCCAATACGGTGGCCCGAGCGTACCAGAACCTCGAACGGGACGGGGTGTTGCGGAGCGTGCCCGGAGGCGGCTGCTATGTAAATGGGGAAAGCCCTGGCCTTCTGCGATCAGAGAAGCTGCGCCGCCTGAAACCTCTGGCGACGCAACTGGCTGTGGAAGCAAAGCACCTGATGTTGCCCCGTGAAGATTTAGTGCAGTTGCTCGAAAGCTCATATGACGAACTGGAGGAAGGGCAATGAGTGATTTGCGCCGGTCATCACACATCTTTATGTCTTTGACATAAATTGCTGTGCCTTTCTCTACTGTTGTTCGGGAGTTGTGGAACCTTATATTACAGGCCTACATCGGACAACATCCGGATTGAATTCTGGGCAGATGAAGCCAGAAATGATGCGGTCGTATCGTTTCCGGTATACTGGCGCGTTCGCTTATGAAGATTCTGGTTTGCATTAAACAGGTGCCGCAAAAGGACGTTCCGCTGAAGCTGAACGAGGCTGGGACGTGGATTCGGGAAGACGTCTCTTATGAAGTGAACGAGCCGGACGCTTATGCTCTGGAAGAGGCACTTCGCCAGAAGGAAAAACACGGTGGCGAAGTCGTAGTCGTGACGGCCGGGCCGGCCAGGGCGCAGCAGGTCTTGCGCGAGGCCTTGGCCAAGGGCGCGGACCGGGCCATTCATCTCGAAGACGACAAGTTTGCCCATCTCGACTCGGTGAACACGGCGCGCGCCATTGCGGCGGCCATTGCCGGGGAGAGCTTCGACCTCATCGTGACCGGGCTGCAATCGGACGACTTTGGCGCGGCGCAGACCGGCGTTCTGCTGGCGGAAATTCTGGGCCTGCCGCACGCTACGATCATCATTGGCATTGAGAAGACCGACTCAGGGCTGCGGCTGAAGCGCGAACTGGAGGCAGGGCACTACCAGTGGATTGAGATGCCATCGCCTGCGGTGCTCACCATCCAGAGCGGCATCAACAAGCTGCGCTATGCGTCGCTGATCGGGATCAAGCAGGCCAAGAACAAGCCGCTGCGCAAGGTGGCATGGGCCGAGGTCGAGCCGAAGCTGGGCAAGAACCTCCAGCAGATTGAGCGGCTGTATGTTCCGGTGAAGCAGAAAAAAACGGAGATGGTGGAAGGGCCTCCGGCGGAAGTGGCGCGCAAGGTGGTGGAATACCTTAAAAACTCAGCGCGCGTTCTGTAGTTCGTGTTTTAATGTTGTGCGAAGTGATTTTCAGGAGATTTTGAGCTCTCTATGGCCAATCTGTACATTCCTGAGGAAGAACGCAATCTCTCTCCCGCAGAAATTGAGGCGTTAGATAAGCGCCGCCAGTGGGGGCTGACCCTGCAGGTCATCGGCGGACAGTTCGCCTTTTTTGCCGTGTTGCTGACCCTGTGGTCAGGGCAGGATGTGACCTACTCTCCGCCAGGCATCCATCCAATGTTTTACTACAACATTCTGGCTGTGGTTCTGGCAGTGGTCTTTGGAGGATGGGGAACGCTGCTGAAGCGCGGCCGTCCGGAGTTCCAGAGCTGGTAGCAGCGAGGTCCTTCGTCGCTACGCTCCTCAGGATGGCAAATAGAAGAGATGCGTAGCGATGACAATTCGGGATCGTAAAGGGGGGCTTCGGCTCCCCTTAAGGTGTGTATGGCAGACACAATCCTTGTAGTGGCAGAGCAGCGGGAAGGCAAGCTCAACCGCGCATCCTTTGAAACGATCGCCGCGGCGCAATCCATCGCAAAAGAAACTGGCTGGCAGGTGGAAGTCGTCCTTCCCGGCAGCAGTATCGCGGCGCTCGCGCAGGAGCTGGCGCAGAAGGCCGTCGCGCGCGTGTATGCGCTGGAGGGCGCATCGCTGGCCGCTTACACCTCAGACGCATACGTCTTTGCGCTGAAGCAATTCATTCACGAGAAGCAGCCGAAGCTGGTGCTCTTTCCGCATACGTATCAGGTACGCGACTTTGCTCCGCGGCTGGCGCTGGCGCTGGACCGCGCGCTGATTTCTGATTCTGTTGGGTACAAGCACGAGAATGGCAAGCTGCTGCTGACGCGGCAGATGTTCCAGGGCAAGTTTGCTGCCGACGTTTCGTTTGCGGGTGATGCGCCGTGGCTGGCCACCTTCCAGATTGGCGCGTTCCGGGGAGAGCAGGCCGAGGCGGGGTCGGCTTCGGTTAAAAACGTTGCGGCCGCCGAGACTACGCCGCGCGTTGTTCCGCACGAGGTCTTTCAGGAAGCGAAGCAGGCGGTTGACCTGTCGCAGGCCGAGGTCATTGTCGCAGTGGGACGCGGTATCAAGGAGCAGAAAAACCTCGCTTTGGCCGAAGAGCTGGCCAAGGTGCTGGGCGGAGAGGTCGCCGCTTCGCGCCCCATCTGCGACAACGGATGGCTACCGCTTGAACGGCAGATTGGCTCCTCGGGCCAGACGGTCGCGCCGAAGCTCTACATTGCGCTAGGCATCAGCGGGGCCATCCAGCACATTGTGGGGATGAAAGGCTCACGCACGATTGTCGCCATCAACAAAGACCCCGAGGCACCGATTTTCGAGATCGCTGATGTGGGGGTGGTGGGGAATCTGTTCGATGTGGTGCCCGCGCTGACCGAGGAGATCAAGAAAGCCAGGGCCGGGGCCTAAGCAAATCCACGGGTCTAAAGTGAACCATCATCGGATGGTTGGTGGAAATTACTTCCAGCATAACGAGAGAGCGCTGGCGATACATTATAGAGTGCCGCGGGCCTTTCTCCGGGGCCGAGCGGCTGCTCCGCCTCTGCGATAATACATACAGGTTGGGGAAAGTCTTTGAGAGCAGGTTCGCCGTTGCTTTCATCTACCCGCGCGGGCGTGGCCTGAGCGGGCCGCCGAATCGGGTTTCCGCCTCACGGTTTTTTCATGGACAGTAAGCTTATTCGTAATTTCGCGATTATCGCGCACATTGATCATGGCAAGAGCACGCTCTCAGACCGCCTGCTGGAGCTGACTGGAGCACTGACTGCCCGCGAGATGCAGGCGCAGGTGCTTGACGCCATGGACCTGGAGCGCGAGCGCGGCATCACCATCAAGGCCCATGCCGTTCGTATGATGTATCCGGCCAAAGACGGGCAGACATACCAGCTCAATCTGATTGACACACCTGGGCATGTGGACTTTTCCTATGAAGTCTCGCGTTCGCTGGCTTCATGCGAAGGTGCTCTGCTTGTTGTGGACGCGTCGCAGGGGGTCGAGGCGCAGACGCTGGCCAATGCGTATCTGGCGATCAACCACGGGCTTGAGATCATTCCCGTCATCAACAAGATTGACCTGCCCAGTGCTGATATTCCGCGCACCCGAGAGATGGTCGAGCAAACCGTAGGGCTGGACGGCAATGATGCCATCCCTGTAAGCGCAAAGACCGGGCAGGGAGTCCCGGACATTCTGGAAGCAATTGTGCATCGCCTTCCTCCTCCCAAGGGTGATCCCGGGGCCCCACTGCAGGCGCTCATCTTCGATTCATGGTTTGACGCTTACCGTGGCGTGATTGTGCTGGCGCGCGTGGTAAACGGAACGCTACGCAAGGGCGCGAAAATCAGGCTGATGTCCAATGGTCGGGTCTTTAACGTGGAATCCATGGGCGTGCTGACCCCTAAGCCGGTCGAAATCAACGAGCTTTCAGCTGGCGAAGTCGGTTTTTTTGTTGCGACGATCAAGAACGTCAGTGACACGAAAATCGGCGACACCGTGACGGAAGATGACCGTCCGGCAGACGCTCCGCTGCCAGGATTTGAAGACATCAAGCCGATGGTCTTCGCCGGTCTGTACACGGTGGATTCGCACGAGCACACGCTGTTGCGCGATGCGCTGGAAAAACTGCGGCTGAACGACTCTTCGTTCTTCTTTGAGCCAGAAAGCTCAGCGGCATTGGGTTTTGGCTTCCGCTGCGGCTTTCTTGGGCTGCTGCACATGGAGATCATTCAGGAGCGGCTCGAGCGCGAGTTCAACCTGGACTTGATTACGACTGCTCCAAGCGTGCGGTACAAGGTCACCATGACCGACGGTACGCTGCTGGAAGTGGACAATCCTTCGCGTTGGCCCGACCCGAGCGAAATCGAACAGGTCGAAGAACCGATCATTACGGCGACAATCCTCACGAATGAGGAATATGTCGGCGGGATCCTGAAGCTGGTCGAGGAAAAGCGCGGGCGGCAGAAGAACTTTGAATATGTTTCGCCCACGCGGGTCATGCTAACGTACGAGCTTCCGCTGAATGAGATTGTGCTCGACTTTTATGACCGGCTGAAATCTGTTTCGCGCGGATACGCTTCGCTGGACTACCACCTCTCCGGCACCTGGATTTCTCCCATGGTGAAGATGGACATTCTGGTCTCGGGCGAGCCAGTGGACGCGCTTTCGATCATTGTCCACCGCGACCATGCCTACGAACGTGGTCGGGCGCTGGTCTCAAAGATGCGCGAGCTGATTCCAAGGCAGCAGTTTGAGGTGGCCATCCAGGCGGCCATCGGAGCAAAGATCGTCGCCCGCGAAACCGTCTCAGCTTTGCGCAAAAATGTACTGGCCAAATGCTACGGCGGCGATATTTCCCGAAAACGCAAGCTGCTTGAAAAGCAGAAAGAAGGCAAAAAGCGGATGAAGCGGATCGGCAAGGTAGACATTCCGCAGGAGGCCTTCCTGGCCGTCCTCAAGGTAGGGGAAGAGAGCAGCCGGTAGGATCCAAACCTTTGCCTGAAGATATCCAAGGGTACCAAAGGTTTCATTGTGCTTTAACCCGTTCTGTGGAAAGCCGAAATCGCAAACAGAGAAGGAGTTTCGGACTGCTTCTCAGGGAATAATTGGCCATGTGCGGATTCCCTATTGAAAATAAAGAACTTGCGAAGCATCTGTCAGGCCGATTCTGAAATTTACAGGATTTTCAAAAACTTTGAGCATGGAAGAGGCAATTCTTCCACATTTTTTTCCACAGGGAAGCGTAACTTGTTCCAAAGCAGGAAGACCCCGGAAGTTACCGGGGTCTCTTCAGGAAATATATCGAAGGTACTACTTCTTCGGGGCGCTGGTCGCCGGATGGGTAGTCGTGTGCGGCGCCGGAGCGGACGGAGTGGCTGTGGTGCCACCGACCGGAGCGGGCACGCCTGACTTCTGGTTATAGGCCTCAATGACGGCCTTGGTGATGTCAGTGGCCTGGTTATACCAGAGGACCGGCGTCTGCTGAGAGCTGACGTCGAGTACCGCCGAGTAGCCATTCTGCTGGGCAAAGCTCTGAAGGACATTGAAGACCTTCTCAGCAAGCTGCTGATAGGTCTGCTGCAGGTCCTGCTGGAAATCGTTCTGGGTGTCTTCGCCGAGGCGCTGGAAGGCCTTTTCCTTCTCGTCAATGGTCTTCAGGCGGTTCTGGCGCTCGGCATCACTGAGGGTGGTGCCGGCAGACTGCAGCTGTTTCTTGAGATTGTCAATCTCATCGCTCATCTGCTTCAGCTCATTCCGCTTGGGGTCGTACTTTTTCTGCAGTTCAGAGAAGTTACGCTGCCCTTCATTCGTCTGCATAACAGCTGGCTGGAACGCGATGATGGCAATTTTGGTCGCGCCTGTAGGGGCCACAGCAGCGGCGCTGGGTGCAGGATCAGTGGCGCCCGCTTGTGCCATGGCAGACAGGCCAAGACTGGACGCGAGCATGCAAACGAGTGCTAACGAACGCTTCATGGAAATCGGAAACTCCTTCGGTTCTTGGGTGTATCGCCCGCATTTCTGTGCGGAAGCGGACTTTTTCGCTCCCTGGCATTTTCCCGTCTGAGGCGCTTCTTGCAGGCTGCCCCCTGGCCAGCGAGGCCGGAAGCACAGACAGAAACACGGACAGAGGACATTCTCAGGAACTCAAACGAATTATATAGAAATCAGGGTACAGGCGGTCAAATAGATTGCACGGGGGTGAAAATGCGCTTCGGTCGGCAGCCACGATGCTAATCGCTCATATAAATCTCAGGGCGATGGCCGATGCGGAGGACAAGGGCGGTGAGTACAGAATCCTGCAGAGAGCAAATGATGCGATGATACAAGCATAGCAACTTCTGCTTTCCGCGTTTTCCTCATTGCGTTATGACGTAGACTCATAGCGATGTCACCTGCGCGGAAACTTTTATTGGAGCCAGATGGTCCTGAGCAGGAAAATGTCTCGGCCGCCACACAAAAAATGCGCATGCTGCGCTCGCTGGTCTGCGGCAACAAATATGAAAAAGCAGCGCGCATGCAGGGCGCGACCCTGATTGCCGGAGTAGATGAGGTGGGCCGCGGATCGCTCTTTGGATGCGTCGTGGCAGCAGCGGTCATTCTGCCGGAAAACACCCGGATTCGCGGACTCCGCGACTCCAAGCAGCTTCTGCGCGAAGAACGGGAGCGGCTGGCGAAGATCATCGAGCAGAAGGCCATTGCCATCGCCATTGAAGAAGTAGATGTGGAAACCATAGACCGCATCAATATCTACCAGGCTTCCAGGCTGGCCATGACAGGCGCCGTTGCGAAGCTCGCGCCGCAGCCCGACCATCTGCTGGTTGATGCTTTGCGGCTTGATCTGCCCTGCGCACAAACCAGCGTGATCTACGGAGATTCGTTGTCTATCTCGATTGCGGCGGCATCGGTAGTAGCCAAACTCTATCGGGACCAGCGCATGCGCGAGTTCCACGAAATTTATCCTCAGTACGGGCTGGCATCGCACAAGGGTTACAGCACACCTGAGCACCTGGCGGCACTCGAAAAGTACGGCCCCACTCCGCTGCACCGGAAGAGCTTCCGGCCTGTGGCGCAGACGTCTCTGCCGTGGAAAATGCAGATGGACGAGACGCAGCCAGGCTTCAATTCTTGCAACCTGCAAGCGTAGTTGCAAAAATAGAGTCAGTCCCTTTCAACTAGATGGCCCGATTCATTTCCAGCGCGCTGGTGTCTGCATTTTTGTGTATTGCTTCGTTCGGTGCGAACGCGCAAGGTGCTCCTTCCGCTTCAGACAAGGTGTGGCACAGCGATGTTGAGAAGGGAATCGAGGGCCAGCTCGCAACATGGCCGGAAGCAAAGTACCCCGTAGATTCCGCGAAGGAATACACCCTCGCCGAGCTGGTAGACCTGGCCGAGGAGCACAATCCTGAGACGAGGGTGGCGTGGCAGCAGGCCAAGGCACGAGCAGCAGCGTTGGGCATTGCCCGCAGTGAATGGTACCCGGTAGTTGCGGCAGTGGCGGTGGCCAATACCACCCAGACCTATATTATGTTTGCCACACAGTTCTACCGCCAGGTGTTTGGCAGCTACACGACGGTAGTACGCCTGGAATATCTTGTGCTTGATTTTGGCGGACGAAGCGGCGCGATTGAAGCGGCCAAGGCTAACCTGCTCGCAGCCAATCTGGCATTCAATAATACGCACCGGAAGATCATCTTCGATGTGATGTCTGCCTACTACCGGCTGCTGAACGCAATGGGACAAAGGGCGGCTGCGGAAGTTAGCCTGAAAAATGCGCAGGCCGATGAAGATGATGCGGAAGACCGTCTGCGGCATGGACTGGCCACCAAACCGGATGTTCTGGAAGCGCGTGCAGCCACAGCCCAGGCCGAGTATGATCTGCAGGCGGCCATTGGCAGTGAAGCAATTGCACATGGAGATCTTGCGACGGCCATGGGGCTTTCGCCCGCAACGGAGTTCCGGGTGCAGGACATCAGCAAGCTTGAGCTTCCCAGGGACATGGCCGGGGCCGTAGATGAAGCCATTGATGAGGCATTTAAACAGCGGCCTGACCTGCAGGCGCAGCTTGAGCGGTTGCGGGCGGCGGAGGGGCGTCTGAAGGAAGTGCGGTCGGCCTGGTTCCCCACCTTGAGTCTGAATGGGGAAGCCGGCTACACGCGCGCGCTCGGAATGCAGGACAACCTGGCAGGCATTTATGGCGCAGGCAGGCTTTGGAACGCGAACCTTTCGCTGAAGTGGACCATCTTCGACGGGACGCGCCGTGAGCATGACATTGCGCAGGCGCGGGCAGAGAAAGCAGCCGCGCAGGCTGAGATTGATTCCATGCGTGACCGGATCGCCGATGAAGTCTGGACAGCGTACACCAACATGAAGACAGCGCAGCGGCAGCAGCAGGCGGCAGCCGCGTTGCTGGATTCGGCCAATGAATCGTATGCGGCGGCGCGCGAGTCGTACAGTTATGGGGTCAGAAATTTGCTGGATGTCGTCTCAGCGCAGAAGGCGCTGGCGCAGGCCGCCTCAGAAGACGTCACAGCGCGATCGCAGCTCCTGCTTCAGTCGGCCAATCTGGCTTTCGAAACGGGTGAGCTCATCAGCGCGCCGCCTGGAAAGACAATTCCATGAAAAAGAATGTTCGCAGACCCGTTGGCTTGCTATGGAAGGCTGCTCCGTTCTGTTTGTTCCCGTGGATGGAGGGATGCGGGCGGGCACCGGCCTTTAGCATTCTTGGGTCTTTTTTCCCGGCCTGGCTGGTGTGTATCGCCTCCGGAATCATTCTTGCCTTGATAGCGTATTGGGCCTTCACGCAGTGGAGGATTGCGAGTGAAATCAGGCCGGCCATTGTCGTGTATCCCTGTCTGGCGGCCTTCTTTGCATTCACGCTGTGGTTGGTGTTTTTCAGTTGATGAAGATTATGGCGCTTTCAGAAGAAAACCGGCAGCGCATTGGACGCGGCATCAGCATCGCGGCGATTGTGCTTGCAGCCATTGCCGGATGGCTCGCACTGCGTGACACCACGGAGAATCCGCGCACGGACGATGCCGAGGTATTTGCAAACTTTATTGGCGTTGCCCCTGTAGTAAGCGGTCCGATTATGAAGCTGAATGTGGCCGACAACCAGCAGGTGAAGCAGGGCGACCTGCTCTTTGACATTGACGAGCGGCCGTATGCCTATGCGCTGGAACATGCCAGGTCGGAGCAAGCAGCACTGGAAGGCGAGATTGTAGACGAGAGCCGCACCATTGCCTCCCAGCAGAGTGCCGTGGATGTGGCCAAAGCCAGCACCAGAAGCGCGGAAGCCAACGTTGCCCGCGCGACTGCAGCGATGGACGAGGCGAAGGCGGAGGTGGCGCACGCAAAGGCCGTCGTAGACCAGGCGGCCGCGGACCTGGCTTATGTGACGAACAATCTGCATCGCATTGAGCCGCTCTTGGTGAAACAGTACGTTACGGTAGACCAGGTGGACCAGGCCAGAACGCTTGTCGTCACGCGGCAGCAGGCATGGGAGCAGGCGAAGTCCCAGCTCGCACTTTCGCAGGCGCGGCTGGATTCCGCCACCGCGCAATACAAACAGGCCGAAGCCATGCTGGAACAGAGCCATCAGCAGGTGGCCCAGGCTACGCACGCCGTCACGACCCTCGAACCGCTCGTAGCACAGCGTACGGGGCGCAGTTCAGCCATTGATATGGCGCAGTACAACCTCGACAACTGCCGCTACTACGCTCCTTTTGAGGGACGTGTGACCAACCTGACGATCTCAGAAGGTGCCTACGCCCATGCCGGGCAGCAGGTATTTACGCTGATTGATACGCGGGTCTGGTGGGTGGTGGCAAATTTCCGCGAGACACAGCTGAAGCACATCCGTCCCGGAATGAAGGCCGATGTCTATGTGATGTCGCGGCCAACCGTACGCCTGCGCGGAGTGGTGGAGAGTGTTGGCTTCGGCGTTACTCCGGATGCTGATATCGTGGGACGCATCTCTCAGGGGCTGCCCGATGTGCAGCGCACGCTGAACTGGGTCCATCTGGCTTCGCGCTTTCCGGTCCGGGTGCGAATTGAAGACCCCCAGCCCGACCTTCTACGCCTGAGTGAGTCGGCTGTAGTGATTATTCGCGGCAAATAGGAATGGCCACCTCCGTCGCAGTGACGCGCACAGACACAAGAAGCTTTGCGTCGTGGTTTTCTGATTTCCTGAAAAAAGAGCTCGCGCCTTATCCGGGACGCGGCTTTATGGTTGCGCGCATGGTGATTGCCGCGACCATCACCATGGTCCTCATCATGACATTTCGCGTACCCGGGGGCGCCACAGGGCCACTGTACGCGTTTATGATTTCCCGCGAGGACCTGGGATCCACTGCGAAATCAGCCTTCAAAGTAATTGTCGCCTTTCTGCTTTGCGGGCTATTTGTTCCTTTTGGCGCGGTCATGTTCGCCTCCATGCCACTCACCCACTTTTTGTGGGAGATGGTGAGCATCTTTCTTATCTTTTTCCTCATTCGTACCCTGGGCGATTACAGCGTCGCCAGCGGCGTTGGCTTTATCGGGACCTCGGCCATTGCTCTGTGGTATCTGCCGGGCCCGGCAGAAATGAATGTCGAGCAGTCTCTGTGGCAGGTGGCTGCTCCCGCCATCGGGGCCGCAGCGGCCTTCTGTGTGGAGGCCGTTTTCCACGCATTTCGCAAGCAGGACCAGATACAGATCGGTCTCGAAGCCCGCCTGCAAACGCTGGAAGCGCTGCTTGAAGACTATGCGCAGGGCAGAAGAATTTCCGCGCAAACAGAACGCAGCCTTACTCGATATGCGATGGTCGGCGTTGGATCGCTGCGCACGTTTCTGGCACGCTCCAGCCATTCGCCTGATTATCAGGAGAGGATGACGGCACTCGTGTCCGTGATCGGCCGTGCCATAGACTTTGCGGCCGCCATGCTGCATGCGCACCCACAGGTATTACCGGAAGACAGGCCTGTCGCGGCAAGGATTGCGCGGCATATCGCCGATATCCGGCAGTGCCTCAGCACTGGCTGCAAGCCCAGCGAGCTGAATCTGCCCAGTGCATCGGGCGGCGTCGTTCTGCTGAGGGAGCTGGGCCAGATGATTGCGCTGGTCCCGTATATATTTGAAGGGTCCATCTCACTTGACCAGTTCCGCGCCTTTGCTCACGCACCGCGGGAAAAAACACCCATCTTTGTTCGTGATGCGTTCACAAATCCTGAGCATGTGAAGTTTGCATTAAGCGGATGCCTGGCCGGCATGCTCTGCTATGTGCTGTATGTAGTACTGGCATGGCCGGGACTGGCGACATCCGTGACCACGTGCGTGCTCACGGCATTGTCCAACATTGGCTCATCCCGGCAGAAGCAGGTCCTTCGTCTCGTAGGTGCAGTCATTGGCGGTTTTGTATTTGGGATGGGCGCACAGGTTTTCATTCTCCCTTACATTGATTCGATCACCGGATTTACTGTGCTTTTCGCGGCTGTTTCCGCCGTGGCTGCGTGGGTGTCTACCTCCAGTCAGCGCCTTTCCTATTGCGGACTTCAGATTGCACTGGCCTTCTATCTGATCCATGTCAATGATTTCACCGTTCAAATGTCGCTCTCGATCGGACGCGATCGCGCGATTGGTGTACTGCTGGGCATTGGAATGATGTGGCTTGTCTTTGAGAGACTGCACCTGCGGACGGCTGTCTCCCAGATGGTGCAGACATTTACCAAAAATCTGCGACTCATGGCAGACCTGACGGTGCTGCGGGTCGGGCCTGATGATCCGGCGTCTATTGCGTCGTCGCGCCGCCTGCGGGCCCGCATTTATGCCAATTTTGCCGGCGTGAATGCGCAGGCAGATGCCGTGCCCTTTGAAGTCGGACCCCGGCGTGCCGTGCATATGGCGGCACGCGACCACATCCGCCGCTGGCAAGCCATGCTGCGCACTTTTTATCTTCTTGAGTTGGCTCTGCTGCAATACCGGGCCTTCGGACAACTGGAAACGCTGCCGGAAGAGATTCGAGCATCACTCGAGGACTTTCAGCAATCCTGCGCCGCCATGCTTTATACGATGGCAAGCTATATCGAGTCGCAGCATGAGGATGCACCGGAAGCGAGCCGGGGAGAGATCGGCCACCCCAGATTACCCAGTCAGGTCGAGTCATTACCGGGTACATCACAGGAAGGAAGCATCGCTTCTATCACGCGCGAATTGACCTCTATTCTCGAGGGTATGCGTGAAGACATGCTTCGCGCGCCGCTATTTGCCGTAGAGTAGTGTGGACGCCGGAAAATGAAGATTGGAGCAGGGAACTAGTGCCGTAAGCTGCGAATTTGCCGCCGGAGAGTAGCGATTTCGCGCCGAGTGCTGCGGAAGACCGGGATAATGTAGGCCCGGGACATGCGTGGGAGTGCATGGAACATCGAGATCAGCATATTCAGCTGGTCTTTTTTGGCCGCCAAATCTCTTTCCAATGCGGCAAGCAACTGACCGCGCTCCGGGGTCTGAGCGTTGAGCATTATCCAATGGTAACCATATTCAAGGCGCATTGTCATCCCGCAAATTGCCGATTGTTCTCTGACCGGTTACAAATTGGAACCAGGGACAGCACGAATCCCATCACTGAAAATTAGCTGAATACAAGCCTAAGCCGAAATCATCGCCACGGCAAGCAGGGCGAGCGCCATTCCTGCTTTTTGGCTTCGGGTCGCCCGCTCCTTCAGCAGCCAAATTGCCAACAGAATGGTCCCGGCGGGGTACAGGGAAGAGAGGATGGCGGCTACATCCAGTCGCCCAGCCAGCGAAGAAGCGGTATAAAGCAGGTTGCCAGAGATGTCCAGCAGGCCGGCAGCGGTCGCCAGCGGTAAAATGTTCATCCATCGGACGCCCGGGCTCCGCAATGGGGTGTTTCCTCGCCATGCTATATAGATGCCGAACGCAACCGCACAGGCGACAGAGCCTATGCGGGAAAAAGTCAGCGCCCAGAGCAGGCCGCCTTTCCCTCCAAGGTGAAGGAAATACAGCAGGAAGCCGAAGCACACGCCCGATGCTGCCCCAAAACCGAGGCCATGCGGATGGACTTCCGCAGACGGAGCATAAGCGATCAGCCAGATGGCCGCTATAGCAACAGCAAACCCGGCAAACTGGAACACGGTCGGACGGCCATAACTGAAAAGTGACGCCACCACCGGAACCACCGCCGTCAGAACGCCGGAGAGAGCGGCGACAAGCCCCATGGAGCCGAGAGACAGCCCCTGATAGAGAAAGAGCAGGCCCACTCCGCCTGCCAGTCCGGCAAGCAGGCCGTAAATCACGGTTTGCTGCTGAGGCACAGCGGGGTGAAAAGCAGCCAGGGCGAGCAGAAGCAGCAAAAGCCCCAGGCCATGGGCAATCATGACAATCAGGGCGGAAGAAGCCCGGCGCGTGACCAGGCCTCCGCAGAAATCCGAGGCGCCCCAGACGGCGGCGGCGCCCAGGGCCAGACCGGGGCCACTCATCAGCGCATGGAAGCGGAGGGATAGTAACCGTCCCTCGCGGTTACATCCAGTCCTGGCGCCTCGACCACGACAGTGATCTTGTGGAACTTATCGCTCATCATGTTCGCATGCGTGTAGTAGCCGAGGAAGTACTGTGTACGCGCCGATGATGAAATGGTCGCGAAGCTCTTCTGGATGCCGTTCTCTGAATACTGCGATTCAAGAGCGCCGCCCGTCGCCAGCGCGAACTTGGGGAGGATATTGTCACGCATGGTAGGCACAAGCGGAATGTGCCACTTGTCCAGATAGCCGACGCCCCACATGGCAGAGTCGCCCACCAGTGTGCCATAAAGCACGATGTTGTTGGTCAGCAGATAACGGACGACCTCTTTGTAAGAGGCTTTGCTGCCGGACTCTTTGCCATCGCTGATGACGTAGAGGACGCGCAGGTTCTGCTTCGGCTGCTGGGCCAGCGCCTTGGCTGCTTGCAGAATGGCGTCGTTGAGCGGATGGACTTCCTTCGGGATGGTAATGAAACCCATGTTCCCGCGCTGCGGAGCAACGTTCGGGTCTACGAGCTTCCCGTTGATGGTCGGGCCGTTATCGAGCGGCCCTCCGGGTGAAATGACGCCCATATCGCGTCCGGAAGCCTTGGCACTTTGCAGAGCCGCGGGCAGTCGGGCGCCCTGGGCTCCGGTGAACTCGGTGATCATGCGCGGACTGCTGTTGTAGGCAAAGATGGCGACCGAGTCCGCTGGGGTAAAGGCACCCGTGGCGGCAGAGAGGGCCTCGTTGACCTTCCTCATCACGTCAGAGGGCAGGGTCTGGTCAATCACAAAGGCGACCGAAAGGGGACGCGGGTCTACCGAGAAGAAGGAAATCTTCTGACGAACACCATCCTCATAAATTTTGAATTGCCGCCAGGTAAGTCCAGCAACGGGCTGGTGCTTCTTGTCCCGCACTGTCACAGGAACATCAATATAGGTAACAGGCACGCGGATGAGGAAGCCTCGTTGCTCGCCTGGTTTTGGAATATAAGGCGCTTCCTGCTGCGGGGCAGTATTCTCCGGCTGCTGCGATGGCGCGGCGGTCTGGGTGTCAGAAGAAGAAATAGGTCCTGTTGGAGCCGTCGGCGCGGGCGCTGGAGCGGCCTGCTGCTGCAACGCCTCAGAGGACGTACCTTTTCCAGGCGTGATTTGCCCTTTTATGTTCGACAAATCAGACGAACTGGCTGGCTGGGGCGCTGGCGCGTCCGGAATGCTCTGCTGTTGTTGCTGAGGTACCCCCAGCATGGAAAAGGCCAGCAATACTGCCAAGGCGCCTTGCATCGTTTAGAAAAACCCCCAACATCTTCCGCGTAACTTTCTGCCTTGCATAAGATTACAGCAGAACAACCGCGCTTCCTTCTTAGATGCTCGAGGCCTCCGTTTGGTGAGTGCTCCCGGAGGACCTGCTGCACCTTTAAGACTATCAAATAGACGCAGTGCGGGTGTTTGTGGAGCGAAATGAGTCTTTGTTATTTCCCTGGCTCAGGTATAAATGGCCGTATCCAGCATTTCCTTGATCACACCAAGCCCTTGCCCTCTGAGCCCTGACCCCTAATCCCTGCGCGTGTAATAGACCTTTCTTCACCGTACTCCGTCCAATACAGTAGAACCATGTTGCGGCGCAGTCCCATTTTTGCCTTATTGTCGGTCATGCTGTTTCTGGTGCACGCCTATGCCCAGGAACCTGGCTCTCCGGACGCTCCTCCAGTGAGCAACGCTCCGGATACTACCCAGCAGGTGGATACAGCCACGCCGACCTTCAAGGCCAATGCCAACCTTGTCAGTCTCTACTTCACCGTCCGGAACAAGCAGGGCGGTCTGGTTTCAAACCTGACCAAGGACGACTGCACCATCCTCGAAGACAAGCAGCCGCAGAAGATCAAAAGCTTCAACCCGGAAACGGACCTCCCGCTCACGCTGGGCATTCTGCTCGACACAAGCGGCAGCCAGCAGAATGTGCTCCCGATGGAGCAGCAGACGGGCGCGGCATTTCTCAAGCGCATTCTGCGGGCGAAGGACGAGGCCTTTCTTGTCTCCTTTGATGTGCAGGTGAACCTGCTGCAGGACTACACCAGCAGCCCGCGCCTGCTGGAAAAGGCGATGGACCAGGCGGAGATCAACACCGGTGGGGGAGGCGGTGCTATCGGTGTGCCCGGTATGGGGCAAGGCCCTGTCCCGGTGCATGGCGATCCCAAAGGCACCCTGCTTTACGATGCGGTCTATCAGGCATCTGACAAGCTGCGCTCTGAGACTGGCCGCAAGGCCCTTATTCTGCTGACGGACGGCGAAGACCAGGGGAGCATGCACAAGCTCTCTGAAGCCGTGGAAGAAGCGCAGAAATCGAATACCATCATCTACGCGCTGCTGATTGCTGATCGCGGCTTCTACTACGGATATCAGATGGGATATACCGGCGCCTCCGCGCTGAAGAAGATGGCCGAAGAGACAGGAGGCCGCATGATTGACGTGGGCAACAACGGCAAGAAGATGGAAGCGGCCTTCCAGCAGATTGAAGACGAACTGCGAACGCAGTACCTGGCCAGCTACACCCCGACCAATGCCAAAATGGACGGCAGCTTCCGCAAGCTGGACATCTCCTGCAAGGGAGACGGATTAAAGGTACAGGCGCGCAAAGGTTATTACGCGATGCCGGCCGAAGATGAGGCACAGTAGATTGTTTCTGCTCCAGATTGCACATGGAATCGTGCTGCACCAGAAATCAGCGCACTTATGAAATCAAATGTGGCGCTCAAGCTGGAATTAAACCTTCTGCGAGAAGCGCGAATTCTCGCAGCGGAAGGAAGTACCTCTGCCAGTGCCTTGCTGGCGTAGCAACTTAAGCATGTAATCCGAAATCGAAAGGGACATGAGCAGGCACCGCCGCGCTATCAGCTGGTTATGGAAGGGCTTTGATCTAAATTGGGTTCCAACTAAGTCTCGCAGCCGAGCTGCATGAGCGGTAAGGGGTTGGTTTAGCAGATTCCCCGTTAGGAAGGAACAGAAACCGGTCTCTCCCTCCGCACACCTGTAGCGTGCAGCAGTGCGGCAAGCGCAAGCATGATGAGTCCCAGCCCGCAAACGCCGCTCCATCCCCAATGTGCCCATGCGATCGTGGAGAATAGCGAGCCAAGCGATCCGCCCATAAAGTACACCGTCATATAGATGGTGTTGATGCGGCCGCGTGCCCCGGGCTTGAGACCGAAGATGCGCGTCTGGTTGGAGATCTGTGTGGCCTGCATGCCGAGATCGAGCACAACCACGCCAAACACCAACCCGGCCATGTGATATCCGAAGATCCAGAGAACACAGAATCCGGCAGCAAGCAGGCCTAACCCGAGAGTGACGACAGCGCGCGAGCCATGTTTATCTGACACGCGTCCGGCAACAGGCGCAATCAGCGCGCCCGTTGCTCCCAGGATGCCAAAGCTCCCGGCCACACCCGCTCCCAATCGGTAGTGGTTCGACCCGAGGAGAAAGACCAGCGTTGTCCAGAAGGCGCTGAAGGCACCAAAAGCCAGTCCTCCCAACACGGCGGACTCACGCAGAAGCGGTTGCGTGCGGGTCAGCGTCCACAGCGAGCGCAGCGCATCGCGATAAGGCAGCGGTGTGTGCGGTGGAAGTTTAGGAAGCCTGCGCACCATAAGAAAAACAAAGGCAAAGCTGGCAATGGCGGCAAAGAGAAAGACCGAGCGCCATCCCAGAAACGATGCGATCCAGCCGGAGACGGTGCGCGCCAGCAGAACGCCGAGCAGAAGCCCAGTCATGACGGTGCCGACAGCGCGTCCGCGCTCCTCATCGCTGGCAAGCTCGGGCGCAATGGGCACGATGACGTGCGTGACTGCTGCCGTAAGCCCAATGGCCACACTGGCGGCAATCAGCACCGCAAGAGTCGGAGCAAAAGCGCACAACAGTGCAGAGAGTGCCACCCCGGCGAAAAGACGGACCATCAGGCTGCGCCTTTCCACCACATCGCCCAGCGGAACAAAGGCGAGAATGCCAAGTGAGTAGCCCACCTGGGTAGCCACTGCAACCGAGCCCATGCTGCCGTGTTCCACGCGCAGGCTGCGTGACATTTCCAGCAGCAGCGGCTGGTTGTAGTAGATGTTGGAAACGCTCACGCCGCACGCCATCCCCAGAAAGGGCAGCAGGCTGTGATGCCGCGGATGCAGCTCTACTGGCGCTTCGGGAACGATTTCGATGTCTGCCAAATCTCAGTTTAGATGATGGAAGAACGCTGTTGGTGAAGGCCCTCGATGCCTGGTTGCTCGACTGCCCTGCATGGCAAGTTGGGAAGTTGCCCCTTTCAGGCCCGCTTTGAATGGGGCAGACGTTCTGGCCTGGAATTCAGCTGGCCTTCTGTAATTTGCGTGGCGCAAACTGCTTGTACTCAAACTTCAGATATGCCTCGTTGATGGGCTTTTCATGCAGTAGTAATTCTGTGGACTTAAGTTCGGGGTTCGCATGGAACCACTGCTTCGCCTTGTCATCATGCAGCAGGTTCAGCAGCGCCAGTAAAGACATGCCCTGGTGATGTGCCATCCATTCCCGCGTGAGTTGGGGGTCTTTTTTCGAGCGCATAAAGTCGGCAGCCTCATAAAAGCCAAATGCGCCGACCCATCCCTGACTGGCCATGCGGCGTAGGTTGCGAATGGACTCGGCTGTGTCCACCCCGAGCGCAAGAAATGTGGAATAAGGCGAAACGACTGGGCCAGCGCTGGCGTCGTATTTGAGCGCGATCTGCGGTATTCCAAACGCCTGATAGTGGTAATGGCCGTCCTCAGTTTTTTCGGCGTAGCCAGATTCTGAAATACCCCACGGAATGCGGTGCTCACGCGCGTACGCCTGCTGCACCTGGACCACCGAATCCAGCGTGCGCGACACCAGCGTGTCAGGATAGCTGCGCATCCAGAGTGACGGCATAAGGTATTCGAACATCGTGCCGGTCCAGGAGAGCAACACCATCCGCCCGTACGCCAGTGTGTGTGCGCGCGCCATCTTGAACCAGACCTGCTGGGGAACTTCACCCTTCGCGATGGCAATAAAGGAGGCGATACGCGCCTCGGACGCAAGAAGGTCATAGCACGCAGTATGCAGCTTGTTCGCGCTGACATCGTACCCAATCGAGAGCAGCATGCGGCCCTTCTGCAAAAGGAAGGAGAAATCCATTTCCGTAATCAGGCGTGATGCTTCATCAGCAATGATGTGAAGTTCCCGCACCAGAGCACGCAACCGTTCTTCAGCGGCTGGTAGCAGCGAACGCAGTTTTTCTCCCAGGACCAGATTGCTGTTCTCATCTCCCGTGGCCCATGCGCGTGAAAGCCGCCCCCTGAGTTGTTCCGCAAAGCTGGCCGCCTGTTCCAGGGCCGGGAAGATGGTTTCGTCACGCAGGCCGAGCTGGGCGACGGAGCGCAGTGGAGCAAACTCCGGCAGCAGCCACGGCATGTAACCTTCGATCAGCTCCTGCGTGCTGCGAATCCTGACCTGCATCTCCGTGGCCCACCACGGGTCTTCGCTTTCCGGAACAGCCAGGCCACCCCACACGACAGCGTCCGTCTGCATCGCCCATTCAATCCAGTTTTCTGGTTTGGCGGACAATTCCGGAGGGGCCGCTATCTTTTTGGTCAGCCCCGGGACTTCTTCACGCAGCAGCGAGTAGAAGACATGCAATCCATGGAAAAGTTTTGGTGAGACCAGCTGCTCCTTTAGCAGAGAGAGTGCTCCGCTGCGAAGCGTGTACAGGGATGCGACCAGGTTGCCGTTGTCTACAGAAGAAACGAAGGCAGGCTGGAATGCCTTTAATGTTTTGGTGTCGTACCAGTTCAGGAGATGTCCGCGGAATTTCTCAAGCTTTGCAATCGTCGCAAAACTTGCTCGCGTCAGTGTGACGAACTCCGGCACAGTGAGAAAGCCGAACTCCACAGCCGCCTGGCGCGCATTGAGCAGCAGGCCCAGGTTGGTGGGCGACACACGCGCCGCCTCAAACAGTCCCTCTTCTTCTACGTTGTCCGGAATCAGATAATTGTGGCCCTCACCTCCGAACTGATAGAAGTACCGCCAGATGCGCAGCGCATGCTCCCGCAGAAAGGCCTCGTCATGTTTTGACAAGCGGCGGGCTTTATCGCGCGAAGGCTGGTTGAGCCAGTAAGTGATGCCGCCTGAAAATCCCCATAACACAAGAATGGGCGTCGCAATCAGCAATGCATAAGGTGACACCGCCAGAATAATGACGGCCAGAATAATGGTGAACAGCGGAATCAGGGCAAGATAGCGGTCCACCGGCGTAGTGCGCTGCGCAGCGCCCTCCGCTTCTGCCGCTGTCTCCCATTCCAGAAGACGCTGCCCGGTAATAAAGCGGCGCACCAGTGAGCGGACAATCGCGTCAATGGTCAGCATGGTCTGGTGCGGTAAGAAGATAAGGTTCAGCAGAGTAATAAAGGCACCCTGCAGAAAGCCATTGAATGCCTCGCGCACGGCCCCTTGCTGTTCACTGGCAAGAGCACGCCCGGCGCTGAAGAGCAGTTGCACAAACGTAGGCAGAAAAAGCAGCAGAAGCGTAACCAGCGTCCAGTAAAGCGGCCCGCCCGGCAGACCAAGCCATCCACTGACAAGCAGAATCATCGTCATCGGCTCAACCAGTGATCGGCGCAGGTTATCAAAAATCTTCCATCGTGAAATGGTCGAGATGGGGTTGCGCACATAATGGCCAGACTCGTCCGGAACGCGCCCGAAGAGCCACTGCACTATCTGCCAGTCACCGCGCACCCAACGATGTTTGCGCCGCGTGTATGCCGAGTAGTGCGACGGATAATCATCAATCACTTCAATATCTGTCGCTAGCCCGGCACGCGCGTATGCGCCTTCAATCAGGTCATGACTCAGCAGAGCATTGCGCGGGAAACGCCGGTCGAGCACGGCATGGAGCGTGGCGACTTCATAGATGCCTTTGCCGGTAAAGATGCCTTCGCCATACAGGTCCTGATACACGTCGGAAATCGCGCGTGTGTAAATGTCGAATCCGGTCTGGCCCGAATACGTTGCGGCCAGCCGCGAGCGCGACGCCGAATGCACGCTCACGCCCACGCGCGGTTGCAGAATTCCATATCCATCCGTGACGATGCGCTTTTCCGGTTCAATAATGGCGCGGTTCAGCGGATGTGCCATCGCCCCGATCATCGCATGCGCCGAACCGCGCGGAAGCTGTGTGTCTGAATCGAGCGTGATGATATACCGAACGTGCTTCAGCACCTCCAGATTGCCGGCCTTCTCCGGAAAGGCGTCGAACTCGCCCAGCAGAAACTTGTTCAGGTCCAGCAGCTTGCCGCGCTTGCGCTCCCAGCCCATCCACACCCCCTGCTTCGCATTAAAGATGCGATGCCGGTGCAGCAGCAGGAAAGAGCCGTGCTTTGGCGAGCGATAACGCGCGTTCAGGTCATTGATGAGCGAAACGGCAAGATCAACCAGCGGGTCTGTGTCGTTCTCGCGCGGACGCGTAATCGAGTCTGGTAAATCCGTCAGCAGAACGAAATGCAGGTTGGGGTCCTGGTTGGCAAGGAAGCGTACTTCCAGATCCTGTACCAGCTCGCGCGTTTGTTTTTCATTCAGAAGCAGTGTGGGAACGACCACCAGCGTCGTACATTCGGGCGGAATGCCGCCGCTGAAATCGAGCTTGGGAAGGGCATGCGCCTTAAAGAGCGAAGTAACTGTGTTGTTCACCAGATCTACCGCGCCCTGCGTCACTGGCAGCAGCATCAGAAGGAAAGCCAGCGCCAGGCTGCCAAAGATTGGGTACGTCGGCACAAGCGGCAGCAAAATGGCCGCAATCAGAATGACGGTAAGGACCTCAATCGAGCCAATATAAAAATCGTCCGCATTGCGCTGTATGGCCAGTCGCAGGCGATCCAGCATGCGCGGGCTGTAATGGATCCGCTTGGAAAGCTCGCGAAAACCTTTATCAATCAGGTAGTAACCAATGTGCGCGCGCCGCAGATAGAGGCGCGGATCAGCAATCTGCTGCTGCTGCGCGTTTTGTGCCATCTCCAGGGCGCACCTGGCAACTTCCAGTTCCGTCACCTCCGAGTACTCCGCAATTTCAGCCACGCGCTTGCGGTATTGCTCGCGGCTTTCAAAGTCCATGTGCAGATAGGCCTGCGCGGGGTCCTGTTGCAGCACAGGTTCAAAAACCACCGACTGCTCAATCAAGGAAGCCCAGGGAGCAAAACTGATGTCCCGCAGTGCCTGAATACGAGTGCGCAGTATCTCCGCCGTGCCGGCGGCGGCCGACCCGGGAGTGTGCAGGCGGGCACTGGCCTGCGAGAGGATCCACTCCAGCAACAACAGCTTCAGCATCACAGGAAGCACCCACAGCTCCTGCAGTTGCAATGCGTCTACCTTCTGCACTTCATCCAGAAAGGCCAGCAGAGCATCATCCGACCAGGCAGAATGCGCCGCGTTAAGATACGCAGCGGCCACTGCAGCAACACGAGGCTCTTCGCCTTCTTTCTGGACCACGCGCGGCAACTTCTCAATTCTGCGCCGGACCGAAAATGCCTCAATCACTACCGCGCGAAACAGGCGCGGATTTTCGCGGATCTCGAGCAGTGGCTCGGGACCGGGATCAGGTCCCGGATCATACGCATCCAGTTCATCAAATAAACGGTCGAGCGAGTCGCGCGCAGCTTCAATGCGGAGGGTAAATCCACCCTTGCCCTGCGGGCGATGCGTCACATGCCAGCTCTGCGCGGCCCGGTGCGCAGCTTCGCGCAGACCAGCGGAGACCTCGGTCGTGGGAAGATGGGATGTCGTCTGCTCTGTCATTCTTTCCTGCATTTGCTCAGCGATCGTGAAGATCAGCGGTAGCTGGCGGCCTGCATCTCAAACATTTCCGCATAGCGCCCGCCCAGTGCCATCAACTGCTGGTGGTTGCCTTCTTCCACGAGCCTGCCGCCCTCAAGAACTACGATGCGGTCAGCCATGCGCACAGTCGAGAAGCGGTGGGAAATCAACAGGGCCATTTTGCCCTCTGTCAGCTCGGCAAAGCGCTCAAACACTTCGAGCTCGCTGCGCGCATCCAGTGCAGCCGTCGGCTCGTCCAGTATCAGCAGCTGCGCATCGCGCAGATAGGCGCGCGCCAGCGCAATCTTCTGCCACTCACCGCCAGAGAGGTCTACCCCGCCTTCAAAGCGGCGTCCCAGCACCTGGTCATAACCATGCGGCAGCTTGGCGACCACTCCTGCGGCCAGGCTCTTTTGCGCAGCGCTTTCAATTTCTGCCTCAGTGTGCGGAAGCTCAACCCGCCCAATCGAGATGTTTTCCCGCGCCGTCATTTCATAGCGCATGAAGTCCTGAAAGATGACGCCAATTTCCTTATGCAGGTCCTCGAGCGAATATTCGCGCAGGTCCACCCCGTCGAGGAGAATCTGCCCCTCAGTCGGATCGTAAAGGCGAGTAATCAGTTTGACGACCGTTGTCTTCCCCTGGCCATTCTCTCCAATCAGAGCAATGCGCTCGCCCGGGCTCAGCGTAAAGTTAAAGTCTTTCAGCACTTTCCGCTCTGTTCCCGGATAAGCAAACGAGACATTGCGAAACTCAAAGCCCCTGCGGATGGGCCGCGGTGCAGGCAGCGCATTCGGCTTCGACCGCACGCTCGGCTTCATCTCAAAAAAGCCAATCAAATCTGTCAGGAACAGCGCCTGGTCGGCAATGCCAGACGCCGTCGAAAATACCTGCTGCAGGTTCGAGCTGGCCTGCACAATGGCATTGGTAATGAAGTAAAAGATGCCGATGCTGTAGTATCCATGCACCGCGCGCCAGATCACATAAGCGTAAGAGCCGTAATAACCCAGCGTGCTGAGAATGCCGAGCAGTCCACCGCCAATCAGCTTCTTGCGCGAAAGCGCAATGTTTTCCTTGTATATCTGTTCCGCGAGTCCGGCAAAGCGGTTTGTCAGATAATCTTTCAGGTTGAAGAGCTTCAGCTCCTTCGCCGCTTCCTTGCTGCCGCCCACCTGGCGCAGATAATCCATCAGGCGCTTGATCGGTGTCTGGCGGAAATTCTTGGCATATCCCAGAAAGGCGTAGTGGGTCTCACCCAGAAACGAGGGCAGCACGCCGAGCGCCAGCAGCAACAGCAGCCACGGCGAGTAATACAAGAGCGTGCCGGTAAAGATAAGGGTAGTAATGACTTGCTGGAACAGCCGACCCAACTGCTGGATTAGGACCAGGCGGTCCGTGGCCTGTACGCGTGCCCGCTCCAGCCGGTCATAATAAGCAGGATCTTCGTAGGTCGTCAGATCAAGCTGCGCGGCCTGCCGCATCACCTCAATGCTGACGTGGTGCGTATAGCGATCAGCCAGCAGCGCGTCAAAAAAATCAATGGTGCGGGTCAGCAGTCCGGTCACCACCGCGAGCGAAACTTCCAGCCCCACCACCGGCCAGAAATGATCAGGCAGCCCCTGATGCCGCAGCGAGCGCTCCACCCCATTCATGATCCAGGCAGCCACGCGGGCAATGGCCCATGGCATAAGCGCAACAAAAACGCGCAGCACCAGTCCCCAGGCAACGACGGAGGGGCCGGATTCCCAAAGAATCTTCAGCACCGGAGGCACATTCTTCAATGCTCGGATCCGGTCGCTCCACGCGTTTTCCATCGTCTGATGACTTTCTTTCTGGCTCATGGACAAAGTTCGACCCTGCTCTTTTACGACGCTTAACCAGCCTGCGGCATTCTGTCTGGAATCATGTCTTTCGATGCAAATTGCTGCTGGAGTGTTGTTTAACACAGCATTCACATGACAATTTCCACTCTAAAAATGGGCCATTTTTGAATGCTTTTTGCAGTCTATTCACACTCCATTCTCCTTGCTTTAACGCTCGCTTGGGAAGCTTAAGACGGACTCCGCCACTTCTGATCTGCCCGGAAACCGGGTGTGCGTGTGCGCAGAAGCGGCTGGAGCATCAGGATCAAAAGTTGTGAAGAGAGGCCAAATGAACACACATCTGAAGGTGCTGGCAAGCCTTGCGCTTGCGTCGGCGCTAGTTGCGGGTCATGCCCAGACTGCTACTTCGAAGAAGATCCACCGGGCGAAAAAGGCCGTCGCGGCAAAGCCCTCGGTGGAGTCGCAGATTGAATCGCTGCGGCGGGAGATGAATTCCCAGATTCAACAGTTGAAAGAGCAGCTTGCCGACCGCGATGCGCAATTGAAGCAGGCGCAGGACGCCGCTGCCCAGGCGCAGGCCGCAGCCACACAGGCAGAGCAGGCGGCACAATCACAGCAGGCCGCCGTGACGGAAAATACCCAGGCCGTCAACACTCTGCAAGGCTCGGTTGCCGACCTCAAAGGCAATACGCAGTCCATCGCCACTACCATCCAGGACCAGCAGACGCAGATCAAAAAGCAGATCGAGAACCCCGACGCGCTGCACTATAAAGGAATCACGCTTTCTCCGCAGGGCAGCTTTATTGAAGCCGCGACGGTCTACCGCAATCGCGCTCTCGGTGCGGACATCAACACGCCCTTCAACTCCATTCCTTATGAAGGCGCTGACAATGCGAAGATGAGCGAATTCTTCGGCAGCGGACGCCAGTCGCGTCTCGCGTTGACCGCCGAAGGCAAGCTGAATGACTGGACGCTGCGCGCCTATTATGAAATGGACTGGCTCGGCGCTGGCGTCACCTCAAACAATAACCAGAGCAACAGCTATGTTCTGCGTCAGCGCCAGTTGTGGGCACAGGCCGAGTCTTCGAATGGCTGGCTCTTTACCGCCGGACAACAATGGTCACTCGCGACACAGAACAAGCAAGGCATCCTGAACAAGACCGAGCTGCTCCCCCAGACCATTGATCCACAGTACAATGTCGGCTTTGTGTGGGCGCGTCAGTATGGTGCCCGCGTGGTGAAGAGCTTTTTTGAGAAGCAGTTCTGGGCCGGAATTTCGGTCGAAAATGCGCAGACGCTAACTCCAAGCTGCCAGGCCTCAACTGGTGGTTCCTGCCCGGTCAACTACCTGATCGGACAGGCCGGAAACGGCGGTGGTCTCTATAACGGTGGCGGAGCACCGGGCGCCTCCTCTTCTTCGCCGCTTACCACGTATTCTTACAACCTCGCTCCCGACCTTCTTGCTAAGGTTGTTTTCGAGCCGAAAGGCTGGGGGCACTATGAACTCTTTGGTGTTGCCCGTTTCTTCCGCAACCGCGTATACCCAAACGCCCCTGCTCCAACCAGCACTACGCCAAATCCAACTCCTGTGACTGCGACTGGGCAGTATAACGATGCAACTGTAGGCGGCGGCATCGGCGGCAGCTTTTATGTGCCAGCTACAAAATACTTTGACCTTGGCTTGAGCGGGCTATGGGGCGATGGAGTAGGCCGTTACGGCTCTTCTACACTGCCAGACCTGACCGTGCGTCCGGATGGACAGTTGGCCCTACTCCATGGCTTCTCCGCTCTGGGCACAGTGGTCTTCCATGCATCGCCACGTCTTGACGTATACTTCCACGGTGGTACGGATTATGCCTTCCGCCGCTACTTTGCTTCCGGGACTGGAACTGAAGGATATGGGTCTCCTTTCTTAAAAGACAGTGGATGCGCTGTGGAGTTGACTCCGGGGGTTTTGCCGCAGAATGGGTATCAACCCACATCACCATCCGGCTGCAGCAGCCCAACCAAAGACGTGCAGGAATTCACCCTCGGCTACTGGTACGACTTCTACAAGGGATCGAAAGGCCGCTTCCGTCAGTCCATCCAGTACAGCTACTTTGAGCGCTATGGCTGGAATGGCGTAGGTGGCATACCCAAGGGCAATGACAATATCCTTGAGACTTCGTTCCGCTACTACATGCCATAAACGCTTGCTTCCACCCTCGACAAGGGCGCCCTCTGTGGCGCCCTGTTTTGTTTAAGCAGAATTCGCCAGTAGCTTCTACTGCGCATTCCAGTCCGGAGGCTCCTGTCCCAGCAAATTGTGAACAAAGAAGTCCTCCAGCACGCGCTGGCCATATTCGCCTCCAGCACCGTGGCCGTCTCCAGGAACATCCAACAGGCTGAATGTCTTCCTGGCCTTGATAAGCGCATTCACCACCTGGAATGTGGACGATGGGTCCACATTCTTGTCCATTTCCCCCACAATCAGCAGCAGCTTGCCCTTCAACCGCCACGCATTGTCTACATCTGACGATGCAGCATACTGCGGCCCCACCGGCCAGCCCATCCATTGTTCGTTCCACCAGATCTTGTCCATCCGGTTGTCGTAGCATCCGCTGTTGGCAACAGCCACTTTGTAGAACTCAGGATGAAACAGCAGCGCGCCCAGGGCGTTTTGCCCGCCCGCCGATGTGCCAAAGATGCCGACGCGCGAAATGTCATACCAGGGATACTTCGCCGCCACAGCCTTGTGCCATAGAATGCGGTCCGGAAAGCCCGCGTCCTTCAGGTTCTGCCACGCTACGTCGTGAAAGGCCTTCGAACGGTTGTTGGTGCCCATCCCGTCCATCTGCACAACGACAAAGCCAAGCTCGGTCAGCGGCTGCACCCATGGGCCAAACGACTTCGGCACAAATGAACCCTGCGGCCCTGCATAAATCGCCTCCACCACTGGATACTTCTTCCGCGGATCAAAATTTGCTGGCTTATAGATCACGCCCCAGATGTCCGTCCTGCCGTCGCGCCCCTTCGCCGTAAATACCTCCGGCGGGCGCCACCCTGCATCGAGCAGCTTATGAATGTCACCCTGCTCCACCGTCATCAGTGTCTTGTTGTCTTCCGCCCGGCGCAGCTCCATCACCGGAGGGAGATCAATCCTCGACCAGGTGACCGCGTAATATTTCCCGTCTGGCGAAAAGGCCATGCGGTGATCGGCATCTTCCTTTGCGAGCGGCGTCAGTCCCGTCCCGTCAAAGTTAATGCGATACGGATGCATGTAGTACGGGTCTTTCCCCGCTTCCATGCCGCTCGCTTCAAACCAGATCACGCGCTTTTCCTGGTCCACGCGATCAATCGCGCGCACCACCCATTCGCCTTTTGTGATCTGGTTCTTCACCTTGCCCGTTGCGCCGTCATACAGATAAAGGTGCTCCCAGCCATCGCGCTCCGAGGCCCATAGGATTTCCTTCCCATCATGCACATCCACTCGGACCCGCTTCCCGGTGTCATACTGCTCCGGAACCAGGGGCCTGTAATCAATAAACGTCGGGCTGCTCTCATCAATCAGCGCACGCGCCGCTCCCGTTGCAGCGTTGACCTCGATCACGCGATACACCTGGTGCCCACGCTGGTTATACTCAAAGGTGAATCCGCGCCCATCCTTCCACCACTCCGCCCGCGAAATATCATACGGATTGGGAAACAGCGCATTGTCTATATGGATAGCGCGCTTCCCCGCAATATCAAACAGCACCGGCTGCGGCAGCGCAAGCACGTCTCCCGCCTTGGGATAAACCATCGAAGAGTACTTCGGCTGAAGCTGGTCCGCCGGAGATGACTCAACATAATGCACCTCCCGCTTGTATCCCAGCCGAATGCGATACGCCACCAGATGCCGTGAATCCGGCGACCAGACCACCGTGCTCAACGCGTAGTAATTGTCTTCCGAGCCGTCCCAGCTCAGCACCGTCTTTTCCGGCTTGCCCTTCTCGCGCACATACACGTTGTAGTTCTCCACAAACGCTTCCAGCTTGCCGTCCGGCGACCCGACCGTCTCCGTCTCGCTGTTCACTGCCCTGGGAGTATTGTCGTATCCACCATCATCATCTTCCGGCTCCGGAGTGCCAGCCTTTTCGCACACATACTTCACCACATCGCAACGCCATGCCTGGCGTTCTATGCGAAAACGAATCGCCCCCTGTTTGTCCACAAATTCAAAGTCAGAGAAAGGCAGCGTAACAGCCGTATACTTCCCTCCGCTCGCAGAAGAGAGCGCCGCCGCCAGCTTCTCGTGATCAAATGCAGGACGCTTAACCAGAGCATTCGCATCCACCACCACGAACGCATGCCCGCCTTCAACCGTCTTTCGGTACCAGAAGCTGTCCGAGTCCTCAATCCAATGCGGCTCCTCAGCAATGTTCAGTGCAAGGCCCTTGTATTTGTCCCACAGATGCGCCGCCCGCTCATAATCGGCAGCGGTCACCTGGGCGTGCAGGCAGGTAGCAAAACAGGATGCGATAATCAGAAAGCGCAGCTTCCAGATCATGTAGAAAATTCTCCTTATGGATGTTCAGCAAGTATACATATTTGTATACAAATGAACCCAAAGGACAAAACCATCTGTTTTGCGATATCGTTTCCTACGTGGTCAGACCACAAGGAGAACGTACCTGATGCAGAAACCGCGCCGTGACTTCCTGAAATACGCCACCGTAGGAGCAGCCGGGGCCTTTGTCCCGCTCGGAATCGGAGCGCAGCCCACGCCCTCGGCCCCACCCGTTCATGGAAGCATCTATGATGTGCGCGCATTCGGCGCCACAGGCGATGGCCATGCCGTGGATTCCCCGGCGATCAACAAAGCCATTGAAACGGCGGCACTTGCTGGCGGTGGTACCGTTCTCTTTCCTGCCGGGACATACGCCTCTTTCTCCATTCGCCTGAAGAGCAATATCGCGCTCTATCTTTCGCAGGGCGCAACCATTCTCGCCGCCGAAACTCCCGCCTCCGGAAACGAAGGCTACGATCCTGCCGAATCCAACGCGCCCTGGGAGAACTACCAGGACTTCGGGCACAATCATTGGCATAACAGCCTCATCTGGGGTGAGGACCTCCACAATGTGACCATCTGCGGTCCCGGCCTGATCTATGGCAAAGGACTCAGCCGGGGATGGTCTACCGAAGCGCCACTTGCCGAAAGCCCGCGCGTCGGCAACAAGGCCATCGCGCTCAAGAACTGCTGTAATGTCATCCTGCGCGACTTCTCCATCCTCAAAGGCGGACACTTCGGGATCCTGGCCACCGGCGTGGACAACTTCACCATTGACAACCTGAAGATTGACACCAACCGCGACGGCATGGACATTGACTGCTGCAAAAACGTCCGCATCTCAAATTGCAGCGTTAATTCGCCGTGGGACGACGGCATCTGCCCGAAAAGCTCTTATGCTCTCGGATACGCGCGCGCCACCGAGAATGTGACCATCACCAACTGCTATGTCACCGCCACCTATGAATTAGGTTCACTCCTCGACGGGACATTCAAAAAATTTCCGCCAACGCAACGCGCTCCTTACACTGGGAGAATTAAATGCGGGACAGAATCAAACGGCGGTTTTAAAAACATCACCATCTCAAATTGCGTTTTTGAAGGCTGCGGCGGCCTGGCACTGGAAAGCGTGGATGGCGCACTGCTGGAAGACATCGCCATCACCAACATCACGATGCGCGACATCAGGAACACGCCTATCTTTGTGCGTCTCGGCAGCCGCATGAGAGGCCCAGCGGGTGTTCCTGTAGGAAATGCGCGCCGCATTCTCTTCAGTAACATTGTCAGTTACAATTCTGCATCGCACCAGGCCGTGCTCATCAGCGGAATCCCCGGGCACCCCATTGAAGACCTGAAATTCAGCAATCTTTATCTGCATCATCAGGGTGGCGGCACTGCGGAGATGGCCGCTCTTCAGGTCCCGGAAAAAGAAAATGGATATCCGGAACCCAACATGTTTGGCCCGCTCCCCGCGCACGGCTTCTATCTGCGCCACGTCAACAACGTCGAGCTGACCAACATCGAGATCGCATACGAAAAGCCCGATGCGCGCCCTGCCTTTGTGCTCGACGATGTTCACGAAGCCGACTTCTTCCGCATCCGGCTGCCAAAGGACGGCCCCAGCTCCACGTTCCGGCTGAACGACGTTTCTGATTTCCGCATCTTTGGCAGCGCGAAAATTAAAGACAAGAGTGTGGAATCCACACAATCGGAAAGCTTCTAGTGCGGGCCCCTCAGGCCGGAAAAACCATCCCCGGTGCCCATCCTTATCGCTTGCGAAAGGGTGGGACCTTTGCACCACCAGAATTTTGTCATCAGGCAATCGAGGCAATCGCCGTCGTTTGCTGCTGGTAGAACGGACGCGGCGTGGCCTTCTTGGGGCCGCGCTTGCGTGCAATCATGACGCGAATGCGTTCCAGCATCTCCAGGGGCGTGCACGCACCTTTCGGCAGAAAGGCGTCTGCATGGCTGGCGCGGTCAAATGTTTTCACTGTGCCGCTCAGCAGAATCATCGGGACCTCAGGGGCAATGTCTTTCATGCGGCGCACCAATTCATTGCCGTCCATCTGCGGCATAATCAGGTCGCTCAACACAAGGTCAACTCCACCGGCGCGGAAAACTTCAAGGGCTTCTTCAGCATTCAGGGCTGTGACTACGCGATATCCGCGCGTCTCCAGCATAAATTTGCGGACCGAGAGGGCCTGTTCATTGTCATCAACGCAAAGAATCACTTTTCTGGGCCTCATAACATCCTGACTGCTTCGCGAGCATGGCGAAGCGGTTGCGCGGGCGTTCCCGTCCGCGACGTTGTGTTCCGTCCGCGCCCGGAAAAAGACAAAGAGAGGGCGCCCGCGCGGCGTGGAGGATTTTCCCCCCACGCATCTGCGCGGCGCCGCATCCCCCGCCTCAGTTCGGGGTGCGGTTGGGCCGGAGGTGGACATGGTTGCCAGCGCAACAACGGAAGCAGCCATCCGCATGCCTGCGCGTTTCCCATGTACGTCTGCGGGAAGATAGCAGGCCCATGCAAAAGCCGCTGCAAGCGCGCATGTGCCACGCGCTCCGGCCCTCATTCAGTTGTGTGATATAGGCGAAAGTTACATTCAGGATCATTGCTGATTTCTGAACGCTTTCCGAGAGTACGAAGGCCAGCGCGCCGTGTAAATAGGGAAGATGTAGCGAAAGCGAAGTGAATTTTTTACTGAAGATTCACTGGAATTTGATTTGACCGCTCTGGGCTTGGAGATACGTGTCCTTTGCCCTGTTGAAAGCATGTGAATCATTCAAGGAAAAACCGTCCGTTTGCTACAAAAACAGTGCTGCCTGAAACGCGAACTTCGCTCACCGCGGCGCCGTCCCATTTTGCCCGCACGCCAATCTCACTCGCGCGCCCCATTTCAATGCCCTGACGGATGTGCAACTGCTCGTCCGATGCCGCAAACTTGTGGGCCACAAGGTAAGCAATTGCGCATCCAGCAGCGGACCCGGTCGCCGGATCTTCGCCGTTATAAAACTGCATCCGCGCCCGCCACACCTGTTGAAGTTCCGGCGCAATGCAGTAGAAAAACTTCGCGTCCGTTTTCTCCAGATATTCATCCGCTGCTGTTGCGGAAATCCGCAGGCGCGACAGCGCCTCCACCGAGCGAAACGGCACAATGCAGAACGGCATTCCCGTCGAGACCGTCTGGATTGGCATCGCAGCGGCCAGGTCCTCCACTGGAACGCCGATCGCCAGGGCTACACGCTCGCGTTCATGCATCTGTCCGAATACAGGATTGGGCTGGGTCATCTCTCCGTGCTGCAGAGAGGCAAACCGCACCGGCACAGCACCCGCATTCAACTCCAGCGTGACTGTTTTCCGTCCCGCAAACTCCGGCAGAAACCGCCGGATAAAGCTGGCGGTGCCCAGCGTTGGATGCCCCGCAAAAGGAAGCTCCTCCTGTGTTGTAAAAATGCGCACGCGCACGCCGCGAGCGGCTTCTATCTCCGGCGCGCGGCGAATGAGAAATGTGGTTTCAGAAAGGTTGGTTTCCTTCGCCAGTTTTTGCATCTCTGCCGTGGTCAGACTTCCTGCATCTTCAAAAACAGCAAGCTGGTTGCCTTGCAAGGGAGTGTCCGTAAAAACATCGCAAAGGTGATAGGCAAATTCGCGCATGTGCATAGCTTACAAGGCAGGTTGGCTTCTGCTCATACCGGGTCAGACTGGGTACCCAAGCTGTGGAAAATTCTTGTCAAGCCCCTGGCCGTCATGCTCCAGCTACAACTAAAACAAAATAAGCGATTTAGCATTCTGAAATCATCTGCCGAAAATTTCCCCTCCATTTGCTATCCTGAATCTAAGAGCTGAAAGTCGCCCCGGAAGCTTGCACCAACCAACCCCCTCGTAAGTCATTGAAAACACTAGATCGTACTTAACTCCTGCAGAATGAATAAGATAGCAGGGGATGATCCCCCGCTAAGTGATTGAAAACAAAGAAACAACCCGGAGGCTAGGAGGAGGGGGGTAGCTCAGTGATGGTATGGATCGGGGCAGATCGCTAGCTGCTCTTCAAAACAGGCGGTTCTGTCCCGGAGGGCCCTGCGTGGAAGAACGAGTAGATAGCGTCCGCCGTCTTTTGCGGCACCACAGCCGTCAGGGCTGCAAGATCAGCCTGAGCAATGCTGCGCATGCTTCCAAAATGCTCCAGCAGACGAATTCGGGTCCGCGCACCTACTCCTGGAATATTCAGCAGCTCTGAATCGCGGTCGCGCATTTCGCGGCGTTTCCGGTGGTACGCAATGGCAAAGCGGTGGGATTCGTCGCGGATCCGCTGCACCAGATGCAGCACCGGAGAGCGGCGATCCAGCACAACCGGGTCGTCTTCCTGTCCGTAGAGATAGATAATCTCTTCCCGCTTTGCAATCGAGGCAAGCGGCTGGCTCGTCAGACCAAGTTCTTCGAGCGCGGCAGCAGCCGCGTGTAGCTGCCCCAGTCCTCCATCAATCAGGATCAGGCTTGGCATCGGCTTGTTCTCCTCTGCCACCCGCTTATAGCGGCGCCTAATCACTTCGCGCATGGCCGCAAAGTCATCCACCCCGGAAACGGTCCTGATCTGGAACTTGCGGTAATCGGACTTTTTCATCCCGCCATCTTCCCACACCACCATGGAAGCAACGGTTTCCGCACCCTGAATGTGCGAAATATCAAAGCATTCAACGCGGCGCGGCAGCTCCGGAAGGACCAGCACATCCTGCAGCGCCTCCTGAATGGCCTTCTGGCTGGGCTGCATCACCCGGAAACGCTGGTCATAACTCTGCTTCGCGTTCTGTCCCGCCAGGTCCACCAGCGAGCGCTTCTCTCCGCGCTGCGGTACGCTGATCTCGATTTTGTGCCCCGCCTGCTGCCCCAGAAGAGTAGCCAGTGCTTCTCGATCAGAAAAATCAACAGGAACAAAAATGCTCCGTGGAACATACTGCTGGTCAATGTAAAGCTGCTTCAACAGGGCAGAGAAAAAAGCGCCAGCTCCAAAGCTGGTGGGGGAAACTGAGGCGGCTCCGTCCTCCTCTTGTGCAGGCATCTCCGGCAGCTCTTCCCAGAAAAATTCTCGCCGGTCAACGATCTTTCCCGCACGCATGTGGAACAGGTTGACCGCTATCATGCCATTCTCAAAGTGATAGCCAAAGACATCGGCATCATCGCTCTCCGCCGAAGCGATGCGCTGTTTCTCCTGCAACTCTGAGACCGTCCGCAGAAGGTCGCGGTACTTCGCTGCCAGTTCGTACTGCTCGTTCATGGCAGCGTCGCGCATGCGCTCTTCGATCGAGCGTCCAAGCTCCGCAGCGCGCCCATCCAGAAACATCTGCGTATCGCGCACCGCCTCGCGGTATGTCTCGGGCGTGGTCAGGCCTTCCACACAGGGCCCAAGGCAGCGCTTGATGTAGTACTGCAAACAGGGACGCGGATGATAACGCGAGAGGTCCACCTTGCAGCTGGGAATCAGGAAGCTGCGGTGGATCAGGTCCACAATGCGGTGGGCGAGATTGCCTGGAAAATACGGCCCGTAATACGCGCTGCCGTCCTTCCGCAGACGCCGCGTGACAAACACCTTCGGATAGCGGTCTGCCAGCGTCAGCTTTACGTATGGATAAGTTTTGTCATCGCGCAGCAGGATATTGAAGCGTGGTTTGCGCTGCTTGATAAGGTTGTTTTCGAGCGCCAGCGCCTCATGCTCGTTGTCTACCAGAATGTAGTCAAGATCGAAAGCCTCGCGCATCAGTGAGCCTGTCTTTGCATTTGCTTGCGAGGCTTCTAACAGGTACGACCGAACACGCAAACGGAGGTTCTTGGCTTTGCCTACGTAGATGATCTCCCCATCTGCATTCTTGTACAGATACACGCCGGGACGCGTAGGTAAAGTTCGAATTTTCTCCTGTAAATCCACCTGCATTAAGTTTACTGTTTCTTCGCTTTTTGCTGTCCTGAATTGCACGGAACTGCGTAAAAGCTACTCGGTGGACGATCGGGATTGGATACAAAGCGAAGGCATAATTGACTGAAAAATCATCAGGTTATCTCCTGTTTAGTGTTTGGCACTGGGCTTGCTCGTTTGATTTGCAGAGATAAGGGAGAGGCGTGTGCGTGCTCTCTGGGAATGGAGTGAAAAGCAAAATGACAAATACAGGAAAAATGACACTTCAAACTGTTTCGGCGCTCGGAGCCCTGTCGCTGCTCTTGGTCACAGGCTGCACTACAAAAAATTATGTCCGCAGCCAGACCACACCAGTGATTCAGAAGACCAATGAGCTGGATGATGCGGTTGCCACAAACAATCGCAACCTGCATGACGTAGACCAGCGTGCGCAGGCCGGCATCACACAGGCCCAGAACAGCGCGAACCAGGCGCAGCAGTCCGCTCAGAGTGCTGGCTCTGCTGCATCTCATGCCCAGCAGTCTGCTCAGGAAGCTGTGAACCGCGTGGACTCGCTCTCCGGAGTTGTCGCGAATCTGGACAACTACAAGCAGGTAGCAGATGTTCAGGTGAATTTTGGCTTTGATAAAGCCGACCTCACCCGTTCTGCCAAGCAGAAGCTGGACGCTTTCGCCGGGCAGCTGAACGGCCAGAAAACATATATTCTTGCCCTGACAGGCGGCACCGATTCGACCGGGCCTGCCGATTACAACTATGCGCTGAGTCAGCGCCGTGCAGAAGCGGTCGTCCAGTACCTTGCTTCGAAGTACAACGTGCCTCCGCATCGCTTTTATCTGATTGGTATTGGCAAAGATAAAGCGGTGGCCTCAAATAGCACGCCTTCCGGCCGGGCAAAGAACCGCCGCGTGGAAGTACAGCTGCTTTCCAACATGAGCGGCAGCAATGACAGCCAGACGGCCCAGGCATCGGGCACCGTCAAACTGCCCCAGGAAGGGCAGGTCAATTCTCCCCAGGAGTAACCAAGACGGGCCGGGGAAATTTTCCCGGCTCGTCCTTTTTTTATTGTGTCAGCGCATTACCCACAAGAACAACACAAGGTGCGGGCAACGTCGGTGTTTGTGCCAGATTGCTGACAGTCGTGTGAAGGGTCTGCTCCCGCGGCGTACTCACTCCTGAGACGATGATGCAGGGACTCTCAGGTGAAACGCCTGCCGCAGCAAGCTGGCGCGCCAGGCGACCATAATCAGGGCCTGGCATATAGATTACAAGCGTGGCATCCTTCGGCAACGGCCCGAAGATTGCTTCGTCGCCACTTTGCGCCCGGTGCGCAGTAAGAAAAACTATCTTTGAGGCGAGTCGGCGGTCTGTCAGCGGAGCATGAATGGCAGCTGCGGCTGCGACTCCCGCGGTAATTCCCGGTACTACCTCGAAGAGCACGGAATGTTTTTTGAGCGCTTCGATTTCCTCGCCGCCGCGTCCAAAAACCATCGGGTCGCCGGTCTTCAGGCGGATCACACTGCATCCAGCCTGCGCTTTTTCCACCAGCAACTGGTTAATCTGTTCCTGGGTAATGGTTTTATTGCCGCAGCGCTTGCCCACGTTTTCCACGGTGGCATCAGCGCGCGCCAGCTTCAGTATCTCCGGGGCAACCAGATCATCATGAAAGACGCAGTCCGCCGTCTGCATCAGAGAGGCAGCGCGAAGGGTCAGCAGACCGGGATCGCCCGGCCCAGCTCCAACCAGATATACTCTGCCTTTTTCCGCATGCTCCACATCCCCATGTTCTCACATGAAGTTCAGGCAACAGGCTGCGCGCAATGGGCGCAGCGCCGGGCAGCGATAGGAATATCGCTGAGGCATTCCGGGCAGGGCTTGGTCTTGGGTGGCTCCGCTTTCGCAGGGAAGAACCTGGCCAGCAGCTTGTTTACCGGCAGAACGAAGAGGAAATAAACCGATGCTGCAATCAGCAGAAAGGAGATCAGCGCGTTCAGGAAGTTTCCGTAGGTAATCTTTCCGCCATGAACATTCAGGATGAGATACGAAAAATCTGGTTTTCCGACGATGGCCGCAATCAGCGGTGTGATGATGTCCTTGACCAGCGAGTTCACGATCGCGGTAAAGGCCGCGCCGATGACCACCGCAACCGCCAGGTCTACTACATTTCCACGAAGAATAAAGTCCCGGAATCCTTTTAGCATCAGCTCCTCCTGTGATGTGACCCGCACACATCGTATCGTAAGACGCGCGATTTTCGTAGGGTAATAAATTTGGGTTGTGCCGCAGTTTGGGTTTGGTTTGAAAGGGCACGGCTTTTAGCCGTGGCGATAAAAACGAAAAAGGAGGGTTTTATTAAAGCCCCGAAGGAATTTGGAAACCCAAACTGAGACACTAAATAAAGTTTGGATTCAGCCTCTGGCTATGCAGTCACCTCGCAAGTGAAGTATTCTGCTCAGTGCTTTTACGCATGGCAGGAGAGCAAAGGTGAACAAGGTAGTGACCAGTGCCGATGAAGCCGTACGTGATATTCCAGACGGCGCAACGATCATGTTGGGCGGCTTCGGGCTTTGCGGCATCCCGGAAAATCTGATTGGCGCGTTGGTGCGGCGCGGCGTGAAGGGGCTGCACACCATCAGCAACAACATGGGTGTGGACGGCTTCGGCATGGGCCTGATGCTGGAAGCAGGAATGATTGCTTCGCACACTGGCAGCTATGTCGGCGAGAACAAATTGCTCGAAGAAAAAGTCCTGAAGGGCGAGCTTGATCTGAAACTCACGCCGCAGGGCACGCTGGCTGAGCGAATCCGTGCCGGCGGCGCCGGTATTCCGGCTTTCTACACCCCCGCCGGAGTAGGCACTCTGGTGGCGGAGGGCAAAGAGACGCGCGAGTTCGACGGCAGGCCTTATCTGCTGGAGCGCTGGTTGCGCGCCGACTTCGCGCTCATCAAAGCCTGGAAGGGCGATACCGCCGGAAACCTTGTGTATCGCAAGACTGCTCGCAATTTCAATCCCATGATGGCAACCGCGGCCCGATGCACCATTGCGGAAGTAGAGGAGCTGGTCGAGCCGGGCGAGCTTGATCCCGACCACATTGTGACGCCCGGAATTTACGTCAAGCGCATCCTGAAGGGCGAGAAGTACGAAAAGCGTATCGAACGCCGGACGGTACGGAAAGCGTAGGGCGGCTATTTTATTTGCCGGACCTGCTGCTGAAGCTGCCGACAGATGCCGCGGTATTTCAGCACAAAGTGGGCATTGCCGTAGAGCGTGCCCGCGGCGATAACCAGGGCGATGACAAGCTGCGCCTTCTGCGTACGCGTGTTCGTACGGGCCAGCAGGCGGAAACAGAGCGCGATAACAAAGGCCGCGGTTGTGGCCAGGATGGTCAAAGAAGGCAGGCGGTCGCAATAGATCCCGTTCGCGCCAAGGCCCATCCAGGCGGACGCGAGGGCAATCATGAGGGCAAGTGCTACGGCTCCGTTGCTTCCTGATTTCAACTTCAGCATGAAAAACAGAGTAGCGCAAACGCATCCGGCTGGTAATCCTTCAGGTGCCCCGATTTGATGTAAAACTGAGGAAGGATTACTGCCTTGAAGGGCGGCACGAACACTGGCCGCCAATTACAAACCATCTCCTGAATTTTTTTGATTGGCCTCAAAACATGCTGCGACGCTGGCGAACCCGGTTCCTTCTGTTCCTTGCTGTGCTTGGACCGGGCTTTATTACAGCCAATGTGGACAACGATCCGAACGGAATCCTGACCTATTCACAGGCGGGCGCGCAGTTCGGATACTCGCTGCTGTGGACCATCATTCCCATTACCCTGGCCCTCATCATCGTGCAGGAAATGTGCGCCCGCATGGGCGTGGTCACCGGCAAAGGGCTCAGCGACCTCATCCGCGAAGAATTTGGCCTGCGGATGACGTTCATCATCATGGTCCTGCTGGTGATTGTGAATTTCGGCAACATTATCGGCGAATTTGCCGGCATCGCGGGCAGCTTGCAGCTCTTTCATCTTTCCAAATACATTGCTGTTCCTGTCTGCGCTCTGCTGGTGTGGCTGCTGGCCGTGCGCGGCGACTACAAAAGCGTCGAAAAGGTCTTCCTCACGGCGTCGGTGTTCTATATCGCTTACATCATCACGGGTGTGCTTTCCGGGCCAAGCTGGCGGGAGGCCATGACGGCCACCGTCAAGCTGCCTTCCCGGGCGCTCTGGGCGCAGCACGACTATGTCTACATGGTCGTCGGCGTAATTGGAACGACCATCGCTCCGTGGATGCAGTTCTATCTGCAATCGTCAGTAGTGGAAAAAGGCGTGAGCGTAAAAAATTACGCTGCGATGCGGCTCGATGTGATTGTTGGCTCGATCTTCACAGACGTAGTGGCCTGGTTCATTATTGTGGCCTGCGCCGCTACGCTGTGGGCACACGGAATGGGCAACATCGCCATGCCGGCCGATGCAGCGGAGGCGATGAAGCCGCTGGCCGGATCGTATGCCTTTCTGCTGTTTGCCTTCGGGCTGTTCAATGCATCTTTCTTTGCTGCATCGGTACTGCCACTCTCGACAGCGTATACGGTATGCGAGGGGCTGGGATTTGAATCCGGCATAGATAAGGGGTTCCGGCAGGCCCCGTTCTTTTACTGGCTCTATACGTTGCTGATTGCGGGCGGCGCGGCCGTGGTGCTGATCCCGAATTTCCCGCTGGTGCAGTTCTCCATCTTTTCGCAGACGCTGAATGGTGTCCTGCTGCCGATTGTGATCGTATTCATGCTGCTGCTCATCAACCGCAAGGACCTGATGGGGAAGTACGTGAACGCGCGCTGGTTCAATGTGGCCGCTTGGCTGACAGCCATCATTGTGTCCGGCCTTTCGCTGATCTATATGGTCCAGCTCATCCGCCACTGACAGGGCTCAGGGCTCACTCCACCGCAACTGGGTGAAAGAAAGCGAATCCTTCGATGGCAGCTCTATATTCACCTAAACGCGAAACGCGTCCGTTAGATGTTCTTAACGCCTCTGGATCCTGAGACGTTCAGAGCGAATCCTGTGCGGCGGTCCCTCCGGCTTGTTTGTAGGCGTATTATCTGCGTCCTGCCCGCCGGAGAAATTCTTCTGTCTCTTCTCGCGTCGGCAGAGAAGGTTGCGCTCCGACACGGGTCACCGACAGCGCGGCCGCGGCACATGCAAAGCGTGCGCACTCGGCTGGACTCTTTCCTTGCGTAAGGACAACGGCGAATGCGCCGTTAAAGGCATCTCCGGCGGCCGTGGTGTCGTGCGCCTTCACCTGAAAGCCCTTGATAAATCTCGCCTGCGAATCATGGCCCGAGAGGTAAACTCCTCGTGAGCCAAGTTTCAGAATCACGTTTCTGCATCCCATAGACAGCAGCCGGTTTGCCGTCGACTCTATGTCATCTCCCATCTCTGTTTCGCGCAAAAGCGTAGTGCTCTCAGTTTCATTCGGCGTAAGCCATGTGACGGCGCGCATGGTTTTTCTTCCCACCGCGCGCGCTGGGGCTGGATCCAGCATGAGTGGCACCTGGTATCTGCCAGCCAGCACCGCCAGATGCTCGACCGTAGCGAGCGGAATTTCAAGCTGTGCCAATAGGATCGCGGACGACTCAATCATTGCGCGGTGATGATCCAGGTCCTCAGGCAGCAAGGCCCCGTTCGCTCCAGGCACCACCACGATTGAATTGTGCGCATGCTTGTCCGTGGTGATAAGGGCCACTCCTGAATGTCCTGGTGCCTTCTCTACAGATGCGACACGCACTCCGGCCTTTCTTAGTCCCTGTTTCAGCCGCGCTCCGAACTCGTCTGATCCAACCTTGTCAATCATGGCAACCCGTCCGCCGAGCCGTGCAGCGGCCACTGCCTGGTTCGCTCCTTTTCCTCCAAAAAAGGTTTGGAAAGTCTCTCCGTGGACAGTCTCGCCCGCCTGCGGAATGCGTGTTGCCTGCGCTACAAGGTCCAGATTGATGCTTCCTACCACCAGGATGTGCTTTGGCATTCATCTACTCCCAAACTGCGCTGCAACGGTAATGGCCCAGGCCAAATCTTTTTGCGGGCGGATTACCAGCGATAATACCTTGCGCGGCATAAAAGAAAAGAGCGGCCCATATGGACCGCTCTCCGGTTTGTCCCAGCCTTGAATTAGAACTGGAAGCTGGCCTTCAGTTGAATGAGGCGCGGTGAAGCATCGCCACCCAGTCCACTTCCAAACAGACTGGTCGGGGTGCTGACCACGCTGTTGATTTTTCCGAACAGTGAGCTCGAAATGTCACTGACCGGCTGCGCAAAATTCGGATGATTGAACAGGTTAAAGAACTGCGCTCCCACATTCAGAGTGGCGCCTTCCCAGTGTGGAATGCCGAAACCCTTCTGCGCTGAGAAGTCGGTATCCACGTAATGTGGCCCAAAGAACTGGTTCCTTCTCTGGACGTTGAATGAATTCGGTGTGGTGAAGTCTGCCGGGTCAAAGCAAGGGGTACCAGCTCCCGTGCCCAGGTTGGCCACTGACTTCGCGCTGCAATGGTGTGCAGGCGAGCCAGCAACTGCGGCAAACAGTGGGCCAAAGTAGTTATTAGACGCCAGCGTCTGCCTCGTCGCTCCATCCGTAATTGAGAAGGGGAAGCCTGTATGGTAGAAAACCGTTCCGCTGAACTGCCAGTGGTCCGTCAGGGCATGCGGTCCACCCCAGTAAGGCAGCTGTACCACATAACTCCCTGTCAGATTATGGCGTACATCGTAATCCGCATTGCCATAGTTCTGGCTCAGATCATACGGATTGTTCGGGAAGCTGCTGTTGCCTGGATTGAACGGCAGAAAACCGCCGTTCGAAATCTCGTCCAGAGCATGGCTGTAAGTGTAGTTGAGCGTAACGGTCGCGTACCGTTCGCGATGATTCGCAGTGACCACCAGGCCGTTGTAGTTGGAGGATGCAGCACTCTGATACAGCTGTACCTCGGCGAACGACGGAACCGGGGCCGACGCCGGAAGCGTTCCAAAGCCATAAGCATTGGCGCTGTTGTTCACTACCGGCTCATGATAGCCGTGATTGCCAACATAGCCGATGGCAAGTGCCGTGTTCTTGGGGAACTGGTGCTCGATCTGCGCACTCCACTCCTCATACTGCGGATACTGAACATTCTGTGCGCCGGAAACAAAGCTTGGCGCCGAGAACGTCGGCGAAGCAGCAGACAACGTGTTGAAGCTCGCCCCCGTGCTGAAGCCGGAACGGAATGCCGCGGCATTGGCAGCAGCAACCTGCGCCCCGCTGCCCTGCAAGGAAGGATCCAGCAAAGCAGGCGTGTTGACTGAGCTGAATACAGAGAAGTTCGGCTCTGTCGGCGGGTTGGCGATCAGGGCATCGGCCACGGTGCCTGGAAAGACATCGGCAAACATTCCGAATCCTCCCCGCAGCACGGTGTTCGACGAAACCGACCAGTTGAAGCCAATGCGCGGTTCCACCATCACCTGCTGGTAGCCATGGAAGGCGCGATGCTGGTTTGCGGAAATGTAGCTGCTATAGGGAGTCGCAGTGTCTGAAGACAGCCCATAGAAGTTGCCTGTAAGCCGCGCAAAAACATTTTTCTGGCTTACCGGATTGGAATTGTGCTCCACGCGAATGCCGGCATTCAGCTTGAAATTTGGACGAATGCTCCAGTCGTCCTGAACATAAGCGCCCAACTGATAGGCTGCGATCGGCTGCGACTTGCTCAGCGGAAACGCCTGCTGCGTCTGGTAGGCATAGCCATTATCAAATACGGAGTACGGATCACCGACCGCGTTCGGGCCAAGCGCAACGAGCAGAGGAGCGGTGAACTCCATCGGATCGTAATCGGAGATGTCGTCACGCTTATAGGAAACACCCACGCGGAAAGTGTGGGCGCCATGCGTGATGCTCACGTCATCCAGAAACCCATACTGCGTGGCATTGCGGCCATTCGGGAAGTATCCGTAAGGATTTAGGGTGTTGAACTGGTCGGTGTGACCAGCCGCATTCGGACCATCCACAAACTGGAAGGTACCCGGGAAGGCAGCCAGATTGGCTGCTACATTCGGTGCCTGAAAGATCGCCCGGTAATAAGAGCCATTCACCGTGAACTGGTTTACAACATTAGGCGAAAAGCTGTGTGTCTCCGCAAGTTGACCCTCATACTGCGGCTGATTGCTGACCAGGTTGAAGACCGGGTTGATGGGGTCAGTGAACGAAGGCTGAAAGCCTTTGTCCTGCTTATAGCGGACGTACAGCTTGTCATTGTCGCCGATGTTCCAGTCCACGCGTCCGGCCAGAATCCATTCATTCGCGCCAGAAGCAGCCGTCGAGCGAAAGGTATTTACGTCCGGGTTCACTCCGGCATTGTCCACCAGAGGCACAGCAGCCGCTGCACCGGGAGCATGGTTATAAAGCGCAAACAGCTTCTGGTAGAAGGGTGTTTCGCTCGGATTTGCCATGGCAATATTGTTCAAAATCCGCGCCTGGTAGGAGGCGCTGGGAATGTACACCGGAGCATTGGTCGGGAAGATGACACGCAGACCTTCGGTATCCAAAAAGTAGAAGAGCTTGTCCTTCTTCACTGGTCCGCCAATCGAAGCCGCCCACTGGTTCGCATTCACAAAGGGACGTTTCACTCCCTGCTGGTTATTGAAGTAGCTGTTGGCGTTCATCAGACGCCCATTCCAGAAATAGACGAGATTGCCGTGATACCGATTGGCGCCCGAGCGCGTAATCTCATTCATCTTCGCGCCACCCAGACCACCATACTGCGCCGCATAGGCGTTGCTGATCACAGTAGCTTCGGCAATCTCATTGTTGCCGAGCAGCAGGTTGGTCGCGCCCGAGTTGTTCAGGTTAAAGAACGGGTCGTTCTCGTCCGTGCCATTCACCGTGAAGTTGTTCGAGGTCGCCGGCAAACCAAAACTGGAGAAGTTGCCATACCCGAACATCCCATTGGTGGCTTGCGTGGTCGTGTTCGCGATGGAACCAGGAGCAAGCTGACCCATAAACGTAATGTCATTGCCGGGGTTCGGCATGTTCTGGATCTGCTGCTGGTTGAAATTGGTTGTAATATTTGCGTCTTCCGTGTGGATCAGCGGCTCAGTCGTTGCGTTCACTTCCACCGTCTGCGCGCTCGATCCCACACTCAGCTTCAGGTCGCCTACCGACACCGTTCCGGCACTTACCACAACCTGCACCGTCGTGTTCTGAAAACCAGCGGCGCTGGCCGTGATCTGGTAGCGTCCTGGCTTCAGCAGGGAAACGCGGTACGATCCACCGCTATTGGTTGTAGCGTTCTGCGTAGCGCCCGTATCCAGGCTCTTTACCAATACGGTCGCGTTTGGCACAACCGCACCCGTGGGGTCCGTAATGGTGCCCTGGATGTCACCTGAAATAGACGATTGTGCAACTGCCTGATTTTCCAGGAGAGGAGTAAATGTTCCGGCCCCAAAGAGGAGCGCAGCTGAAGCTGCCATCACTCCCAGGCGGAATCGAAATCCTATAGTTTTCATGCCAATACTAAAGGCAACTGATATGCCACATCGGGCTAATGTCTTTTCTGTAATCAAAATTTGTTGAATAATTGATGAATAGAAAGTTAACAGCATAAGCTGGTATTTATCTGTATCGCACCGGAAGGCTATGCCCAGCTTTGTCCACAAAATGTACGCTAAATCGTAATTGGCATATGAATTTTGGAAATCTCGGGGATGCATCAAGAACAATCCATCCGTGTAGTAGTCTGGTTCCCTCTATGAAATCAGCAGTAGAGAAATGGGGTGCCGTTCGTCGAATCGGCGGCTGGTATTGTTCATAAACAAAACAGAGAAGAGGGAACGGAATTCCGTTCCCTCTTCTCCTTGCACTGCTAAGAAACTACTTCTTGGTCGGTGCGATCGCGTCCTTCGCGGACTTGGCCACGCGGAACTTCACCACGGTCTTGGCCTTGATCTTGATCTGTTCGCCGGTCTGCGGGTTGCGGCCGATGCGCGCCTTGCGCTCTGCCTTCACCAGGCGTCCCAGTCCGGGAATCACAAAAAGGCCATTCTTCTTGGTCTCTTTGATCGCGGTTTCTGCAAGCAGGTCGAGAAACGCAGCCGACTGCTTGTTGGTAAGTTCCAGCTTCTCCGCCAGGTGACGGACAAGGGCTGTTTTGGTCATTCCAGTTGCCATTTTTTAAATCCTCCTGGTTCTTATTTCGCTTTCCCCAAGGCCTGGAACCCCTGTTCCGGCTGGTTCTGCGTGCTTGGGTTTTTCCTCTCCGCGGTTGCCGCTTCCTCGCTTCAACAGTGAGAAAACTCAATATCCATGCGGGTTGTAGAAAAAACCTTCCGCCGTTTACCTTGCGGCTTTTTACAGGCTTTGTCAACGGGAAAAGCGACATTTCCACAGGTTTTTTCGGGTTTTTTGCCTGTTTTGTGCAAAACTGGGCCGTTTTTACAGGTTTTGGCCCATCCGCGAGCACTCGCTTGCTCGGAAAAGCGTTCGTTAGCCGCGTAGATCAACCGATTGTTTACTGGAACAATGATGGACAGTCTAGTCCTATTTACATCAGTTTGAAAATATATTGCCGCTTCTTTTCCACATCGCGGCGAAAGGGCCGGTTCAGGAAATCCACAATCGGCGCGGCCAGGGTGAAGCGCGTGACAAGCTCCTTCACCAGTGTTTTTTTCAAAGCCGTTTCCGCAGGCATGCGCGCAAACACGCCCCACTGCTGCTGCCGGATCAGGTCCATCGCCGGATGCTCTGCCGGAAAGCCCTTTGGCGGTCGCGAAAGCGCGCGCACATCCGGATCAAGCTCCATCACCTTGCGCAGTTTTCTGTCATTTAGCATCCGGCGAAACTCCTCATGCTCTTTGAGAAGCTGCATTCGGATGGCGAGCAACTGCTCGCGCTGCGGCATGTAGATGCCGGCGGCAATCGCCACCTCTGTTGGCGAAAAATGAAAATAGTACCCGCCGCCTGAGGTCTTCTCCAACCCAACCCGCGTCCACCAGGCTGAAATGTGCGTTTTATAGGGGGTCTTGTCCGCTGAGAAACGCGTATCGCGATAAATGCGCATCATCGTCTTTGCTGCCGGACGAACATGCGCCGGAGCAAAGCTGGCCATCGCATGGGTCACATGCTCAATCACGGCCAGCATCGGCAGCTTCAGCTCGCGCTCATAAATCTCCCGTCGAGCCTCAAACCACTCGCGATTGTTGTGGCGCTTCAGGGCGCGCAGAAACTTCAATGCCTCTTCGCTGAAATAAGGCTGGATAGACGGAGTGTCGCTCTTCGACATGACTCCAATGTACCGAAGAAAGGACGGCATCCGCGTGGACAGCGGAGGTACCCAATCAAGCGTGGCTTTCGCTTGATTGGGCAGTGCACAATAACCAACCTGATTCTGCTCAACCGCTACATCATCAACTATGGACCGTACAACTTTAAAGAAAGGGTATATGACGGACTTTCCGCTGACGCTGGCTTATGGCAGAAAGCTTGATGCGCTGCGGAAGAAATACGCGGAAGAAATACAAGGAGTGGCTGTGGGGCTCGGAGTTCCGCGATACGCTGGGTGCCGAGGTGAGCGCGGATGGGATTTGAACGGTGGAGTACCGGTTGATAGCGCGCAATCGCACACCGCTAAGAGTGTCAAAAACAGCATAGATCACGATTTTCGGCAACTGCGAAGCGGGGCCAAGCGAATTCCCAGGAATGCAGGCTCTCGGTCAGGTACGCTCCCGTGGCGTAGATGATGACCAGGGAGGCAATTGCGCCAATCCTGATAAGCGGCACAATACGGACCAGGCTACATGCTTCAGCCGGAATCGTGGAACGCCTCATTGAGAAGCATCCAGGATTCCATCGTGAGCGCGCTCGTGAGGACGAGAACCGCAATCGCGTGCACAATGTCGTTCCTCCGTTGGGTCGGCGAGGAAATGCCACCCTTGTTGCTGGTTGCGGCTCCGCTATGAAGGCACTTCGCAGGGACGGCATGCGACAATCCCCAGATTGTTTTCACCTTGAACTTCCGCATTTCGGTTCACAATCATAGAAACCTCATTAAGACAGGACAGACCCACACTCTGTGACAGAAGAGTCAAAGTGAAGCCAGAATTCCCCACTGATCTCCGGGTTCGAAACTAAAACTAGCCAACTAGCCGGTAAATAGGCCTATCGGGGGATTTCTTGCAACTTGGCTTCGGCATCTGAATCTGTTTGATCTAGAGGGGTCCGCGTGCCGGAGCAGAGCAGCCCAACCATAACGCAGATGATGGAATCGCGGGTGACAAGTGACGCGCAGAAGCTGGCTGCATTTGATCAGCACCGGACCTTGTTGCTTTCTGTGGCCTATCGGATGCTCGGCAGCATCGCGGACGCCGAAGATATGGTGCAGGAGACGTTTATCCGGTGGCAACAGGCCACCACAGAGGACGTTCAGTCTCCACGCGCTTTTCTGGTCACGATCGTTAGCCGGCTCTGCATTAACTATCTTCAATCGGCTCGCATGCAACGCGAACAATATGTCGGACAGTGGCTCCCCGAACCGTTCGTAGAGGAATTCGCAAGCGATCCTGTCGACACAGTGGAGCGAGACGAATTCCTGTCGATGGCTTTTCTGATGCTGCTGGAACGCCTGAGTCCAGTTGAGCGCGCGGCTTTCCTCCTCCGCGAAGTCTTCGATTACGGATATGCCGAAATCTCCGGAATTCTGGGCCTAAATGAGGCAAATTGCCGTCAGATTCTTCGGCGAGCGCGCCAGCATTTGGCGATCGCAAGACCCAGGTTCAGGATATCGGACAGCAAACGCCGTGAGTTGCTGGAGCTATTTGTTTTGGCCAGCGGCAACGGCAATCTTGAGAGGCTGATCTCGGTTCTGGAAGGCGATGTTGTGCTCTATGCGGACGGCGGCGGCAAAGGTTTCGCAGTACCCAATCCAATTTTTGGCGCGATGAATGTCGCCCGTGCCATTGTGATGGGTCAAGCAAAATTCCTCCCCAGGGAGCCCGTGGTATCGCGAAGGGTATCGATCAACGGAATGCCTGGAGTGGTGAGCTATGTCGCTGGCCGACCCCTTTACGCCCTTACTGTTGAGGCGGGGGAGGAACGCATCAGTTCGATCTATTTCGTTACAAATCCCGACAAGCTTTCCCACGTCCCTGCTTTGGACTGAACGAAGCAATGTCACCAAGTCCCGATACACGGATTGCTTAATCCTGTCACGAGATCTGGACGTGTCCTGTCTAAGAGTCAGGAGACTGACTTCGGATGAACCTCTTCGTTCTTGGCGCAACCGGTCATACTGGAACCCACATCGTTGACATTGCCCTCTCGCGTTCTCACAATGTGACCGCTTTTGTTCGCTCACCGCAGAAGATTGCGCAGCGAGATCCGCGGCTGAAGATTGTCAAAGGTGATCCGCTCAGTGTGCAGCAATTGGCAAAAGAGATTGCCGGGCATGATGCGGTCCTGTCTGCTCTTGGTGTGCGGCCACCACAGGCATTCCGCCCACACTCGGTTGTGGGAGAATGCGCAGCCAGCACAGTGGCGGCGATGACCCAAACGGGTGTGAAACGAATCGTGCTAGTGTCCGCAGCCGTCCTCTTTCCCGAGAAGGGCATCAGCTTTGCCTTCTTTCGTTGGTTGCTGAAACACATCAGCCGCGACCTCGAAACCGCCGAGGGCATTGTTCGCTCCACACCGTTTGAGTGGACCATTGTGCGTCCCCCTAGACTGACAAACAGTACTGACGCAAAGTTCCGAATTGTGCGCGATGCCCTGCCCCCAAAAGGCTCGGTGGCATCTTTCCGGGCGGTCGCTGCGTTCATGGTGGACGTCGTAGAACAGAGATCGCATTTCCGCGAACTTGTCGGCTTGGCCAGATGACTCGTTTGAAGTAGATTGTGATGCTGGCGATTCCGGGTGCCGCGAAATCCGCTCTTTACAGAACCGCAATGGAGCCGGGAATTCTGCGATCGTCAGATCTCGTGAAATAGGAGCCAACAAGAGCTGCGAAGGTGAGCAACGGCTCCAATGCAAGAAGCCGGTCCCCCGAGGAGAAATGCGAATAGCAGGCACTCAGGATCGTGATGGTGAACCCCGGCGTAGGCCCATTCTTTGAAACGGGGCATCCCAGGAGCAAGGAAGACGGCCAGGCCAATAACCTTTCCAACACCCAGGATATTTGCGAAGTAATCTGGATACCCCAAATGCTTCAGAGCCTTCATAAGCGGAGCCGCGTGCGCAATCGACATAGCGCCAGATATCCCGAGAATCAGCGTTACAAATATCGTCGTGAACCAATATGCCACCTTCTTCAACTTCATTAGTCTCCTCCTTCTGTTCAAAAGAACAGCCCGTTTTGTTGAGCATCACATGAGAGGCCGGTGACAGAATCCTCGTGTGACATCGCAAAACACTCTGGAGAGTTGAACGGAAGGCTGGAGTTCTCAGGCCCAATCCGCTTCGTGACGCGCTAGTGGGACAACCCTGCTGGAAGGAGAGCGAAACCCGAGGATCCGCATCAGGGCGTATGACAACAACTGCTGAGGATGTAGACCAAGTGGACGCGCTGAACTCCGGATCATTCCAGGTCATGTCCGGAAAAAGCGGGCCAAGGAGCATAATCCAGTAAAGCGAGGCACCGGTCGCGATGAACATCATTCACTGTAGCCTTCTGTGCCCCCCTCCCCTGCCCTTGGCTCGTTTTTATTTGTTTTGAATAACTTAGCGGGGGATCATCCCCTCTATGCTATTGATTCTGCTTGGGTTAGGTGCCTTCTAGTGTTTTCAACGACTTACGAGGGGGTCTGTTCGAAACGCCCGCTGCTTGCGGATGTTTTTTGGGGGAAACTTAGTCCTTAAATTCAGGATACCAAATGGACGATAAATTCACGGCCATCGGCTTGATGAATTAAATGCTTTGTTTTGTTGGAGTTATTAAAGGACTGGAGGCGTGGAGGGTTGACAGGATTTTTCCACAGGACAAATGGGTGCTTCTGGGGTGTTCCTATCATGGTTTTTGGCCACCTGGCAGTCACTTTCCTCGCTTCTGGGCGCGGTATGGGAGCAACCCTATCCACCTCTGTTTGCAGTATATATTTACTGCATTTGCAGTATAATTCTACTGCAATGTTTTCTCTTCGTTCTGAGCTGCGGCGCAAGCTGCTGACATACTTTTACGCGAACCGTTCAGATCGCGTGTATGTCCGCCAGCTAGCGAACGCCCTGAGTGTGGATTCCACCAATCTGTCGCGTGAGCTGGCGCGTTTGGAACGGGAAGGACTTCTGCGCTCCGAAGTGGAAGGTCGCCAGCGATATTACAGCATCAACCCGCAGTATCCGTATCTGAAAGCGGTGTTCTCTCTCCCCCAGGGAACAGTCGGGATTGTACCAACGCTCAAGTCAGCACTGCATCGTGTGCGCGGAATTGACCAAGCTCATCTGTATGGTTCTTTTGCTAAGAATGAAGCAGATGCGGCCAGCGACATCGACCTGTTCATTGTCGGTCAACCTGACCCCGAAAATCTGGCAGCCGAGGTTAGAAAGCTGGAAAAAACACTTAATCGGGAAGTGAACTACACGGTTATCAATACGCAAGAACTGAAACGTAAACTCGCAGCCCATGACCCATTCCTCACAGATGTGTGGGAAGGGAAACGAATCGAGCTAATCAGGAATGAGTAAAACGAAGCCGCAACAAATTAACCCTCGGCAAATCAAACAATTCTTCACCGATGCGCAGAAGCGGGCCATCGCCGCTCGGAAAAACCTTGCTATTGATGCAGAAGCTGCCTACGAAATCGCTTACGAGGCCATGATTAAAGGTTCCTTGTCACTCATGCTCAGCCACGGGCAAAGACCACGTAAACAACTCGGCCACCATATTGCAATTATCGAATTTGTGCAGAAAAATCTACCTAGGTGTCCAGCGACAATGTTCACCCTGTTTGACCGAATGCGGCGCAAGCGCAATGACGCATTCTACGACGTGACTATTATCAGCGACACTGAAGCCCAGGAAGCTGTTTCAACCGCAGAGCAATTCTTGTTGATTGTTGAGACTGATATCAAGAAGAGAATCCCATGAGTTAAGGCATACTCTGCGGTCCAAGGGAGTCCCAGATTGTCAGAAATGCTATTGCTTCTGCCTTTAGAAGCGCGAAATACGCTCCAGTAAAAGATGTCAACACTTGCCTGTGAAGCGCTGCGCTGAAAGAAAATCGATGGGCCATTTCGTTCGGCCTTCAATAGCGAGATCCGCCAGCACTTCCCCCAGGACAGTAGCGAACTTGAATCCGTGCCCCGAGAAGCCACAGGCGATAGTGACCTGTGCGTAGTCCGGGTGCGGCGAGACAATGAAGTGTTCATCCGGAGTCAGCGTGTACATGCAGCTTGCTGCATGCAGCAGTTTTCCATTGAGTGCAGGGATGAAAGTTGAAAGCTGTTCACGAATCTCCTCAATGTCGCGATCATGAATCTCTCGCTCAATTGATTCCGCCGTGCAGACATCGCCACCAGAGTGCATGGCAGCTTTTACCCCGCAGTTTTCGCAGTCCGTCGCGGGGAATCCATAGAAGACCGTCTTGTCGCTCGTTCGCCAGATGTAGATGGGAAAGCGGCCTGGCGCAAAGTTCCTGATTCCTTCCAGCGGATCAAACCATGCCATCACATGTCGACGAATGTGCAAAGGAAAAGCCAGCTTCAGCAGACTGTTCGCCCACGCACCCGGTGCAATCACCAGATGAGCCGTTTCATAGACAGCCTTCGCGGTAACCACCCGAACCACGCCGCTATTTGTTATAGTCCAATCGACAATCGGCTCCTCAAAGCGCAGCGCCGCTTCATGTTGTGTTGCCAGTCCGAGATGCGCTGCCACCGCTGCTTCCGGACGCAGAAAGCCGGCTTTCTTCTCAAATACAGCACAATCATCTACACGTGGACGTAGAACAGGAAACCGGCGTTGTATTTCTTTTGCATCAAGCACTTCGTGAGCAAGACTGTGTTGCCTCGCGCTGAGAAGGCTACCTTGAACCACATCGCTGTCCTCAGTTCCGATAAATAACCCTCCTGTTGTGGTAAGGAGTTGTGTCTGCGTATCGCGTTCCAATTGCTCCCATAGCACATAGGCGCGCAGCACCAACGGCACATAGCCTGGGTTCTCATGGTAGGCCTGGCGGATGATCCGTGAACTTCCATGCGAAGAGCCGCGGTCGTGTGCGGGGGTAAAGCGCTCCAGTCCGAGGACGTGCTTGCCGCGCGCCGCAAGATGATACGCTGCAGCGCTGCCGATTCCGCCCAGCCCGATTACAATTGCGTCAAACGTCTCTGCCATTTTGCTTATTCAGATAATCGAACTATACATTGACATAGCCCGAATCTCATCTTAGAATGACGCAAATGCTACCGCGCGATTTCAAGCTACACATTCATTTTCGTGTCCCATGTCTTCGGACGTGTTGTAGCCGCGCGTAATTTCTCGCCAGTTCTTGTAAGCGGATTTCTTTCCAAACCAATAAAACATTCAGTTCCTTGCTTCGAGGCCAGAGAGGTTCTTTCAATGGTTAAGTTCAGGTTTTTCCTGCTGCTCCTGTTGTTGCTTGCCTCCACTGCTCCATTTGCTATGAGCCAGGCTGTTTTTGGAAATATCGACGGCACTGTCTTTGATACCAGCGGCGCGGCTGTTCCTTCCGCCAACATTACCATCACGGACCAGGACCGCGGCACCGTCTATCACACGCAAAGTAATGAGCAAGGCAACTATTCGCAGAGCCGCCTGCTTGCGGGCAGGTACCGTGTGCAGGTCGAGATTTCTGGTTTTGCCACGTTTATTGCCGATGCCACGGTGCAGGTCGATGCAACCACGCGCGTGGACGCGACTCTGAATCCGGGCACAGCCCAAAGCACCGTCACGGTTACTGGCGAATCGCCTTTGCTGATGACGGACCGTGCTGAAGTCTCAACGACCCTCACAGGCCGCGAGCTGGGCCAGCTGCCTGTTCTTGATCGCAATGTTACGAATCTTCTGCTGGTCATTCCGGGCGTGCAGCTCAATTCATGGCAGCATGCGGCCAGCGAAAATCCGCAGCAGGGCATTCAGGCGAACGTCAATGGACAATTCTTCACTGCAAATGGCTTCCTGCTCGACGGGACAGAAAACCAGAGCGCGATTCTCGGTATCGCTGTAATCAATCCGAATATCGATGCGCTGCAGGATTTTAAAGTCAGCACCAGCAACTACGATGCGGAATTTGGCTCGGCATCCGGCGCGCTGATCCAGGCAACAACGCGTTCGGGATCAAATGAATTGCATGGCTCGCTCTTTGAATATCTGCGCAACGATGTCATGAACGCTAAAGATCCGTTCACATTGCAGAACCCGCCTATCCGCTGGAACCAGTTTGGCGGCTCCATTGGAGGTCGCCTTATTAAGGACAAACTCTTCGGCTTCTTCGACTATCAGGGCACGCGCCGCCGTACCGGAGGCTCGCTGATTACTACAGTTCCCACAGCAGCAGAACGCGGTGGTGATCTCACGGCGCTGCTTGGCAACTACATCTGCGCCGACGGGACCACGTCAAGCTCCGCCTGCGGCAATCCTGCTTACGTAACTACCACCGAAGGCAACCAGGTGCCTGCGCGCGCGGGCATGGCCTTTGATCCCTCAACCGGCAACAGCGACGGCACAGGACGCCGCGCATACTCCACCCACGGACAGGTCAACGTTGTTCCCGTAGCAGCTCCGATTTCAAAACTTCTGAATGATCTGCCGCTGCCGAACCGCAACAACGACGTCTACAACAATTACGTCAGCTCAGGCAGCCAGAGATTCGACAGCGATCAATACGACGGACGCATAGACTTTGATCTCTCCACGAATTCGCATATCTTCGGGCGCTATACGCTGGCCAACTTTAACAATTACTCCCCTGCCGCTTTTGGCGATCTCGCCGGAGGCCCTTCGGCCTTCAATTTTTCCGGTGACTCGGTCGACCGCAATCAGAGCCTCGCGCTTGGCCTCGATCACGCCTTCAGCTCAGCGCTCGCAGCTGATGCGCGTTTTGGTTTCTTTCGCTATCGCATACGCGTGCAGCCAAATGGCGTTGGCACTACGCCTGCAAGCGACGCCGGGCTTCCCGGCCTGAACACCGGCACGCCTGAAACCAGCGGCATGCCCGCCTTCTATGTCAACGGCAATGGCGGATTTGATTTCGGCTACGCGCTCGGCATCAACCAGTGCAACTGCCCGCTCAAGGAAACAGAGAACCATTTCCAGTGGGTCACCAACTGGACAAAGCAGTGGCAGAACCACAGCATTAAGTTTGGCGCAGATGTGCGCCGCGCCCAGCAGCAGCGCATCCCCAGCGACTCGCACCGCTCCGGCGAAATTACCTTCAACGATTCAACGACCGGAAACTCCGATCTCGACACGCTGGTTGGCGGAGCTGTAAGCACCGGCTCTGCGCTTGCATCATTCCTGGTTGCGCAGCCCTCTTTCTTTGCGCGCTACTTTACCGGACTCGGCTATCATCCAGGCTTGCGTCAGACACGCATCTTTGCCTATGGGCAGGATTCCTGGCGCATCACGCCAAAATTCACGCTGAATTACGGCCTCCGTTGGGAAGACTACCTGCCGCAAACAGCAGCCAGTCCCGGCGGAGCAGGCAGCTTCGATCCAACAACCGGAGAAGTGCTTGCCGCGGGCATCGGTTCCGTGCCATCGAATATGGGGGTCAAGGCATACAATCTCGGCTTTGCGCCACGAGTCGGCTTTGCCTACCAGGCGCTGCAGAACATAGTCGTGCGCGCTGGCGCAGGACGCAGCTTTAACCCCAGCGGTCTTGGTGCGGTCTTCGGTCAGGGCGCGGACTACAATCCGCCCATCACCAATCCGCAGAATGTCGGCCAGGTCAATCCCTACACGCCTGACTTCAACCTGCTGAATGGTCCGCCGTCAGTGCCCAATCCGCCGGTCGGCTCAGACGGGCGCTATCTATTGCCCGACGGCATCAGCGTCTACTACTACACATATCCGGCAGATTCGTACCGCATCCCTGAAGTCTATTTCTGGAATTTCGCCGTCGAGACAGAGGTTACGCACTCCATGGCTCTTGACCTTGCCTATGTCGGCAATGTAGGCAGACATCTCTTTCTCTCTGTGAATGAAAATCAGGCAGTTCCTGGTCCCGGCGACTTCGATCCACGCAGGCCCTTCTATCCAAAGTTTGGTCTTGAGCAAGCGCTTTACCAGACCTGCAACTGCGACACATCCAGCTATCACGGACTGCAGGCCAAGCTACAACAGCGCCTCTCGCATGGCATCGACTTTCTGCTGACCTATACCTGGTCAAAAGCCATGGATAACTCCGAAGGTGGCGGCGGCTTTGCCAATAACTATGATGTAAGAGCCAGCCACGGCCCCGCCTCATGGGACCGCGCCAACACCGTGACCTTTGATTACAACTGGGACCTGCCCTTTGGCCACGGGCGCTGGGTGTCGCTCGACAGCAGCCACATCCTGAACGCCGTCGCAGGCGGCTGGAGACTGAGCGGTACGAATACCTTCAGTTCCGGCCTGCCCTTCACGCCTACAGTTTCCAATGCGCCGCTGCTGAACGCCGACTTTAACTCTGTCTATGCAGATGTGGTTGGCGATCCCATCGTTTCGCATCGCACTCGCGATCTCTGGTTTAATCCTGCTGCATTTTCAGAACCGAAGGAGCCATACCGCAATGGCAATGCGCGCCGCAACTCGCTCCGCGGTCCGAACCTCTATGTTTCGAATATGTCGATTGCCAAAAACCTGCTGCCCTTCGAGCACAAAGTGCTCGAATTCCGGGCAGAGGCATTCAACGTCTTCAACCATGTGAACCTGGGCCTTCCCAATTCCACGATTGATAATTTCGGCGCTGGACAGATCACCAACACGCAGGTTGCCATGCGCCAGATGCAGGTTGCGTTACACTTTCAATTCTGATCATTTCGTCTGAGGGGAACATTGCGAAAATTCATTCTCGCTGTAACTGCCGTTTTGTTTTTTACTACTAATCTGATTGCACAGTCACAGCCGCGCACCGCGACGCCGCCCGATGACCGCTTCAAAACTGACATTCTGGTGATCGTCGCGCATCCGGATGACGAGACAGAGGTCACCGGCTATCTGGCGCGTGCCATTTACGATGAGCACAAGCGTGTTGCCATTATCTTCGGCACGCGCGGCAACTCCGGCGGCAACTCCGCGGGCGCGGAGCAGGCTGCTGCGCTTGGAGCGGAACGTGAAATCGAAGGCCGCCAGGCAGCCGCTGAATTCGGCATCACGAATGTCTGGTTTCTGAATGGCCCAGATACGCCCGGACAGGACGTGCTGCGCTCACTCGAAACATGGAACCACGGTGCATCGCTCGATCAGGTCGTCCGTCTCGTGCGCCTCACGCGGCCTGAAGTCATCATCACCTGGCTGCCTGATTATGTTGCCGGCGAGAACCACGGCGATCATCAGGCGGCAGGTGTTCTCGCTACAGAAGCATTCGATCTCGCGGGCAATCCAACCGTATTTCCTGAACAGGTGGCTGTGCCGCGTAATGCTGACGACATTGGAAATCTGACCGAAGGCCTGCATCCCTGGCAGCCGAAAAAAATCTACTATTGCAGCGATACGTCACATACCGACTTTCTCTTAAACCAGGGTCCGAAATACTCCACTGAAGATATCTCACCCGCGAAGAAACAGCCTTACTATCTGCTTGCTGCGAATGAGATGAAGTACCACCTCACGCAGGGCGACACCGGCCAGATGGCGAAAAAGGCAATCGCTAACAACAGCTTTTCTTACTTTCGCCAGCCCGTGTTGCTCGTGTTGGGAAAATCGCATGTTCAGGGATCAACCACCGGTGACATCTTCGAAGGCATCACGAACGATCCCATTCCTTTCATGCCCGCTCCCGGCTACCGCACACCAACGCGCAGCGGCCTCTCTATTGAGCTCGGTGGTCCCTGGAATTTCTATAAGCAGTTCTGGCAAGCGCATGGAATTGACCGACTGGCGAAACTGCTGCCTGTCGCTGAAACCACTCTCAGCGCTGGGGAAAGAATCTTCCTGCCCGTTCTGGTACATAACGACACGGCCAGCGACACGCAAGTTGAGCTGGCAGCGAATCTTCCCGAAGGCTGGACGGAGTTGAACGGACCGGGCACTCTGCTGGTCCACGCGCACGAAACGTTTCCCCTCTATATCACCGCTCGCGCTCCGAAACAGGAGAGCAAAAACGCGGCGACCATCACCATTCGCGCAACTGCCGGTGGAAATTCCATCGGAGATATCCCGGTAAAGGTTTATCTCTCGCCAGGATCACTTCCGCAGTAAACACAACTTAAACAGCCCGTCATTCTGAGGAGCTGGGTAAAATGAAGCCAACGAAGAATCCATGTGAAACCAGGTAGTATCGTTACAGTTTCGGCTTTCAGGCACAATCCAGAAGTGTCTGAAAGCCGCAACTCATCGCACCCGGACACGCAGCCACAATAAAGCCGAAACAAACACCAAAGCCGATGCCGACCCGAACGCCACATTCCATCCGTAGCGATTCAACAGAATTGGCACCAACGCCGTCGAAACAATCCCGCCCGCATTTCCTGCGGTATTCATAATGGCTCCGGCAGCACCCGCATGTTCATCGCCAATTTCTATCGAGCTCGGCCAGAAAATGCATTCCGTAGCCAGCAGGCAAGCCACGCTTAACGACAGCGCCGCAACAGCAAAATACACATTGTCTAGTCTGACCGTAAGAAAGAGAAACGCCGCCGAGAGCATCATCAGCGCAATGGCGAAATTACGCCGTCCCTTTACATATCCAAACCGTTGCATCAGCCTGTCGCTCGTATAGCCCACCAGCGGCACCGCAAACATTGCGACCAGAAATGGCAGCCCTGTATATACGCCGCCACGCAGCAGCGTGAAATGTCTCTGTTGCACCAAATACAGATACGACCAGAAGACAAAAACATAGAGAGCGTAGCTCTCAAAAAAATAGCTGAGTGAGAGGTTCCACATCGCCGGTCTGCGCAGCAACTTACTCCAGGAAGTCGCGGGCCTGTCCGAAATTTCTGCATGCCCTTCATTTGCGGTATGCAACTGGCCACGCGAAACAATCAACCACACCGCCGCAAGGACAACGGCAAAACTCGCTGTAATATAAAACGAAGCCCTCCAGCCAACACTCACCATCAAACGCGAAATCAAAGGCGGCGTCAGCGCTGACCCTGCGGCTGTTCCAGCAATGACAGCGGCATAACCGAGCCCGTGCTGTACCTTCGGCATGCTGCTGGCAATGGCGCGCGCCGCCACTGGAAACCCCGCAGCTTCGCCGGCTCCGAGTAAAAATCGCAAAAGCAACAGCGCAATGAAAGAAGCGGCGCCAACCGGCAATAACAAGCCGGGCAACAATCCTGTAAGCAGAGAAGTAATGCCCCACGTAACAGCGGCAACGCAAAGCACAGGCCGTGCACCAAAACGGTCGCCGTAAATTCCCCAAGGCAGTTGAAAAACTGTATAGCCAATCAGGAAACTGCTGAAAATCTGCCCCAGCTGCACCGTAGTCAGGTGAAGCTCCGGAACAAGGAACACGGCTGCGATGGAGATATTCATGCGCAGCACATATCCCACCAGACTGAAACAGCTCAGCGTCAGAACGAAGAGAATGCGGCTAAGAGATCCGCGAGGGGTGTTGTCTGCAGTTCGGCTGAACGTAGCTTCATGACTGAGCTGAGGAGACATAGGAAGGAGCGCAATCCTGGGTTCAGTTAATCACAGATTCCTGCGCTTGAGGACTTCATAGACGCCTGAAAGTTCACGCTGAAAACCGTGTTTTTCCGGGGCTTAATAAATTCTGAATCGCCTAGGAATCCATCACCGCAAATCGATGGTGACACTCTAAGCGGCAAAATATGCCAGCGAACTTATCGCGGCAATCCACTGTATTTACAGCATCTATGGACGACAATTTCCTGGTGCCGGGAGGGGGGGTCGAACCCCCATGACCGCAAGGGTCGGCGGATTTTGAGTTTTGGCCCAACCCTGTAAGCCTATGATAATGCAGGGAATGCGAGCGTAATTGAGTGAAGCCGTAAGTAATTGAGTGACCGTAATTTAGCGCAATTTATCGAAGCCTGTCTAAGCTGATGTGTGTACCTCTGCTGTACCTCGGCTCCTCATGGTTTGCAGTATATCTTTACTGCATTTGCAGTATAATTCAACTGCAATGCTTTCCCTTCGCTCAGAGCTTCGGCGCAAACTGCTGGCGTATTTTTATGCTAGCCGCTCTGCGCGCGTGTATGTCCGCCAGTTGGCAAAGGCACTGGACGTAGACTCAACGAATCTGTCGCGTGAGCTGGCTCGTCTGGAACGGGAAGGACTTCTGCACTCTGAAGTAGAAGGCCGCCAGCGATACTACAGCATCAACCAGCAGTACCCCTACCTGAAGGCGGTCTTCTCGCTTCTTCAAGGAACCGTCGGCATTGTCCCAACACTAACGTCAGCACTGGATCGGATTCGCGGGATTGACGAAGCCCATCTGTACGGCTCCTTTGCTAAAAATGAAGCAGACGCAGCCAGCGACATTGACCTGTTGATCGTAGGTCAACCTGATCCCGAAAATTTGGCAGCCGAGATTAGAAAGCTGGAAAAAACACTCAACCGGGAAGTGAACTACACGGTCCTGAAGCCGCAGGAACTGAAGCGGAAACTCGCGGCCCACGATCCATTTCTCACAGACGTTTGGCAGGGAAAACGAATCGAGCTAATCGGGAATGGGCAAAACCGGCCAGCGAAGACACAGTGATTGTGTAGAGTAGTTGTAAAAAAGGAACATCGCTTTGCCTATACCTGGTTTTTCAAATGATGGAGTTTTGCCGCCGTTCCTTGGTTCAAGCCCTGGTGATGCTAGTGGGTTGATGTCGCCCTATTTGGCTACATCTCTCGATGTAGTCCAGCGATTTGCTCAGAATCGTCAGCGGATAGACATACTCGAAGGATGGCTGAATCACCGGATCGGGCTTCGCAACGCAGGGTTCCAACATGGCTTCCAGTGGCTTGACGGCAGCTTTGTGGAAGACAAGATGCCGCGCGACCTCGACACTGTTTCATTCATCTATATGGGGCAGCCATCCTTTCCAGACGTTGACAGCGCTTGGTCTGCTAGGGAACTGAGCTTGAGCCTATTTGATCGCAAAAATGCGAAAGATTCCTTTCATGTGGATGCATTCTTTATTGACTTGCTGGATACGCCAGAGGTCATCGTGGATGCTTCCCGATATTTTCTCGGCCTTTTTTCGCATCAGCGTACTACGATGATTTGGAAAGGTATGCTGCAAGTTCGCTTGGAAGACGATAATGTAGATCAAGAGGCCTTGGAGTACTTGCGGGAGATGCGGCAGCAGTTCCCTGAACCTGATCCTGAACTTGGCCCCTCACTGCCGCTATTCGCACAAGGAGGAATTGATAATGCTTCGTAAGCTTCAGCACGACTTCGTCGCATCTAACCTTTCCTCTGTTTCCAACATATTGTCACACGCTCCTACGCGCTCTCTGACTCGGATAAGCCTAGAGGCGAGGCGCGATGAGCTTGCGGCTGAGATGCGAGAAATTCAAGAATCGCCGGAGACTCACGCTGCGACAGCGCTCTTCTTCAGCGGCAAACCAGTGTTGGGCAGCCGTGGGATTGAAAGTGAATTTGCTGCGAAAGCTCTTGGAACGTATCAAGATATTGTGACTAAACTTTTCGCGTTGCGTAGTAAGGGACAATTGGGGGAACGCGGCGTTGTTGCTGATCGAGATTTGTCCCGGCTCCATGTAACTAGCCTTGTGCGCGGCTCTTTTGGCTTTCTTCTTGAGGATGTAGACGAGAACGATCTTGAAACTGCTCCAGTGCTTAAGTCGGCAGTCGATGACTCTGCCCGATTGATCGGGTCATTTGCAGAAGAGGATGAAGAGCATTTCGAATCTGCTATCGCTGAGATTGATAATCGTGTTTTACAAACAGTGAAGTCATTCTTTGACATCCTAGCCAAGGATTCAGCCACTCTGAGGGTTGTTGCAAGTGATTCTGAGCGAACCTTTGATATGAATGGAATTCTTCGGGCTGCTGAACGCGCTAAAGCGACGGAAGTCGAGGAATTCCTTGAAACAATCGGTGGAACCTTGCAAGGCGTAATGCCGGAAAAGCATGAATTTGAACTGCGGACACAGGGTCGCACCATCAGCGGCAAGGTAGCTGGCTCGATTTCGGCTTCAGAGCTTGCGAGCTTATTCAATCGCGAAGTGATAGCCGATGTAACTCGAACCGCTGTTTCGCGTGGCGGGCGTGTTGCGAAAGAGAAGTACTTTTTAACGGCGTTGCGCGAAGCTGAGCAAAAACAACGAAGCCATTCTTAAAGTAGTCGCTCTCGGGTGAACTATTCGCTGTCGTTCAGCAAGCTCAAAACATCCGATGGCTTTCTGGCAATCGCATACCGCCATTTCCCATAGGTGCCGTCTGCTGTCACGGCATCAACCCAACGCTGCGCTGCTGCGGCCTTCACTTCTTCCAAAGGATCGTAGCCCTTTGTTTCGAGGATTAGATGGCACTCAGGCTGTGTATTGAGACGCACGATAAAGTCGGGAATATAGTCGTGCATCTGGCCGTTATGCAGATAGGGAATGGCAAATCCCAATCCGGCATTTTTCACAAAGGCGGCCACAGCAGGATGTGAGTCAATGTAGTAGGCCGCTGACTGCTCCCACTTCTGTGTGTCGGCCACAATGTAGTTCAAATGGCTCTTGACCACTTCGCGCACTTCCTTGCTTGTCCAGTAGGAGACTTCCGCCGTTGATCCTGGTCCGCGATTCTGTTCGTAGCGGGGAACCTCTGGGGCCTCACCACTTTGCACATCGGGCCGGAGATTTTCTACCAACACCTCGATAAGCCAGCCATAGTAAGGAGCGAGGAAAAGGTCTTTCACATCCGCTGGCGGCTGAACACGCACCTTCTCTTCGATATACCGCTGGAGGATCGGTGCGAGTTGCTTAAAAAGCACATGACCCGGCACAGTCAATCCGCGCCGTGAAACATAATCCTTAGTAAGCGCGCCGGCAATATCGAAGATCAGTTCCTGAAGCCTGCGCTGATTACGCCACTCCAAAAGCGAAGCGCCTTCGAGTTTGCCGGGACCTTGTAAAGACAGGCGGCCAGCGTTGTTCACGCTTAGCCCTTTCATCTCTACTTCAGGAGGAATGCGGCCCGGCTCCAGTGTCAGTGACGGAACACTCTGCCAATCCACTGTGACGCTATTTCGGATTGCCTGCGTGTAACCTTCGACTCGGGGAAATCGAATCTCAAACTGCGCTTTCTCCGGTACAGCGTGAACGTGGTACTTTTTCACCTTCGGCGGTGGTGCTGCCGAAGGGTTGGCCTTAAATGGAATCACCTCGAAGGGCACACCCAACACTTTTGCTACTTCTTCCTCGAATTTGCCGTCGGCGTTAACCTCATAGCTGGTTCGCCGCAGTCCGCGGCCTACCACCTGTTCGCACAGCAACTGCGACATGAAGGGCCGCAGTCCGATGATGTGCGTCACCGTATTGCAATCCCAACCTTCCGTGAGCATCCCCACGCTGACGATGCAGCGCACATCGCGTCCTGGCGGATGCAGGGGCCGCTTCAGCTTATTTGACAACTCTTCAAAACCCTCCGGGTACACTGGCCGTCCCTGCCGATCGTAGGTCCAGTCAATCTTTCCTACAGTGTCGAGCGTGTAGCGCTGCCAGCGGCTTTCATCACCTTTGGCTCCCTCGGCATCCGTTTCATGGACCACCTTGGAGTCAACCCGGATGGTGTATTGCTTCCCGTTTTCATTGCGGAAACCAGCAACTCCCGTGGGGGCAATGCTGCTGGGCCGTTTGTCTTCGGCCAGCCACTCATACATAACCTTCGCAATCGCCGTGTTCTTGCACACGAGAATGAACACCGGCGGTCTGCCATCGCGTTGAGGCTCAGCAGCCCATTCTTCACGCATCTTCTCCCATAACCCGCCAAGCATGGCGATGGGATGATGCGCCCATTTCAGAACTGCTTCCGGCTTCGGGCTGCCTCTGCGCGCGCCACGCTCCGCCGGAGTCAACTTGGGAATGAGCCAGTGCCAGATATTGAAGTAGCCAGGTATTTCTTCACCTGTCGTGTCCCGAACAGCGAGCTGAGGGACCTTCACAAGTCCTGACTCGATGGCATCGATCAGGCTGAAGTCGCTTACCACCCAGGGAAACGGCTTGTTCGTCTCCTGGCCTACACGTCCCAGAAAGTATGGCGTAGCAGATAGGTCTACACAGTAGTTGATGCCGCGCAGCTTCTGCACTTTATCAAGCCCGTCAATCCAGACAGTGGCTTCCTTGAAATATTCTTCTGCCTCTTCTGTTTCGCCAAATTCTTCCTGTTCTTCTTCCTCATCTTGCTCTTCCTGGCGGATGCGGTAGGCGTGATGCGCCTCGTCGTTCATGACGAGGATGTTTTGCTTCCCGCCGATCTCGCGGCCAAGAATGCGATTGACCAGGGCCGTATCGCTCTCGACATATTCTTCCGACCTGATCCTCACGGATTTCAGATTGCCCTGTTCGTCAAACTCCTCCGTACCTGGCACAACCTCTAGCTCGCCTGCCGCCTTACGCGCCTCAAGAGACTCCAGAGTCAAATAGCGAGAGCCTCGTGCGGTCGTATTCTTCTGGCCGATCAGAATCTTTTCCGTGCTTGGCTTCGGCACTCCTGCCTTGCTTACCTTCGCCGCCGTGCCGCCAGTCTGCACGCTACGCGGCTCAAAGACATGCCAGTTTGTAACGACAATCTTTCCCTGGCTCAATGCAGGCATCAGGTGCGGCGGTACAAGGTCGCGCGTGCGGTAGATGCTGGCGTCGCCACGCTGAGGGTCCAACTCCTGCAAGCGGTCCTTAATCGTTACATTCGGACAGACAACCAGCACCACATCGCTGAAGCGGCTGTCGCTGCGGTCATTCTGCTTGTTCAGAATGTTCCACGCCGCCAGCATTCCCATGACGGTTGTCTTGCCCGCGCCTGTAGCCAGCTTGCACGCATAGCGCTGGAAACCTGTATAACCCTCTGCTTTGCGGTCGTCACTCGGCTCATCGCGTGGAACACTAATTCCCTGTAGTAAATCCGCGCGGCCTTCTTTGAGAAAGATGACGGTCAGTGCCGCTTCAAGCTGGGCAAAGAAGAGCCGCTTTTCCCGTTCCTCGCGCGTCCACCACTGAATCAGCTCCGCCGTTGTGCGCGTCAGTCCTGGAAAACCCTGCCGCTGCCACTCCGCCACGCGGTCACGGATCAGGTTTACCAGGGCCAGCTCATAGCCGTTCGCGTATTCGTCCGATGGGCGCAGGATATTCGGGTCAACAATCCATTCCCGTTTCTGGTCGCGGGGAGGAAAGACTACGGCAGCACGTCTGCCTTCCCGCAACTCCGGCTGTTCGCCTTCCCGGATGTACCAATAGCGCTGCGGCTTCTCAAAAGGCGAGTTCTGGATCGGTTCTGCGACTTCAAAGCTCATCTTGTTGGGTCCGTAGATACTTCCTGAATCGTCGTACCGATATCTGCAAAGGCCCGGCTCAATTCTTCGCTGCTCGCATGGCGCTTTAGGTTGAGGGTGGATTCCATTTCAGTTATCCAACGAAGTAACTCGTCAGCAGCCTTTTTGACAGCGGGCATCGTCAATTTGCTAAATGCCTCCTCTTCACGAGTCGGGGTGAAATGAGCAAATAGATTCCTAATCTTCCTAGCATCGTTTACGTTTGGTTTTTGCACCTTCGCTGATCCGAGTTCATTCAAGAGATCAATTTTCTTGTCGAGTGAATCCCTTTGAATGCGTGTAAAGAGCACACCAACAGCCTTCTCTTCTAGGAGGGCATTTAACCATCCGTTCACTATCGCTTCTGCATACGCAAATAGAGATAGAAGGGCAACTCGAAGGAACCGCGCATGAAGAAACATCGCTTCGGGAACCATGGGATCGTGCTTTTCAGCTTGTTCCAAAAAGTACTGAAAGTCATGAAATAAGTCTTCACGAGTGTTCTTAACAAGAACGCTAAAATCACCGCTATCGTTATCGATAAGTACCTCAATTTCGCCCACTCGTCACCTCCAATACTTTCACCACCAGCAGCTCATTTCCGCGATCATCAATTACCTTCACCGCTATCTGCTTCTGCTCGCCTGCTGCAAAAGGCGCACTCACCGTACCGGCCAGGTGTGCCCATACACTGTCTTCAAATTCGCCCTTTAGCGCTTTTTTCAGCTTGTCCCACTCGCTGGTGCGTGGGAAAAAGGCCTGCGACACATGGAAGCACATACCGTTGTAGTCCGTATCCAGGAACCATGCCGGGACGTCGTCGCCCTTACGATGATTTACTTCCATCGTTACTGGATCGAAAACATCCAGCCCCAGCAGCTCGACCTGATATTTCGTTTCCGTGTCTTCCTTTGCACGCGGGGCTTTGCTTATCTTGATCTCAGGTAAACCACAGACAGAGAATATCTGGCTGGAGCGCATATTCTTGAGCAGGTCGCCCATCATCAGGTCGGGAGTGGCTTGCACATAAGTTGCTGGAATCCCGCTTACCTGTTCACTCATCTCGACCGCTTCGCGCGCATTCGGCTGGATGGCAAATCCAATGACGTACAGATGGGTATAACTCTTCTGGTAGGCTTCGCGTGCAGCCTGCTCTACCAGCCGCGTGCTCACCGCTCCATTCTCTGGGCCGAAGACAAAGGCAACAGGGCGCGAGGAAAGTGGCAACGTCAGTCCGTCTTTCTCCCTCGCTTCCTGTATAGCATCGGCAAGGGTGGCTGTCTGGCCTTCAGCAGTTGCGTCTACCAGCGCCTCCGCATCCAGCGAGAGCGTTTTGGCCGGACGGCGCACGTTTTTCAGTGTGACAGTGCGATTGCCCTCCAACCGGAGTACCGGCGAGCGGCGCAGCACCTCCAGCATCCGGTCAGGAAAGCTTGCGTTGTTTTCGGATGCCTCGCTATTTTTCTCCTGCTCTTCCCACTGCATCGGCGTGGGAATGGTAGCCTCAAAGCAGAATGGCCCTGTCACGCGCGTAATGCTGTCATTCTTTTCAGGGCGGTCTACCAGTACCTCTTCTTCCGGCGGCTCGTTGTTGGCGATGGACTTGAGCGTGATGTGCGGAACGATGCCGCCGACTTCTTCGCCTTTATTGTTCTGCCTGCGCTTGTAGACAAAACCTGCTGCGGGACCACGCGCATTGTCCTTCAGCTCGTACCACGGAAAGGTCGCGGTCAGTAGCCTCTGGCGTGCCAACGCAAGTGGAACGCGGCTGGTGTCGCAGGTAATCCAGCGTCGTCCCCACTGTTCGGCAACGTAGGCGGTCGTGCCTGAGCCGCATGTGGGATCGAATACCAAATCACCGGGATCGGTTGACATAAGAAGGCAACGTTCTATAACTTTTGTGTTTGTTTGCACGACATATACTTTGGGATCGTTAAATCCACCTTGTTGGGTATCGTCCCAAAGATTTGTTATTGGGGTCACTGGGTAATCGTCCAGGTACATCTTCCAGCGTAAGGAATTGTCTCCGCTTTCGATGATGCGTCCAGCTTCAACTAGCCGATTACGACCTTCAGGATTTGTTTTCCAGTGTGAGTTTCTATTCGGAAAGTACCTTTTACCTTTGTACACAAATGGTTCATTGTCAGTTGCGCTTGCTCCCGTGCTCTGAAGAGAGACCGTTTGGAAAACGCGTGCTCCTTTTGGAATCAGATCAGGTTGCAACCATTCGTCACGCGTTAAGCGACGAACCGCGCTATCAACGAGCTCCACATATTGAAACAGCTCGGTTCCCGGTTTACCTAGCTGTCGTGGTAGATATATCTGACGATATTTCACGCGGGTTCTGTCACGCGCATACCAAATTAAGAAATCCGCAATCGGAGAGAGGAGCTCTGGCGCTGCGCCGCCTGTCTTTTGAAAGGCAATTATTCCGCAACAGTTTTCAGCCCCGAACACCTCATCCATCAACTCCCGCACGTGATGCAGGTTCTCATCGCTGATCTGGACAAAGATGCTGCCACTGGGGGCAAGCAGTTCCCGCGCCAGCAGCAAACGGTCGCGCAGGTATGTTAAATATGAGTGGAGACCAAGTTCCCAGGTATCGCGGTAGGCCTGCACCATCTCCGGCTCGCGCGTCATGTCGGCATCTTCGTTGTGCTTCACGTCGCGCTTGCGCACGAATGGCTGGAAGTTGGAACCAAACTTTACGCCATACGGCGGGTCCATGTAGATCATCTGTACCTGGCCACCCAGTCGCTCATAGGTGAGCAAGGAATTCATGACGACCAGCGAATCGCCCAACATCATGCGGTTCACCCACTGATCCTGATACTCATAGGCACGCAAAACCTGTTCCGTGCCGGAGTGCTGCGGATCGCCAAACAGGTCGAACATATCAATCTGCTTGTCCCGTTTGTGGCCCTTCAGCGTATCGAGAATCGCTTTGGTGGAAAGCCGCTCATGAATGAAGAGCGGCAGCGACGGCACATCGAAAGACAGCCGTTCTGCCTTGCCTGTCCAGTCGAGGAATGGCTTGCCCAACGCCTTAAGCTTGGCTACCGCCTCCTGGAGGCTGCTGACGGTCTCTACAACCTCGCCGCTGCTGTTGCGCAGTTCTCTGGGCTGCGGAAAGCGGTGCGGAGCGGGCAGTGCAGCAGCGTCGGTAATGCAGCCCAGCAACCACTCACCGAGTTCTCGCACCGGGTTCTGTCCGTCCCAGTCCAGGGCCGGAGAAAGCGAGGAATCATAGCGGTATTTCTTTGGCGGTAGCTTCTTTTTAAACTGCGCCTGCGTGCCCACCTCGGGCCGCATCGGGCTGGTGGATTCGCTGTGTTTGTAACTCTCGGCAGACTTCTGTGTAGTCTGCTTCTTCGTTCCCTTGCGTGGCGGCATGAACCAAGGACCTTATTCAGTGAGGGTAATTAACAGTAATCTATCGTAATCAAGGAACCTCATCCTGCTCCAGTAGTTTCTTCCCGTTTCCCTCACTGCATTCCATTTGAAATGCAGTGAGCTCGCCACCAAAGTTTTTGAGCCGGACAGTACTCATGATTACAACAAGGGTCCCACACCTCCCAAAAATGAAGAATTCCCTTGCCGATTTTGACCGGTCCGCGATCTAGTATTGTTCAGCAACGGCACAACCCCATGATCGAGCACGTGTTTGGCGGTGACTGGACCGAAATAAAGCTGGCAAGGCTTGAGAAGTATCTCGCGGCCTACCGCACGATTTTCACCGGGAATGAGCGTGCGCGCCATTTCACCACCTGGTATGTAGACGCATTTGCCGGTACAGGCTCACGGTCCTCCGGCGAAACCGCAGGCTCTTCATTGGTTTTATCCGAGGATGTCTATCAAGACGCCGAAACCAGCCGCTATCGGGATGGCAGCGCACGCATTGCTCTTGGCCTGCAAAGTCCATTCGACCACTATCTCTTCATTGAAAAATCGAAAGCCCACGTGAATGAATTGCGGGCCATGATCGAAAAAGACTTCACGGCCTTGTTGCCCCGCTGCGACTTAAGGCAGGACGATGCCAATGGGGTGCTCTGTGCCTGGTGTAAGGAGCGTGACTGGAAGAAGGAGCGTGCGGTCGTCTTCCTGGACCCGTATGGTATGCAAGTGGAGTGGAGCACCATTGAGGCGCTGGGGGCTACAAAAGGAATTGATCTGTGGTATCTCTTTCCGCTCGGCGTCGCGCGGCTCCTGAAGCGGGACGGCAATATCGATGAGGCATGGCAGAAACGTCTCGATATATTGTTCGGCACAGATGCCTGGCGCACCCGCTTTTACCAAACCCGTATGACACAGGATTTGTTTGGAGACAGAGAAGAAATAGAGCGGAACGTGACTGTCGAAAACATTCAAGGCTTCATTCAGGAACGGCTGGTCACCTGCTTTTCAAAAGTCGCGGATGGCCTGGTGCTGAGGAATTCAAAATCCAGCCCGCTATATTCGCTGTGCTTTGCTGCGGCGAATGAACGGGGCGGCAAGACGGCGCTGAAGATAGCGCAAAGCATCTTAGATGACTGAACAGATACACTGAGCAAGGAGGGAAGACATGGCGGCAACATCAAGCATCGAATGGACCGAGATGACATGGAATCCCGTCACCGGCTGCCAAAAAATCAGCCAGGGCTGCAAACATTGCTATGCGGAGAGAATGGCGAAGCGTCTGTATGCAATGGGTTCTGAACGGTACAGCAATGGCTTCAAGCCTGCCTTGCACTACGACCTCATCGACATCCCAAAGAGCTGGAAGAAACCACGGCTGATCTTTGTGAATTCAATGAGTGATCTCTTTCAGGAAGTTGTGCCGGACAACTTTATCCATCGTGTATTTGCCACCATGCAGGATTGCCCACAGCATACGTTTCAAATTCTCACCAAACGCAGTGAGAGGCTACGTCAATTGGGTCCTTTTTTGCCTTGGCCGGAGAATGTCTGGATGGGGGTAAGCGTGGAGGATGAGCGCGTCGTTGGCAGAATTCGGGATTTGGCATCCGTACCTGCGAAAGTGCGATTCCTTTCGTGCGAGCCGCTTATTGGGCCATTGGAGCACCTTCCCCTGAAGAATATTCATTGGGTCATTGTTGGAGGAGAATCCGGTCCCGGTGCTCGTCCGATGAATCCGGAATGGGTCGAGTCTATTCAACGCCAATGCTGCCGCGCCAATGTGCCGTTCTTCTTCAAACAGTGGGGCGGTGTTCGGAAAGACATGACGGGACGTCTGCTGCATGGCCGCACTTATGATGAAATGCCGGGGGCTAAAACGCCCGTAATGGATGCAGAACTGCTTCCTCAGTTATGTGGCTGAGATAAGCCACGACTGTCTCTACTTGTATAGGTCGCGGGTCGTGCTCAAAGTCGGTAGGTTTATGTGGCGGGTGGTTGGTTTCCAACTCCACAGTCTATTGACATAGATCAAGGTAGCAGTGTTTGTTTATTGGCTTTTCTCTGTTGTCCTAGAGCATTTTTCATTCAGCTATAGACCAGCAAAAGCAAAGACGGAGCCACGCTTGGGCGTTGTCTGGTGAGATGTGCGGGAGCAATTGGGTGATGGCCTGATCGAGGGCTTCGGCGGAGCGGGCCTTGGCTTGAGCCAGCAGTTGCTTGAGCTTGGCCCAGGCCTTTTCGATGGGGTTCAAGTCCGGAGAATAGGGCGGCAGATAGAGCAACTCCGCCTGACAAGCTTCGATACGCTGGCGCACACCCTCGACCTTGTGCGAGCTGAGATTATCCATCACAACGACATCGCCAGGCCGCAACGCGGGGCAAAGCACATGATCCAGGTAGGCCAGAAATATCTCCCGGTCTGTCGCCGCTTCTACGGTCATGGTGGCGATCATGCCACGAGTGCTCATGGCGCCAAGGATGGTCAGGATTTTCCAGTCGCCCTGAGGCGTGCCCTCGTGAACCCTTGCCGCACCCGGAGCACGGGCATACAAACGCGTCATGCGGGTGGTGACGCCGCTTTCATCGAGGAAAATCAGCTTCTCCGGCTGGATCGTACGGAGCCGTTCGACGAACCCTTCCCGCCGCTTGCGGTTTTCTTCACTGTCCCGCTCCGTGGCGTGGAGTGACTTTTTTTCAGCCGCAGCCCCATCCGCTTCAGTGCCCTCGCTATCTGCGCCCTGCTGATGCTGAGCCCCAACTCCTCCAGCAGCTTTTGTTGCAGCTGATTCAACGTCAGGTCAGGAATTGCAAGCAGCCATCGTCGCAACTGTTCCCGTGGCGCGTCGAGCAATTTGCGGGCAGTGCCGCGCACTTGCTCAACCCGCTCCATCTGGCCGGTGCGTTGAAACTGCTGGCGGAGCTTCTTCCCATAGGCCACACTGACCATGAAACGCTCGGCCAACTCTTCCAGCGTTCCCTCGCCCTCTGCATAGGCGGACAAGAATCTCCTCCGAAGATCATCTGAATAAGCCTTCGCCATCCCCCATCTGATGCGCAGAGTCTCGCCAGAAATAGTATACACCTAAAAGAGAAATGCTCTAGCTGCCAAGACCTTAACGAACTGCTGCTCCTTGCATCGAGCCTGCCATGCCGGATGCGTTCAGAAACCAGATCACAATGACGAATGTGATGAAGATGCCGAACAGGTAAAGCAGGAGCCGCGCCGGAAGAGTGAGAGTGGGCTTTACGAGATTCCATCCAGCAACCGCCACTGACACAATCTGAGGCTGCTGAGCCGGAGCCTGTACCCCGCGCACTTGCGCGGGTGCAGGCGTGACCGCAGTTGGAACTGGCGCGCCGGTCTGTCCTGGCTTAGCAGCCTGTGGTTAAAGTCCGGGTGCATGGTGGTTGAAAATGCTGGTGTTTGCGATGCGGAATTCGTAGTCTTCAGCCATGGGGATGGGAACGCGTCAGTCGCA
>JAJPKO010000030.1 GCA_021323655.1 Acidobacteriaceae bacterium
TGCGACTGACGCGTTCCCATCCCCATGGCTGAAGACTACGAATTCCGCATCGCAAACACCAGCATTTTCAACCACCATGCACCCGGACTTTAACCACAGGCTGCTAACCTGTAAAAGATTTTCCGGCGAAGGAAGGACAACTGGATTTGTATAGTTAAGCTGGAAGTACCGGCCGCTCAAGTGATGCTTTCCAGCATTGAAATCAATCTTTCCCATGAACTCATTCGTGTTTTGCCGATCTGGCGCGCCATTAAAAGTCAATTGATCGTTGGGACCATTGGGCAGTGGGATGTGTTGCAGGATATAGGTCGCGACCGGGCTCACGGGGATCTGGTTATTCAGATAGGGCATCCCGGTGCTTGGGTTAACAAGCTGTGTATTCGGAAGCAGGCCTGAGAAGTCGCCGGCGCGTTCGGCGGCATTAGGCACAAATGCTACCTGGCCATTACTCGCAGTACTGACCCGCGTTCCTTGATAAGTGCCAAAATAAAAGAGACGATTCTTCAGTATCGGGCCGCCGATGCTTCCTCCAAACTGGTTTTGCTTCAGTGGATCGACAAGCGTAGCAAACCAGTTCCGCGAATCCAATGCGGCATTGCGCAGGAATTCAAAAATGTCGCCGTGAACTTGGTTAGTTCCGGACTTGGTAACGACGTTTACAACTCCTCCAATTGCATTTCCATAGAGCGCGCTCATGTTCCCAGTAACCAGATTGAATTCCTCCAGTGCATCCGGATTGGGGAATGGAAAGTTTGTATTGATATATGTGTCGTTATAGTCGACCCCGTCCAATTGATAGCTGACGCCATTGGCTGTTGCTCCGTTAACTTTGGCGTATTGCTCGCCCGGAAATATTCCTACTTCGCAGCCGAATGCGCAATAACTCGATGTGACATCGCTAGCCCCGGGTACGAGAAACACGAGCTGCTGCACGGCGCGTCCGTTCAGAGGAAGCTTTACAATATTCCTCTGGTCAATGACCTGGCTGACCATTGGCGAATCCGTCGTCACCATTGAAGCATCGGCGATCACGGTGACCTGTTGCGATATGGAGGCGACTTGCAGTTGCACACGCACACTTACCGACTGTCCGACTGATAAGACAATTCCCCTCTGTGTGTAGGGAGCAAATCCTGCAGCCGTAACCGTCACGTCGTAGCTTCCCACTGGCAAGCTGGGAAAGAGATATTCGCCGGAACTATTAGTTTTGGTGGTTTGCGCATAACCGGTTGCGGTCTCTTTGGCGGTAACGCTGGCATCGGAGACGATCGCGCTCGATGAATCGACAACCGCGCCGGTGAGACGTGCGGTCGTAGTCTGTGCGCCAAGCGGCAAGGCGAATGCAATCGCCAGAAACAGACTCAGGAAAGTGGACCATCTAACGTTCGCCCTTTGTGCAGTGGCATATTTATAGCTCTCTCTGCTCATTCCGCAGCCTCCCCATCAGTGTTTTTCTCTCTCTGGCTGGAATCCATCTTTTGGGTGTTCCCCTCATCGTTTGGTTAAACGGTTCACCTTGAATGATGTATTTAATCACAACAGTAAGCCAAGTGTCAACGAGAAGATATCAGGACTTTCCCATAATTTTTAAGCTACCGGCATGACACCAACCGCGAACTTGATCCGCAATTGCACCCCAATGCGGTAGCAGCCAATCCGTCCTATGACGGCGTAGAGGGCCGCCTGGAAGGCGTTACACGCATCTGGCCTGTACGACGGCGGGCGTATCTGATGGAAGCGTACCGAAACGCGCTGACGCGAGAAGTGCGCATATGAAATCGAATCGCTCCACGATTCCAAGGGCAGAGATTACGGGTTTGAGATTTGGGGTATCTCCATTGTTGCCTATCAGCAACGGACATGCTTTTGAAAACGGGCAGCAGTTCTCTGCCTGGCTGGGCCTCGTGCCCAGGAAGAACTCAAGTGGCGGTAAGAGCAGATTGATGGGTATCACTAAGCGCGGAGATCCCTACCTCCGAACGCTCCTGATTCATGGAGTCGCTCGGTGGTGTTTCAAGCTAAGGCCAAGGCAGACAGGCGCAGTCTCTGGATTGTGGACAAGCAGTAACGGCTCGGGATGACGAAGGCATGTGTTGCGGTAACCAAACAAGAACGGCTCGCACCAACTGGTTACTCATCGCTCGCAAACAGGAGTACTACCATGCGGCATACCGCGACGAAGTCTGCGACGGCTGAACTGTTGCTTTGGAGGTGCGACAGGCTTCCATCAGTTTTCCGAGGCATAAGCGATCTATCGTCCGGTGGAGATCGGGTCTGAAGTAGAACAGGTGCGTTCCGCCCTGACCCTTACCGTCTTAATGGGTCGCAGCTGGTTATTCCTTGACGAGTTGCTCTCAAGCGAAGCTAGCCTCCGCTTCACCAGCCGACATCAGTTTCACTCCGTCGGTTGGAACTGTAAACCGCATTCCCAACGAGATGCTTTGAGCTGCCAACGATGTCGCAACTGGTGAGACCAGCTTCTTGATAACCTGAAGGCTGCCAGAAGCCGAACGACCTGATGAGGAGAATCTGGCGATGCACTAAGCCGTCTCGCTCCAAGCCACGAAGCGTCTGCGTAAGCATCTTGGGCGATACACGATTCAGGGCTCGCTGCAATTGGTTGGCTCTCTGTGGGCCCGTCCGAAGTAGATGTAGAACCGGCACCCTCCACTTGTCGCTTAATAACTCGATCACATCGCGAGCTGGAAGGTCAGCATGTGCCAACTCCTTGGAAGTCCGTGCACGGTATACCGAGGGTGTCATATGAGGTAATCGCATTGCCAATGAGTCTCCCGGCGCATCCTGCCCACGGCGATCATCGCAATTATGAATCATATTCGAACTCAGAGATCCCCGGAAGAATACCCTTGTCTCTGGCACCTTCAGCACTCTTGCTCACCTTTGGGTAAGTACGCTACTCGCAGGTGCGTAGCCGAGAATCCGACGTTCTGCTACAGGTTGATGATGGAAGGGTTTTTGCGCACGTCGGGCCGTCCAGACAGAAAGATGTAACCTCGTCTTGCTGTCGCCAGGATTTTAAGCGCACGGCAATTCTGGTTTCCACAATTCGTTGCCAGCTGCTGAACAGTCCAATGTGTTCAGTATGCATTCTTAACCAACTATTCACGAAGTTGCATGCAAGTTTTTTAGCCAAAATCTCTCTTTAAGGTTGAATGGCAAACAGGGGCTTAAAAACGCTGCATCCAATGCCCGTACCACGACCAGAAGAGGCTCTGGCGGAACATTACGACCAGTTGCGGGCATGGGCGCTGGGCCTTACTCGCGGCGACGAAGATGTTTCCCTGGACATTGTTCACGATCTTTATCTATACGTGTTGCTGGCTAAGCCTGACTTTAGCCGGATCAAAAATCTCGACAGTTATCTTTACAAGTGTCTTCGCCATCTTCACATCGCGTATATGGCTAAGTCGTCCCGATTGGGGTCGCAGCAGATATCTGTAGCTGACATCGAGTCTATTCAGTTCGCACTCTGGACGAGTCCTGAGTCGTATGTTCTGGAGCATCAGAACGAACTGAGGCGGATTTGCCAATATGTAATAGCACGGAAAAATCAAACAAAAGGCGCGAGCTTCTTCATTCTTAGGTTCTTCCACGATTATGATCTTCGGGAAATCGGAGAGATTGCAAACCTTTCTCTGGCTCTTGTACGGTCGAGCCTCAGCAGAATGCGCACTGAGGTTCAACACTACCTTGGAGAGCCGAACAACTATGAATCCACTGTTGATACCTCAGGGGAAATTCAGTGGACGACTGTTTCCTCAATAGAACTCTTTCGGCACTTGCGCACGATGATCATGAGAGCCCGTGCGGGAGATTGTCTTGAAGCAGGCGAATTACTGGAGCACTATCAAGCGCTAGTTCCCAAGCCCATTTCGTGTGCTTTGCTATCTCACATCGTCAGTTGCGAGCGTTGCCTATCGATCATAGATCGACACTTCCGTCGGCCGACTCTCTGCGACCGAGAGCCGTTGAATATAGACGGCGCGTCGATACTTGGGAGAAGGGGGACGGGTGTCAAAAGGAAATCATTAAGTCATAAGGATTTGCTGCAAGTTGTGTTGAGGCATCGTAAGGATGTTTATGAGCATTATCCGCGGCTACTATCGATTGCGGTTGATGGCAAAATCATTGCCTCCCATCATGTCCAGGGGCAGCGGAGTAGGCAGTCGGCACGTGTTGAACGCCCGGAGCAAGTCGGGTGCATAGAGGTCTACAGCGAAGAGGACGTGCGGCTGATACTGATCCTCTTGGAGGATCTTCCACCTCAGGGCCCACTCACGAAAATCGAGCATGTCGACCTAAGCGATGGACGCTGGATCGAGATGAGAATAACCTTCGACAGCGTTGGGTTGATAAGTGAGACTATTTATTTTGACCCAACTGTGGAGGCGACGCTTCCGGAATCAATTCACGACGATGAACCTCAAGTAGCGTCTCTTCACACTGTACGTATGGGTAGGGTCAAAGAGCTTGCCGAAGAGGATCAAGTCGCTCGTTATGCCCCGCAATCGGAGAGCAGCCGCGGCGCGCGGAAGATTCGGTTGTTCCGTCAGCATCGCCAAGCGATATTGTGGTTTCATTTAAAGTTTCGTCGGCTCGTGATTGCTCCCCTGGCGACGCTTCCTCGGGCTGCCATGGCAGTCACTGCCGTTGTGCTGATCTGTGTGCTGCCAGTAATGCAGACTCGAGATACCCTTCTGCGGGCCGAAACAATTCTCATCCAGTCTGCGGCCTGGCAATACAACTCGGTGACTGGCTCCGATCAGGTATTGCACCGTAGTTTTGAGTACAGCGAAAGACGTCGGAGCGCGCATACAGGAACCAAGAGGCGGGTGGAAGTTTGGTGCCTGCCGCGGTCTGGCAGCGAAGTTAAGCGGCTCATCGACGCAGATGGGAGAGTTCTTGCGGAGTCGCGCGCGCCTCTCTCCGGCCTGCCGACGCCATCGACTGCTTGGCGGTATGATCCATCTCCGGAGAATTACAGGCCCCTTGTCATGTCAGGCAGTAAAACAAGAATCTTCGAGTCACAAACCGCGCTTGTCTTAAAAGGCCCACAGGCTGAGATCAGCTTCGATCGCACAAGTTACCGGCCTACGCATTCTCTTCTACACTTCTCCGATCTCGAAGTAGAGTTCGATGAGCAAAGCACGAGGGCTGAGCGAATTCAAGACACGCCTTTTGCTCAAGTCGTGGAGACGCATGAGAACAAGCTTGACACCAAGCTACCTGCACCGGCTCCGGAGAAGGCAGACTTGGACACCAGCGAGTTGCTGGCGCGGCTTCGCCTGCATGCTCTGAATGCCGACCTGGGCGAGGATCTGCATATCTCACGAGAGGTTCGCCGCGTTGCAATTACCGGCACTGTTGCCACAGATTCGCGCCTCAAGGAACTTACTGCACAGCTCCGTGGAATTCCTCATCTGACACTCTCATTGCGTACTCCGGATGAGGAGTCTTCAAGGCCTAGGACGAAGCAGGCGCACATCAAAATCCTGGACCCGAGCTCTAGCGCAGCCCCTTTGCTCGCAACCTGGCTGAGGAAAAAGTTTCCGGATGTCGGGGACCGATCGACCTTCGTGAATACTGTACTGAGTCATTCAGAACGCATGATCTGGCGCGCTAGAGCCCTCAGTGAGTTAAGCGATCGCTATGGAGACTTTGCAGACCCAAGCGTGGCGGCCATCGCCGCTGATCATCTTAAAGCTTTGAGGGACGAAGTTGCTGCCTTAAACGGTGAGTTTCCGGGTATTTCTGGACCTTCGGCGCTGGAGGCAATCGATAACTCTGCAGGAAGGGGATCCATTGCAGGAGAGACGCGCTCCCTTTTTCGCAGCGTGCAGGACCTGAATGTCCAATTAACAACGCTTCTGGCGGACCATGATCCATCGCAAGATGGCCAGGAGCACACGAGTGAAGCAGTCATGACCGCGTGTGGGCTCGATTTGCGAACCATAGAGCGCGCCGTCAATGACTTATCAAAACACTGAATAACCAGTTCTAAGGAAAACAGCATGCTACAGGATAAGTCTGTCTCAGAAAGCCGGATCTTCAGAGACTCCGTGCTAAGTCTCATCTCCAAACTTGCATGGGGTGCCTTGATTTCCCTAATTCTCGGCACCGCCGCCGCATGGGGACAGGAATCGTCGATCTCCGGCCTCGTGACCGACCCAAGCGGAAGCGCAGTCCCAAACGCCAAAGTCGAGCTGATAAGCGTTGATCAAGGATGGTATCGCACTGCCGTTTCCAATCCGAGCGGCTTCTATAGTTTTTTTAGCCTGAGGAACGGCAGGTACGAGCTACGAGTAGCTAAGGAGCACTTCCAACCCTTGGTGCGAAGCAACATCGCTCTTGATGTTGCCACCGAGCTCCGAGTTGATCTCCCTCTGCAGGTCGGCAATGTCTCTCAGACCGTGACCGTCGATGCTGCTTCACCAATTCTGGATACGCAGACTGCCAACAAGGAGATCACGCTTTCGAACAAAGAGGTCCTCGCACTGCCAATCCCGGCCCGCAGCCCCACGCAGGCAGTGTTTGCCCAGGCGGGCGTGGTCTCCGTCCGCCAGGGCATCAATTCCGACAACACAGTCGGAGATCACAATGAAACGCGCTTCGCCCTCAACGGCGGCCGGGACGAGCAAACCGCAATTCTGGTTGACGGCGTATCTGTCACCAGCGGCGATGTGGGGCAGGCTATCCTGTTGCCCGGTATTGAAGCCACCCAAGAAGTCCAGGTAATTGGCAATGCCTTCGACGCACAGTACGGGAAGACGGATGGAGGAGTTGTCCGCCTGGCCACCCGGGCAGGCACAAGCAAGTTCCACGGGAGCCTCTACGAATATCTTAGGAACAGCGCACTCGATGCGAACAGTTGGACGAACAACCGGGCAGGACTGGCAAAGCCCGACTTTCACCGCAGCCAGTTTGGAGCCGTCTCCTCCGGTCCGCTCTTCCCGCACACTCATATGTTCTTCTTCGGCGCATACGAGGGGATTCGCGAAACTACACCCAGCACTCTTATCACGACCGTGCCCACTGCAGCACAACGGCAAGGCGACTTCTCGGAAACTTACAACAGCGATGGATCATTAGCAACAATCTATAACCCGTTTACCACAGTGGCACAAGCAAACGGTCAATATACTCGTACTCCGTTCCCTGGAAACAAGATTCCCTCCGGTCTCATGGATCCAGTGGGTTTGAAAGTGTTGAACCTTTTCCCACAACCGACATCCCAGGGCGACGCCATTACTCACGCGAATAATTACGCGGTGACCCGGACGGCGGAGACCGTCACTGATCGAATGGACGCACGCATCGACTGGACACGTAGTGACAAGTACTCGCTTTTCGGACATGTCACCAAGGTCTGGAGTTCGATTGGGGCCCCGGCTTTCCTGGGTGGCGGCGTAGACACAAATTACACACGCTACGATCCCGGTTATCTAGCCACGCTGGGCAACACGTTTATCCTGTCGCCGACCTGGGTCGTGAACGTGAATATCGGGAGTATCCGCTGGAACCAGCAGGAAATAACTCCAAGCCAGGTTGCAAATATCAATGGAACCGCCGTGGGCCTGCCGGCGTCCCTCGTGGGTCAATTCGCTGCGAACACACTACCGAAATTCTCATTCGAGAATTATCAGCAACTTGGTAATCCTCTCTATCTCAAGCTGCCACGACAGAATCTGGATATTCAGGCAGGAAGCACCAAGCAGGTCGACAGGCACAGTATCGATTCCGGCTTCGCTTTTGAGAGCGCCCAGCTCAACGATACGACCGAGACTTCGGCGATCTTTAATCTGAATCGCGGGCTGACTTCCGGACCAATCGCGGCGACGGATAGTTCAACCTCCGGCAACGCAATCGCGTCACTTTTGTTAGGAACGATGGCTTCTGCAAATGCCCCGTATACGGCTGCGACGGCGACAACCCAGAAGTATGCCGCTTGGTATCTCCAGGACTCATGGCAGGCCACTCATCGACTGGCACTTCATTACGGGGTGCGATATGAAGTCCAGTTCCCACGAACGGAACGCTATAACAAATTGAATAACTTTAATCCTGAAGTTCAGAATCCCCTCTCGTCTGCAACAGGATTGAATCTCGTGGGTGGCCTTACGTTTCTGGGCCCTTCACGCAGAGGACTCTGGGATACCGACTATAAAAATGTTGCTCCGCGCGTTGCGCTCGCCTATCGCGCGTCCAATAAACTCGTGTTCCGGGCTGGCTACGGGATATTTTACGTTCAAACCGTCACGTCAACTCAAGGACCGACGGATGGGTTTTCCGCAAACACAACCGCCGTCACCACTCAAGGAAATGCAGGTTTTGTTCCAGCAAACTTGCTGAGCAATCCATTTCCCGACGGCTTGCTGAAACCTACCGGCAACTCGCTGGGGCTCCTGACCGACGTTGGGACGACGCTTTACGCCTCGTTCCGGCACCATCCAACGCCTTACGTTCAGTCGTACAACGCCAATATTCAGCTTGAGATCGCACCAAACTCAGTTTTCGAATTAGGTTACCAGGGGACGCAAGGCCGCCACCTGGCGATTGGATATGGTCAGAGCCAACAGTCCAACGAAGCGGACATTAATCAGCTCGACCCTGCGTACCTTAGCTTGGGTTCGAAGCTGAATCAGCAAGTATCGAATCCGTTTCGCGGAGTGATTCCATCGGGCAATCTCGCAGGCAGCACAATTGCGTATAACCAACTCCTTCGCCCATATCCTCAGTACACCAATGTCTATTTAGATGGCGATACGCCGGCCGCAAGCTCAAGTTTTAATGCCCTCACGGCGAAGTTGATCAAGAAGACCGGATCAGGTCTCTTTGTTCTTCTCACCTATCAATGGTCCAAGGCCATCGACAACACCTCCGAAACCCAGGGGTGGGAGATTGGAGACGAACCGCGCAACATTTATGACTTGTCGGTGGAACGCTCAATCAGCGCACATGACGATCCACAATACTTCACGGGCTCACTAATCTGGGAACTTCCCGTCGGGCGGGGTAGAGCCATCGGAGGAGAGATGAACCGATTGGTTAACGTCGTTGTGGGCAATTGGCAGCTTTCTTCGATTGTAAACTTCGCCAGTGGACTTCCACTTCAGTTCAGCTGTGCCAACACACTTGCTGTATATGGCTTTAAGGTGTGTCGGCCAAATGTAGCAAAGGTGGGACAGCTTGCGATCTCCCACCCTAGTCCGCGCCAATGGTTTAATACCTCATCCTCTGTTATCGCCGCGCCGCCCCCTTACACGATCGGCAGCATCCCCCGCTATCTGCCGAATATTCGCTTCGCTCCTCTTCGCCGTGGCGACCTCACTTTGAGAAAGTCATTTCCTTGGAAAGATCGATGGGTTGCGACGTTTCAAATGTCAGCATACAACTTCACCAACACTCCTGAGTACGGGCGTGCGGACACGAACGTATCGAGTCCGACCTTTGGTCAGATCACAACGCTCGCGCCGGGATCGCTACCGCGGAATATCGAGGCGGCGCTCCGGTTCGACTTCTGACAATGATTTTTTCTCTCATCTATGGACTTACGGGAGACTTCGATGTCAAAGGGATTCCGCTCCCTAGCAATCCCATGCCTTGCTTTCTCGATCTTTGTCGTCGCATTGTACGTTGAACGAGCCGGAGCAGGCGGAACATCTTGCACTGCGTCGGTTATGCCAGCGTTAAGCCTGAGCTCACAGGAGCGACAGGAACCAACTGCCAGTTGTGGTTGTGGCTCGACAGAGGCCGATCGGGCGAATGCCGAAGCCTGGGCAGCTCATAGGATGCGTTGTCTGGATAAGGCCAGTGCGGCCTATGATCGCGTGCTGACGCTTGCGCCTCCTCGGCGAGCGACTGCCAAGGAGCGGGCGCTAGCTGAGACGTTTGCACCATTGTTGATGACCACCCATTCTGAGCCGTTCGCATTAAAGGACGTTGTGGCGGTGCTGCACCCTACGAAGCCTTGGATTGCTTATCACCTGTTTTGGGACGATGACATCGACTTTCCCGACGATAACGACCCCTCTGATCACGAGATTGTTTGGGTGCAGTTGGACGAGAAGCGCCAGAGAATGGTGAGATATGCAACCTATTTTCATGGCCGCGTGCTTGAGGCTCCTCCTGCGGCCGTGGCAAGGTCTGGCCGTCCTGAAGTTGCCGTACAGTGGGGGAAACACGGCACGATGCCATGGTTCTGGCATGACCTAACGATAGCCGCCGACTCCGGGGACGTAGAAGCGTCCTACTATCCTTTGGGGCGGCCCATTACACTGGATGTCTATAACAAGGGTATATACAGGAAGCTCAGCACAGTTGGCAGACGCCATCAAGAGTCACCTCTCGGCAAAAGCTGGCCTAAGAAGTTTACGGGTACCTGGGAGCAGTTCATCGATTTTTCGCGCCTCGTGGATCCTGGCGGATTACTCGCCAGAAAGCGAATGATTGAAGTGACTTGCTATGCCAATGCAGTTATTAATCGAAAGTTTCTTCGTTATAACTTCAGACCTAAATTGGAATGGCCGGAGAGTCTGAGCTCATCAAAAGTCAAAGATCGGCCTTAGTGACCACATCTCGCTGGCCGATTACGACGCCTTGATCCAAAAAGGGCGACCCATGAACCCACTGGAACAGAAACGGGAGCAACTCAGCCTGACGACAATGAGCCGGCCGTTGGAAACCTCACTGTCTTGGCCTGATCCCAGTTTTCCGGACAGAACCGAGTACGATTTGGGTATTCAGGAAACTTGCGGAACGATGTCGAGGAGCAAGCACACCGAGGCGCAAATGATCGCGGCGGTCAAGCAGATGGAAGCGGGCCGGAAGGCCGAGGATGTAGCCCGGGAAGTGGGGGTAAGCGCCCACACCATCTATGCCTGGAAGTCGAAGTACGGGGGCATGGACGTGAGCGAGGCGCAGGAGGCCAAGCGGCTGCGGGATGAAAACTCGCGATTGCGCAAGCTAGCGGCCGATCTGAGTCTGGACAAGGAAGCACTGCAGTCGGTGATAGAAAAAAACGGATGGAGCTCACAGCGATGAAGGCATCTGTCGAGCACATCCGGGAGAAGTTCGCCTTCACCGAAGGCCGGGCCTGCCGCTTGTTGCTGGTTCCGGTTTCGAGTTATCGCTACAAGCCGCGGCATAACGACAATGGCTTGCGCGAGCGTCTGATTGCGCTGGCCCGCGAAAAGCCGCGCTTCGGCTATCGACGTTTGCAAATACTGACACGCGTGGCTTGACCAGATCATCGCCGAGCGCGGTCTACCACGGGCCATACGCTGTGATAACGTACTAACACGGGAAGGGTGGGCTTGAGAGAAGGAAAGGTCTCTTAGCATCCCGTATAGCAGCCCGTGGTGTAAGTAGCGATTTCCAGCACGGCTCTGAACTGTGCGAGGGCATCGCATTCGCGAGCCGGATTCCCTGACGCCGCGCATGCGGTCTTCCTGAA
>JAJPKO010000003.1 GCA_021323655.1 Acidobacteriaceae bacterium
CACTGCGAGATGTATCCACGGAATTATCTCCTTTGTTTGCAAGGAGCGTTCCATGGTCTGGTAGGCGAGGCAGGGATCGAACCTGCAACCTACGGCTTAGAAGGCCGGTGCTCTATCCAATTGAGCTACTCGCCCACAGTGGGTGATGTCTTTATTGTAACGGTGATTGCGTGATTCAGCGCAGCCTCGAAAATGGAGTGGCCGAGTGTCTGGTTTCGCGCACAGGAAGCAACGTAGAGTGTGATTCCGAAGCCCTCCTGGGCATGCACGATGGCCTGTCGGATGACGAAATCGGTACGGCTTTGGAGGAGCGGGACTTCGCGAAGAGTGGACGATGCGGCACGCATCCAGCTTTCATGCGCAGCGAAGGATGCAAAAGCGTTCGGGTGGCGCAGGATGATGTCTATGTAGCAGGCGACACCGGTATACGCCTCGGCGGGTGGCGCGTCGAATTCGAAGGGGTCTATTTCGGCAGCGGGAAGATGCCAACGGTCGCACTTTGAGGTGAAGACCGGCGATTCTGGTGCGTTCAGATGGCGGAGTGCCTGGGCCAGGACGGTATCGGTTACGGCTTCAGGCACCTGAGTGATGCGGAAGGCATCTTCCTTGAGAGGAACATAGCCCTCCCATGGAACTGCAATCATGGGCAGTCCGGGGCCAATTTCAACCGACCAGTCTGCTTCCATGCGCTTCGCTTCCTGAGGTAGCCAGAAGAAAGCCGAGAAGAGTTTTCTCGGCCCAGTAGCCGTCGTATCCGTTGGCGGGAGCGAGAAAGGCGCAGTGGCCTCCGCGCGGAGTTTCAATGAAGCTGACGTGCGGATTGTCTATGAGTGCCTGACGCGTTTCCGGAAGCATGCGGATGAAGGGATCGTCGAGCGAGTGGACGATGAGCGTAGGCAGGCTTAGTTGTGAGGCGAAGTTGGAGCTGGCGACGGTGTAGTAGTAGGCGTCGGCATTGGCAAAGCCGCCGTAGGGGGCGACGACGTATTCGTCGAAGTCGCGCATGCTATGGATTTTTCTGAGTACGCGTTTAGTGTGCAGCGGCAGGTAGAGCCGGGGGAAGAGCTCTGCTTTGCGCTCGAGGCGCGCCACCATGGAGCGGAGAAAGTATTTCTCATAAAAGCGGTTCTGCGGCTCGTGGAGGGCGGCGGATGAGGCGGCGAGATCCATGAGCGGAGAGATACCGACAGCGGCCTTGAGGAAAGGCGGAACGTTGTTGCCAAGCTGGCCTGCGTAGCTGAGGACAAGGTTGCCGCCCATCGAATAACCAATGACGGCGACGGACTGCAGATGATGTTTGCGCACGATGCGCTCGACAACCAACGCAACATCATTTGAGCAACCGGAGTGGTAGATGGCTGGCGAGAGCTTGTCCGTACTTCCGCAACTGCGCATGTTCATGCGGACGATGTTGCATCCGGCGGCCCAGGCGCGGGCGGCGTTGCCGAGCATGTACTGCGAGCTGGAGGAACCTTCAAGCCCGTGCGCGAGTACGACGGTAAGGCGCTGGCTGCGTACTTCTTCAGGCTGCCAGTTGCAGTGGCACAGGATGCGGGTGGGGCCGTACTCTTCATAGCCGGGGATCGGACCCTGAACCTGGACCAGGAGGGGTTCCGGTTCGGGGAGCGGCGCGTGATGACGGGGCAGGAAGTTTCCGGCGAGCGTCATCAGATGGCCATTGTTGAGAAAGCGACGCGGGATGAAGTCAGCGCACCAGCCGTTGAGTCCGGGGCTTGGAGCGAGCTTGATAAATGTCTTGAGGCCAGTCATTCGCGGCGCAGCTCCTCAAGTAGCGTAGCTGCATGAATCGCTCCGGCTGGATCTTCTTCATGCTTGAAATAAGCGAAGACATCACCCTGCTGGGCGCGCTGCGCGAGCAAAGACCGTATCTGGGCCAGGTCTTCCGCGGAGTAGCTGCTTTGTCTGAAGCGGTAACAGGAGAAGGGCGCTGTAACGACGTCTGGTGTGACGAGTTCGTCGTTTTCAGCAACGCAGAGAGCGGCATTGTGCCTGCGGAGAATGGAATAGGTTTCGTCTGCGAACCAGGACTCGTGGCGGAACTCGAAGGCGGGGCGCAGGCTTGTGGATGCGGCTTTTTCAAGGAAAGTGTCGAGCCTTGCTGGGGCGGCCTTAAAGTTGGGCGGAAGCTGGAAGAGTACTGCTCCGGTGCGGTGTGCATCTATGAAGGGTTGGAGCGAGCGGTAGAAACTGGCCAGCGCTTCTGTGCAGTCCTTGAGACGCAGAATATGGGTGATGCGTTGCGGAGCCTTGAAGGAAAAGCGGAAGTCGGGCGCGGTAGCTGCCAGCCAGGACTGCGCCATGGCGGCGGAAGGAAGCGCGCGAAAGGTGTAATTGACCTCGACAGAGTTCAGGCGTGTTGCGTAAAATTCAAGAAATTTTCTGGAGGGAAGCTTTGGAGGGTAGAAATCCGGTTTCCAGCTTGTGTATGCCCAGCCGGAGGAGCCGAGATAAATGTTTCCTGCCATTCGAGTTGGGGCGGCTAGTGGGGATCGAACCCACGACATCCTGAGCCACAGTCAGGCGTTCTGCCGCTGAACTATAGCCGCCGTATAGGTATTGATTGTAGCATTTTTCCTGATATGAATTCGCAGGTGTTATCGCCGGAACGTGGAAATCTGAGGCCCCGAATGCGAGTTGGCAAAGGCCTTTTCGCAAATGAGAATCTGGACATGCTGGCGCATGTGCTGGATGACTGGTTTCGGATCCCCGGAACGCCCATTCGCTTTGGACTGGATGGGATCATCGGGCTCGTTCCGTGGGCGGGGGATGTGCTCGCCGGACTTGCTTCATGTGTGATGATTGTGGCCGCGTGGTTTCGCGGTGTGCCATATGTGACGTTGACGCGAATGGTAGTGAATCTGGGAATTGATGTGATTATCGGTTCGATTCCGCTGCTGGGCGATGCTTTTGATATCGCATGGAAGGCGAACCGGCGCAATTACGCTCTGCTGTCGCGGCACCTGGAGCAGCCGCACCGGCATACGTGGAAGGATTGGGTCTTTCTGCTGCTGATAGGGCTGGCGGTGGCTGCAATCTTTCTCATTCCGCTGTTCCTGCTGATTCTAGCGATGGAGTGGCTGGCGCACAGGATGGTGCTTGCGGGATATCCGTGATGCGGGATTTCATCTTGTACAATGAGAAGAAGTCGGGGCGTAGCGCAGTCTGGTAGCGCATCTGCTTTGGGAGCAGAGGGTCGGGGGTTCGAATCCCTCCGCCCCGACCA
>JAJPKO010000064.1 GCA_021323655.1 Acidobacteriaceae bacterium
ATATTCACAATCTGCTCAGGCGTGTGCTTCCTGGGCTTTGCCATTCCATGCTCCTTCCATACCAGTTTGTCTCACTCCCACTGGTACAGAATTTCCCGGGCACTCCAAGATTCCCTGTGAATATAGTGCGAACTCCAGAGTAGTCGGCGTCTTCGCGGATGACTTCGCCGGTGAATGATGCTGGATCGAATGTCACACCGTCATTCGGAACTTCGGTCTGCGCCACTTCCCGCATTATTCGGACAATGGCTTCAACCTCGTTCGTTGTCCTTCCAAGGAGATCAATGTCCATAGTAGGCCGGGTCGTTGGTGCGCGCCAAGCGGTCAGCATCAGAGCGCCTTTCAGCAGGAATCTCTCAGAATGAGGGGATACGGAAAGCCGATAGAGAAAACGCTCCATCGCATAATACTGCAGGATTTCTGCAAAGGGGCGCGCGTTCGCTTGTGCATAGTTCAGGAGGCGCTGTCGAACCGATGCACTCATGTTCTTGATAACGGGAACCGTCATAGGACCGCCTCCAGGTAAGGCCGTATCACGCGCTCTACTCGGCACAGCTTCGCGTAGCGTTCGATCAGGTCCATTTTCATCCGGCCACGCCGGCGATAGAGATTGAGAGCCTCCACGCAGACATCGATACCGAGCTTGTTACGGTATTTGAAACAGTCAGCAAGGGTCTTTTCAGGTGAGTATAGGCGAACCCGCGTGTTGTCCAGTTTCTCCTCGATGATTCCGTTCTCGTAGACAGCTTGGGAGTACCAGAAGAGCCGCAGAGGCGGATATTGCAGGACTGGGGCCTGGCTGTTAGCTGGAATAGCAAGGTAAACGGCATGGGGTATCTGTGTCGTCATACGGTGAAATGCGAGAGCCGAGATCAGGCACACGACGCCTTGCGGAACTTTCAGGGCGGCAGTCACCAGATCGGGATTGCCAAGGGGTTTGGAATGGGCGAGCCGGTAGAGGCCGCGTTCCATTCGTTCAAGTCTCGCGTCGTCACGGAGCGCATAGAGTATCCGAGGGTGAATTCCGAATTGGAGGGCCTGATTGGTGCTCAGGATGCCTCCATGAGTCTCAAAGATTCTGAGTGCGCGCTCCGCGGGGGAGAGGATATTGGGCTGGTCGGCCATCGGATAAATTCCTCGGATAATCATAGCAATCTCCGAGTATTTTATCCATATTCAACCTGCTCATTTCGGGTTATCCGGTTGGCAAGCTGACTGGAAATCAGCTTGCCAAACTATGACATAAACATGACATGCGCTATGACGCACGTTTTTGTAAGTCACTGAAAACAAAGCAACAAACTGCAACGAATTTCGCGGTCGTTCTGTGCGGGCTGCGGTTTGTATAAGTCATTGTTGTAGAGAGACTTAGCCGTGCGTCTCCCCGATTTTTTCGCGGTAACTCTGGATCAGCATATCGGGGTTCGAATCCCTGGGGGGCAGCCAATCTAAAATCGAGCACTTACCTCCTTTTTTACTGTCCCGAGTCGTTGTGAGGGATTTTATGTGAACCCCCGATCGGTGCGATTGGATGTTGTCATCCGCTGAGGCCAAGTGATAAACTAGTTAACATGCAGCTTACCTCCGGCCACTTCTGTATGGACGCAGCGTGTTGTCCCCCAGGTGGGCGCGCAGGCTGTAGCTCAATCTAGCACCAGCTGCTCAGACTTCGGATTTCGAAGAGGCCCACGACACAGCTCGTGGGCCTTTTTCATTCAGTCCATTTTCCAGAAGCAAATAACAGAAATTTGTGAGGTACAGTATGAAGTATTTTGCAGTCCGTTTTGGCCTTTTCCTTTTGCTCATCACAGCCGCTGTTTCCGCATGGTCTCAGTCTCTTATTTCCGGAGATCTCGCCGGCTCAGTCTTCGACGGATCCGGTGCAGTCGTGCCCAATGCCTCTCTCATCTTGAAGAACACCGATTCTGGAGAGACATTCAATTCCACCAGCAACAGCGCCGGCGCGTATCGCTTTGCCCTCCTCAAGCCCGGGCACTACGAGCTCACCGTCACAGCTCCCGGTTTCAAGACGCAGGTGCAGAAGACCATTGTGCAGGTAGGGCAGCAAACCACGCTCAACATCAACCTCGCTGTCGCAAATTCCAATACAACTGTGCAGGTCAACGCCCAGGCTGAGTCGCTTCTTCAGACCAACCACGCAGACATCTCCACCGCATTCGATGAACAGCAGGTGCAATATGTGCCCAACCCCGGCAACGATCTGACCTATGTCGCGCAGGTTGCCCCTGGCGCCTTGATGAACACGGAGCAGGGGACCGGCAACTTCAATGTCTTCGGACTTCCGGGCAGCTCTAATGTATTCACCGTAGATGGCGGCTTTGAAGATACATACGGAATCAACGTCAACTATTCGGCCGCCAGCAATCTGCTTCTCGGTAACAATGACATTGCAGAAGTCACAGTCGTCAGCCCCGCCTATCAGGGCCAGTACGGCAGCTCGTCAGGCGCGTTTGTTACCGAGCTCACAAAGTCCGGCGGCAGCACCTATCACGGCAACGCCGTCTACTGGTGGAACGGCCGTGTCCTCAACGCCAACAACTACTTCAACAAGCAGAGCGCTCCCATCACGCCGCGTCCTTTTGATAATGCAAACCAGTGGGCAGTCTCTGTCGGCGGCCCCGTCCCGCACACCAGTGACAAGCTGCACTTCTTTTTCGATAACGAAGGCATACGCCTCATTCTGCCCACCAGTAGCTTTGTCTACATTCCATCGCCTGCTTTTCAGCAGGCTGTTCTTGACAACATCGCTCAGGTCAGCCCGTCGCAGTTGGGCTTTTATCAGAAGCTATTCAGCGTCTACAACCATGCAAAAGGGGCTTCGCAGGCAGGCACAGTTTCCGGTTCCGATCCTTCTGGCTGCAACAATCAGACGCATGTAATCCAGGGAAAACAGTTCGGCGCAGGCGCGGCGCCCTGCGCTCTCCAGTTCCGTTCCGTCGCAGGAAACTCAACCAGCGAAACCATCTACGTCGGTCGTATGGACTACGACGCTGGCGCAAACGACCACCTCTTTGCCCACTTCAAAATTGATAAAGGGCTCCAGGCCAGCTACACCGATCCTCTTAACCCGCTCTTCAATGTCACCAGCAAGCAGCCCGAATACGAGGGCCAGCTGAACGAAAGCCATATCTTCACTCCGAACCTGGTCAATCAGTTCATCTTTGCCACCATGTATTACCGCGGAAACTCCAGCAACCCAAACCTGGCTGCTTCCACCGCGCTCTTTCCATACACGCTCTCGTTCGCAAGCGGTACCTTTGCAACCCTCGGCGGACAAAACAATCAGTACCCCGCCGGACGCAACGTCACACAGTATCAATTTATTGATGACCTGAGCTGGTCGAAAGAGAAGCACACATTCAAGGCGGGCGTAAATTTCCGCCGCGCAAACATGACCAACTTCAGCCCAGGTGCCGGAACTATCGGATACAACTCCAGTGAAACTCTCAATAGCTTTATCAACGGAGTAAATGATGTCTGGACGCAGAGTTTTCCTCTGCGGCGGACGCAGCCCGTTTCATTATGGGCCCTAGGCCTTTACGCGCAGGATGAGTGGGCCGTGTTGCCCAACGTAAAGATCACTCTGTCGCTGCGCTCGGATACAGAGTCAAACCCGGTCTGCCACACCAATTGCTATGCGCGCTTTGCCTCAGATTTCCTCGCGCTGAACCATGACTCAGGCACGCCATACAACCAGGTAATTCAGTCAGGACTTAGCCACGCCTTCCACTCTCTCGATGCCTTCATCTTCCAGCCGCGACTCGGCGTGGCATGGTCTGTCTTCGGCCCCAACTCCCGCACTATCGTGCGCGCCGGAGTCGGCGAATTTACTGACATTCTTCCTGCTGCTTTGTCTGACGCTGCCATCAGAAACCTTCCCATCGCGAGCCGCTTTACTGTGGTCAGCAATGCGTCAAAGCAATATACGCTCGACCCCAGCCTCTCCAGCAGCGCCGCAACTGCGGCAGCAGATTCCTCCCAGGCATTCCATTCCGGTTTTGCGCAAGGACAAAACTATCGCCAGATTAGTCAGGCCGTCGAAAGCGCCGGAGGAACATTCTCGGCCCCTGGCTTTACCAATACTGTCGCGGACTTCCACAATCCGCGCGTCATCGAGTGGAACCTCGCGCTGCAGCAGCAGTTGGCATCCAACCTCGTCCTCACCGTCAACTACGTAGGCAATCACGGATACCGTGAGCCGATCAACAATGGTGGCCTCAATGCGTATGGATTTGGCAGCCTTCCTGCTTCACCCCTCGACCCGAACTTCGGAACAGTTTCTGAAGTGGACACACAGGGATACTCCAACTTCAACGGCCTCATCACACAATTGCAGCACCGCTCCCGCTACGCCACTCTGCAATTCAACTACACCTACAGTCACTCGCTCGACCTCATCTCCAATGGCGGCCTCAGCGGATATAACTATGGAACAGCGAGCGGTCTGCTCAATCCGCAGAACCCATTCAACCTTAACGCAAACTATGGAAACGCAGACTACGATGTCCGGCACAACTTCACTACCAGCTACATCCTGAATGTGCCCTACTATCGCGGTCCTAAAGTCATTGCTGAAGGCTGGCGTCTTGCAGGCACCATCTTCGGCCGTTCCGGCGTGCCTCTCTCGGTGGTAGATGGTGACGTCAGCGCAACCCTCAATGGCCAGAACTACAGCGGGAGCGTCTTCGCTGCGCAGACCAATCCACATCCAGAGGGCCTCTCCTCATGCGACCGCAGCGCGGCCCGTCTCGGCGGAGCACCGTGCCTCAAAACAGTTGATTTTGCCGCGGCAGGTGAAACAGCAAACTTCAATCAGCAGAGGAGAAACCAGTTCCGCGGCCCTATCTACACCAACTTCGACCTGAGCCTCTACAAAGCAACGAAACTTCCCGGCGAGAAAGCAAATCTCACTCTCGGGGTTCAGGCCTTCAACCTGCTGAACCACGCGCCATTCGATTCTCCGGTGAATGACGTGTCCAGCGGACAATTCGGCCGCATCGTCAGCAATGTCAGCACTCCTACCAGCATCCTGGGCGCGTTTCTCGGCGGAGACTCCTCGCCCCGGCAATTGCAGCTGACCGCCAGGTTCGAGTTCTGAGCGGATCGGTCATCACCGGAACCCCATTCAAGCCCTTCTTTCGGGCTTGAATGGGCTGTTTCTCCTCAGACACCCTCATTTCACAAAGGCCTAATAATTTTTAAATCCGGCCTTTTCCATTCCGCGCTGCGCTTCAGGATTCTTCATAAACGTCTTCCACACAAATCCAGTCCGCAGATTTTCTGCCATCAACAAAATAATTCCCGCATCAATTCCTACCAGGTCCGTGTCATACCAGTTCTTCAAGGGGTTGAAGGCATCTACAAAACCATAGCGGCTCCATGCCTGCGGATAGCGGTTCTTAATATTCTTCAAAACGCGCATCGTCGCGTCCGGAAGGAAGGGAAGCGATCCCCCAGCCGCTGCCGGGACCACGGTTCCGTCAATCGGTCCCATCGCCGGCGGCCCACCCCACACCACATATCCTTTCTCAGAATCAGAAGCGGTAATGCCCCACAAGTCTTCGCTGTAATCCGAATAATATTTGTGCAGCTCAATGCAAAAGCGGCGATGTACCTCCGTGGCCGTCGCCGAGTTCTGGAAGTAGTCCGCATACTTGTCGCGCTTGTGCCGGAAATCAAACCATGCCTGCGAATATTGATGAACAAACAACGGCGCGAAGGAGCCTATGTAGCGCAGACCATCATACTCAAACGTGATCCGCTTCCACGCATCCCATACGCCCGCCGGCAGAGGATGGGTCGCCGACCCCATCCCCAGCAGATAAATCATCATCAGTTCACTGTAGTACTCCCATTTGGAAGAGAGAAAACCGGACTCCGGCGTCCACCCCATCGGCAGCAACGACACATCTTCTGATAACCATGTCCAGTCCACCCGGTCGAAAATCGCCCGTGCTAGCTGCATAATGTCGCGATCATGAAAGTACTGGCGGCACGTGAGAATGCCGCATATCAGGATCGCCGTATCAATCGAAGAAACTTCCGAGTCCCATATTCTCTCGCCCGTATTGATGTTGGCGAAGTGAAAGAAAAATCCGCGGTGCGTCGGCAATTTCTTCCATAGAAAATCCAGCGTTGTAATCACGCGCAGCCGCGCATCCTGGTAAGAGATAAACCCGCGCTTCTCCGCTATGCAGATGCCCGTCAGCCCAAATCCAGTTGAAGCAATGCTGGCTGCCGCATACGTGTCCGGCACGCGTACATTGCAGCGGTCTTTGATGAGTCCCGTCTGCGGATTCGCCTGCTCCCAGAAATATAGAAATGTCTTGTGCTCGAGATCGTCCAGGAATGCCTCATCCTCCTGGGTAAGCACTGGGCCGTCAGGCTTCTGTTCCTCTGTTGCAGCAAGTGCCCTCCGGTATACAAGCGAAGGGCCAAGAGATAGCGCGGCGAGCTGCTGGAGAAACTTCCGCCGCGAGTGGAATGAGTGGTCTTTACTTCCATCCATGTTCAGCCGCACCATTTGCATTCGCTGAAAGAATTTGTGGCTGACAACTCCACGATCAAAATAGATAGATGCAGAACATTTACTGGCAGCATCTCTCTTCTGCTCTGCGTCCAATTATGGTCGGTGCCGAATGACAAGAAAGAATACCGTTTGGATCGCGATTGTTGTGGCCGCAGTCTCCGCAGTTGTTGTCACATTTTTATTGTTACGCGTGCATCGGCTCAGATTACTCTCCCTGCGCCAGGTGGTCATCGAAGGCGCTGTGATGCGGAAAGATCCTGATGCTAACTGGCAATTGCCGATTGCAGGCGTCGTCATCACGGCCACCGTGGACGGCGCCAGTGCGGCCACTCAGTCGGAAGCATCCGGCTACTTCCGGCTGGTCCTGCAAAGAAAAGTCCTGTCCAGCGCCCCCGTTCTCGTCACCTTTCGCAGCGCATCCTATCAGCCTTTTGATCTGAATATCCAAACCAAAAGGCTTCAGGTTCCCAACCAGCTCTATATCGTGCGCATGGACCCCATCTCGACAAAAAAGAGCGCTCCTGGCCCTAAAGCTCCGGCCACCACTATCTCCAACGTGCGCGTGCGATACACCATCAACTCACGCACAGCCACAAGTATAGGCAGCGCCGTCCGTACTTTTCAGGTTGTGAATAAAGGAAATGTGCCTTGTCAGCACCAGTCGCCCTGCTCGCCCGACGGCAAGTGGAAGGCATCGTCCGCCTCCGTCACACTCGATGCCGGGGCCGACAACTATTTCAGCAACGTGCGGGCCTCCTGTATCGCAGGTCCATGCCCCTTTACCCGTATAGACGCGCGCGGGTTCACCCACGGCGGCCGCACCATCACCGCCTCTGCATTGAACTGGTCTGACACCGCCACCTTCCTGCTGGAGGCCGAGGTCTACCACACGCAGATTACGTCCAACGTACGCGAGCTTTATCCCGTGATCTTCGGCAGCACGCTCAATTTCACCTTGCCGCCCACCGCGGAAGGCGTGAGCCTGGAGGCTGAAATCAATGGCGCGCCCATGGTCTTTCCTCTCGGGCCTGATCTCAATCTGAGCTGGGCCACCTGCTCGGTCGAAACCAGTTCCGACCAGGAAAAGACCATGGTCTATCGCTGCGGCCTTAAGCCCGCCTATAAGTTCTAAAGAGGACCAGGAAGCCCAGGCCGCACAAACCGCCGGTCCTCCCTGCATTACGAACTCTGCGATGCCTTATACAACTGGAAAAACACATCCGCCCGCAGCACAACAAATTCTGCTCCCAGCGAATGGACCAGCGTATTCACATCTGTAGGCGTCATGTTCCATGATTCCACTCCGCCTGCAATAAAGAGCGGGCTCGTCCCGTTCCACGCCGCGGCAATGTTTGCGAGTTCCGACTGACTGCTCAACAGGTCGTTCATGCCCAGCAGCGTTGCCACCGGAACGCCATCAATCATGGTGATTTGGCTCGACGGATCGTAGTTATAAACAATGCCCTGCAGTCCCGGAACATATTGCTTGTACAGGTCCACCAGGCCCTGGCTCAAAGGAACATCCGTGCTCCCGTTGCGGTTATATACAAAAAGCACATTCATTCCTGTGCGCTGCATGTATTCGCCGCTGCGCCGCATAAATCCAGGCAGCGTAGTTGCCGGCCACACATCTGGATAGGTATATCCGGCACCCGACGGCCCTGCCACCAACAGATCGTTCTCCGTCTGCGTTTGCTGAAAATAGTGCAGCATGCTCGGAGCAATATCAGCCAACAGTACGCTCACACTCCAGTTGATCGGTGTCTGTCCGCGATTGGGATCATCCCATATCTGCCGCATACGATGCTGGTTGTATTGGATATTGTCGCCTTCCACCATCGTCAGCGTCAGATAAATTTTGTTCGCAATCTGCGGAACGGGCAGGTTCGATTTCCGCGACCTCACCGGCGCATACACTCCGCTCAGCGCCGACCCATTGTAGAAAAAGTCCGCCGCCACCACCGGGGAGCTGTTCTGGCCGCACAAAGTCACGCCCGTCATCTCATGCCCTTGCGGAAACCACCCCAGATAAGGAGCATCCGGCTGCATCAGCTTCAGCGCTTCAGAAAACAGCGCCGATTCGTTTGTGTCCTCCGGATCCAGCCAGAAAACCGGAGCATTCACCGCCACAATGTAGTCGCGGAAATTCGCATTCGCCACCTGGACGCTCGGTGCCGTGTTCGTTGCCGTCACAAGGAACTGGTTCCACATCTCCGTCTGGAGTGTGAGCTGCTTGGTCCCCGCCGGCGGAACAAACTTATAGATGAAGTACTCCGTGTGGTCTGCAAACCGCCAGCCTGAAGCCGTCTGCGATCCGTCTGCGTCAAAAAGATACGGTGCCTCCGCCGCGCTCGCTGGCTGGAACGTCGCAATCGCATTGCCGTCGGCAAGAATCGTAACCAGCGATACGGAAGGCCCCCACCCATCATTCTGGTTGGCATCCTGGTATCGCAGATACACCGCTTCTCCGCTGAGAAAGCTGGAAAGGTCTGCCGTGTAAAGCGCCTTGTTTGAGCCGTCGTGGATCGTGCGCGTCTCCTGCAGCACAGTCGTCCACTGCACATTCGGTACGGTCACCGTGTTCGTCGGGCTGATCGCCGTCACCACGCGATTGCTCAGTTGCGGCCACAAATTATTCAGGGCCCACGTATAAGCATCCAGCTTCGTACTGAAGCGCCCGCGCAGGTCATCCAGGATGGGTAGATTTAGGCTCTTCGCCAGATCGGCTGTGGCAATTACTCCGCCTTTCAATCCGGCCAGGTTCGTTGCCAGATTCACCGTGTCCGGCAGATTGGGATCGTAAATCACCGCCCCTGTAATTTCGTACCGGTACTGGTCCACCAGTTTCATCGGATCAGTCACCGTCTCATAAGGAATTTTGCTGGTCGTCAGCCATTCCTGGTTCGTTGGGTCCGTGCCCCAGTAAAAATACAGCCGGGGCAGCTTCCGGTTCACGATTCCCTGAAGTGTCACCAGTAAACCCTGCTGGTCTCCGGAAAGGGAAGTGAGGTCGGCGGCCTGAAAGAACAGTGCCGGAGGAAAAACAGGTAACGCGCGGTCCGGCGGCCAGAACAGATTGCAGCCATGTGGGGTTTGGGCAAGAGCGGACCAGTTCAAAGCGCCGGTACCAGCCGCGGCACCACTCAGGGCGAGAAACTTCCTGCGAGTCAGTTGCATAAAGGCCTTCCTTTGCACAGGTGAGATTGGGGGAGTCTGCAAAGCAAGCTCAGACCGCCGATGGTAACGATTCCATCGGCACCAAAACAATAGCCGCCCTCCCAAATTTCTGTCAAGAGCAGGGAACCGGACATCCCCTTTTGCGTATCTTCAGTCAGAGAGAGGCAGTCTCATGGTCCAATTTCTCCTCTGGTGCATCCTCTTCTTCTTCTGCTGGCCGCTGGCCCTGCTCGCGCTCATCGCCTATCCATTGGTGTGGTTGTTTCTGCTGCCGTTCCGTCTCGTGGGCATCGCCGTACACGGTGTTCTGGATCTGGTGGCAGCCATCATCTTCCTTCCCGGTCGTCTGCTCCGCGCTATCTAGTTCAGTGGACTGTCGCTGTCAATTCGTTGCCCCTCAGTAGACGTGCCTTGGGCAGCCCAATGGTCACTTCGACAAAATATTATTCTTCGCCCATCCTCCCCGATTCCATTGTTCCCCCACCCGATTCGTGCGAAAGTAATGCCAGCACGAGCACGTCACCATAAAAACAAAAGCGGAAGTTCACTTTTATGCCCCAGTTCTATTGCCCATACTGCTTTGCGACCGAAGGTCTGCGTCCTTCACGACTCAGGCTGAAAGACATGCCACTGCTCCTCATCGGCAAGCGCCCATACCGCTGCCGCCACTGCTCTACCCGCTTCTATAGCCGCGTCGGCTCTCACGCGCATCTGGGCCGTCAACCAGGCGCAAAGAACCCCTGACGTAAATTCTCCGGAACAACTTACGTGCAGGGTCCCAGGTGCTAGAATGGCCGCCACCGGGAAGAATACAAACTATGTTCTGGAATGACGTCAAATATGCACTGCGGCAGTTGCAAAAAACACCTGCTTTCACCCTGACCGCTGTTCTCACCCTGGCCCTGGGTATTGGCGTCAATGCGGCCATGTTTTCCGTCATAGACCAGGTATTCCTGCGGCCCCTTCCTTACAAAAACTCTGATCGTCTCGTCCGCTTCGGCGGCGTCAGCGACAACACTCGCGACTTCTCCTCCACGTCCCTTCCCGATGCGCAGGACTTCGCCGCACGCAACCACTCTCTGCAGGGAGTCGCATGGTATTCCTATAAATTTGTCACCTTGGGCGGCACTGACATTCCCACCATGACGCCGCAGGTCATCAGCAGCACCAATCTCTTCAGCCTTCTCGGATTGCAGCCCATGCTGGGCCGCGGCTTTGTCCCCGGCGACAGCAGGCCCGGTAGAAATAATGTCGTGGTCCTCGGATACAGACTCTGGAAAGAGGCCCTGCACGGTGACCCGAACGTCATCGGCCGCACCGTCAAGCTCAATGGCGATCCCTATGCCGTCATCGGGGTCTTGCCTCCAAAGACAGGCTTTCCTGATCCCTCCAGTGACGGCCTCATGTACTCCCCGCTGGATACCAGCGACAAGTCCATGTACGACCGCGGCAGCGCCGGCCTCTCCCTCGTCGCATTAATGCGCCCCGGTGTCCAGGCCACACAGGCACAGCTTGAACTCAACGCAATTCGCCAGCAATTGCTCAGGCAATATCCCAAAGAAGAGTCCAAAGAACCAATCCGCGTCGTGGGCTACCACAATTCACTTACCAGGAGCGTGCGTCCTGCGCTTCTCGCGCTTACCTTCGCCGTCCTCGCCGTCTGGCTTATCGCCTGCGCCAACGTCGCCGGACTCATGCTCACCCGCGTGACTGGCCGCCGCCGTGAAATTGCCATCCGCTCGGCCCTCGGTGCCATGCGTGCCAGGCTCATGCAGCAGTTCTTTACCGAGTGCCTGCTGCTCGCACTTGCCGGAGGTTTCGCCGGACTCGGCGTTGCCTATGCCATTCTGCGCATACTCCAGCACTACCTGTCCCAGAAATTGCTCTACGGCCAAAATATTCATATCAATCTCTGGGTCTGTGCCTTCCTGCTCCTGGCCTCCTGCATTTCTGCCGTCATCTTCGGCCTCATTCCAGCCTGGATATCAGCTAGCGCATCCGCCCAGGAAGGTCTGCGCGAAACCAGCATCGCTGCCGGAACCAGCAAAAAACAGGCATGGCTGCGCGATGCCGTCGTCGTCACTGAAATCACGCTGACGCTCGCGCTCCTCATCGCCGCAGGACTCATGGTCCGCACCCTCCTCGTTTTGCAGCATGCCAACCTCGGCTTTGTGCCGGAACAAGTAGTTACCGGGCAAATGTTTTTGCCCACCCATGGCAGCGGTGTCTTCGGCCTCCAGCTGAATTCTAAGAATTCGCCTGACCTGATTCAGACCTTCTACCTTCCTCTCGAAGATAAGTTGCAGCATGTTCCCGGCATCGTCGCGGCAGGTCTTGAGACGGTACGCCCCATGCAGCCCAACTGGACATTTAGTTCTTCCGTCTGGATCAAGGGACGTCCCAGGCCAGAGGCCGCCACCGAACAGCACGCAGTCGTGCGCGCCGCCAACGCAGGGCATTTTCATGCCTATAACATCAGCCTGCTCAAAGGCCGCTTCTTTGATGAACAGGACACACCCGATTCGCCGCTCGTCGTTGTCGTCAATCAGGCCTTTGCCAGAATGGTATTCCCCAATCAGAACCCTCTGGGCCAGCAGATCAATGTGAATTCTGACAGCAACGCCGGCCACCCTCGCGACTGGGCCACCATCGTCGGCGTTGCCGATGATGTCCGCCAGATCTCCGCCGGAGACGAGACGCAACCCGAGTTTGACCTCGACCTCATGCAGTTCAAGCCCGGCGATGACCTCTATCCCATCATCGCGTCGTTCATCATGAACATCTCCGTCCGCACCGTGCTACCACCGGACCAGGCAGAGAAGGCCATCCAGACCGCCGTCCATCAATTGCAGCCCGATATCGCCATTGAGGACCTCCAGCCCATGACGCAAATTGTGGACGACTCCATGGGAAACCAGACCCTCGCTGCCCGGCTTCTCGGCATCTTCGGTCTGGCCGCCCTCGCCATCGCCGTTGCTGGAATCTACGGCCTCCTGTCTTACTCCGTCAGTCAGCGCACCCGCGAATTTGGTGTCCGTCTGGCGCTCGGCTCGCCGCGCGGCACCATCATCTGGCTCGTGCTGCGCCATGCGCTGTTGCTTCTCGCCTCCGGCATCGCCGCCGGAGTTGTCATCGCCATGGCCGCCAGCGGAATGATGCGCGCCTTTATCTATGGCTTCCACGGCTACGACGTCTTCACCGTTTTCGCCGTGGCCCTGGTTCTTGCCACCTGCGGACTGCTCGCCAGCTATCTCCCGGCGCGCAAGGCCGCCAGCGTAGACCCGGTCATCGCCCTCCGCACCGAATGAATTCGCCGCCGGATGCATATGACCACCACAAAACACAACGACTCAATCCGCCACAAAATGACTGGTAATCCATCTCTCATGACTCTCGACGAATTCCGCTCCGCGCAACAGCGCATTAAAGGTGTTACTCTGCACACGCCCCTCGTCCGGCTACAAGTTCCAGACCACTCCGGCAACATCTTCATCAAGCCCGAAGGACTCCAGCCCATCGGCAGCTTCAAGCTGCGCGGCGCCTACAACAAAATCGCGCAATTAAGCGACGCAGACCGCCAGCGCGGAGTCATCGCCTATTCCAGCGGCAACCACGCCCAGGGTGTCGCCTACGCCGCCCAGGCATTAGGGGTAAAGGCCATCATCATCATGCCATCCACCGCTCCGGAAACCAAAAAGCGCGCCACCGCGGCCCTCGGCGCTGAAATCGTCGAAGTCGGCCCTTCCAGTTCCGAGCGCAGGCAGAAGGCGGAAGAGCTGGCGTCAGAGTTCGGCTATGTCATCGTGCCGCCTTATGACGACCGCGCCATCATCGCCGGGCAGGGCACCTGCGGCCTCGAAATCCTCGCGGACCTGCCCGGCGTAGACCTCGTCCTCTGCCCCGTTGGCGGCGGAGGACTGGTCAGCGGCGTGGCCACTGCAATCAAGCTGATCAAACCCGAGGTCCGCATCATCGGTGTAGAGCCTGAGCTTGCCGCCGATGCCCAGGAAAGCTTCCGCTCCGGCAACCTGGCCACCTGGCCCGCTGAACTGACCACCCGCACCATGGCTGACGGCCTTCGCACCCAAAGCATCGGCAACCTCAACTTCGAGCTTATCCGCGCCTATGTGGATGACATCATCACGGTCCAGGAAGAAGAGATCGCCGAATCCATGCGCACCCTGCTTTACCAGGCCCGGCTCACCCCGGAACCAAGCGGCGCTGTTACCACCGCTGCCGCCCTCTTTCACCTCGAAGAACTGCTGCCATTCCGCAACGCCGTCGCCATCATGAGTGGCGGCAACGTCGAGCCGGACATCCTGCAAAAAATCTGTCAACCTCACCAAAGGGCAGGGTGATAGGAGCGCGCACGTAAGGCAACACAGCTTTGAACATACCCGGATGGTTCTGTTGTTGCTGCGCAACAATTTCGCTCAGCATGACGCCAGTACAGGGAGCGGATTTCCTGGTCTAGTGGTGGGTGCTTGCTCCGCCTGTTGACGGTGCGGCTGAGACGGGTGCCGAGATATGCGGCGCCGGGGGTGGCGGGGCCGAATAGGACGGCGCGGACATGCGGGGTGCGGCCTCCGATGGATGGAAGGCCGGTGGCGCTGAGATGTGCGGCATGGACGGCACCGCAGTGCTGCGTGGCGCAACCGGAATCGGGGTATTGCGCGGCACAATCACGGTCTCTGTCCGGTTCGGGCCGGCTGAGATGGGCAGTGCCGTAGAGCGAGGGGCCGCGATCGCTCCTGAGCGTGGGGGGACGTATCCTGAGGCGACCCGAAAGCCCTCGCCCAGCGGACCGGACATTTTGGGGCTCACCGTCGACTCAATGGGGTGCAGGGTCTTTCCGTCAAACTTGACCGGCACAGGCGTGGCGACGGGTCTGTTGCCGCTCAGACGCGGGGTAACCACCGGACCTGTGCCGGTGGTGCGGTTGACGGCAATCAATGCCTGTTGCGGGGGCATATGGATTGGGCCACGCACAGGGGCGATGGGTCTGGGCCTTGCCGGGGGCGTGTAGTTTTTTGGGCAGTTCCAGACGGTAGTCACTGGATACCACCCATTTCCATAGGTGCCCCATCCGCAATTGCCGGGGAACCAGACCCATCCGGTGCCATCAAACCAGTTCCACATGCCGCAGTGGTAAGGCAGCCAGCCCCAGGGGTATCCGGAAATCCAGGTGTATCCATAGGAAGGGTAGTAGCCCCAATATCCTGAGCCGAATGGGTCCCAGCCCATGCTCATGCCGGCGGGCATCCATCCGGCGCCATAGCCGGGAAAGTTATACCAGTTGCCGTAGTAGTCCAGGTCGGCCCAGGCGGGATCATCCGGACTGTCGCTGAGCGAGCGAGCCATGGTGGCTTTGGCGCCGAGTCTGGCCAGATACTGGTCGCGGTCGGAGTTCCACTGGTCCCATGAATCGGCTGTGATGGTATGGGCAATGTTGTAACTGGAGGCGTCTTTGAGGTCGAGGGACGCGGTCTGGTTGGTGGGCACATCCAGGCCGCCGTCATTGCCGGTCTCAATATGGACGGTGCCGTGCATGACGGCGAGCTGGGCCGGATTCTGGTCCATGTTGAGGCGGAAGATGCTGCTTTTGGCGGCGGTGGCGGTGTAGGGGCCAAAGTGGATCGCGTATTTGCCGCCGCGGTTGTTGATCTCGTAGTAGCTGAGGCCGGAGAGCGCGATGATCTGTGTTTCGGTTTCGCCTTCGCTGTTGCGCTGGAGCTGGTCGAAGCGGAAGGAACTGTTGGGCGTGGCGCGGGCCACGCTGCCATCTTCAAACTGCACCTCGATGTTGCCGTCGTTTCCTGTTTTAAGGACCATTCCCTGGGTCACGGGCATGTTGGAGTGCGCCTGATCAAAGGCTATGCCGCTGGAATCCACAAGCTTGACGGTGCCTTCCACGTGGCTGATGCGGACGGCGCGAACGTTGTTGCTGGTGTCCTGCGCAGGGGCGAAAGAAACAAAAGAGAGCGAGAGGAAGAGCGGGAAGAGGTGGAGTTTTGTTGGCCTCATGGAACGCCTCCTGGCGGGTCCATTACTAATCCACCATATTAGAACAAAGAGGGAAGGGCGTGGGTTCACATTTTTGTGTCATCCATGTACTTTTGAAGTCCGTCTTAAAAATCGAATAGTCTAAGGGAGAGTAGTAGCAGAGCAGATGGGGCAGTCGTCACTTGAAACGCTCGAACGCGCGCTCGGACACCGCTTCGGGCAGGAGCATTTGCTTGTTCAGGCACTTACCCACAGTTCGTTGGCCCACGAGCATCATCTTTCCGGGGAAAAATCGGGCGGTCCGGTCAAAGACAATGAGCAACTGGAGTTTCTGGGCGACGCCGTGATTGGGTTGCTGGTCGGCGAGTCGCTTTTCCGGCGCTTTCCGGATCTGCGCGAAGGTGAACTCACGCGCCTGCGATCGGCGCTGGTGAGCCGCAAGCACCTGGGGCAGGTTGGGGCGAAGCTCCGGCTGGGTAAGTACATGCGCATGAGCAAAGGCGAAGAGCGCAGCGGAGGGCGGAAAAAAAATGCACTGCTGGCCAACTGCATGGAGGCGCTGATCGCCGCGCTGTACCTTGATGCCGGACTGGAAGTGGCGCGCGTTTTTGTGGAGCGCCATGCGGTTGGGCCTTATGTTGCCGAACTGCAACGAGAGCTGGAGGAAGGACAGGCCATCGGCGACCATAAGTCGGCGTTGCAGGAATATTTGCAGGCGAACGGTGGCGGGCAGCCGGTCTATGTTGTGAAGGGCGAAAGCGGACCAGACCATCGCAAGAAATTTACTGTAGAAGTGCACTACTCCGGGAAGGGGAGCAAGGCGCTGGCGCGGGGCAGTGGAAGCACGAAGAAGAAGGCGGAGCAGGAAGCGGCGCGGCGCGCGCTGGAAAAACTGCGTGCAGCGGAGATGAAGTCGCCGGACGGGGCCAGCCATGCCTGAAACCGCAGCCGCAACCGGCGTAGAGCAGAAGCACATTGTTTATCCATCGCTGCTGGACACGGTGCGGTCGCTGCTTTCTGTGATTGTGATTGCGCTGTTTGTGCTGGCGTTTATTGTCCAGCCGTTCCGCATTCCGTCTGAGTCCATGGAGCGCACGCTGCTGGTGGGTGATTTCCTGCTGGTGAACAAGACCATCTATGCTCCGGCGGGAATCTGGCACTGGCTGATGCCGTACCGCGATGTTCGGCGCGGGGACATTGTGGTCTTTCATTTTCCGCTGGATCCGACCGACCACGTGGTGAAGCGGGTAATTGGTGTTCCGGGAGACCACATTCATCTGCACGATGGAGTGGTCTATATCAATGGACAACCGCTGCAGGAGCCGTATGCCGAATACGAGGCCTCCTATGAGGACAACTTTCGCGACCAGTTCCCGACGCTGCAATATACCGATCCAGGGGTGGACACGGGCTGGTGGGAGGAGATGCGGAGCGAGATACGAAGCGGCGAGCTGATTGTACCGCCGGGTCGGTATTTTGTTCTGGGAGACAACCGGAACCACAGCCGGGACAGCCGGTACTGGGGTTTTGTGCCACTGCCAAATATTGTGGGCAGGCCGTTTATCATCTATTTTTCTCTGCGTCAGAAGCCGGCGACCACCGTTCCCGACCTTCCGGGTGATAGACTCGGACACGTAGATCCAGTTAACAGCATTGTGGATTTTGCGCGCTGGGACCGCATGTTTCGCATTGTGTGGTGAGAATGGAACAGACCATCGAAAAGCAGTCGGAAAAGAAGAAGAAGAAAAAGCAGCAAACGGACGAGACACCGTTTGAATTTGCCGCTTCAATCTGCGGCGTACTCGTGATTGGGCTCTTTGTCCTGACTTTTATTTTCCAGAACTTTGAGATTCCGTCGGCTTCGATGGAGAAGACATTGCTGATTGGCGACCATGTGGTGGTGGACCGGATGACGCTGGCTCCTCCGTCAAAGTGGGCGCCGTTTGTGCATTATCGCGATGTGAAACGCGGAGACATTATTGTTTTCTACAAGCCGGTGGCTGAGGCCAATGGCGACCATATCTTTCTGGTCAAGCGCGTGATTGGGGTCCCGGGCGACCGTATCCATCTGCGCAACGGGATTGTGTATCTGAACGGGCAGCCGCAGAACGAACCTCAGGCGGCCAGGTCTGACGAATATTACCCTTACCGTGATGATTTTCCGGCCATTTCGCCGTCGCAGGCGGTGGATGTGACCGCGGAGTGGGCCGTGGATTTGCCGAACCACATTCAGGGAGGCGACCTGGTGGTCCCCCCGGGACACTACTTTGCAATGGGAGACAACCGTCCTGTGAGCCTGGACAGCCGCTACTGGGGGTTTGTACCGAGGGAAAACATTGTGGGCCGCCCGCTGTTTGTGTACTGGTCTTTTGTGACGCCTGACAACCAGATTGACAAGACATCGCTTGCAGACAAGGCTGCTTTTATCGGGCATATCATTCTCCACTTCTTTGATCAGACACGCTGGAGCAGGATGCTGCATCTGGTGAAGTGATGCGGCCTAGACTTTTCTGAGAGTTTCAAGTGAAACGGGCGGGAGAAAGACGCCGATAGGCTGGCGTGTCCACCACGCCCCTGTTTCGCGCTTCTGCTGCCAACTGGTGTAGCGGTATCGATAGAAGATGGCGCGGACAAAAGCAGGCGGCTGATCAGGGAATGGATTGTGCTTCATGAGCTTCAGGATTGCCTGGTCGCCAAGGAGTAGCTTGCGAATAAAGCGCAGGAACCACACGTCATAGCCGCGCACGTAAATGCCGTGGTCAGTAACTGCGACGGTAAAGGGAAGAAACCAGACCAGCCAGTCCAGCCGCAAATGATACGGTGCGATTTGCGGAGGCATTCTCTTCGGATCACCCGGTTTGGCCTTGAAGCCGTATTCATGCCATTGCGTGGCGGACGTGATGACGCGCTCGTTTGTGCCTTCGATCACAATTTCATATCGCTCCCTGCCAACCTGACCGAAGGCCCCATAGGTATTCACAAGATGGAATGGGTTGTAGCTGCGGTTCATGGCCTGGTGCTTTGAGAGCAGGTTCTGGATGGGCCGGATGCTGAGGATTACAGTGCCTATGCTGATGAGGTAGAGCAGCAGGTCGAAGACAAGCGGCCGCGGCGCAAACTGAGGCACCCTGATCCAGTGCGGATCACGGAAGGCGGCGAAGCCAGGGACGACGGTGAGCCAGTTCAGCCAGGAGTAATTGCCGCTGAGAATGAGCCATAACTGGTGGAAGATGATGAGCCCTCCGGCTATGGCGGCAATGGGTTGCGGCGCGAACAACCCGAAGGGCACAACGATTTGTATAAAGTGGCTGACAAGAACGGAGAATTTGTGGAACGGTGCGGGGAGCCTGTGGAAGTACCAGCTTAACGGATTGGGCAGGGGCTGCGTTTCATAGTGGTAGAAGAGGCAGGTGAGGTCTCGCCAGCAGCGATCGTGCCGCAGTTTGATGAGGCCTGCGCCTACTTCTGTGCGGAAGAGCATCCAGCGGAGAATAAGGATGGGCAGAATGGACGGCGCAGTGGAGGACGTTCCGAGAAAGGCCGTGAAGAAGCCCGCTTCCAGCAGCATGGATTCCCATCCGAAGCCGTAGAAGGTTTGTCCGGCATTCACGATGGAGAGATACAGAAACCATAGAAGCAGCCATGCGCTGACAGAGAGCCAGATTGGACCTTTCTCAGTAAGACCAAAGATCGCGCAGGTGGAAATGAGGATGCCGGTCCAGGCAGTGATATCGAGCAGACGGTCAGAGTAGCGCCAGCAGAAGAGTCCCGGGGCACGCCAAAAGCTGGCGTTCCGCAGATAATCGGGCACAGGCAGAAGGCCGTGCTCACCCAGAAGCGGCTTGAACTGTCGCAGGGCTACAAGAAAGGCGACAAGGTAAATCGCAGCCATGCCACGCTGGACGAGCAGGCGCGCTATCCATACAGAGCCGAAGTAATGTTGCATGCAGCAGCCTCAGGCCGGGTTGACCGCAGGTACTTCATCTTTAAAAGATGTGAGTACCTGCGATCGAGTTGGGGCCTGTCGCAGACATGATGCTGCAAACCCACCTCTACTGAACAGAGCGAATTCCTGCAACGGTCCACTAGTTCATGGTGAAGACCACGTAGACGGTGGTTTCAATTTCTACTGGCTCACCGTTGAGGAGAAAAGGCCGATAGCGGGCCCGGGCGATGGCATCGAGGGCGGCCTGACGAAGCATGGGCGGGCCGCTGATGGCCTGAAGATGCTGGATGCTGCCATCTTTGGCAATGAGTGCCTGAACAACAACTGTGCCAGAAACATGAGCAGCTCTGGCGATGACTGGATAGACGGGCTGGATCGGCGTGAGAAGTTGGCCCGCGGCCACCCCGGATGAAACGCGGATGGGACCCTTGACCGGAGCAGGTTTGACGACAGGCTGCACAGGAAGAGTACCGATCAGGTCTGGGAGTCCGACGGGGACGGTTCCGTTCCCTTGCATGAAGCCGGAATCCACGGCTGAGGGCACGCCTTCCGATACCACGGCTGCATGCTGCGGGATTCTGGTGGGCATGGTGAGCGGGTTGATCATCATGACCGGATGGATGGATGAGGTGGCTGATCGTTGTGGCAGATTGGCCGGGGCAGATGGTGGAGGTGGTGCCGTAAGCAGTGTGGTCAACGACTGCTTTGGCAGCATGGCCCGATGTGTGAGAGGGTAGAGCGCAAGCGCTGCGAGCAGCAGGAATTGCAGAGCGAATGATCCAATGGCGAAGTAACGGCTGCGGGTGCGAATGCGCCCGGTGGATTCCATCAGACTATCTTCAAACATGGCATCTCCTGACCAGATTTGGATTGGTGAGCGAGACACCTGATGAGATAGACACCGAGGGGGAACAAAACGGCACTTAAGTTTGTCAATTTAGAGTGTGGTAGATGGACCAGACGCAATCCTGCTGAAGTCACCGGCCAGATGATTGAGTGCTTCATCAAAGTTGCGATTGTGTGCTTTCTTGTCTGCGCCGGCAGATACAAAAATCTTTTCTGCCGTATAAAGCGCCGGAGATTGCTGAATCGGCAGGCTACTAAGTCTGCGTTTTTGGGCTGATACCATCAAATGCAAGGTCGTTTCCCCGAGAAAGGGATGGCTTTGTCCTTATTTTTTCTGTAGAACATCAAGAAGTGAGTACCAGTACCCGGACATCTCCAGCGCAATTGCAGGCTGCCACTCCTCATCTGGCCCAGCGGCTTGGACTTTTCAGTTCGACGGCCATTGTTGTCGGTTCGATGATTGGCTCAGGGATATTCATTGTTCCGGCGGAGATCAGCCGCGGAGTGGGGTCCCCAGCGCTGCTGATTGCGGCGTGGCTGGTGACGGCGGTGATGACGATCATTGGGGCGCTCAGCTATGGCGAGCTGGCCGCGATGATGCCCTCGGCGGGTGGACAATACGTATATCTGAGAGAAGCGCTTGGCCCCATGTGGGGCTTTCTTTTTGGGTGGACACTTTTTCTGGTCATCCAGACGGGTACGATTGCAGCGGTGGTCGTCGCCTTTGGTAAGTTTCTGGGAGTGTTCTTTCCGGCGGTTTCTTCTTCGCACTGGCTGCTGCATCTGGGGCATGTTCCGGCGCTGCGCCTGGGGCCGATGGTGCTGGGGAACATGGAAATCGGGCTGAACACGGCGAACCTTACCGGCATCCTGATTGTGCTGATTCTGACCGGGGTCAATATACTGGGCGTGCGGCTGGGAGCGCTGGTCCAGAACATTTTCACCACGGCAAAAACGGCTGCGCTGCTGGGGCTGGTGGTGGTTGGGTTCTGGTTTGGGCGGAATCCGACGGCCATAGCCGCCAACCTTGGGCATAACTTCTGGCAGAATGCGTCGTGGCACACGCTGCATCCTGTGCAGGTGGGCGTGGGCGGGCCGATTGCGATGGTGGGCCTGCTGGCGGTGCTGGCTGTGGTGCAGACGGGATCCTTGTTTTCCGCCGATGCCTGGAACAACGTGACGTATACAGCGGGGGAGATACGCAATCCCAGGCGGAACCTCCCGCTCTCGCTGGTGCTGGGCACGGTGATTGTAATCGCGCTGTACGTCGCGGCGAATTTTGTTTATCTGTGTGCGCTGCCGCTGCACGGCGATCCGCATGGAGCGACTGCTTTTGCGCGCGGCATTCAATATGCTTCCGAAGACCGCGTGGCTACGGTTGTGTTGCAGCAGATATTCCAGAGCAGCGGCGCGCTGCTGATGGCGGGTGCGATTCTGGTCTCGACTTTCGGATGCGCGAATGGGCTGATTCTGGCAGGAGCACGCGTGTACTACGCGATGAGCCAGGACCGGCTGTTCTTTCAGTCCACCAGCAAGCTGCATCCTCGCTTTAAGACGCCGGTATGGGCACTGGTAATACAGGCGATCTGGACGTGCTTTTTGTGCCTGACAGGGTCCTACAGCCAGTTGCTGGACTACATTATCTGCACGGAGCTGATCTTCTATATCTTGACGATTTCGTGCTTATATGTGCTGCGGAAGCGAAGGCCAGATGCCGAACGTCCTTATCGTGCTGTAGGATATCCAGTTCTGCCAGCAGTCTATATTCTGATGGCGACGTGGATCTGTGTGGTGCTGTTGCGGTACAAACCGCAGTACACGTGGCCGGGTTTGTTTATTGTTGCCCTGGGTGTGCCTGTTTACCTGACATGGTCGCGGCGCAGGCAGGAAGTATGAGGAGGTTGAAACTCATAATCTTGAAGAAGGCATTCCCTCGGCGGATAAAGCCGCAATGAGCCCTGATTGTTTACGGCACGGCTGAAGGCGTGCCACTGCAAAAATTGTGTGTTTCGCAATTTTTCTGGAAGATTGAAAGTCCTGGAAAGGGAAGCAGTTTATTACACATGGCGAATCTTTTAGCAATCAAACCGCTCTCCAGACTGAAGCAGGAAGCTGCTGAAGAGGGAGAGCACACACTCAAACGGTCGCTTGGACCGATTAACCTGATCACCCTGGGCGTGGGTGCTGTGATTGGCGCGGGGATTTTTGTGCTGACCGGGCAGGCCGCTGCGCTGCACGCGGGGCCGGCGATTGCCCTGAGCTTTGTGCTGGCCGGCATTACATGCGCCTTTGCCGGACTTTGCTATGCAGAGTTCGCCTCGCTGATTCCGATTGCCGGGTCTGCTTACACCTATGGATACGCGACGCTGGGTGAACTGGTAGCGTGGATTATTGGATGGTGCCTGTGCCTGGAATATGCGTTTGGCGCGGCTACTGTGGCGTCGGGCTGGGCAGGGTATTTTCTGAGCCTGATTGAGCAGATTGGGATTACGCCTTCGGCTTCGCTGGCGCGGTTTACCACGACCTATGGCAATGTGATTTACCTGTATGGGCACCGCTGGATGCCGGAGGCGTCTTTGCCTCCTGGCGTGGACATTGCGATGCTGCCGCACGTGACAGGGCTCTTCAATATCGTTGCGTTTGTAGCGATTGCCGTTGTGACGGCGGTGCTGGTGATTGGCATCAAGGAATCGGCCAACCTGAACTCGGCGATCGTGTTTGTGAAGGTCGGGGTGGTCGGCATTTTTCTGGTGCTGGGGATTGGCTTCCTGCTGCAGCATCCTGATCTGGCGCGGATGAACTGGCATCCGTTTATTCCGCCGAAGCAGGGGCCGGGGCAGTATGGTATCAGCGGCATTGCCGCCGGTGCAGCCTCGATCTTCTTTGCGTACATTGGGTTCGATGCTGTTTCGACAGCAGCACAGGAAGCGAAGAATCCGCAGCGTGACATGCCGATTGGGATCCTTGGTTCTCTGGTGATCTGCACGATCTTGTATATCGCTGTTTCGCTTACGTTGACAGGTCTGGTGAGCTATAAAGCGCTGAACGTTGCTGAGCCTGTGGCAATCGGGGTTGATGCGACCGGGGTACGGTGGGGCGGAATTCTGGTAAAAATTGGCGCGGTCTTTGGATTGGGCACGGTGATGCTGGTGATGTTGCTGGGCCAGTCGCGCGTCTTTTATTCGATGTCGCGCGACGGTCTGTTGCCGAAGTGGGCAGGGGCCATTCATCCGAAGTTCCGTACGCCATGGATTTCCAACATTGTTGTGGGTTCGATTGTGGCATTTTTGCCAGCGCTGCTGCCGATTGACAAGCTGAGTGCGATGGTGAACATGGGCACGCTGCTGGCATTTGCGATTGTTTCAGCTGGCGTGTGGATCCTGCGCGTACGGCAGCCAGAGTTGGAGCGGCCGTTCCGTACGCCGCTGGTACCGTTGGTGCCGATTCTGGGAATTATAAGCGCGCTTTATCTGATTGCCAGCTTGCCAACGCTGACGTGGATTGTGGTGAGCATCTGGCTGGTGATCGGATTGGTGATCTACTTCACCTATTCGACCAGGCACAGCAAGGTGCAGAAGCAGGAAGCCATGATTACGGCAGGCAAACGGTAAAGAGTTTGCCTGCATTTGCTTCTATGCGGTCCAGCTTCAGTTTTGTTTTTGTTGCTTTGATGCTGGTTGTGATTTCCCCGTGGATCCGTGGATTTTCTTGTCATTTGGGCTGAAGGAAGAAAGCGGACTAAAGGACTTCGCCTAACCTTCTGATGCCTTCGCGTATGTCGGTTTCTTTCATGCGAGAGAAGCCGAGGATGAACCCTGGGCGCGTGGGCTTCTTTAGAAAATATGCAGCGACGCCATAGATGCCGACCTGATGATCGGCGGCTTTGGCGATGATTGTTTCCTCAGTAACACGGCGTTTGGGCCACAGGACGATGTGTGTGCCCGCACCTTCGCCCGTGATTTCGACCCGCTGGCGCAGATGGCAATGTATTGCATCCATTAAAGCCTTGCGGCGCAAAGTATTGTTACGGCGCAGGCGGTGCAGGTGGCGTTCATACATTCCGCTGGCGATAAATTCAGCGAGAGTGCGTTGTTCGAGTGTTCCGGCATGGCGATCGCAAAGCCACTTGGCTGCGGTAAGGGCCGGAACAAGAGACTTGGGCGCGATGAGGTATCCGATGCGAATAGACGGGAAGATGGTGCGAGAGAAGGTCCCGATGTAGAGGACACGCCCTTCGGGATCGAGGCCTTGCAGCGATTCCAATGGCTGGCCTTCATAGCGGAATTCACCATCGTAATCATCTTCGACAATGATGGCATTTTTGCGCCTGGCCCACGCGAGCAGTTGGAGCCGGCGGCTGAGTGTGAGGATGGCCCCTGTAGGGAGCTGATGAGAGGGAGTGACAAAAGCCGCGCGCGCATCCGCGGGGAGTTTGCTGGTGACGATGCCTTCGTGGTCTACCGGGACAGGGGCGAGACGCACTCCCGCGGCGAGGAGCGCGTGCTTTGTGCCGCGATATTGCGGGTCTTCCAGCGCGACTCGATCACCGCGTTCAAGCAGGACGCGAGTGGCAAGATCAATGGCCTGCTGGGCGCCATTTACGATGATGACCTGCGAGGGACCGCACATGACAGCACGCGATTTACGGACGTGCGCGGCGATGGCCTCCTGCAAGTCCTGATTGCCAGCGGCAGGACCGTAATCGAGATGGCGAAGTTCGGTCTGGCGCTCATTTCTAAGCAGAATGCGCCGCCAGGCTGCGAACGGGAAGCTTTGCGTGTCAGTCCTTCCATAGGCGAAATCGTAACGCAGGAGTTGTGGCCTGCGCTGAGCGGCCACGCCGGCGACGGCATCCTCTGCGTAGCGGCCGAAGCGGGAAAGCCGCAGCAGGGCTGGCGGGGCGTTTTCTCTGTGGTGACCAAGGTCCAGTGCGGTTGAAACGTAAGTGCCTGAACCGTGCCGGCCTGTGATAAAGCCTTCGGCGAGTAACTGATCGTAGGCCAGCAGGACGATGGTGCGCGATACACGAAGTTTCTCCGCCAGTTCGCGTGAGGAGGGAAGGCGTTCACCGGAATGGAGAGTTCCAGAGAGGATCGCCTGCCGGAGCCCGAGATAAATCTGCCGGAAGAGGGGCCCTTTTGTTTCAGAAAGTGGTATCAGCAATTCCATAAAAAGTGGTTCTTGAAAGCTACCATATCCGGGGATGAGTATGGGAGTAGCTGAGAGGGGCCATGAGGCTTAAAAGATAATTGCGAGCAGCATGGATGGCTGGGCTATTCGTATACATCGTCCTCTCAGCGGCCCCCATGAGTGGGTGGAGTTTGACGGCACCTCAGTGACTTAAAAAGCGTGGGACGGCCCGGGCAAACCTGGAACCATTCGAGACAGACGCGTCCGGCAGGGCACATCGAAGGATCACTGCAAACTCGGCGTATTTTGAGCGGCCGTTTCCTGATGACGGCGGCAAGACATGGAAAGTGAATTGGATTACGTACCAGACGAGGACGAAACCATGAATGTGGCAGAACGGGCGCAGGTAAGAAGAATTCCGAAACGGGCGGCTTATGATGCGGAGACAATTCACAGCATTCTGGATGCAGGCTTTCTTGCCCATGTGGGATTTTGTGTGAATGGACAGCCATTTGTGATTCCCACGCTCTATGGCCGCAACGCAGGAAGGCTTTATCTGCACGGCTCGACGGCGAGCCGCATGGTGCGTGAGCTGGAAACAGGTGTGCCTGCGTGCGTCACCGTCACGCTGGTGGATGGGCTGGTCCTGGCCCGTTCGGCGTTTCATCATTCGATGAATTACCGTTCCGTTGTGGCGTTTGGCACGGCGCGGAAAATTGAAGACCCTGAAGCGAAGATACAAGCGCTGCGCATCATTTCTGAGCATCTGATTCAAGGCCGCTGGAAGGATGTGCGCGGTCCGTATGAGAAGGAGTTGAAGGCGACCTCTGTTCTGGAGTTTTCGATTGAAGATGCCTCTGCAAAGGTACGTACCGGACCGCCGGTAGATGAAGAAGAGGACTATGCTCTCGAGGTATGGGCTGGCGTGTTGCCCCTCGCAATCACGCCCAGAGAACCGATTGCTGATCCGAGGCTGGCTCCGGGTGTGGATGTACCTGAGTATGTGCAGCGGTTCGGCAGCGAGCCGTCTCCACCTAAAGGTTGAGGTGGAAGTCGCCCGTTTGGTGTATCTTACTTGTTTTCAGCGATATACGCGGACTTCTCTCTTGTGAGTTGTGCCTGCGGTGCAGTACAGTTCGAGTTGCACCATGTGTAGCTTCGTTTTTGGCAGGCTGGGAAAAGTGAAGTCCGCTCGCAAATTCATCTGTTCTTCCAGCGTATTTCGGCTGGGGATCGTGGCGGCGTTTATTGCTGCTTCAGGATTCTGCTTTCTCAGGACGATTCACGCCGGAGCCAGTCCTGAGGCAGTGCGCACGGAGTTCAATACTCATGTGCATCAGAGCTACGACTATCACTTTGGTAAAGACAAGCCTTTCCTGCCCAGCAATGCCACGACGGAAGATGGAGAGTTCATCCAGCCCGGGGCATTCCCTTCCGCAAAATACTGTGGGCATTGCCATGAGGCGGCGTACCACCAGTGGCGCGAGTCGCTGCACTCGAACTCGTTCCGCGCTCCGTTCTACCTGAAGGACGTGGAGCTGATGAACAAGACGCAGGGGATCCAATTCTCCCGGTTTTGTGAAGGATGTCATAACCCGACAGCGCTGTTTACGGGTGTGCTGACGAAGAACCCGGTGGTGAAAGACCGCAGTTTTGATAACGATGGCATTACCTGCTCGGTGTGTCATTCGATCCAGAAGTTACAGCCGACCTATGGTGTGGGCGCCTATGTGATGGGTGTTCCGGCGGTGATGGTGGATGAGAATGGCAAGCCGATTCCGGGAGAGGTCCCGTACAAAGACATTCTGGCGCACACGGACCGCCATGTGCAGGCGGTGATGAAGGACTTCTATCGTACGCCGGAATATTGTGGAGCATGCCACAAGGCCAATCTGCCGACGAGCCTGAACCACTACAAGTGGCTGCGCGCCATTGGTCTTTATGACGAGTGGCAGGCGTCGTCGTTCTCGCATCGGTCGCCGCTGCCGTTTTACTCCAAGGAATACAAGACGTGCCAGAACTGCCATATGCCTCGCGAGGCGATTACGCGGCCCGACTATGGCGCGAAGGACAAGACACTGGCTTCGCATCGCTGGATTGGCGGCAACACTGCGGTCCCGTTCTTTTATGGATACGAAGAGCAGTTGCAGAAGACGATTGCTTTTCTGCGAGACCAGAAGCTGAATGTAGACCTGTTTGCGATCCGGAAGGACAACGATCCGAAATATATTGCGCCGCTTGGTTCTGTGGATTTTGACCTGAAGCCGAATGACACGGTAGAGACGTTTGTCGTTGTCCAGAACAAGGGCATTGGACATACGCTGATTCCGGAGCAGCGCGATATTTACGAGGCATGGGTGCAGTTTACGGTCAAGGACGCGACGGGCCGCGTGTTGAGCGAGAGCGGATATTTACAGCCGGATGGCACGCTGGAGCCGCGCGCACACAGCTTTATTACCCGCATGCTGGACAAGAAGGGCAACCTGCTTATTCATCACGAGGTCTGGCTGCGGCATACAAATGCGACGGATGCGACGATCAAGCCAGGACGCTCGACGATTGTGCGATATCAGTTCCGGATTCCGGCAGATGCGAAGGGGCCGGTGACGGTGACGGCCAGGGTGAATTACCGGCACCTGAACCAGATCTTTACAAATTTCATTATTGGCGACAAGCATCCTCCGTACCCGGTGGTGGAGATGGCCTCGCGCACGCGGACGTTTGAGATTGGACACAACAGCGCGGGGAAGCCCGATCCGGCGGACAATCCGGACTGGATGCGGTGGAACAACTTCGGTATTGCGCTGATGGACCAACAGCAGTACGGCGATGCAGTCAGTGCATTTGAAGAAGTGAAGAAGATGCGTCCGGACTACGCCGATATTTATACGAATATTGGCATTGCCTACCTGATGTGGGAGAAGTATTCGCTGGCAGGCGAGAGCATCCAAAAGGCGCTGGAGCTTGCCCCGGACAATCCGCGTGCGCTTTATTTCCAGGCGCTGGTGGAGCGGAATGAGGGCAATCTGGACCATGCGATTGCAAACCTGGAGCGGGTGGTCGAGAAGTACCCCCAGTCGCCGGATGCGCATCGCGAGCTTGGCTTCAGTTATTACCAGCTCCATAAATACGAGCTGGCAGAAAAACAGTATCAGGCATTGCAGGGCATTGATCCTGACGACCTGGCTGCCCACTACATTCTGGCCATTGTGTATCGCCGCCTGGGAATGAAGGAAAAGGCGGCGGAGGAGTCTGCCCGCTTTGCGGATGAAAAGGAAGACCCGATGGCAAATACCGCATCCCTCCAGTTCCTGGAGAAGCATCCGGAGCTTTCCGGGGAGAGCGTGCCATGGCATCTGCATACCGCTCTGGATGCCGCTCCGATGAGTGCCGGCGGGCGGTGACCCTCTTTCCCCGGTCCCTTTGATTTCAGGAACAACAAAACGGAAGGATATTTCCGGACATTGCTTGTTGCAACGAGTAATTGTCTGCTTCAAACTCCGCCAACCGGGGCGGTGGAGCGGCGGACCACCAGGTTGGGTTCGACGACGTATTCGGCGCCGTCCCAGCTTCCCGTCTGGTGGGTGTTATAGAGGGCGCGGAAGGCAAGGCGGGCGATTTCCTGACGGGAGAGTCGGACAGTGGTAAGGGCCGGCTGGGTGAAGGCGCAGAGCTCGATGTCGTCATATCCGATAAGGGAGATGTCCTGCGGGATACGGAGGCCGTGTTCAAAGATGGCCCCCATGGCCCCAATGGCAGTCAGGTCGTTGGAGGCGATGACGGCGGTGGGGCGCAGGGACTGATTGAGCAGGCGCCGCATGGCTTCATGGCCGCCGTCGGTGCGGTGGTTTCCCTGCTCGAGGAGACGGTCATCAAGGCGGATGCCTTTGCGCTTGATGATATTGAGGAAGGCGCGTTTGCGGATGCGCGCCGAGATGAGTGACGGCGGGCCGGCAATGAAGGCAATGTTTGTGTGGCCAAGTTCGGTAAGGTATTCGACGGCAGCGTCAATGCCAGCAGCGTAATTGACGCGGATATTGCTGATGCCTCTTTGCGGGGTTGCTGTGTCGAGAAAAGCGAGGGGGATGTTGCGGTGGCTGAACTCCTCGATGAGGTGCTTGTCCATCTCCGAGGTCATGATGGCAACGCCGTCTACCTTGCGCTGGAGCATTCGGCCGACACAGACTTCAGTGCGGTGCGGATCGTAGTTTGTGTTGGCGACGAGGACTTCCTGCCCGTGCTGCACCGCGATATCTTCAAAGCTTTTTACCAGCTCAGGGAAGAAGGGGTTGGTGATGTCGGAGATGATGAGCCCGTAGAGGCTGCTGCGGCCGGAGCCAAGGGCGCGGGCGTTGGTGTTGGGGTAATAGCGAAGGGCCTCGATGGCCTTACGAACGCGGGCCGCAGTTTCCGGAGTGACTTTGTTGGATCCGTTAATGGTACGAGAGACGGTGGCAGTGGAGACTTTAGCCAGCCTTGCAACTTCTTTGATGTTCATGAGGCTCCTGACCCCGGAGTTCAAAAAAGAGAAATGTAATCGTGCTTCATTTCTAATGCTTTTGGGTGTTCGGAGCAAGCTGAAGAAGAATGAGTCATTGAGCATGGGAGAGGACCTGGATGCCGTTGATGGAAGCGCGGTATTGCGTGTCAGTTGATCCGCCATGAATGCGCGCGGCGGATGCGCCATGGCTCCCGGCGCGCCGACCACGCGAATGGCCCGAAGAGAAACGGAAGGGTCTGGCAAAGCGCACGCCGTAAAATCCCCATGAACGCCTCGTTAAAGTATCTGCGCACTGATTGCAACGCTCCGGTACACTTGCTCTTTATGGATCTGTCTGCGATTCAATCCGCACTGCGCGAGCAGAAGCTCGATGCCTGGCTCTTCTACGATCATCACCACCGCGACCCCATCGCAGGACGCATCCTTGGGCTCGACCCCAACGCGCACATCACGCGCCGCTGGTATTACGTCATTCCCGCGCAGGGCACGCCGCACAAGCTGGTGCATCGCATCGAACAGGGCCGCCTCGACACGCTGCCCGGCAACAAGACCCAGTACTCCTCATGGCAGGAGCTGCAATCGGGCCTTGAAAAAATACTCGCACCATACCAGCGAATCGCCATGCAGTATTCGCCCCGCAACGCCATCATGTATGTCTCCATGGTGGATGCGGGCACCGTTGAGTTCTTACGTGAGATCGGCAAGACCATCGTCAGTTCAGCTGACCTTGTCAGCCAGTTTGAGGCCGTGCTGTCCGCCGAACAGGTCGCCAGCCACTATGAAGCACAGCGCGCCCTCGACCAGATTCTTCTGGAAGGCTTTCGGCGCATCGGAGAGCGCATTTCATCCGGCATCACCGAATATGAAATGAAGACCTGGTTCATCGAAGCCATTGAACGCGCCGGCATGATCACGGAAAACGGTCCGAACGTCTCCGTGAACGAGAATTCCTCCGACTCGCATTACGAACCGACAGCCGAGCGCTCGCGCAAAATCCGGAAGGGCGACTTCCTCCTGATTGACATCTGGTCGCGCATGAATCGGCCCAACTCCTGCTGGTATGACATTACATGGACCGCCGTAGTCGGACGCGCGCCCTCCGAGCGGGAGCAACAGGTCTTCACCACTGTCAAAAATGCGCGCGACGCAGCAATAGAAGTCGTCAAGGATGCCTTCGCGCAGAAGCAGCCCATCGCAGGATGGCAGGCCGATGACGCGGCGCGCGCCGTGATCCGGGATGCTGGCTTTGCCCAGTACTTTACGCACCGCACCGGACACAACATCGCCACCGAACTTCATGGCAATGGCGCGCATCTCGACAATCTCGAAACGCACGACGAACGCCGCATCCTGCCGTTCACCTGCTTTTCCGTCGAGCCAGGGATTTATCTGCCGGAGTTCGGCATCCGCAGTGAAGTAAACATGATGACCGCTGGTCAAAGGGCCGAAGTAACCGGACGCATTCAGCAGGAGCTGGTGCGGATCAACCCCTGAATGCGGGAAGTCCGTGCATCCGGATGCGAAGGCAGCTCAGGCCTTCTTTCCAGTCCAGCATCAGCCTTTCCCACAAGCCGTACTCAGGGGGCCAGCGCGCGGCATCTTCTTTCCATTGCAGATGCGGATAGCGCTCAAGGATCAGCGCGGTGCGCGGCAAATGGTACGCGGAACTGATGACCTCGGCCGAGTGCCAGCCGCGCGCCTCCATGATCTTGTTCGAGTAGTAGATGTTCTGGATCGTGTCCCGTGCCTGGTCCTCTTCCACAATCGCCGACGCCGGAACTCCATTGGCCTCGGCCAGAAGTGCCATCGCATGCGCCTCCACAAAGTGGTTGTGGGCCGCGCCTCCGGTCATAATGATGTGGCTGCTCACGCCTCTCTCGTATTCCCGCACGCCTTCCAGCACGCGCTCACGCTGCTGTGGAGTAGGCGAGCCATCGGCCTTCGTCGGACAGCCCAGTACGATGATTGTGTCCACTTTGTCTAATGTTGCATTCTGGCGCGGTGTAGAAAAGTAAAACGCAAGCACCGCAAGCGGATACAGCAGGCAGAGACCAACCACAACCAGAAGAACACGCAGCGCTGTTCGCATACAGGAAGGGTACTACTTTTCCCCGCTCTGAAGGACCTGCAGGAAGTACAGGCCCTCCACCGTAGCCACATTAACAGGTCGCTTATTTCGCAAACACAAGCGGCATTTCCACCAGATGTTCGCTTACAAACCAAACCTGCATCTCATTCGTGCGGACAACGTCGCTGATGAGCAAATCATTTGTCCCCTCATCTCCCAGGTCGGATGCCTTCCTGGCCAGATCGCGCGCATCTTGCAGAATGATTTTGTGCGCTTCCAGCAGGCGGGAGATAAGCACCGGAACTTCTTCGCGGCCCTTGGGCGGACGCTCCAGACGTGTCGTTTCTGCCACATCATGCGCCATGGCAATGCTGACGCCGCCGAGGATCTGGATCCGTTCCGCCAGCAGGTCCACAAGCTCCACCTGCTGCTCAAAGTGTTTGTCGAAAAGCAGATGCAATTGATAGAAGGTAGGTCCGCTGACGTGCCAGTGCGCCTTCTTGTATAGATCGCGCAGACTGGCAGTGTCCGCAAGAAGAATATTGAGGCGTTCTGTAATCTTACGGCGCGCATCTTCGCTGATGCCAATCGGCAGATCACGAATTACCGTGCCAAACTTCTGCACTTCTTTGGCAGATTGGCGCCAGTGCGGAGTGATGCGATCAATTTTCTCACTGGACGGAACTTCTTTCAGGGCAGTCTTGCTACTCATATTTCGTCAATCCCTCCCGGTTTTGTAGGTTTAGATGCACTTTCCGGGAAAACTGCCATGCGGCCAGGTTTGAATTTCGACGCTATAGATGTATAGATGATGAACAAAAGGCTCATAACCGCAAAGCTCTAAGCCATGACGCATCTCCAGACCTTCAGAACGGCCCAAAAGCATCCCGGACGCAAGGCCCAAAAGCATCCTGGACGCAAAATTGTTTGAAGCCGGCACCGTATCATCCTCATCCATTATGCAATCTCCCAGGTAAAGAATTTGGAAACAGCTTTGTTTTCAACTTCGTCCCGGGAGAGAGTACAGTGGTATCCCAGGGTTTATAGTTGAGTAACTACTGCAACAAATTCTTCATCGAGGGACAAGGTTTGAGGCCAGCCGTGGAACGTAAAGGCACACTTATATTTGGCACTTTGTTGATTGCGTCGCTTCTTTCCGCTTGCGGCAAACCCGCGCAGCCAGCCGGCGCCGGGGCGCAGGGTGGCGCGCCACAGGCCCTGCCTGTGCAGACAGAAGTAGTGGCGCCGCAGTCGGTACCGCGCAGCGACGAGTATGTCTCCACCATCAAATCGCGCCGCTCTGCCACCATCAACCCCCGCGTGGCCGGCAACCTGATTAGCATCAATGTGCATTCAGGTGACCGGGTCAAAGTGGGGCAGCTGCTGATGGTAATCGATCCCATTCAGCAGGAAGCTACGGTGTCTTCTCTGAAGGCGACCGAGCAGCAAAAGCTGGCTGTCTACCAGTACAACCAGGTAGAAGTTGAACGCCAGCGCAAGCTGTATGCCGAAGGCGTCACCAGCCGCGATGCCCTCGACCAGGCCGAGCAGGCATTTAAGAATTCCAAGGCCGATTATGAAGCGGCCGTGAGTTCCCGCCAGGCCGGAGAGAAGCAACTGGGCTTTTACAGTATCCGCGCGCCTTTTGACGGAATCGTGGGCGACATCCCCGTCCACGTGGGCGACTATGTTTCGACCACCACGCTGCTGACAACAGTAGACGAAAACAAAGACCTGGAAGCGTACATTTACATCCCTACGGAGCGCGCGCGTGAAGTCCACGCGGGTCTTCCGGTTGTTATTGAAGACAATAGCGGCAAAGAGATTGAGCGTACTGCCATAGACTTCATTTCGCCGCAGGTAGATGACCAGTTGCAGGGCATCCTGGCCAAGGCGCCGGTCCATTCACCGCAATTGCGTACCGAGCAATTGGTGAAGGCGAGGGTCATCTGGTCAACAGCGCCTGCAGCTACCGTCCCCGTTCTTGCAGTCACCCGCATTGGCGGACAGGCGTTTGTATACGTTGCGCAGGACCAGGGTGGAAAATACTTTGCAAAGCAGCGCGCAGTTAAGCTGGGTGACACCGTTGGCAATAGCTATGCAGTGGAGAGCGGCCTGGCCAATGGAGACAAGGTGATCATCTCTGGGACACAGTTCCTGGTGGATGGCGCTCCGGTGCAGCCATTAGGGTAAGCAATGCCAGGCGTGTTGGCTTGGGGATAATTACACCCTGCAGCTACACACCTCCAGGCCCTGCTCAGGAGGGCAGTTGTGTTGCTGCTGAAAACGTGCCGCCCGGATCAAAAACATTTTCAGGGCTTGAGATGCCCACTAGCGAGAAGAGGGTCTTCGCGTGGTAGATTTTTTCATTCACCGACCGGTATTTGCGACCGTTTGCGCGCTGCTGATTATTCTAGGCGGTGCTGCGGTCATCCCGACATTGCCGATATCGCTCTATCCACAATTGGCACCTCCGCAGGTCACTGTGACCAGCAACTACGTCGGTGCGAACGCGCAGGTGGTCGAATCGGCGGTCACGATTCCGCTTGAGCAGCAGATCAACGGTGTGGAGGGCATGCACTATATGACCTCGACCAGCTCAAACGACGGCACCAGCAACATCAACATCACTTTCAACACCGGGTATGACCTCAACGTCGCTGCCGTTGACGTGCAGAACCGCGTAAACACGGCACAGGGCCGTCTGCCGCAGGAAATCAAGAACACCGGTATCACAATCACGAAGGCGAATCCGAACTTCGTCTTTGCTGTAGGGTTCTATTCGCCCGACGGAAGCCTGTCGAACCAGTACATCTCGAACTATCTCGATGTCTATGTCAAAGACCCGCTCAAGCGCATCAAGGGCGTGGGCGATGTCGTCATTTTTGGCGAGCGCAAATATGCCATGCGCATCTGGCTCGATCCTGCCAGGCTGGCGGCCCGCGGATTGACGGCCACCGATGTCATCAATGCGATCCAGGAGCAGAACGTCGAAATTCCTTCCGGCCAGCTCGGGCGCCCGCCGGCTCCTTCTACGCAGGATTTCCAGATTACGCTTCGCGTTGTGGGGCGCCTCTCCGATCCAAAGGAATTCGAACAGATCATTCTGAAGAGCACGCCCAATGGCCTGGTGCAACTGAAGGATGTGGGCCATGCAGAGCTCGGCGCCGAAACCTACGACACAAATCTGGAGTACAGCGGGCATGAGGCCACCGGTATTGGTGTGCAGCAGCTTTCCGACGCCAATGCACTCGATGTAGATAAGGCAGCCAAAGCGGCCCTCGCGGAACTGGCAAAGTCCTTCCCGCCGGGCATGAAGTATGTCATCGCTTTTGACACCACTACCGTCATCGGCGATTCCATCAAGGAAGTGATTTCGACCCTGGAAGAAGCGATTATGATCGTCATCGCGGTCATCTTCCTCTTCCTTCTCGATTGGCGTGCGACGGTCATCCCCGCCATTACCATCCCCGTTTCTCTGGTGGGCACGTTCGCCTTCATCAAGATGTTTGGCTTCTCCATCAACTCTCTGACCATGTTCGGCATCATTCTGGCCACTGGTCTGGTTGTGGATGACGCCATCGTGGTCATCGAAAACGTGCAGCGTCACATATCCCTCGAACATTGTGATCCGCACAAGGCCACGTCAGAGGCAATGGGAGAAGTCACCAGCGCCGTAATCGCTACATCGCTCGTTCTGATTTCAGTCTTCATCCCCGTCTCATTTTTCCCCGGCACCACAGGCATCCTCTATAAGCAGTTCGCGATGACCATCGCCTTCTCCATCGCGATTTCCGCCTTCAACGCCTTGACCCTCTCTCCAGCGCTCGCAGCCCTCTTCCTCCGCGGTGAGGAAGAGAAGTACAAGATGCTTGACTGGACCCGCATTCGCTTCATCTCGCGGGGCTACGCAGCCTTCGCTCGCGGCATCGAGGCAGGCATCCTCTGGATGGGCAGGACTTACGCAAAGATCATCCATGTAACGTTAAAGCTGCGCTACGTGGTGCTTCTGCTCTTCTTTGCAGGACTGGTGGCCACGGTTTACACGTACAACGCCGTGCCCACCGGCTTCGTTCCGCAGGAAGACCAGAACTACCTGATCTGCGTAGTGCAAACCCCGCCGGGAGCTTCGCTGAACTACACAACTGAGCTTTCCCATCGCGCTGAACAGTTGATTCTGCAGGACCCGGACGTCTTCGGTACCTTTGCTGTGCCCGGTTTCAGTCTCTCCGGAGGAAGCGCGCCCAACTACGGGTTGATCTTTGTCCCGCTCAAGTCCATGGATCAGCGTCGTGGAAAGAGCCACAGCGCGGGCGCAGTGGCGCAGCGGCTGACGCCGAAACTCTTCGGCGTCCCCGGCGGCATCATCGCCGTCTTTGAACCTCCCGCAGTGCAGGGAATTGGCAGCTTCGGCGGCTTTGAGTTCCAGTTGCAGGACACGGGCCGCAACACCTTGCAGGACATAGACATGGTGGCGCACAAAATGGTCGCCGCCAGCCGTCAGCGCAAGGACCTCACCGGGCTCTTCACCAGCTATACGGCGAATGACCCGCAACTTCTCATTCAGATTGACCGCCAGAAGGCAAAGGCCATCGGCGTGCCCATCAGCGAAGTCACAAACGCGCTGAACGTCTACATGGGGTCGGAGTACATCAACGACTTCGATTTCAATAACCGCTCGTATCGTGTGTACGTCCAGGCCGACCAGCCCTTCCGCATGAAGCAGAGCGACCTGCGGCAGTTCTACGTGCGCGCCAGCAACGGCAGCATGGTGCCTCTGGACAACATTGTCAACATCTCCCAGACCTCAGGCCCACAGGTGATTTATCACTTCAATATGTTCCGCTCAGCCGAGATAGACGGTTCGGCTGCACCGGGATACAGCTCCAGTCAGGGCCTGAAGGCAATGGAAGAGCTTTTCCAGCAGAACAAACTCCAGGGCATGACGTATTCCTGGAGCGGTCTGGCCCTCGAAGAAGTGGAATCCCAGGGCAAGGCAATCATCATCTTCAGCCTGGGCATCATCGTCGTCTATCTGACATTGGCCGCACAGTATGAGAGCTTCGCACTCCCGTTCATCATCATGCTGTCCGTTCCCATGGCCGTCCTCGGCGCATTGGGACTGGTCTCCGTGCGCGGCTTCCCAAATGACGTCTACGTGCAGATTGGCCTGCTGATGCTCGTCGGACTGGCTGCCAAGAACGCCATTCTGATCGTCGAATTCGCTGAGCAGCTCCGCGAGCACGGACGCTCCATCATGGATGCGGCTATCGAGGCGGCGGAGCTTCGGCTACGCCCAATCCTGATGACCTCCATCGCATTTATCCTGGGCGTCCTGCCGCTCTACTTTGCAACAGGCGCGGGCGCCAAGGGCCGGAACTCGGTCGGAACGGTGATCGTAGGCGGCATGGTCGTGTCTACCTTCCTGAATCTGATCTTCATTCCCGTGCTGTATGTGCTGCTGAGTACGCTCCTCAGCAAGTTCAAGCGCACGCGCAGAAGACCGGATGGCTGTGAGGAGGAAGAAATCAGAACGGAGAGCGCCGCGCTCTCGTCCTGACGAAGCTGGTACTTCGCAGATCAAAAGGGGCCATCCCGCCCCTTTTCCTTCATCGGCTGACACAATCATCGCCCCAGGGGCCAGATTGCGATATACTTAAGCGTTGGGAAATCCTGTGCCTGTGCTGCCCGCGCGGGCCGTCTCTAAGACGTTTCTCCCCAAAACAAGAACAAGGACTGAAAGGAACATTTACCTGTGCTGATGATTCGTTTGGCGCGATTTGGCGCTCGCAAACAGCCCTATTACCGCGTAGTGGTCATCGAGAAAGACCGCGCCCGCAACGGCCGTTCCGTGGAAGTGGTTGGAACGTACAATCCTCGTACCAATCCTGCCACTGTGGACCTGAAGCGTGAGCGCATTGATTACTGGACCGGTAAGGGAGCGCAGCTCTCTGACACCGTGCAAAGGCTCTTGAAGACTGCCGCTGCCTGATGTCGCTAGTGGCCCTTTGTTGATGGAAAATAGCGTGGTAACTGTCTGAAGTAATGCCAGAACAGACACCAGAAAGCACTGTCCTCCCCCGCACTGAACTGTTACTATGGGCCAGTTTGATGCACCAAAAGATGTGTTTTTAAGCGGGGGCAAGGAATGACGCAAGTACAGAAACCAGACGATATGCAGGAATTAGTCACCGAGATCGCGAAGGCTCTGGTGGACGAACCGGGTGCGGTTGTTGTTGAGGCAGTGGAGAAGGAGGAAAGCACGGTACTGCGGCTCCGTGTGGCTCCTTCCGATGTTGGAAAGGTCATAGGGAAACAGGGACGCACCGCGCGTTCCATGCGTACAATCCTTGGCGCTGTCAGCATGAAACACCACCACCGTTATACGCTCGACATTCTGGAGGAGCACAAGCAGGTAGCTACTCCAGGCGAGTGATTTCTCGAAGCCCCCCTACAGAATGCATGGAAGGTCCGCAGTGGATTGTGATTGCCCACCTCGTCCGCCCGCAGGGACGGCGCGGAGAAGTCCTTGCCGACCTTCTTACTGACTTCCCTGAGCGCTTCAGCGACCGCCGGGAGCTGATGCTGCTCGATACTCAGGGAAATCCTTCCCGTACAGTTTCCGTTCAGGACCATTGGCTGCACAAAGGCCGTATCGTGCTCAAATTCACCGGAATAGATTCGATTTCCGATGCGGAAACGCTGCGCGGCCTCGATCTTGCCGTTTCCCGTGAACACCGCGTTCCTCTGGATGAAGGTTCTTTCTACATCTCAGACCTGATTGGCTGCCACGTCGTCCAGCCGGACGGCTCCAAAGCGGGCAAAATCATCGCAGTAGACCGCGAAGCCACGGAAACCCCTCTGCTCGTCCTCGAAACAGAAACAGGTCATGAGGCCCTCGTTCCGTTTGCAAAAGCGTATCTGGTGCGCACGGACCTTCCACAGAAACGTATCGTGATGAATCTCCCGGAAGGGCTTCTGGATATCAATCTCAGGCCTTTTGTTGCTGAAGAAGAGTGAAAGTCACGCCGCATCCACTTCCGTAGCACGTCTCGATCGAGACACAACGGACAATCTCCGGAGATTTTGAAAGTCTCGTTCAGAGCCCAGCAGGAGCGCCCGAGTGATCGAAAATCTCGCCAGCAAAAGAGTAGAAACATAAGACACTGCGAGAGCGGCCAGGAAAGCCACCCAGCCGTTCGTCAATCGCGAAACGGGCCCACTCGACAGCACGACCTTATGGATCACCATGATACCCATCGAAGAAGCGCCGATAGACGCAAGTGCCACAGTAAGTCCTGCTACGCGCGCAATTCCGCGGCTGAGTGCGATTACAGCTAGGATGCAACTCAGACCCAGGACAAAAGAAAGTCCTGGAATCCCATAATTTCCGGATTTCATGTCATAGTCCACCGGAAAATGCAGATATACGAGCCAGGCCGTAAGGGCGGCGCCCGCAATTGCAATCAATTCAAACAATCGCTGCCATTGGCTCTTGCGGTACCAATGTCCGATCAGCAGAAATGGCAATGCCGCCAGGACCACATGCGCATTCAACGGCAGTGAAAAATGTGGAGCAAGTGCGGCGAGAAGGTAGGCCGATACCAGTGAAAGCAGACCTGCCAGAGCAACCGTTCCGGATTGAAGCCGCACCAGCAAATAGTTGCCCGCCTGCTGTGTCATGTACAGGCAGGTAAAGAACCACAGAACTCCATATCTGCCTTCCATGTGGCCCCCGCCCCATAAAAAAGTTTTAGTAAGTCCGCTCCACTTTTCGGGGTGGTGCAATGCTCCTAAATATGCCAGAGGGCAAAGCAGCAGCATGAATGAGACATACGGTATCAGAAGATGGATCGCCTTGCGTTTGGCATACCCGCCAGGATCAGGCTGCACCCGATGCAGAAACCCGCTCAGAAAAAAGAACAAGGGCATGTGGAAGGTGTAGATAAGATGCTGGAGTACCGTTCCATTGAGAGAGTGCCCCAGCACAACGCAAATTATGCCGAGTCCTTTGCAGACGTCTATCCATAGGATCCGTCCGTCACGTTCGCTCATTCAGCTACCTCGGGGGTAAGGTCTTCTCATCATAGCGTGCCATCATGCGGTGACCCAACCAGCAAGGATGAAACTCCAGAGATTGACATAGGAGTGCCTTAACTCCCAGGGCCGAATCGGCGACAATCGAGGTATGCAATTTGTTGATTTGAAGGCGCAATACCAGCGGTTGAAAACAGACATTGATGCCCGGATCCAGGCCGTACTCAATCACGGCCAATTCATCCTTGGCCCTGAAGTCGCTGATCTGGAAGCACGGCTCGCGGCCCGCACCGGAGCAAAATACTGCATCTCCTGCGCCAGCGGAACAGACGCTCTCCTGCTGGCTCTCATGGCCCTGGGAATCGGTTCCGGCGATGAAGTCATCACATCGCCATTTACCTTTTTCGCCACAGGAGAAATGATTGCCCTTCTGGGGGCAACCCCCGTCTTTGTAGACATTGATCCTGATACCTACAACATCGCGCCGGTAAAGATCGAGGCCGCGATCACCTCGCGTACCAAGGCCATCATGCCCATCAGCCTGTATGGACAATGCGCAGATTTTGACGCCGTCAATGCAATCGCGGAAAAGCACGGCCTTGCGGTCATTGAAGACGCGGCCCAGAGTTTTGGCGCAACCTACCACTCACGCCAGTCCTGCAACCTGAGCACAATTGCCTGCACCAGCTTCTTTCCCTCCAAGCCACTGGGATGTTACGGCGACGGAGGCGCATGCTTTACTAGCGACGATGATCTTGCCCGCCGCATGTTTGAGATGCGAAACCACGGTCAGGACCGCCGCTATCATCATGTGTCTCTGGGCATCAATGGACGTCTGGACACAATCCAGGCCGCGGTGCTTCTCGCTAAGCTACAGGTCTTCGACGATGAGCTTGCTGCACGGCATAAAGTAGCATCCCACTATGACCGCCTGCTCAGTCACGCGGTGAAAACACCAGTCATCCGGCAAGGGAACACCAGTGCCTTCGCGCAATACACGATTGAAGTGGATGATCAGCGCGATTCAGTCGAAGCTGCATTGAAGCAGGCAGGGATTCCGACGGCCGTGCACTATCCCGTGCCACTGCACCTGCAACCCGTATTTGCGGCCATGGGTCAGGGCGTGGGCAGCTTCCCCTGTGCCGAACGCGCCGGAGAACGGGTCCTGAGCTTGCCCATGCATCCGTATCTTGAAGAAGAACAAATTGAGCGTGTTGCCGAAGCGCTGCTTTCAGCCATCAGGCTTTCGCCGCACGCATAGGCTACTCAACCTTCAGGGTCAATACCTGCTGGCCATCCAGAACGCTGTCAATCTGCACCGACGCGAGCGGTATCGCCGATTCGCCATTCAGCGTCAGTTTCTGGTTCTGGCGCATCGGCTCAAGCACGTTTGCCATGGATACCGGGACCGTCGTCAGCGTGCGGCCATCCAGTACCGCCTGCGGTGACGGATCCAGTAGCGTGACATAAAGACGGTCATTCTCATGCTGGCTGTTGAGTTGCTCGATCGTCGCAGCCACATCCAGCGGCTGTGTATTCAGAAACCGCGAAGGAGATTGCGTCAGCCGGTCCAGCGTGCTGCCATCACTCACCAGCAGGCGCACTTGCCCTTGCGGCAAAACCGCTGGCAGAGTCACCGGAATGCGAATGTTCCGGATCTCGCCGCGCCATGGGCGCACCGCCGCGTTGATCATGATGGTCTGCCCGGCATGGACGGTGGCGGCCGCGGACTGCGCGCTCTCAAGCTGCGCCGTCAGGCGGCGCGGAATGGCTTCTACTTCAATATTCACGCTGTGGATGGGCGCCTTGCGTGCCGCATTGTCGTACAAGCGGGAGAAATGCTCACCCACCATCAGCGCAGCCGTAAGGTTCGCGGGAAGCTCACCCGGAGCGGCAAGTCCGGTAAAGCGCACGGTTGGATAACCCGGAATGTCCACGGTACTGCGCACCCGATAACTGGTTTCGGCGGTAAAGTTGTTGCGCTGCATCAGCCCCTGAAACACAGCAACCATGACGACCGAAGGCGTAATCTGCGGCTGGTCCACCACTTCCATGTGCAGGGTGTGTGGCGCAGGCTCACCGGTAATGTTCACCGTCACCGGAATCATCTTCGCCTGCTCGCCAAAGCGGCCAAAGATGGCCGACTCACGGTCTTCAGTAAAAGAGCCGACCGTCTCAGTCGTATTGATGATTTTGAAGGCGTTATACGGCGAAGGCAGCGTTGCCAGCACCTGGGCCTTGGTCATCGGTATCGAAACCGGGCCATACTGCGTAATCGGGTGCCCGCACGCCAGAAGCTGTTTCGGGTCAACATACGTGACCGTGCACGTGGCTGCAATTTCAAGATCGCCCCGCATCAGCAAAGCGCTCACTGCCGACCCCGGAACAATTGGCTCGGGCTGCTTTTCATCGCTGGATGATCCCCCAATGCCTGCAACCGCAGTCGCTCCCATTGCCGGAGGAGCGTGTTCTTTCCAGAACTCCAGTGCCTGCTGGCTGAATCCCGTAAAAACCAGCGGAGTGTCCATCGGACGGATGGCGTCGGTCTGCACCACGTCAGAAGATGCAGGTTTTACCGCTGGCCTGGTGGCATTGGAAGCCATCAGCGACTGGTCGTTATGCGCCACCTCCAGCATCTGGCCAATCGGTGTAATTCCGGCAATCGGTTCTTTGCTGAAAATGCCGATCCTGTAACTGAGCGCCCCCAGCAGTTTTCCGTCCACGTACACCGGGCTGCCGCTCATACCCGCGACTACTCCGGTGTATTCGGGTTTTGTGCCTTCAAGGCGCGCCAGAATCATGTCTTGTCCGGGCCCCAGCGCATTGTGCAGCAGCCCAAGAATCTCAACCCCCATCGGTTCCGGCTTCGTCCCCTCAAAAACGGTGTACGCTACCCCATGGAGGCCCCGATGGACCTGGTCCAGCGGATAAAACCCGGCAGTATAAGGAGGGGGCGAGCTGGACATGGTCTGCCCTCCCAGGGCTGTTGCGGCACACAGGATGAGCCAACCGATGTCTTTCAGGCGGGTAATCACGTCTACAGAGGTAGAGTATCAGTTCTCATGACGAAACAATTTTGGTTTCGTAACAAACCCCTGCAAACGAAACTTGCAGTCCGGCGTTCGGGAGTTCGACAATGAAGTCAAACATGAAGATTTCGCTTCGTAAAGCCCTTGTTCCCTGCATCCTGGCCGTTTTTCTGCATGCAGAAATGCCCGCGCAACAACAACAGCAGCAGAACCAGCAGCAAACCCAGCCCGGCCAGCAGAACCAGCAGCAACAAGACCAGAATGCTCCCGAAGCGGGCGGTCCCACCGGCGACACAGGTGCAATCGCCATCCCGAAAAAGAAGGAAAAAGAAGAAGCCCCTCCGCCTCCGCCGGAGCCAAAAGTCAAAAACCCCCCAGGGCTTGAGAACTATTCCCTCCGCGTCAATGTCCCGGTCGTCAACGTGGACGTGGGCGTGGTGCTCGAAAAAACTCACCAGTTCGTGCCCAACCTGCGAAAAGAAAATTTCCGGGTGTACGAAGACGGCGTCCCCCAGCAGATCACCGATTTCCGCCGCATCCAGGCCCCCATTACCGCAGTCCTGCTCGTCGAGTTCGCTTCCACCAGCTGGTGGTTTATTCAGGACATGGAAGATGCTGCCTACACATTTGCGCAGCAGCTCAAGCCAGATGACTACATCGCCGTCGTGATGTATGACATGCACACGCAGATCCTCACCGACTTTACCCAGGACAAGCGGCTCGTCTATGAGGCGCTCAACTCGCTCACCATTCCCACCTGGCATGAGACGAACCTGTTCGACGCTCTATACGAAACGCTGGACCGCCTCACCCGTGTGGACGGACGCAAGTATGTCATCCTGATCTCCTCCGGGCGCGACACCTTCAGCAAGATCACGCTCGATAAGGTGCTCCAGAAGATCAAGAGCACGCCAAATGTGACGATCTTCTCCATTGGGACCGGGCAGACTGCGCGCATCATGGCTGACAGCTATGGCATGATGGGCCCGATCCGCAATCTCGACTATCTCCAGGCGGACAACCAGATGACCACCTTCGCCCGCATGACCGGCGGAATGGCCTTCTTCCCTCGTTTTGCAGGGGAAATGCCCGACATCTTTCACCAGATCAATGAGTCCATCCGCAATGAATATGTGCTCAGCTACCACCCAACCAATCAGAAGCTGGACGGCACATGGCGCAAGATCCGCGTCGAACTCGTAGATGAGGAGGGCCATCCGCTCCGCATGCAGGATGAGAAGCACCACCCGCTGAAATACGATGTGGTTGCCCGCGACGGATACAAGGCCCAGCAGCAGGTAGAGTAGGGAGGAGAACCAAACGCCCGTCTATACAGTACTCTGAGTTGTGAATGCCAAAAGACGCCGCTATGGAAAATCCGCTCCCCTCGTTGCGCGCGCAAATGGAGGCGCACCCAGAGATACCACTGGCAGACGAGTTACCACCCGATCCGTCCCTTCCGCCGTTAACGCAGCTCCGCCGGTTCGATACGCACCGGCTGATTCCGGCCAAATACAGCACCAATCTCGAGTCAGTGCTGACCCGCATCGCCGATAATGACGAGCACCTGCAGCACATCTTCGAGCTGGACAACGCCACTAACGCGCGCCTGATAGCGGAAGAAAACCTGCGCCCGGGAATCACCCAGCGCGAACTGGTCTTCAACGTGCCGCACTACCGCATCATTAATGCGGCCTTCACTCATCCCAATCCACTGGGGGCCCGCTTCTCCACGCCCGACCGCGGAGCGTGGTATGCCGGCTTTGAGCTGGCCACCTCCAAGGCAGAAATCATGTTTCACAAGTCCGTCGAATTTGCCGAAATCAAGTGGAATGAGCGGGAACAACTTCAGTACGACGAATATCTTGCCGATTTTACCGGTAGCTTTCACGACCTGCGTCCTGAATCGGAAAAGTCGGGCCGTTTTGCCCAGTGCCTTGATCCGGACAGCTATGTCGAATCACAAAAGCTGACCGTAAAGCTGCTGGAACGCGGTTCCATTGGGGTCGTTTATCCCAGCGTGCGGCGGCCGGGTGGCACCTGCATCGCCTGTTTCCAGCCGAGCGTCGTGGCCAACGTGCGGAAAGGCAGCCGCTACACGCTCACCTGGACCTCGTCCAGAACAACCATGGTCAAAGAAGGGTTCTGACTGCTGTAGAACTGCAACATATTCGCTGTCGAAAATTAACAGAATCGCCTGTATTCATGCGGCTGTTCCTGATATCCTGAAATGGCTATGCCTACGAAACAGGAACTTCTGAAAGACCCCATCCAGCACATTGATATCAAGAAGCACAACGTCGTGGGGCTGGTGGATGCCATGCAGCACATGGCCTACAGCTCCCGTGACCTTTACCGGGCAGCTTCCATTTATGAGCGCATGCTGCGCGACCAGGAATGCGGCATCATTCTCTGCCTGGCTGGCTCGCTCATCTCGGCCGGCCTCAAGCAGATATTCATTGACCTCATCCGCAACAACATGGTGGATGCAGTCGTCTCTACCGGCGCCAATATCGTGGACCAGGACTTCTTTGAAGCTCTGGGCTTCCGCCACTGGATTGCCAATGACCTGCTCAGGCAGGGCACTGAAGACGCAACACTGCGCGAGCTGATGATTGATCGCATCTATGACACGCTCATTGATGAAGAAGAGCTGCGCTTCTGCGACGAAACCACAGAAAAGATCGCCAACTCACTCGATCCGCGTCCGTATAGCTCGCGTGAGTTTATCCGCGCCATGGGGGCTTACCTTCTGAACGAAGGCAAAACCCCTGAGAAAGGCGCGACAGACTCAATCGTCTATGCTGCTTATCAGAAGGACGTGCCCATCTTCTGCCCGGCGTTCAGCGACTGCTCTGCAGGCTTCGGCTTGGTTGCCCACCAGCACGCCCGCCAGGACAAGCCAAAGGTTTCCATTGATTCGGCGAAAGACTTCTACGAACTTACACAATTGAAGATCGCCAACCCGACCACCGGCCTTCTTATGATTGGCGGTGGCGTACCCAAGAACTTCGCCCAGGACATCGTCGTTGCCGCCGATATCCTTGGCAACGAAGCTCCTATGCACAAGTACGCCGTCCAGATCACTGTGGCAGACGTTCGCGACGGAGCGCTCTCGTCGAGCACGTTGAAAGAAGCCAGCTCATGGGGCAAGGTAGACACCACCTTCGAGCAGATGGTCTACAGTGAAGCCACACTGGCCCTGCCTCTCATCGCCGGATACGCATATCACAAAAAGGCATACGAGGCGCGCCGGGAGCGGCGCTGGGCCCGCCTGCTCGAGCCGGTCACCGTGTAAAAGCATTTCACGTCCAGGAAAATCGGAGGCCCGGTGCCTCCGATTTTTTTTTTGCTCACAGAAAGAAACGCCGGAGTATCCACGAAAGCCAGAGCAGCAAAACAGGCCAAAAATAAGAGGGTCAAAATAGAGCTAAAAAAAATCAGAAAGTCAAAGTAGAGCCAAAAATCAGAGATTCAAAATAGAAAGGAAGGGAAGAGGGATTCTGGAGCCGACGACCGGACTTGAACCGGTGACCTGCTGATTACGAATCAGCTGCTCTACCAACTGAGCTACGTCGGCGTTGGCTCTAGTTTATCAGAACCTGTAGGGCAGGCTCCTCCCCTTTAGGACCTTTTCCTCCACAGCCGATGAAGGATGCAAACCAATCACAACAATTCGTCATCCCTGAGCGAAGCCGAGGGGGCCGCACCGCACAGGCGATGCGCTGCCCTTCGCGCAGGACGCCAGAAAGCAGAACGAATCCGGGTGCTCCATTCTTTGCAAAGCGAAGGGCAGGGAAGGCCGGGATCCAACCCAGGCACCGGGTGCCGGGAAACCCGTGTCAAGCCCCCACCCGGGCTAACCCACTCATTCCAAAGCAGAAACCCGTGCCGGGAATTTCCCCTCCACTTGATAAAATAAAACTAAGCGCAAACAA
>JAJPKO010000015.1 GCA_021323655.1 Acidobacteriaceae bacterium
CTTTGGGAGCAGAGGGTCGGGGGTTCGAATCCCTCCGCCCCGACCATCCTTCAACACATTGAACCTGAACCGCTTTAGCCGTATTCGGTTTGAATTCAGCTGGTTCCACGTCTTCCATACAGTTCTTTAGCGTCTATGGAATCAATGCTGTGGAACCTATTTTATGCGAAAGCGGTATCACTGGTATCACCCACCCGATCGATGATTTTGGGTATGAGGTAGGGGCAGCACGCCGACAACTGCCGGAAAGCGTCTGATTGGATAGTCATCGTGGCGCATGCTGGACTGGAAGGAAGAAGCAAGAGCGCTTAGCCGCATCCAGCCCCGAGAACCTATGCTGAACGGACACGCTGAAAACTCCCGTAGACATGCGGTTCCCGCGGCGAATAACTCAACGAAACTCCCAGCCCTAAATGGAACACTTGCTTGCGCGCATCACGAGCCAGAAAGAACCTGCGCGACGAGCTGATCCAGCGTCCATGATCGGGAGCGAGCCTCCAGTGGACAGCACGCGATATAGTCGCGGATGAACCCTGCAGTCGTTGATTCGACGTGTGTAACACTCTAAACGGAGTGCCGATTCCCGCACGAACGATAGGAGGCCGCTACGTGACCGCAGTCTGAACAGCGATCGATCTGCTTCGAACTGGCTGCGTGGATCCACTGCTCACGCCATTCTGTAGCGAAGATCGCTCCACTTCGTCGCGCTGTCCGCCTTGCGATGTGCGTCATCGAGCGTATCTCGGCTGTCGAGATCCTCCTACGTTCTGCTCCGCCGTTGACCAGGTGTGCCGCATGACTCCACATCACAAATATCAACGCGATCGACGAACCGTCGATCGCAAGCTTAGAAAGAATCCCTTCTCACCCTCGCGAACGCACACGGCAGAACTCGATGTTCATTCGGCCCCCTTACTATGGGAAGAGACGACCGTTCACTTCCCTGCCCATGATCTTGAAGCCGATTCCGATCGACACCTCGACCATCTTCACGATGATTGACTTTTCCGGGGTGCTTGCGGGCGCCATCGGCGGCGCTCTTGAGGCCAAACAGAACCGCATCTATCATTTCGATTTCGTCGGCGTTCTTGGCCTCGGAACCATCTCCGCGCTTGGCGGTGGGATTGCGCGCGATATGTTGCTTCAACATGGGCCGCCGCTCGCCTTCACCGACATTCGTTATCTTCTGATCGCCGTGGTCGGGGCGTTGATTGGTCTAGTATGCGGTTCGACTCTTGGCGATCGCCTTGCGAAGCCCTTGATTTGGATCGATGCTGCGGCGCTCGGTTTCTTCGCTGTAGCTGGATCCACGCGAGCGCTCGCTGCGGGGCTGACATTTGTGCCGGCGCTGGTGCTCGGCATCGTAACTGCAGTCGGTGGAGGGTCGCTTCGTGATGTCTTCAGCGGGCGGTCACCAAAGGTCTTCGAACGTGGCGAGCCGTATGCCGTGGTGGCCGCGTTTGCGTCGGTAGTCTTTCTCGTCTTGGTGAAGCACACTGGAAACACCAACCTCGCCACCACCCTGGGCCTAGCAGCCGGTTTCAGCCTTCGAGCCGCGGCGCTCGGATTCAAATGGAAGACGCGAGCCGCTCGCTGATTGAGTCACACCGTTCTTGGCGATAATCCGATCCGGTCGACCCTAATGGCTGGGATGAGAACTTGGCTGGTTTGATGAGACCGAGGCCTCTGTCGTCTCCGCCATCGTTTCCACGAGCTAGAACGGTTCCAAGATCGAAAGCGGCGAGTTTGGCTGGGAATTGGGGAGGTTGGGATTGTGGAGCAACGGGTTAGGTGTTCCGTTCCCCGCGAGCCAACACACACTCTCTTTATATATATGCGGCCGGTTGATGCTTAGCACGTCAGCGCTCATCAACGGTTCGATCTTAAGACTCCGCGTTCGATGAAACGGTTGAGAAGTGTCTAAGGCGGGAGAGTTCCACCGGTCAGCATGCCGCGAGTAAGAGAGGCTGAGTTCAGCGGATCCCACAGGTGGCGAGGAGATGGAAGAATTGGAGGAGGCTTACGAGTTCGGCGAAAGGGAGATATTCGGCGGTTGGCTGTTGTGACCAGGTGCCAATTGCGTGCCAGTGTTGTTTTACGAGCAGGCGCGATTCTTCATGGAGGAAGTCGATTCCGTTCGCGTACGTGAAGGACCGATGTCCTCGATACGGTCTTGACACCAGTTTCCGTGTTAATTGCCGTAACGGTTACACCTTGAATGACAGCACTTTGGGAGTCTTCGATGAGGTCGGTGAGAGAAGCTGATGTCGGCTGAGAGTAGCTTCCTAGGTTCTTGAAGTGAATTGTGTCGCGTCAGTAACAGACGAATCCCAGGATGCGCATGTCTAGGTAGCAGGTTTTCGGATTTCGCCCGGTTTTGCATGCTGAGGCGATTTAGGCTTCGCAACTTCCGATTCTAGATATATGCGAACAATCGAATATTCTGATATTATCATAAAAACAATGCCCGACTCACTACGTCGCTTCAAGGCCGATGTATTCCAGGCTCTGGGGCACCCAACCCGAATCGCGATCGTCGAGCTGCTTGGAAATCGAGAACTCTCGGCCGGCGACCTGATTGAGGAGCTCGGCATGGAACAGGCCAACGTCTCGCAGCACCTGGCCGTTCTTCGATCTCGACAACTTGTCGTGAATCGGAAGGCCGGGAACCAGGTCTTCTATTCCGTTCGCGATCCGATCCTGCTCCAGGTACTTGCCCTGATGCGCAACTATTTTCAAAAACACCTGAACGAAGCGTTGGCCATCCTGGAAGAGATTGACGAATCTCAGGCGGAGAACACTAAGTGATGGAGCCACCTCAAGTCTCATCATCGCTATCGTTTCTTTCTGCGCGGAACCATAGAGGAGAATCGGTTTGATCGCGCAATTCTGGGGCAATTTCCTCAGCACTGTTTTCAGCCACCCTCTCGATTCCACGCTCCTAGTTGTGGCATGCTGGCCGCTGATTGCACTCGCGTGTCTCCTGCGCCCGCATAGCATCCGCTACGTCGCACGTTTTTTGTTTCTCGTTGGCGCTCTGGTTTGTGTGGCCATGTTCCTATTGGCCGGAACGTTCCTCATCTCCGGACATTCACCCCAGGTGATGACTCTGCCTCTGGGACTGCCAGATCTCCCCTTCCAGGTGCGTCTCGACGCGCTCTCAGCTTTTTTCTTATTGATTCTGGGCCTGGGGGGGGCTGGGATATCCACGTTTGCGGCCGGGTATTTTCGAAGTGGCGAAGGCACGGCGCCCGGCTTGCTTAGTCTCCACTACCACTTGTTTCTTGCCAGCATGGCCGTGGTGATGCTGGCTGACGATGCATACCTTTTCATGGTGGCTTGGGAGACGATGGCCCTGACCTCGTATTTCCTCGTCACATCACAGCATCGGATACCCGAGATTCGGCGCGCCGGGTTTCTCTATTTGCTGATGGCGCACATCGGTGCAGTGTGCATTCTGCTGAGCTTCGGGGTCATGCAGGGTGGAAGCTGCCAATTCACGTTCGACGCCATGCGCAGCGCATCGCTTGCGCCTTTCTGGGCCACCGTCGCATTCACCCTCGCGCTTCTCGGATTCGGGGCCAAGGCTGGTCTGGTGCCGATGCATGTCTGGCTGCCTGAAGCACATCCTGCGGCGCCATCACCGGTCTCCGCGATGATGAGTGGCCTGATGCTCAAGACGGCGATCTATGGACTGCTTCGAGTCACCTTTGATTTGCTCCATGTTCAGTTCTGGCAATGGGGTATTGCCGTGCTCACGTTGGGGCTTTTCTCGGCTCTGTTCGGAGCGATTTTTGCCGGTGTTCAGACTGACATGAAGCGGCTGCTGGCTTACTCCTCAATCGAAAATATCGGACTGATCTTTACCGGCCTTGGGCTATCAATTTTGTTCGCTGCGAGCAATCTGCGACTTTTCGCGGCATTGGCGCTCGCAGCTGCTCTGATCCACGCGCTGAACCACTCGCTTTTCAAGAGCATGCTGTTTCTGGCCACTGGTAGCGTTTTGCATGCGACACGCCAGCGCAGCCTCGGGAAGCTCGGCGGCCTGATTCGGTCGATGCCGTGCGTCGCCGCGCTGGCGCTCATCGGCACGCTGGCCATCGCGGGCTTGCCTCCACTCAATGGGTTTGTTTCCGAGTGGCTGCTGCTGCAGTCGTTTCTCTACACACCGCAGCTGCCTCACGCCTTCATTAACATGTTGATTCCTCTCGGAGCGGCGTCACTGGCTCTGACGGTCGCTCTGGCTGCATATGTCATGGTGAAGTTCTACGGTGTAATCTTCCTCGGGAAGCCGCGCGAGACATTGTTGGCGCAGGCTCACGATGCGAATTGGCTGGAACGAATCGGCCTCGCGTGGCTCGCCGCCGGTTGTATCGCGATCGGTGTGCAGCCGCAACTTGCACTTCATGCCGCGGGGAAAACGACGGGGATGCTTGTGGGACAAACCATCGCTCCAGACCCCTCCGTCTGGCGCATAGCTCCGATTGCACCTGAGCAGGCTTCATACAGCGGATGGATTTTTCTTGCCGTCATCCTCTGTACCATTGCGGTGACATTTCTGCTGGTGCGCCTGCTGGCTCACGGGCGCGTACGCAGAACCGCACCATGGGACTGCGGCTATCCGTGGCAAACATCCCGCATGCAGGACACGGCCGAAGGATTCGGCCAACCGATACGTCATATGTTCGGAGCCTTCTTCCGCATGGAACGCGAACTTCCAGCGCCAACGGACTTGACGCCCCGGTATCGCGTCCACATTGAAGACCGCTTCTGGCGTGCTCTCTACCGACCGATCGCTGCCGCGGTCCAGCGGTTGGCAGATGCCGTTAGCTTTCTGCAGGGTGGACGCCTCGCGATTTACCTGCTCTTCAGCTTCCTAACGTTACTCGGGCTTCTGGTGTTCGTGCTATGAGAGGAATCGCGCTTATTTGGCAATTCGGAGAAGTGATTCTCGCAATCGCGCTGGCGCCGCTCTTTTCAGGGTGGATCGCTCAATGCCGAGCCTGGATGCAGAATCGATCCGCTCCGCCGTTGACGCAGCAATATCGGATGTTGCGCAAATTGTTCAATAAGGACGCTGCACTGGCTGAAGATGCTTCTCGACTGTTCCGCACCACGCCCTACGTGCTCTTTGGGACCATGGTTTTGGCCGCGGCGATTATCCCTTCCGTTGTGACAGACCTTCCCTTTGCGCACGCTGCCGACGCTATTGCACTGATCGGGCTTTTTGCCACTGCGAGGGTGTTCCAGGCACTGGCGGCCATGGACATCGGCACTGCCTTTGGAACTCTGGGAGCACGCCGAGAAATGATGGTCGGCTTTCTTGCCGAGCCGGCTATCCTGATGGTCTTCTTCAATGCATTTCTTCTCTTCGGCACAACGGCTCTCACTGGCCTGGTCGACAACTACACGACTCATCCTTCGGTGATCGATCCCAGTGTCGTTTTTGCCGCCATCGCATTCACCATGGTTCTGCTTGCCGAGAATGCCCGGATCCCGATTGACAATCCCGCCACCCACCTGGAACTCACAATGATCCACGAGGCCATGGTGCTTGAATACTCTGCGCGGCACCTTGCTCTGATCGAATGGGCTTCGAGCCTCAAACTTTTCAACTATGCCTGCATCGGCCTGGCGCTTTTCCTGCCGTGGGGCATTGCCATTCATGGAGCGCATGTCGGCTCCGTCCTGATTGCGCTTTTCGCACTGCTGGTCAAGCTTGCATTTTGCGGAGCAGGGCTCGCGCTGATCGAATCCGTTTCTGCCAAATTGCGAATCTTCCGTGCTCCTGAATTCTTGGCGATGGCGTTTCTGATTGCCGTGCTCGGATTGCTGGTTCACCTTCTTCTCGGAGCGAACGTCAATGCTTAGATCTCCTTTGAACGTCCAATTGCTCTCGCAACTGGACGTCGAATTACTGAAGCTACTGGCGGCGGGTATGCTGCTGATCTCGTTTGCCATGCTATCGACGCGGCGAACGCAGCAACTGATCACTCTGTTCGCCTGGCAGGGCGCGATCTTGTTTCTCTCGACCACACTGGTCGCGCATGAAGCCAGGCTGACAGAGCTCTATTTTTCCGCCGGGCTCACCCTGATTCTGAAGGTCATCACTCTGCCTCTGATTTTGCATACCTAGATCAAACGGCTGGGGGCCCAATGGGACAATGAACGACTTGTCAACATTCCGATCACTATGCTGGTAGGGCTGGTGCTGGTCATCTTCGCTTTTGGCCTCGCTCAGCCGATCAGCCTACTCGCTACGACGATCACCCGACACACCATCGGCATCGCGCTTGCTGTGATCCTGCTTTCCTTTCTGATGATGATCACGCGACGCAAGGCGGTGACACAGGTGATTGGGTTTCTGGCGATGGAAAACGGCCTCTTCTTCGCGGCAACCAGCGCCACCTACGGGATGCCGATGGTAATCGAACTAGGCATTGCGCTCGATCTTCTCGTGGCTGTCTTCATCCTCGGAATCTTCTTCTTTCAGATCCGCGAACAGTTCGACAGTCTCGATCTGCACCACATGGAATCCCTGAGGGAGAAGTAAGCATGGAACTCTGGCTGGTCCTGGGAATGCCACTCTTGGGGACATTCGTGCTCGCTATACTTGGCGCGCGTCGCTATGCCCCTGAAGTCAACGTCGGGGTGAGCCTTGCCACTCTGCTGACGGCGTCTCTCCTCGTCGTGAGAATCATCCGCAACGGACCTTTGCTGGTCGGGCGTGAGCAATTCTTTGTGGACCCGTTCAACGTATTTCTGGTTGCGCTGACCGCTTTCGTCGGTCTCACAACCGCCATCTTTTCACGACCGTACATGCGAATCGAAGAGCATCACGGCCGGCTCAATGCCCGGCGCTTACGCCTTTATCACAGCATGTATCAGCTCTTCATGTTCGCGATGCTTCTGGCACTGCTCACCAACAACATGGGCATGGTCTGGGTTGCCATGGAGGCGGCTACACTTTCCACCGTTCTGCTTGTCTCGCTTTACAGGACCAAAGCCAGCCTCGAAGCCGCGTGGAAATATTTCATCCTGTGCGGCGTGGGCATCGCTCAGGCATTGTTCGGAACAATCCTTCTCTACTTTGCTGCGGAGCGCACGTTGGGCCGTCAGGGCATGACCGCATTGCTCTGGACGCACCTGAACGCAGCAAAGGCCGATCTCGAACCGACAGTTATGGGCCTCGCATTTGTTTTCCTGCTGGTTGGATATGGGACCAAGGTGGGATTGGCTCCGCTCCACAACTGGCTGCCCGATGCACACGCCGAAGGCCCAACGCCCGTTTCTGCGGTGCTCTCCGGCCTTCTCCTAAATGTCGCGCTCTACGCCGTGATCCGTTGCAAGGCGCTGGCTGTTGGCTCCATCGGTCCGATGATGCCAGGCCGGATGCTGATGGCATTTGGACTCTTATCCGCGGTCCTGGCGGCATTTTTCCTGTGGAGACAGCGTGACATCAAGCGTCTCTTCGGCTACTCGTCCATCGAGCACATGGGCATCATCACATTTGCGTTTGGCCTGGGCGGCCCGGTCGCCAACTTCGCAGCGCTCCTGCACATGACCGTTCACTCCCTCACGAAGTCTTCCATCTTCTTTACAGCCGGACATGCCTCTCAAACAGCCGGGACGCAACAAATGGACGGGATCCGCGGCCTGGTTGGAATCAGCCCCACAATCGGTTGGGGCCTGATGCTCGGATCTCTGGCGATCCTGGGCATGCCCCCATTCGGTGTGTTCGCAAGTGAATTCCTAATCCTTACGACGGCCATGCGAGAGCATCCGTGGACGACGCCGTTTCTTCTCATCGCGCTCGGAGTGGCGTTTGCCGGAATCTTCATGAAGGTGCAGCCGATGGCATTTGGCGAGAGCGAGGCGCCCAAGCTGCCGCACTCTCCGGCCTTAGTGCCCGTGTTCATTCATTTGGCGATGGTCTTGGTATTGGGTCTTTATATTCCACCCGCGCTGGCGGAGTGGTATCGTGCCGCTGCGCGGCTGATCGGGTGATTCTATGACTCCGGGGTTCAAAGAGGGAACGAAGACAGTGCCGTCGAACCTGCCATGCAGCCGTAAGCGGGTGGGTGCCGTCGAATGGCGGGAGATCGCGAAATCGGTGCGTTCCGCCGGCGGGCGCTTGTTCGCCCTCTGGGGAACTGATGATCGAGATCGCGATACCTGCTTTCGCGTGTTTGCCGTCTACCTCCATTCGAGTGGCGTCGCCGTCGTCGAACATGAAATGGAGGGTGGAACCAAGCCGACCTATCCAAGCCTCCGTGAGTACTTCCCGAGCGCTTTACGAATGGAACGGGCCATCTTCGATTTGCTCGGCATCAAGAGCATCGAACCCGACCATCGCGGATGGCTGCGCCATGGCGGATGGCCTGAAGATGCGTTCCCACTTCGACGGGACTTTGATTGCAACAATCAATTTGCCGCCGCATCGGCGCCGTACCCCTTTGTTCAGGTTGAAGGAGACGGGGTACACGAGATTCCAGTCGGACCGGTACACGCCGGCACCATTGAGCCGGGACATTTCCGATTCTCCGTAGTTGGAGAAAAGGTCCTGCGCCTCGAAGAACGCCTCGGGTATAAGCACAAAGGGATCGAAAAGCTGTTTGAAACGATGGCCCAAAAAGAAGGCCACAGGCTGGCTGCGCGCATCTCCGGCGACTCTGCAGTCGCGTACTCATGGGCCTACTGCGCAGCTCTGGAAGCCGCCACTGGCACCATCTGCCCTCATCGCGCAGTTCAACTGCGTGCTCTTGCCCTGGAGCACGAACGGTTGGCCAATCACCTCGGAGATTTGGGGGCGCTTGGGAATGACGCGGGGTTTGCCTTTGGACTTACCCACTTTGCGCGCATGAAGGAGGATCTGCTACGCACCAACCAGGCGTCTTTTAGTGCCCGATATCTGATGGATTTCCTTGTGCCGGGCGGTGTGGCATCCGATCTGCCTAATGACGCTCCACGATTGCTCCTCGATCGCTATCGTTCCTTCGAAGCCGATTTGAACGCCATGCGCAATACCTACGACAATCATGCGGGAGTCCAGGATCGGTTCCGTGAGACCGGAATCTTGTCTCAAGAAACTGCGTACAATCTCGATGCCGTCGGTCTGATTGCGCGCGCATCGGGTATTCCTCACGATCTGCGATCGGACTTCCCATGGCCTCCATACGACAAGATGAAGGTCAAAGTCTCCTCGCAAACCTCAGGGGATGTGGCCGCACGTGTTGCAGTCCGCTTCGACGAGGTGATCGAATCTTTGCGGATTTGCCGCGCGTTGGTTGCGGAACTTCGCAGCGGCGACATTGCGACCGTTGTCCCGGACGCTGGGCCAGGTCTTCTCGGAATAGGCGCGATTGAAGGCTGGCGTGGTCCCGTGCTCGTCGCTCTTGAAACCGGTTCGAACGGAAGCATTCGCAGATGCCACCCCCACGACCCCTCGTGGCAGAACTGGCCGCTAATCGAGTACGCCATTCTCGGAAACCTCGTGCCCGACTTCCCCTTAATCAACAAGTCCTTCAACCTGTCCTACAGCGGACACGACCTCTGAGGTTCTCATGATCAATACACTCTCGAGGATGATTCGCACGGGCATACTCACCGAAGAGGTGCCGCGAGCACCCAAAGCGGATTTGCCCATAGGAAACCTACAAGAGAAGGTCCGCAAAATCCTGGGCCGTGCGCTCTGCATTCGTCATCTCGACGCCGGTTCCTGCAATGGCTGCGAACTCGAAATACAGGCGCTCAACAATCCGTATTACAACATCGAAGGAATTGGCATAAAGTTCGTGGCGAGCCCTCGGCACGCGGATCTGCTGCTCGTGACCGGTCCCGTATCCGTGAATATGGAAGAAGCTCTCAAGAGAACCTTCGACGCCGTTCCTGATCCAAAGCTCGTCGTTGCCGTTGGAGATTGCGGCGCTTGCGGCGGGATCTTCGGCAAGAGCTACGCGAGCCGAGGCGCCGTCGCCGATGTTATTCCGGTCGATCACACCGTGAAGGGTTGTCCTCCGTCTCCCCTGGCAATCCTGCAAGCGATCCTCGAAACCATTCAGACAACCGCCTGAACGAGCTGCCCTCATGAACAATCGCCCCATCAATACTCGATCACACCCGGAATCAAGCCGTACCTTGCACGTCGTGGACAAATTGTCATCGAATGGCGAAATTCAAGCCGATCCTTCCGGATCCCGTCAAAAGACTTGGCTCGGAGTCCTCGTCATCGCACTCATTGGATGTTGCCTTATCGGTCTAGTTGTAAGTAACAGGAAAACAATCGCTGGTGAGCGGCCTTCGCCGGAGCAAGAGCACATCACAGCTCTTGCGAAGCAAATCTCTTCACTCACTCAGACGGACCTCATCGTATTTCCCGATGGCCGCGTCTGGTATGTACGTTCTGTCCGCGGCAAGAATTTGGAAGTCGTTGGTTGGGTCGGAGCCAATACCAGGGTTGAAAACATCATCTCGTTTGTTCTGAGGGAGGATCACCTCACAATTGTTCACCGCAACGACGCTGCCTGGCCAATCGAAAGGGATAGATTCCTTAACCAATAACCAATTCAAGTGGGCTGATCGCTAATTTCGGGTTCGCGAGACCGAAGGAGAGAAAGAGATGATCGACCTGAAGACGATTTTGAGTGCGGTGGCGAGAACGTTTGGAATATCGAGCCCGGAGGATCTTCGAAAACAAAAGCGTATCGCCTCGAAGCCCACTATCTCCCGAGTAGGCGCCACCAACCAGCAGGCCGGCAGCGGACCCGACAGGTCTTCGGACGATCGATCTGCGGGTTCAAGAGAGAAGCCGTGAATTGCGCCGCTACTAAGGAGCGCTTTTTCTAAGCGCCAACTGCGGAGCACTGAAGTGCGAGCTGTTAAAGGGGGCTAATTTCCCGACTCTGATCGGTAGGGTTCAGCAAAAACGGCTCAAGGCAACTTCGCTAGCCCGAATAGTTCCCAAGGCCATCCGGAAACCATCACGGCGCGGCGGCGCGGGGCAGCCTTAACCTAATCGACTCGCCCGCCTGATGCGAGAGTAGAGCGTTGGAGTCCCGCAGTGCGGGACTATACCCACGCACTAGATCGCCATGGTTGGACATCTTCGAGCGCGGTGACTCTGACTTTGAACGCAGAACCAGATCTACCTCTGAGTTCTTCGAGTTTTGCGTCCAGCACATCCAAGCACTCCTTCGGAACAAAGAGCCAAACGTAAACACGCCAGGTTGATGGCAACTTGCAATTGCAGCGCAGACCGTTTTTGATTACCTCCCAATTTTTCGTCCATGCACCTAGTCGCTTAATCAATGCATGCAAGCCTTGCGCGAGACCGATCTCGCACAGATACACAGCGTGGTGACGAAAGTCAACAGCGATCGCATCGCAGGACCAGCGGAATCCGTTCTTCTCTGGATCCTCCTTGAAATCGTTCATTTGAATGCGACAATCCGCGTTTACAAACATGGCGCTATCCGTCTTGAGATATTCCATGACAACACTCTTGTAGGCGTTCATCAGATTCATAATGCCGGGATCAGAGGCGCTTCACTCTGTGATCGAGGTCACACTCGTGACGTAGATCACATTGAGTCGTCGTCTACACAGTTATAGTCCCGAAAGGACCTCAGCCTCGGTTCTGACTTCCCGTTCGGTCCTCAGAGCGCACCAGACAAACGCACTTTTGCAAATCCTGACTTTAGAAAGAGGTGAGTTAGGTGTCGAGCGAGGATTCGCAATCCCTTCGCATGGTGATACAGCAACTCAGCGTTTCTCCACCCTCCTCCTATCGCATTGTGGTTTACGGAGATGATCAACGACCGCGCCATGCTGAATTCAACAACACACAAATTCTCCTCGATACTCTGCGTGCAGCGATGTTGGACTTTGATCTGTCGAGGCTCACGTTCAACCCATTGGAGGAGGGACAAGGATCCATTGTCTTCGCTGGAGAAATGAAACTGAGAGAAATGCAGCTCGCCCTCCTCGGATTGGGTTCGGTCTGACATGTCGCTCATTTAGCCCTCGTGAAGTTACCTAGCCCGAAAGACGGCCACGCTCAATGGTTCGCCTCCTTGCGCTGCGCTTCTCATATGCGTGGGAGTCATTGGGGTCAAAAGCATTACAATTCTGATCCGTTTCAGTATGTAAACTCTATGAGGCTGTCGGTGCAAAGGAAGCCCGCCCGTTCAAGAGAGCGAAGCGACGCAGTATTTTCTGCACCACAACCACACACTGGCCGGTATCCCTCACGCAGGCAATGGGCCTTCAAATGAGAAGCAATGTGGGTTCCGATGCCCTGCCTTCGATGTGCACTTGCCACGACCATCCTGACGTCGACGAAATCCCGACCCGGCAAAATGCGCTGGAAGATCCCGCAACCCACCGCTTGCGATTTGTCTAACTCGTAGATGAACATATTGCCAGGCTGGATATAGCCTTGGATCTCGGCACGAGAGTCAAAGAAAGAGTCATGGAACGACTCCACGGCATCAAGGTCGTCTTCAGTTGCACGTCGAGCAGTAATGTCATCTCTCGGGATAAATTCAACGTCTCTCACGGCTCGGAAGAGACGGCCAACCGTTTTCGTATGCGCCGGCTTGCTCGAAGCAGCAGTGAGCATCAGGCGGTCGAAGCTCTTGCAGAGCGACTTGGTCACTCGGCAAGTTCGGACCACGATGTCGAATGCTTCTAAGAGAAGTGATGTTTCGATGTCGATAACGAAGAACTCCACAAGCGTTTCCGCGTGAATCGTAGCGTAGCCAATCATTCGTTCTTTGTCCCAAAGGACGACAGATCTTCCGGTTCGAACGAGCCTCTCGACGAAGGATTCCTGCGACTCTGCGAGCGCGGAAAGGTATAGGTGCCGGAAGCCGTCAGGGATCTCCGGCGTGCCTTTTATCTGAATCGTGTTCCCAGTCACCGTACCTCCCTCTGATTTGACATTGAGTCTGGCGGGGGAACATGGCGCCGTCCTCGCATGTCGTGAACCTTCTCTGCCTCTCGACCCCAGTACGTTTACAGGCAATGTTCAGTCACTACCAGAACTCCTGTTCGGCAATGCAGAAGGCGAATCAGCATTGCATTGCACCGCTGCACAAACCCGACTGATTCATAAGGAATCAGCAAAGCATATCCAATCAGCTCATTTCCGATACGGAATAGCACGGTCTGACCAGCTGATGGATTCAACATGAAGCGTTTGACCGTTACTGGAAACTGGGAGTTCGAACGGGCGGCTTCCTCTTCTCGCAAAGAGCGCGCATCCATGCCTCTTTCTTGCCAAGGGCGCTACAGTTCCAAATGCATGCTGGAACTCCCTTTTTGTCGCGCAACCACCCTCAACTGCAGACGACACAGCATTAGTTACTCTCAATGTACTACCGGAGTATCTCCACGATCCTGTTTGCCTAATCGCATCGAGGACCACGAATGTGTCAGGAGAACGCAGTGCTAAGCAAAGCTGAGCCGGTGAACCCCGGCGGAAGCAAACATCGCAAAGAAAAGATGACCTTCGTAGCAGCCGCATGACAACAAGCCTTCGCTCAATAGGAAGCTACTTCGCCGAAAGGTGATTGAGCGCATCCTGTGCAGACAGTCGATCGCCATGAGAACGGCTGATCTTCTCGAACGATATCGCCCTCTTTTTGTCGAGGATGAATGTCGAGGGATATGCAGTTTCTTGCGCTGCGTCCCAGCGCAGCCCGTAAAGGTTAGTCACCTTGTAGTCCGGATCTATGACAAGTACGACGTTAGCTGGCAATTCCGTTTGTTTGATTAAAAATTCTCGGGCATTTTGGTCAAGATCTGCGGGAGGCCCGGGGTAAACAAGCAGGACTCTCGCGCCCCTTGCCGCGAATTCGGAGGCGTGTTCGATGAAGTCATGTACTTGGCGCTCGCAGTAGGGACATTGATAGCCTGGGAATCCCCGCAATACAACGAGAACGAGATCGTGCCCGCGCTGCATTCGTGACAATTGAATGGTCTTGCCAACCGGAGTCGAAAGGATAAAATCAGGTGCTTTTGTTCCCACTGCGGGCGTCTCCGCGAATGCACGCGCTCCCACACATAAAGCACAGACAGCGGCGAATGCGAACCGCAACACTTTGTTGAAATGAACTCTGGCAGAACCATTGGATCTGCCGGATATGAATCCTGGTGCGTCCACGCTCATGCACTCCTTAAGCAGAATGCCAATGTGACGCGCGAACCTCAGAAAAGGTTACAGCACCTTTCGCACACGACGATCCAAACCGACCCCGGAGGCCGCGGCTCCGTTCCTCAGAGCGGCTCTCTATTCGGTATCGAAAAGATCACAATTGTCTAACCGAACATACGGTAACCTATTTTGTCATAGCGGCACATTTGGGAACTTGATCAGCAGAAACGCAACTCATGGTTCATAGTTGCAACAAGCTTCCTTTCGTGGTGCTGCAGAGCGTTTGCACTGCTGTGTTGGCCATTAGCGGCCTCAGGTTGCTGATAGGGCCGACCTCTCTCGCGGCTGCTTCCGTGATTCCAGGCTTTATCTTCTCTATCCACGCGGAGCATGTCCGCTTTCCGATGATAGTCGTAGCTGTTCTCGGGGCGCTCGTAGACCTGTGTGTAATCCGGAGAATACCTTCGCTTCGGTCGCGTCCGGCGTCAAAATGGAGGTTACAACCTGTCGATTCCAAACAGCACAGATCGGAGACTGCCCAGATTGCACTATCGATTCTGACACTCGTTCTGGTTCTGACCGAGAGCCTAGCCCACCTTCATCTGCACGGGTCGTTCTGAAGTTCTCGACTAGCTTTCCTACTGTGTCCGTAGCTCAACGTCAAGTCTTGCGAGCAGACGTTCGCTGAACCCGACCGGCAACTCGAAAACGCGATCGTCTGCGAGAATGATGATGTTTCGAGTCGAATCCAGCATGACGCAGAGTTTGGTCGATACTCGTGAAGACAAATATCGTTGTGAACTGCCCTGTCATCTACACGCCGTTTGGCGGCCTGCTGCCCACTGCCAAAATCATCGGCGATTACGAGAACCAGAACCGGTAGTTCGTTCTGGGGCATGGAGGCGGCCCGTGAGTGCTGGGGGCACGCTCGGGCCGTTCTCCTCGTAACGCTTGACAGATCTCGCTGGCACTTTTGCTCAGCCCGAGAGGAAGCGTGTAGATGCGTCATCGAGCGATTCGACCCTTCGCCGAAGCGCTCGCGCGAGTGACCGATCTATCGATATGGGTGTTCAAGCTCATCGTTTTCGGCGTTGGTCTCGGTGCGGCGGAAGCTCACGAAGCAGCGCTTTTGCAGACGCTAACAGGGGTATCTCCTTAGAAGGCCCGTAAACCAAGCGTCCGGAGAGCGCTCCGTCAATCAGGATGAGCAACTGCGCCGCTACCGCCTTTCTGTCGACATCAAGCGGCTTGAATAATTCGGTCAGATACGCAAGCATCTTGTTCTTGTGCCCAATCACCCGGCAGTGGAAGGGATGAGCCGGGTCTGGATATTCCGAAGCCACTCTGAGGAACGGACAGCCTATGGTTTGAGGCTGGTTGACCAAGCGATGGATTCTCACGAGAGCCTCCTCAATATCTTTGGGCTGTTCCGGATCGAACAGGTATTTCCAGAATGACTGGTCGCGGTTCTCGAGATAGGCGAGAACGAGCGCGTCCTTGCTTTCGAAATGCCGGTAGAAGGTCGCCTTCGCCACTTCAGAGAGCGCCATGATTTTCTCGGTACCCGTAGCGCGAATTCCTTCGTTGTAGAAAAGTTGGTCAGCGACTTTCACGATCCTCATTCGCGGCTCGGAGTTCTGAGAACTGTCCATACCTAATCTTGACAATAGACAGACATCTCTGTCTATTCTTTTAAGAAACGATGTAGACAGACCGGTCTGTCTACATTCCATAATCCAAGGATCGAGAAATGATGTACTCACAAAAATGGCCGAAACGAAAACGTCTCTTCATGCCACTCAGTGCGGATAGTGTCCCGCACAATCCCGCCCTCACCTCGAGAATGTCAGGAAATCTTGAAATTCGTCTCCGGTCTCTGTGAAGTATTTGCCAAGCGGCTACCTTCCGCGTGAGGAATTGTTTGAAAACAACACTCATTCCGAGTTCTCTTGACTACATAATCTCGGTGCCGAAGGGCACTTGAGGACGGGAATTCCGCATTCATCAGGAACATTAGACCAAGGCTCAAGGAGGGGCCACACATCGTGTCACGCCTGGTTCAGATACTTTCAGTATTCCTGGGAATCCTCATGTTCATGTTCGGATTTTTGAAGTTTTTCGCGCCAATCAACGGCTGGTTCGAAGTTCAAATTCAGCAAAGCCATTTACCGCACGCGACGGTGCTGGTCGGCAAATTGGCGGAAATGGCGACCGGAGCTCTGTTCCTCCTGTCCCGATTCAGTTCTTCGAAGCAACAACGGGAGTACCAAATATTGTTCGTTGCGTGTTCAAGCCTTGTATTTGAGATGCTTGTTGCACTCTACGTTCACGTTCAACCGCGGGTGCCACCTGGAGTCCTACCCCTTGGCATCAAAGCTCCTGTGCTGCCCCTCTTCGTTCTCGTTCTTGGGGTGGTGACAGCTTTGGTGGCTAGGAAGCAAAAACAGTCATCCAATCGGGATCTCAGATCAAGTGAATAACCGCTCTTGGCGAACAAAGCGGTCGAGGCAACCGCGCGCCCTACGTTCGGCGAATTTGAGGGGTTCCTTTTTAGTGAAAGACGAGTGAAGGGAATTGTGCTTGGATCATCGCCCACCCAGGATCGGAATACAACTTGTGAAGGCGGTTACGCGGTTTCAGCTCCGGTCACATTCGAGTTCGACCAATAATTCTCTTCTCGCACGTACGCCTTGATAGTTGCCAAGGGCCGTTGGACTGAATCTGCGGGGCGAATAGCATAGGAACCGACTGCAGCCGGGACGATAAATGTCTCTCCATAATGAATTGTCATGGGCGGAAAGGCGTCAGTCGGGCTCTCCACAATCGCTGCCTTTCCTTCTACAAGATTAAGCACGTTCAGATTTCCCTTGGTGTCATGCTCGACGGTTTTAGTGAACCAATGACGCCGCGTCTCGATGAATTCAAGCGGGTGCAAACCGGTTTTCTCCTCCCGCCACCCATCCCCTTCAGCAAGTGTGCTTTGCTGGTCGAGAAGTTGCTCGCGGACCCATTGAGTCGTGCGGTCCCACTGAATGCTCTTAAGACCATGCTCGAGGTGAATAGGCCGCGGACGGCCATCGAGACCGAAGCGGCCCCAATCCCAAAGCTTAAACGTGAAAATATACGGCGTCGCGCTTATTTCCAGCACAACAACACTTCGGCCCGAGCAATGAATTGTTCCGGCCGGGATAAGAAAATGCGCATGCTTGCGGGCTGGCCATCGATTCACGTATCGCTCCGAAGCAAAGGGAGGCCCGCCTGTCTGCGCCACGCGAAGGTCTTCCGCCATATTTGCCGGTTCTATTCCTTCCTGAAGCCCGAGGTAAACCGTTGCATCGGGAGCAGCATCGAGAATGTAATAGCTTTCATCTTGGGTATAGAACAGGCCGAATTGTTCCTGCATGAACTGGCGTGGCGGGTGCACCTGCAGGGACAAATTGCCGCCCTCCATCGTGTCCAGAAAGTCAAACCGGATTGGAAACTCGGCTCCAAATTGCTTAACCACGTCGGCGCCCAGTAGGTGGATCGGGTAATGATGTACAAGCATGAGCGCAGGAGTCTCAAACTCACGCGCGCCGAACTTCAGGATGAGGCTGTTCTCTTCCGGAACGCAATCGAAGCACCACGCATAATTCACCGGGCCATCTGGCAAATCGAACATGCGGCGCATCCATTGACCACCCCACGGTCCCGGATCGAAAAACGGAACAACACGGAAAGGTCGCCGACTGACAGCTTCCAGCGCTCGACGAAATTGCTGTCCGTGGAGCATTGCTGGACGATCAGGTACGTTCCCGTCAATCCAGTAGTCAACCCGCTCATACAGCTCATTTTTGCGGCGATCGGCAACACGCCAATCCAGGAAGAACGCACGCTTGTATAACGCTGTCGGGGACACCCCGACATTGTCCAAACCAAGATTCGGGAGCTCGCCCCGGCGCTGCCGCCTTTGAATTTCCCAGCGTGTTATATCGACGTAAATCAAGAGGTCCCAATGAGGCATCAACAACGTGGCGCCAGTGCCGATAACGACGACTCGCCGCGCTGAGGCTTCTATTTTTTCCCGAGTAACTTCGAGCTTCGCAGGATCAAAGAATTCTCTGAGATCATGCGATTCCATGCGAGCGAAGATAGGATCATCGCCCAGCATCGTTGCGAATTTCTCTTCAAGGTAATCTGCCGAGAACAACGCTCGCTCGCTCTCAAGGATCATCGCTGGTCCGAACACGGCTACCAGCTCACGCAGCAGCGCCGATTGCTTCACTCCGGGATAGCATTCAATTGCAATGCGGCCGGCGAGCGTCGCGCCCACTTGCAACTCCTTCCTGATCTCCTCCCATCCGAAGGCGAGGTCTTCCGCTGAATCCGATACCTTAACGCCGGGGCGTTTGTCGTAGGTTGATTTGCTGTTCAATGCTCGCCTGACCGGTAGAATTCGTCCCAAACTTCGATTGCATTTCAGGGAAGCCGCCTTCAGTAAAACAGAACGGCCCAATGTCCAACGTAACTTCAATCGTAGTATTCGAGGCCGAGGTGGGTGATGAGGTCGGCGCCCATGATGTGGCGGAGAGTGTTCTTGAGCTTCATGGACTGAATGAACAGGTCGTGCTCAGGGTAGAGGCCCTCTCGAGTCTGAGGGGACTTCAGATAGAAGCTCAGCCACTCCTGGATGCCGATATTCTTGAGCGACGCCGTTCGCTGGGCCAGGTCGAGGAAAAGCACCAGGTCGAGCGCAATCGGCGCGGCCAGGATGGAATCGCGGCAAAGGAAGTCCACCTTGATCTGCATCGGGTAGCCAAGCCAGCCGAAGATGTCGATGTTGTCCCAGCCTTCCTTGTTGTCTCCACGGGGCGGGTAGTAGTTGATGCGGACCTTGTGGAAGATGTCCTTGTAAAGATCGGGGTAGAGCTCAGGCTGGAAGATGTATTCAAGCGACCCGAGCTTTGATTCCTCTTTGGTCTTGAACGATTCTGGATCGTCCAGGACCTCGCCGTCGCGATTCCCAAGAATGTTCGTCGAGTACCAACCGGAGACACCAAGAAGCCGCGCTTTGAAAGCCGGCGCAAGTACTGTCTTCATGAAGGTCTGGCCGGTCTTGAAGTCCTTGCCGCAGATCGGCGCGCCGTTCTTCTTCGACAGTTCGATCATCGCCGGAACGTCTACCGTCAGGTTCGGCGCGCCGTTGGCGAAGGGTACGCCCTCGCTGAGCGCGGCGTAAGCGTAAATCTGCGATGGCGCGATGCCAGGATCGTTGGACTCGAGCCCCTTCTCAAATGCCGCGATCGACGCATGAACCGTAGTGGGCTCCAGAAAGATTTCCGTCGACCCGCACCAGATCATCACCACACGATCGACCGTCTTCCGAAATGCCTGGATGTCTGCGCGAACCTGATCCGCCAGATCCTTCTTGTTCTTGCCTTTCTTCACATGCGTGCCATGAAGCCGCTTGACGTAGTACTGATCGAAGACCGCGGGTAAGGGCTTAATGGTCTCGAGATATGGCCTGAGCTGATCGAGCGTCTCTTTGTCGAGAACCTTCGCGTGGGCCGCGCTTTCATACACGTTATCTTCGAAGATGTCCCAGCCGGTGAAGACGATGTCGTTGAGGTTGGCGAGAGGAACGAAGTCTTTCACCAGCGGCGATTTGTTATCAGTGCGCTTGCCGAGGCGGATGGTGCCCATTTGCGTGAGAGAGCCGATCGGCTTGGCAAGGCCGCGGCGGACGGCTTCAACACCGGCGATCATGGTGGTTGCAACGGCGCCGAGTCCCACGACCATTACGCCCAGCCTGCCCTTGGCCGATTCTGGCTTGGCCACATTGTCACTCTTATTGCCCAATCCATTCTTCATTCCTTAATCTTCCCTTCCCCTCTTTCATAGGTCACAAGAATCCCTAGGCCCGGACAACCAACCCGCAAGCACGGGTCTATTTTGACTCGTGCGATCGAATTTGACGATTGTTCTAGGAGACTGGCATGGAGGCTATCCAGACCAGAAACGCTGCGGGCCATCATGGCATGCGCAAGTTCGGATCGAAATCAATACTCCATGCTCACTATCTTGTTCAATGTTAAGCATAATGGGTGAAAACGATCCGAGAACTGCAGATCATCCCACGATCATCAACGGCGAGGAATCGATAACGATAAAAAATCCCCCTTCCTCATCAGGAGGAAGGGGGGTAGGAGGCCACACGAGCATTGGACAAATGCTCATGCACCGAAGGCGATGCCAGATACCTCGTTCTGCGCTCTTACGATTCGTCTTCATATCGTTCTTCCCACGAGAACGGGGTCGGTATCGCCAATTCCTACAAGCTCGACAAACGAACCTCAAAAACGATGTTCGCCAGCGGCTTGCTTGATTATTTCATCCCACTGTCACGATGTATCAGGAGTGCTAAACATCGAATTTGTCCACCCCGGTAGAGCCGCATTGGTTTCGACGTGCCTGTGGTTTCCGCGACGCGCGTCCACGGTCAGCTACCGAGCCGCTTATGCTCGAATGGCAGAAATAGTTGTTGGGGAGAAGAGGCGTCAACACAGAATTTCTCCATTACGGCTTCCGGTCTATGGCGCACTACGGGCAGTTCTCTCCACTTCAGGCAAACCACCTTCTTCTACACGGACGCAAGCCTCTCTTAGACTGATCCTCTGAATCGCACTCGCAATCAACTACGAAAGAAGTGAGAATCTAAATAATTGATCCAACGCATCTTATGCGGCTATGAGCGTATAGATTGCCTCGTTTCGCCTGCCATTATGGGAGATGGTTTCGATTCACTTTGTGTCCGGTTCAGCGTGAATGGATCAGCTGGGACGACCTAAGTTTTACTGCGCGAAAATGCGCCATCACCTCTCGATTTCACGGAGCAATATGGAAGGCTCTATGAGATATTTCGACCGATGAAACAAGCGAGCAGCTCCCGCGAGGCGAGCACTGTCTATCCGACCTGAGCGTTGCTGCATAACATGGGCCCCTCATGCGGAAGCAACTCGGCTGCTATCGAACCGTCCGGTCGTCGCCAATTATTTCGACTCGTGCTTGAGCGGGACACCACGCTGAGATTTACGCGAAAAGTCGTTCCTAGATTCCGTCGCGTGCCGCCGTTGAACGAACACGGCTTAAACACCTGTCAGTTTCAAAGCGCAAACTTCGCAGCATGCGATCAAGTTTTATTCCGTGAGCTTTCCGCTTTCGTCTTCGAGCTGACTGCGATCGAACTATGCCGCCGACAGACCCATTGCCGTCTTCCTACTAAGCGCAAATATTCGTCGTACATGCTGGATGAACAGCTCCATCCATAGTGGGGCATTATTCGTCGTCGTTCGAGGGAGAGTTCCGGATAGCCTCGATGTCTAGTTCGAAACACTTGAGGTTTTCGCTTACGTCCACATAGGCGTGCCTTTAGAATGATCTGCCTGAGTTTGGACCTTCAGGGAGAGTGGCGCTTTGGGACTGCTTTGCGAAGAGACACAGTGGAAGGGTCGCGATGCGTTACGGATCACGAACGGAATCCTGGAACTGATCTCGCTATTAGAGGGAGGCCACCTAACGTGCTTTCGGTTCATTGAACCCAATGGAGAACCCTCCTACAATGTCCTATGGGAGGCACCTTGGGAACTTCGTGGCTTGAATGAAGCTTGGAACAACCAGGCCTCTCTGCAATATGGCCCTTTGGCAACCGGCAAATTCCTTGCCGGATATACCGGGCACGCACTTTGTCTCGACTATTTCGGAGACCCTGACCCGAAACAGGCAGTCTCGGGGCTGGGACTTCATGGAGAGGCTGCAGTTAGACGCTGGTATGTGGCAGGATGCGATATTTCGACTCACCTGCACTGCAGGCTGGCAGTGAACCTGCCTATTGCCCACCTGAGATTGGAAAGAAATATTCAAATCCAAGAGCGGCAGAGTGTCATCTACGTCCAAGAACATCTATACAACGAACGCGATACGGAGACTCATTGCAATTGGGTCCAACACGTCACATTCGGCTCTCCATTCTTGTCCCGAAACACCGCCACTGTGCTGGCTTCCGCCACGTCTGGAGCGACTTCACACCTGGGCTACGGCGGCAAATCGCTGCTTCCGGTCAGTCATCCATTTACATGGCCTTTTGTGCAGTTGGGTCCCGGAAGCAATCGTGCCGATCTAAGGACGCCTTTCGCTCGCGATGGCAAAGGTTTTCTTCTTGGCATGGCGTTAGATCCCAGCCGTGAAATTGAATTTCTACTGGCGATCAATTGGTCACTTCGCTTGGGCGTGGGCTATTTCTTCCGGAGGGACAGTTTTCCTTGGATGACAGTGTGGGAAGAAAACTGCTCGCGGCAGGAGGAGCCATGGAAAGGAACTACGCGCGCCCGCGGAATGGAGTTTGGGACCGTACCGCTGCCCCGAACCGCCGGCGAAACATTCCCTTACGAAAGCTTCAGCAATGCCCCGACAGGACTCAGTATTCCCGCACATGAAAAAAGGACAGCCCCTTACATCATGGCTCTTTTTCAAGTACCCAAAGGAATGCGCGCGATCGAAGATGTGGTTCTTCGCGGCGACACTCTTAGCATCTGCGCTGAGGGAGAAATCCTCCTCTCAATTCCTGCACGGGATTGCGAGGCATTTCTCTCATAACCTAGCGCTGGAGATCCGCTCCCAGGATGAAGATGGAGATCACCAGTGTCCCTACGCCTAACAACTGCGTGGTGAGAGGCAAACTTCCACTTCGCCTCCATTCTCCGGTCAGGATTCCCAGAAAGCTCGCGACGATCACAATCATCGACATGAAAACAGACCATCCGACGGATGTTCCCAGAAGCCCGATTTGGAACACTGCGACTCCGTAGAGCAGCACGCTTCCGAACCAGAGTGCGCCCATTACCAGAGCAAGGAACCAGTTGCCGCCTCCAGATCCTTTGAAATTCCGGCCGCTCGAATTCTTCCTGAAAAGATAAAGACAGTAGAGCAAATTAGGAATCGCTCCGGCCGAAAGGAGCGGCAGCCAAATGGCACTGCTGGCATTCACGCGGGATGCCCCGTAGTAAGCGGCGAGCGAACTCAGGGTTGTCCCGAAAGCAAACCCTATGTTCAACAGGGCAGCTCCGCATCCACAGAGTATTGCGAGGATCAATCCTGGTGCAGTTCTACTCCGCCGTTCTTCCCGAACGCGAGCTTCAGCTCGTTCGCGCATCATGCCAGCAACCGCACAGATGAGGACTCCGAGCAGTACAGCCATTATGCCCAGCAGCAACATGGATCCGGCGTGCGTACGGAGTCGGTCGGAATTGAGATGAAGCATAGGGATTGCTGCTCCTACCGCAGCGGAAGTCCCCAAGACAAGGGAGAAGGTCAGCGCAATGCCAATCTGCTCAGCCGCAACACCGAAGAAGATCTGAGATACGCCCCAGCCCGCACCGAACGCCACGACTCTGAACAACTCCCCGGCGGGCGACATGCGATATACCGTTGTTATTTCAGGAATGGTTGAAAACGCCACAGCCGCCGGGAGGACTATCAGAGCAAAAATTGTCCAGAGCAGCCAGGTATTTTCCCAGGCCCAATTCCGCATAAATTTCATGGGAAGTGTGAAACTCGCGTTCATCCCGCCCGCGAGCACGAGAAGCGCCAATCCTGATGCTGAGTGGTTCATAAAGGAGCTCCTGCTTCCGCCTCTGGTCTTGTCTTTGCTATTCCCTCTGGAACTGCCACGATCCGTGATTGAATCTCTTGCAACAGCAAGGCTCCATCCGATTCCGTGAGCCTGGCCTCAAGAAACCGAACCACTTGATCGAGAGTGGGAAGTGCGTCCCACCCCCGACTCTCGCCGCCTGCAGCGACTGCTTTAAGGGCAGCCGCTGCAGATGCAAACGGAATAGCCTGTTCTACTGTGAGCCCGCGCGCAACCGCCAATCCAAAAGCACCATGGAAGGTGTCGCCACATCCATTGGTGTCAAATACGTCGACCTCAAAAGCCGGGAAGTGTCGTACATCCTGGTCACACTTGGAGCTGCAATAGCACCCCCTCGCAGAGTCGGTTACAACAGTCGCTTGACGCCCCACTTGTGCTAGAACTGCGCAGGCTTCCGACGGATTTGGTGCTCTCGTGGCCCAGAGGGCCCATGCACGGGGCACTATAAGGTAATCAGTGAGCGTGGCAAGTTCCTTAGCGGATTCCGTACAGCCCTCGATATCTCCCAAAACAGGGACACCGAGGCCTCGGGCCTTTTCCGCCACAGGGACAAGTGAAGGTTCCGTAATATGGTCGAGAAGAATAAGGCTCGCTGATTGGATCAGGCTGGCAGGTAAATTTTCGGGCGAAATTGGTTTATAGAGTGTCGCGTCATAAAACACATTACGGTGCCCCAAACCGTCGACCAAGATCGTGCTATGGTATGGCCCTCCGGACGTGTCTCTTACGATATGCGAGACATCGGCATGGTGATGAAGTAGCGCAGATTTGATGAAAGCAGACAGCTCGTTGTCGCCAAACCGCGCCACATAGGCTGCACGTCCCCCGAGAGACCCTACTGCTGCGATCGCTGTACAGGCAGGTCCACCGCCCTGACGCGTCTTACCAGCGGTCGGAATCTTACAGTCTACAGGCGGATATTCTGAAATGTAGATCAGGTCATCAACCGCCGCGATCCCGATACCCAACACATCTAGACAATTACTCATATGTACGCTCGCCCAAGCACTGAAACAATCGCTTATGTTCCCCTTGTTTCGCAGGGTCTGTTGGCCGAACCTCATCCACTCGCGTACGTTGCAACACCGGTAGTCAGTTCAAGGTCGGCTTGCAAACCGCGGTGGGCGGCTATTCCTAATTTTTGGAGTGCGGCATGATAGCCCCTCACAGCCTCATTGGGAAGAAGCTGATCGTCGGCCACTAAGCGTAGGTATTCGACGAACGACAGCTGATGCTCTGCGGCGTTGATCTTTCTGCCGAAGAGCGCAACGCGTGCGCCATAGCGTTTTGCCTCATAAATCAGGGCAAACGCGTCGTGTGTTGTACCCGCGGAGCCGCCTAAGACGCCCACTACAAGGGAAGAATCGTATCCGCACAGTTCTTCCAGAGCCCGTGGGCCGGCGTAAGGAATCTTGAGAAAGCGCGGCCTCGATGCTGAAGGTATCCCCGCCAAGAGCCGAACAATATGATCATTCACAAAGAACGGGATTTCTTCGGGCGGGATCCCGTGGTCCTTGGCTGGAACATTCGGATGGAAGACTTCGAGAAAGTGATCAAAACCCTTTGCCTCCGCCTCGAGGCGGAAAGCTTTGTACGCTTCCATCACTCGCAGATCTCTGTCTGGATCATTGTTAAACGTGACGGAATAAAGCCCCAGGTTCACTCCTGAGCGGAGTTCGTTTTGATTTGCCGGATATTTCGCTGACTGTAGGTGATCGATAGTGGCTGTCGCAAATGGCTGGGAAGGCGATTGAGGATATCTGCCGCTGCGAACGATGTGGATATCGGTGGCATCATTCGCGCGCGCGGCCGGAGTGACTCCAGAAGAATCGAAGATTCTCTCCTGGATCGCAAGCACCTCTGAGGTACTAGCTGACATCAGCATGATGTCAACCATTTCCTGAGAGACGACTTGACGCATCTCCTCTCGATATTCCTCAACTGATCGAGGCTTCCCATTCAGTTTCCTGCCTGTGGCAGCGATACCGAAGGCCATATCCGCGTCTTTGGCGTCCGCAAGGATAAACTCCGGTCCAGTTGGGTTCTTCTTGAGCGCTTCTAGCTTTATATCGAGGGTCTTTTTCACGTTTCTCCGGAAAAACGTTACGCAAGAGGCCAACGCACACTTCAACTCCGGGGGAGAGAGCCGCGGCAGCAGCAACTATGCAGGCGCGCTGCCACCCAGAAGTACTCCTTCGAATGAGGAGAATATCTGTGCTTCGGCGGAACCGCGAAGCAGAAATCCGGCGTGGGTCGGAGGTTTTATTCCGTAAAATTTCCAATGGCATCCAAGCTAGCAATTCGCCGCTGTTCCAGCGAAGAAATGCGCTGATTTACTCAAGATTGCCAGAACACCTTCCTCCGAGTTAGTATTTTGCCCCATGAAATCACGAGTAAGCGCGCTACCGTCCACGAGGCGCTGTTACACGATACGCGCCGTCGCACGCGCAGCGGCTACGCTAAAGGCGTTTTCATCGTCGGCAGAAGTGCTGTCATTGACGACCGTTGTTGAACGCACGCAGCTCGATAAAGGAACTGTCTTTCGACTTCTCGAAACCCTGGTGGAGGCAGGACTCATTATCCGGGCCGGCAAACACGGATATCAGTCCGCTTTACAGCCAATTCGCACCAAACGATTTCGGATTGGGTATGCTTCGCAGAGCAATTTGCTGGCGTTCACAGGGATCGTCACCGACAGTTTGCTCAGCGCGGCGAGCCGAGCAGATATAGAGCTTGTCGTGCTCAACAACCAGTTCAGTCCTCGGATAGCGCTCGAAAACGCAAAACGCTTCGTAGAGGAGAAAGTTGATCTCGTCGTTGATTCTCAAATCAACATAAACATTGCCTCGCAGATCGGTTCGACATTTTTAGACGCAGGGATTCCATTTATCGCAGTCGACATTCCCCATCCAGGAAGCTTCTACTTTGGGGCCGATAACTATAAGGCAGGACGGATTGCCGGACGGCACCTTGCGCGCTGGGCGTTGAAGCACTGGCAGGGTGAAGTCGAACAAGTCATCTCACTCGGCGTAGACGCGGCGGGACCCCTTTTGAATAGCCGCCTGACCGGAATGTTTGACGGCTTAAACGAAATCTGGCCTGAAGGAAGAAATGTCGCAACATGTCACTACGACACCAAGGGAGGCCAGTTCGACGCAACTCTGGACACGATCCGGAAGCATCTTCGACGGCGCAAGGTTCGTCGTGTCCTGGTGGGCGCCGTGAACGATACGACAGCCCTCGCAGCCCTCCAAGGGTTTCGGGAGGTCGGGCTTGAGCAGGAGTGCGCAATCGTGGGCCAAGATGCGAATGTTGACGCACGGCAAGAAATGAGGCGCCCCTCAACCAGGCTTCTCGGCTCAGTGGCTTACTTTCCCGAAACTTACGGTGCTCAAATCATTAAGCTCGCAATCGAAATTCTGGAGAAGAAACCCACTCCTCCAGCAGTATTCACCCAACACGAACTCGTGACCCCACAGAATGTCGACAAAATCTATCCCAATGACGCATGGATTCTTACCGGAGCGAAGCTTACAACGGGTCGGTCCAGACGATGATCCTCTCCGCAGAGGAATTCAAGGAGCGAAGCACCGCATCAAGAAATGTACGCGATCTCGCCCACCGATATCGCCAGCTTCGTTTTGTGACCTGAATGCAACGGTGAGGTCAGTTAGGCCAGGCTTCAGAAGTGTGATCCGTAATTCCCGTAACTCTTCCGGCCATCCTTTCAACGGCTCGGGGTGAAAATCTAAAGAAGCCTCCGCAGGCACATTGCCGACGAGCTCCGCCTCTAACCGAGAAGTTACGAACCCCTGATTTTGCACCCTTACCACGAGGACAGCAGGCTGTCCGCAGGCAACAAGACGCGGCAATACTCCTCCTAGTGCAACGCTTACTCGTGCTTCCGGATTGATGTTGAGCAGGATGGGAGGATCTGTAGGGGCGGGTGCCGTATGCACGTGCTGGCAGACGCTAGCGATCGGCGAGATCACGAGCGTGATGGCAAACGCTCGTTTGTACATCTCACGCCTCCTCGCATTGCTCGATAATCGCTTCATACATTTTTCGCGCGTGATCGTAACCTTCCATGGCCTCGTGCCGTTCGCTCTCTCGGATGAACGGGGACTTTACCTCCCATAATTTGTCAACGCAGGCGCGGCACCATTCGGCGCTTCGCTTCGAAACCCGAATCGGTTTCCTCGCCACTGACACGAATACTGGTTGGGTGTGCGAAGAGGGTAAAATGCGCAGAGCCACCCAGGAACTGCGAGTCAGATTCGCATTGAAGCTCAAGGGGCGCGGCGTTCCGTCAGCCAGAATTGTTGCACGGTCCACGGCCACTCCGTTAACGATCAGATCTACAGGCACGTCGCGTGTTTTTCCGATTCGCGCACGTTCCAGATGCCACGTGGGGCTCATTACGTGAATTGGCGATGCGAGGTATTTGTCGATGTGCGGGTCTCTCTCAGGATCTAGTCTTGCTGCAATAAGGGCTTCGACCTTGACGATGCCTGGTCCGTTAAGATCAACATCGCGCTCCCCACTGGGCCGACCATTCACTTTGAAATCCAGGAAATGACTGCGGCCGTCTCCCCAGTAAAGGCGCCCTTCCTTGAGTCCGTGAATCCACTCTTCATACCCCGCGTCGTTCGTTGGGCGGCGATCGAGCCGAACATAACTCCGTCCGACCCCGACGCGCTCACCAGTAATGCATGGATAATCGGTTTCGCCAACCATTACCAGCCGGTAACCGCAGTTGAGCATGTGATACCAAGCGTTCAATTCCGCCGCAGGATGCGTATCGCAACCGGAGAGAAAGTCGCAAACTCCGTGTGTCACATCGACGATGGCCTCTTGAGTCCCGATGCCGTCCATCGGCGGAATTTCGTAGTTTGGAAGCGTGGTTGCATCGACGATCATCCCATTGCCGCAATGAGCATATCCAGTCACGGCGCCTTGCGCATGTGCCCACTTTAAGATTGGAAGATTCCATGACGGCCATTCTTGGATCAGTTTGGTGCCCGGGTAGTCCTGATCCCGAAGTCGAAGCAGAACCAAGTGCCCGTTCACGCTCGAAGGGAAACCTGATACCTCTACGTCGTAACGAAGAAGGCTTTCGGAGTCTTCCGACGTTGATTGCGGTTGCAAACTCGCGTGAACTGCCGTCTGGATGTCGGGATGTTCCAGGCTTGCTGCCGGGCTGATAGCCCGCCCGTTGAAGAACTGCTTCTGGTAGTACCAGCTCGGTCCCCATGAAAGCACATCCCCGATGGACAAACCTTCGCCTCGGACGTGACGAATCATTGTTTCGGGCGAGACGCCTTCCGTCGGGTGGTCATAGTGCAGGCAGCCGCCAGCGTGAATATGGGTGTCACCTGAATACCAACCCCAATTGGCTGGATCGATCCACCGTTTTAGATGAATCTGAATATGCCTTTGTCCCCGACCAATCGTCACTTTCTGAATATCCGTCAGATACTCAGGACCTCGTTTGCTTTCAATCGTGTACTGTCCATCTGGCAATCGCACCGTTTCGCCATCGGCGCGATAAACCTGAGGATGAAAGAACATATCCGGTGCCAGGCGCATTCCTTGCAACGGATACACACGGGATTGATCATCTCGGATGATCAAAGAGGCCATGCATCCGGCACCGTTGGCGTCTAAGACGCTGAGGACCACATCGTACGAAGGCAGGCATTGAAAGGTCAGATGAGTACCTCTCCCTGGAAACTCCTTCGCCGCCCATCCCTCTGACGTAGTGTAGGCGTTGAGAGCAGTTTCGTGCTCTCCTCGATTGCGGCTATAGAGCTGGACGACACGATATTCCACGGCTGCCCCTGATAACGTGGGACCGAGCGGGGGCGCCTCATACATCGAGCTGCTCAACCAAGCCTCCTCGAGATAAGGACCCATGTTGATCGTATCCGGGACTCCAGCGCGGGACGCGCCGGTCCCGGATGACATAACCAATGGAAACGCACTCTCAACGGTGAGTCTGGCGTTGGTGCCGGATTTGTTGGACACGCGAACAAGAAACGGCCTCCATCCTTGTTCAACCAAGATCTTTTGAGCTCCTCCGGCTGTGACCTCTGCAAATCCATCCGGTTCTGTCACAATTCGCACAAGCGTATATTGATCGAGGATCTTCTCTGTTGCTTCAACAGCAGCGGAGTCGCTTTGTCGGGCCAGGGTGATAATTTGTTCTGCATCTTCGCTCCGGATGGGGGCACCAAGACGCGCAAGAACTTCAACCGCCCGATCAACAGCAGCAAAATAGGGTTGGGGTGGAACCGGCGCAATTGGCGATTCAAAAGCGTGGCAAAGGTGAACTCCGGTAAAAGCACCGCCCAGAGCCAAGAAGTGTCGGCGCGTAACCCTTGCTTTAAAGGCAGACATCCGAATTCCCCCAGTCCAAACCAAATCAGAGAACATGAGGACGAAAGTCCAACCAACGGCTATCCACCCGCTGCATCGAAGAGGAACAGCACTGCCACTCATAGAATGCAGAGCTCATTTGTGTCCTCTTAGGATTCGCAACGTGAGAATCTCGTGCGGATGGACGGCGAGTTGGATATGGCCATCTTTTGTAGCGAATATCGGCTCCTTGCCTCTCTCCACTGCGTCCGTCTTCCATACTTGATCAATATCGAGAAATGGGATCCGGATGGTCGCAGCGCGCTCCGCTCCTGCAAGATCAAGAAGACGCAGAATCGTCCCATTTCCATCTTCGGCCGGCTTCCAGGTTTCCACAAAAAGGTTGGAATCGGAACTCTCTAGAAAGCTCCCTTCTTCATCGCTCCATTGGCCGGAGGGCGTGTCACCGTTCACGTGCGGTGAGGAAACTTCCGTTCCACTCGGTTCGCCCGACGTTGAAGAACTCAAAGCTTTGTCTTGGCTCATCACCACGTCTGCTTCGAGCGGCGTAATCTCTTCCCAACCCATTCGACTCAGGTCTGCCGCATGGGTTACGGCCGCGCTTGTCAAGACGTAGCGAAAGGTAAAGTGCCCTCCCTGGCCGGCTCGATAGTTCGTGTTCCAATAGTTATTCATCACATAAGAGAAGATGGTTCCGTTCCTATTTTCAAATTTCTCAGGCCACTCTCCGCGGTTAATATCGCCCAAGGTCACGAGCGGCGCATCGAGCGGCATCACAGTTGCCGAGAGACCATCCTGTTGAGCAGAGATCCAATGCTGGACCGAGAACCACTCATGCCCCGCTCCGGGATAGGTGTCCTTCGCAGGATCCACAACACCGTTTTGCACCTCGTACTGAAATTGCGGCTGGTTGAATGCGAAGGGAAAGGCGAAGTAGACAGCCTCCTTGCTGTATACATTTTCCTTCTCGACGTCTTCATTGATCTCAATTTTCTTCGCGCCATTGAACACGCGAATTTCCGATCTAATCGAGGGCGTGTTCAAATCCGTGCTCTCCAAAACTGCGACCTCTTCCTGAGCAGAACGCTTGATAGAGACAAGCCGCCCGCCCATAGCAGGATGAGTTTCGAGGTTCGGCGCAGGCGAAATGCGACTGTACCCGACAACAGAATTCGGTTCCTTGTCGCCTCCCGTAACATAGAGGTATTGCGCGAACCGATATGGGCTGTCCTGGCTGACCAGTTCCCTTTTCAGCTCCTTGTCGTAGATGCTCCGAATAGAACCAGAGTGAGGATCGAATTGAATTCGATAATACCGGCTTTCGATAGACGCATTCTCATCCTCGAAAAGAGGAGTTTGCTTGGTCTTTGAAGGCCGCGTCAAGTACACCCTGTAGCCCACTCCAGGAACATCTTGGGCTTCGAACCTCACGCGAACGAATTCACTCCCCGCCGAAAGAATTCTGAATGGCACGGTCGCTCCAGTAGCCTTATCCACGATCTCATCGGATTTCTTCAGATCGACGGAAACGAATCCACTCCGTTTCCAACTGAGGGTATTGAACACAATCACACTACCCGGCGGCGCTGGAATTGCGTCCGCCAGGTTGGCCATTGCACGCTTGGTTATAAAGTCAGCTTGAGATGCGGCGTTGACTGCAAAGTGCTCCTTGAATGAGGATTGCTCGATCGCCTCCTGGCTTTCCGGGTCAGTTACGCTGTTCCAGGAATCGAAGGTATGCTCGTCCATAAGGATCATGTTGGTCCACATGTGATCCAACTCTTCGGGATTCGACTTAAGTTGGGAGTTGACCTGCGCTGCCAGCGTATCGAGCTTCTCGGCGCTCAGACCGCGAGCCTCATTCCAGCGCTCCATTGCCACGTATCGAGCATCGGATGCAACGCCATCTTCCCAGTAGGGTCCTCCGTCTCCCCGGATCGTGGGAATCGTGTCGCCAAACTGCCCTGCGATTGTTTCCAAAGCCTCATGAAAGCCAGCGTATTGCAGATGAGGATAGGCATACTCTTGATTCCACCTCTCAACAAACTCTGCCTGTTGCGGAAATAGATCTGTATTTTCTATTTGAGTTCCGAAAAGCAAGGTAGCATTCGCACGATAGTCTAAGCCGTCATACATCTGAAGAAACAGCGGTAAGGTATCATGCCCTGCGGCAAGAACAGGAGGAAGGCCAAAAAGCATCTGCATGTGAAGATAAGAGCGCGAATACCATAGCAATACTTTGCTTCCGTCCGGCCCGATCCACCATGTCGGCGAGTGCTCATTGAGACGCCCTTGGAATAGGACCGGCGCGCGATAATTGTCGCTTGCAGCTGCGAGGTATGGAATTCCGGCTGCAGCAAGAATGGAGGCATAGGACCATGAGTAGGAAGGAACATCGGTGATGTTCGCATAATTCAAGGGTGAACCGTATTGCGCGCTGATCCTGGCGCTTGGATATAGCGAGCGGATCAGTACTTCAGCTCCGGAGGTACCAGTGAGCAAATTGGCATACTGGGCTGGAACGAATATTTGGCGTTTCTGAACCGCAGTGATCAGACGTTTCTTCTGCTCATCGGATGCGGTCGCAAAAAACTGCTCGAGAATCCATTCCCCATCCAGACTGAAGCGAAAATCCGGATGTCTCGAGACCATATCCAAAGCCTCGCCGATGGCACGCGTCTGAATCGCAGCCACCTTGGCTTGGTAATCGGAATAGCCGACATCAAGGTGGATATGAGGAACAACAAACACCGTCCACTGCTTGGCAGGGCTGATTTCAGTCCTGTAATGCTGCTTCCGCCCCCCATTCTCGAAGGTCAGGCTTGCGTTGCTCTTAACGTCAAAGACGTCGACCCAGAAGCTCAGTTTCTCATCGCCAAAGTCATAGTCATCTTGTGGAGCAGCAGTGTATTTCCTCTGCGCAATGGTCAGCTCAGCGCGGCCTTTTTCGAAGACTTTCTCCTGGTGTCGAATAAATGCATCGACCTCTTCCCGTAGATTGCCATCCTCACGGCGAAAGAATACGGTGGGCATGAGTTGCACTGCAGGAGTCGAATCCCTGGCTTCCCCACGAATACTGTCGAGTTCAATGGCGTCATAATTCAACCTGGCGTCTGGAACCTTCTCTGAAGCCTGCTCCACAACTTCGAACGTGATCGTGTTTGTCCCAGAATGGAGGTGCTTTCCGGAGAAAGTAAACTCTACATCTGCTGCGGAATATGCGGGATCAAACGAATCCCACTGGTCGCCGTTGCTGTAGTCAAGACGGGGATGAAGATAGAACATCCCACGCTTATCATTAATGCCAATCTTTAGAGCCGGTACGCTTGCACTCTCCACGAGGACCGCAACGTGGAGTTCATACTCCGCTGCGGGCGAACCAGGCAAGGTGAATGAGACTGATCGGGCCGCATTCGAGGGCGTTGACAGTTTCGCCTTCTCGTTAGAAGCGAGTACCGCTGGCTGCTCACTGAACCAGTCTTTGGCAGTCGTGCTCTGTGAAACGACGAAGTCGACGTTATGCTTGGGGGCGCCAGAGGAGAACTCACGCGAAGATCGATCAAACGCACCGATCTGGAAGACTGCTTTCCGTAAATCACCGGATCCGGACTCGGCAAAGAGCGACCCAGCAGCCAAAACAACCAAAAGCATACTCAACAACAAGTCTTTCTTTCGACCGAGAGTCATCTCTGCTCTCTCCTTTCACAAACAACACGCGCTCTCGGCATCTGCCAACTTAGTGATTGTGGAATGGCATTTTCAGAGCTTCGAGGCCTTGCCATTGCGTCAATGCCGGGCGGTAGGCCCAGAACATTTCGCTGCAGTCGGCACGATCGAAGAGTTGCTTCATCGCCCGAGTTGGACGTACCGCGTCCGGATTCAGATAGAATGCACCCCACTCACCTATCAACATCGGTATCCCGGCTTGATGGGAGAACCGCCGGTCACGATCGAAACTGAGCCTGATTCGATCCATGCTCATCAAATCGAGAAGTGGAGTATCCACCACGATGTCGTAGACGTGCGGTGCATAGGCTTGTTGAGAATCACGCTTGCCTCCTTCATCAACAAATGGAGAAATGGCGGTTCTGATACCAAGATTTGCGGACATGTTTGGCTCAAGGAACAGGATGTGACGGCTGTCCACCTGTCGAATTGCTTTGCCTACCTTCTCGTACATTGGCATCAACTGCAATCGATCAAACTCCTGCATGCCGGGCTCGCCAGCCTGCAGCATGGATTTGAACACCCTCATGGAGCGCATCCACGATATGATCGTCCTTCGGCCCTCGGAAGTAGCTTCCATCCTGATCAGTTCTTCCGGGGACGGATGCGGGGTGTGCCCGTCCTTGGCTAAGAGTGCCGACAAACGCGTAAGCATTGCGAGCTCTAGCCTGGCTGCCTTACGGCCGGGGAAGGGCTCATTCATGAGATCGTAGCCAAGGACTGCGGGCTCGTCTCGAAAACGTCTCGCGACAAACCGCCAGGCTTCCGCATAATGATCTTGAAGCCCCTCACCATCTGGACCGGGGCTATTGTCCCAGAAGTGATCCAGCGCCGCTTGAACGTCCTCGCTGATGTAGTAGGCATCGTTCCAGTCGCTGACTTGCGCGTGCGGCCTTCCGTCGTCGAGCGTAGCCCACGGTGGTGCCCCATCGCCGAATCGAACACTGTACAGGTCCTGATGCATGTCGAGTAGCACGTAGAGTCCCTGCTGCTTGGCTTTATAAACAAGATCGGCGATCCGATCGAGATAAGCCTTATCGAAATGTCCAGGCTGCGGTTCCAGCCCGTCCCAAAAGATGCATAGCCGAACGGCATTCATACCCCAGCCGCGGATCTGAGCCAAATCGGCAGATGAGATGTTTTCGGTGTATCCCTGATCTTTGGATTTATTGCATATGTTGATTCCGTGGAAACTGATTGGCTTCCCGCTCGGATCGAGAAACTCAGTTCCGGAGACGATGGCCGTACTAGTTCCCCGTTGGACACCTGAATCCTGTTGCGCTGGCACAAGAGGAGCCGCGACACCGCTAGCGAAAGCGAGCAGAGAGAATACGAGAAAGCAACGCCACATCGACTCGACCTTTCATTGCTGAATAACTTTACGCGACCGCGAACGCTGTCCGACGGCTAGACCCTGTAAAGGTGCGCCATCCTAGGCCCGCTGGGGCGGGCGATCGCGAAGGCCGGATCAGAATTCAAGCAGTCAGCAACCTAGAGTACCTGTTTTGCTATCGTCATCAGTTGCATATTCGAGCTGCCCTCGTAGATCTTTCCGATCTTGGCGTCACGATAGTATTTCTCGGCGGGATAGTCGCGGACGAAGCCATTGCCTCCAAAGATCTCTACACAGTTGCTTGCAACGCGCTCGGCCACATTTGAGGCGAATAACTTGCACATCGCCGCCTCCCGGACATACGATTGGCCAGCATCTTTCAATCGTGCTGCGTTGTAAACCATCAGCTTTGCGGACTCGATTTCCGTCGCCATCCCGGCCAGCGCAAACTGTACAGCCTGAAATTCGGCGATCGGTTTCCCGAACTGTCGGCGTTCCTTTGCATATTTAGCCGCATGAGCCCATGCTCCTTCGGCGAGCCCCAGCATCTGCGCACCGATGCCGATTCGTCCCTCGTTTAGCGTCTCGATCGCGATCTTGTATCCTTTCCCTTCCTCTCCGAGAAGGTTCGCCGCGGGAATCACGCAATTGTCAAACAGCAGCTCGCACGTACTGCTTGCTCGGATACCCATCTTGTCTTCCTTTCGCCCCACGGAGAACCCAGCCATGCCCTTCTCGACAAGGAACGCCGTGATCCCTCGATATCCCACCGCAGGATCGAGTGTCGCAAACACAAGGAACAATTCCGCCTCACGCGCATTCGAGATCCAGAGCTTGCGTCCATTCAACCGATAACCTCCGCAGGGATGCCTATCGACCGGCAAGATCTCTCTGGGCTGATGATGCGGCAGGTTCACCTTTTCCGCGCTCGTCGTCAGCGCAAAGGCGTCCGATCCGGAGCCGGCCTCGCTCAGCGCATAGGCGCCCACCGTTCCACGGGCCAGCTTCGAGAGCCATTCGGCTTTCTGCTCTTCGCGCGCCCAACGCTGCAGCGCATTCGCGACCAATGTGTTTTGCACATCCACAAGCACCGCAACCGCGGGGTCAACCGTGGCAATCGCCTCGACTGCCAGAACGGCGTCAAAGAAGCTTCCGCCTGCGCCGCCCAGCGACTCAGGAATCTCGATCCCCATCAGCCCAAGTTCAAACAGCTTGTTCACGAGTCCAGGCGCAAACCGCTGTTCGTCGTCCATCGTACGCACCGCGGGCGCAATCGTCTCCTGAGCGAACTTCCGCACCGTCGCGAAAAACAATTGTTCTTCTTCACTCAGCGTGGTCAGTGGAAAATGGAAATCACACTTGTGTGACAAAGAAATCAGTACCTCCTGCGGCGAGTGCAAAGAATGAACGGGCAGAGTAGGTGCCCCATTCTTCCGTTTCTGGAATTTGGGACATTAACATGCTGGTAAAGAAGTCTGGCGGTCGTAAATCTAGCTCAGAGGGCGAGCAATCGTCTGAGAGCGAAGGTAGTCGTAGAATGTCTCTGGGCTGTTTACACCGCCTCCCATGCCACTGAGATTGATGCCGCCGTATGGTAAGCCATAGGCAAACAGATTATGTGCGTTGATCCAATTGTTCCCTGCCGCGAGTCGTTCAGCCACACGGTTAGCCCGGGAAAGATCGGAACTCCAGACGCTGTTGGCAAGTCCATACGGGATTCCGTTGATCGTCGCAATTGCCGCCTCTTCATCTCTAAACCGCAGCAAATAGGCACACGGCCCGAAGATCTCTTCGCGGCAGCAAACGTTGTCGTCTCTTCCTTCCAGCAGCGCAGGTGAGACATAGAATCCGTTGCCTGCTCCGTCAGGAGAGACAGTTCCGCCGTTCAGGATGGTCCCAGCGCCTTCTCTTCTGCCCCGCTCAAGATATCCGAGTACGCGTTTGCGCTGCGCCTCACTCACGAGTGGCCCCATTTGGGTTTCGCGATTTAGTCCTGGCCCCACCTTGGTTCCCTTGAGCGTTTCGGTCACCTTATTTACAAAGCGATCGTAGATTGCGTCTTGGATCATCCATCGAGTCGCTGTGCAGCAAACCTGCCCGGTGTTTAACGTGATGGCACCTGCAAGCTGGGTGGCAACAGTATCGACGTCGACATCGTCGAAGACAACCGCCGCGCCTTTGCCTCCGAGCTCAAGCTTGCAGGGAATGAGATTGCGGCCGCTCTGTTCTCCCACCGCTCTCCCCACCTCGGGGGATCCGGTGAATGACATCCGCTTGATTCGGGTGCTGGATGAAAGTGCAACCCCGGCTTCATTTCCCTTCCCGACCACAACGTTGAATACTCCCGGCGGCAAGCCTGCTTCCGCGGCAATCTGCGCAGCGTAGAGAGTGGTCAGTGGTGTAATCTCAGAGGGTTTTACGACGACCGTATTCCCCGCCGCAAGCGCTGGGGCAATACCCCAACATAGGAGCGTAAACGGGAAGTTCCACGGGAAAATAAAGCCACATACGCCATAAGGAACACGCCAGGTGCGCGCTTCAAAAGCCTTCACATGCAGAGGAATGCTGTAATCTACTTGCCTAGACAGATCAGCGAAATAGCGAAAGCATTCAATGCCGAAAGGGATGTCAAATCCTTCCGCAGCTCCGACTGGCTTGCCAACGTCGAGCGACTCGAGTTGAGCAAGTTCGGCAGAATGTTTCTCAAGTTCCTCCGCGAAGCGGTGCAGCAAACGCGCTCGATTTTCAGGCGATAAGCTTGCCCAAGCGGGAAAGGCTCGCTCTGCAGCAGAAATTGCGATATCGATCTCTCTTGCTCGGCCCATCGCAACTTCAGCAAGGATCGAGCCATCCGATGGGTTTATGACTTTCTCTGTTTGCGTCGCAACCTGCTCATTAATGGTGTTCCCGAGTCGCTGCGCGAGGAACTTTCGCACATTGGGGTGCAGTTCAGTTTGCATGACAACCTCCTTGGACTACCTTGCGAGAGATGCATGTCGGAATTCTCTTCGCGATTTTCAACTTGCTGCGATCTTGCCCACGGATTCGAAACCCGCCTTCATGACGTGTTTCCATCGGGACAGCAATCATCAGGGCGTGATGCGCAGTCAAGCAAATGAAGAAATGACCGATACGGTCTCCCGGTGGCGCGAGTCATACCGATTTCGCAGGTGCGGCTACTCGAGAAATACCCATCATGCTTTTGCTGATTCGCCTGCAAAGCCTCCAACCGAGTAGCTGACGCGGTCAGTTCAGGGAATAAAAATCCGCGATCGCCGGCGAATGCGCAGCAACCCGCATCGCGCGGAACTAGCACATCTTCGCTGCACGCCTTCGCGATACGGACCAGCTTGGCGGTAAGGTCCATCTTGACTGCCGAACATACGGGATGCAGCACTACTGAATGCGCTTTGCGGCAGATCCTGAGCTTGGGCACTAACCAATCATGTGCAAACTCGATAGAGTCGATGATGGACAGTTTGTCGAATTCGGTTTGGGCTTGGGGGCTCAAGTACGGTCGGGCAGTTTTGAGGCCGTACGAACACGGACTGTTGTCGACCACGATCGGTACTCTTCCTTCTCGGGACCAGCGAAAGAGATTATGAATGGTGCGCTCGACTGTGACTCGGTGCGCCACAGTAAACCCCTTCGAGCTAAACGGGACACCGCAGCAACTCCCCGTTGAATCCGGTATCACGAGATTCACGCCGGCGCGATCCGCGAGAGCGATCAGCGTTTCTATGAGGTTGGTCTTCGTTTGTTCTCCGGGTGCGCCGCCCATAATGCGAGAAATGCAAGTGACGAAGTAGACCGCATCCGCATTGTTCCAGGTGCGGCTGGGGATAGGCCCCCTCCGGGATTCTGGCATCTCCGCACACCACTGCCAGAACGCCTCATCTGCTACTGCCCTGAATATTCTGTCCAGAACGTGCGTGATTCCGCTCATGCAGCCCGAGCCACAGAGTTTACTCACCGCATGCCCCGCTGCAAGCGAGAAACGCGCTAGACGCTCAGTAAGCACCATCTTTTTGGCAAGAACAATCGCAATGCGATTCGCGAAAGCGGAATGGCGCAGCTGCCGAAATCGCTTGGTTAAATTGCCCGTATCAATGCCAACAGGGCAATCGATAGCGCACATGCCATCAACAGCACAAGTATCAAGGACCATATACGGGAAGTCTTGTTCCAATGCAGCGTACATCGCACGATCGGAACGTGGGTTCTTCGATCTCTCCATCTCCCGCCGAACAACGATTCGCTGGCGTGGAGTGAGTGTCAGATCCCTGCTTGGACATTTTGGTTCGCAGTACCCGCATTCGATGCACTTGTCGATCTCATCTTCAACCTGAGGCAAATCTTTGAGATTCGAAATATGAGCTTCCGGGTCGGAATTGAGGATGACTCCGGGGTTGAGCAGATTCTCAGGATCGACCAATCGCTTGAGGTGTCGCATCGCGGCATAAGCTTCGCTACCCCATTCTGTTTCAACGAAGGGAGCCATATTGCGACCGGTGCCGTGTTCCGCCTTAAGTGCACCTTGATATTTCGTCACAACAAGATGCACCAGGTCATCGATGAAGCGCCGATAGCGCGATATCTCTTCTTCGGTGTTGAAGCCCTGCGAAATAACAAAGTGAAGATTGCCGTCTTTGGCATGGCCGAAGATGATCGCATTGTCGTATCCGTGCGTAGCAAACAAGCGCCTCAGGCCTATCGCTGCATCAGCCAGGTGATCGATGGGAAAGGCTACGTCTTCGATAATGACAGTGGTCCCAGCGGCTCGCGCCGCTCCTACGGACGGGAATAGCCCTTTGCGAATATGCCACAGTCGTTCTCGCTCCGTAGGGTCATAGGTGAACATCGGTTCATGCAGAAGGTTCAACTGACCCAGTGACGCTTGGACATCGTCGGCCTTTTCTTTCGACTCTCTGCCGTTGGCAGATTGAAATTCCGCCAGAAGAGCGCAAGCCTCCCCTGGCAGTTGCCGAACGTGTGCCGGCACTCCTGGCTTCTCTTGAACTGAGCGCAACGCAGCTCGATCCATTAGTTCTAGCGCAGTTGCACCAACGTCGCGCAGCGGCGCGATGGCTGCACAGGCCGAATGAAGATCCGGAAACAGCAACAACCCGGTATACTTTGCCGGCAGTTCTTCGATCGTTTCCAGAACAGCTTCTGCAATGAAACCTAATGTCCCTTCAGCGCCGATCAGCAGATGACTGAAGATATCGACTGGCGTGGAATAATCCAGGAACGCGTTTAACGAGTAGCCTACGGTATTCTTCATGCGGTATTTTGATCGAATTCGCTCTACCAGTACCGCATCTGCCACCAAATGTTCTCTGATTTCGAGCAGACCACTTGTAAGCCTCGGTTCCAACTCTATGAATCTTGTATTCGCATCCGGCGAAGCAGTGTCAATCAATGTGCCCGAGGGCAGCAGGAAGGTCAGAGAACGCACGGTGTGATACGCGTTGTGCGCGACTCCACAGCACATTCCACTTGCGTTGTTGGAAAGAATTCCACCGATTTGTGCAACTTGCATGGATGCGGGATCGGGACCGATTTTGACGCCATATGGTCGCAGGAGATTATTCGCCTGCTGCCCTGTCAACCCGGACTGCGCACGCAGGGCCCGTCCATTCTCTTCCACCTTGCCTTTTCGCCAATACCGGCTGACGTCGACCAAAATGCCGTCGGTTATTGACTGACCTGAAAGGCTGGTCCCGCCCGCTCGAAACGTCAGAGGGATCCTGGTTTCGCGACTGAATCCGAATAGGTCGCGCACTTCCTGTATATTGAGGGGCTGGACGACAGCCTGCGGAATTTGCCTGTAGAAGCTGGCGTCAGAAGCGAAGGCGATCCTGTCGATGGCCCGCGTGAGAATGCGCGCGGGCTCCATGAAAAGGCCCAATTGAAGAGCAATCTCTTTCGAACTAAGACCAAGGCTTTGCATCAACGATCCTCTGCAGTTTGAGCGGCTCTTACCTAAACTCCCGCCTTCTTTTCACTACTCGGCGACTCAGAGCTTCGGGTATTCATTACAGAGGACGCGCAGAGGGGCTTCATCCTCGGTAATCTCCGGGTATCTTGGAAGCGGTTCCTTGAAGTAGTTGTCTGTATCGTCATCGTTTCGGGAAGAGACTTCTCCAATGAGCGCGTCACCGTCTACCGCATAGAACATGTGATAGAGATAAGGCGTCATCGTGATCGATTCGCCGGGACCAAGAATGATTGTTTGACCAGGCTCGACCTGACGTTTGATCCCATCACAGCTGACAGAAACTGGACCATCTGCGAATTCGCCGTCCTTGGTGCGACCGTACAGCTGCACTGCCAATCGGCCTGCCCTCTTGCCGCCCCTATTAATGATGTCTTCGGTTTTACGGACATGGTAGTGGAATGGAGTGACTTGGTTCTCCCGAACAAACATGATCTTTTCCGCATAAGGTTTGGAGGCGCCATTGGCAGATACTGAGCCATTACGCAGCGTAAACAAGGTGAGACCAAGGGTCTCGAAATGTCCTGAGTTGAAATCCGTGATATCCCATCCAAGCCTACAATTGCGAACATCGTCAGCTTCGGCGCCAGATCTGGTCCAGGCGTCCGGTGTCCAATCAGCAAATGGAGGCAAGTAAAATGAGTGCGTCGAGAAGAATGCGCTCGCTTCTGCAATGTATCTGTTGATGCTGGATCGCTTCATTCAATTTCCTTTTCGACATCATCGTCTCTGGCTTCTGGTCTGATAGCGGAACCTCAGAGCAGAACGCTGCGGTTTTTTGTGAGCGTTAAGAGCTAATGCCTGCAAGCCGCTCGCCGCCCTTGCGAGCAGATGATTATGCAAACGTAGAGGATTCTAGGAAACCAGTTGGTGAAAGCAGACAGTATTCTGAAAGCAGAGAATTGGTTTTATCTGATGCAACGAAACTGATGCGCAGGTTGGGCTCCTGTAACAGGCCCGAACGGGGGGTTGTTCAACCATTGAATTGAAGCGAAGTGGAGCTCGCATGTGTACGCAATTTTTTGGGTCACTGCTGAGCAGAAGGTCTGCTCGAGGACTTGCGAATCAACCTGCACCTTCGCAGGAGAATCCCCCTCCATCTTCGCCCAAACAGAGGCTGTCTCCGGGTTGCGTGCATTGTTCTCAAGTCCTCGCCGGAGACTGTTCGCTGGCATTCCAGAACATCTTCAATGTCCGATTGCGCAAAACCGCCATTTGAGTACGAGAACGTGATGCCAACGGGGACCGCCCAGAGGGGATCATTGACTTCCGACGCGAGGTTGCACCAGATGAAACTCTCCCCTTGCTTCGTGATTTCCCTCGCCTTTCATTGTCTCCTTACCTAGACTCCGCTCCGATTTCAATCCGAATCGTATGGCTGCGAGGAACCCCGAGATTGGAACGTCCTGGACATACGCCGCTGTACCTGACTGCAAGAAAAGAGAGGCCGGAGGTACTTGTATGAATTGTTTTCCCACTAGATTGCTCCTGATGACGTTGGCAATTCTCACCCTATCTGTGAGTTCGTTTGCACAATCAACCGGTGCCCTGGTTGGTACCGTTCACGACGCAACTGGTGCTGTGATTCAAGGCGCAACTGTTGTGGCCACCGACGCTTCAACGGGAATATCTACGCAGACGGTCACCAACGCGAGCGGGGATTACGCGTTTCCGAGCCTGGCCACCGGAACCTACAAGGTAGCCATCACCGCGAACGGCTTCAAGCAACTAGCTGTCGAACAGATCGAGGTTCACGTCGCCACCACGATTCGTCAGGATGCGGCGATGTCGCCGGGAAGCGTCTCAACCAATGTTGAGGTGGTCAGCTCGACCCCCCTGCTTGACACAGAGACGGCGGAGATCGGGCAATTGGTAGAGGCAGGCCAGATCGCAGAGCTGCCCCTGAACGGCCGAAACGTTTATGACCTGCTGAAGCTCACCGCTGGCGCTGAATCCAGGGCAAACAACGACAGCAGTGGGGGTTACAACGGTTATGTAGGCCGCACGCGGCCTACCATCGCCGGAGAACGGGCCGGCTACACGGTCTTCCGCATGGATGGTCTCAACATCAACACAGAGGGACTTCCTCAAGCAGCCATAACCCCCAATGTGGATGCCGTTCAGGAGTTCCGATCGATTACGCAGTTGGGGTCTGCCGCCGATTCTGGCCCTGGTTCCGTGTATGTCAATCTGAAGTCCGGCACAAACAAGTTTCACGGCACCGCCTATGACTTCCTGCGAAACAATGTCCTCGATGCGGAGCCGTATTTCCAGCAGAAGATCGTGAATGCGCCCGGCTACAAATTCCAAGGGGAGCAATTGCGCTACAACCAGTTCGGCGGCACGCTGGGCGGGCCGATCTGGAAGAATCGCACCTTCTTTATGGGCAGTTCCCAAATCTTCCGCTCGACCGATTCAAAGCAGTATCGCGATATTTTCCCGACGTCCGCCATGCTGAAGGGCGACTTCTCTGGTTTGGATCCGTATACGGGCAAGAACTTTGGGCCAGTCTATGTGCCGGGCAGCTTTGGCACGCAGACCTTCCCTGGTAATCAGGTCCCAATCTCTTCCACAATAGCGCAAACGCTCCTCCCGATCGCTTACCGGGCGTCCAATTGCGATGCCTGCCTCTCTCTCGGTTTTAACTTTGTGGGAACACAGCCGAGCTTTAACAACGATACGCAGACCATCGCGAAGATTGAGCATCACCTGAGCGATAAGGACCAGATCTCCGGTTTTTATGTCAGAGATTATGGGACCAATACAAATTCTCCATTTCCAATTCAATATTGGGCCCAAGACATGTTTACGAACCGGAATGTTGTGGGCCTGCGTGAGACACACGCATTCACCCCCAATCTACTCAATACCTTTAACGTAGGTTATGTGCGCTTCCATCAGAAACAGTATCCCGAATCTAACGCCAACGGGAAATTGTCGTTCAACCAGAATATGCCCTACAACTTATCGCAGTTGGGCCCTGGCCCGGTGATCTCTCCGGGCCCTGCATACACAATTGCACCATTCATTGTCTTCAACGATACGGAATGGAGCTATGACTACAACGACAATTTGAATTGGTCACACGGACCCCACAACATTTCCGCAGGATTTGAGGCAGAACGCGATGACAGTCTCTACGCTGAGAATTGGAATGCATTACTTGTCTATTCTGACGGCTTGGGAGGATTAGGATTCACTAACTACGCATTTTCTGATTTCTTAACTGGATACCCATTTATTGGGTCAACCAATCAAGGAACAGGGGCTACACCTGGAGTGAAGCGCACCATCTATTCGGCCTACTTCCAGGATGATTGGAAGATTGCGCCTCGGTTGACCGTCGATATTGGGCTTCGCTATGAGCTTCCTGAAAGATGGCGGGACGTCAGCTCTCCCAAATACAACCGCTTGGGGACATTGGACACCAGCGCGGCCAGCGTGGCGAACGGCGGTCAATTTCTGATTGCCGGCTCATCGAGCGTCTATATTCCAGGACAGGGTGTCGTTCAGGGGACGGGCCATGCCGTTCCCGATGGGCTGCAAAAGGCACAACTCACAAACTTTCAGCCAAGAGTCGGTTTGGCGTTCCGTCCATTCTCAGACAACAAAACGGTGGTTCGGGCTGGAGCCGGCGTCTATTACGCGCTCGCCGACGAGCAGACCGTCGTCTTTGAAATGGAGACGCCACCATGGCAATACGCGTATACGTATGTTAATTATCAGGAGCTTTTTGGCGGGCAATTTCTAAAGGACACCGATTTATTCCCGGTGGGAAGCATAACGGGTGCGGGAACTGGACAAAAGGGAATCAACCCGAACAATGTGGACGGTCGCTCCTATCAGTGGTCGCTGAGCGTGGAAAGGCAGCTTGGCAGGAACTATATGGCATCGGCGGAATATGTTGGAAACGAGGACGCGCATCTGCCGACCGTGGTCTATGTCAACCAGCCGGCACTACCCGATGCGACTCAGCTTGCGGCATTGCAGGCCAATCCCGCAAGCGATTCCGTAGCGGCACAGCAAAGGGCGCCATTTGCGAGCGTCACCCCTGGTTATCAGTATCTGGATAGCGTGGGAACGTCGTCGTATAACGCCCTCTATTTGACGGCCTCCGGGCAGTTGACCAAGGGCTTCACGCTTTCAGGCAGCTATGTGTGGTCCAAGGTGTTGGATGAGGCGTCCTCAGAGGATGTGGCCACCGACTATAAGCCTGATCTTGGGTTTGACAGAAGCCTTGCAATTTTCGATCACCGGCATCGCCTCGTAGCCAGTTGGGTTTACGACCTGCCCTTCGGCGACACAGTATTGCACACCGACAACCGGGTTCTGAAACAAATCATCTCCGGATGGGAATCCACCGGAATTGCTACCTTTGAGTCTGGATTCCCCTACTCCGTGGCATCGGGTGTCGATACGGCGTTTCTCGGTGCCGGCAGCACCTACGCGACTTTGACGGGCCCCTTGGTGCACAGCGATATTCGCAAAACCGATGGCATCTACCTTACGCCGCAAAATTTGAGCCTGCCGCCCTGGGGTCAGGTGGGAACCGGACGGCGTAATCAGTTCATTGGACCCGGAGTGAACAACTTCGACCTCGGGTTTATGAAGAACTTCAGCATACGGGAAGGCTTGAAACTCCAGATTCGCGGAGAAATGTTCAACGCCTTCAATCACGGTCAGTTCTATCTTGGATCGCAGGCGCTTGCACAATCAATGTCCGCGCCGACAGGCGGCGAGACAACACCAACTGTCACCTATACGCCGGCTTCGCGGTTTGGCCGTGTGAGCGCGGCAGATAGCCGTATTGCCCAGGTTGCGGCCAAGCTGATTTTCTAGCAAGCAGTCTGTGTCTCGCCTTTGCACCGACTATCTGCAACGCTGCAAAGGCGGGACACCCCAGAGCTTTCACAGCATTCGGGATCGTCGCTACGCTCGATCCGAGACTCCGCTGCACGACGGATCGGATTCTTCCCGAAGGATACGATGCCTACCTGATCGGGATTTGTGAAGGATCAGCAATATAGCGGACGCGGCAGGCGGGCCTGAGAAAGGTCGACATAATCGAACGGGTATGAGCACAACAAGAAGAACCTTCATCTTGAGAAGCGCCTTGAGCGGAGCATTCACTCTCGCTTCCCCCGAGCTGATTAAAGGGACGCCCGCCTCCGGCCAAGAATCCAATCCTAGGAATTCCCGTGACGGCGAGACTGATCCGGCCGTTCCCGTGAAAGTCCATATAGAGGCAGCAAATCCACTTCGCATTATGCGTGGCGGGATCGGCGCATCGTTTCACACAATCAGCACCACCCTGCCAGGCGCAAGGCCGAACGGGAGTTCCTGGTCAGGCAGCGCCTGGGGCGGCAATCCCGGTCCCGAGGACGACGAGCACTGGAAAGAGCTGTTTCGGCATGCGGAATGGTTGGGAATGAACTGGTGTCGAGTGGAACTCGAACAGCGGATGTATGAGCCGGAACGACGCACATTCGACTGGGACAACGGCGAGATTCGTGTTCTATACCGAATCCTGGATTGGGCAGAAGACCGCAAGATCGACGTGTTTCTGCAACAGATGTGGGCAGACGTTGCATGGAACGCGTATCCGGGCAATGCGGAAGATCCAATTCGTCGACTGCGCAGCGCACCATATTCCCTACCAGAATGGGCTTACGGCATCGGAGAACTCACCGATCATCTGGTACGGGAAAAGAGATATACCTGCATCCGCTGGTTGTCGGTTGCCAACGAACCGGGTTACGACAGTTTCTCCTGGTGGCAAGACTCCAATATGAAGTCGGCACCATTCAGCAACGCCTTCAAAGCAGTGCGTGAGGAACTCGACAGACGAAAACTGCCTCTCCCGCTTTCGGGTCCAGATCGGACCGACTTGCCAAAGCTCAATCCGGCAGAGATAGACTTCGACGACTACATTGGAGCTTATGATCTCCACTCATATGACGCAGTATTCGACTCGATGGGGTGGGGATACAGTCTGATTGAAGCTGAACGCCGTATGGGCGAATGGGCCGAGTGGGCACACGCGAGGAATAAGCCGTTCTTCCTTTCTGAGTTCGGAACTATGGCGTATGGAAGGGGACACAATGATGCGGGACCGGCCTGTTACCAATCGGGACTCAAGAACGCATCGTTGGTCGTGCGCGGGATCAATGCCGGGGTCGATGGATTCAATCGCTGGAGCTTTACGAACCGCGGAGACCTCGACGGGCAATGGCAATTGGTGCGCACATGGGACACCGCCAAGAACCAACTGCTCGACACGTTCTCTCCCCAGCCGAACGCCTATTATCAATTCGCGATGCTCTCGCGTTTCCTTCCCAAATATTCAGCAGTATTGGCTACACGCGTCGAGTCGCCGTACCTCGAGGAGGATCGAAAGTTTGTAGCCACCTCGCTTCGCACCCCGAAAGGAAATCTAACCATAATCTTGGTGAACGAAAGTCATCAAGCAGCCGACCTGACTCTTGCGTGCGCCGGATTGTCTACGACAGTGCGCATGCAGCGCTATGAGATCACTAAGGAGGATGAGAACAGAGGTGATGTGGATCTTCGCCCAAAGAGCAGCCTTGACCTCAGCGACACGCTCTCTGTGCGCGTTGAGCCGATGAGCATTGTTGTGTATTCGACCTACTCCCTCAACTCGAGCGATCCAGGTCTAGTTGTTGAATAGACGCAGAAGGGTAGGACTCAATTCTCCGAGAGGCCGTCGCGTTGAGTCGATTCGCGTGAAGCCAAGGCGAAGGTCTATGCTTTTGGCGTCGCCACAGAGTATGAATCATTGGCTCGCTCATTGAAGGAGTTCTAGCGTCTGTTTTCTTTTGTATTACCAATTCTTGAGGAGCGCACATCATGCGATTGCACCACTCATGCGTTTTCGTAATACTTGCCGCCCAAGCCTTGGGGGCAAGTGTGTATGCGAGCGAGAAGTATAGCGTCAAGATTGAGACCAACGTTGCAATGACGACCCGGGACGGTATTACGCTGCGGGCGGACATCTATCGCCCCGAAGCACCCGGGAAATTTCCCGTGATCCTGCAACGAACGCCCTACGATAAGCGCAACGACGTCTCAACTGGGATGAGTTTCGCCTCTCATGGATTCGTCTTCATCGATCAGGACGTCCGGGGCCGCAATGGGTCGGAGGGTGATTGGTATCCCTTCAAATTCGAATCGCACGACGGCTACGACGCGGTGGAATGGGCTGCCGGCTTGCCCTACTCCGACGGGAAGGTGGGCTTGTACGGCGGGTCCTATGTGGGAGCGACGCAGATGCTTGCAGCCATCGCTTCGCCACCACATCTGGTTGGGTTCATGCCCTTCGTAACAGCAACCGATTACCACGAAGACTGGGCTTATCAGGGTGGAGCGTTTCAACAACTCCTTGCGCAGGCCTGGAGCAGCGCCCTCGCGCTGGACGGGCTGACCCGTCGAACTGCTGGCTCTGCTCTGCCGACCCACTGGGACTTGATGCATTCCCCTGTGGACTACCCGCTGTTGGATCCGGGCAAGACCACTGCCGATCTCGCCAAGTATTACTTCGACTGGATCGACCATCCTACCGACGATGAGTATTGGAAGCAATGGTCGATCCAACGAAATTTTGACAAGATTCGCGTTCCCGCGCTCGTAGTTGGTGGATGGTACGACCTGTTTCAGGACGGCTCCCTTCGGACCTACATGGGAATCCGGAGCAACGGCGGGACAGAGGAAGCACGGAAAAACACGCGCTTAGTTATGATTGCTGGCGGCCATGCCGGAATGTCTCCGAAGATCGGCGATGTCGATTTTGGCAAGAAGTCGGGCCTCGATCTTACCGGGCTCGCCATCCAGTGGTACAACTACTTACTTAAGGGAATTGATGACGGAATTTCTAAGCAGCCGCAAGTCCGGCTTTTCGTCATGGGGAAGAACGAATGGCGTGACGAGAATGATTGGCCGCTAGCGCGTGCGAAGAGTTCCTCCTACTATTTGCATTCCCATGGGAAGGCGAACACCCTTAGCGGCGATGGCTCACTGAGCGCGACACTTCCAGAATCCGAACCATCCGATCAGTATGTCTATGATCCCGACCAACCGGTACCCACGCGGGGAGGCGTGGTGCTGGGGGACACCGCTCACTATCCGCCCGGCCCTCTTGACCAGCGGGCGATTGAGTCCCGTCCCGACGTGCTCGTGTACACAACCCCGGCGTTCAAGCAGGACGTCGAGGTGACGGGGCATGTTGAACTAGACCTCTACGTCAGTTCTTCGGCGGTCGATACGGACTTCGTGGGCAAACTGATTGACGTGTGGCCCGATGGTCGCGCGGAGAATCTCACCGACGGAATCTTGCGCGCTCGTTACAGGGCTTCGATGGAAGAGTCTGAGTTGATGAATCCCGGAGAAGTATACAAACTGAAGATTGATCTCTGGTCCACTTCCAATGTGTTTCTCACTGGTCACAAATTGCGGCTGGAGATCGAGAGTAGTAACTTCCCTCGCTTCGACCGGAATCTGAATAACGGACTCAACCCGGAAACCACTACATCGGCTATCAAAGCCACCAATATGATCTATCACGACAAAGCGCATCCCTCCGCCTTGATTCTTCCAGTGATTCCCTAGGAGCGTAATCGTGTAGTCGCTTCATACAGTCCTGGGCGGTTCTTCGTGGGTGGACCAGTTGAACCGCTCAAATGCGAGTCGCAGCCTGCATACGCGCCTCTGGATTGTCCGGGCTTTGGAAACTAGAACGTCATTCTCGAGTGGCAACTACCTGAGGCTCAACAGCAAGCAAGATTCGATCAAGTCGATGGCGAAAAGAAATCAAGAGCGCGAACCAGGTATCACTCGCAGGGAGATGTTGCGATCCTTGATCGGTTCGATCGGCTTTGCCGCCTTACCGCGTGCTTACGGAGAAGAGACTGCATCGGAAGTGGAGGATTCTTCCATGCGGCCTCGCAACCGAAACCCTCGCTGGTACGGATTCAATCTGCTCGAGTACTTCTCCACCGATCCTGACTGGATGAAGTATTTCCCGTACCGGAATGATGGAGCGTTCCGCGAAGACGATTTCCGCTGGATGAGGGACTGGGGGTTCAATTTCGCGCGTCTGCCGATGGACTACCGCTTCTGGACCGACACGAACAATCCCTTGAAGGTCGATGAACGGAAGTTAGAGCCAATCGATCGGGCGATTCGGTTAGGTGAGCTATACGGGATCCATATCGATATTTGTCTGCACAGGGCGCCTGGGTTTTGCATCTTGGACAGTCTTGATCCTTTGGTGACCGGCATTCAGGTCACCCCTGAAAGGACGGACTTGTTTACCGATCCGTACACGCTAGATGCTTTCGTCTTTCAGTGGACGGTTTTCGCGAAGAGATATAAAGGAATCTCAAGCAATCATCTGAGCTTTAACCTCCTAAATGAACCGAAGACGTTTACTACTCCCTCAAAGCAAGTGCACGGCACCCAGAAGGCAGACGACTCGCGCGGATCAGTGGGGCAGAAGAGCCCAGAAGACGGTGCGAGGAACTATGTAAGGATTGCTCATGCCGCAATCGACAGTATCCGAACTGTCGACCCCGACCGCTTGATTGTCCTTGACGGTATCAACGTTGCCACCGAACCGCTTTTAGACCTTGCCTCCACAAACAATACTGTTCAAAGTGCACATCACTACTATCCTCAGACGCTGACGTTCTATCAGGCTGAATGGGCACGCGGCGAGAAACAACTCGACGCTGTGCCATCCTGGCCGCTTGAGGATAGCCGGCATGGGATTGTGGCCAACCGGGAAACAATGGAGACCTTCTTTCATGCTTGGCGCAAAGCGGCGAGAAGAGGAATTTCACTTCATTGTGGCGAAATGGGTTGCTACAAACACGTTCCGTCCCGAGTCGCTTTGGCGTGGTTCGGGGATGCTCTCGACGTTCTGGGTGAGTTGGAAGCTGGTTGGGCCCTCTGGAACTTTCGTGGGCCCTTCGGGGTTCTCGACACAAAACGCCCAGAGACGAAATACGAGGACTGGTACGGCCATCAACTAGATCGGACGCTTCTGAATCTACTTCAAAAGAAGAAGAAGGAGTAGAGATCCTGTTCTCCGCAGTCGATCGAGATTTGTGCAATCCGAGCAGTTCACAGTGAAGGAGATTCAACCACACGATGACCACACAAGGAAGGTGGAGTTCCAACAAAAGAGGGCTCCTTCTGTTCAGAGCAGTTCTCTATATCCTGTTTCTCGTTTGTCCCGCCATTGGTTTTTCCGAAAGCTCGACTCTCCCTGCCATGGAGAAAAAGAGTCAAGCAGATCGAGTCATTCCCAATCCCGGGGACCGGTATTGGTGGGTCCAAATCGACTATATGAAACCGGGCGAGAATGGGGCTGCCAGCGCGCCCTGGACAGACGCGGATTTTGCCTCTTTCGCTCAAGCGGGGCTGAATGGTGCGGAGATCAACCTGGTGTGGGGCAGCATTGAGCCGCGCCGGAATGACTATGACTTCGCGCTGCTCGACAGCTATTTAAATTCGGCTGCAAAGGCACATATCCGGCTTTATTTGATCTTTTGGCAGAGCGTCTGGGCAGAAGCACCGCCTAAGGTCACGGGAAAGAACCCCCCGTCGTGGGTCACGGGACGCGACCTGACCAGCGAAGGTATGACTACAAACGAACCCTCCTGGTGGGATAAGGACTCGCGCCAGGCGTATTTCGATTACATTTGCCGGACGATAGAGCACGTAAATAGCAATCCGGGCTTTGGCGGGTTGTTCGTCAACTACGGATGGCTGGATGCGATGTGGGGGCCCCGGAATTACAAGGGCGCAGGTCTGGAACCGACCCGTGGAATCGCGGGCTATGCTCCGGCGGATATTGAGGAGTTTCACCTCTGGTTGCCACGCAACTACAAAACCCTTGCTGCTTTTAACCAACAGTGGCATGCCACTTATACCGACTGGAGCCAAGTTCCAGCGGCCAAGCCGGGCGAACCGCTGTTCTCCGTCTATCAAAGATTTCGGTACTACAGCGTCCTTCAAACTTACGACGAGATATCGCGTCTAGTGCGGGCTCGGACCAAGGCTCCAATGCTTTATTACTGGGGCGGGATGATAGGGGGAGATTCGACCGGGGCCGGCGTGATGATGAATTCCCCGGATATTTTCTTCAAGACTGCTAAACGCTACAACGCCATCGTGGTGCTGGACGACGCGGATTATACGGGGCTTTCACTGGTCTTCGGCAGTCTCGCCCGCTCCTACCAAGTACCCCTCTTTCTGGAGTGGACACCTCAGAGCACCGACATGACTGAGGAAACGGCTAGATGGCTCGGCCATATGGCCATGGGAGCACCAAACGAGATTGGTGCGGATTTCTTCCTCTATCCGCCGCCGAAAGAGCCAAAAGGATGGGCCGATGCCTGGCCGAAGTTCCAAGCCTGGCACGCCACAATAGCACAAATCCGGGGCAATACCCCGGAACAGCCGGTGGCGATTCTCATCCCGATGAAGAAGATCATGTTCGGCTCGGATTTGAACGCACTCTCCGGGTGGGAGGTGCGACTAGGCAACTTCTGGCGAACTCACCATGTGATGCCCCACTTCATTACCGACGAGCAGGTGACAGACGGAAACGTGGACCTGCGGCAGTTCAAAGCTGTAGTGGACTTGGGCAACGAACGCGCAGATCTGCCAGAGTTGACTGCGTACGCCAAGAAACATCCAGTTCTCAAGAGTCTCGACGAGGCGCTTCCTCTGCTGAAACCGTATGTGACGCTGGATCCAACTTACGATTCTCTGGAGGTAACGCCTGTCGTGGACGGAAAATCGGTGTGGCTCACCTTCGCCAATTGCAGCAATGACAAGGCATACGCCGGAGCGGTGATTTTCGATCCCCAGGCCGTGGACCTGAAATCGACGGACTTCGATGTAATGCTCGTCAAAGAAGGACAAAGCATCTCCGCCAGCCGCACGAACGATGGAAAGATTCAATGGCAAATCAATCTGCCTCCAGCGGGGTTTGAGGTGGTCAGCCTTAGCCCTCGCAAATCCAAGTTGCCTTAAAGACAGAAAGGATTGCCCACATGGCCAAAAGGATCGCTTGCGCTCCAGCGCAGACCATCTCCGCAGAACGGGCCGCGGCTTTCGTCGAATCCGGCATGTGGCTCGATTACGGATTTGGACTCGGTCAACCGGACGAGTTCGATCTAGCGCTCGCCAAACGAAAGGAGGAACTCGAAAATGTGAAGATCCGCTCCTGCCTATCGATGAGGCCGCGAGCGGTGGCGGAGGTTGATGGGGGAAGCAATCGCTTCTTTCTATTTAGCTGGCACTTCTCAGGCTGTGACCGCCAGAGACACGACGCCGGACGATGCCACTACTTGCCGATCAACCTAGGCGAGGTACCGGACTACTACCGTCGCTTTCTGCCCCCGGTGGACATCGCTATCTTGAAGACATGCCCGATGGACGAGAACGGCTACTTCAACTTTAGCGCCGCCAACGTCTGGCATCGCGCACTCGTGGAAACCGCGAGGATGGTCATCGTCGAGGTGAGCCCGGCGCTGCCCTACGTCTACGGAGACGAGAACGGCGTCCACTTCAGCGAGGTGGACTACCTCGTAGAAGGCAATCACGAACCGGCGCCGGAGCTACCCAATCCTCAGCCGACCGAGATCGACCGCGCCGTCGCCCGGCTTATCGCCGGCGAAATCGAAGACGGCGCCTGCCTGCAGATTGGTATTGGCGGTATGCCGAACGCGGTTTGTGCGCTAATGCTCGAAAGCGGTGTCCGCGATCTTGGCGTGCACACTGAGATGCTGACCAACGGCATTGGGGACCTGTATAAAGCCGGCCGCATCACCGGCACCAGAAAGACGCTCGATCGTGGCAAGATCGTCTACACTTTTTCGCTCGGTTCGAGCGCCCTATACGACCTCGCCAATCGCAACTCGGACCTGTGCTGCAGGCAGGCAGACTATACGAACTCGCCACACATCATCATGCAGAACGACCGTGTCGTCTCCATCAACAACACGACACAGGTTGATCTGCAAGGACAGGCAGCATCCGAGTCGGACGGCCACCGCCATATCAGCGGCACCGGTGGGCAACTTCAATTCGTGCGTGGCGCATATGCGTCAAAGGGAGGCAAGTCCTTCATCTGTCTCTCATCCACCTATTGCAAACGGGGTGAGCGCCGCAGCCGAATCGTACTCAACCTGACTCCAGGGAATATCGTCACCACGCCGCGCTCCGATGTGATGTACGTCGTCACCGAATACGGCATGGTCAATCTGAAAGGTAAGTCAGTACCCGAGCGTGCTCAAGGGCTCATCTCAATCGCTCACCCGGATTTTCGCGAAGATCTTGAGCAACAGGCATATGAGCATCGCTTGATTCCCCATGGCGTCTCGTTCTGAGACAGGTAGTTCTTTGAAGTTGGGAACGGGACGATTGTCCAGAGGCAGCGGATGTTTGTTTCTATCGAATCAAATAGCGATGTCAATGAGAATTGCAGGGAGGATTTGTGATTGTGAATCGGAAATTGGCCCATCATCTTCGGCGAATTGTGCTGCTGCTTCTGGCTTTTTTATCCATTCTTCCCGGCGTCGGCACGCAGAATGGAATAGCCCAGAACAAGCCCGACTTTCGCCGTATTGAGGACGTGATTTACGGCCGCAAGGCTGGAATGGCACTGACACTTGATGTCTTTCAGCCTCAGAATTCAAACGGTTATGGAGTCATTTTTGTCGTCGATGGTGCGTGGTTCTCGGCTCATGATCCAACGCCTAACAGACCTTCTGTCCAACCTGACGCTTATGAAAACCTGCTTCATCGCGGATATACCGTCTTTGCCGTAGTACCTAGTTCCCAGCCGGAGTTCACGATACCTCAAATAATTCCAGATCTTCGCCGCGCTGTGCGATTCATTCGTCACAACGCGGCGCAATACGATGTCAAGCCAGATCATCTGGGAATCGTGGGCATCAGCGCCGGAGGTCAACTGACGCTGATGATCGCCACGCAAGGCGAGAAAGGTAAATCGGATGCGGGCGATCCCGTCGAACGGGAAGACAGTTCAGTCCAGGCGGTGGTGTGTTTCTTTCCGCCCACGGACTTTCTGAATTGGGGTGGTCCCGGCATCGATGGCGTCGGACAGCAATCGCTGGCCCCGTTGCGCGCCGCATTCGGCTCGCGCGCGGATACCGAAGCGGGCAGGCAGGCATTGGGGCGGGAGATCTCGCCGATCTATTACATCACTTCGCATTTGCCTCCAACCCTCATCATCCATGGCGACGTGGATCAGCTCGTTCCCTTGCAGCAGTCGGAAACGTACGTCCAGAAGGCGCGGGAGGCCGGTGCTCCGCAGGTACAGCTCGTCGTGCGAAAAGGAAAGGGGCACGGATGGGCAGGGTTCTGGGACTCTAAAGAAGACACGCAGCTCTATCTCGACTGGCTCGATCACAACCTGCGTGGAATCGTGAATGGCAATGCAGGCGACGGAAAGAAATGACATTTCCAGTAGAGGCCCATCGACCCGGAATCGCTCCCGTACCATAAGGCGACCATCTACTGTCGATTAGGGTGAGCAGAGCAGCGCGTCACAAGGAACCGCGTTGGCAAACTGATGTCGGAGATTGGAATCTTGAAACGCCGCGACCTCATTAAGCTGTCTCCATTAGCAATGGTGGGCGCAGTGGGCTATGTCTCTGTTGCCGACGCGCAAACCGAGCACCATGTGGCCGCAGCTTTCTACGATGTGCGAGATTTTGGCGCGAGTGGTGACGGGAAAACCATCGACACGGTGTCCATCAATAGAGCCATCGAAGTGATCTCCTCAAACGGTGGCGGAACCCTGGTCTTCCCTGCCGGCACCTACATCTGCTTCACGATTCGCCTCAGGTCTTACGTCGATCTCTATCTCTCTCGTGGTGTCACGATCGTAGCTGCTGATTCGCCCAAGCGCGGCGAGCATACTGGATACAACGGCGGAACCTACGACGCTGCAGAGTCCGACACTCCTTGGACCCCCTACCAGGACTACGGCCACAACCATTGGCGCAATTCCCTCTTTTATGCGGAGGATCAGCATGACTTCTCGGTTTTGGGTCCCGGCTTGATTTACGGCAAAGGCCTCTCCCACGGCTCAGCTGAGATTCCAAGCGGCTACTATCCGTTCGTAGCCGAGCAGCCCGGTGTCGGCAACAAGGCATTCGGTCTCAAAAGCTGCCATAACGTAATCCTCCGTGACTTCGCCATCTTGAAGGGCGGTCACTTCGCGGTACTTGCCACCGGCGTCGATAATCTCATCATCGACAATCTCCTGATAGATACTGATCGCGACGGCCTTGACATTGATTGTTGTCGCAATGTGCGTATTTCCAACTGCACCGTCAACTCGCCGTGGGACGACGGCATCTGCCCTAAGTCCAGCTACGCGCTGGGCTATCCCCGTGCAACCGAGAATGTGACCGTCTCCAATAACTTCGTCTGTGGCTGCTACGAAATAGGAAGCGTTGTCGCAGATACTTGGAAGAGATTTCCCGACGATGCTCGCGTGCCGCGTCAGGGACGAATCAAGTGTGGTACTGAATCCAACGGTGGGTTCCGCAACATCACAATCTCCGGAAATGTCATCGAGGGATGCAAGGGTATCTCACTTGAAAGCTCGGATGGCGCCTTACTCGAGGACATTAGCATCACCGGCAACACGATGCGCGATATCGTTGACGCACCGCTCTTCCTGCGCCTAAACCGTCGCAACCGAAACCCGAAAGAGACCCTCCGCTTCGGGACCGTGCGTCGAATCCTTGTCTCGAACCTTGTAAGCCACAACTCTGCTTCGTCCACGGCCCCAGTCTTTTCGGGAATCCGGTCCAACCTCATTGAGGATGTCAAACTATCCAACTGCTATTTCGGACACGAAGGGTTACCCGCAAAGATGCGCGTTGGCTGGGGCGAGAGCGTAGCCCCGATGCCGGCTTGGCAAAGCATTCATGTCCCCGAATTGGAGGCCTCTTATCCCGAATTGCTCCAGTTCGGCCCGACGCCTTCTCACGGTTTCTTTATCCGACATCTGCGCAATCTCGAAATGTCGCACATTGAGATCGCTCCGGCCAACCAAGACCCGCGACCAGCCTTTTGGCTCGAAGATGTGCACCGTGCAGACTTCTTCGCCATTACAGCCCCGCATCAATCCAACTTTTCCCTGCACGATGTCCAGGACTTTCGCCTCGCCTGGTCGCGCGCTGCCAAAGATATAAGTCTTCTCAATGCTAACGATCAGATCGTGTAATCAACTTCGCACCAGGTCGTGCATTGCGCGGCCCGTCGCTTCTTCGATGACCAACTGTGAGAAAAAGGAGATCGTCCACTTCCTGCGATCGTCGCTAGTCTCTGGACGGTAGATTTTTCAGACGTGTGTTCGAACAGCGCCCTCAATGCACGAGCTAACCCATGATCAGCAAGTGTGGCCATCCACTGAATCGGTAATTCCTTTTTCTCGACCTTTCTTCGGGGCAGAAGGACAAAAGACTGCTGAAGCAACGCTTCTGTGAGCGCGCGGGTCCCGAGGCGAGGTCGAGCAGATTCGGCGAGGAGAATGACGAACTGATCGCGAAGACGTCCCGGCCCATCGAAATGTTCCGGTGCGGATGTCACTGGAGGTGAAGGCTCCCACCCAACTCCCCTCCTTATCCTTCAAGGCATCGAATACTCCGAACGTGGCATGCGAAACTTTGAACGCAAACCAGTTGGTCAATGCCCGCATCTGTTTGGACGAGTGGGCGCGCTGATTGAAGGAGCGCTTTCACTTCCGCTTCTTTGCCCGGCCCTCGATCATTTAGAAGCAGATGGCGTTCAAAGGTTACAGAGCCTGTTCAGGGAACTACATGCCTGAATCCGCAAAAGTCGTGGTTCCAGGATCCGGGCACCTGAAAAGATCGCGGCTGCTCAGGCTACATGAGCAGGCAGTCCGGAAATCTCCGGCGCAATGTGATCGGCGAGTGTATGCCTGTCCGGGTAATCTCCTCCGTTCTGGCGCCTGAAACGCGTTGGTTCCTCAATAAACAGACGTTTCAATCGCTCCCCTAGAGCAGATTTTGCAGCACAGAGGCCGGCCTCGTCGAGAAACATAGCGGCATGAACTGCGAAGATGGGAAGCACTTCCATTCCTGGATAGAAAAGCGCTCCATGCGTAAGCGGAAACAGTAGTTGATCCAGGGGCCCGTTGATTCCTCTTGGGCCATAATCCGCTTCGGAGCCTCCTGTGGTCACTGAAACGAACGCTCGCTTTCCCGATAGAATTCCCTCGCCAAAACGATAGGCATTAGTACCATCTTTGTAGCCGTAAGCAAATCGATACGCATAGACACGTTCGATCCAACCCTTGAGGATCGCCGGTACACCGTACCACCAGAGTGGGAACTGGAAGACGATTGCATCGGCCCAAAGAAGCTTTTCTTGCTCGACTGCGACGTCCTTCGCTTGTGTCCCGGTCGTGTAGGCTTCTCCCGAAGCAAACACAACATTTAAGGGCGAAGAGTCTGAATGTGAGGGGAAGTCCTCTGCATCCACAACGGCCTTCCATTTCATCAAATAGAGATCCGAGACTTGCAGCTCATGACCTTCCTCTTTGAGAATCTTAAGTGCATGGTCTTTGAGGGTTCCGTTCAGTGAGGACGGAGTCGGATGCGCGTAGACGATCAGTACTTTCACTGGTATGCTCCTGAAACAAGTAAATGTATAAGTGGCATCATGGGTGATTAGTTTTAAAATGACAAGTAGGCACATTTTTTGTCTATAGGATATTTATGATACTAATATACAAACAAAGGATTTGAGAATGAAGGCAAATGACTACGGATGTCCGTATGGATGCCCTGTAGAAGCGGCGTTAGATGTCGTTGGTGGCCGGTGGAAGGCAGTTATTCTGTTCCATTTGCTGGATGGAACAAAGCGATTCGGCGACTTGAGGCGATTTCTTTCAAAGGTGACGCAGCGGATGCTAACGTTGCAACTTCGACAACTCGAGGAAGATGGCGTGATCAGCCGCAAGGTCTACGCTGAGGTTCCTCCGCGGGTCGAATATTCGCTGACCGAATTTGGCCGCACTCTTGAACCGATCCTTCAGGCCATGCTCGAATGGGGCGAGGTATATGAGAAGAGAATCGAGACTGGTGTGTCAAGAAACCGCCGATCGCCTCAAGTCAAGGGCCCTTTGTATCCGGCCTCCGACCGGCGGCTGTAAATCCAAACTTCGGGAGTCCATGCGACTATAGCCGAACTGCCGCCGCGCGCTGTCCAGCGGAATACGCGGGGGAATTCGGGGCAAAATACCCTTCACGTTCACCTTCGTACTTGGCGCCATGTAGAGATACCGGATTCCCGCTCCCGCCAGATTCTGCGCCAATTCCATCGTATAGTTTCTTCGATATTTCGCCTCGGCAGACATAAGTCGGATGGAATGCCGTACTCCATCCCAGCATGCCAGCTTGCTCCGATGCCGGAGATTACCACTGCGTTTGGCCTCCGCAGGATCTCTACAGCTCGTTCGAGAGCCGGACCGCCGCCATTTAGCGTGGACGATAAAGAAGCATTAAGCTGAGCTGGTTGTTTGAGAATATCGTTGAAGAGCCGGGTCTCCGAAGCTATGGTGAGCGTTAGCCCCATCCGTTTTCCCCTCCTCCAATCTTTTTTTGCGATGTGGCATATAGCGGGCTTCCAGACTCATCTTTTATGCCTGAGCAGCCATGCCTGAGCTGCGCCTAGCAGTACAGAGTCTTGTCCCAGCGAAGCCGAAGCGATTCTGGTCTTCTTTGACGGAACCTGTGTGCAAATATCACGGATCACTTGGCGGGCAATATCCATGAACAGCGGGCCGCTCTTCATTATTCCTCCCCCCAATGCAATCTTGTCCGGAGCAAAAATTGTTATGAGATTTGCCAGTCCAAGCCCGATGTAATATCCTTCGCGCTCCACGCACCGAATGGCAAGGACATCTCCAAGTTTTGCAGCTTCGCAAATCTCCGAAGCAGTCGCATTTGGTGCATCCGGTTGTTGCTCGCGCATCCACCGCGTCATAGCAGGACCGCTGGCTAGGCTTTCCCAGCATCCTCGTGCTCCGCAGTAACAGGGCCGACCCGAGTCGTCAAGCACCTGATGGCCAATCTCCGGATGTGCCCCGTCAACGCCGCGATAGAGATGCCCGCCGAAGAGAATTCCTCCTCCAATGCCCGTGCTGATTGTGACGTAGATGAAAGTTCCGTCCGAAGCGTCCGAGCCCCAACGAGCTTCGCCAAGAGCGGCCGCATCGGCATCGTTCTCGACCACCACTGGCAAATTCATCCCGGCCTCAAGCTCGACGAGCAAGTTGCCTCCCTGCCAGCTCGGCAGAGTGCCGACCTCTTCTATCACACCGGTCGTCGGACTTAACGGCCCAGGGCAGCCAACTCCGATGCCTTTGAATTGCAAACCTTCGGCGGAGATGGCGCGCAGCATTTCGATGATTCGCTGCATGGCATTGTGAAAACCCTTTTCGGGTTCAGTCTTGCATTCATGGCGAGCGAGAATCGCGCCGTCTTCCCGGACTGCTCCGACCGCAATCTTTGTTCCGCCAATGTCGACAGATCCAACAGTGATCATGCGAGGCCTTCTATAGTCCCTGCCAGGACGAGTTCACAGCGAGAGGAGGGTTATCGACGAGTCCACAGCAATGATTTGCCAGACGGAGCTTCGATGCGGTGAGATACGGTCACAATTGGCCTCATCTCAACCCGAGCACCTTCGCGATTCTGTTCGCTAAGCCCTCCGCCATCCATTGAAAGCCGAGATCGTTCGGATGCACGCCGTCGACGAGGCCATCCCCACGAGATGGGCCGATGAGGTCAGTACCTTCTACTATCTCCAGATTTCTGTCGCCATTCGCGATTCGGTGTCCGGCAACCTGCCGTATCACAGAGCGCATTCCATCCAGGTCCGCATCCCGGGACCACGATTCATGCGACGAATAAATTGGAGTCATTACCAGAATTGGCGTATCTGGGTGCTTACTTCGGATTATCTCGACGAACGGTCCATATACCGTTTTCAGGGATTCAACTGTTGCGTTGTTCTGTGCGAAGTCCAGGACAAAGCAGGCGGCGTCAATATCTGCGACTGTCCGGGCTACCGCCGGTTCGCCTTTCCCATTTCCGGAAAACCCAAGATTGACAAAATCCACATTGAGCAAGCGACCCAATATGCCTTCATAGCTCATACCCGGTCGACTGGCGCTTGCACCTTGCGTGATTGAGGTGCCGTAAAAGACGATTGGCTTGCTGATCGCGAAGGGTTTGGCCGCCTGAGGTTCCGCTTCTGCATTAATGCCGATCCCCACCACCTTCACCGGGGAATAAAGCGGCAAATACAAGGTGATGTCGCGGACCACCATAGGTTCGTTTTCGTAGAAAACATGTTCTTCAGGAAGACCAAGTTTAGTATCGCGCCCGGCAACTGCAGTATCACGATATATGCCGTCTATATAAAGATCCACTCCTGTTTGCCCGAAGGCATGCATATTCGCCATATCAGGCGGTCCGGGGTATTTCAGGCGAATTGCGAGCACAGTCGAGTTGGTCCGAAAACGGATCCGCCCACCGCTTGGCGACTGTGCGAGGTCCCACACCTCTTTGCGATAGCTATCCTTCAGTCTTATGGGCAACCTGGATAAGTGGTCTCCGCTTTCGGCGTACCATGGCAACCCATCGATCTCGATCTGAGCATCGGGAATCGAGATCCACTTTAGCTTCGGCGAAGCCGAGTCCTGCCCCGATTGAGCGCGTGAGATTCCCGTGAAGGCAAATAGCAGGGCGAACAAAGCAATAGTTCTTCTCACGTTTGGCCGTCTTCTTTGGATTAGACCAAGATCGAGATCTTTGATCTGAAACTGATTCTTCTTGCGAGAAACACACATGTAAAGAATAAAAGCCTATCGCTAAAGACAAACTGTCCTATCTGTCGAACAGAACTAACTGTCAACCAGCGACTCACGCCCGACTCAACAGATCCGAAGTCGGAACAATTAGGGTGAGATCGGCTGCAGCGCGCCACCAGCGGCATGGATGTTAGCTTTTGAACCCCCGACACAGGGTCATGAATTCGAGGCGCCGTGGACGGCAACCTATCTCGCCGATAACGAATGAACCCACGGTAGCCGATACCGATCGGAAAAACGATTGAAGCCTTCCGGCAGCGCTGTTCCTCAGCCCAAGACCGTGCGTCCCTGGGGCGAGCGCTCGCCGGAATTCTTCAGTGCAGTTGAAAATCAATGCGCCGCCCCATCCACTGAACATGGTCTGATACGCCATTTTGGCCTCGCGGCTAACAGCGCGAATGCGAGCAACGACGACCGCACACTTTTCCACCTCGAGCGGCAGTCGAGAAACGGCGGCGCCTGCAGCCAGGCCCATGATCAGCGTTCGTCGGTCATATGCACATACTATGATCACATGTTGAAGGTCCATGAACCCTGCTGGCCTCAGTCTCTGCCGTTTTCACCACGTGTCCGCGAATAACAATCAGCGGCATTGAAAGATCCGCCAATCAGAAGCTTGCGCTTGGCCCAGCAGAGTTGGGAAGGTATGTCGTTGACGTGCCCTGAATCATCGCCAAACGACGCCTGTCCGCCAAATACGTCAGGACCGATGGGCGGCCACGCCTCATCTTTGGGGAACCAGTCAGGCCGGTGCGAGTAGTAGAAGGAGCCGGGTAACGTATGGCGGTTTGGTACGGTCACATTCGACGGTATCTCCGACGCATTCCATTCGACATCCTTGTTGAAGTAATCATAATTGCCCCAGCGAAGCAAGGTGCCCCCGACATTCGGATCAGGGTAGCTACTGACGCCGGGAGGATAGGAACCATCGTAGGGCGACAAGCTGCAATTTCCTATATTGGGATTTCCAATCTGATAAATGCTATAGAAACCAGGCGAGTCGCTATCGTAGAAATCTTGGCAGCCTTCGTACCCCAAAGGGGCGACAATGCTGTTTCCAAGCACGTTCCCAACAAAGCTGTAATCGTAGGCCCCACGGAGCAGTCGGATGGTGTCTCCAACATTGTTGCCGTAGTTTGGCGCCCCATTGCGGTTCAAGCCGAGAAAGAAATTGCGGAACGCCAGGCCGTATCCGGAACCGCCCCAGTACCCGTCCGCGCCGTACATCTCGCCGACATTGCCCTCATAGAGATTCAGTAAATTGGCGTCTCCATGATTGTCGTCAAACGTCCATGTCACGACATAGGAATCGGAGCCATTCGCATTCGTGAGTCCTGTCCCGGCAGAACCATAGGAGTAGTTGTATCCAACAACCCCTCCTGACGAGGAATTCTCGGCTTGTATACCGGGAAAGAGTTTCCACAAAATATTGTTTTCGACCTTCCAGTCGGAATTCACGCCAAGATCCGTCGAAGTGTATAGCCTGAATCCGGGCGTCCCATAGATATCGATGCCGCCGTTATCGGAGCCACCGGTTTGGGACTCGTGGAAGTAGGAATCCCGGATTTCGAAATTGACGGTGCCTATCGCCACGAGATGATAACCGTACGCATCGTAGGACTCGACGCCCTTCACCCAGCAGCTATCGCAAAACTGGATTTGCGCACTGAAGTGGCCATACACGTCCAGAGGTTCCGAGTGGTCGAGTTTGAGGTCTTCAACCCCGGACCGGATAATCGGTGTCCTGAATGTGCCTTTGAGCTTGGGGTTCCCGGTGCTGAAGTCCCAGAGCAGAGGATTCCTCAAGCTCAGGGTATTGCCATTGATTGCTGTAATAACATCGTCCTGACGAATCATTCGTGTGCCGCAGGCATAATAATCGGGACCAGGGCTGGTGGTAGTGCCACAGTCCGCGCCTCCGGGCTGAAAATACACCGGAATGCTCGTGTCGTTGTCGCGATCGATTTCAATCATGCTGCCAACCGATAGGCCTGCCGTGGTCGACACGGCGATGCTGAAAGAATCCTTTTTTGCACCGGCCGTAATCGGATACTGCAAGCTGGAGTCGAGGTTCGGCGGAAGGTACTTTCCGATGACGAAGCACTCGCCGCACCTTAGGATCGTCTTATCGGCGCCTGCGCCGCGCAGCGTCACGTGGCTATTCAGCATCAAGATTGGTGTATCTACCTTCTGCCCTTGGTTTACGGCCCAAAGGTCATAAGTGCCGGGGCCTAGCCATACCACGCCATGATTGCAGGATGCGATCGCACTATTGATGGCATCTGCCGTGCCCGTAACAGGGGTGAAGCTCGCGCAGATTTTGGTGCGATCCGGAATCCCGCCGGGCACGCCAGCGTATTTCCAATTCGTAAGGCGTCCGGCCTTGCCGAGAGCCTTCACGACGCTGATTTCCTGAGCTCCCGCTTGGCTTTGTGGCAACGCGAGAGCAAACAGGAACACTGGAATCAGTAAGGATAGAATCCGCCTCTTCTGCATGTACCTTCTCCTTTTTCCTTCTAACTAATCGCGTCTCGAAATAAGCGTGCTGTCGAGAACGGTTGGCCCCTTCGCGGGCCGAATGATCGTAGTTGTTCACCGCCGATTGGCGGCCCTCTGAAGGCACCCATTCTGGCCACTTTAAGTGTCCTTGTCAAGGTTATTATTTCTTATGGGCATAAATTGAGGATATATATCTCATATTTCTGTCATTATGTTTGGGTGAGAATTATCTAGGACTAATTCGTCGGGATGGCTCTGTCTGAGGCACCGATCTGATAGCGACTGGGCCCCGTATTCGACGCCCACCACAGCCTTGGCCCGCTGCACCGGCACCTCAGTCGCTGCCTTTGTTTTGCCGTGCTTCGCTGTGACTTTCCGCAGCCCATCGTCGCGCCTTCAAAGTCTCTTCGGCTTCAGAGTCAATGCTACGGTCGCGTCACTGGAGATGAGTCACGTTCCTGAGCGTCACGGCAACATTGAGCGTCGTCTTGGCGTCGGTTCTGATCGATCGGGTCTCCACCTGCACTATTTCGATCGATATAGTGCTCTCGATACGTGGGTACACGGCTGCGCCAGATTCCCATGTTGAAAGTTGGATCGCCGTAACCGCCTTGCCAAAGGTCTATTGAGACTGCAGGGCCGCCAACTTATTGGCTCCCGCATAATTAAGCTATAGTTGTCTCGTCAACTCTCGACGACTCCTTGTGTTTTTCGACTTCGACCTAGCGCGTTTAAGCGTATCGTCGACTTTGTTCGGTAACGTTTGCTGCCGGATAGCTGAGACTTCGCTCTTTGTTTTGAAGCCGTTCCTGAGTGTGTGTGTGACTTAACTAGTAGATGGTCGCGTCAACTGGCAACTTCGAGATTTCTGGGTTTAGGGCATTAACTCCAGATAGAAGACATTTCTTGTTGAAGACTGCCTCTGCGGGTATGTTGACGCCACCAGTAGGCTCGGCAATGGGAAGGAAGTCGATCTTGGTTTGCACCGAATAACTGGGCAGATAAAGTTGGAAAATATATGCGTTCGCGGGGACCCGAGGACGAAAGGATGACGGCCAAACCACCGATTATTTGATCTACCGTGTCAATCAAAGATGGGGGAGGACAAGCTGCGAAGTCAGCCGACGTTCGATCTCGAATCGGTGTCGATTTCTGCGTGTGGTACAACGACTACGACGACGCATTACCTGCATTGCCCTCGAACCGTACACGTGCCATTGATCGGCGCGATAAACTTCTGAGTTCGGCTTATCCGGTTGTGCGTCTGGCGAGCCAGCACAAACCGGGCTTAGCCAAAGGCTTGTCGAGCTCCAGAGCTAAAACTGAGGAAAGCAAGAGACAGGACACCCCACGGCGATCCCAGCAATTCCATAGCCGCCGTGATCCTCTCCTCTTGAAAAAGCACTCCCGCCGGCGCTACAAACAAATAATGTGTCCTTGCGAGTAAAGTGAAGATGGAGTGGCCAACGGGCCTCTGAAAGGGCGAGGAACGATGTATCCTACCCGGTTCACCTTCCTAATCAAAACGCTAGCCGTGTTTCACGCGCGTTAACCGCGTCATTATGCGAGTATCGATCTTACCTGGATATAGCAGGATCGGGCTGCGTCATTCCCAGAGCTCAGTACTCAGATACTTCATTCCGGAATCGTTGATTGTGGTCACCACCGTGCGTCCCTCAAGAATCTGTTTCGCTGCGGCCACATTTGCGCCGGACGAGAAGCCGCCGAAAATCCCTTCTAGTTTCGCAAGAGAACGCGCTGCTTCCATGGCCTCTTCATCGGTTACACGCAGATATCCGTCGATGTGTTCAGTCTTGATCAGCGGGAGCGGCGCAATTGAATATCCGCCGCCCTGGATCTTATGATTCGGGTGCGCAGCTTCGTTACCGGCAAGGACGGCGCATCCGGATGGTTCAACGACGAAACATTGAATTTGAGGATTGTGTTCTTTGAACGCCGCCGCGCATCCGGCAAACGTGCCTCCTGATCCAACGAAGTCACAGAAGGCATCGACCTTTCCGCCGGTTTGCTGCAGAATCTCCCGCGCCGTATGTAGGTAATGCGCTCTGAAGTTTCCCTGATGATGAAACTGATCGGCCCGGAATGCGCCCCTCTCCATCTGAATGCGTGCCGCTTCCTGGTTTACCAGTTCTAGATCGCCCCCGGACACCTGACCATGAGTGGAGTCGGGTAGTTGGTCTACGAGAACAACCTCAGCGCCAAGAGCCCGCATCATGCGAACCCGCTCGATTGAGTTTCCGCGCGACATCACTGCGATAAATGGATAACCTTTCACCGCACATACGATCGCGAGACCGGTCCCTGCGTTTCCGCTTGTCATTTCGACAACAGATTGGCCTGGCTTAAGACTGCCATCCGCTTCGGCATCCTCGATAACCTGGCGGGCCATACGATCTTTCTTCGAACCTCCGGGATTGAGATACTCGAGCTTGACGAAGAGGCGCCCACCGAGGCCCCGAGTAAACCGGCTGAGTTCAACAAGCGGCGTGGATCCAATTGCATCGAGAACAGAAGTGGAAGTATTCATCAAGGGTCCTCTTGCCCTGCCGAAATGAGATGAGCCTGTAAAATGCTCAGGCCTTCTGGCCGGCTCAGGCACCTGGGTAGAAAAGGTAGAGTTTGGAGATTCTTTCAAAGGCTTGCCAAGTTCCTTAGCTAAAACTGAGTAAAACAAGAGAAAGGACACCCACCGCGATCCCCGCTATTCCATAACGCCCGATCCTCTCCTCATAAAGCAACACTCCCGCCGCCGCTACAACAAAGAGATTTCCTCCCGTTGTGATCGGAAATACGATATACCCGGGCACTCCTCGTTCCAGCGCTAGTAGGCTAAACAACTGTCCGCCAAAGCTTGCCACGCCTATGCCGAATGCAATCGCCACCTCCTGCGCAGCAAACCCGCTGCTCTTCGGTATGAATGTGGCGAGGCTCAGTATCCCTGATCCTACATACCACCACAGCAAGTATTGAAAATGGTATTGGTGCAGCAGACCCTTCTCGGCCATCACCTTCAGGCCAAAGGGTCCCAGTCCGTTCATCACGCAAGAGATCATCATGAGCCGGATCCAGTACCCGGAACGGCTCATGCGGTCTCCTCTGACGCGCGCTCAGCGATCAAGTGCTGCTTTTCGTCATCCTGCTTGTCTTTCCACAGCAAAAGGACAGCAAGCGCAGCAAGGGAGAGGACCGTCAGCTTCTTCGCGTTCACCGGCTCGCGGTACAGCACTACCGATCCGACAGCCGGAATCGCGGCCGAGAGATTAATAATCAGCCAACTGGTCGAGATCTTCCCGAATCGCACCCCGGCCATGAAGACAATGCCTCCGATTGCGTTCATCACCCCGAACGGTAGGGCGATACCATACACAGCGGGCGGTACATGGAATGCCCCGCCGCGAAACGTGATGACAAACCCGATTGAAAACAGAGCGGCCCACGCATAGGCTAGCGCATAGACGGCGCTCGGCCTGCACCTTCGCAGGTTCGCGAACTTCACCATGATCCCGATCGACCCGAAACAGGTAAGGGAAAGAATCATATACAGAAATCCCACGTCGCATCTACTCCTGGCTCATGGGTTCTCGGCGTTCCTTCTCACCGATAGCGTGGAACGGGAATGCCGGAGGCTGAGCGGGCTCGGCTTTCACGAAGGTAGCACCGCCGACCCTCTTCATCCGTAGCCCTGGCTGAAGCATTGCCTCAAAGTGTCCGTCCCTCTGTACACTTCAAGCTTTTACGCGGTCTTCCCTTCCTTTCATCAGCTTCGCGGGTTGAAACTAGCTTAGAGGGAGGAACAATCGCCCACACGTGCCGACAATCATCCACCATCCCAACCAGATTGAATTCGACAAACCCGGCAAACATCATTACCAGCTCGCCTTTCATATCGACTCGGGCTGGGGCTATTCCCTTGTTCCTATCACCATCATCAATGGCTCCCGTCCGGCGGGCTCCGAAGCCAAACCGCCGGGACTGGTGGCATTTGGCGGCACCCACGGCAACGAATGGGAAGGACAGCTTGCCGTCAAGCAGCTCTGCCAGCAACTCGATCCAGATCAAATCAGTGGTTGCGTGATCCTGATGCCGCAACTAAGCCAGAGCGCCTGCGCGATCAATCAGCGGGTCTCGCCGTTCGACCACGTCAATATGAACCGTGCTTTTCCCGGCAATCCCCGCGGCACGATTTCCTATCGCATCGCGCACTTCGTCAAATCGATGATATTTCCGCGGGTACGCGTGGTGGTGGACCTGCACGCTGGCGGACGTGAGGGAGGATTCGCCCTGTGCACTTCGTTCCACCCCATGCGCGATCCCGCGCAATGGGTTGAGATCAGCCGTGTGGCCGCCCTGTTTGACACACCATTCATGCTGATCTATTCCAGCGAGATGGCCTCCGGACTGCTCACCGATGAGGCCGAAGCCGAAGGCAAAATCGCCGTCGGAGGAGAATTCGGCTTCGGCGAGTCGGTCAATCGCCGCGGTGTTCTGCACGCAGTAGCTGGCATTCAAAACGTTCTTCGGTTTTACGGTATGCTCTCTGGCGACATCGTCCGAATTGATCCAGCCCGCAGGCAGGCACCCGTTCTGGTGGACGCGCGCAACCTCGAAGACTACACTCCCTGCCCGCAGGATGGGGTCTGGGAACCTCAAGTCGATCTTGGGGACGAGGTGCATGAAGGTGAGCTCATCGGACGCCTTCATTCCTTCTCGGATCACACGGTGCCACCCATGGAGCTCCGCGCCCACCGCGAAGGTATCCTGATCATGATGTGCGGAACGGCGCAATGCCGCCAGGGAACAACTCTGTTTGTGATCGCCCGTCGCGCTCCCCTCGAATCGCCACCCATGAAGGGGGCCTTCGAAGATGCCCGCGAATCTTAGCCTGATCCCAGGGATCACCATCGAGACCCTGCTTGAATCGGCGCCCATGCAACTCAACATAAGGGCCGATTACAGATTAGAGTGCCGACCGTGAAGCGAGGACTCGCTCAGGCTCGGCGTGTGGGAGTCCAACATCGCACTTAGGAGTAACGGAGTCGGCAAGCTATTGGGCCGCACTGCGCGTCGATCGGCAAACCGATCCGCTCAAGCTGCGCACCCGCCTGCGGACAGATTCGTCAACTCGGTTACGTTATCAACCACCAGGAGGAAGAAATCGGCCTGCCGTTGCATCGGCCGCGAGCGGAGATCGTTCGAGCAAAGGGTCTCGGCAGGCCAGGCATAGCTGGGTCCAAACTTCATTCAGCAGCGGGAGGATGTGCTGCAAAAGCAAAGGCAGCGGCCTCCGTTTGATGGACTCAGCTATGGATCCTGGAAAGTTGGCCTCGGACGCGTAGAGACGCGGTTGTTGAGATTTCTTGCCCTCCTCCTGACTTGAGTTTTCATTTATGTGGCACTAGCTGCTCGGCCCAGTCGACCGGCTCCATCGCCCACGATTCAATGCCATATGGGCCGAGGTCGATCTCCAGAGGCTTGCCCGGCGTGAGCTCTATGTCCGGCAGTGGCCGAAGGCGCGAGTTTTCATCCTGCGATGCGGTCTCTGCGTCCAGCATTCTGCGGTGCGCAACCAGCGGCTCCGTTAATCCGCGCGGGTCTACTTTCAGTTTCACTGGTTGTGGCGAGAAGTTCCAGAAGATCAGGTTATCGGTCTTGTATTCGTCGTCATGCGCGAGGAACGCATGCACCGCGTCATCACTCGAATCAGCTCCTAGCCGCTCGCCCGTCACTCTCGCCAGCAGCTTGAAGGTGAAATAATCCGGCCGCATCACGTTCTGATAATCGAATAGGCCCGAATACTGCGGCATCCGGTTCCACCAGCTCGCCATGAACGATGCCCCGCCCGGAGAAAAGAATGGCGTAAACTGTGAGCGCTCCACGTGGTAGTCGCGAATGTGATAGAAACACGAGTACGTCAGTTTCGCTTCCTTCATTCTCCATGCCGTCTCCGCCACGAAGGCCGGCTGAATGCGCGCGTCCTTTGGCGGTACCGTGAGCTCCATATTCCATTCATCCAGGATCGTCTCCGGATGCAGTGACGGGTGCCCGGCCAGTAGCGTCTTTACGCCATCGACAGTTGCTTCAACCGCCTTCGGATCACTGTCGTAAATGTGCCAGGACACGAAGTCCAGTCGCGCCTTCTCCTCGTCGGCATAGGCGATCAGAGCTGGCAAGATCGGCGACTTCCAATTCGCCACAGCCGGCCCACCCACATGCGCAGTGGGATCAGCGCGCAGCACCGCCTCGCTGGTGTGCCTGTAATACGTCGTGTAATTCTCTGGCGTAAACCGGTAAGGGCAGCCGCCTGATTCCCCGATATCGCCTTCGTTGCCCACTTCCCAGTAGAACCCTGTAAGCCCCTTCCGCTTGTAGTGGCCCACGATCGCCACAATGAGTTGCTCCCATTGGCCGTAGTTAGCCGGATCGATTACGTCCTGATCGACCCTGGGATACAAGACCTTCGGTTTGAAGGCAATCGTCATCAGCGGAATTGCGCCGGCCTGGACAATGTCGTCCACTGACTTGTCCAGCGTATCGAAAGCATAGTGTCCGCGTGCCGGCAGCAAATCGAAATACTCCTGCACAAAAAGCCGGATCAGGTGCGGGTGAACCGCGCGCACCTCGGCGATACGGTCATGCCACATTGGTTCCGACGACAATCCTCCCTGGCCAAGAGAGATATGATCCATCTCCATCGGGCCGGCGTCCTTGGCAAAGTCCAGCGTCAGCGTAGCGCTGCGGGTTTGCGCGGTAGCGCTCATTCCTATCGTGAGACCAACTAACATCCATCCGACATATCTCATCAGGCCACTCCTTTCGAAAAGGGCGCAGGCCGACGCCGCCATTCCTTCCCAAACCGCACATCGTTCCATTTCTCCGTCCATCGTGTTCTACGTCCACTTCCTCGCCGAGGTCGCCGTCCACCCGCCGTCGACGGGGAGTGTGGCTCCGGTTACATACGACGCTTCATCCGAGGCCAGAAACAACGCCGCACAGGCTACCTCTTCGGGATAACCCGCCCGCCCCAGGGCGGTCTGGTCGCATTGCCAGTGGTAATGCGATTCGTCCGACGCTTCGGCGATGCGCGTCCGGATCGGCCCAGGGCACAGCGAATTGATGCGAACGTTATTCGGCCCGTAGTCGTAACACACGCTCCTGGTGTAACCCAGCAGCGCCGCTTTGGTGGCCGTGTATGCGGCCGAAGTCATCATGCCCTCCATCGCTTGAATGGAGACCACATTCACGATCGAACCAGCTTTCTGCGCGATCATGTATGGCAGCACCGCCTGGGTGAAGTAGTGGGTGCCCATTAGCGCCACGTCAATACACCTGCGCCACTCATGCTCAGTCGAATCCAGCGCGCCATGGAAATCGGGCGCCAGGTAGGCGGCGTTGTTGCACAGGACATCAATGCGTCCTGTCTGGAAGGCGGCCATCTCGACTGCGCGCCGCACATCATCGAGTTTTGAAACGTCGCCCGCCACAAACGCTGCTCGTCCACCAGAGGACTCGATATCTGAGACGACCTTGCCGCCCATGCCTCTTTCAATATCCACCGCGAGGACCCACGCACCTTCGCTCGCGAACCGCTCCGCGATGGCTCGCCCGATCCCGTTCGCCGCCCCCGTTACGACTGCCACTTTGTTCTTCAGCCGCTCCATACCTATGCCACCCTATATTTCTCGATCGTCGCTTCGTTCACTTCCACACCCAATCCCGGCCCTTGAGGAATGCGCAACATCCCGTCCTCAAGCTGCAAAGGGTTCACGCACAGATCGCGGCTCAGCGGCCCGCTGGTCACATTGAATTCCTGGAATACTGCTCGTCGCATGAACGCATTTAGGTGCAGCGAGGCCGCAGTCAGCAAGTCTGAAGTCCACGAATGGGGAATGCACAACCGGTTATGAAGTTCTGCCATGTGCACAATCTTGCGCCCGGCCGTGAATCCGCCGCACCGCGACAAATCGGGTTGAACCACGTCTATCTGCGCGCGTTCAATCAGCGTATTGAATCCCCACTCCGTAGCCTCCTGTTCGCCGCAAGCAATGAGTGTATCGACGGCTCCGGAAAGCTGCGCGTACCCTTCATAATCCTCTGGCGGTAATGGCTCCTCGATCAGGAACGGCCGGAACTGCTCCAGCCTCTTCACCATTTGGATCGCTTCCTTCGCGGTGCGGTGCACATACCATCCCGAATCGATCAGCAGCTCTGTACGATCCCCTAGTGCTTTCCGCGCCGCAAGCACCAGTTCCACATCGCGCTCCGGATCCTCGCCGAACACCCCCCATCCAAACTTCACCGCCTTGTATCCCTGTTCGAGATACCAGCGGCTGGCATCGGCCATCCCCTCCGGCGTCGAGCGGAACAACGTGCTCGCATATGCCATAACCTTGTCGCGATATCCACCTCCCAGCAACTTGAAAACCGGCTGTCGCACGGCTTTTCCCAGGATGTCCCAGAGAGCAATATCAATGCCCGAGATCACCTGCATCACAGCCCCGCGCCGCCCGTAATACACCGAGCCCATGTACATCTTGTGCCACAGGCGTTCCACTTCGAACGGGTCCTCTCCAAGCAGAATGGATCGCAGGCCGAAAAAGCCTGAGACCGATCCTTCAGAGGGAGCTTCGACGATCGCTTTGGCAACGTGCGGCTGGGTCTCCAGGTCCGCATACCCCGAAATGCCTGCGTCGGTTTGGACCTTTACTATGCCCAGATACTTGATTCCGCGCACTTCCTCGCCGCGGGTTGACGCGCCGTACGACTCCGGCGATTTCAAAACTATGACCTGCACATCTATGATCTTCATGCAGAGTCCAATCCCAGGAACTGGAGCGTGGGGCAGTGGATGAGTTGCTCGATCTGATCCGGACTGAGCCGTGGGAGATTAGTCCCCTCAGCAAAATGATTGATTGTTCGTAGTCCCTCAATCTGCGCCTCAGGGGTAGTAAACGGATAATCGGAACCGAAGAGAATCTTATCCAACACCCCGTATTCCTTGGCCAGGATCAGTGAGGTGTAGAACTGCCACGGCCGGTAGTGGAGCGCCGAGATGTCAGAATACACATGCGGATGCTTGCGAATGAGCACCAGCGTCTCCGTTACCCACGGATGCCCGAGGTGCGCAATGATCAGCCGCAACTCGGGAAAAGCAATCGCCACATCCTCGAGTTGGATCGGAAACGCGTACTTCAGCGGCCCTGTCCTTACAAACGTCGCTCCCTGGTGGATCATGATGGGCAGGCGATGCGTCTCGCAGAACGCGTACACGCGCATTAAGCTGGAGTTGGTCGGATGAATGTTCTGATAGATCGGCCCAAGCTTCACGCCCCTGAGCTTCAGGTTTAGGATCTCGTGGAGCGTTTCTTCGATGGGATCCGTGGCCGGATCAATTGCTCCAAAACCAATGATCTTGTCGGGATGCGCATTGGCATATTGACTGATGTACTCGTTTGGCACCGCCAGACCCGAATGACGTGCACGCAAGCCGAACACGATCGCCTTGTCCACACCAGCCATGGCCCTAAAATGCTTCTCCGGTGGAATATGCAGATCCAGCTTGCTTCCGCGCGACCTCGCATTCGCCTCATTGACGAACTCATCCGAAAGATGCCCCGGGTAGGCCCATGCATGAGTGTGGCAATCAACGATCATTCCTAGTTCCTCTCATCAATTCCGGGTCTCGCTACCCTGGAAATTCAATTCGTGAAAAGAACTCTGGCACCCCGGCGATCTCCGTTCGCACTCGAAACAACGCTCCCGCGGTCGCATCGCCTTCGGCGGGATTGTTGCCGCCAGCCGTGGTGATGTACATATCTTTCAAATCTTGACCGCCAAACGTGACGCTCGATACCTGTCCCGTAGGCAACGTGATCCTCTCCGCGATTGCCCCATCCTCCTGCAAGCGGACGACCGCAAACCCATTCCACAGCGCCGACCAGAGCCTTCCCTGCGAGTCCAGGGTTGCACCGTCGGGAAGCCCCGTCTCCTCGCCAAACCGCGCAAATACACGACGGTTGCTGATCGCGCCAGTCTCCACGTCATAATCGAAAACATAGATCTGGTTTGCCAGGGAATCCGTATAGAAGAAACGCTTCTGATCTGCGGTGAACGCCATTCCATTTGAGCACCCGATCTCCTCGAGTACCAGCGAGAGGGTGCGATCCGGATCCAGCCGATATAGTCCTCTCTTCGTTCCGTTGTCATCCACGATCCCACAAAAAACGCGCCCGCGCGGGTCGGCAATCACATCGTTGAAACGGAAGTCGCGCTCGGCCTCAATCTCCTCTATCACTATGGTCATCACGCCGTCGCGCCAGCGCACCACCGTGCCCCGGTCCATGAATAACAGTAGCGAGCCATCCTCCTGGATCGTGAAGCCGCCCACCGGCCGTCCCCCGTAAAACTGCTCGTGAGTGTTGGTCGCAGGATCGTAACGGAACATGCGCCCGGCCGGGATATCGGTCCAGTAAAGCCGATGCTCCATCGCGTGCCACAGCGGATTCTCGCCGGTCTCGCAATGATAATTCGCAATAAGTTCGGGTTGAGACGTCATGGCCGCCAGTCCCCTACAGTACGCCGTACTTGTCGTACACGTCTCTTAAGTAGGCGCCGCCCATCAGTTCACTCCGGCTCCCGTTCTCTTTGTCTACCTTCTCGGTCGCCATCTGGATCACCTGCGGGAGAACTTCGGCAGGCACAATCACCACGCCGTCGAAATCGGCGAACACCAGGTCGCCGGGCTTCACGCTCACGCCTGCGCATACGATCGGCACGTTGTAATCGAGAATCACTCCGCGGCCCTTCGAGTCCACGGGTTTGATTCCTCGCGCAAACACCGGGAACTGCAGCGCCTGGATCTTTCTCACATCGCGGACCAAGCCGTCGATGACTGCACCTCTGGCTCCTCGCGCACGCGCCGCCGTCGACAGCAGCTCGCCCCATGGCGCATTCTGCAACGAATCCGCAGTACTCGCGACCACCACTTCACCGGGAAGCACCGAGTCCAGCGCCTCGATCTCCATCGCATAAGGGTCGCTAGATATGTAGTAGGTATCCACGCACGCCAACGTACGAGCCCAGCCGGCGAAGCAGTCATCCGGTGCAAGTGGCCGCATAAATTCCCTGAGTGCTTGGTTCCTATACCCCAGTTCATCCAGCGCATCCGATACAACTGCGGTATAGAGTTGAGTCTCAACGTGCCTGAACAACTCTAAATCCGCTCCGGTTGCGGGGTTCCTCAAGATTCGTTGCGAATAGCTCGTCATGGCTCCCAGATTAGCCAACTTCGAAGGCCTGCTGCGGTGAACAGAGTCTCTGAGGTCGATTTCTGTCCGATACAGAGGACGAGTTATCTGGAGACAAATCCCTTCTCAAAGGCAGCGTTCATGCCCGCCTAAGAACAGGACGAGGGACATCCGGCTCGGGTGGAAGATGATCCATGCCTGACAGTTCATCAGGTGTTTCTTCTTCCGGCATTCACCATGGCGATGTTTTCCTCGCTTCAACTCCGTGCCACCTGCGCAGCTTTGCCACCTGGTTGGAATGCAGCGAGTCCTGGCGTTCCGACTCGGCAACTGCTCCAGATCTGTTTCGGCTTGTTGCGCCCGGATCGGGTTCCACGACAAGGTGGCACAGCTGCCTTTCAGACCATCTGGTTGTCACTCTGTTCCGACGTCTTATCGCGAAGCAGCGCGGCGAATAACTCCAGGCTCGTTCCGTCCAGGGAAAACGCCTCTGCGCACAAACACCTCGATTCTCCGCCGGGAGACATCGAGCTTGCCAGACTGTTCTCAAGCCTATTCATGGCCTCCACTGACACAACACGCTCATCCTGTTCTCCGCTGGAGTAGACGCCAATGTTCCGCGTTCATTAAGCGACTTCCAGCATCGATATCACGATCACGTGAACAGACGGCATATCTATCTGGTTTATCTTTATGTGGTCTCTACCAAGACTAATCGGTTTTCCCCGGGATGCAGCCTTGGCGGTGGTCATTCGAATAGATTCCGATCCCTCGGACTGAAATCCGCGTGGTCAAAGCGCCACGCTGACCTGCCGATTTATGCGAGCGCTGAAATGGACCCTATCAAATGGAAATCAAGAAAGTCGAATCTTCGCAACAGCGAAGCAAGAGCCGTTATAGCGAGCCGATATAGCGTGAAAGGGAAGCGCCAATGTCCCTGACGATCGTCCCTGCGGCCGATAAATCTTCAATTTGAGCCTTTGTCCCGGATCCACTGATCGCTGCCACAACTTGGGCCTTGCTGTTGCGCACTGGCGCCCCGACGCAGCGCGTATCGATCTCTTCTTCTTCATCATCCACGGAGTAACCCAAGAGCTTCACTTGCTCGCAGGCCATTTTCAGCTTTCGTACCGACGCGATCGTATTGTCGTTATGGCGAATTAGCCCTTGTTTGGTAATAAGGCTCTCGAATTCTGCGGGGGGCAAATGTGCAATCAGCGCTTTGCCAAGAGCGGTGCAGTGAAGAGGAAACTTCTTGCCAATCCACGTGTTGACTTTGGGCGCTCCGGGAGGCGAGATCTTTTCAATCAAAACGGCTTCGCCCTCCTCCAACACTGCCAGATGCACGGTAAGACCTGTCCTCTGCATCAATTGGTGAAGAAAAGGGGTGCAGTGCTCGCGGAGGCTGATTCCGCCTAATGCCATATTGGCAATCGAGCGCAGCCGGGGAGATAAGGTGTAGCGTCCGCTTTCCTTTTCCCGCAGAACGTAACCGCACCTCTGGTAGGTAACCAAGAGTGCATGTCCAGTGCTGCGCGGCATCTGGAGTTTGTGCGCCACCTGCGATAAAGTGACGCCCCGCCGCGACTGGGCAAGGTACTCCAGGATATGAAGTCCGCGTTCAAGTGCCGGCACGGATTGAGTCTTCAGCCCGATAGAAGAAGTCACAGTACCTCGTCTCCTAGCCCTGAATGTATTCGGCTTCAGATCGCCGATCACGATTCGTCAACTATTTTTCGTCCCTCAAGTGCGTAAATACGAGAGACCTGAATTGGAGCACCTGCCCAGTTTTGGACTGAGTTAGTCTCGCGGCAAGTCTGAACAGGACTGCGACATGGTCCCGTCTGACAGGAAGACGAAGCTTGGATCATCGTGTTCACCTTGTCACGCTCTATAGCCAAAAACCCGACAAAGCTGCTGCTGTTCAGAACTCCACCCAGCCTTCCTTGCGATTGCTCTCAATCACCCGTTCAATGAATCGCATGCCGCGAACGCCCGCTTCGATACCCGGCAGGTTGTCAGGGAGGGCTTTGCCCCGCTTCCAAGCGATGATTGCGTCTGCAAAATCGCAATACAGTATTGCAAAAGCTTCTAGATATCCTTCAGGATGCCCGGCAGGTATTCGCGAAGCTGCGCGTGCTTCGCCGGCGAGATACCCCGACGAGGCGTGGTAAATCTCTTCCGGCTTGTCGAGCATTTTCACGGTCAACCGGTTCGGATCCTGCTGTCTCCAATCCAGAGATCCCTTATCGCCCCAGATACGCACACGAATCTCGTTGAGTTCACCGGCTGCAACTTGCGAACAGGCCAGCGTGCCCGCCGCACCGTTATCCATGCGCACAAACGCATTACAGTCATCATCTAGCTTGCGTCCTGCGACCACATTTCGTAGGGTGGCATTGATTGCCATGACGCGCAAACCGCTGATGTATTCCAGAAGATGAAAGATATGTGTTCCGATATCCCCGATCGCGCCACCTGCACCACTGCGTGCTGGATCTGTACGCCATTCCGCTTGCTTATTTCCCCTTGCTTCCAAAGGGTGGCTCAGCCAGCCCTGAAGGTATTCCACAGCAACCTTGCGTATGACCCCCAACTTCCCATCTGAGCACATGGCGCGCGCCTGCCGCACCATCTGATAACCAGCATAGGTATGCGTCAACCCGTATGGCAGTCCTGATTTTGTCACGGCCGCCTCGAGTTGCAAGGCCTCTTCGTAACTCGCCGTCGCCGGCTTGTCGCTCATCACGGGAATGCCTGCCTCAAGCGCCGCCAAGGCCATCGGCAGATGCAAATGGTTGGGCGTAACTATCGCTACGAACTCGATACCATCGGCACGGCAGCGCTCAGCTTCAATCATCTGCCGGTAGTCGGCATATGTCCGAGTTGAATCGATATGGTAGGCCACCCCGGCGGCACGCGAACGCTCCGACAGATGCGAAAATGCACCCGCAACCATCTCAATTCTTCCGTCTAGTTCCGCGGCTATACGATGTACTGGCCCGATGAACGCACCCGGCCCTCCACCGATCATACCCATTCTCAATTTCGGTTCGTTCTCCATCCCAAGTCTCCGCAGTCTTATTCGTCAGCTTTGTTTGAAGATTGAAATCGCGGCGCTGACCCAATTCGCCGGAATTCTCCAGGATCGAGCGATTCAGGTCCGATCGCTCTAGGGCAAGACCGCAGGTTGAAGGCCAAATCTGAACCAGCGCTCGATTTGAGCCTGGGTCGAAGGTCATACTCCTCGGGATTGTGTCGATACGGACCTCCTTTCGGAACTCGATGAGCGCTCGAAGGCGTCGTGCAAACAAGATTTTAGAAAGTGCAAGTTCGATTTGGCCGCCGCCAGCACCCGTGGCACAGCTTCACGCGATATTGCAATTCCCTGCCCGTCAGCCACGTTGGGAATCGCATAAGCTTGTGAGAAGCTGATCGGTCCTTGGAAGTTTGCCTTTGCAATCAAGGCCAGAAAGTCCTTCCATGGTGCCATTCCGTTTCCCATCGGACATGAGACTGGCTTCCATTTGCGGTCTCCGCCGCCTGTCCAGGTCATATCTTTTATCGCAAGCATCTTCAGCCTCGGCCTAATCAAGTTTGAGGCGATGCGCCAGTCGTCTTCACCCTCACTGACTGAAGCATGACCCAAGTCAAAATAGTACCCACACCACTGTGGATCGAGATGCTCAATCACATTTGCCACATCCCAGACTGATCCCCCTACACAACCGGGGTGATTGTGGTATCCGATCTGGACTCCATTTTCTTTTGCAAGTTCCACCAAAGTTCGAAGCTTGATACCAGCCTCTCGTAAATCGTCAAAGGGACGTGCTGACTGATAGAGGTAATAGCCAGGCTTGATGTAGCGGACTGAGAGCTTGCCCGCGATTTCCAAAATCGGACGCGCTCCTGGACTGGAGGCGTCCAGCAGTTCGGTGGTCAGCATGGGAACTTCTATGCCTTCGTTCCGAATTGCGGCAATCGCTTTGGGCAGATCGGCCTTTGCCCGTTCAGGAAGGACATGTCCATCGCTGCGGACGGATAAATCAATTCCGTCGAATCCAGCTTCCTTAGCGGCTCTTGCGAGTTCCGACCATCCCAGTTGCGGAGCCGCTTTCGAGAACAAACAAATCGGGCCCAGAAATTGGGTATGGGTGTCTCCATCTGCGCAACTTGCTGTTGGGGTACTGGGGATAACGACGGCGCCAGCGATGGCAGCTGCGGTCGCTTTCTGCATGAAATCGCGTCGCGAAAGATGGTTCAACATAATCTCCTTGCCCGTTAGACAAGTGACATCCGTTAATTTTCTTACATGCAATTTTTGCGTGCAAAAATAGTAGCATAGTATGCTATAAAATTTCTTCATGACTTATCTGCTTTTTGCGTCAGCCGAGGAGATGTGGAAGCTGACATGAAAGATGTAGCGGAATCGTTCCCAGAAGTCATTCCTCTGGAAACCAGCTCCCGACCCAACTCGCAGGGCATCCAGGTCGCGGTGACCGCTTTCATCGTGATGTTCTGTACAGTAGGCCTGACGCTATGGGGCTTGCCGTATTACTACGACTTCATGGTTCGGCAATTTGGGTGGACACGCTCCCAAGTCACCTCGGGAAACGCAGTCAGCAAGATCCTTTTTGGTCCTGCTTTTGGTTTTCTCGCCGGTTGGATGGTCGACCGTGTTGGTCCTCGGCGTGTGATGATGACGGGCATTGTCATCGCTTCAGTTGCGCTGATCGGGCTCGGAACGATTTCCAGCCTCAGGATGTTTTACTTCTTCTACGTCCTGAATGCGCTTGGATTTCTTTGCGGAGGCCCTCTACCGAATCAGGTCTTGTTGGCGGAACGTTTTGAGACCTCGCGTGGAAAGGCAATGGCGGTTGCGTACCTCGGGATTGGCGTCGGAGGGGTGAGCGTTCCATGGATTTCCAATTTTCTGGTTCAGAACTTTGGCTGGCAAGCCGCTTTGAGAAGTCTGGGCTTGATCATCTTAGTCCTCGCTTTCCCGGCAGCTTATTTCGTGAAGGATGCTACTGGGGATGCGAATCTTAGCAGACGAGCGTCGAAACGGCGAGTTCCGATCTCAATAGCCCTTCGAACTGCTCCCTTCTATTTACTGGTAGCCGGAAGCGTATTCTCAGTCGCGGCGATCAGTGGTGTGCAACAAAACCTCAAGTTGTTTCTGGTCCTCGACAATCACTACACCCAGGTATTAGCCGCAAGATTTCTATCGCTGATTATGGCCTTTAGCATCGTCGGACGCCTTGCTATGGGCTGGCTCGCTGATCGCATCCATCCAAGAAATGTGATGATCTTAGTCTATTGTTTGATTGGAGCAGCAATCCCGATTATCGTGCTTCACCAGTCGCCGCTCTCGCTGTATATCTTCGCGGCCGTTTTTGGCATTGCCCTCGGGGGGGATTACCTGATCATCTCGCTGGTAACCGCAGAGATCTTCAGCATGGAATTACTGGGCAGATTGCTCAGCATCATTTTGGCTGCGCAAGGCCTCGCCGAATCTGGTGCGCCCTGGATCATCGGCTACATTCGTGATGCACGCGGCAGCTATCTGCCGGGATTTGTTGTTTTGGACATTCTGGCTTTCGCGGCCGTTTTAACGGGATTGCTGTTACCCAAACAGAAGAAGACGGCATGAGTGGCGACCGCTATTTGACGAATGTCGGAAGGAGCTTACTCGCAATCTGGACAGCCGCGCCGATTGCGCCTGCCTCTCCACCCAGTCTTGATATGGAAATTTTGAAATCCTGGACCGATCGATGGAAAGCACGTGCGCGGAAGGAGTGGAGGAGAGGGCGCAACAGATAATTCTTTGCGGCCCGCGGGACTTCGCCGCCAAGAACGATAGTTTCCGGATTCAGAAGATTCACAATGGACGCAATCCCTGTTCCCAGATGCAGCCCTGCTTCCCAGAGCACCGTTCGGGCAAACTGATCGCCCGTCCGCGCGGCTTGGACAATCGCTTCTATCGATACCCTGTTGTTTACCTCCCCTGGGTTCGCTGGAGCCAGACTCGAGTGAACGCCATGTTGCAGTCCATCATTCACAGCTTTGAGAATGGCAGAGCCGGAGGCATAAACTTCAAGGCAGCCTCGATTTCCACACGAACAGAGTTCGCCATGTTGATCGATTGTGGTGTGGCCGAACTCCCCGGCTAAGTCCTTAGCACCTAGATACAACCGATTATCGATGAAAATGGCTGCGCCGATTCCCATCGACACGACGATGTATACGAAATCCTTGCGACCGTTTCCGCCTCCGAACTTTGCCTCGGCAAGCGCCATGGTGCGGACGCTGTCCTCGAGGACCACTGGAAGCTTATGTTTTGCCTCAATCATTTTTCTGAGAGGAATATCGTTCCAGCCAGCGACCTTGGGCCAAAAGAGCACCGTTCCCGAATTGTGGTCGATGACTCCGGACATCGCGATCCCGATTCCTTTCACAACGCCGTCATTTTCGATTGCAGCGCTGATTTCGCGGTCAATCAAATCGAGTACATGCCTCTCGCCGCGCGAAGTTTCTGTCTCAACCCTCTTGACGCTCAATGTCCTTCCGAGGAAGTCGGTCACGACGATTCTCGTATTGGCCCGGCCAATTCGGATTCCTACAAAGTGACCGAGGTCGGGCGTGATATGTAGTAAAACCCTGCGCCTCCCCGCTCGTGATGGGGAACGATCACCCTCTTCAACCAAACCTCGGCGCCGCAGTTCACTAACGAGGGCGCTGACGTAGCTAGGCGCAAACTTGGTCTGTTCCGCCAATTCGGTTCTTGAGGCCTCGCTTTGATCGAAAATCCTCTCCAGAATCAATAGGAGGTCGTCTCTTCTCACGTGCAAATCCCTCGGTAATCAAAATTGTGTTCGTTCTGCGGGACTAATGTTCTTTCACATGTATAAGATACATTCTTTCATAGACGAGACACATTGACCAGAGTTTTCTGAGTGCTGATGCCTTTGAACTTTTCTTGAGAAAAAACGCGTGAGCATAGAAACTGACCCGCCCCTGTTAGCGTGTTGCGCTCCTGCGCCGGGTCATTGATCGCTGTAAGCTCTAGGCCGATTCGATCCGTGCTATAAATATGAAATACAACCGCAAATGGTCAAGTTTGAAGCCATTAAATTCAGGTAGGAAATATTGACCTTGCGACCGGTGCGTCAGCTGCAGAATGTTTCATTACCACTACAGACTGCCACATTGAAGATCTGGAGGAGCGTTGAATTGGCTGCTGATCGCACTGCCGGAAACACTGTGGAACCTCGACTGCGTCGGGTCCTTACCTTATGGGACCTGATCTTCTATGGGATAGTGCTGATCATGCCGATCGCACCTGTGCCCATGTTCGGAGTCGCTCAGCAACTCTCTCATGGACATTTCGCCACCTCAATAATGATCGCGATGGTTGCAATGATGCTTACCGCCGTCAGCTACGGTCGCATGGCGACACTGTATCCTGCGGCCGGTTCGGCATACACCTACGTGGGGCGTGGATTGAATCCACATCTGGGGTTTCTTGCAGGTTGGTCCATGTTTCTTGATTACATGATTCAGCCGCTAATCAATGGCGTATACGGCGCCTTGACAATCCAGCGTTTTCTCCCCCACGTCCCCTACCCTGTTTTAGCCGCGTCCTTCGTTGGAGCCATGACCTTGTTGAACCTGCGTGGTGTTCGCAGTACCGCTCGCACAAATGTTGTTCTACTCGCGGTCATGTGCATTGTCATTGGCGTTTTCGTGATCTTGGCCGTTCGTTACCTCTACCGTTTCTCAGGCTGGCCAGGGATCTTTTCCACTCAACCGTTCTATGATCCGCAAACATTTAGTATTCGTGTGATCTGGACATCAACCTCGTTCGCTGCTCTGACCTACATAGGATTCGACGGCGTGACAACTTTGGCTGAAGAAGTGAGGAACCCCAAACGGAATGTCATGCTGGCCACGGTTCTAGTCTGTCTCTTCACCGGAATTGTGGGCGGAGCTGAAGTTTACCTCGGAGCACGAGTCTGGCCTAATTTTGCTTCTTTCAGAAGTCCGGAAACGGCGTTTATGGACATCGCTTCGCGCGTGGGCGGCCCACTACTGTTTCAGGCGTTGGGTTTGGTGCTGCTCGTAGCATCGCTCGGAGCAGGACTTGCAGGGCAGGCGGCGGCCGCGCGACTGCTGTTCTGCATGGGTCGAGATGATGTGCTCCCCCGTAGGCTATTCGGGTACTTGGACCCCGAGCGAAACACCCCGACTCGCAATGTCTGGCTAATCGCCATCGTTGCCTACATTGGGACTTTGTGTATCTCCTACGAACAGGCGGGAGAGCTTCTCAACTTCGGCGCATTTCTCGCCTTCATGGGTGTGAATATAGCCGCATTTTTCGAGTTCGGGGTCCGGAGCCGATCCGATCACCGGCGCCGCTGGTTCGTTGATCGGCTGTTGCCTCTTGTCGGATTTGGATTCTGCTTGTGGATATGGCTCGGTCTTAAATTGCCGGCAAAGATTGTGGGGGGGATCTGGCTGTTCGCTGGTTTGATCTACTGCGCAATTAAGACTCGCGGATTTCGTGAGCGGCCGATCGCAATCGACTTCACCGAGGCGTAACCGTGGTAGCCGACCGAGGTCACCGACACAACGTCTGAGAGGGAAAGTGGAGAGGAAAATGAAGATTGGAGTTTATCAATTCGGCGCGATGAATCTATTCGCGACCATGGTACTGATTGCCAATTGCGCTTTAGCGCAGAATGGAACCTCTTCCACGCCTCTATATCTCGATGCTACCCGACCGATCCAGGTCCGCGTGGACGATCTGATGCGAGGGATGACTCTTGAAGAAAAGATAGGGCAGCTCAATCTTCCCTGCGCATACATCGATCAATTGGGGAAGACGGTACCGGAAAAAATTGACTCCACAAGGAAATTCGCGGCGGGCACTTTGAATCCTCACATCGGGCCCGGAAGCGGTTTCTTTACGCTTTTAGACAATCTCAAGGAGACTGACATCGAGCGTCAGGTCAATTTACTGAATGAACTGCAGAAGATCGCCCTGTCTGAAACGCGATTGAAGATCCCGCTCATCGAGGACGAAGAAGGTACTCATGGTGCGATGTTTCCTGGTGCGACTGTATTTCCCGAAGGTTTGTCGATCGGCAGCACATTCGACGTGAATCTCGTGAATCAGATCTACGCCGCTGAAGCCGCGGAAGCTCGATCCATGGGCATCCATGTTCTTTCCACTCTCGTGATGGAATTGAACCGCGACCCACGGATGGGACGGAACATGGAAGCATATACGGAAGACCCCTATTTGTATGCGCAGATCGCAAAGAACATCGTGAGGGGAGCACAAGGCGAAAATATCGATGCTCCTGATAAGGTGGTTGCGCTCGTCACCGATTTTCCCACGCAGAGTCAGCCAACGAGCGGGTTAGAACGAGGGGCAATCGAACTTTCCGAACGCACTCTTAGAGAGAGTTTTCTAGTTCCATGGGTCTCGGCCTTCAAGGCAGGTGCGCTTGGAGTCATGGCAGGATACCCCGAGATCGATGATATTCCGGAACACGCTTCCGAGAAGTGGAATACGGAGATTCTCCGGGGGGAACTCGGCTTTCATGGAGTCGTCGTAAGTGAAGGCGGTGGATTCGAATCGATCATTTACGAGAACGTTGCTCCGACGCAAAAAGTAGCTGGTTCGATGGCTCTTCGCTCCGGTGTCGACGTGGGCATTACATACGAATCTGCTTATCTGGAGCCACTGGTTGAAAGCGTGCGAGAAGGCCAGTTGTCCGAGGCGCTGATCGACAGGGCCGTGCGCCGCGTTCTGGAACTAAAGTTCCGATTAGGCCTGTTTGAACATCCCTACGCGGATCCGGTACGAGCCAAAGAAGTCGTCCACTCCCCAGCTAACCAGGCGCTGGCATTACAAGCGGCACGCGAGAGCGTTGTCTTGCTGAAAAACGAGGGAAGTTTGTTGCCCTTGAAAAAGGACTTAAAGTCTATCGCAGTGATTGGGCCTAATGCAGATAACGGCTGGAGCCAGTTGGGGGACTATTCACCACAAGTTGTGCCGCACAAGATTAGCTCGATTCTAGAGGGAATTCGAAAAAAACTTCCGCTTGACGCAAAAGTCTCTTATGCGAAAGGGTGTGATGTGATCGGCGGCGAGAAAAATTTTGGAGCGGCGATTGAGGCGGCCCGAAAGGCTGAGGTGGCCGTGGTGGTGGTGGGGGAACGACCTGATAATTCGGGTAAGGGCGATAAATTGCCAACCGATGGAGAGGGATACGACGTGGCAAGTCTGGATTTGACCGGTTTTCAAGGAGACCTGATCAAGGCAGTGCAAGCAACGGGTACACCAGTGGTGTTGGTGCTGATCAACGGACGCCCGCTATCCATCAACTGGGAATCCGCGAATCTCCCAGCTATCCTCGAAGCTTGGGAACCCGGTGAGCGTGGTGGTGAGGCTGTCGCTGACATTCTATTCGGAGACTATAACCCCAGTGGTCGACTTGCCATTACCGTTCCTCGGAGTTCAGGCCAGCTACCCATTTATTACGATCACAAGCCCTCCAAGGAATATTGGATTAAACAAGGATCAGCGCATGGATATGTGGACATGCCCGCGACGCCCCTCTATCCGTTTGGTTATGGCCTGAGTTACACCGAGTACGAGTACAGCAACCTCCGCATCAGTTCTGAGCAGATTAACGATGCCGGAGCGAACGATATTTCCGTCGATATCACCAACACTGGAAAACGTGAAGGCACCGACACGGTTCAACTGTATATTCACCAGCGGTACGCGCCGGTGTCTCTTCCCGTGAAACAGCTGCGAGGATTCGAGCGGGTGCATCTCCTTCCGGGAGAGACCAAAACCGTCACCTTAAGGATCAGACCTGAAGATCTCATGCTGCTTGATCAAAATATGCGTTGGCGCGTCACCCCTGGTGTAGTAGATGTGATGATCGGAACTTCTGCAGCGGACATAGTTCTCAAAGGCTCATTCGATGTGAAGTCCTCAGATCAGATTGCTGATCCTTCCGCTGGCCAAGGCACCCGCGAACAGCCGGATCTGGCGCGATAACAGACCGGATTGGCACGTGGAGTTCCGGCGTTCGTAATCACATTGAAGGCTGCGACCAAACCAAAGAACCCCATGGAGTGCCGATCGACTCTGACAGGAGCCCGGCGACGCGAGTCCCAGTGGGATCAGAAGATCTTAATCTGATAGGTTCGCGAACCTATTCAATCACCAAGCGGCGGGAGACCTCGATGAGCAACACTAATCGTTCTTCTCAGTTTGTCAAGGCGATCTTGACCATGGTCATATCCTTGGTGAATTTCGGATCCCCTCCTTGCATGTCCCAAGGACTGCTCCTGAACGAGCCGAAACCGCCCGTGGGCGACCAACCCGAAAACCCAGGCAAGATTGCGGGGGATCTTTCACCTGAGTTGCGGCCCGGTGCGGTTCGCGCCGTTATGCGGCGCGTTGCAGATTGGCAGCTCAAGCGATTGCAGGCGCAGCCGGCAGGCCGCTCATGGGAATTCGGCACACTGGACATAGGGTTTATGGCGGCGTCTCGCACACTTGGCGATCCCCGCTATAGCCAGTATGTTGCCTCGGTTGGAGAGCGGTATGGATGGCAACTGGAAAACACCCCGAATGCTGCAAATGATTTCGCCGTGGCCCAGGCCTTTCTCGAGCTTTACGCTGAGAAGCATGACCCCCAGATGATTGCGCCGCTCCGGGATCGCGTAGATGCCGAACTGCCAATGACCGATGACTACACGCGCTTCCCCTGGTATTGGTCCGATGCGCTGTTTATGGAACCTCCCATCGAGGCGAATCTCGCTCGCATCACGGGCGACCCAAAATATATCGAGTTTCTCGACCATGAGTGGCTGGTTTCGCAGACTCTCTTCTACGATCGCGAACGGCATCTGTTTTCGGAAACCATCACGTTTCTGGACAAATACCGGGAGCATGGGGAAAAAATCTTCTGGTCACGGGGCAACGGATGGGTAATGAGCGGGATCGTACGCGTTCTCGATGCTTTGCCAGAGAACAGTCCGTCGCGTCATCGCTACGAGCAACTCCTACGCGAGATGGCGGCGAAGATCGCATCTATTCAGGGCAACGATGGGCTTTGGCGTTCGGACCTGTTGAATCCGAATCAATATCCTTATCCTGAGATCTCGGGCTCAGCTTTCTTTGTCTATGCGATGGCCTGGGGCATCAATCATCACGTGCTCGATGCCAAGGTATACCGGCCAGTGGTAGAGAAAGCGTGGGGCGGCATGTTGACCCATATCTACGAGGATGGACGCCTGGGTGGAATTCAGCATGTGGGCTATTCACCGGAAGCCTATAAGCCCGGTGCGAGCTACGTGTATGGAGTCGGTGCTTTCCTGCTCGCATGCTCCGAGTTGGACAGGACGTCTCAGCAGATTGAAAGTAAGTGAAAATGGCCGAGCGATGGGACTCAATGATTGAGCGGGTCTACGCTAAAGATGCTTGGTTGCCCCCGAAACTATTTGGCGGTCCGAGCTGTTAGCAACATGAACGTCTGGATCGTTCATCTCAGCGGTGATCGTCGAGATTGCTACTACCCTCGAGCCGTTCATACCTGCAAACCTAAAAGCAATTATGGCCGCAGCCAAGCATCACGGTATTCCGAAATGAAACGGTCGTCTTCAGTGCAGAGATCGGGATAACTGTGGCAGACCCGATCAATCTCCTCGCTTTGACCTGGAGAAAGAGAGCTCTGCAGATTGAGCGACCAGATGCCCTCTAACAATCCTTGTCGACGCAGAACTTCATGAATGCCAGGGATGCACCCATGAAAATCATGTGCCGGATCGAAAATTGAGGCGTTCATGTCCGTGATCTGCTGGGCCAGCGTTAGCTCGTTTTTAGAAATCGGTCCCTCATGAGCCTTAACTTTGGCCAGAAGCGCCACAGCGCTCTTGGTCCAGACCGCCCAATGGCCAAGAAGACCTCCCGCAAAATGAGTGCGATTGCCCTCGAATTCAAATTCAGTGAGCAGATCGACCAGAATGTTGTCATCGTTGCCGGTATAAAGAGAGATTTCCTGGCATCTCCCGCTTTCCACGACGGCACGTACGACATCCAAAGTCTGATAGCGATTAAATGGAGCGATTTTTATGGCAACAACATTATCGATTTCAGCAAAGTGGCGCCAGAACGCATAGGGAACGATGATTCCGCCAGCAGCCGGCTGGAGATAAAACCCAACTACAGGAACAATTGATGCTATCGCGCGCGCGTGGTCCAATATATCGGATACGGTTTCCCCTTTGAGCGCATTCATATTGAGAAGCACCGCGTCGTATCCGATCGACTTTGCGAGTTCGGCTTCGGCAACCGCTTGGTGCAACCTTCCGCACACGCCGGCAATCTTGACTACCTCGTGAGTTCGCGCTTCCTCCGCAGCCAGTTCTAAGACAGGTTTGAGGAGACCACAGTCGCGGATTTCGAACTCAGTGGTGTGGACTCCCACAGCAATTCCGCCCACTCCGGCGGCAAGATAGTAGCGAGTCAGAGCCCGCTGCCGACGTTCGTCCAGTTTTCGAGCTTCATTCAAAGCAAGCGGATGTGCAGGGATGACGTGACCCTGACGCAACATTTGTCGGACATTCATCAGAAGCTTCCGTTCTGTACATCAAAGTGTGTGGGTTTGTTCAGCAATTCGCCTCCATTGGAGATCCACCACGCTACCCAATCCATCAATTCCTGCGGTGTTACGGTTGGATATCCGAAGAGCCTGTGAGCCTTGGTGCTGTTACATATCAATGCGAAGGAAGTCTCCTCCGAACTGAAAATGGGCTCGGCTCCCAAGCGCTGGCCGAATTGATGCGCGATGTAACGTACCGAGAGCGTCTCTGGACCGCTGATGTTCAATTCCAGCGGTGGCGCCTGACAATGCGCGAAGCAGCGGAGACAAACTGAATTTGCATCTCGCTGCCAAATGAAGTTCATGACCCCATTGCGAAGATCAATGGGCTGTTTCCGATACACCGCCAGGGCTATATCGACTAAGACCCCATAACGAAGTTCGACAGCATAGTAGAGCCGTAAGAGAGTGGAAGGAGTGCCCCATTGGCTGGCGGCATATTGAAACATCCGCTCACGACCAAGGGCTGATTGCCCATACTCGCCATCGGGCCCGATAGACGCATCTTCGTCGCATCCACCGCGGGTGATGTTCCGTAGCTTATAAACGTTGCCAGTTGAAAACGCAACAATCTTCGAATCCCGGAAGCGCTCCGCCACGAGGCCAGGTAGGTGGGCATTCATAGCCCATGTAAGATGTTCCGCCCCATCGGTCCCGAATTTGCGCCCCGCCATGAACACAACGTTAGCCGCATCGGGGAGTTCCTGTAATGCGCCCGGATGTAGAAGGTCAGACTGAATGGTCTCTATCCCATCTTTTCGCAACTGCGACTGCAGCTCTCGGTCGGAGAATCGGGCGACCGCGATCACTCGCTTCTCAATACCCGCCATGTTTGCAGCCCGACGTGCCAGTCTGGCCAGACTCGGACCCATCTTCCCGCCCGCCCCCAAGATCAGCAGATCGCCTTTGAGGTTGGCCATGGCTTGTGCGTCGTTCTCAGTTGGTTGAGAGAGCCGATCCTCTAGTTCTGGGATGGTCCGGATCAGATGATTTTCCACGGTCATGTTTCCGCCTTGTGATGATTCATTTTCAAAGAGAATCGGAGGAGCGAAGTCATGTCGCTCGCGAGTGGAAGGTTCAGTCAAAGAACTTCGGTCATGAGCAAATTCACATTGCGTGTTGGTTATGGCAGACTATGCCAGTTGGCGTTGGGCACATTTTCTAATCTACCGAGCATTTTGTAGACTTCAATGACGGCATGATTCACCATCTGCTCTCCGGCGCCCAGTTCCACCCAAGTAGACGTACTCGAGGCTCCGTAACCGCCCGCAACTCCAGCCTCGATCGACGGAAAGTAGCCGGCATACCCGTTTGTGTACCCCATGAAGAAACAGTCATGTACAGGGCAACGTTCCCGCCAGTTCACCTGGAATTCGACGAAGGGCTCTCCAGGCATCGTCATAAACGCAATCTTGCGGTTGATCAGCAGTGTGTTCACTGGAAGTTGGATTTCTTTCTCAATTGGGGGTGCAAAGAGCTGGAACGCTTCCGTTCCCATCTCACGAATTGTTTGAAGTCGGAACTTCTCGGGATCCCACCGCAAACTGAAGGGCAGCTGTTCTTCGTCAAAGTCGATGCGCTGATCAGGCTCCGACAGCGTATCGATTTTTCTGGTTATATCAACCACGGCCTTGCCAAGCTTCTCTCCCGCCCAATCTCGCCTGCCAACTGCATCTTGACTGACAGGCGTGCCCGCATCGTAGACATTGATGTCTCCAGCGGCGCCCTGCATGAAGAACGCCAGCGGGTGACTGCTATAGCTCTGCTCGACAAACTTGCACATGACGCCCGGGAAGTCGGCCGAAAACATCAACATGCCAGAATCGAAGGTCACTGGATGAGCTGCATAATTGACCAGGATGGCCAAGGGCTGCCCGTCCTCCCGATCGATGCGAAGAATCGCGATCGTAGGATCGACCGGCCACGTTGGAGCACGAGAGGCATTTCCCCAGATCATCGTGACTTGTCCGTTAGAAGAATCGACGCGCACACGGTTATATCCGATGTATGACTCTCCGTAGCCGACTCCCATGCGCACAGTAACAACATGCTCGCGAGCCTGCTGTATGCCTTGCCCGATTTTTACAAGCGCAGCAGTTTCCCAGGGTGGCGTTCCGGAAGCATACGCATCCTTGATGACCGGGCCGGCATGAGTGTGCGTTGCCTGAACGATCAGATCGTCCACTCCAATTTTCTTGGCATCGCGGCGCAGAAGTTCGAGCGAAGCGGGTCCAAACGTCCTCCCCAAATCGAGGTCGATGTAGGCGAGCCGCCGAACTCCATCATCGAGAACCAAGACACGGGCGTAAAGAGGGTCCAGGACACCCTCGGCGCCTTTCAAGCGATCGAAGTACCCCCACATGTGAGTGCCGAGTGGAGGTGTGATATCGACTAACGCAACTCCAGCCTTCATCTCTGCCCCGTTTGCCCGAAAACCGGCTGCGAGAAAGAAGCCGATGATTACGGTCAATAGAACTCGATCTGCCTTCGAAGGTTGCGTCATGGTTCCAAGGTCCTTTCCAATCCTGATTCTTCACGCGGCCCGCTCACGAAACGGCTATGCAACACCACGGCCTTCTGTCCAGGCAAGCAACTCATCGTGCAAGCATTCCCAGGTCGCATCACAATTCGGATGAGTTCCGTGGCGAACAATGCTTCCATCTCCGATTCCAATTGGAAACATATCAGCCCGCAACGTTGGTTTCTCCTCCGTGTGCAGTCTGCGAGAGGCACCGTTGCTTTCTCCACTCGCAGAGCAAAGAATCTAGACCTGCAATGCGGCCCGTCTTGAAAGACGACAGCAAAAGAACTGCTGCGAACTCAATGAGATTTTTGTCCACAATTAAGTAATTGCCTTCCTGGCCTAAGCGGTGAACGCCGTCCAGCGGCAACATTGTCAGATAGAAGACGGCAAGCAGCGCGAGTGCTGCACCGCATCCCAGCTGGGTAAAGGCACCAAGAATTAGGGAGAGGCCAATGGCCAGAAGCGCAGCAATTACGACGAGGTCAATCCAGTGTCCCCAACCTTCCGCGTACAGTCTATGCAAAAAATGCCCCACTGAGCCGGTGCTGGCCGCCAAATATCCCTCCGAGCTCCATTTGCCCAGACGAGTCCCGTCCGGCGCCCAAGCGGGCACGATGAATTTGAAGTACCCCTCATAGAGGAAATGCCAGCCTATCAAGGAGCGAAGTGTGACCAATGCAAACTGCTGGAAACTGGAGAGCGATGCCGAAGCTGGTTTATCTATTTCCAAAGTTCACCTCCACCTGATCGCTCGATCCAATTATGGTCGGGCGCGACAAATCACTTTCAAGAAGCATGATTGCAACAATGCCGGGATGCGCAGAGCAATAGCGTTCTGCGAGCTCTTTCCCGCCCACGAAAAACGCGGTTGCGAGGGCGTCAGCTTCAGTAGCGGAATGAGCTAATACTGTCACGCTGACGACACTTCTCACCGGCCATCCCGAACGCGGGTCAAGAATATGCCCGTAGCGCAGTCCTTCGATTTCGATCGACTGTTCTTCCTGACCACTGGTACCTAGAGCGTAGGAATGCAACCGCACCGTACCTATCCGTTGGTTTTTGAAGATCGGATGCCGAAGACCGACATTCCAGCCGTGCCCGTCCGGTCCGTCCCCTAAGGCCAACATGCTGCTGTTACCAGCGCTGAGCAAAGCGGTCACGATTCCGCGCGCACGAATCCTCGCTGCTCCTTGATCTAGCGCAAAACCTTTTCCGATGCCTCCGAAGTTGATGCGCAGCCCTGTTGCAAGGAATGAAACAACGCCTTGTCGGTTGAACGAGATGCGATGGAACCCAGAAGAATTTCGCGCGACCGCCAGTGCTTCGAGCGACGGAATTGACGGTCTGCGAGCCTCAAAACCCCAGCACTTGCTGAGCGCCCCCGAAGTCACATCGAAGGCTCCGCCCGTTTCGCGATGCAATAGCTCGCAAAGTTCGAGAAGGGCCAGGAGTTCTGGTCCGACATAGACGGCACGCTCAGCCGCCAAACAATTAAGGACGCTCACCTCACTATCTGGCCGGAAGATCGACAGAATTGATTCCAGACGATCGACTACACGGAAATATTCCTCTGAGACACTGACTGCGATCTCACATTCAGGAGCAAAAATAGCTTCGAATTGGCAAGCCATAGCAGAACGCGAAACCCGAGTCCATTCGCTTGAGCGAGGCATGGGTTGGCTACGCCACCGCGCAAGGAGCTCTCGGCGGGTTGGCTCCCAATTCTGCACGATGCTTTTGCTCTTAACTTTATGCATGGACAAACCGACCACTTGGCTGCTTCCCGATCAACAAGGTAGTTGAAAACCTACGCAAACTCTTGAGGCCTGACTCTCTCCTGCGATTTGAGTGCTTTGTTGATCGCCAGGCAAGTAAGTACGACGTTGCGAGCGTCCGAAAGCGAACAGCGGAGCGGAGCGCCAGTTCGAATCGCCCCGCAAAATGCGGCGATCTCATTCTGGAAGGCTTCCCTGACGCCGCCTGTTGCGGCTGCGCCTTGCGCCAATGCGGAATGATCAGCCCCTTCTGCGCGCCGCGTAGCCGAGGCATCTAGCACCGGTTGGGAGCCGCTCACGGCCGCGGTCGAAACGCTCGTAACCCCATTTCGTTCTTCCATAAAGAGTAGTGACTCGCCATTTCCCAGGATGAGAGTTCCTTTTGTTCCCAGGATTTGTATGTAACTACCTTCGAATCCATTCGACTGGATTACAGAAAGCATCGCAGTTCTTGCATTGGGATAATCGAGAGTCGCATAAACATGGTCGTCGACGTCTCTGCCATCCTTATAGGAGTAAATTCCGCCCATTGCCTGCACTGACGTAGGAACCGCATCGAGGAACCAGTTAATGGTTGAGACAATGCTCCCGCCCTCGTCGCCCATTGGTCCGCTTGAATACTGTTGATAGAGGCGCCAGTTCAGCAGGTGCTCCAGTGATGAATAGCCCCACGGCCGGGGGTCGAACTTGGCGTCACTTGAGGGGCTTTCTAGGCGCGCCGAGCTGTTGGTATGGTGGGTGGCCTCCACGGTGTACACGTCCCCCAACAGGCCTTGCTTCATAATGTTGCGATATGCAGCCCAATTGGACGGATCGTACTGTTGCTGATATCCGATGTGGAGAATGCGCTGGTTTTTCTGGGCAACTGAGATCATTTCCTCGCAAGCTCGAGCGTCTGTGGCCATCGGAGGCTCACATAAGACGTGCTTGCCGGCCGCGAGGCTACCGATGGCGATCTCTCCATGTAGCCACGGCGGAGTCGCAATCATCACAGCCTCGATCGATTGGTCGTGCAGTAGACGGCGCCAATCCTCAAACCAACTGACCCCCGATCGCTGGTCTGCATTTGATTTCGTCGAAGGTCTTATATCGCATATGGCTACGAGTCTTGCGAGATTTGGGTCGATACAGTTCCGCAGGACATCGGCTTGCACTCCATCACCGATCAATGCGAGCCGCACAGCTTCTCGCCGCCGCGGACCCTTGAAGGCCACGGTGGTGCCGAATGCAGCCAAAACAGAAGCTCCACTCGCAGCCTTGAGAAAATTCCGGCGCCCAATCCTACGCATCTCAGGCGACGACGAGAGCGCTCTTCTCCGCCTCACCGATGATTCAATCGACACGAGCAGCACCCTCCATGGCGACCTCCGTCACTTCCGCGGCAAGAAATGCTTTGAATTCTATGATCTGCCTTCGCCGCAAAAGCGAGGCTAAATTTCCGAACACTAACAATTGACGGTGGTTTTCAGTATACTCGACTTTTATTACTGCTATCAAGAAACAATGTCTTGACAGATCCCTCTCCAGGGACTAACTTTCTTCCATCCAGAAATGGAATGCTGGCCAGTGGGTGCTCAGACACAGGCGATGCTGACGACGGGCAAAATCGCTACCGTCGCACTCCTCCTGTTTGAGCAAACTTGAGATGCCTTTGACTTTGGCGGGAGCATGGGAGGCTCTGATGAACGGGAAATCGATTATGAGACGACGTTTGCAGATTTGGTTGTTGATGAGTTGTTTAGCCGCACTCTGGCCGTTGGCTACCAGAGCAGAGGTGACCGGGACGCTCCTTGGAACTGTCAAGGATTCTTCCGGTGCACTCATTGCAGGAGTTCCAGTGATCGCGACCAACGCTAATACCGGTCTGGTGAAATCCTCTACGACGAACGAACGCGGTGAATATCGAATCCAGGCACTTCCGATCGGATCCTATTCGATTCAGGTGACTCGCACCGGCTTCAAGAATTACCTTGCACGGGGCATCGTGCTCACCGTCAATGAGACACACGAAATCGACATCACCTTAGAGGTGGGAAGCACGGAGGAGCAGGTTTTCGTCTCCGCCGATAGGGCTCAGGTAGAGACCACGGATACCCAGTTGGGCCAGGTGGTTGACGAAAAGCAACTTGAGGAAATGCCCCTTAACGGCAGAAGCTTTCTCGATTTGCTAACTCTGCAGCCTGGAGTGAATGCGATGTCTAGCCCTGGAAACCCCAGCAATGACGGGGCCGGAACTGTTTCCGTGAACGGCCAGCGAGAGCAAGGTAACGGGTTCCTGATCAATGGCGGCGACGTCTCGGGTGGAGCAAATTTCCAGGCAGCAGTACAGCCCAATCTGGATTCGATTGCAGAGTTCAAATTGATCACCAATAGTTTTGACGCCGAATATGGGCGCTTCAGTGGCTCAATTATGAACACCGTTACCAAAAGCGGCACGAATAGCATCCACGGCACTCTGTTTGAATTCCTGCGCAACGACGCTCTCGACTCGTACGGATATTTCGACAATAAGAAGGCGCCAAAAGGCGCACTGAAAAAGAACCAGTTCGGGTACGCCGTGGGCGGCCCGGCGATAAAGAACAAGTTGTTCTGGTTCACCGATTATCAAGGCGACCGGCAGGTGAACGGCGGGACAGCTAATACTGCGTTGATCCCAACGATGGACCAACGCCAGGGCAACGTAGGAGTTGCGAACCTGACCGGAAGTGTGAGCGGTCCCTATTGGGCCCAGGTGCTATCGCAGCGTCTTGGAACCACCGTGACAGATGGTGAGCCCTATTCCAGCGTTTTTCCTAACGGAGTCATCCCGACAAGCGCTTTTTCGCCGGCGGCGGTTGGGACATTAGGCTTCATTCCGGAACCGAACGTTACCGGAAACGCCGGCTATAATTATGCCTCCCTCGTGTCTATTGACACGAACGAATACAAGCTGGGCCAAAAAGTAGATTTTCAAACTAAAAGGACAGGAAACTGGTCAGCCTACTACAACATAGATGATACCTACTCTTACAATCCTTATGGCGGCGGCGCAAACAGCTTCATAACAGGTTTCGGGTCTGCCGAAAGGAATCGCAGTCAGTTTGCCGTGCTTAGCAACACCTATACCGTTGGTGCCAACGCGGTCAACATCGCCCGACTGAGTTACACGCGGCCAGTCGCGCGAGTAAGTCCGGTTGGAAAAACTGCTCCGAGCCTTGGTTCGATGGGTTTTGTCACTAACGGTCTCGGCATCATTCCTGCTCTGCCGGGCTATGTGGCTGTTCCCAATATCAGCACGAACAACTTTGGTTTCGGCGATCCGGGCACGAGCAATGAGATTCAGAACACCTATGCCGGTGGGGATAGTTTTTCCTTAATTCATGGAGCCCATACACTCAAATTCGGGGCAGATTATCGCTACTACCAATTGAATAATCGCAACGGGGGCGGCTTCGTCGGGTCGTTCAATTTCACCGGCGGCGAGACTGGGCTGGACATCGCGGATTACCTCTTGGGAGCGCCCACAACCTTCGTTCAGAGTAGTCCCGCACAACTGGATGGCCGAAGCAAATACGCCTCAGCTTTCGCTCAGGATTCCATCAAGGTTAGACCGAACGTAACCATGAACGCAGGACTCCGCTGGGAGTATATGACTCCGTGGTACGACACGCAAAACAAGATCGAGACGTTGAATCCGGGCCAGCAATCGGTGGAATACCCGGGCGCTCCGATTGGAAACGTGTACCCCGGCGACCCGGGAGTTTCTCCGACGCTCGGTCCCTCCCAATCTCACCTCTTTGCCCCGCGTTTCGGACTCGCATATTCTCCGGGCTTCTCAGACGGAGCTCTGGGAAAGCTTCTTGGTGGACCAGGAAAAACGAGCTTACGAATAGGTTCGGGCATTTTCTATAACGCCGTTCAGGACCAAACGCTGTACTGGATCATTGGGGAACTGCCTTTTTCCGAATACTGGGGATCCTCCGCGCCGCCTCTTTTCGAAGAGCCTTATCGCTCCCGGGCGACCGGTGCGTCCCAGGGACAGAAGTTTCCTTTTGTGCCTCCGGTGCCCGGAAGCGCCGCAGCCAAGAATTTCAACTTCCAGCCGTATCTGCCGATCAGCTACCAGATAGGGTATGACATCCACAACAAGCAGCCTTATTCGATCGATTACAACTTCACCATCCAACGCGAACTGACCGGCTCTACGATAGTGACTTTGGGGTATGTCGGTGTCCTGTCACGCCACATGATCTCTCTGGTAGAAGCGAATCCTGGGGACCCGAACCTTTGCATGAGTCTGACGGGATCAGGGGTAATGGCAGGAACGTTGCAATGCGGACTTTACAAAGAAGACTCAACTTTTACCAAGCCTGACGGCACGCTGGTGTATGGCACCCGGGGTCCTCTCAGTACCCCGAACGCCGCTAATAACGCTGCCTGCAACTGCGATACCTTCGGGACGACCTTCTTAGAGAGAAATGCTTCCACCGGGAGCTACAACGCTCTGGAAGTCAGCCTGGAAAAGCGGTCCGGCCATTACCTGACCTTCGACTTGAGCTACACATGGTCGAAAGCGCTTGATGATGCCTCGTTCTTCAACCAAAGAATCAACTATGCGAACCCCAAGCTTAGCATGGGGCTTTCGAACAATGACGTCGCCCAGAAGTTCACCATAAGTCCCATCTTCGTGCTTCCCTTCGATAAGCTGACGTCGCGGGCTCCTTGGCTTGTGAAAGGCTGGGCAATCACTGACATCACGTTCATTGACTCGGGATTCCCAGTTAGCACGAATGGGCTATACGATCAATCCCTGCGCGGTACGAGCGGCCTCGATAACGTGGACTTCAGTGGCTCCATAAAGTTTAACAATCCGCGCAATGTCGACAGCCTCGGCCGTCACCTCTGGATGAGTACGCAGGGTTTCAGCGTGCCGGCGCTGGGAAGCTTCGGCAACAGACCGCCACGCTTCTTCCATGGACCTGGCTACAACACGTCGAACATGGCGCTCCACAAAGACACCCAGATAACAGAAAGAGTTAAGGTACAATTCCGTGCTGAGTTCTTCAACGTCTTCAATCATGCGCAGTTCGCCCTTCCGAATGGGTATTTGTCGGGCGGATCATTCGGCGTAATCAAGTCCGTACTGCCGAACAGCCAGAGAATAGGCCAGCTCGGTCTGAAGCTCGCTTTCTGAGCAGCGATAGAACAACGATCATCCCGCAGCGAGAAGATCCGCGCAGATGCAACTCCAGGAAATCATGTCGGCCGCGAAGGCCAGGATAATACCTGGTTCTTCGCGGCCAAATTGCTTTCGTTGATGCAAAGAGGTGCGAGAACTTCGTGGGACAATGCAAACCCTTCGGTCGCTGCGGCGCGAAACGGGACCATTACGATGGTGGCTTCGCAGAACAAAGCGGTTTCGAGAACTCAAACCACCTCAGTTGATTTGAAGAGGCAAAGCGCTCGCAGAAGTAATCTGCCGGCGCTGGAGGATGCATGAACAAGATAGGTTGGGATGCGAAGGCTCTGGTTTTGACAGCCCTAATCTTGATGACCGCTTGCCATAACTCCGACCAGGTGAGAGAAGCTCGTTCGACTGCATCTCCTGTGGCTCATTCGAGCCTAGCCAGCGAGGAACGCTCGCTCGTAGCGCACACCTACAACTCAGGCTTTGCGCTGGCCCATGACAGTTATAACGGGATCAGTTCAGCGAGTGATGGGAACATTTACTACATTCTCTCCTCCGAAGACATCAACACTGGGGCACAGATGTACTCCTACGATCCGGCGGGCAAGATCACGCACCTGGGCGACTTGACCGAGATTTCAGGGGAAAAAGGCCTCAAAGCCATACCGCAAGGAAAGTCCCACGTAGCCTTCTCGGAGTATGGGAATAAGCTCTACTTCGCTACACATATCGGCTACTACACCAAACGAAACGGGATGGAACTATACCCCGTACCTCCGCAGGGATATGAGCCCTATCCGGGCGGCCACTTTCTATCCTATGATTTGAAGACCGGCCAATTTGAGAACTACGTCACGGCGCCGCATGCGGAAGGCATCATTGCCATGGCCGCAGATGGCCCTCGTGGACGGCTCTACGGCCTGACTTGGCCGACCGGCTATTTCATCTACTACGACTTGAAAACGAAGAAATTGAAGGACCTGGGTCGCACATCAGCTTTAGGCGAGAGCGTAAGGGGCGCGGAGTATCGAACCCTCTGCCGATCGCTGGCGCTAGATCCGTCTGATGGCTCTGTGTATTTCACTACATCGGAAGGAAATATCTATCGCTATCGTTACGATATCGACGGAATCGAGAAAGTCCTAGGTGACAACATGAGAAGGGACTATTTCGGCGTTTACGATCCGACCTCCATGGGGACTATGGGATATAACTGGCGTCAAACCGTGTGGTATGCGCCCGAGAAAATGGTTTATGGAGTGCACGGCAATTCCGGCTATTTGTTTCGCTTTGATCCGAGCAAGCAACGACTGGAAACCCTGGACAGAATCACGTCACTCCCCTCTCAACGGAGCGGAATGAACGACGAGTTCAGTTACGGGTACCTTGGTTTCAAACTGGGCCCGGACGGTCGCACTTTGCATTATCTGACCGGCGGACCTGTTTACTTGAACGGCAAGCGCGTTGCTGGAACGAAAAGCGCAGCCACGGGAGGCGCGAAGGGAGTCGAGGACCTGCATCTGGTTACTTACGATATCCCGAGCCTGAGATATGTTGATCACGGCGCTATCTTTTTTGAGAACGGCCAGCGTCCTTCCTATGTTAATTCCATCGCGATAGGTACGGATGGATCAGTCTATTTCCTGTCGCGAATCACAGAGGGTGGTAAGACGCGAACCGATCTTTGCAGCATCAAAGGTCCCTTTTCGACTCAATAGTTCGGCGCAACGGCGGTCTCCACACGGCACGGGCTCGCTGTAAGACGGACACAGCACTGAAAGACGACACTCGATTATCGATCTCGACTTCGGAGGGCAGAATGGAAAAGCTTAGCCGCCGGTCAATACTGCAATCCTCAGCATTGGCAGGCATAGCCACATGCGTATCCGGGGCTGCATTGAGCGCGCAAGAAGTGCGCCGCGAACCTGACCGCAAATTCAATGTGCTGGCCGTTGGCGGTCACTACGACGACCCTCAAACCTGCGCCGGTGGAACCTTGAGCCTCCTTGCAGATCGTGGGCACAACGTGGTGGGGCTCTCTCTGACTGGCGGTCCACCACCCAGTCCGAGTGCTGATCCTAACGATCATTGGGTAAAAAACTATATGAATGCGATGCGGATGGCAGAGATTCTGAAGATCCGCCTGGACTGTTTGGATTACGACGGCTCAGATAGCGGACAGTCATCTCCCGTCGTCTATCGGAACGGCTCGGAAATCTCCGGGCAGCGATACAAGGAATTCACGGAACTATTACTCGATAAGTACAAACCCGATCTTGTCATCACCCATTGGCCGATCGACTTCAACATGGACCATCGTGCGGCCTCGCTGCTCACCTATGAGGCATGGCTCCGCGGCGGCAAAAAGTTTGCGCTCTATTACATGGAAGCTGAACTAGGATCTCAAACGCAGAATTTCTTTCCGACTCACTATGTCGACATATCCTCTGTCGAGGAGCGAACGCACCAATCTTGGTTGGCCGACACCTTCTGGTACGAGAAAATCTGGCCGCTGCATGATTCAATGCGACGGATACGCGGCGCCGAACACGGCTGCAAAGTGGCGGAAGCTTTTAATCACCACCCTCAAAGTCCATCCATGCCGGCGCTGCCGGCTTGAGGACACTTGCGTCTTCTTTCAGACCTCGTCATATGGCCTCGCCACAGACAAGGGTTTGAATGATTTCAATCTCGCCGGAATTCTCATTCCAGCGGAATTGAACGAGATCGGCCTCTGCTCCGACTCGCAAGACTCCGCGTCCGCCAATTAGGCAGCCCGGATTCTCCGTGACCATTCGCACTGCATCTCCCAGAGAAAACCCCGGCAGCCGTGAAACGTTGGCGATGCCGGATTTGAGAGGCAGCGCCGCGCCCGCCAGTATTTGCGTGCCTAGGATTGCAATTCTTCCGTCGGCGGTCAACTCCACGGTTCCGCCAATGGGCGTCTTGTAGGTTCCTGGCGGCATCTCTCCCAACGAGGTGACGTCCGATACGAGGATGCTGCGCCCGACACCCTTCGCGCACAACATCGCCTTGAGAGTGTCCGCTGGGAGGTGCTGACCATCCGCGATGAACGATGCCATCAGTCGGTCGTCGGCGAGCTGTGCCCAGAGGAGGTTGGGATGGCGAGGCAAGTCACGGGACACACCGTTTCCGAGGTGAGTAGAAATCCGGGCTCCTGCGGCGGCCGCTTCATGAATGCAACCCGGATCGGCGTTCGTGTGGCCGATTGCAACGTAGCAGCCGCGGCTTGCCAGACGCTCAATGTAGGGCAGAGCTGAGCCCCAGTGCGGCGAGAGCGTAACCATGCCCACTAAGCCGTTGCTCTCAGTTTGCCACCGCTCGAATTCCAAAATATCAGGGGGCCTGACAAAGCCGCGCGGATGCGCGCCGTGCGCGTCATCGATCGCGGATATGTGCGGCCCTTCCAGATGGACGAACGGGATCACATGCTGGGTGAGCGGCGATTGTTTGCGCGCTTCGCGAATCGCCATCAGGGCGGCGATGATGCGATCTTCGGACGCGGTGATGATCGTGGGGACGAATGTGGTAACGCCCAATGAAAGCAACCGGCGAGCTAAAGCATGCACGAGATCGGGTTCGATCGACTCAGCATTCAGATCGAAGCCGGCATAGCCGTTGACCTGCAGGTCGATCCACCCGGGAGACAGCCAGAGATCATCTCTGGAGGCTTTGGATCTGACCGAGGAGATGATCCCATTTTGGATACGAACTTCAATGAATTTTCCAGTGAGCGGATTGCGGCCGTGAATTGAGTGACTGCTCATTTCTTCATACCAAAATAATCATACCGACTAAACATCTATTTTACGAATCGTTTTATCCGCACAGGTATAATACTGCAAACAGAGCCGCACCAGTTTGAAGGTGGCCAGGACGTTCAGAACGGGCGTAGTTTGGGCCCACAGTCAGGATCCACTAACGATGCTCAATCCGACTCAGCCTAGCCGAAGAGAGTTTCTGCGCGGAGCAGGCATGACGGTGGCCGGCGCAGCCATTCAGGCGACAGGAACGTCGTTAGCGCCGTCGCCGTCGACCCCAACCGAAGTTGCGCAAATGCGAAAAATACGCGGTCTGATGGTTGACGCAGCGCGCGTGCCTGAGAGGCTCGACTACTATCGCCGCGTCATTGATTTTTGTGCCAGGTGGCGATTGAACACGCTCCAGTTTCGACTCGCCGATGACCAAGGAAGCGCGCTTCGCTTTGCTTCTGTTCCGGGCCTGATCACCCACAAAAACGCGTTTACGCCGGAGCAATTGAGAGACTTGGCGGAGTACGGCCAGCGCCAGGACGTCGATCTGATTCCCGAGATTGAGTCGTTCGGGCACACCGGGTATATCACGCGCGCGCCCACATTTTCTCATTTGCTGGATCGCGATCCGAAAGGCTCTTCAACGTTTTCCGGCGTCAGTCCTTTGGAGCCTGCGGTCCTCGATTTGATGAAAAGACTGTACGAGGAAGTCGCCTCGATCTTTCCTTCAAAGTATCTGCATGCAGGCTGTGACGAGGTGAACTGGGGAGGGTCTGAGCATTCCCGCCAAGTGCTGCAGCGCCGCAGCCGCGCTGAGATCTGGGCCGACTACTTGAACGCGCTCAACGGCATAACCGTGGATCTCGGCACGGAACTGATCGTCTGGGGTGACTTTGTTGCACACAAGGAGCCGCAGATTCTTGGCTTGCTGGACAAGCGCATCATCATCATGGACTGGGATTACGACGGAACCGCCGGAGCGCCGCTCAAAGACACGTTGTCGAAAGTGGCCGCGCATGGGGCTCGTGCAATTGGAGCGCCTGCGCTGTCATGTTATCGGTGGGGGCCGCGCATTGGAACGGAGCAACTCAGGAACGTAGATGCAGTTGCCGACGCGTATCTGGCGCGGGCGGAGACGGCGTCACTTGGCGTGGTTGTAACCAACTGGGTTCCCAGCCGCTATATTCAGAATTCCATTTGGGATTGCCTGGCCTATGCTTCCGTTGCGCTAAACGAGGGAACCGCAGCTGCGCGGAGATTGGGCCTCCAGCGTTTTGTCGAGAAGCACTATCAGGCGCCGTGGAGCGAGGAATGGAAAGAGGTATTTGATGGCCTATATTGCGCCGCCCCATACCGGGATGAAGAAGACAAGGGGCATGGACTGAAGCTGCTGGTTCCATGGGCCAGCGACGCGCAACTGGCGCAAGTGATTCTGACTGGGACTCCTGCGACGAACCCGTTTAACGGGATTCTGCGCCTGCTGATTTTGCTGGAGCCTAAGGTGCGGGCGAATCTCGCTGACTATCACGCGTTCGTGCTTTGCATTCAGTATTTGGAGAAATTGTTCTGGCGCGATCGCACTGTGGCTAAATTAGCAAGACAGCGACCACTAGATGATTCAAAGGCTAGGTCCCTGATTCAGGCAATTGCGGCACGCGATAAGGCGCTTGCGGACGCACTATTAGGCGACTGGGAGATGGGGCGGTTTGCGGACTCTGAAGCCGCGTCGCGGCCTGTGTTCGACCTGCAAGCCAGCGATCAGTTGTTTTTCGGGTGGAAACAAGCATCAAAGTACTCCGCCTTCCTAGCGAAGAATCCAGATCGTTTTTGCGCGTTACTGAAGGGGGCAAACCCGCCACGCTTGATTCCTGGATCGGTGCCAAGTGTCGAAAAAATGTCCATTTGATTTTCACTAACGCGACCATTGGGGCGTGCCAACAGATTGCGTTTCGATCCGATATTGCGTTTCTATCCGATTAGCTGGATAACACTTCCTGGCGATTATTCAAAATCATCCGCCATTGGGAAAAAATAAGATCACACCGTGATTTGACTCGAGTCTTGCGAATCGATTTTCGACGTCTTGCCTGAAATCGGCCGCAAGATTGTTGAGATCCGAAGTACGTGTTTCCAACGGGAAGAAAGAAACCGAAAGGCGGACGGAAGGCGCATCGGTCAGAGAGCGATGATAGCAGAGACACTAAATGCGGCGTTTGGCATTCCTGGAGCTTTCACGCTGAAGGAGGCGGCTCATCACTATGTGCGGGCAAATATCTCGACAACCAGGGCTGAGGCCGCGATGTATTTGCAAGGTGCGCACCTGGCGCAGTGGCAACCGGCGGGAGAGTCCCCGGTGTTGTTTCTCGGCACGCGAAGTGCCTTTTCACCGGGAGAGGCGATACGCGGAGGAATCCCGGTGGTCTTTCCCTGGTTTGGAGCAAGAGGCTGCGGTTTGCACGGCTTTGCGCGAACCTCGCTCTGGGATCTTCAATCGGTCAACCTGAAGGATGACAATCTCGAGATGAAGCTCTCATTGTCTCCGGATACGCGGGCGCGTGCGCTGGGTTTCGACGGATTCCGGCTCGAATATGCGGTGCGCATAGGACAAAGCCTGGAGCTGGAACTGGTGACGTACAACCAGAGTACGCAGACCATGCACTTCGAAGAGGCACTGCACACCTATATCGCAGTCGGAGAGATCAGGAGAACTTCGTTGGGCGGTCTGGCCGGGGCGTTGTATCTGGATGCCGCAGATCAATTTGCGGAAAAGCGGCAGGCAGAAGCGGAACTGCGTTTCTCCGGGCACACAAACTCGCTCTATCCGGATACGGCGGCAACCTGCGTACTTCACGACGAGGTCAATCGGCGCCTGATCTCAATCGAGAAATCGGGCTCGCGAACTACGGTGGTGTGGAATCCAGGCGAGGAAACCATCGGCAAGTTTCCCGACCTTGGTGCAGACGATTGGCACAGATTCGTCTGCGTTGAAACCGCCAATGCGCGCGGTGATGCCATTGCGCTGGCGCCTGGTGCAACGCACAGGATGGCTGCCCGCATTACGGTAGAACCGGAATACGGTGGCTCACGCTGATGCGGAGACGAAGGCAGATCAGGCGAAACATTCCACCCGGCGGTCAACAGCCGTTTCTGCCAGCGCCGCCTGTGAAGAAGGGGTTCGCACGATGGCGACCATGACCTCAGGGATGAGCAATCTTGACTGGGCTGTGCTCTGCGCCTTCTTCATTCTCATGCTTGGGTTAGGTTTGTGGGCGCGCACCAGGATCAGGAGCGCCAGCGATTACTTCTCCGCTGGCGGGGAGATGCCATGGTGGCTCTCGGGCATTTCACATCACATGTCGGGCTATAGTTCTGCGGCGTTCGTCGGCTATGCCGCCATCGCTTACTCGACCGGCTTCACCATCTACGTGTGGTGGGCATCCACCATCACGCTCGCGATGTTGATCGGCTATTCCATCTTTCCGCCTCGTTGGGCCAAGCTTCGACAAGTGACGGGCATGATATCGCCGCTCGAATATCTTGTGATTCGCTATAACCTGTCTACGCAGCAAGCTCTAGCCTGGAGCGGCTCGCTGCTTAAGGTTTTCGACGTCGGCGCCAAATGGACGGCAACAGCTATTCTGCTCCATGTATTCGCAGGCGTGCCGCCGGTTTCCGGCGTGCTGCTCACGGGAGGAGTTACCCTGGCTTACGCGGTCGCAGGTGGTTTGTGGGCGAACGCTATCACTGATTTCAGCCAGTTCTGCATTCAACTTGTCGCGGGAAGCTTGCTTCTGGCCGCGGTCCTGAGCCGCCTAGGCGGCATTGCAGCTCTCTGGACCATATGGGATCACTTGCCGCCATCGCATGCACATGCCTTCGTCGCACCATACACGCCGCTGTTCGCCGTCTCATTCTTGGTGATTAATACGCTTTCCTATAACGGTGGCACCTGGAATTTGGCGCAACGCTTTATCGCGGCGCCCACCGGCAACCAGGCAAAGAAGGCGGCGCTCTTGTCGGCGGGGCTATACCTTATTTGGCCCTTGGTGCTGTTCTTCCCGATGTGGGCTGGGCCATTACTGACTCCTGTGGATACCAATCCCTCGGATTCCTATGCACTTCTCGTCCTCATGCTGCTACCACACGGGTTGATCGGGCTGGTCTTGGCCGGCTTGTTTGCGCAGACAATGGCAATGACTTCTTCTGACGCCAACGCCATTTCTGCTGTTGTGGTCCGTGATATTCTGCCCGCTCTGCGCCGCGATCGCATCAAACTCAACGATGCATCGCAACTGCTCGCCGGTCGTATCTGCACTTTCGCTTTTCTGGCAGTGAGCATGATCATAGCCATCTTTGCTGACCGCTTCGGCGGCGTCCTGGGCCTCGTTATTCTCTGGTTCGCCGCGCTCCTAGGTCCGATTGCGGTTCCGATGCTGTTCGGTATGTTGCTTCCATTCCGCCGCTGTGGTTCCGGAGCAGCACTTGCCGCCTGGTTAGGCGGCATAGTCAGCTTTGCGCTGATCCGATTCGCTTTTCTCGCGCGGATCACTTCTCTTGCGGGCGATATGACCACGGCGATCAACGTAGGTGGACCCGTGGTCGTTGCCATGGCGCTCTACGTTCTGCTTGGTGCATTCACTTCCAGTTCAAAGCCTGCGGCAGATGCGCTACTCGACAGTATCAATCGGGATTTGATCGCAGACCAGCACCCAAAAGAAACTCAGTTGACCGACGCCGGAAAGAATTCTACGGAGGGATGCGCATGACAACTTTTGAGAGAGGCATGGCCACTTTCGATATCGCTGAATCCCGCTTTGCAATGGGGCAGCGTGCAGCGGCAGATATTGCACGCGAGATCCGAGTTTGTCTGGAAAAGCAGGCCGATGTGCGGATTGTTTTTGCAGCTGCGCCGAGCCAAAGCGAAATGTTGGCGGCGCTACTCCGCGAAGAGCGCGTTGATTGGTCGCGCGTAACGGCGTTCCATATGGATGAATACATTGGATTGCCGGCCGGGGCTCGACAGCGCTTTGGCTTGTGGCTCCGTCGCGCCATCTTCGACCATCTTCCGTTCAGCGCCGCACACCTGATTGAGCCGGGAGAGAATCCGGAGAGAGCCGCGGAGGACTACTCGGAGAAGCTAAATGCCGCTCCGATCGACATCGTTTGCTGCGGCATAGGCTGCAACGGGCACTTGGCTTTTAACGACCCTCCCGCGAACTTTGCGGATCCGCTAACGGTTAAGATCGTTGAACTCGATCCGACGTGCCGTCAGCAGCAAGTGGACGATAAGTGTTTTGCGTCCCTCAAAGACGTGCCGACGCACGCTCTCACCGTGACTATACCGCGGCTTGTTGCTGCAAACGCGATCTTCTGCTGTGTACCCGGCGCTCTCAAACGTGAGGCTGTTCGCCGCGTCCTATCGGAGCCGGTTAATCCAATGTGCCCTGCGACTGTACTGCGTACGCATCCGCGGTGCGTCATTTATCTTGATCCCGACTCCGCCGCAGAGACCGCTGAAGTCAAAGCCTTGCAAAAGGCCTGATATAGCGTGTGGATATGTACGCCTCCCCAACAACTTTCCGGCCGACGGCTGGCGACGGGTATTGTTCGATGGATAGGACGCTTTCTCTCTTATGGCGGCCTCTATTGACGATAACTGTATGCTTCTCAACTAGAATCAGCTCTAAGAATTGGGATTCAACTGACGGTCCGCTTGCAAGAGGCCAAATACGAACAATGCTACGTTCATTGCTCGCCGCTTCGCTGCGAAACTCCTCTGAATTGCGGTACATCCCGGACCGTCACCCCCATCGCTTTGTCTGGCTGGAATCAAGGCCGCCCTTACTAAGTCGCGCATTGCCGTCGCGGCATGATAGATCGGTTGCGCCAGGAACAAAGCGTAAAGGACATTGGCAACAAAGCTTTCTGAACTTCCCTTTGTCAGAGTTCGGATATCGCGTATTCGGCACCGCGGAAGGTGCGCAAATCAGGAGTCAACGGAATGGGAAAGAGGCTCGGCAGTTCTCTAATTAGTATCGTTCTGGTTCTATGCTCCGAGATATATGGGAAGGCCGGTCCGCTGCTCGCGACCGCGGGCGATCCGCAGTCTGGCTCGACCCTCACTCACTGGACCTTCAAGGAAGACTTCAACCACGGTATTCCAGGATGGGTCAGCTATCCGCTGTTTCAGGACGTGGGTTACGATCCCACAATTTATACGAAAGAAGTAAGGGGATCAGCCGTCCTCGTCCGAGATATGGTTTCAAACGGCGAACGCCTACAGCGGGTGGGGATGATCCGCTCGCTGAAATTTCATATGGGACAGTCAGCTTCATTTCGAATTATCTATGAACTGGAAACCTGCGGGCAATTGCAGGACCTGCGACTGGTTTTGGGGGACACCAAGAGGCGACGGAATAGCTACGTGCTGCCTTTCGAACCAGGAGCGCACGATGTACGCATCGATGGCCGACAACTGGGACTTCCGTCTAATGGCGTCGATGTGGAAACGATCGTTTTAGAAGCAGAAGTTGCGTTGCCTCCTCGAGGGTGCCATAGTCAGTTAACCCTTCGCGCTCTGCAGATCGATGCGGAGCGCGAAGGGACGCTTTCGCTTCGTGCACCCTCCTTGGATTGGTCGTCGGTTCAGAATATCGCGGTATCGAAAGAAATTGTAACGCCGGTGCATCCCCTCAACTTAGACCTAGGGCCAGGCGGTACCGCGCGTATCGATATCTATGACGAAGAGGGAATGCACACTCTGACCCAGAGCATTCCGGCAGGGGAAGTCAGAGAGATTCAGGTTGCTGCGCCCGGCAAGCCGGGCCTCTATCGAGCTGAGATCAGGAGCGGCCGGGTCAGAACAGATTTCAGGTTTCTGGCACTGGCTAGAATACCCGACCATCCTCGAGTGCTACTTCAAGCTTCGCGGCTTGAGCAACTGCGGTCGCAACCAAACTCGAATCAACTTCTGACGATTGTTCATCAACGTGCAAGCGACTTGCGCCATCGTCTTACCTACAATACAGATGCTGGAGCGAATATCGAACTCCTCCCAGCCGACAACGCCATTCCCGGCCTTGACGAGTTCTACGATTACATCTACAGCTACAGCGACTCCATCGCATTCAACGCCCTCGATTTTCGTCTGAACGGTGATCGACAGGCGCTGGAGGCAGCACGGCGTGGGCTTGCGACCGTTTCCGCATGGACCACCTGGACACCTCCCTGGTTTGTAGCAAACGGACTCGATACCCACTTCGGAATCGGGATCTTCACCGAGGAACTCGCGTTCGGCTATGATCTGGTTGCATCAGAGCTTTCGCAGGAAGAGAAATCAAAGATCGCTGACGCCCTCTGGAAAAAATCGGTCCTTCCTTCCGTAAACGCATACTTTTTGTACGATCACGTGCCGATCAATGCGACAAACCACCTGGCACACTCCGTCGGTGGAGCTATTGAGGCCTGCGTCGCGCTTTATGGCGATGACCCAGAGTGGACGGCCAGGTTCGGACCGGCTTTGGCGGAACTGCTGGTGGCGTATGAGCACGTACTCGACGGCCTCATTCTCGATGACGGCAGTGAGGACGAACCGGCACGCTATCAGGAATTCGGCATGGAAGGGATGTCTTGGGGCTTGGCGCCGCTCGATGCGCTGGGCATCCGTCCACGTGGGTTTGCGAAGATGATGCAGAGCTTCTGGTGGCTTCGCTATGCCCAGGTCCGTCCGGGTCTGGTGCTGGATACAGGGGACACCGGGTGGAAAGTGGCAGAACGTTCAGGATTCGCGTGGGGAGCGGAATTCACTAATGATCCGGCACTCAGGAGTTTTTACGAATCCGCCACAAACTTAAGCCTGAAAAGCGGGTCCATATTGAGTGGTAAGGGTCCAGGCGGAGTGGGATTGCCCGGGCTTCTTGACCTGCTGTGCTGTACGCGAGACGCCGAGCCCCTTCCATCGCCACCGCCTTCGCGCATCTTTGCCGAGCGAGGCAGCGCCATCCTGCGGAGCGGCTGGGGGCCTCAGGACACCGTGATCTCCCTTCGCGTGGGGCCGTGGTTCAATCACGAGCACCACGATCAGGGAAGTTTTCTGGTGGCTGCTCACGGTGAAGAATTGGTTTCCGAGGCCGGTTACGCACACTACGACAATGAGACGGATTTGCATTTTCACGACTTCTTCACTCAGGCGCCTGCCCATAACACAATCATCCTTGACAACGACCCTTTCAGCCAGGAAGACTACGACGGCCGCTATTGGCCGCCGTTCCAGGATTTCCCTAAGTTTCAGCGCTACGTTCTCTCGCCAGGTATCGACTACCTTTCTGCAAACCTTGCACCGGCGTACCGAGACGGCGATCCGGTCACGAGATTGACGCGTGATTATCTTTTCCTGAAACCGGACATCTTAGTCGTGCACGACCAGATGGAGGCGCCCGCGCCCCACGAGTACGCATGGCTTCTGCACATTCCACCGGGAGCACAGACGAGTATGCAGGGTAATCAGGCGTTGATACACGGCAAAGCGGCTTTTGCGGTCATAACCAACGGAGGGGAGAACAGGCCCTGGAGCCTGGAGCGGCAGCCGATACCGGCCTACGGCACCTATAGCGACTTTGACGGAAAGCCAGTCGAGCCGCGGGAAACTTTTCGACTGGATTCAGCGCGAGAGAAGGCTGGGCATTTTCTGGTTGGCATGCACTTCCAGGCTGCCGGGGAGGAGTCCACGCCCCTTCAAGTATTTCAAACCACGTCAGGTGAAGGCTTCCGGTCGCCTGACGGGTCTGCACAGGTGCTTTTCCGCCGCCAAGCCGGAGAGTTGAACTTAGGGGATCTGACGGCTGAAAGCGACGTCCTGGCCATCAGGAACTCGAATGGCGAGGAAGAGGTCTTCGGTGGGAATCTGAAGGACTTGAGGCGTGGTAAGGACGTGCTCCTTTCCGCTAATCCCGCAACCGATGTCACCATAAGTCAGCCCAGTGCTCCGGTTGAAATCCACGTCTTTTGCTCAGCGAAAACAGACCTGATCGTAAATACAGGAAAAACACCCCGTGAGGTAAGCCTGGATCGCACGCTGGTAAAGGCTCCGCGAGTCGCGGACTCACTAACTTTCGGTCAATTGGCTAAGGGAGAGCATATCATCAGCATCCGCTACTGAACCAAAACGCTCACCACTTTGCCATTCATTGAGAGTATTCCAGTACCAGGGCGATATGGACGACGGAACAAGCCTTGATTTTTGTCTACTCATGGAGTGCGCTCGATGAGTCTTTTTCCAATCAGAGTCGCCGCGAGTTTCGGAATCGTGAGATGTCTCGGGTTCAACCTCGGAGATCACTGCTCGAATTCAGATTATCCCGCTTATTCGACTTCACTAAAGAGAATCGCTTAAAGGTCTGCGGCTAGTCCACTACTCGAACGGTGACTACAGAAAGCTCTGGATCTGCGCAAGGCCGTATCCAATTCACCGCGTCAAGCCAAGAATTGACGATAGCGAATCTAGAGAGCAAGAGAGCATCGCGCAGGATAAAGTGATACGTCTCAAGCTCGACAACGATCGCGCATGGATTTCAACCCGCTACATCGCCCCCATCTGGATCACGGCTGCGCCGTAATCAGCTACTCCACTCGGGGACAGTTCGCAGACCGCGTGCTCATCCACCTGATACGGAATTAGGTGAAAAGCACTTGCTCAACGACCGCATGGCCACGTGTCAGTCTCGCGCAGGGCTCAGGATGCTCAAATTCTTACCAATCACCGAGAAAAGCTCCCACAAGCCATCAAGAAAAGGCTTATCCGACGAGATGTAGCCTAAGCCGTGCGCAGGACGCGCTATCGAGCGATAAGCGACTGATGAACTTTTTTCAATGCGCGAATAATATCACCTTCGTCGTGTTCAGTTAGAGACGACGGAATTGCAAGCAGAATGCTCCTCTCAAACAGACTGTCTGCTACCGGACATGTTCCCTTCGCGTATTCCGCGCGGAGCCCAGCGTTCTCAATAAGATTCCATGGAAATCCAGCCTGATCGACACTCGTCCTCTGAACCAGGCTGACGATGTTGTAGTAAAGGTGGAAACCCCATTCGGTCATCAGAATATTCGTGATGCCCTGCGGATACGTTACAATGCCCTCGGCCCGAAGGGCTCTATTCACTTTTTGTGCTGTCTCTGAATCTCTATAGGTCGTGATCAGGAATGGCGATGTGTCTCCAGCCTCGTCAACCACCCTGCGCAAACCGATACCCCGAAGCGATTTAATTGCCTCCCGGATGCGATATTTGCTGCGATGCATGCTCCCGACGATTTGAGGAAGCTTGGCTAATTGCACACGCAGCACGGATGCGCGGATTTCGTCGAGCCTACATCCTTGACCCCACAGGCACAGCTCCGGATCATTCATGATGAGGCGGCCTGCATCATTGCGTGCGTAGCCAAGATCATGACACGCAAAGGCGCGATCGTAGAGACGCCGGTTATTAGTCACGACGGCACCTCCTTCGCCAGCAGTCATGTTTTTGTTCATCTGGAAGCTGAAGACTCCCATGTCGCCAAAGCTACCAACTCGCCTCCCATTGACGGTGCCACCAATGCACTGCGCGCAGTCTTCGAGAAGAAATAGTTTTCGGCGATCAGCGACGGCGCGAATGGCTTCAATGTCGGCCGCAGCGCCACTCATGTGCACGACGATTATGCCGGTGGTTTTGCTGCTGATCCTCTCCTCCAACGACCTTGGATCGATGCCGAAGGTGTCGTCAATGTCCGCCAGCACGGGAATGGCTCCGCGGTTGATGACTGCTGCGGCCACTGAGACCCACATGTACGCTGGAACGATCACTTCCTGCCCCGGACCAACACCGAGCGCTCCTAGGGCGACGTTCAGAGCCGCGGTGCCGCTACTCACCGCTACTACATGCTGTACGCCGAGAAAATGCGCGAACTCCGACTCGAAGGCCTCAACCTCTCGTTGCAGGGCCACTCCGTAATATCGAAACATCGATCTGCTGCCCACTACGCGGGTTGCGGCTTCAACCTCCTCTACTCCCATGTGGTGCACACCAGGAAACTCCAGAGGTAACGCCTCTGTTCTCACCGGCGTTCCGCCGTCGATTGCCAATTTGCTGGCTACTTCGTCACATTCTTCGATTGTGGTCTTTACTTTCTTTTGCATGGACAACTCTCTTTGGGCTTGCGCAGTAAAGTCGATGCCACCTTGCGATTAAGATCTTTGGAAATTGGCGTCAGAATTCTGCGGCTCAATTCATTCCAGTACGCAATATATATGGTATATAATCGAGTCGTCAATCGGAATATAGTGCTTACCTGAATTATTGGAGATCTGCTCGGGCTACCATGACGATTGCGAGCTGCGGCGGTCGCCGGGAACTCCCTGCGATTGTCTGTCTGAGGAGTCGATCGGTTTACCTTCCCCAAGCGGTGATGAACTGGAAAGGCTCTCCACTTGATCCAGATACCACGCAGAATCGCCACCCGGCTGCAGAGGTTATGCGCACCCCAGGAATCTAGGCAGTTGTGTGAAGACTTGTCGAAACGGCCTGTCCTTCACTTAAGAAACTGGCTTATGAAAGCGTCATCCTGGCGGTCCTCTTCGTCGGTGACATCGCCGACAACGTAGCGATAGGAGAACTGCGGTCCCGCCGCGATAACGTGTTGAGTCCAGTTGGTTGGATCGGTCCAGAGCACCCGTCGCGGTTCAATGGCCTTCACCAAGTTCTGTAAATCCCAGCGAAGGACGAAGCCTGGAACAACTGCATCAGCTAAGTCGATCGTTACGGAGTTGTCCAGCGCTGATCGAAGGCTCTGGGGAGTTCCGTCAAGCCAGACCGTCGTCAGGCGTGAATCAGCGGCCGCCGCGAAAAGCAGCCAAATGCCGGCGACGCCGCGGGCTACGGCACGGATCGATCTTGAATCGACATCCGGGCGAACACTCAGCAGATCAACACCGCGAAGGATATCGTGCGCCCTCATGGCTGGCAGATTTCGGCCGATCAGGTCGGCGTGAAGGTCATCGTACCAATCGCCCGTTGCGGTTGGCTGGGTGTTTTTCCAATGTGACCGGCGGGGCTCGAGTAAGAGTACGATCTGATTAAGAGCAGCCATCTTTTCGGCCAATTTTGTCGCTGGCGTCCTGCCAAATCTTTCGCCATCGCTCACCACCACCACAGCGGACTTGCGACCGGAAGAACTCGGCAGGTAGAGGGCAGCATCGAGCCAGATTCCCGGCTCGCTCTCAATCTCGAGTTGATCGAGCGAACCGGATTCGAATTTGCTTGTGCTCAGTACCTTAAGGCTCGGCGCGGAAGTGTCCCCTGGAATCTGCAGTTTCTTCAGTTCTACGGCAAGCTCGTCAATCGAACCGTGGTCTTCTCGCTCTTGCAGATCTTGGCGCAAGACCTCGTGAAGTTTGCGGCTGCCGGCGAGGTCATCCACATGGCCGGTCGGAGTCACACATAATTCGAAGTTGGAAAACATCTTCACTGGCTGTTCGTGGAAGTCTCCATCGCCCTTCTTCAACCAGCGAATCATCCAGCGATACAGAGCCTCGCGACTTTCCAACGGCATTCCGTGTGGACCGGGTGCAACCATGAAGCCAACGCGGTCCCGCGATTCGGAAAGATCGTACCAATGCTGCGCCTCACGATATACATGTTCGACCCCCTCGTGACTGTACCCGTATTGATCGGCTTCGCTTGACTGAAGCAGCCACGGGGTGGGAGCGGAAAGTTCCACGAAATCGGCGGTGTCGAGGCCATCTGCTAGAAAGTGAGGAAAGGTCATCTCCCCGTGGGGGCCCTTTCCTGAAAACATGGTCTGGTACGAACTGGGGAAGCAGGCTGAAACAACAGCCTTGATGCGTGCATCGAGTGCGCCAATGAACGTTGTTAGAGCGCCACCGCCGGAGCATCCTGCAGCTCCGATTCGCGAGGCGTCGACCTCGGGCCTGCTCGCTAGGTAGTCCAGCGACCGCATTGCGTCCCAAATGAAGTAACGCGCCAAGCCTTCGCCGATCAGACGGGACTGAGCGTCAAGTTCAATATGCTCGGGGACGGACCATCCTGCTAGTGCCTCACCGAATTGTCGGCTATATGTCTGTTCGCGCTCACCCTGACTGATGGGGTCGAAACTGAGCACAACGAAACCCTTTAAGGCAAGGTTGGCCGCGATGCGTTGATTCTCGAGTTTTCCTTCCTGGGTGTGGCCAGCCTGCAAAAGCACTGCGGGATAACGACCGGGGCGATTCGGACGGTAGAGATTTGCTGTGACATAAAAGCCCGGTAGAGATTCGTAGACCGTTTTCTCAATCGTGTAGAAATCGGTGTGCAGCTCACCAGTGATTTTTGCGTTAAGGGGACCGTGATAATTGGGTAGTCCTCCAATTTCGTGCAGCAGTTGATCACGCACAAAGAGTTTGCGCTGTTCAGCCCCGACACTCGTTCGGATGGCACGAATCGTCTCTGCGCGTGCGCGCAAATTGCGTTGCGCGATGGAGTTCATCCAGTTGAGAAATGTATCCTCGGGTTTCGATTGGCCCAAAGCAGATGAAATTGCGGCCAAACAAAGCAGAACCCCAGCGACAAAGGACCACTCCCTCGAAAGGCGAACTGAACGAAAGACTAGCGGTAGCAAAATTGAACCTCAAGTAGAATTCGCCGCCAAGAAGGAACGCGTATTCACAAGGTTGATCCCAGCCAGCAAAGTTCACATCTTATTGCTAAGTATTGCTCGGCGGGTGATTCATTGCTGCAAATTGTCGTCTTATTAGCTCCACCAGATCGGAGTGATCAGGAATCTGATCGAGTAGTTGTGCAAGGGTCGCTTTGGCTTTGGCAGCTAGCGCTCGATCTTCTTCCGCGGTTGGGTCCTGATAGTAGGTGCCGTTGTCTCCTTCCCGCCCTGACACCATTTCCAGATATCCAGGAAACTTCAACCAAGACTCGTACAGCTTTGCCAATTGAGGATCCCTGCGCCTGTAGACCTTCTGGATATAGAGCTCAGCGTACTCCTCAATCGTCAGGCGCGGATTCCAACCAAATTCTTCAAAAGCCTGAACCGCATTGTCCCAACTCTTATAAGCGACGACCCTGATCTCCATTCCTTCTTGTCCTCGTTCATTCAGGATCGAAGCTCCATATTTGTAAGCAAAGTCAGGGAAGCGCGAAGCCTCGCGGTGGAATAGATACCATTTGCTGCGGGGAAGATACTCCCGCCGGGACAGACCAGCCATCAACCCTGACCAATCGATATCTATGAAATTGGGGTAGCGATCCTGATGTTCGACGATGTCACGTGTGCCCCAAGAATCGTATACCCAGCATGCGATTTTGGGATTATGCCGACGCGCCACTTCGACCATGACTGAGAAGTATTTCTCGAAGATGGCAAAGTGGTGCCCGCGGCAGCGGTCGCAATTACAGACAATGTAGTCATCCTCGGCGAACTGACCTCCGATTCCGTCCAGTTTGGGATAATGTTCAAACAAATCCTCGAGGTAGCTCCGCCAGAAGTGCATTGTTTTCGGTTCTGAGGCACATACCCAACTGCATTTGGTCTCTAGATTTATCAACTCTCTGGTGTCAGCTTCGTCGAGAACGCCTTGTCCTAGCCTCAGATACTCCTCCCATTTTTGCCCGTCGGGGATATCTTTCAGGTTGACGTTCTTGCCCGCCAGTTCCGGATAGCGTTTGATGACCGGAGTGAAGCCGTCGGGGAAATTGATCATCGTAAAGACACGAATCCCACGGCTGTGGGCATAATCGATCAACTCGGTCATGAATTCATGCTTGACGTTAGGGTGGTAACGGTTGACGAGTTCTGGAAAGCGCTTCGAATCGTACGCAATGCCAAACGGCAAGCCGAAGATCCAGACATTAAGATTGTTGATTTTGTGTGACGCCATCCAGTCGACAAAGCCACGCCAATCGTAACCCGAGCCGTCCGGCTTCGCCCATTCCTTCTCCCACTGGCCTCCGGCATACCACTCCGGGCCCCCGAAATTGGTGGCTATACTCCGGCACCGAAACGCCGGAAGATTCAGTATGGGCGTCACCATGGAGTTCAAAGGGCCAGCCACCAAAGCGTCATCTTCCAGGTACAGGCGGTCTGACAACGTCTCTACGGCATACAGAACGCCAAGAGGCGTGTATGCCGTGACCGCGAGCGCTGGCGCGGCTTGGTAGTCACCGGCATACAAAACAAAGCCCTGCTCCCCCAGGTGTTCCGGAAGCATGGTTCTCTTAGAGAGCTGCTTGTCACGATCCTCGGGGAAGACAACCAACTGTTTTTCCCGCAACAATTGCGCCGCCACACGATTTTCGGCGAATGTGCCAACCAGAATCCTGCCTTGACTGGCCGACGATCGATTCTCCGGAACAATCGCCACTTTCACTCCGGAAATCTCGGCGATCACTGACTGAAGCCGAGAAGCGGCATGTCGGGTCATCTCGGATGCCCCGGAGGGAAGCACAATCTCACAGGCTGGTTTCCTTGCGCTGGCCATTAGAAAAGTGACTGGTTCTGTGCGTCCAGCAGGTGCGCCTTCGACTAAATGAAAGTCTTCAGCCTCAACGGCTCCTGCCTTCGCGGCGGTCAGCGTAGCAGTTATGCCACCCAGTGCGGCACTGCATGATGCTTTCACGAACAATCGGCGATCCAGTCGCTTCATCGGATCTGTTGCTCCTTTCCTTCCCTCACGTTTAGGTGCAGTAGGAGAGGCTGAGAGTATGCTCTCTCCTAGTCAGGCACTTGTCACAACGTCTCAATGGCAACACGTGATCTTGTTCTGGCAGCCTTAATTCCAGCCAAACAACCGATGACGGTTGAGAGACCCCGGGCGGCACCGCAATTCAGAGGATTTCCGTGACGAACGGCCGAGCAGAAATTCCAGATCTCAGTTCGGAAGGCGATCTCGAAATTGTTCCAGGGATCGAGATTTAAATCCTTGTACTTATCGCCCTCCCGGGACGCGCAACTTTCGTTAGGGAAGTACATCAGTCCGCTGGTGTCGTTGAATATTACAGTGCCTTCGGATCCAATGAACTCCTCAAAGTTCCCATAAAAGTTATTGGTGAGAATCAACGAGAGCTCGACCTTGCAGCCTCCAGGATGGTCATACGTGATGAACAAATGATCGTCGACTTCTCTGCCGTCTTTATAGTGATAGATTCCGCCCGAGCCATAGACCGAAATGGGGGTCGATCCCAGAAACCAATCAGTGAACGAGGTAATATGACTTCCCCACTCAGCCGTCAAACCTCGCGAATAGATGTCGTACATGCGCCAGTTCATCAGGTGTTCCCAATCGGGATAGCCCCAGGGCTTGGGGTCGAAACCTGGGAAGGGCGGTTGTTCATGTTTGCGCCAAGATTCATTGTTGTGGCTAAATAGGCGCACAAAATGTATGTCGCCCAACAGCTTGGGGAGGATGATGCTCTTATACATCGCCGTGTGGAGTACATCGTAGAAACGCGGATAGCCAATCTCGAGGTGACGATGATGCTTCTCTGCAGCGGCAATCATCTGACGGCAGCCCTCTTCGTCGTGGGCCATCATCTTTTCGCAGAAGACATGGATTCCAGCCTCCAGGAAACCTACCGCAATCTCGGCGTGAGTCCAGAGCGGCGTCGCAATGATCACCATCTCGAGCTTTTCCTTCTCCTTCATCTCCCGCCATTCGGTGTACTCCCTAGGTTGTCTCCATCCGCCTTTTGCTAGACCTTGACACGCCTTGGCCCGGTGAGCCGGATTGATATCGCAGATGGCAACGACGTCAATGAATTCCGGGAGGCAATAACTCAGCAAAGCAGCCCCTTGACTACCTACACCGACAATCCCTGCTCTCACCGCGCCACCTGAGAACTGCCGCGGAACGCAAGTTTCCAATTTCATGCGCTCGGGGTTAAGCTCAGGGCCTACAGTTCTCCAGAAGTTCTGCTGCCCAATGCGCTGCTGCTCCAGAGTCAGGTACATATTATGTTCGCTTCCAATCTCACTTCGAGGGAGTGTCAGCGGCGCGGGACTTCTTTTTCATCGAGCGGCCTGCACGAGCTCCCATCTCCATTGCCATTCGTAAGAATCTCGCCAGTCGATCTAGATGCCGCGTAACTTGGCGAACTTTCTGAACTCTAGGGATTGACTGTGAGCTGGAGTATACCTGACGATAATTACTGCGTGCAAGAATAAACGCTCCCGCAAAGTGCGGTTTTATGCTTGCATTGTTGCGAGTTGAGTGAGGTTGTTGATTCGCCTTACTATCACTTTGTCAAGACACGGGCTCTTCCGACGTAAAACCTTTGTAGCCGGTACATGTGTACCGATTCGATTTGTTGGAGATTGCGATGAAACTGCGCTTTTGGTCGTCTCTTGCCTTTGGATTAAGTACGGCACTTTCTGCTCAGGTTAGCCTGCCGAGAATCCTTTCCAGCCACATGGTTGTACAGCGCGATCTGCCAGTTCATGTGTGGGGGAAGGCGGCGCCGGGAGAGTCTGTGTCCGTGCGTTTTCGCGGCGAATCCCGCAAAACGAACGCCGGGCCATTAGGACGCTGGAGTCTTTACCTTGCGCCGGGTGCCGCAGGTGGCCCATTCGAGATGACAGTCGAGAGTAAACATCCCGGCAATGCAGTGGCCCAGACCATCACGCTCGATGATGTCTTGGTGGGCGATGTTTGGGTCGCCTCGGGCCAATCGAACATGGAATTTCCGATGAGCGATGCGGCCACAGCAAGCCAAGACATTCCTAAGGCTTTCATTCCGAATCTGCGCCTGTTTGTGGTGCAGCGGCAGGCCGTCGATTACCCGCAAGACGACGTGGAGAGCGACGGCTGGAACGCATCGACGCCGAATTCAGTCGGTAACTTTTCCGCTGTGGCCTGGTATTTCGCGCGCGAGATCGGGGCGCGCGAGCACGTCCCGGTGGGAATCATTAACTCGAGCTGGGGCGGCACGCCCGCCGAGGCTTGGACGCGCATGGGCGCTCTGGCAGCAGACGCCGCCTTGATGCCGGTCTTTGCCTCGTGGGACAAGTGGGCTGCGCGCGAGAGCGACAGCGTTTTTCTTCGCAAGGAAAAACCGCACCTGATCGCGGAGGCCAAGGCTCAAGGCAGGCCGGCGCCGGAATTCCCCTGGCTACCGCAGCTCGAGAGCCAAAGCCCGGCATTGCTCTACAACGGCATGATTGCACCCCTGACGCCGTTTCCCATTCGCGGCGTAATCTGGTATCAGGGAGAAGGCAACACCGACTCCGACCGCGCTCCGCTATACGGACGTCTCTTTCGCGCCATGATCGAGGACTGGCGCAGGCAGTGGGGCATCGGCGATTTCCCCTTCCTGTTTGTGCAGATCGCGAATTACAAGGCAGGCTCCATCGAGGACTGGCCGACCTTGCGCCAGCAACAATTCGAGTCTCTGGAACTCCGCAACACGGGAATGGCAGTAACTGTCGATATTGGAGATCCTGAAAACATACATCCCACTGACAAGCTTGACGTGGGCCTGCGGCTGTCGTACTGGGCGCGAGCAATAAGCTACGGAGAGAATGTTGAGGTTTCCGGGCCGCTCTTTCGCCAGGCGGTGCCCGAAGGTAGCTCGATTCGCGTCTGGTTCGATCATTCGGGAAAGCTTGTCATAAAGAATGGCGACCTGGTGAGCTTTGAAGTTGCCGGAATTGATGGCAAGTTTGTTCCCGCGACTGCTGCCATCGAGAACAACACCGTGGTCGTCTCGAGCCCCTCGGTCACCGAGCCCGTGTATGTGCGCTACGGCTGGAGCGACAATCCTCAATGCAATCTCTTTAATGGCGCGGGCTTGCCGGCCTCGCCGTTCACTTCGGCGCGATAGCAGGCTCGTTTCTAAATCGTAATCGTTTCTGCTTATTGATCACGCACGAGTCGTTCGCCCACCTGGAGGATGCGGTTCCAGGCTTTTCGGTCCAAGTGTTAGTCGCAGACAAAACACTACGCTACTGCGTAGTACAGCGAGAGCGAATATAGGATGGGAAGAATATCGAAGCATTCCGACAAGGGGCCGTGCCAACGAGTATGCCGGCGTTCATTGAACGGCCATCATGCATCGGACTCGCGTCCCTCAAAAGAGCGGTAACACAAGCGAGCACATCGCGATGGCCGGTTCTTCAAAACTTTTGGGCCAACGCCAATCGCACAGTCTTTGACAATTCACTCGGCCTGTCTACTTTGACGGCTCTGAACCCTGCCGCTCTCGCGCTTTCCAAGCCGGGTTGCGAATCTTCAAATGCAATTCCAGCTTTTACGCCGAGTCGTTCGGCAATAAGAAAATAAGGGGTTGGTGATGGCTTCGGCGATGAGGCCTCACCTCCAAAAACCATCCCGTCGAATATGCCCTGAATCTGCGCCGCACGCAAAATCGGTTCCACATCAGCCCGCTCGGAGCTTGTCACGAGTCCCAGCAGATAACCATCCAGCGACCTCATGAACTGGGCAGTTTCCGCAGCAATCGGGCATTCCTGTAAGGACCTTTCCACCACCATACGTTTGCGCTCGCGATTTTTAAGAACAAACCTGTTTAGATCCGGGTTAGGGATGCGCGCACGAAAATATTCGAAGATCTCCATATCGCTCACGCCTTGCCCTATACGGCAGTACTCATCCCACCCAAGCTCAATTCCGTAGCTCGAAAGCAGAACTGCCCAGGACTCCCAGTGGAGCGGCTCCGTATCGGCAATTACGCCATCAAAGTCAAAGACGAGCGCTTCGCATTGATCGACCATGGAGTTTCATCCTGCGCAAACAATTCTGCGATTGGCAATTTTCTTCCATTTTAAGCGTCAAAATAATCGCACAAGCCGTTCACGGACGCGTTATCGAACGATTGGCTCCCTTAGGAGCTCGATTGTAGTGTTGTCTTGCCCAAAGTCCACAACGAGGCAAGCGTAGTCAATATCTGCGACCGCTCGACCCGCGTGCGGTTCGCCAGGAAATTCATCCCAGATCGACAAATCCACATCCGAATCCAGTTGGTTGACGCGATTTCCTGGACAAAACTCGATGATTCCTGCCGCTAACGTTCAAGCAGTGCGAGGAGATGCGGATGTCGGCCGCTTCATCAGGAGCTTCGAAGTCGCGACGCTGAACTGCAACTGCTTGCAGTGAAGAGCATACATAGCGAACGTCACGCGCTGAAGATCGATGGCGCCTCGGCGCGGAGTGTTTGACAACGACCAGCTTCGGGCGGCATCAATGTTGCACAGTTGAAGATTTCGGGCATTGGAGGTCTATATCCTGGGCAGCTTAAAGGAAGAAGTCGATTATTAACGTTGGGCAAATATCGATGTCCCTCTAGCTGATTACGCGCTGCTGAAGCCCCGCCGGCCAGTACAACCATCGATCGCCTCGACGACGCATTGGCCAGTCAGATGTGGGAGTCGCGCAGGTACCGCACCAATTTGCATTGAGTACATCGCGACAGATCAATATCCTGTGACGGTGCGTTTAGCCTGGTCATTTATTGAGGAGGAAAAAAGTGCCATATCAACGAGTCCGTTGTAGATCTCAATGGCTTTGCCGTGGACCAGCGCGGACCTCGACCAAACCGTATCGGTTTGATTACGGCTGAATCTCCTCAAGAGCAGATACGCATTGTCCCGTGCTCTATCTTGCCTGTAGCTTCTTTGCTTCGGCTTCGATACGCACGAAGATCGCCCGTGCTTCCTTGTATCTCTTCTGTGCAGCTGCGCGATTATCGCCTAGATAGCTCGCCCATGGTCCTCCTGGCGATGTGTTTGTAATCAGACTGTCAATCCATCGCACAAAGAACTCCGCGTCTCGAGCACTGGCGCGCACTGGCTCCTCGTTTACTATTGCAAACACGGCCCCGGTGTGACTTTGATGCCCGGCCTGCCAGTCCATACGCCGCGCCGCCAGCCAGCCGCTATGCCGAAATGCTGCCGTGCATTCGAGAACAGCTGGCTTCCCCGGAGTCGCCGAAGCTGTTCGCGACGCGATGACTGTTCCGTTTTGAACAAGCTCAATCGTACCCAGGTCATCGACCATCGATGACCACTCGATCTTCACATGGACCTTTCCGGCTCGTTTTATGTGCACTTCGTCCCCGGGCTGCGCGCTTGAATTAACGGTCATGTTCAGGAATTCACGGTGGGCATTACGGGAGATAACGGTACGCCCATGCGCAATGCCATCGATCCATTTCCTGTAGGTGAGTCTGCCGTCTGGGATTCGAACATAGGTGAGCAGGGTGCCCAAGGGTGCACTGTCGTTACATGAATAATCGGTGCTGGCAACGATTCCCGGACGGAACCCTGTGTTCAGAAGACGATAGTAAGCCTGGATTGCCGAGTCGCCACCACGCACGTCTTCCGACACAAAAGCTGAGGTACCCAGAGCCGTTTCAATTGGGTACTCGAGGGGGGTGCAGCAGGTGAGTGATTGAGGGATTCCATCAGGCGGAGGATAAAAACCGTATGGGAGGTACTGCATGTGTGCGAACCCGCCAATTGCGCCCTGCTCCTTTGCCCACGAGAGAATTGGATAGGAATACTCGGCCCAAGGCTGGCCGCCATGGCTCAGACCCAAAAGCACCAGATGGCCGCCGATTTCCTTGCGCTCGAAAGAGACACCGAGTGGATCATAGTGCCATTCCGCGTCCCAATGAATGATGCGACCGCTGGTCGATGTCGGATTGTCCTCGCCGGTGATCTCTTGCAAGTCCTGAGCGGCTTCCCTGATCTCACCGTTTCCGGCGTCCGCCAGAACAGAGATTACGCTAAGGTCGTTGAACTTCATCATCTCAAGCAGTTGCTGAGACGTGAGCATCTCCTTCGCGTTAGCTCGATCGCAACCGATCCCACGATGGACGTGTGCGTCGCCCGCGAACCAGTCAGAGGGTTCGGGACGCCCTGTTTGTGCCTGCGGCAAACAGCAAACGGACAGGCAAACAACTGACACAATAAGCCTGAAGCAGGAAGAACGACCGAATGACTTTGCTTTGCCTGCACTCATGGTCATGCACTCCGATCGGGGCGACTGGTAAATCGCGTGTTCACGGCTACTGAGCATGTTGGATTTCTCGGACCTTCAATATTCGGCAACCGTTCACCGTCCTTTTCCTATTTTATTCTAACTAGGTAGTAATATGCGCATTGATGCAATATACTTTGGCAATATTTTTCTATAAAGAAATAACTTGCTTGACAAAGAGTGACTGACAACCATAACGTTGCAAGTGCACACCGGTCGAATTGATTACCTCGAGGCTTGGCTCGAGATGATCCGGGAATGGAGGCTGACATAATGCTGTCGGACCCTTCGAGTTGCCCGAAGGCAGGCGTCAGCCGTAAGGAGTTCATCACCGGTGCTGCTGCCTGTTCGCCTATTGGGCTGGGCGGGATCGAAGTCGCGCCCACGCTAAGGCTGATAGCTCATCTGAGTGACCGCGCGTCAATGCCCGGAGACCACACAACGTCCGCGTCTATCCGATGCCTCCAGGCGAGCCGCTGTCACATGACTTCACGGTTTCGGCAGGGAATAAATCCGTTCCGGTGTATGTCGCACGGGTTTGTTCCCCCGCAAGCGCAGAACGGGAAGTTCTCGGCGATTCTTCTCCATGGAATGATCCGGACTGGGGCACCGCATGTGAGCTGCTCCCTTCAGTTAGTCCGCGTAAGTGAGAGCACTCGGGTTTGTGACCCGCCCCGGACAACTCTGCCGCAGGAGGTTGGAGATTTCGGGTTTTGGGTCATTTTGGGTCATTTGGGTCAGGTGGCAACGAGCAGCAATGTGACTGATGAGGTATGGAAGCGACATATCGAGGAGCAGAAACCTCCGGCGCCAGACGATGACTTCAACATGGTGTAATCGGCCACCAGGCCGATCGATCTGGCTACCTGTCCTGCCTGGCCAACTTATTGCGGTCTGGTAAGTGAAACAACAGACAGCCAACACGAGGGATTTTAGATGCGCGCGTTCTTTTATGCACTGATGGTGCTATCCGCGACCGAGGTTATGGCTTACTCGCCTCCGGTCGAAACTGTCGGCCCACTTACGGTACGCATTGAGCGGCCGTCGTTGGGCGCATATGGGGCTGACGGATGGGTGAAGTTTGATCGGCCGGACACACCAACCACTCTTTATGTGGAATTGCATAGCGCTGCCGATCAGCCGCTCAACGGTACGCTTCATGTGCGCGTGATCGACCACTGGCGCGTCGCGCCCGATGGGCCAGTGCCCTTCACTCTCTCGCCGCGCGGATCCGCAAGAATGGCGTTCCAGATCAGCTTCGGCAGCGGTACTTATAATGCAGACTATCCGATCCATGCCCTGGCCGAGTTCGATTACGAGGGCCGACACCTGGTAGCGCACCCTATTCTGATCGTCGCGACCACGCAGGCCGATATTCCGCGCGCGCCGCTACCGGTGGAATGGAAACCTGTTCCAGTGCCCGCCAACGGCGCTATGGGCCTATGGCGAGAACCGGTGCGGCGCGAGTGGACGACCGTCCACACGGAACAGCCTCAATCCGGGGCCACCGGGCAGGAAAATTTCGAGCTTCACCCTGCCATCCAGTATTCCGAGCACTTCGATCGCCGTGAGGGGATCAGGATGACGTTGGGCGAGCGCCTGCCTTCCAAGCGCGAGACGGTGAGCGCCTGTACGGTGGAATACGCATTGGCGCTGCCCAAGTCGGGGCCTCTGGCGCTGCGCTTTGGCGCCGCGGCTCTCAACGGCGCGCTGTTTCGCGTCCGTGTCATGCGATTCGATTCCTCTTCTTCCGAAGAAGGAGCCGTTCTTCTCGAAAGGCGAGTGACTGCAAAGGATTCCCAGGATATCGAGGCAGATCTTACCGGCTACGCCGGACAAGATGTGCGAATTCAACTTGAAAGCACGGGCGATGCCGGTCCCGCTTGGTGGGTCGAGCCTACGATCGTTGCTGGAAAGCCGCAAACTCCCGCCGCTTTTCCTCCGCCCTCGGGCGCCCCTTCGCGCTTGCTCGGCACGGTGCAGGGTTATGAGGTGCGGGTATACCCGGGCAGCCGTGGAATGCTCGATTCGACGATCGCGCTGGCGAAGGGCGGTCAAACCTTGATGGTTCATGGGTTTCGTATCAAGGTGCTCGGCGACGATGTCGGAGATTGGGGATCGGTCAGCGAACTGATGGCGGTCCACGAGGAATCGGCCTCCGGGCACTACCGCCTACGCCATCACTTCCGCAGTTGGGCCGGCTCGTTCGAGATTCTCGCGGAAATGTGGGTGAATGCTCGTGGTCTTCAAGTCCGCTTTTGGATGGAAAACCTCCCCCCGGCGCGGCCATGGCTGGCTGTCTACCTTGAGGATGTCTCTGCCGGGCCATGGAGCGAACGCCTGGCAAGGGTCTATGCCGGCCCGGGCAACGTTATTCAGGATCCTCAGGCCTTTCACCTCAACTTCGATGGCCATCAACTGGCCACTTCGTATGTGGGATTTGATTTTGCCGACGGCGTCTCCCTGCTTCAGGGCGTGGATGCTATTCCGGACAAGCTTCAAGTCGATCCTTCAGATCACACTTACACGTTGGTTACTCCACATGCGCAAACTATCACCTTTCTCCCTGCGGATAATGTATGGCAGGCTGTGAAACTCTGGCGGGCAAATGAGCTTCAAGCCTCGGCCGGGGTTCCCAAACTGGCAGGACGTTTTGTATTCGATCTCTGGCAAACCGATTACGCTGCGAACACCCAGGCTTTGGAGCGTGCCTTCCGCTATGGCCTGACCGACGCCTTGGTGGTCTGGCACGATTGGCAGCGCTGGGGATACGATTTTCGGCTGCCTGATATCTATCCTCCCAATCCGAAGTACGGAACGCTCGAGGAATTCCGGAAACTGGTGCAGATATGCCGGGAGCATGGCGTATTATTCGCTCCGCATGATAACTACACCGATTTCTACCCTGATTCGGAGAACTTCAGCTACAACAATGTGGCTCTGCAGGATAATGGCCAGCCGGAGCCATCTTGGTATCACGCAGAGGTCGATGCGCAGTCCTACCAGGCCATCCCTGATCGCATTCGCCCATTTGTCGAGCGAAATCTCCGGCTCGAAAGACAGGGTTTTTCACCCACAGCGTACTATGTGGATGTACTTTCGGCGCTGGCGCCGTACGATTACTGGACCACGGACGGCCAGTTCGTGAGCCGCAGTGTTACGAGAAAGATATGGGGGGAAACCTTTGCCTGGATGCGGAACTACCTTGGTGATAATGCGCCGCAGATCTCAGAAGCCGGCCATGACCGTCTGATAGGTTTCCTGGACGGCGCACAAGCCAATATGCTGCGTGTCGACTCCAAGCCCGATCCCTTTGTATGGAACATCCAATGCGCGGACGCCGAACGCATTCCCTGGATGGATGCGGCCTACCATGACCGGTTCGCGCTACACGGCGCCGGCTACCAGGATCGCTACACTTCGGGAGGACTCGATGTTGCAACCCACGGCATCTTCAGCGACGACTACATGGCCACGGAGATGCTAAGCGGTCATCCCGCTAAGGTTGAGGAGCCGTTTTCACGCAACGTGGTACGTAAATACTGGCTATTCCATGACATCATGCGCGCGCTTGCCTTGCGGCGTATCGAAGGCGTGGAATTTGTGGCCGGTGACATCCACCGGCAGCACGTGACGTGGAACAATGGAGCCGAGGTGTGGGTCAATCGCAGTGTGAGCGATTGGCAAGTGGGCGGCCGCACACTTCCACCGTATGGTTTCTATGCTCGTGTCCCAGTGACGGGAGGCGCAGTTGAAACCGCTGTTGTGCGGCAAGCGAGCGGCATCGTCGAGTGGTCCCGTTCTCCAAACGCATACTACTTTAGCGATCGCAATGGTGCCGCATACAGACTGAGCAGGGAAGAAGGCGCATGGCGAGTTGTGGCCGCTCCTGACAGCGCAGCCTTCACGGCGCGTGTGCCATGGCCCGCCCCGCTGCCCGCTCAGGCGACGTCAATCGATGAGAACGGCAACGAGATCGGGCACGTACCCATCCGCCGCGAAGGAGAAACTCTTATTTTCTCATTTGACTCTAAGACGTTCGCATTTGTGATCGGGGACTGCTCACTGGGCTGGAATCGTCACTCCCGTACGTGCCAGAGCAAGAATTGACCACGTCGCTTCGCGGAAGCTGAGTGACGTGTCGGAGTAAAGGAGTTCATCGCACAGTTCTGATTTCACAGACAACAGGATTTTCGAATGGTTTCGACACGGGTTCGGCGTGGCCATGGTCTCGATGATCGTTTCAAACCACGTAGAGGGGTGCCCCCGGTCCCTCGCTCTTCTTGATAACATGACGCTCAGCGCTCACCTAATGGGATGGACCCCGCCTCGTGGAGGTGAGTTGGTAGGCTCGCTACGAGGGTTGACAGACCATTAGGTCACTTCGATGTTGCCTCCATTCGCCGTGAATCCGCTTGCGGATTCTTTCCGCCGGAGATGGATAGAATCCTGGCATGCAGGTCGCCGGTAGGTACGATTCGGCTGCAATCGCCGGATTTTGCCGCGGCCTCACGAATTCAGTGGCAGTCCAGAGCCGAAACCGCCGTCTACGGCAACCTGTGCACCTGTCATGAAGGAAGACTCATCAGAGGCTAGAAATGCAGCCACTCGCGCGACCTCTTCAGGCAGGCCGACCCGCCCCAGCGCGTGCAGCTTCCCAGCGGCTCTGCGCGCGGCCGCCGGATCGGGCTGCGCCTGGAAATAGCCCTCGGCGAGACCCGCATCAATATACCCGGGGCAGATGCAGTTCACCCGCACATGCGCCGGACCGCAGTCGATTGCCATCGCTTTTGTGAGACCGATGATTGCAGCCTTCGTAGCGCAATAGCCGGCGCAATAAGGTTCGGCGAAGTAGCCGTTAACCGAGGACATGTTCACGATTGCGCCGCGTGTCCGGCGAAGCTCGGGGAGAAATGCACGCGAGCAGAGAAATACGCCACCTACGTTGACCGCCATTTGCCTGCTCCACTCTTCGGGCGTAGTGTCTTCGACCTTCTTATTTACTTGAATTGCCGCGTTGTTGACGAGGATGTCTACTCTTCCGAACGCTTCGAGGGTTCTTTCCGCCAGCAAGCATACCGATTTTGGATCCGAGACATCTGTTGGGACAGCAATGGCTTTGCCGCCGATCTTTTTGGCCGTAGACTGCGCGGCGCTATCATCAATGTCCGCAATAACCAATATGGCTCCCTCATGGGCAAACTCGATCGCGCAGGCTCGTCCGATTCCTGAACCAGAGCCTGTAATCACTGCCACTTTTTGTTCGAGCTTCATCTGTAGCCCCGCACAGAATCTTCACTTATCATTATGGTCGCTTGCCACAAGCGTAAAGACTGCTTCGTCCGGAAGATCTATCTCGACCAAGTTCTCCCTGACTGGAAACGTCCCCTGCTTTATGCAATTCACCGTTCGGCTCGTAAGATAAAGGTCCAAATGGTCAGGCAGGTGAGCTGAGCTACGAAGTGAGATCTGGATGTGATTGGGACCACCCTCTTTCACTCCCACTATGACGAGATCATTCCCAGCGTTCTCAAAAGCCGACACTGTCAACTTCTCCCCTTTTGCGATCGCGCTAATACGTGTGGCTCCCGGATGGACAAAGTGGTAAAGTTGACGCACCGCATAGTACCTTTTACGTGGATAGTAGACTTGGTCGGCGCTGTGATATAGACCGTAGTATGTCAAGCGTCGCATGCATTCTTCGTAATCATCGAAGGCATTGAAGTAGAAGAGACCATTCGCGCCCTGATTGAGCGCGGTGAGAGCGCGGCGATTAGACGCAAGCCCGTAGCTGGTCCACTCGTTTTCCTCGGTTTTGTCTTCGTCATTGAGGTCGCCATACTCGCTCAGCCACACGTGGGTATTAGGATACGCACTCGAATGCACGCGTGCCACCTGGGATCCGACGGATTGATCGCCATAAGAGTGGTAGGCGAGCGCTCCTAACTGCCTCATCACCTTCCTGTCCTGGAGGATCGGCGTCGTGTAATCGTTAGCGATGTTGGCATTATCCGGCGCAATCAGTCGAATATCATCTAGGCCTTCTTTTCGGAGTCTTTCTATCAACGCATCGAGGATTGCCGGAGCGTCAGCCGGATCGATCCGCGGGCCCTCGTTCGGATAACAATCGGTCTCGTTGAATGGACTGAAGTACTGAAACTTAAGATGCTCGTGGGAACGTGCGTACCGCAACATCGAAACCATCTCTTTGGCGAACTCCGGGTACATCGATGGCTTCATGGGGGGAAGTTTGCTCTCGGGAGCACACACATCATGCTTCGGAGGCGTGCTGCTGTCTGCAAGCATCCAGTCCGGCACAGGGCCCATCATCGCCAATTCCGGTTGGATCCCACGCCTGTTCAGATATCGGACCGCATTCCATGTTGCTTCGAAAATCGGCGATGAATATCGGTTGTCATAGTATTCCCAGTTCATTACCTCCGATGAAGAGTTGGGATTAGTTGTCTCCCAGTCGCTTGCGACAAGATATGGAACTACTCGAAACATTGTCACACCGAGATCATCGATGAACCTATCGAACATTGCTTTTTGATCGTCGCGAAAATAGGGTGCTGTAAAATTCAGTCCAAAACCGTCAATAGTTTGGAACCGCTGCGATGTATCGACGATGACTCTGCTCGACGCGACAGCAACCTCTTTCTGTGCCGCAATCGGCATGGCCACAAGCATCGCCCATATCCAAAATGTAAAGAAACCGACTCGCATGATCCCTCCGGAGAATTCTCTTTAACTCGACTCTAGAGTTTGATTCCAAAGCGCTCCAGGGCGTCCGTGCGCAGCGTAACTCCCAATCCAGGACCATCCGGCACTGCCACAAATCCATCGATCATGCGGATGTCTTGGTTCGTAATTTCGTCGCGCAGAATCGTGTCTTGCTCCACTACGTACTCGAGGATAAACGAGTTCGAAATGGAAGCAAGGAAGTGAAGAGACGCTGCGATATTGATATAGGTTGTGAAACCATGGTTAACCACTGGGAGCGCGCGATCTTCCGCAAGCGAAGCAATCTTCATCGCTTCGGTAAAGCCCCCGCAGCGTGTCAGGTCGACTTGAACAATGTCGATCTTTCCACGGTCCATCAGGTCGAGAAAGGACAGTCGGCTGCTTTCCTCCTCTCCAGCGGCAATCCGCAGCGGAGTGGATTCGCAGAGCCGGCGATAACCATCGTAGTTGTCCGGTAAAAGAGGCTCTTCAAACCAATAAGGGCGAAATTGTTCGAACTGCTTCGCACGGTGTATGGCTGTCTTAGTGTCGTAGCAGAGTCCAGCATCGATCATGAGATCCGCGCCATCACCGACTCCTTCACGAGCCGAGCGAACAAGATCCAGATCCAACTTCTCGTCTTGCCCCAGTGGGCCCCATCCGAATTTGACCGCGCTGAAACCCTGACTAACGAAGCGCTCCCCCCGTTCACGGGTGTCGGCGGGCGTATCCCCAAAGAGGGTGCTCGCGTACGCCCGAATCTTCGAGTGAAATCCGCCACCGAGCAGCTTCCAGACTGGCATTCCTAAGGCCTTCCCCTTGATATCCCAGAGCGCCAGATCGATGCCGCCCATGGCGTGGATCGCAATGCCTCGCCGTCCCGAATAGATGTTTTCTCGGTACATTTTGTGCCAGATCTTCTCCGTCTCGAAGGGATCTTCACCGATCACCAACGAGCGAAGGCCAGCCGTAACGGCATGAGAGTAAGGCCCTTCGATAGCTCCCTTGACGGCCAATGGCGCGGAGTCCACCTCGCCCAGGCCGGAGATTCCGGCGTCCGTCTCCACAACAACGATCAACGCATCCTGACCGCTATCAGCCCGGTCTCGCACGACATTTGACCGCAGATAATATGTCTTTACATCGGTGATTTTCATCGTCAACTTCGACATCAGATGTTCAGCTGTTTACTCACTCTAGAAGGATTCCGCTTGAAGTTACAATCTTAGCCGCGAGGAATTGGTTTTTTTGTCCCTCCTATCGGACAGGTAAATTGATAAGGCTCCCATCGGTTCAAATTGGTCCGGAAACATCAATTAAATATTCAGAAGCCGATGCCAGAGGTCTTTCGGAGGGCGAGGATACACCCTGTATGCAAGAGCCTTCTTCAACAGGCTGCGAAAGAGTCTTTGTTTCCCACTTTTTCCTACAGGAGTTTGGGATGACAGAGTGATGCGTGGAGATGATGGGCAGTAGAGCCGGATGTTCGATTATGTGAGATTGGAACTGCGGATTCCCGGAGGATCATTCGGCGAGGGCGATACGAGTGAGAGGGGACCGGTCGTTACAGCGGATGGATGCAGTGTTCTACAAGCTATATGGGAAGAAGGATGGAGTCGTCGATTGCTTTTTCAGCAATCGTGTCGCGCAGTGAGTGGTGTGTTTCACCTTGTTGCGACTTGCGGCCCGGTGTTGATGTTCGGAGGAAGGGAGATCAAATGAAGATCTGGACCAGAAGAGAGTTTCTCGAAATTTCTGCCGTTGCGATGAGTACAGCCACGATGATCCCTGGCTCGCAGTCAGCATCTGGTGAAGAACCGCGGCCTGCAGTTACGGATGGTTTTTCACCGATCGCTTTGAAGGGGAATACGTCGTTCGAAGAACTTGCCAAGGCCGATGTGTCAGACACGATGCGCTGGGCTGCTCCCAAGGCGCTTCGTGGTTCGGTTGTGCTGTGGGGTATGCCTTTCCGGATTGATCGTCCTCTTCTGCTCAGGGACCGGCCTGTCCTGGAGCAGACCTCCGGGCTAAGGGCCGAGTGGTTGGTCTTCCACCACACAGCAGACGTCAAGCCCTTGCGAGCCGATGACAACGGATTCATCCGGCCCATGCAAGGCGAGGGCTATCTCGGCGAGCATATCGCCGACTACGTGATCATGTTTGCCGATGGAACAGAGGTGCGCGAAGCCATTCGGCGGCGTCACCAGATCGGAATGCTGCATGCGAGGTGGGGCGAGAATTGCTTTCAGGCAGTTGCACAGAATAAACCATTCCCGATTCGCCTAGTCTCTGAACAGCCTTCTATCCTCGCGAGTTTACCGGGCACTCCCCCTGGCAGCGTGGAGACCCGCGTCGATTTAACTGATCGAGAGGAGTGGCTCAATTGGCTTTGGGCCTGGCAAAACCCACATCCCGAAAAGGAGATCACGTCGCTGAGGTTCGAACCGATCTCTGGCATCATTGTCATCTCTGCGGTATCAGCCGGCAAAGCCAGCTCGCAGCCCTTGCGATGGGAAGGGCGTCGAAAAGCGATTTTGAAATTGCCTGAAGACCATAACCTTCAACTCGACGTGGACGGCAAAGGTCAATGGAAGCAGATTCAGATCGATATGGGACAGGTGATCTCCGTCGAGCCACGGACTGTCTATCCGAACGCCGATTGGGAACAAACCTACAACAACAAGATGCCCGAGGCCCGAGATCACGAACTACTGGTGGAGTACACGGCTCATGCCGATGCCAATTTCCATCTGTGGAATGGATCAAAGATTCCTGTCTCCGAGCTGGACGAGCGTCTTGTCTCAGGACCGTTAACGCGCGTGAGTCCGGCAACACGACCAGTCAAGATTCGCATTTTGGAAAAGCAGAGCGGCAAGCCTGTGCCGGTCAAGTTGCACGTTCACGGAGACAGCAGCGAATATCTCGCCCCTGTGGATCACCATCGCACCGCAAATAACCGGTGGTTCCAAGATTATGCGCCGGAGTTTCGGACCAGTGTATGGTACGAGACGCAGTCCGGCACCTTGGTGAGCAGTGATGACCACCGCTGCGCCTATATAGATGGCGAAACGATCATCGATCTACCAATTGGCACTGTATACATCGAGATCAGCAAGGGCTTCGAAATCAAACCGGTTCGCAGGAGATTCCCCGTAACGTCCGCAACAGAACAGATCGAAATCGACATTGAGCGAGTTCTTCCCTGGCGGGATCGTGGATGGGTGACAGCTGACACCCATGTGCATTTTCTTTCCCCGCCCACTGCCCGCCTGGAAGGCTCTGCCGAAGGCGTCAACATTGTTAATCTCCTGGCAAGCCAGTGGGGAGAGCTAATGACGAATGTGGGCGATTTCGATGGCGCGACGACGTTCGGATCTAAGGAGTCTGGAGGTGACGGGGAATGGATGGTGCGGGTGGGCACAGAAAACCGGCATCATGTCCTCGGGCACATCTCTCTGCTCGGCTACAAAGGACCGATCATTGCACCCATGTGTTCCGGCGGCCCTGGTGAGTCCGCGCTAGGAGATCCTGTTGGGGTGCTTTTGACGGAATGGGCCGAGCAGTGTAGGCAGCAAAATGGAATTGTCATACTGCCGCACTTTCCCAATCCACGATGCGAACAATCCGCGGTTCTAGTAGACGAAAAGGCAGATGGCATCGAAATGACTTCAGGGCAATCCTTGTACTCCGGTATCGACCCCTACTCGCTCTCCGACTGGTATCGCTATCTGAATCTCGGTTACTTCACCGCAGCTGTTGGCGGGACTGACAAAATGGCGGCTGAAACTGCAGTTGGGACAGTGAGAACCTACGCGAGAATTCCTGCCGAGAGTGAATTTACCTACGAATCGTGGAAAGCTGCGATACGTGGCGGTGAAACCTTTGTGACGTATGGTCCGCTGATGAACTTCGCTGTCGAAGGAAAGCCAGCCGGAAGCAGGATCTCAATGAAGGCCAGCGGTGGAACGGTTGACGTGACGTGGCAGGTGGCAAGCGTGACCGTACCGATGAGTAGAGTGGATCTCATCGTCAATGGTGAAGTTCGCGAGAGCCGCATCGTGCAGCCGGAACAGGACGTCGGCCACTGGAAGGTTCGTATTGAAAGGAGTTCCTGGGTGGCGCTCCTCGTACGAGGTCATCATCCTGACAAACCGGAGATCATCGCAGCACATTCCTCACCGGTCATGATCCCAGTGGAAGGCACGGAGTTCTTTGCAGCAGCGGATGCGTGCACCATTCTTGATCAGATTGAAGGTGCGCTTGCCTATCTCGATACAATCGGCACCCGAGCCGAGGATCAAGCCTATAAGAGAATGAGGATGAAACTGATGTCAACCTATCGAAAACTTCACAACCAACTACATCAAAACGGTCACTACCACGAGCACAGTAATGGGACTGTTCACCAGTAGCGCCGTTTTTGTGACGATGTGCACAGTGCTTGATAGAGTTGCCTCTCGTGTGCAACCAATTCGAGTTTCTCGCCGAGAGTGCTAAACGCCTGGTCGAAGAAGCAGTCGGGAAAATCCGGGAGGCATTCGCATGTTAAGGTCGCGTTCCAGAGGTTGTCTTATGGTGGGGGCCCTGTTTCTCGCTTCCGGAATCCAAGCCGGCATGACCGCGCAAACGGATAAGGAAGTGAAAGGCAATGCACCTGTGGCGGGCGGCAAGATATTTGTGTTCCACAACTCCATCCGTGACCTTAAAGAGTTCCGTGCCTATGCGCAAATTGCGGCACGCTTGAAGCGTTACGGGAACGTCCGTGTGGACTTGGGTGTTCTCGCAGAGAAGAACCCTGTGCACACGGTGCGCGGGCGGAGTCCTTGGCATGAATACGGCTCTTTTATGGCGACGGAGTGGGCTTTCTTTCCGCCGGCCAAGCTCGTCCCCTATTTGCCGGCGGAGTGGGTTGCCAAAAATCGCGAACTCCTCCAGGGGAAAGTCGCCATCCTCAAGGAGCTCAACCTGGACGCGGTCTTTTCCAGCACCAACACCCAGATGCTGCCGGAAGGTCTTTTCCGGCAATATCCAGCCCTCCGCGGCCCTAGGGTAGACCATCTCTTGCGTAGCAATCAGGCGGCATTTTCCTGGTGCGTAGACCGTCTGGAAACCCTGGATATGATCGAGCAGATGACGGCCGACCTGAAGCGGGTGGCGCCAATGGTACGAGCGATCGAAGCCTGGAACAATGACTCTGGTTCGGGAATTTGCTGGCTGAAAGCGCTGTATCCGGGAACCAATGGTCCGGCGTTCTGTCGCAGGAGGGATGCAGGCGAGCGCGTTCGAGGACTGCTAGAGGCCATGGACCGTGGTGCCAGGAAAGGTGGGGGACCAATTCAGATTGTCCAGGGCGGCAACTTTGCTGACGAAGACCTGGCGCGCATCCAGCGGCTCCTGCCTGCTTATGCCAAGCTTCGGCCAGCCGGCGCTGATTCGCTACCCGACCGCATCGTCGTGAAATCCATGATCAGTGAAGCCTACCCGGTGCGGGGAATCATCGATGTCGCTACGCTCCTTGAAACCCTCGAACAGATTACCGACCCCGCCGTCCATGAGGTCGACATAGACACATGCCAGTCCTGGTATTTCCGCGCGGACGATCAGATTTCCGTTGTGGAACGATTGGTGGATTTGATTGAGGATTCTCTCCGCTCGTCGGCGAAAGGGGCTTTCGCTCGAACTTTGAAGGAACATGAGCTCGCGGTTCGATGGGGTGGGGGCCGGAACGCCGACGGCGTGATGGAAGCGTTCAACCTGGTGCAGCAATCCTTCCGAATCTTTTCCGACTGGCACAAAGACGTTGTACTCCCGCCCGGCGCTGCCTATACCGCCACCGACCGCCTTCTTACTCGGCCGCTGTTGGTAAAGTCCGAGCTGCTTACACCGGAAGAAGAGGCTTATTTTCTTCCCTATATTTTCAGCACTGATGAGCAGGATGCCCGTCTGGACTACAACACCCTGCATGGTGATAGGCGGGTGGGCCCTGGCGAGTATGATTCATTTACGTATAACACCATACACGGCTCGGCGATGGAGGCGGCCAAGCGTTTTGAGGACGCAGCCCGAGGGGGAGCGCCCGAAGCCGCGTGGTTTCGCCAGTTGGCGCATTCCCTCCGCTTGTGGGCGACTACGGTTCGCAGCAGCAACAATTTCTACTTTGCACAGGTGATTCGCGACCGACACAGCGCCGAGCTCGCCGCAGCCCCACGAATACTTCTGACTCGCACAGCAATAGCTGACCCCGACCTATTGTTTTGGAACGAGATTCAGAGAGACGAGATGGATAACACATACGAATTGATCAATCTGCTCTCTAGCGGAGGCGGCCTAGACCTGTTAGCGAAGGCCAGCGATCCAAAGGACGAGGACATGTTTCTCTACGGCCCGAATTTGGTCAACGAATTGAAGAAGAAAGTCACCCTGATGCGCGATCACTGGTTGGACGGCCAACGTTATCTGACGCCACCTGGGAAGTAGAGCCAGAGCGAGCTCGGAGCACCGCTGGGTTGCGCATGCAATTCCCCACTTATCTGCGCAGATCGAGTTCCGGGGCTATCAGGTTCAACCGACGAACCAGTGAGCTGAGCCTTTTTTGGAATCCGGCAAGAGCTTCTCAGACAAGACGGTCTGGGTTTGTTTTTGAACGGGCATTGAGTACGCGATTTGGCAGGTCCGGATTCGAAACGAACAACTATCCAAGGGCCACCATTTTTGTGCTGCCGGAACTCACAGCGCCTTCCGGAAACTAATTCCCGGTTCTTTGGGTCAAAGCGCCTATTCTCTAGCGCTGAGAATGAGCCGCTATGCGATCCTCCATCGAAGGCAATAAGGTCATCGTGAGTTGCAACGCCGTGCCAAGACCGACCGCTATGCGCCATGACCGGGCCGACAGTTCCGATGGGGACCTTAAGGATGATTCCAGGCTGCCGGCTGGTCCCTTTCGAAACGGATTACTGGCCGGACATCACGGTGGGCCGGCAATAGTCAGGTTCGCATGGAATTTGGTAGTGAACCCTTGCAAATCGGTTCCCGAGAAGGGTCTCCCGGACGAAGGCTCAATCCCGTTGTGCCCAGGACAGCAGGGCGTGCCATTGCACCAGGAATGGTTGCCGCCGAAGTCATCTGCACAAATTAGCGTCACGAAAGCTGTTGGCTCGTAACCTTCCTCGATCCATGTCGTGCGTGTCCAGCGCACTAGAAGCAATTGTCAATCACAATTATTCAGAATATTTCTTGGCTGAAAAATATCAAACCTATCTATAATTTGATTGATGACATAAACTGCTCATGCGAATAATTGCACCGATTGGGTGAGAGAAGCCCTCGGACTGCGAAGAGCGGAGCGGAAATGCTCGGGCTAAAAAGGGGAAAACCGTGGAACGAAGAACATTGCTTCAACGATTGGCAAGCTTCGGGCTCTTTAGTGGAGTATCTCCGAGCAGCCTTCCTAAGTTGTATGCCAAGGAGTCGCCTGAATCGACGGGTTCACGCTTAACCTCGGTAAGCGAAGGTTGCACGGCAGATTGTCATTCTCAACTGAGCAGTCGAATTTCTGCGTTGGAGGCAGAGGGGGGTGGCACCTTAGAGCTGAACGACGGCATCTATAAACTGTCTAAGCCGTTGCGCCTGCCCATATCGGTCAGCCTCACGATGACTCCCAATGCGGTGTTACGGGCGGTCCCTGGGTTTGCGGGAGATGCGGTTCTGATAAAAGGTGGGGGGGCGAAATCACGATTCACAGACACGAGCGGCTGGATTCGCGGCGGGGTGATCGACGGAGGTCTCCAACCGCTGACGGGTATTAAGGTTGAGGACGTGCAGCGGCTAGAGATTGCAGACCTGGTCGTGTTAAATGCGACGCACAAGGGCATTCATCTGTTGCCCGGTGGATATGAGAAAAACGTGACTCGGGTTCGCTGCGATGTGAGCTTGGACGCACGCTATGCACCCGGCAGTGTCGGCATCCATTACGAGAACGGAGATAGCAAGGTAATCCTGGCCCATGTGATCGGATACGAAACCGGCGTGCGCAGCGATAAGGGCTCCAACTGGTTCACCCTGGTTCATGTGTGGAATCAGGATTCCACTCAGGGGCCGATGCTCTATTGCTTTTACTGTAATGGCGACAATAACACCTTCAACCAGTGTTACGCAGACTCGCCGACAATAGCCGGATTCTATGTGAACCAACCGAGCCAGTCGTTCGTGCAATGCAAGGTATATTACAGCCGCTGGGCGAAAGACAACGGCGGAGCCGGTTTCCTCATTACTCCGCAAGGGAAAAACGGAACTTACCTGGGCACTGTGATTTTCGCTGACGACGATCACCGCTTGGCAAAAGGGTTCGATGGCGAATTGGAAGGCTCCTGCATCTTGGGCACAACGACCCAAGGTGGGGTGATCGGTGGCTTGGAAAACCGAATCCCATCGGGCAGTTCCACCGTTCCTCCACTCCAGGTTGCAAACAGCGGGTTCTGCCTGACGCGAATGACAGACCCCCCAACTGCGAGCGACGGAAAAATTGGCGAACTCCGGTGGGTTGATGAAGGCGAAGTTTCAGCATTGTGGGTGAAGGCCGCGAGTGGGTGGAAGAAATCTCCGCTGCTCTGATTTCAGCCATCCAATATTCCGTTCCAGCCCATGCGATCGTCACTCCGGAAAGAATGCTTGCCTTTCTCTACAGGCCGCGACAACGCTGGAACAACCAGGCCCCACTTCACTTTGTCCGCTCGAAGAACGGATAGTCTGGGTAACCGCGTTCGTCACCTCCATAGAAGGTATTTCGGTCGAATTCACGGTGACCCCACAGGCGATCGAGCGCCTGAAGGCACAGCTTCGCAGTGCAGTTTTCAATGGCGAATGACAAAGCTGCGCTGCTTTGATCCGGCATCGGCGCGGAACCTTACCGGCGAAAATGTCCCGCGTTTTCCCCGATCGAGGTCATTGAACATGAGGAATCGGAGCTGATCGGAGAGTCGCTTCCGGCGCGGGCCTGCCGAGACGGCAGCCCAAAACAGAATGGCACAATTGAGCGCCTCGAAAGGTGAAGTAAGGGCGCTGCCGTAAGAGCCCCTGCGAAGGGCGGGCCAGTTCCCTCGCCGACACCGGTCAAAGAAGAGTCGATGCTTGGAGCTTAAAACTTAGGAGTGAACCCCGAGTGGCCGGCATTGCGAAAAAAAGCGGGGAGGTTTGACCGCGGACGGCTGCCCCTCCCCTTCCCAGGAGTCCAAGAGCCAGGAGGCTGAGTCCTAGACCCTGCAGAACACGCGATCTTAAATCGATTCCTGAGCGAAGGTAACAGGGCCTCCTCTCGTGATGGCGCGCAACATTTCGATGATTCGCTGCATCGCATTGTGAAATCCATTTTCGGGCTCAGTTCTGCATTCTTGGCGACCGAGAAGCGCGCCGTGTACCCGGATGGTTCGACTGCTGTCTTTGCTCCGCCGATGTCGACCGATCCAATTGTGATCATGCGGCAGCCTTTTTAAGTTCTGCCAGGATGAGCCCACTGCAAAGAGGGCGGCAACGAATCACTCGACACTGGTTTGCTTGCCAATCGTTCTTCCAAGAGTTCTTCTCATGCTTGGCCCGTCGCTAGAGACATCGAACGGGAAATTCAATCTTGTATTCTTAAACCGATTCTTGTCGCGAGAAGCAGGATTGTAAAGAGTAGAGGATGGCGCCAAAGGAAAATCGTCCTATCCGTCGAACAGAACGACTGGACAGTCAGCGGCGGTCAGCGTTGCCTTCTCACTTTGAGGTATCTTCGCAAGATCGTTTCAGATTTTGCCAAGAACGCGTAAACAAATCAGGCATCAATCGTCCGATACGTTCCATGTGTCCGAGCGACAGGAAATCGGCGGCCACCTGATCCTACTGGGGCTGAACGAGGGTGGGCGCCCCAGGGCCGAGTATTCCTATCCAGTTTTGTCGTGGGCAGACTATCGGGGGATCCTTGTCGTCTCCGGTGACCGGAATTACGCCAAGTACCGCCCCCGATTACGCAGCCTGCATGGGGATGACTTCGCTGAAGGGCGCCTGGCGGCCTCCGGTCGAAGCCCATAAGACGGGATAAGACGGCGCGGAGGGTGGGAAGGAACCATAGAGATCGGTCAGAAGGACCATCGTCTGCGGCCGGAGACCGCGTTCATCGAGCCACTCAAAGCAGGGCGCAAACGCCGTGCCTCCTCCGCCGATCGGATTGAGCGCAATGCGCTGGCCGGCCTCGTAGGTCTCTACCTTGTGAACCACAGCGTCAAAGTAGAGCACATAGACGCGCTCCGGCCTCTGCCCTTCAAGGATTGAACGAGCTTCAGCCTCGAAAAGGCGTAACTGGTGCGCGCTGATGGAGCCGGAGCAATCGACAGCGATGGCAACCTCACCCACACTGTCGCGGACTATTCCGGGAAGATAAAGGCCTGTCCAGAGATGGCGCCGGTTGGGCCGCATCCAACTGTAGTCAGCCGCGATTGTTTCTGACCAGAGTCGGCGCAGGAGTTCTCGCCAATTGATGGCCGCGTCGGCGACTCCCTCCATCGTCCGATCAAGTCCCGTGGACAAGGGAGCAGCAGATGTGGGGTCTGAGAGATCCGCTTGCACTGCCACCGCTTTCCCTCGGCCAGCCAAGATATCCCCGACGACTCTTCTGCCCCAATCTTGTTACGAAAATAATTCACTGCCACTTTTGCGCCGCGCCCCGCTAGATCGCGCGCGATTGCGACTCCAATACCCTTGGATGCCCCAGTAACCAATGCAACTTGACAGTCAAGCGCGCTCATACCGTGCCTTCCAGATTCGAGTTCGTTGTTGTTTCTCAGGTTCGGCTTATCAAAGTCTTCTGTCTCGATCTCACGCGCGTTCTGCTACCGGATGAGCGGTACGCTCAGCGGTCCTGAACCATTCGCCAAGAAAGCCTTGGTATTGGGCGGCGTCGAATTCAATAACTCGTGTGAAGCGCATGCCCTTTGCCTTAACAAAGGGTTCGTCCGCCAGATACGCAGTAAGGGCGTCTGCTGACTCCGCGCGTGCAACCAGGAATCCGCCGTGTGGAGGAACTTGAGGGCCGGAGAAGAGAAAAGACACCCTCTTTGTATCCCTTGTCCAGAAATGCATGATGTTCGTCTACGAGGTTCGCGATCTCAGCAAAAGGCACGAGATGCTGTCCTTCCATCAGAAAATGCTTCATTCGCCTTGTCTCCTTCCAGAGTCGCTTTGACCATCTGACGACTTTTGGTAGGCCATGCGACAGTTGTACTCTTGATGTTACGAACCGGTCGGTCACATGTCACTAGAAGGTATTCCGGTCGTATGGGTTCAGCGGCGCACCGACTTCAAAGCGATTTGGCAAGTCCGGATTCGAGACGAACAAGCGCCCGAAGGCTACTAGGTCGGCGCTGCCCGAGCGCACTGCGGCTTCTGCCGATGTCAGATTGTGACCACCTGCAGATATCAAGAGCGTGGGCGGGTGAATGAATTCCCGAAAGCGGGCAGAAGCCAACCGAACGTCCGGATTCTCGATGTCCTGGCTATCGTCAACGCGAGGCTCGACAAGGTGAATTTACGCCAAACGCAGCGAGGCAAGCTGCCCAAGCACGTACGACCACGTCGCACCCATCTCTTCGGGCATTCCTCGGCACTCAGACATTTCCTCCGGCTGCAATCGTGGCAGATCAGGCTTAAACCGGATCAGCGAGTCGCTCTTGTTTCGGCTAAGCAACATCGATCGAAATCCCTTGTGCGCTACGCAACCGCTTTCAGGTTGAAGCACCAGCTTCCAAGGTCCCTATCCCACAGTTCCTTAGCTCAAGCGCCGAAAAGTAAATACCCGAGAGCTTGCCTCCGCGGCCTCGAGCTACTCAGACACTTTTCCGCCCTATATGCATTCGTCCACTGTGAACATGGACGTGGTGCTCTTGTCTGTTGTGCGCTCGCAATTGGGATCCACAGAGTACAGGCGCACAGGCTCGTGATAGCTGCGCGGATTTGCGAGCATGAATGATCCACCGCGGAACGGGGTTCTGGGCTTCGGGAGCAGAATCCGCTAACGCCGCCTTCGTGCCCGTGCTCGGCTTCTGGAGGACAGGCCCATGAGGAAGCGGGTACCCGAAGGCCTCTCCGCGACGGAACGCGAGATCATTCAGGAAATCCGTGCTCTGAGGAACTCGGCCCAAAGCGTTTGGCCCGCGGACTTTCTTCACGACCCCGCCCAACTTGTGCATCACTTCATTCGCGCTTCTCACGGTAATGTGCAGTTAAGAATCCGACCAATCGCCAGAGAGCTTGGGGTAGAAATGCGAACTCTCGAACGCAGCTTTACAGGCCGCTTCGGAATGACTATGGCGCAATGCCAGCGAAGCGCACGTTTTGAATTCTCATGCTGGATGTTGACCCTCTCGCCCCCAACCAAGATCACCGTGATTGCGTCGTTGCTCGGTTACAGACAGGTGCAGGATTTCAATCGTTTTTTTAGAAAGCAGGCTGGCATGACTCCCTTCGAGTGGCGCTCGGAAAAAGAAAAGAAGGCAGCGAGCGATCAGCAATGACTCTCACCTCCCCGCATTGTCCGTCACAGCCCTTCACTACGCCATCTCAGTTTGTCGCGATATGCGAATTGCTTCCGGTTGCTTCTCGCAATGCTCAGTGTCAGACTCTCGCAACAGTCGTGAAGCAAACGGCAGCAGCCCTCACGGACGTTGCTGGCAGAGAGCCTGATCTCTTTAGGGGGACAGGTCACGGGGCGGAGCAATGGCACAGGATGAATTACACATTCGGTCGGTCGTCGATCACGATGGAGCCATCATTCTCAATATCGAGAGCGATATCTTCTATAGCTCAAATAGCACCGGCGCTTACATTTGGTCGCACCTTATTCGAGGAGAGGGCGTTGAGCAGATTGCGAGGGCTCTCGCAGATGAAACCGGAGCCGATTTCGCGGTCGTACTTTCCGATGTGCAAGCGTTCGTGGCAGATCTCAAAGAGAAGCATCTCTTACGCGTTGAGGACCGTCCTTCTGGTCCAGGCCGGGGAGAGCGCTTATGACATCTGCCCGGAATTCGCGGTTGCTGAATTTTCGTCTCGTTCTGATTGACGGCTCGTTAATGCGACTGCTCACTCTTCGGAACCCTGATGGAGTTTCCCTTCCACACGAATCAATTCGGATTGGCAGGCGATTCGCGCATGCACTTACCGATGCCATCCGACGAAGATTTGATCTCCACACGATGCAGTTGACGGTTCTTCCGGAATCGGCTTCGGCTACAAGATGTGCGGTTCACGAAATTCTCCATGCGCAGCCTCAGTCTCGCGCGACGCTATCTTTCGAAAAGCTGGAGAATATTCCCACATCGGAGATCACCGAGGAAGAACGGGAGGCGGTCGAGCGAATCATGAAGGGGCAAGAAACGACATTCGGTCGATTCGGGCGCTTTGGATGGATCGACGATTTTATGGCCAGGATTGGTCTCGACATTGATCGAAACTCGATCCGGCACTTGAACCAGGGATTCGACTTTTGCCTCATGACTTTTCGAGATATTCGAGGAGCGTCTTTCTGGTTCAAAGCCGTGGGCGAGCCCAATCTCCGTGAGTACGCAATAACTCATCTACTTGTACGCCGGTTCCCCGCTTTTCTTCCCCGAATTGTCACCTCGGTTCCTGAGTGGAGCGGCTGGGTAGCTGAACATGTCGAGGGAATGCCGCTCGATATGTTCCTTAGCTTGAACGGATGGACAAGGGTCCTGAAATCGTTGACTGCCCTGCAGGAAGAAGCGGCAATGAGCATTTCCATGATCCGGGAAGCCGGGGCAACCGATTGCGGCTGCGCGCACCTCAAAGCCGCGTTGGATCCATTTATTGAGCAGATGCAGCGCGCCATGCATGCGCAGACTTCGACGGCTGTCGCACAGCTTTCTGACGATGAACTGGATCAGATGCGCGCACAATTGGTTGCTGCGATCACGATCCTCGAGGATTCGGGAATTCCGAATTCCCTGCTGCACCGGGACATTGGCCATGGAAATGTCATCGTTTCCCCGACAGGAGCGAAATTTTTGGACTGGGCGGAAGCCGGCATCGGTCATCCATTTCTCTCCGCCGAACATCTGCTGGCAAGCCATGAGTGCATTCACCCCATGGGTGGAAGTGAGCGTCAGGTGCTGCGGGACTTCTACGCCCGCCTCTGGAATGTTCATGCGAGTACCAGGCAAATTGAACTCGCTACAAAGTCAAGTCCAGCAGTAGCTGCGTTGGCATACGGGATTGACACCTGGGAATCAAGTGCCACCAGGTCCTGCCCTGAACACGTCTGGCCTTTCTTAAGGTCCATCGTGCGGCGTACAAAGCGGGAACTCGAAGCAGTATCTGGGAGCCTTGCATGAAACGAGAGTTCTTGCCGCCATCTCCGCAGGCCAAGCCCATTGTCGAGCGTATCCACGGCATTGAGATCGAGGACCGATTTCGCTGGCTTGAGGATCAGAACTCCTCATCAACTCGGGAATTCATCCGGACCGAACAAAGATTCTTTGAAACCTATCTTGAGCTTCATCAAGCCTTGCGCTCGAACGTCGAATCGCGGGTTCGACAGTTGCTTCGCACCGAGTCCAGGGAATTACCGGTCCCGGATCGTCGAGGCGGGCTCATTTACGGGAAGCGGCACGCGAATGAAGAACAAGCATCCCTCTATCACCGCGATAGCTCAGGAGCCGAGCGGCTAATTCTCTCGTCTGATGCGCATTCCTCGTTATCTGTCCTGCGAGTATCAGCTGACGGACGGTTCCTCGCCTATGCTCTTCGCACGGAAGGAGCGGACCGTCAAGAAGTCGCGTTCTACGATCTCTTACGACACCATGCTTTCAAGGACAGGCTTGCCAGAGGTCTTTTCCGGGGACTTGTGTTTGACCAGACCGGTAAGGGAGCTTTCTACGTCCAGGAGGAGGGCGAAATCGCAGGCCTGTCACAACGCTCAGTGCGTTATCACGTTTTCGGGAACGATCAGAATAGAGATGAGGAGGTCTTTGCATGCGGTTCTGATCCATCGATCCGGCTTCGTCTAATCGAATCTGAGGACAGCTCAGGGCTGGGCTACACGATATTTTCCCTCTCCCACGGGTCGTCATCGCGCTTCCTGATTCATCGTTTTCCCCTGTCCGAACCGCCCGAAGAGATTGCAGTTCCAGTTGGTATTGAGTTATCGCCAAGGTTTGGCCGCTTTGGAATGATTGCGTCCACGACATGGCGCGCTCCGCTTGGGCGAATCGTGTTCATCCCGCACTCAAGCGGACCCGAGGAGTGGATCGAGCTCATTCCTGAGTCAGGGTGTCGGCTTCATGCTTTCGACCTGCTCGAAAGAAACGTTGTTGTGCATTACTCGGATGGTCCGCGGATGAGGACGTCCGTCTACAGCCGCGAAGGGGCATTCGTGCGCGAGATAACTTACCCCGAAGGTGGAACAGTGACCCTGGGCCGGGTCGATTCCCGCCGCAATGAGCTCTTTTTTACCAACAGTGATGTCGTTGCCGGCAGCGTGATCTACGCAATCGATCTCAACTCCGGCAAGACCTCGGAATGGTGGAAGACTGTTGCTCTCCCATGGAACGTCGCACCCACGGTTGAGCGTCATTACTTCCCGACGCTGGATGGAACTCGAATCCCTCTTACGATCGTACGTCCAGCAGCAGCGAAAATGGCGAGGCCGACCGTGCTCACTGTCTATGGCAGCCGAGGCTCGTTTGACCCTCCCAAATTCAGCGCCGTTCTCACCGTTCTGGTCGAAGCAGGATTCAACTATGCGACCGCGCATATCGGCATGGTGGAGGAATTCTCGAATCGAAGGGAACGCCAGCAGTCCAGTGTTGACGCTGTAGTCGCGGCCGCCCAGTGGCTGATTGAGAATGAGTACACGACCCCGGATCACCTGGCTCTGGCCGGCCAGAGTCATGGCGCTCTGATCACCCTTTGCACGATGATCGAAAGACCTGACCTTTTTCGAGCCATCGTAGCTCTCGGCCCGATTGCGGATCTTGCGCGCTTCCATCTCTTTGGTGTCGGGCGTTGGTTCATGCAGGAGCTCGGTTCCCCCGAGGATCCGGAGGACTTCAGCGCATTGTTGGCGCTCTCTCCCTATCACAGAATCAGACGCAGAATGGAGTACCCTGCGACACTGATCATCTCGGGTGACCTCGACAAACGGTGTGACGCCATGCACGCACGCAAGATGATTGCCGCCCTGCGTGAATCGAATTCACTCCGTCCGATCGTTCTCGACTATTCCGAGCATCGTGGCCATAAACCAGGGTTGCCGATCAAGAGCCGCATTAGATCCCTGACCGACCGACTGACGTTCCTGGTCGCGGAACTCACCGATGGATTGAATGGAGCTGACGTATGCAACGTCCATTCTTGATCGTCGAAGCTTACGCACGATTGCTCTGGTACGACGTTTTCATGTCCAGACATGACCTTGCCGCACTCTGTCATAAGATCAAGCGAATTCCTTTGCGATCACGAGTGAAGAGCCGGTTTTGCACGACAGACATTGATTCTGCCCTCAGTACTGCCTGTGCGTTTTACCCGAGACAGGTTCTCTGCCTTCAGCATTCCGCGGTCCTCGTTCAGATGCTTCGAGCTCGTGGAAGCGCCGCCAAGCTGGTGATAGGAACGCAAACGCTTCCCTTCAAAGCCCATGCCTGGGTTGAAATGAACGGAGAGATTCTCAATGACCGGTTGGCCTCTCGCGAGACGTTTCAAATCCTTGAGGTGCTCTGATGAGCGCGATTGCGGGCATCTTTCGGTTTAACCGGCTGGATCGTATCAGCCCGGCCGAGTTAGCCGAGCTTGCGCGAGGGTTGGAGCGGCTCGGCCCGGACGGCGGTGGAGAGATGATCGAATGTGAGGTCGGTATTGCTTTTCGCGCCTTTCACACGACGCCCCAATCACATCTTGAGAGTCAACCGCTGTCACGGGAAGATTTGCTGTTCGCCTTCGATGGCCGACTCGACAATCGTAAAGAGCTCTGCGCGATTCTGAACGCATACCCCGAGGAAACCACAACAGACGCCGACCTCGCCTTCTTCGCGTACAAGCGGTGGGGATCGGCTTGTTTCTCCGAGTTGGAAGGTGACTGGGCGGTCTCGCTCTGGGATCGGGCAAGGAAGCAACTGGTTCTGGCTCGGGATGTATTCGGGGTCCGTCGGCTGTTTTATCGGAGAGATGATCGGGGAATTACATGGTCGACCGCTCTTGAGCCCCTGGTTCAAACGCACCCCGGATCGCTTCATCTCGATCTTGAATACATCTCCGGGTACCTGTATCCGCGCCCCCCGATCGAAGCCACTCCGTACCAGGAGATCCGTGCTTGTCCGCCATCCTCCGTAATGCGTTTCGACAGTCGTGGTCTCGTGGAAACCATTCCCTACTGGAATCTCAACCCACACTCCAAAATCTGGTACAAATCTGACCAAGATTATGAACGGCATTTCCGGGAACTCTTTCAGCAAGCGGTCGGCGGCAGATTGCGATCGGACCGGCCGATCCTGGCTGAACTAAGCGGGGGTGTTGATTCGAGTTCGATCGTCTGCATGGCCGATTTCGTCAGCGCAGGGCAGCCAAGCGTTCCGGTTGAAACCCTTTCCTACTTTGACCCCGATGAGCCGAATGGAGATGAAAGGCCATATATCGCAGAGATCGAACAATATCGTAACCGGCCCGGACATCACATTTCGATGGCGGAATTTGTTCAAGAGTCGCATCCGGACCGCTTCGCGCCACTTCCGGAAGATCATCTGTCGACCGTGCCGGGCTTCTTTTCAAGTTCGCTTCGTTGGGACACCAAAATCTCTGAGGTCCAGAGAGGGACGAACGCCCGGATCATCCTGTCAGGACTCGGCGGAGACGAATTGCTTGGTGGTGTCCAGTATGAAGCGCCGGAACTCGCTGAATGTCTCTGCCATCAAGGATTGACTGCGTTTTTCAAGTCTCTGTTCCGATGGAGCGTTGCACGCAACAAGACAGCCTTCCGATTAGTGCGGGAGACTGTTCAACTTCTCCGCGCATGCAGCGATCAAGAACTTCTGGGCGCCTACGAGGGAGGCACGCTGCCTTGGACGCTTATCAACCCCCCGCACCCTGGAATAACTTTGCGGTCTTTTGCTTCATGGAAAGAACTTGCCCCATGGGGTCTGTGCGCAGAACGAATTCGGTTTGCATTGGCCCAGCAGCTTTCGAACACGGAATCGCCTTTGATAGGTGCGCACGAGAAACGCTATCCCTATCTGGACCGGTCGTTATTCGTGTTTCTCGCGTCGATTCCTCGAACCCAACTCCTTCAGCCTGGCAAAAGGCGGTGGCTGATGCGCCGCGCCCTGCGTGGATTGGTACCGGACCCCGTATTGTTCCGGCGGACAAAATGGTTTGGCTATCGCCGCCCTCTGGTTGCTTTGCGCCAAGAACAGACAGCAATAGAACGAATCTTCAGTGAACCCTGGCTGTCCGACGGAGTGATCCTGGACGCGTCACTCCTCAAGAGAAGTTTCGAACTCGCCCTCCAAGGCTCCACCGACGACGCGATGGCTTTGATCTCAGCGCTGGCAATCGAGCAGTGGCTCCGATCGCTCGTCCGTCACGTCCAAATTGCGATGCCCATGACGAACTTCAAGAGCGAATCCGATCTCAAAAGTTCCACTCTGGTCCAGACGGAAACAACTCTAGCGGAAAGGAGGTGAGAGCCATGCAATATACGCGACCGACACTTGTAAGCCTCGGGAAGGCGTCGACGGCGATTCAGGGTTTTGGAAACAAAAACCCGTACCGCGCGCCGGATGCCGACATCCAGTCGCATTACCTGAGCACTGGAAGCTCGTACGACCTTGACGAATAACGCTCCAACCACCGCGGTGGATCTGGTTCTCCGGAAGCCAGCTCCATCGCGCAGCCTCTAAAATGCCTCAAGCTCTCCTAGTTTTAGATGAATACTGAGGTGCAGGAAACGAGACGTTGGATGTTTCTAGTCTCCTGGCTATTAGATGCAGGTTCGATCTAGAAGCATCCTGGTTATCGCCGCAGCAATTCGCATCTATTGTCCGATCTTCAATTCGGTTTCTGATGGTCTGTTTGTTGTTGAACACGTAACCTCTCCCATCGGGCATACTGTTGTGCCTTTGAGGGATCCGGATCTTCATATCCCTGCAACCAAAATCGAAACCAATCGACATTGCCATCCTGGGCAACCAGTCGAAGATCTGGATCCGAGAAGACGTGTTCATGGGTGTTCAGCACAACGAAATCGACCGGCTTGTGAATTCTTTCAAGCACAGCATATGGTTCCCACATCTCGAGAATGCCACTGTCAGCTCTCGCAACAATTCGAAGAGGCGCAGTGACCCTGTCCATGTTGAAGTCCGGAGAGTCCTGCAGCCAATGACGCAGGCCTTCTCCAATCGGCATCGCTCCAATTAATGCCTCAGCATCGCTTACGAACAAGTGGTCTGGTCCTACATCACAGAGATAATTGAAATACCCAACTGTAATCCCGTCGGTGATTGAGGCGGCAGCAACCTGCAGTTTGCCGGAAGTAAGTGCTTCAAGCACATAGAAAACCGTCCGGCTGAAGCCGATCAGGCCTACTCGCGCAGGATCTACCATCCCGACACTCGAAAGCGCATCGATAGCCGCCTTATACTCATCGACATTACACATTCCCTCGTTCGGAATGCTTCGTCCCGGGCAGTCGCGCACATGGAGTACCATGATGCCTGCCGAGGCCAATTCGCGTGCGGCAAAGGCGCTCGGGAATCCTCCGCTTGGCCGAAAGCGATCTTCGCTGAATCCGTGATTCTCGATTACGAGTGGGTATCTGATTCCCTGGTGGAAGTCAGCCGGTATGTAGAGGATCCCTTGCCACGATCGACCGCTGGCATCCGACCATCGATAGAGCTCCGCTTTAGACAGTTCAATTGTCTTCAGCTGGGGATTGGGATCCAGAACTGTCCTTCTCAGACCTGTGGTGGGATCGGATGCAAGCAAAACAGGAGGATCATCATATGTCTCGACGATTTGGAGATCGACCTTGCTCTTCTCTGCTTCCGTATCCATAGGCTCTTCGTTCCAGGCTCCAGTCGACGATCGGACGATCAGTTTCTTTGGATGATCTTCTGCTTGGTGGACTGATCCTGTCAGAATGACGTGATCGTTTCTCCCCGGCACGAAGGAAACTTCGGAGAAAGCATCGTACCCAGATTCAAATCCCTCAGCAAGGTTTCTGCGCAGGTTGCGCACGCACTCAGAATCACGGGAATGAACCTGCACAACGAGCACACAAGGGACTGGCTGACGTTCCCCTTTCACGAAAGTACCTGGAAGGAGAATGCGTGACCCGTCAGTGGACCATGCGGGCCGAGCACTTCCCTCCTCCCACCATCCAGTTCGCTCCGCCGCTGGAGCATCTGTCAGCGAACTGATTTCACCATTCGAAAGATCGATCCGAACATAATCACCGACGTACCATCCAAAGGGGGCCTCCAGATCCTGATGACCTGCTCTGAGTCTGCCACTCGCTCCTGGATAGGGAGGTGGATACAATTTTTCCCACTCTTCGGGCAAGTCTCCGAGCGGACGAATGGTTACTGCAAACCTTCCGTCTGGTGACAAGGAAAGCGAATCTATTCCGTCCTCAAAAAGAACGACGCGCTTTTTCGTATCCCTGTCGACTACGGCAAATCTCGCTTGTCCCTGGACAGTCCACAATTGGGCGCGCCGAACCGCGCTGGAGTGATCTGTCCGAAACAGCAGATCATTGAGTATTTGCCCGGTTCCAACCGAAGCCGGAGACCACCCGATGGCACGTACCTTCTGAGCTGTTCCGGGCGCGGCAACGCAATACACAAAATGTCTCTCGTCGCCGATATCGAATGAGAGCACGTTTTGGGAGGGAAGACTCAAGGCCTTCAATGTTCGGGTTTTCAGCTGAGCAAGGATGAGGCGACTTGTCCCTTTTGGCGCTTGCGCCAGAAATGCAAATCCGGCTTCCGTTCTTAGCCAGCGAATGTTGCTGATCACCGGGCCCGAAATTTCTGGGCTTGATAGGGACTGCTCTATCGTCCAAACAGGGTGCAATGGTTCAGAGTTCGCCGGAGAGTTCACGAACTTGCGGATTGATGCAATATCGTACAAACGAAGCTCATCGCGCACGGTATCGTCTTTGAGCACGCCATGGGTCGTGTGAACGAGCACCCTGTCTCCGCGCGGAGAGACGACGATCCCTCCTCGAACGCCGCTATACGCATCGCCGAACTGGGTGAATTCGATATCATCGCGGACCGTAAATGGCCGCTTCGAGGCAGTCTGGGCAAGATAACAAGGAACGAAAGGCACAAAAAAAGACAAAAACAGGATTGGGCACCGGAGTGTCACGCTCGGACTCCTCTATTTCCAGGAAAGTTGACCGCCGTAGTTCAAGCGATTGCTGGGCGAAAGCTCGATTCGCGAGCCCGCCTCAGAATGCGAGCCTCAACGTCAGCTGAAGAGAACGGGGGCCTCCCATCTGGTAGAGAGAATCCAGACTTCCGAGAGAATTGTTCAAGGTGGCGTAGGCGTAACCGAAAAGCCCCGGACCAAACGCTAGATTGTTGTAGATTGAACCGAAGTTGGGATGATTGAGGATATTGAATGCCTCTGCACGGAACTGGAGGCGCAAGGTGTCGCCCAGCGGAATCTCACGATGCACGGCTATATCCAATTGAGCTGCATCGAACGCCCGCGCATAGTTACGTGGCAGGTTTCCCTGGACGCCGTCTGTCGTGATTTGGAAGGCATTGAAGTTGAGGGCTCTACCTCCGGGGTAGCTGTCGCCGCGAAGATAAAGCGGCTGCCCGGAAACCAGGTTCGGCTGATATTGCAGATACACTCCGGTCGCTGGATCGAGTATTTGATTCCCGATAATATCCACCGGCGGAGCGCTTCGCACCTGAACACGGGCATCGATTCCCCACTTTTCTGCGAGGAATTTCGGCAGAGAACCTCGGCTCACAGGCGGGGTCCGATAGGTTACTGCCGCTTGGAGGTTATGCCGGATGTCAAAATCAGAGCTTGCACGGTAAAGGTAGTAGATTCCAAAATTGCTTGACGCGTCATCAATCGCGTGCGACCAGGTGTAGGAGACCAAGGCCTGAAGCCCAGGAAAGATGCTCCCCTGATACTGCATCTGGAACGCGTTGTAGCTTGAAAAGGCTCGTCCCTGGGTCAACGAGAGGTCGGTTCCCGGAGCAAAGTTCGGATTCCCGATCTGGCCCGGATAGGTCAGGAACGTCGTCAGAAGGCGACGTGCCCCTGAGTTCACATAACTCAGCGTTATCGTGTCGCGCTTGGTGAGGGCCTGCTCTACGGCGGCCGAATACTGCAAGGAATAAGGGAGTTTCAAATTCGGATCAAATCCGAACACGGTGTTGTTGTAGGGCGGCGAGATGCTTGGGGGCGCCAGTGTCAGTTGACTCGACGTGAGTGGGAAGCTCGCGTTTGCGATTCGTTGCGAGCTTGCGTATCCAATTCCCTGATATCCAGAGCTTCCCGTCTCGTTCCCAGTGTCATAGAAGATCCCAAAACCGCCGCGCAGCACGGTGTTGCGTGTCGTAGAAGGATGCAGCTGATATGCCAAACCGATACGTGGGCCCAGCCCCTGCAAGTCCGTCTTCCACAACGGTGTTCCCGCTGGCGCGAGTTGAAGGGTTGAAAGATCAGTCACCTGATTGACCGTATAGGGAACGGAACCATTGCCGTTCCCTGGAGCGGGATTCACGTCCCAGCGAAGTCCAGCAGAAAGAGTGAGCCGTTCGGTCGCCTTCCATTCATCCTGAACAAAGCACGAGAAATTGATGTAGATTGGATTGTCCTTCGGACCACCAAAGGACTGAGCAATGCCCGCCGCTGGAGAGTTGCTCGCGACCTGCGCGGCCTTCGTGAAGGCCACTTCCTCAAATGGATTTTCGGAAGCCAGCGTCGAACCCAGCCGCCTCCAATCCAAACCGGCCTTTAGGGTATGATTACCAACCGTCCAGGCGTGGGTATCCGTTATATTCCACTGCCGTTGATTGGTCGGAAGTTCGCCAAGCCGGAGACTCGTGAAGTTCGCAAAGGTGAATACGGCATCGAATCCACTATTCTTTTCGGGAAATCCGCTCCCATTCGGACCCGGCAATGCGCTCAGGTTGAATGGCGTGGCCCCACCAAGATTGGTTGACCGATTAGCAATTCGGGCTGTGCTTTCGGTGTAATTAAACCTCAGATCATTCGATTCATTCGCCTTTACCAGATAACTCGCCCCGGCTGTGATGCCGCGCGAGAGCATTTCGGTCGAGTTCTCAACGGCTTGGATATAGGTTGTCTGCCCTGATGGAGTATCCGCATATCGGGCAAATAGGGAGAGCTTCTGTCCGACCTTGTGGTCAATGCGCACGCTCGTGGAATCGAGATGGGCCGGATTCGAGACCGCATCGACGAAATAGTCAAACCCGTCATTCTTCCCATCGCTGCCACGATTTCCGACGGGAAATGCGTTCAGGAGCGGTTGGAGCGGTTGAGGTGCCTGGTTCCGAAGAGTTGCGTCTGGAACTTCCACTTGAGTAGCTGCCTGCGGACTCGCAAGTCGCAGCCCTTCATAGGAGACAAAAAAGAAGGTGCGATTTATTCCGTGATAGAGATGTGGAATAATTACTGGACCGCCAAGTGTCCCACCAAAATCATTCTGACGTTCTGCGGTTTTGGAAAGGCCCAAATAGCCATTAAACCAATTATTGGCATCGAGAACGTCATTGCGAAAATAGTCGTAGAGACTACCGTGCGTGGCGTTGGTTCCAGAACGGGTGTTGAAAGCAAACTGCCCGCCCGGACTCCGGCCGTATTCCGCCGAGTATGTAGAGGTGGTCGTGCGGAACTCCTCAAGAGCATCTACCGAGGCGAGTCCTTGCGTAGTGCCAAGCGATGTCAGTGCCGGAAGGTTTCCTGCGACTCCGGCGCCTGCGCCAAAACTGCCCGCTTGCGCGCCGACGTTGGCGCTCACTCCATCAACCGTAAAGTTGTTCGCCTCCGTTCGCTCTCCATTTACGACAATGTCACCCGCGTATCCGATGCTTGTCTCTCCTGCGCCGCCGTATGACGGCACTTGGGCCACTCCGGGCGCGAGAGTGAGCAGGTCTTGAAAGCTCCTTCCGTTCAGTGGCATGTTTTCGACGAAATCGCGCTCGATTACCGTGCTGACCGATCCGTCTGATGTGTTGAGTTCGTTTCCCCCGCCTTCAACGGTCACACTCTCGGAAGTCGCGCCCACCGGCAAGGTGAAATTCAGCGCCAGGGCGCTCTGCACGCTCAGCGTAATTCCCGGTTTGATGAGGGTCTTGAAACCGGTCTTCGAAACCTGCACACGATACTCGCCCGGCGGCAAAATCGTAACCGCATAGATACCTGCCTCGTTCGTTCTACTGGAATAGCGGATGCCTGTAGCCTCATTCAGGATCTCGATCTCTGCACCTTGAATGACTTTGTTAAATGGATCAACGACTACGCCGCTGAGAGTGGCATTGGTGGATTGAGGATGAACAGCGGTCGTTGCGAAGAAAATCAGCAAGAGCAGGCAAAGGGCAGCAAAATATCTCATGGGGAGCTCCTCGAAGGTAGACAGTGACGGCTCCACCTACTAACGGAAGCGGCGACCAAATTGTGACGATCTATTGTTACGAGATTCTCTTTGAAGTGCATCGCTGTCCGAGAACGCAAGGAGAGCTGCGATCTGTGGAATGTACCTGATTGACACTGCCGTTTCCAGAATCTGCAGATAATTCTAGAAAGCTGTTGAAGAGGATTCGCCAGTAGACCGCATCGGCCATCCCTCTTGGCGTTCTTTCTGGAACTAGGTAAACAGGCCGTCCCTCTTATTGAGTGGCAAATGCGTTTTAGGGTTGTGGCCCGCTAGGTTTCAATTCAGACCAGGGTGTATCGAACGAGGGTGCAGTCCAACGTTCTGAAGACTTCCGCCCTCGATCCTCAGGTTGGGAATGTGAACCGAATGCAGACCGCCGTATGAATCTCTGAGGCAAAGGTCAATATCAGGAGCATCCATCCCGTATTGCGCGTGATCTTGATCGGCAGTCCAACGTTCGATTTCTGGAAACGCAAACGCGACAAAACCCTCCTGAGTTAGACCTTGTCGCAGCGGTCGATTAGCATTCACATTCGAAAGTAGTCTTATGAAAGGAGAGAGTGTATTTGCGAATGCGTCCGAGCTGATCATCTCTCCGCCGATCCTGAAATCAGAGACATGCTCAAGCGCGTTTCCCATTCGCCGGGCGTCGTCACCCAGTCCTTTGTACTGAATGCCAAGGACAGAGATCGTGAGACTTCCATCTCGAATCAAAGCCTCGGGTGCGGTCAGGTTTGTGACCCTCAGATAGGTGTACACATGAACCTGGAGATCCTTCTTGTCAGGCACCGGGTCGACTTCAAAAAAGGCCGCGAGCAGCTCAATCTGAAGTGATGGCTTTGAGTTCTTCTCAGACGCCTGAACGAGAGCATCGTGCTCATTAGACCAGGCGTTATAGGCTCCAAAGCAGAAGAACACCCCAGCAAGGAGGATGAACCAATAAGCCGAGACATTCTGCCTGCGGAGGTGTTCCTCAATGGAAATGATCAGGAGAATGACGGCGAGTGAGGCGCTCCCTCCGCCGAGTCGCCCTGAAGCTCGAATGAACTGAAGAACGCGGATGCCTTTCATCATCCGCATCGTCTCACTGTGCTCGCCGAAAGTCCAGTACCGGACCCGTTAGCCCCTGCCGATTCGGTTTTCATTTACAAACCACAGGAAGTTCGTCGCGAAGGTTCAATTTTCGGGTGAGGACTTCGCCCGAAACAGGATAGCGTGACTGCTGCCAGCCGATTGTTGTTGAGTTGTTGCCTGCGTACGTGACTTCTTCCTCGCTCATTTAGCGGGAATCTCAGGAAAGTGCAGCCTGGTGGGATCGAGCAGCCTGAATATTCGCCTCTTGAGCATTGGTCAGACAGGTTCCGATAATGCTCCAACATCTTCAGACGTCAGGGAGCTCGCGTCTTTCGCGGCGATGCCGAGCCCTAGGTCACGGTGACACTTCAGATGACCACTTTCGGTAAGCGCATCTGTTGCTCGATGAACGTATCGCCAACACGGAGAGAGGCTGATCGAGTTCGCGGACTGGCTAGTAATCCGGCGTCCGCGCTCGCAAACGAGCGCCCTGGATCATCGGCGTGTCTTCGGGAGGTGTTGTTTTGAAAACTCAAAACTCAGCTTAGAGGTGCTTCTCGGCGTGGGGCTCACTCACGAGTAGCTTCTGCCCGACCTCACACAGGTCCCAATTACCCGGAGTCTTTTCCACGCACTTGGGACACGTGTCAATGTGTTTCTTGAAAGCGCTTTGCTTTTCTTCTTGCGTGCTCATGGCCTTCATTATACGAGGCCTCCCGAATTGGCTGAGAACCCCATGACGTGAGCCTAATGCAGAGCAGATACGAAAGTACTCGCCGTCCCCGTCAACAGGGCGTCGTTTGCTTCGTACTTGCGTTTCGCCTTCCTCTCGATGCTAATATCACTCTGTGGCAAGACTGCTTATCTCCTACGATCTGCGCAAACCAAACTACGACGAAGAGGACTATCAAGCCCTGTACAGTGCGCTGAAGAAGATGCATGCGAAGCGCATTCAAGAGTCAGTCTGGGCTGTACAGACCAATGCAAATCCCACTTCAGTGTTCGATCGCCTCTCACCCCTGATGCACGAAAATGACCGGTTACTGGTCGCTCGAATCGGTGCCTTCAAAAACTTCCAGGGAATCACGCTGCTGAAGGGTGTCTGATAGGCCAGCGAACGCGACGCTCAGTGGACGATGATCCCTCGACGCGAGGCGACCCACCAATCCGCTTTCATCATTCGCTTACCGGTCCAATATGCGCGCGGATTCGCGTCAGAAAGTGAGGAATCCCCTCCTTCTTCAGAATGAACTCGTCGGCGCCGGCGTCGAAAGATGCATTCTCATACAGCTTCCCTTCCATCGCGGTGAAAATCAGTACCGGAGTTCTTATCCCAGAGGCTCGGAGCCGACGTACAAGTTCCAGCCCGCCCCCGGTTCGAGGACGAGTCTTTCTTTCCGATCTCAGATTGAACTCCAAGAGAACCGCGTCGAATGGAGAATTTCGCAGAGCACGCAGAGCCTTCTCTTGAGTGCTAGCCAAATCCACCCGAAACCTGAAGCCCCGAAGGGTCCGCGCAAGTCCAGTGCGAACCTCGGTTTCATCGTCAACCAGAAGTATTGATTTCATACCCCGCCGCTCTTCAGAGGTCCCGGTCGGCGCTGCCCTATGGATGGTTTGGATCGACATGGAGGTAGGTGAATAGAAGCGGCTTGCCGCTCGGCCGCGCGCTCCCGCCCTCAGGCTCCGCCGTGATGAAGACTGCGTCGAGTTCCGAGATTGTCCTCGCGTCATTAAATTTGAGCACCCAACGTTTCTGGTTGGTGTCGTCCTGGTAAAGAAGACCCAGGTTGATATCGTGCTTGCCGTCAGCGCCACGGCGACCCCAGGCCTGGAAGGCAGCGTCTTTTTTCAGACCTTTTTGTTGGTCAAGGTCGTACCCATAAAAGACAAGTGACTTGTCCTTGGTGTAGAAAACGCGGCCGAAGGGTTTTTGCGTGCTGCCGTTTTTCGCAACGTCATAGATTTCGGCGATATATAGGTTACGAGCACCTATCAGATTACGGATGTCGCGGTCGCGCTGAAGCAGCGCTTCTTGGCGCGCAATTTCTCTATCCTTGGACTCCACAGCAGAGTTCAGGTCTCCGATTTGCGACTTGAGGGCGAGCGACTGGGCCGAATTCTGTGCGCTCTGGCTGGCAACCGAGTTCAGTTTTGTTTGCAAATCCTGGGAATTGGCCAATGCTTCGGACAATTGACGCTTCAGGTCTGCCTCGTCCCTGAGGGCCTGGTCAAGCTGCGCGGATTGTTCCGCCGTCTCAGCGCTCAATTGGCGGAGTTGATCTTTGTCCTTCGCGGACTCCATGTCGCTCCGGCGAGCCTCGTCCCGCAGCTTGGCGGTCTGCTCTTGGTCCGATGAGGTCTTTCCTGATTCGCTGAGAATGGAAGGTACGGCCAGCTGGGCAGCCTTCGACACTATTTGCACAGCAGGTTGATTCAACGCGGCCTCACCCTCGACTCGCCTATGCTTTCGGAGGGTCCCAACC
>JAJPKO010000028.1 GCA_021323655.1 Acidobacteriaceae bacterium
GGCCCACAATTCGACGGAAACTCCTTGCCAGGGAAAATCCTGGAGACAGCGGCAATAACAGCTGTGCCTTGATCGGGAGACCTTACCACAGATCGGGCAGATCGGCTCCTGCTCAACGTGAACCCACAATCGAAATCGGTCCGCGTCTCGTTCGATCCGGTCCAATATCAAAATGTCAGGGTTCGGGAGTAGGGATTGCGAATGGCTCGGAGGAGGTGCCATCGCCCCTAAAGCTTAAAACATTTCTGGCCTACATTGTTTTGGCAACAACCTGCATCAAAATTGCGGAAGAGCCTTGAATGGGCCCACTTCGATGCTCTGATTTGGCCCCCCTGTTCAAGAACGAACGGATATTCTGTTGCGGACCCGAAGGGGTCGGGAACTGGCCGGCGTCGACAAGGACGTACAGAATCCCATTCAGAACTGCCCGGCGGCCCCTCCAGGGGCGTCTACGGCCGTCTTGACGGCGGGACAGGTCCCGGGATAACGAGGGCGAGCACTCCCACTGCTCGCCGGTCAGGTCTGGGTGCTCCAGCGTCGCTGCATCTAAGGGGCAATACCGGGATCCCGGGAGGGGGCAGGGCGCGTTCATGGCGTTGTAACAAGGAGAGTTCCTGACGAGCGAACACCCGAACGCCACCTTTTGTCTCATAAATTAGGAGCAAGTCCAAATCGTATTCCCCGGTTTCCTATTTGCCGCTGACCGGAACTCTCCAGTAGGGGCTCAAGTGCCTCATCAGCAGTGGGTTAATCGAGATCGCTGTTGTGGCATTCAAACTGCGATCTCGGGTTCCGCCGTACAGCCGCCAGGAGAAGCATTCCCGCAAAAATCCGGGAAACGAAGCGCCACTTGGGACTGAAAGGGCGGTAGCGTATCCGAATGGGCCTGGCAGAGGCCGCGAGGAGCAGAGAGGTTCAGTGCCTGTCGCGACAATGGGCGATGAACATATGAAGAACGGGGCCCGAACGGCAGTTTGCATTATCGTCGAGAACCTGCCGGTACCCCTTGACAGACGAGTCTGGCGGGAGGCATGCACACTTCGAGACACGGGATATCACGTCTCCATCATCTGCCCCAAAGGATCGGATTCTTGCAGTGCCAGTTACGAACGCTTAGAGGGGATCGACATCTACCGCCATCGCAGGTGGGAAGCTTCAAGAATAACCGGATACCTGCTGGAATACAGCCTAGCTCTGGCTGCCGAGTCTTATTTGGCTCTGAAAGTCTTCGCCCGCACGAGGTTTCGTATTCTCCAAGCGTGCAATCCTCCGGACACAATCTTCCTGATAGGATTGCTCCTCAGACTCTTCGGGGTCAGGTTTATTTTCGACCACCACGACCTGGTACCCGAGCTGTTTGAGTCGCGATTCGGCAGGCGGATAGGGCTGCTTTACCGGCTCACCAGGTTGCTTGAGCGATGCACCTTCCGAGCCGCTAAAGTCTGCATTGCTACCAACGAATCCTTTAAGGAAATCGCAGTAACGCGTGGGCGAAAACACCCGGACTCCGTTTTCGTGGTACGGAACTGTCCTGACCTCAGAAGCCTAAGTCCGGGAATGCCGCCCGCTCAGCTCACACTTCGTAAATCGAGGTTCGTAGTGGTGTACGTGGGTTTCATGGGACCACAGGACGGCCTCCGCCTGTTAGTTGACGCCATCGAGCATATCGTAAAACACGAGAATCGGCAGGACACGCACTTCGTGCTGGTTGGCGGAGGCGCGGAGCTGCCGATGCTGCGAGCTGTTGTGACGGAACGAGGGCTAGCATCTTTTGTCACATTCACAGGCCAAGTTCCCTATGCGCATGTGGCCGCTTACCTCTCAAGTGCCGACATAGGTGTGGCGCCCGATCCGAAGACTCCGATGAACGACAAGTCAACGATGATCAAGATTTTGGAATATATGGCTTTTGGGCTGCCGGTGGTCCTGTTTGACCTGCAGGAGGGCCGACGTATAGCGGGATCGGCGGCACTGTATGCGTCGCCCAACGATCCCGTTGATTTTGCTCACCAGATCATGCGATTGCTCAATTGTGAGCAACTTCGTCGAGAACTCGGGACGTGCGGCCGTAGGAGGGTTGAGGATTGTTTGAACTGGCAAGTTGAGCAATCCACCTTGATCGAGGCCTATGAAACCGCGCTTCGATAGATCGAAAATAAATCAGTCGCACCGTTAGTGAGTGGGCGCCGGTATGAGGGAACAGTTTGCAGGGATAAGACGCACGCGCTTCGGGAGACTGGCGGCTCGTAGCCTTCATGTTGCGACCGTCGCCTTTTTCTTGGCCCCAACCTTATCACTGCCGTGTCATGCCGGTGACATCGTTTTCATTGGTACACCAGAGGACTTGAGGGCGGAGCCACGAGAATTGGAGGTGGCCTCCCAGTTCTATGGCGTACGGCTGAACGTGGTTACGCCTACCGCCGATGGGCGCCAGTTGGACCTAAGAAGGGCCGTCGAGCAGAACACGACCGTAGGCGTGGCAATTGCGGCCAACGCTCTCGCCAGCGTTGATCACAACGAGTTTCTCCAGATGCTAGGCCGGCGGCCCGGCGGCAAGGTACCGTTGCTTGTCTTCGGTCTGACGGCAGAAACAGCGGGGAGACTCTTAACAAAGTGGTCCGGAGGGGCTGTGGTTGCGTGCAGACGCCTGGAACACGCACGCCGTGCCCGGTACACCATTTCACGAGTGGAGGGGTTGACGCGGCAGCTCACAGGGCTAGAAGTCCCGCTTCAGGCAAACGGCGCATTCTATTTGGTACCCGGCGAGAATGGCACCACTCAGCAGATCGCCCAAATTCGGGACGATCAGCGTGTCTTCCCCGTATGCATTCAGGTCGACCATCACGGGCAGAGGATTTTCCTTGCCGGCAGGGTGCCTTTCTCAGGCCACGCTGCAGTGGCAGGGAACAGCGAGCGTATGGTTGATACTTTCGTCAGCATCGCCCCCGTGATGATGTTCGTTCGGGCATGCGCAGGCGAACGGGGATGGCACGCTCTCCATCATTACGCAAACCTTACCATTGACGATGCCTGGCTGCGAGAACCCTACGGCTACCTGAACTATGGGACCCTTCTGGCGGAGATGAAAAAGCACAACTTTCACTCGACCATCGCGTTCATCCCGTGGAACTACGATCGCAGCGAACCAGAGGTTGTGTCGCTTGTCAGGAAGCATCCGGAGAGGTTTTCAATTTGCGTGCACGGAAACAACCACGACCATAAGGAGTTCACCGACTTTCGAAGCAAATCCCTCGCCAGCCAAACCGCAGCACTCAGAGAGGCTCTAGCCAGAATGGAGCGCTTCCAAGAGCTGACAGGCATTCCATACGCCAGAGCGATGGTGTTTCCGCACAGCGTCGCACCGGAAAAAACGTTCGCGGCACTCAAGAAGTACAATTATCTGGCTACTATCAACTCGTCGAACGTTCCCATGGATGTCACTGCGCCTTCAGATGCTTTATTCGCACTGCGGACCGCAACCCTTTCGTTTGCTGGTTTTCTGAGCCTCCGGCGCTACTCGGTGGAAGGACCTGTCCCGGCAGGTCTCATAGCGGTCACCGCCTTTCTCGACAACCCGCTGCTGTTCTATTGCCATCAAATCTATTTTTCGCTCGGCATCGGAGCATTCGACCCCGTGGCAGAGCAGGTCAACCGCCTTCAGCCGGACACACGCTGGCGCGGCATTGAAGATATAGTGAAGCACTCGTACCTTGTAAGAACACGAGACGACGGCGACTACGATGTCCTGACCTTTGCTAGCTCCATCTGCCTGGAAAACATCTCCGCGCGAGATTCGCGGTTTTATGTGCGAAGAGCGGAGACCGACCGTCCCGCGGCGGTGACGGTCGATCGCCACGCCTGGCCCTACTCGCTCGGCGGCGGCTATTTGGAGACGTGCATACCGGTGGCGTCGGGCAAATCCCGGCTTCTTTCGATCGTATACGGAGATCCCCTACAGCCGCCTGCCGCCGATATCCAGAGGCGCTCGTTACGAGTCTTCTTCCTGCGTATCACCTCGGACTTCCGCGACATAATCCTGGCCCGGTGCACCCCCGGACGCCGACTGATTCATCTTTACCAAACGAGCGGCGCACCCGTCATGCTGCTGCTGTTGTGTGCCGCGGCCGGAGCGGCATTCTTTCTATTAGCGCTCTGGAGTTTGCGAAAAACTATCAAGAAACGCGCGGCCACCCGATAACTGCCGAACTGAATCAGCACTGGTCCTGGCGCAGGAGCGGTTCAGCGCTGCCAGGCTGGCTCGTAACAGGATAAATGGAGTATTAAATGAAGCTTCTAATTGCCGGTGGTGGCGGCTATGTGGGCTCTGTCTTGATTCCGAGACTGCTTGACCGTGGTTACAAAGTGGACGTCGTCGACCTCTTCTGGTTTGGTAACCACCTGCCACCGCAAGCCGGCATATTGACTAAAGATATCTTCCAGCTGTCTGTCGCGGACCTGGAGCCGTACGAGCAGGTGATGTTCCTCGCCGGGCTGTCGAATGACCCCATGGCAGAGTATTCACCGAGCAAAAATTTTGTTTTTAACGCCGCAGCTCCGGCCTATTTGGCTTACGTGGCGAAGAGGGCCAAAGCAAGGCGCTTCATTTATGCGTCGTCCTGTTCGGTGTATGGGTACACAGAAAACGAACTGTTCGACGAGACGCGCGCGGCCAGCTCGAGCTATCCATACGGCATTTCTAAGCTTCAGGGCGAGCAGGCCGCTTTGCAACTAGCCGACGATAACTTCTCGGTAATTTCGCTGCGGAAGGGAACGATATCCGGATACAGCCCACGCATGCGTTTTGATCTTATCATCAACAGTATGTTCAGGTCCGCAATGAAGAACCGGACGATTGTGGTTAACAATCCATCCATCTGGCGACCCGTGCTCAGCATTGAGGACGCCGCCACTGCTTACACCCGTGCCGTTGAGGTGAACAGCGCCGTCTCGGGGGTATTCAATATCGCTTCTGGAAACTACACCGTAGGTGAGGTGGGCGATCTGGTACAAAGCGCTATTCAGGACCGGCTATCGCTTCGCGTCAATTTGTGCATTAAACACATACAGGATTTTCGCAACTACAAAGTAAGTATCGAAAAAGCCAAGAACGTGCTCAGCTTTCACCCCAGGGATGACGTGAAGTCCATTGTAGGGAACCTGATCGACAACATGGAAAGATATGAGGGATGGGACAATCCGGCTTATTCCAATATCGAGTGCTTCCGGGCTCTGGAAGGCGGAATTGAGATCCACCGCATGGCAGGAGCGGCCGAGCGCTGAGAAAGGGACGGGAGTCAAGCGGGACGGTAACCCGATTGAGATAGGGCAGCGAAGGCGGTGGATTCGGGTGTCAGGAGGGTGCGTTAGGCCAATACGGCGGTTTACGTCGAGCGCCGAAGCGGCCGTTTAGTAGCTCCGGATCACATCCACATGTTGGTATCGTGTCCAGCGAACAGGGCGCTGGCGAAGCTGGTGAAGTACCTGAAAGGGCGGTCGTCCCGCAGGCTGCGGGATGAATATCCGGAGGTGGGCAAGTGGTACTGGGTCAGCATCTGTGCGCGCGGGGGTACTACTGCGCGAGTGTGGGCGCGGTGGATGAGGACACCATTAGGAAGTACATCGAAAGCCAGAAGTGGGACGAAGACGATCAGGGATTCAAGATCACCGCGCTCGCCGAGCCTTGAGCCGGCTCTGAGCCGGGAACGCTTCAGGCGGCGTCAGCCGCAAAGCCGGCTTTCAGTCGGAAATCAATTGTAGCGGCTTCAGCCGGTAGTCATAATCTGAAGGGCATCACGGTGCAGGACGCCAGATATGTAATCATCACGCCGGTTCGGGATGAGGAAAAGTATATCGAGGCGACTATTAGCTCGGTCAAGGGTCAGACCATGCGGCCAGTTGAATGGGTGATAGTCGACGACGGGTCCTCTGACCGTACCTCAATGATCCTTGATGCGGCTGCGGCGGAAGCGCCGTGGATCCGCATCGTACACCGGGCCGATCGCGGTTTTCGCAAGGCGGGCGGTGGTGTGGTTGAAGCGTTTTACGACGGCTACAGCGCGCTCCAGTCGGATGACTGGGAGTTTATTGTAAAGCTCGATGGCGACCTGTCATTCTCCGGGGACTATTTCGAACGGTGTTTTGACCGGTTTTGCCGCGATCCGCGCTTAGGGATCGGCGGCGGTGTCATCTGTCACGACGTGGACGGGGAAATGAAGATCGAGCCAAATCCCGGCTTCCATGTAAGAGGGGCGACGAAAATCTACAGAAGGGCGTGTTGGGAGGCCATCGGGGGCCTGTGGCGGGCTCCGGGCTGGGATACGATCGACGAGGTGCAGGCTAACAGATTCGGCTGGACGACTCAGGGCTTCAACGACTGTCGGCTTTTGCATCACCGGCTCACCGGATCTGCGGATGGCGCCGTGCGGGACCGCGTGAAGCATGGAGTCGCGTGCTATATCTCTCGATACCATTTACTGTTTGTGATGAGCAGTTGTCTATACCGGCTGGTAAAGAAACCATACGTTATCGGGTCTGCGGCAATGTTCTACGGCTTTCTGAAGGGCCATTTCAGTGATCTGCCACGCGTGAAAGACAAACAGTACGTCAGGTACATGCACGCCCAGCAACTGAGGCGGCTCTGCGGGCTGCAGAGCATTTGGAAGTGACGTGCGAACGATGGGTTGAGACATGTGCGGGATTACCGGCAAACTTAATTTTGACCCGGCGGCGGCCGTCGATCCAAGTCTCATTCGTGCAATGCTCGATACAATACGGCACCGAGGGCCGGACGATGAAGGAATCTATTCGGGTTCCCAGATCGGGATGGGACATCGGCGCCTGTCTATCATCGATCTGAAGAGCGGTCATCAACCGCTTTCGAATGAAGACGGTACGATCTGGATCGTGTTCAACGGCGAAATCTACAACTTCCAGGAGCTGCGGGCCTCATTGGTGAGTAACGGCCATGTTTTCCGAACCAACAGTGACACGGAAGTGATCGTGCACCTGTACGAGGAGCTCGGACCGCAGTGCCTCGACAAGTTGCGGGGGATGTTTGCGGTTGCCATCTGGGACGAAAGAACGAAGACCTTGTTGCTGGCTAGGGACCGCATAGGTATAAAGCCTCTCTATTATTGCGAAAGTGGAAACTCGTTGGTCTTTGCCTCCGAGATCAAGGCGATCCTGTCAGACCCGGCTGTGCCTCGCGAGATCGCGCCGGAAAGCATAGACCGGTTCTTGACCTTCTTGTACTTGCCAGGCGAGGAAACACTTCTGAAAGGCGTGCGGAAGCTGTCCCCGGGATGGTATCTTCTGGCCCGGAACGGCAGGACGGAACTCCGGCAATACTGGGATCTCCGATTCCAGAAACGTTCGAAGGGCTTGAGTCTCAGGCAGGTCGAGTGCGAGTTGCTAGAGCTACTCGCTGAAACAGTCAGTTTGCACATGATCGCAGACGTTCCGGTCGGAGTGCTCCTGAGCGGCGGCGTGGATTCGACGGCCGTTCTCAGCTTCGCGGCAGAGCGTACGGACAAAGAGATTAGTAGTTATACGGTTGGGTTTTCGGGTGCGGATTTCGCTGACGAGAGGCCCTATGCCCAACTGGCCGCGGCAAGTTTCGGCAGCCGCCATTACGACACGACCATTAGTGCCGCCGATTTCGCCGAGTTTCTGCCACGATACGTATGGCATATGGAGGAACCGGTCTGTGAGCCGCCGGCCATCGCAATGTACTACGTGTCCAAGCTGGCGCGGCAATATGTCAAGGTTCTCCTATCCGGAGAAGGCGGTGACGAGGCGTTCGCCGGGTATAGCAACTACCGAAACCTCCTATGGCTCGAACGTCTGAAACGTGTCCTGCCGTTCCTCAACGGCGCCGCAGCCCGGGGGCTTGCCGCCACGAACTCCTGGGTGCGTTCCTCCCTAATAGCCAAGTACGCACCCCTCGTCAAGGCCCGCTTCCCGGACTACTACTATAGCCGCACGTCGCATCCAATCCCGGACGGCGAACCCGGCCTGGCAAGGTTGTACTGTCCCGACTTTGCCGCCTCGATCGACCGCGAACATGCTCTTCAGCCCGTGCGCCAGCTGCAAGCCCAGCTTCCCGGTCCGGATCCGCTGGACGCCATGCTCTACATCGACACCAAGACGTGGCTGCCTGACGACCTGCTCATCAAAGCCGATAAAATGACGATGGCGAACTCTCTGGAGCTTCGGGTGCCGCTGCTCGATCACAAAATGCTGGAATTTGCCGCCGCCCTGCCTTCGAACCTCAAGGTTCACGGCTTTACCACTAAGTATATCGCTAAAAGAGCGCTTAAGAAGCGCGTTCCACGGCGAATTCTGAATCGCCGCAAGACGGGCTTCCCGGTGCCTTACGCGTCATGGCTTCGGAACGAACTGTGTGGCTGGGTTCAGGACGTGTTGTTGGACCGGGCAACCACGAGCCGGGGATATTTTGCGGCCTCCGCCGTCCGGGGACTGTTGGCTGGCGATGACGCGAACACGGCGTATTCCAGGGAGATCTTCTCATTAATTACGCTTGAGCTCTGGCACCGAACATTCCTAGAGCAGAAACCGCTACTCTAAGCTAAGCCTTCAGCCGTTGGCGCCGCCACCGTGGTGCAGCCTCTTTGTGATATCGGCATGGTACGCCCTACGAACCTATTGCGTTGTGTGGTGTTCCATAATATCTCAGCTATTGACTCGCCGTTTACCAAAGGGATGCGAGTGGACATCACGCCAGCCGAGTTCGAAGTGGCGCTGAACTTCTTTACCCGATACTACACTCCTGTCAGCTTAAGGGATGTACTAGCCGATTCGGACGGCCGGCGGCTCCCGCCGCGTCCGATCCTGCTCACGTTTGACGACGGCTATGCATCGGTCATGGAGTGGGCGGCACCGATTTGCAGCAAGTTCGGTGTCCCTGCAGTGCTTTTTCTGAATGCCGCATTTCTCGAGAACGAGCGTTTGGCCCCGGACAATCTGGTGTGCTACGTAGCTAACGTCCTGGGGATGGAGACAATCCATGCCGCCGTGCGTCTCGTCAGAGGTGCCGACAGTCCGGGACTGGTCAGCCAAGGAGACGTATTTTCGCGTTTTTTCCCCGCTATTTCTTTAGCTGAAAGAAAGACGTTTCTGGATGCCCTGATTTACTTGAGTGGAATCGATGAGAGGCAGTTGGCGACCAAAGCACGTTTATACCTTAGTCGGAAGGAGCTCTGCGATCTGGGCTCGATGGGCTTCGAGATTGGTAACCACACGTACAGTCATGTGAGGTGCAGGTCTTTAGCGGCGGCGGACTTTAGCGACGAGGTGGACAGGAACAAGGCTGAGCTGGAGACCCTGACCGGCAAGCAGGTACTGTCATTCAGCGTGCCGTATGGCTCCTCGGCAGATCTTACCAGCGATCTGCTAAGGCATCTGGTGCTCTCCGGACACGAGGCGATCTTTCTGTGCGAAAGCGTCGCCAACAGTGCGGGGGCTGACCGGTTTCAGCTTAACCGGGTAAGTCTGCGAGCCGGCCAGACCACGACGCTGTTGGTCGAAATGGAGGTTCTGCCACGGCTTCGGTTGCTGCGGCGGCGGGTACTGCGCAACTGGGACGCAGTTCTCCGCGGCGGACATTATTCGCGATAGCCGGGCGGCGCAGGTGATGTAGCGAGGGTGAAGGTGGCGCTGGATCATACTTGGCAAGTCGAGGTGGATCACGTTACGCGTGCGGAATGGGCTCAAATGCTGAATCTGTTCGCTGATTCAAATTTGTACCAGACGTGGTCGTATGGCGCGGTGCGCTGGGGGGAGGGGAACCTGAGCCACCTGGTCTTGAAGCACGCCGGCGAGGTCGTGAGTGTGGCACAGATCAGGATTGTTCGCCCAATCAGATGGAAATTTGGAATGGCGTATTTACGATGGGGCCCGCTGTACGAGCGCCGCGTGGGGCCTGTTAATCCTGAGGTCCCGGTGGCTATGGCGGCGGCACTAAAGGAGGAATACGTCAGCAAGAGAAAGCTCTTCTTGCGAATCCTGCCAAACGCCTTTGACGGATCACCGCGTGCGGCGCTGTTTCAAGCCGCGTTTTCCGAGTTTAAGCCGGAAGTTCTAACCCCGGCAAACATCTACAGAACGTTCGTGCTTGATCTCGCTCCTACACTCTCGGAATTGCGTAGAAATCTTGACGGAAGGTGGCGAAATAAGCTGACGCAATCCGAAAAGAAAGGGCTGGCCGTCATTTCTGGAAATGGCAGCGAGGAATACCGGATGTTCTCTCGGATGTACTACGAGATGAAGAAACGCAAGGGCTTCGAGAGCACTGTGGACGTTGAGGAGTTTGCGAGGATCCAGCAGGAGCTGCCCGAGTCGCAGCGCATGCGGATCCTGATCTGCGAACAGGAGGGAATTCCAGTCGCGGGGACTGTCTGCTCGGCGATCGGCGATTCGGCGATCTATCTGTTGGGCGCGACCAGTGATGCGGGGTTGAATTCGAGGGGCACTTATCTGCTGCAGTGGACTCTGATCCAATGGCTCAAAGAGAATGGTTTTAAGTGGTACGACCTGGGGGGCATCGACCCCGAACGGAACCCTGGGGTCTACGACTTCAAAAGAGGATTGTCCGGCACGGACGTTTGTCAAATTGAGCCCTTGGCGGCATCTAGTAGTGTTGTTTCTTCCGCAATCGCAAAAGCAGGTCTGAGTGTGCGTCGCGCCATACGCGGCTACAAGGGGGCCTTACATTTGGCCCGGTCCGTCAGCCAGAAGGCAAGCGGGAGTTAAGTCCGAACCATGTTCAGCCCATCCATAGAGATTTCTGTCGTCATCGTCGGCTGGAACGCCCGGCACTATCTAAAGCTGTGCCTGGAAAGCCTGGCGGCCGCCCCCCCCCGCCGCAGTATGGAGGTTCTTGTGGTTGACAATGCTTCGACCGACGGCTCCGTCGGGATGCTGGAGGCGGAATTTCCATGGGCTCAGTTGATCAAGAGCAGCGAGAATCTGGGGTTTGCCAGAGGCAACAATGTGGCGATCCGGCAGTGCCGGGGACAATATATCGCCTTGGTGAATCCAGATGTAATCGTTCTGCCTGGCTGCTTGGATGCATTGGCGGATTTCCTGGACCGACACCCGGAGGTGGGGAATGTTGGTCCGCGCGTTCTGAACCCAGACATGACACTGCAGAGTTCGTGCCGGCAATTCCCGACGTTGTGGAACAACTTTTGCTCCGCTAGCGGGCTGGCGTCGGGGTTCAAAAGGTCCCGGTTTTTCTCCGGAGAGCACATGTTCTTCTTTGCGCATGACCGCACGATGGCTGTTGATGTCTTGGTGGGGTGTTTTTCGATGGTGCGCCGCGAAGCTTTTGATGCCGTGGGTCTTTTGGACGAAAATCTCTTCATGTATGGGGATGATGTAGATTGGTGCCGGCGGTGCTGGAAGGCAGGGTGGCAGGTAATGTTCTTCCCCGGTGCACAAGCCATTCATGACCGTGGTGCGGTTACGGCTCCGTATCCAGTGCGCTTCGCGGTTTTGCAGCAACGGTCCATTCTCTATTATTGGGCCAAACATCACGGCCGCCTTGGGGTCCTTGGAATCCGAAGCATGCTGTTCTGCCGGTATGTGGTTCGGTATTTATTCGGGATACTATTCCGCCTGCGCTCATCCGGATCGCGACAGAATGACGCCAGGACACTGGTGGTCGCCGCCTGCCTCCGAGCGCTCATATCGGAGAGGATCCCGGATAGGGCCTGAGCGGTCAGCCGGTCCTTATGGTCACAGGTATTTCGAGGTTTTGTCGCCGCATTTTCGATTACTATCGGCGCCATGGCTCGATCGCGACTGTCCGCCGCGCCGTTGTGGGCATGAGGCGGACGTTGTTTTCAAGCCACATGGTTCTCTTCTATTGTGACCTTGGCGAGGCAACCAGCGCTTCCACCGTACCGCTGGATCGTGTACAAGTTGAACGAAAGACGAACCTTAGCGCTCTTAGCCCCGAGGACCTGCACGCTGTCACCAATTTCTGGAGCCAGGCCCTGGCTCTCCAAAACATCACCGAGCGGTTTGATAAAGGCGCACTTCTGTGGTTGATCAAAACTGATGGCACTCTGGCGGGATACGGCTGGACGTTGAAGGGAGGCACTATGGAGCCTCACTTTTTCCCCCTGAGCCAACACGACGTGCATCTTTTTGACTTTCATGTGTTCCCCCAGTTCCGCGGCCGCGGGCTGAATCCGTTCCTCGTAAAGTACATACTGAGAAAGCTGGCTCCCGAAGGCGCCTGTCGTGCCTTCATCGAAGCGGCGGAATGGAACCATGCGCAGTTGTCATCGTTAGAGAAAACCCCGTTTCACCGGCTTGGCCGAGCCAGGAAGTGGCTTCTGTTTGGGTGCACCACGGTTTCCTGGGCTGACAACGGCGCCACCAACCTTCCAAACAGCAGTCTGCACGATAAAGTCAGCGCTAGCATGAAGAATCCTATGTCCCGACAAGCCGGCTGACCAAAGTTAACCTTGACGGCCTCCGACCGATGCTGATAGCGTCAAGTTGGGCCTCTGAACCGGGACTTGAACGATGAAAACAGACGTTTTTTTAGCTGCTTGGCGCTTTGCCTTCCTGCCGGCTCTCTGCGGGTTTTTTTTGATCCCGGCAAGCGCTTTTGCTCAGCACACATATTACATTTCGAAGGCGACGGGATCGGATTCTAACACAGCCACTCAGGCGCAGTCCAAGTCTACCCCTTGGGCGCACTTGCCGGGAATGCCGTCCTGCACGTCGAATTGCGCATCTTACCGTCCGCAGGCTGGCGACAGATTTATTCTCAAAGGCGGGGATACCTGGGTGGCGTCGGACCTAGGCGTGAACTGGCAATGGGGTGGAACGAGCAGTGCCCGGATTTACATCGGCGTGGACCAAACATGGTACGCGGGATCTGCCTGGACACAGCCGAGATTCGACTGCCAGAGATCATCCTGCAGCTCCAATCAATTCGGAAATATCATCTGGATTGCCGGCGACTACGTAACCTTTGACAACATCGAGTTCACCGGCTACCAGCAGAGCAGTGGTATGAACCTGGTGGGAGTATACGCCAACAACGACGAGGTGGCGAATTTTTACATTCATGGGTGGTCCCGAACATCCGGGAGCAGCGGATCCAATTCTTACGCAATAACCAACAACTGGAGTGGAGGAGGAGGGCGGGGTAGCAATTTCCATAACAATGTTATTGATGGAGCCGACGATCCTAACAAAGACTTCATGGGTGGGATTTTGCATGGTGATATCGTCCGTAATAATGTCATCCGTTACGTTTACAACGGGATGAATGGAGTCTTTAATGTCATCGACGGCAACCTGATCGAATATAACTACGTGTCCACCTCTGGCGATCATTGCAACATGATGTTTCCGCAGGACGCGTTCACCGGTAGTGTTCTGGTGGTTTCCAACAACGTCGTGCGTCACGCTGGCTGCGCTGGGGGTTCCACGATCTTTACAATGGGCAACTCCAACTGCACGACCTGCACCGCGTATGTGTATAACAACGTGATCTACGACACGGCGATTGATTTTGATCCCGGTATTACAATCGGGAGCCACGTTGCGACCGGGACGTATTACGTGTACAACAACACGGTGGAAAGCGGTGGCGCTCCCTGCATGGGGAATGGCGAGACCCCGCCGCGCTCGACCGCGAACTTTGCAAACAATCATTGCATCAACAGCAGCACGCTGTGCAACGGCACAGGTACGACGTGTAATAATCTTGGGGGGAATCTGGCTCAAACCTTGGCGCAGGCAAACAGCGCGGGATACACCGCGAGTCAGCTATACGCTTATTCGCCAACAGCCAGCAACAGCCCTACAGTGGGAATAGGCACGAACCGAACGGCGTCCTGTTCAGGAAACGTGGCCGGGCTTTGCAGCGATGCGACGTATCCGTCGTATGACAGCGTAAACCATCGCGTAGTGATGCGGACTGTGAATGCCCGCCCCGCTTCCGGGGCGTGGGATGCGGGAGCTTATGAGTTTCAGGCTAGCGGCCGGCCCAATCCCCCTGGTTCCCTTACTCTGACTGTGTATTGAAGCTGTCCACATCTGGTGTGACGCCTACTCCTTGAGCGATGTAGGGATCTGCAAGGCTGCGAATCATTCCCAACACGGCGGGCGACCCTGTCTGCCGACCATCCTAAAGCGTGCAGCCTCAAAATTTCCGATTCGGCGGTGGTGCGGCGGAAACGATCCTGCATCCGGTGGCAGCGGTCTGGATGATGATTGCCATCCTCCTGATCCTGACCCGGCCTCGGGAGAAAGCGATCACGCCGTTCCTCCTGGTATTTTTCACGATCCCGATCGGACAAGTGGTGGTAGTGGGAGGCATACACTTCACGGTGCTGCGCATCCTCATCCTTACGGTGTTGGCCCGGATGGCCGCTTTGCGTGGGTCTTCGTCGAAAGAGCGGTTCGCCGGTGGATTCAACGCCTTGGACGCTGTGGTGGTGCTTTGGACGTTGCTAACACTGTGCATGTTTTATTTCCAGTTTCTGAAGGTGGAGGTATTGATCAAGGGGCTGGGAGACCTGGTGGAGAGCCTGGGTGGGTACGTGGCGGCGAGATTTCTGATTCCCGACCGTGAGGCGGCTCGGCGCACCGTCACGGTGCTAGCGGCGATTTGCGTTATCCAGGGGGCCTGCATGATGAGTGAACAGTTCACTCATCAAAACGTGTTCGGGTTCCTTGGAGGCGCTTCGCCCACTGTAAGAAGCGGCAGCGTTCGTTCGGAGGGGGCAATAGGCACCCTCTACGCCGGGGCATTCGCCGGCACTTCGATTCCCTTGTTTCTCTGGCTGTGGACAGACAAAAAGTCTCGCGGCGCGGCGTTGGCGGGACTTGCCGGGGCGACGGCCATGGCGTTCGCGTCCCACGCAAGCACATCGTGGCTGGCCTATGGCGGAAGCCTTGTAGGGCTTGGCTTCTGGCCTCTTCGCAAGGAAATGCGGCTCGTCCGGTGGGGGCTCGCCGTTACCTTGGTGGGACTACACCTTGTGATGAACGGGCCCGTTTGGTCTCTCATTGAACACATTGACGTGACCGGTGGTTCATCCAGCTATCATCGTTACATGCTGGTGGATAATTGCATCCGGCATTTCGGTGACTGGTGGCTTCTCGGATCCAAGGACTACCCCGACTGGGGGTTTGTGATGTTTGATCTTTGCAACCAGTTTGTGGTCGCCGCTTTGACCGGGGGACTCGTTACCCTGATCGTCTTTATCGCGATTTACAGCCGAAGCTTCGGGGCGATCGGACGGGCCAGGAAGCAAGCGGCGGGCGACCGCAGAGAGGAATGGTTCCTATGGTGCCTGGGGTCGGCTTTGTTTGCCAATGTGGTGGCGTCTTTTGGAATTAACTATATGGTCCACCTGATGATGTGCTTCTTCTCCTTATTGGCTTGTATCTCTGTCGGAGCGTTTGCACCAAGGTCGGAGACGATTCAACACGCCGGGGCGCCACGCACTGAGGAGTTTGCACATGCCTCAGCTCCCGCAGGATGGTGACTGGGCGTATGGGGGGCAACATGAGCGACGAAAACAAGCGGGTGCGGGTGGTGTATAGCTTTCCGCTCCGGCTGGGGGCCGACCGGATTTGCTACACGGCGTGGCAGCAAGTGAAGGGCCTGGCTGCCGCGGGAGCGGATCTGCTGGTGTTTTCCGGCTCGCTTTCCAGGCCGGTCCCGAGTTGTGTAAGAGTTCGGCCGACACTCGCAAGGGGAAGGATGCGGGTGCCGTACCGGCTTCTCGGCACCATGCGCACCGTGGCTCTGCACGACCGAATAGTGGCCCACCGGATCGAGAAACTGGCTGGGCAGATTGACATCGTTCATACGTGGCCTCTGGGCGCGCTCGAAACGCTTCAGGCGGCCACCAGACTGGGAATTCCGACCGTGCTCGAAAGACCGAACGCGCACACCGGTTTTGCCATGGAAGTAGTGCGGCAGGAGTGCCAACGCTTGGGCGTGACGCTGCCGCCGGATCATGAGCACGCCTACAACGCAGAAAAGCTGCACAAGGAGGAGCAGGAGTACCGCCTGGCCACGCGCCTGCTGTGTCCTTCGGATTTCGTGGTGAAGACCTATCTGGATAGGGGGTATGCGCCACAGCAACTGGCACGGCACATCTATGGATATGACGAGGCGGCGTACTACCCGAGTAGCGAACCACGAGACGCCAAGCGGAGACTGACAATGCTGTTTGTGGGGGTGTGCGCGGTGCGGAAGGGCGTACACTATGCCCTGGAGGCATGGCTGAAATCTCCCGCCTCGAGAGACGGCATTTTTCTTATTGCCGGGGAGTTTTTACCGGACTATGAGCAAAAGCTGGCGCCCATGCTGAGGCACCCCAGCGTCAAAGTCCTGGGGCACCGGAAAGACGTGCCCGACCTGATGCGGAAGAGCGACGTTCTGGTTTTGCCCAGCATTGAAGAAGGCTTTGGTCTCGTCATCGCGGAAGCCATGGGCAGCGGGTGCGTTCCTCTTGTGTCGGAGGCTTGTACGGAGATCTGCAGCCACATGAAGACGGGGCTGGTGCACGGGGTCGGGAACGTAGAAGAGCTCTGCCAACACATCACCACTCTCCACAGGGACCGTGCACTCCTGGAGAGATTGCGCGCCGCCTCTCTGGAGGTTGCCCCCAAGATCACATGGACTTCGGCCGGGAGAGTACTCCTGCAGGTTTATCGGGAAACGATTGCCGCCTACAGGGCTGGACTGCCACAAAATACTGCCTGTGCTTAACAGGGTGGCGGCGTCAAGTCCTAATGCTATTCTGACCTTCCTGCAATGGTTTGATTGATTCCCGGGTTGCACGCAGGCAAGCCGGGAGAGAGCAGGTTTTATGAATCCCAAAGTATCCGTCATCATCCCAACCTATAACCGCGCAGACAAGGTCCGGCACACCATAGAAAGCGCCCTGACTCAGACCATTTCTGACCTCGAAGTGATCGTAGTGGATGACGGGTCTTCGGATGGCACGGGGCAGATCCTGGGAGAAACTTACGGTGATCGGATCCGCTACTACGCTCAAGCCAATCAGGGCGCTAGTGTGGCGCGGAACAAGGGCATCCAGGAAGCACGGGGTGAATGGATTGCGTTTCTGGATTCCGACGATCTCTGGGAGAAGGACAAGCTCGAATGGCAACTCAAGGCCCTGGAAAGACTTAGCTTGCAGTGCGGCGCGTGCTATACAGACATCCGGTTATTCAACCATCCGGAAACACGGAGCTTCTTCGAGATGGCGGAAAAGAGCTATCGGCACGGCGAAACGATCGGCGTCAACACCGATGTCTTGAGACTGCTGGTGAGGCCGGGGGGCGCAGGTATGGTCGTGTGCCTGTCCTCTCTGCTGGCTCGCGCCGATACGGTAAGAAGAGCGGGGGGATTCGATCCCAAACTGCTGTATAGCCAGGACAGCGATTTCATGTTCCGACTGGCTATGCTCACGGACTTCTGTTATGTCAATCGTCCACTCGTCTGGTTCGACCGATCGCCCGCGGAGATTCGCCATGTGGGAGTAAGTGCAGATTGGAACAAGATGGAGTTTTTTCTTCAAGATAGTCAGATCCGACTTGAAGGGCTCTTGCGCTTGAGCGAACGTCTGCCGAAGCACATTCGGCAGGTCGTTCGTGGGGAGTTGCGCTCGATCCACAGCGGATGGACCAACTGGTATCTGGAGGCCGGACAGTACCAAAAGGCGCGCGCAGCCGTCTCGCGGGCTGCATGGATCGATCCGACGTTCAATGTCGCAGTGAAATGGCTGTTGACCTGGCTGAGTCCTCGCCTGGCCCTCCGAACTGTGCACCGCCACCGGGCCAGCAGAAAAAAGTTCGCAAATGTCGTATGAGAATCTGCATGGTAGAGGCGCACCTCCTCCGGACTACCATGCCTCATTAGCCCCGGTCTCGGAGCCGGAGGTGGCGGCTCAGGAGGACGGGGTGAGGCCCAATACGTACGAAGCGCAGCGGTGTCCGGTTTGCGGGCGGGCGGGCGCACAGGAGTGGCTCCAGGCGCCGGACCGGCTCCATGGCCGGCACGAGCAGTACACGCTGGTGCGCTGCCCGGTATGCTCGCTCGTGTGGCTGAGCCATCCACCGAGGCCGGAAGAAATGCACCTGCATTACACCGGGGCCTATCACCAACTCATCTCGGCGGGCGGCCAAAATTCGCCCCACCGCTGGAGGGACCGCAAAGCAACGCTGACACAATATAAACAATCCGGCGCATTGCTCGACTTGGGGTGCAGCTCCGGGTCGTTCCTGGAGTTCATGCGCAGCGAGTCCTGGGAGCTGTACGGACTCGAGATGTCCGCTGAGGCCGCGAGAGCCGCCGAGGCGCGGAGTGGAGCGCAAGTATATGCCGGGGATATTCTGGACGCATGCTTTCCGCGTGAATACTTCGACGTGATCACCTGCTTTGACGTGCTCGAGCATCTCTATGAGCCGCGCCAGGTCATGGCACGGGTCACCGAGTGGTTGAAGCCCGGAGGAATTTTCTACGTCCTGGTGCCCAATGTGGACTCTGCCGAGGCGCGCGTGTTTGGAAGCTACTGGCATGGGCTGGAGCTACCGCGACACCTGTTCCACTACTCGCCGGCCTCCCTCAAATTCCTTGCGGAATCGGCGGGACTCCAGGCAGTGTCGCTCGAAACACGGCGGAACTTCGCCGTGGGAACCAGCCTGCGTTACGTGTGGGACGATGCTTGCCGGGCAGTAGGAATCCGCCGGACACCGGCGGCATATCAAGCAGAAGCTTGCCTCTCCTGGAGAGCGGCGCGAAAGTTGACGCGCATGACGGTCTTGCGTTCTTTGCGGGTCCTGGCTCCTCTTGTGGGAGGCGGAGAGTCTATCCACGCGGTTTTCAGGAAGGAACTCTCGCGTCCGGAAGTCGGACCCGCATAGAGAACGAATAGAAGGCAGAATTCCAGTAGGAATCGAACCATGACCGGCACTATCGGGACACCTACCATCCCTCGTGAAGACTTCTTGTCATATTTTCCTAAGGTACTTACGAAATTATACAGCCTATGGGTAAGTACCACCTACCCCTTCGCATCCCGCGGCCGAAATTTGTTTATCCATCACACCGCGTTGTTGAGCAGGCGCATCGCCCACCGGATCAAGCTGGGCACCTCAGTCTCCATCAGAAAAGATGCGTGGTTGAACATCATACGCGAAGCTGTTGGCGAGGTTAACATCGTGATTGATGACAACTGCGTGATCGGCGCCAGGAATGTGATCTCCGCCAAAAATTATATTCATATCGAGCGGGATGTTATCCTTGCCACGTCAGTATTGATCATGGACCACAACCACGCTCATGACGATGTGGAGTTGCCAATCAGGTTGCAGCCTGCCACGGAGGGAGGCAGAATTCGGATCGGGGAAGGTTGTTGGATCGGCCAGGGAGCGGCGATTGTGTGCGATAAGGGTGAGCTGGTTCTGGGGCGAAATTGTGTTGTAGCAGCTAACGCCCTCGTGACCAGGAGCTTTCCACCATACTCCGTGATTGTGGGCAACCCCGCAAGGCTCGGTAGGCAGATCGATCCGCTGGCGTGCCCTGGGTTGGGGCCGACAGCCGTGTGAATCAAGAGGGTACGGGACAATTAACGGAATCATCAAGGTCCGGGTGAGGTGAAGTACGGAGATGACACAGCAAGAGACTATTGACTTAGTCTGCAGGATCTATGACGAACTGGCACCGCCGGTTGAAGGTGCTCCACCGGCGACTGAGTCTACACGTTTGTTCGGAGGCGCACTGGATTCGGTGAACGTGGTCACCCTGATCGTGGAGGTGGAGGAACAGATCGCTGAGCGTTGCGGTGCATCAATCACGATTGCCGATGACCACGCGATGTCACGGCAGCGGAGCCCATTTCGCACGATCGGAAGCCTGGCCGAATATGTTCAGGACCTGATGGCCGAAAGCACAAGAGCTTAAAGCCATGCTGCAGGATGAACAGCGCGTGGCACTGGTGACCGGCAGCCGCAAAGGCTTGGGCAAGTTCATCGCACAGCAGCTTGTGGGCTGTGGCTACGCCGTTTTCGGTTGCAGCCGGACCTCGGCCGACTGGGCCGTGGAAGGGTATCGCCATTTGGAGGCGGACGTCGGCAACGAGCACGAGATCAAAGAAGTGGTCGCGGAAATCCGGCGGAGCCTCGGGCGACTGGACGTGGTGGTGAACAACGCCGGCATTGCGTCTCTCAATCACTTTCTCATGGTGCCGGCTTCTACTGTAGACCGGCTGATGGCGACGAATTTTCGGGGCGCCTGGCTGGTTTCGCGGGAAGCCGCCAAGCTCATGATGAAAGCTCGGTATGGCCGGATTGTAAACCTCACGACCGTGGCGGTGCCTATGCGCATTCGCGGTGAGGCGCTTTATGCGGCGAGTAAAGCGGCGGTCGAGACCATGACGCGCGTTCTCGCGTATGAATTGGGCGAATTCGGCATTACCGTGAACGCCGTGGGACCGACGCCCATCGATACCGACCTTATCCAAAAGGTGCCTGCCGCCAGCATTCAGGCAATCATCGATTGCCTGGCCATCAAGCGCAAGGGACAACCCGAGGATGTCATGAATGTGATCGAGTTTCTGATCCGGCCGGCGAGCAATTACGTTACCGGCCAAGTGATCTATCTGGGAGGTGCATAGAGCATGGCACATCTGGACTGGCTATACGATATCTTCAAGGATCATCTGGCCGCTCCCTGCCTCGTGAGTAACGATCAACCATTCACTTATGAGTGGCTTCTCGAAATCATTTCACAATGGCGGGCCTGCTTCATTCAAATGGGGCTCAGCCCCGGGGCTATCGTCGCGCTTCAGGGCGATTTCAGCCCTCAGATGGTGGCGGCGCTTCTTGCATTGATCGACCATTCCGCCGTGATCGTGCCCTTATCGCCCTCTGTCGGACCTCAGCAACAGGAATTTATGGAAATCGCCGAGGTGCAAATGGCCATCCGGCCGTCGCTCGACGGCTTGCATGAAGTTCAGAGGTTTGAAAGGGAACCTGAGAACGACTTGAGCCGGAAACTCGTCGCCCGGGGCCACCCGGGCCTGGTATTATTCAGTTCCGGATCAACGGGAAAAAGCAAAGCGGCACTCCATGATTTCATTCCTTTGCTCGGGAAGTTCAAGACACCACGCCGCACGATGAAGGTGTTGACTTTCCTGATGATCGATCACATCGGCGGCATGAACACGCTCTTCTACGTCCTATCGAATGCCGGAGCAGCGGTGACCATTGCCGATCGTGACCCCGACAGTGCATGCGCAGCGATTGAGAAGCACAAAGTCGAGCTATTGCCCACCTCGCCTACATTTCTTAACCTGTTGCTGATGTCCGAGGCGTATACTCGTTACGACCTTTCCTCGCTTCGCCTCATCACGTACGGCACCGAGGTCATGCCTGAGAGTACCCTAACGAAACTTCATGCCCTTTTCCCGTCGGCGAAGATCCAACAAACCTACGGGCTCTCCGAATTGGGCATTCTGCGTTCCAAAAGTCAGGATTCCGGCTCGTTGTGGGTGAAGGTGGGTGGAGAAGATTTTGATGTGAAGGTCAGAGATGGCACGCTATGGGTCAAGGCGCGCACCGCCATGTTAGGTTATTTAAACGCACCCTCTCCATTCGATGAAGAGGGTTGGCTGGATACGGGAGATTTGGTGGAGCAGAACGGCGACTATGTTCGTTTTCTCGGCCGAAGATCGGAGATGATCAACGTTGGCGGGAGGAAGGTCTATCCCGCGGAAGTGGAAAACGTTCTCCTGCAGATGGAAAACATCAAGGACGCCACCGTGCGAGGTGAGCGCAACCCCATAACGGGACATATCGTGGTCGCGCGGATCAACGTCACTGAGCCTGAAGATCGCACTTCCGTTCACCACAGAATCCGCGAGTTCTGCCGCTCAAGACTTGAGCCGTACAAGGTTCCGGTTAAAGTCGAGATCGTCGAGGGGAATCAATTTGGCGGACGATACAAAAAAACGAGACGTTTAGGGTAGAACTCCTGCCTACCGAGCTGACGAAGAACAATATTGGATGCTCTGAATGATTAATAACTCCCAGCCCCTGGTGAGCGTTGTGACTCCTGTATACAACGAAGAGGAATACCTGGCAGAGTGTATAGAGAGCGTCTTGGCACAAAGTTATCAGAACTGGGACTATACCATCGTAAACAATTGCAGCACGGATAGATCTCTAGAAATTGCCAGGACCTATGCGGCAAAGGAGCCAAGGATTCGGGTCCATGACAATCAACGTTTTCTGGAAATGCTGGCCAACCACAACGTAGCCGTTCGACAGATCTCGCCGGCGAGCAAATACTGCAAGGTGGTCCTCGGGGACGATTGGATCTTCGCGGACTGCCTCGAAAAGATGGTCGCCGTTGCAGAGGCGCATCCTTCGGTGGGGGTCGTCAGCGCTTACGAACAGTTTGGGCAGCAAGTTCGGTTAACCGGGTTGCCTGATGAGAAGGCCGTGGTGGCGGGGCGGGACGCCTGCCGGCACTTCCTCTTGGGGGACGTGTTATTGTTCGGCTCACAAACATCCGTGCTCTACCGTGCTGACCTGGTGAGAAGCCGTAGTCCTTTTTATGTCGAGACGGATACGTACGCAGACTTCGAGTCGTGCTTTGCACTTCTCAAAACCACGGACCTTGGTTTCGTACATCAGGTCTTGACGTTCTCCAGGCCTCGCGCGCGGTCAATAGGGGCCATTTCCGCCGACATAGGCACGCACTTCCGCAGCGTGCTGGGGCTGCTTTTTACGTACGGCAGGGACTGTCTGACGACCGTGGAGTTTGACAAGTGTCTTGACGAGCACTTGTCGCAATACTACACGTTTCTCGGCAGGCGTCTGTGGCTCGAACGGGACCGAGCGTTTTGGTCCTACCATAAAAACACCTTCGCTGACCTGGAAATCAGCTTCAGTCGGACGCGCCTGGCAAAAACAGCCCTCAGACAATTGTTTCAGGCAGCTGTCGACGCAGAAACCAGTTTGGCAACGATTAGAAGGCTCGTGTCACTGCGACAAATTAGAAACTGGCAGACTCGACGAGTGATCTTGGAGCCGGCAGTGGATCGGACTGTCGCGCATGCGCAGAGTGAGGGTGGCCATCAACCGAACCGATCGGCCGAGCGCGATCGGTGTGAGACATAACGACAACGCAGCGGTCTCGCAGCGGGGGACCTGCGCGGGAGGCGGGCCTGTGAAGAAAGCGCTTGTCTGGTGGAGCAGAGGAAAGTGCGCCTAAAATTTTTTGGTCATTTTGGGCATGGTAACTTCGGAAACGAAAGCACATTTCACGCAATTCTTTATCACCTGCGCCGCTTTGTGCCGGAGGTCGAAATCGCCTGTATTTGCACTGGCCCGGCCGCGACAGCCGAACTTCACAAGATCCCTACTGTGCCTGTTAGCCGCACAATCTCCAGAGCCTGGAAGCCCCACAATCCATTCGGAAGGCTACTTCGCTCAGCTTTCGTTGGTTTGCCGGACGAGGTATACCGCTGGGTCGAAGGGTTCATGATGCTCAAGGGTACAGACGCGCTCCTTGTCCCAGGAACGGGCCTGCTCACAGACGCCTATGGCCTTAAGAGCTGGGGGCCGTATAGCTTATTTAAATGGTCGGTCCTCGCCAAGATGCGTGGCTGTAAGCTGCTCTTCGTCAGTGTTGGAGCTGGACCGTTATCCAGCCGCGCCGGCCGATGGCTGGTACGATCAGCTCTCGCGTTAGCAGATTTTCGTTCCTATCGCGATACCGCGACACGGGACTACCTTAGATCGCTCGGTGTGCAAACTGCCACAGACAGAGTATACCCCGACCTCGCCTTTAGCATAAGTGACGAACTCACACGAGGAGCCGTGATCCCGAAAAGGCGGCGGTCGGTCGTCGGGATCGGCCTGATGCTATACCATGGCAAACTTAGCAGTGATGGGAGAGCTGACGCAACATACACGGCATACTTAGAACAGCTTGCAGTCTTCGTCGGATGGCTCTTGGGCAGACGTTATGATGTCCGATTGCTGATCGGCGAGCTCAGCGATGAGACCGTAGTAACGGAGTTTCAAAAGTTACTGCGAGCACGTATGGAGGCTTACGATCAGGACCGCATTATTGCTGAACCCATCCGATCCGCGCAAGACCTACTGGCACAGCTTGGCGAAACCGATGCGGTGGTGGCTACGCGATTCCACAATATTCTCCTTGCGTTAGCGCTCAATAAGCCGGTCATGTCCATCTCCTTCCATCCAAAGTGTACGTCGCTCATGCAAGATATGGGATTGAAAGAATACTGCCAGGATATCAAGCAGCTACGCGCTGAGAGATTGATCGCCCAATTCTGCCACTTGGAAAAGAACGCCATAACCCTGCGGGAAATCATTCGGGAGAAAGTCGGAGAACGCCGCCAGGCCTTGGATGAACAGTACCGTCTGATCTTCACAGAAGTGATGGCGCACTCCGGGGCATGAGCTATCGTTGGCAGTAACTGTCAGGTGTCGGAGTAGCTGCTGGCAGCTTAGACGTCCACGCGTGCTTATCCTCGCCGGCGCCTCTGGCGATAGAAAGTCCGTTCTCATGACACAGGTGACAGACAACTATTACAAAAGAGAGTTTTGGGCGATCGAAAATCTGAGGTATAGCGAGCCTCACTTTCGGCTCACAAAGGCGGCGCGACTGATCAACAGCATCGCGGCAGGCAGGACGTGCACCCTGCTGGATGTCGGATGCGGCCCTGCAGCATTGGCATGCCTTCTCGATAAGAATATCGGGTACTACGGGATCGATATAGCAATACACACTCCGGCCGCCAACCTTCTTCAAGCGGATCTTCTGGCGACCCCGATCCGCTTTGGTGACAGGCAGTTTGACATCATCGTCGCCCAAGGCGTCTTCGAGTACGTTGGAAGGTTTCAGCAGGAGAAATTGAGAGAGATAAGGCAGCTCCTCAAGAGAGACGGTACTTTCATTGTCTCATACGTCAATTTTGACCATTTGCATAGACATGTGTACCAGCCGTACAGCAATGTACAATCGTTTGACGAATTTCGGCGGGGGTTGATGCGCATATTTCGCATCGACCGATGTGTGCCTACTTCGTATCATTGGCATCATCACGAGCCGAATCGACACTTTATGAAAGCTCTGCAGATGCGGATTAATCTGAAGATTCCTGTACTCAGCCGGTGGTTTGCCGTGGAGTATTTCTTTATCTGTTCGGCGGATCGCGCCGGCGAAGTCTAAAGATGGTACGGAGTCACGCTTCTCCGGGAGGCAGCGCAGTCATGTCGCGGGTGGCCATAAAGGAATGAAGGACCTGAAAGAGAGGGCGGTTCGGGGCGTGCTTGCAAGAGTGTGTGCACAAGCCGCAAACGTGCTCCTCCGCGTGGGATCGCTCGCAATTCTTGCGCGACTCTTGGAACCGGCAGACTTCGGTTTGGTCGGTATGGTGACCGCATTTACGGGCGTCCTAAACCTGTTTCGAGACTTCGGCCTTTCTGCGGCGAGCGTGCAGCGTGCGCGGGTGACCGAGGAACAGAAGGCAACGCTATTTTGGGTCAATGTCTTGGTCGGTGCAATACTCGCCGCTACAGCAGCAGGGCTTGCGCCCGTTGTCGCTGGGTTTTATCACGAGCCCCGCCTGTACTGGGTTACGATCCTGATGGCGAGCGCATTTCTGTTCAATGCGGCAGGCATTCAGCACTCTGCACTTCTGCAACGCCAGATGCGTTTTACCACTCTGTCGGCGATAGACACCGGCTCCTGGATCGTGAGTACCGGCGTGGCGATCGGCGCGGCTAAAGCGGGCTTTGGATATTGGGCATTAGTGGCCATGACGGTTGCTCTGCCACTCACGGCCACCACAGCATTCTGGTTGGCGACAGCCTGGGCTCCGGGTATGCCGCACAGGCGTGCGGGAATTCGCCCGTTGATGCGGTTTGGCGGCACCATTACGGTGAACGGGCTGATCGTCTACGTCTCGTCGAATTTCGAGAAGGTACTTCTCGGTCGATTCTGGGGAGCAGAGGCGATTGGGATCTATGGCCGCGCCTACCAGTTGATCCGTATCCCGACCGACACGCTCAATGGTGCGGTCGGCGAAGTAGCGTTCTCGGCATTATCGCGGCTTCAAGATGATCCTGCACGCCTTAGGAGCTACTTCCTCAAAGGCTACTCGTTGGTCCTGGCACTCACGCTGCCGGCCACGGTCGGGTGCTGTGTGTTCGCCGGTGATCTGATTGGGGTGCTTCTAGGGCCAAAGTGGAGGGAAGCCGCGCCGATTTTTCGCCTGTTAACGCCAACAATCTTAGTCTTCGCAATCGCCAATCCGCTGTCTTGGCTTCTGAGTGCGATTGGTATGGTCGGGCGAGGCGTCAAGATGTCGCTGGTCATCGCCCCGCTCATGATAGCGAGTTATCTTTTGGGCCTGCCCTATGGGCCCCAAGGAGTCGCCATTGCTTACTCCACGGTAATGGTGCTCTGGCTCGTACCGGTGACTGCCTGGTCGGTACACGGCACCGTCATTTCTTTAAGGGAGATTATGACGACCGTGAGCCGTCCGCTAGCGTCCAGCGCAGTCGCTGGAACCGTGGCGTTTGGGGTATGTTCATGGTGCAGCCAGTCTCATTGGGTTAGGCTTATTTTGGGTGGTACCGTATTGATTGGTACATACGCTGGGATGCTGTTGTTTATCATGGACCAGAGAGCTGTTTACTTGGACCTGTATCGAAGATTTGCGCGGAGTTCACGGGTCGAAGAAGGAGCTGTGGTTTCGGCTTAGGGTCCACGCAAGAATATCCGCTCGCCCGTAGCCGCGGTAGCCACATTACCTACGGCCGCAAGGTCGCTTCGTTCTCGTCGCTGGAGTCGGTAGTTCCAGTAATGCTGGGCCATGTTGTGCTCCGGCCCTGCGTTCAGCTTGCCGCTGGTGGTGTTATAGTTGCGGGTATGATGCGCGGTTCAGTTGCAGCTAGAACATTATGAGGCCTCTCATCTTCGCGGCTCGTGTTCTGCAAAAGCTGCTGCTCCGCGACAAAGTCGCAACCCTGCCCGTTCTGAAACCTGCCTTTGGCACGGACGACGACCTCCCCGCCTTCCGAAAGGTCAAACGACTCGACTACCTGACCAGCTATTCTCATGGCGGCCGTTCGGCTTTTGGGGTGCGCTTATTTTACGTTCCATTTCCTGTGCTTAGACTTGTATGCGGAGCCACTGTCTTTCTTGGTGCAGCCCTCTAGGGAAGCTCTTATATACCATGGGTCAGAAGGCGTTCTAGGTGGACGTCTTTCGAAGAATGATTGGGCGGTCATCAGTCGAAGAGAAAGCTTTCGTTTCGACCTAACGAACCATCACGGGCGTTCGTCGCTCAAGTGAATTGTGGTAGTGCCAGGACCACAGTCGGGTGGTGGAAACAACGCAGCAGCTTGGCAATGGCGGTAAGGTGGAGCAGTGGCTGTTTATCAGATTGATCCTGTTCACGATGCGCGCTGGCGGGTGTTCCTGGAAGGTAATCCCCAGGCGACGATATTTCACACCCCAGCGTGGCTGGAGGCCTTACGGCGGACCTATGGATACGAACCCGCGGCTCTGACCACGGCGGCTCCGGGTGAAGAGTTATGTGATGGCCTGGTGTTTTGCCGGGTGAAGAGCTGGCTCACCGGGTGCCGAACAGTCTCCCTTCCTTTCTCCGATCACTGCGAACCGTTGGTGGAGACGAGGGAGGAACTTGCGCGTCTGCTCTCCGCCTTAAAGTGCGACTTGGGCGCGAGAACTGGGGAGTACCTTGAAATCCGGCCTCTTACGTTGCTGGAGGAAGGTTCCTTGGGACTGGACCAAGCCGGGAGCTTCTGCCTGCATCAACTGGATCTGCACGCGGATCTGGAGGAGATTTTCCGGCGTTTTCACAAGGACTGCGTGCAGAGAAAGATTCGGCGCGCCGAGCGGGAGTTGCTGAGTTACCAGGAAGGGCGATCGGAATGGCAACTGGCACGGTTCTACAATCTGCTGGTACAGTCCCGGCGGAGGCAGAAACTGGCACCGCAGCCGCTCTCCTGGTTCCGCAACTTGATCACCTGTATGGGTGAGCGGCTGAAGATCCGCCTGGCGTTGAAAGACGGCCGTGCGGTGGCCAGTATCCTCACGTTGCGGTACAAGGACACGTTGGTTTACAAGTACGGCTGCTCGGACAGGAAGTTCAACAGGCTCGGGGGGATGCAACTGCTGTTCTGGAAAGCCATCCAGGAGGCAAAGCAGGAAGGGATTTGCACCTTTGATTTCGGGCGATCGGACTGGGATCAGCCCGGTCTGATTACGTTCAAGGACCGCTGGGGAGCGGTCCAGACCCCCATCGCCTATTGGCGCTACGGGATCTACCCTCTGCCGCGCACCACGCCAGGCTGGCACAACCGGCTGGCCAGGCGCATTTTCGGTCACATGCCCGACGCCTTTCTACCCTTGGCCGGCAGCCTGATGTACAGGCATCTTGGGTAGAGGCGCGCCGGTCGGCCGGTGGTATTTTGAGATAACGCTTCGGATCCATGCCCGAAGTTTCGGACCACCACTTCCCAGGAACTCCTAAACGCTTTTAACATCAACCATTAGCCGCTCGGAAGAGTGGACTCTGATGTGCCTGGAAGAGGAACTCGGGAAGTCGGCCTACATGCGAATACTGTTAACCGGACACAAAGGCTATATCGGCGCCGTTGCAGGGCCTGTTTTGGCGGCCGCCGGCCATGAAACCATCGGCCTGGATACAGACTTGTTTGCCGGCTGCGGGTTCGGAGAAGCCGCGCCGGAAATCCCAGAGATCCGCAAGGACATCCGCGACTTAACCCAAGCGGATTTGGATGGCTTCGACGCGGTGGTGCACCTGGCCGCGTTATCGAACGACCCGCTGGGCAGCCTGGACACCGCGCTGACCTATGACATCAACTACCTGGCTTCGGTGAAGCTGGCGGAACTAGCCAAAGCCGCGGGCGTGCGTCGCTTCGTGTTCTCGTCGTCGTGCAGCACGTATGGCGCGGCCGGGGACGCTATCCTCGATGAGACCGCGGCACTGAGCCCGGTCACCGCGTACGCCGAATCCAAGGTGCTGGTCGAGCGCGATGTGGCGCGGCTGGCGGACGAGCATTTCAGCCCGACCTTTCTGCGAAATGCGACGGCTTACGGCGCCTCTCCACGCCTGCGGCTGGATGTGGTGTTGAATGACCTGGTGGCATGGGCCCATACCACCGGCAGAGTGTACATCAAGAGCGACGGCACACCCTGGCGGCCCATCGTGCACATTCGGGACATTGCGGCCGCGGTGCTCGCCGTGCTGGAAGCGCCCCGGGAGGCTGTCCACAACCAGATCTTCAATGTGGGGCAGACGGAGGAAAACTACCGGATCCGGGAATTGGCTGCCATCGTCGCCGAAACCGTGCCCGACTGCCGCATCGAGTATGCTGCCGACGGAGGGCCGGACAAGCGCTGCTACCGCGTGAACTTCGACAAGATCCGGCAGGCCCTGCCGCACTTTCGCCCGCAGTGGGACGCGCGTAAGGGCGCGCGGGAACTCTACGAGGCCTACCGGGCCGCCGGGCTGTCCTTTCAGGACCTGGAGGGCGGTCGCTACACCCGGATGCGGCACATCCAGCACCTTCTGAAAAGCGCGCAGTTGACCGCCTCCCTGCGCTGGATCCAGCAGCAACAAGCGGTGGTTGCTTAGGGGATCACAGAAGGAGCAAATGTCCACGACACTTCCATTGAATGTTTCGAAACTAGAGACCGCGCCGGGGAGGTCCGCTGCCAAGCCATGCCGGTTTTGCGGCGCCCCCCTGGAGCGCACCTTTGTCGACTTGGGCATGTCGCCGCTGTGCGAGACCTATCCCGCGCGGAACGACCTCAACCGGGGAGAGGTCTATTACCCACTTCACGTTTACGTCTGCGAGCAGTGTTTCCTCGTGCAGCTAGAGGAATATGAGAGCGCTGAGAATATTTTCAGCGACTACGCCTACTTCTCCTCCTATTCCGAGTCCTGGCTAAAACACGCAGAGAACTATTGCGAAAAGATGATCGTGGCGCTTGGCCTCGACAAGCACAGTCAAGTTGTAGAGGTGGCCAGCAACGACGGTTACCTATTGCAGTATTTCGTCCGCAGGGGCATCCCTGCGCTGGGAGTTGAACCAGCAGCCAACGTGGCAAAGGTGGCCTCGGACAAGGGGATCCCAACCCTGGTGCAATTTTTCGGCGCCCAACTGGCGTCGGAACTGGCCGCACAAGAGCTTTGCGCCGATCTGGTGCTGGGGAATAACGTTCTCGCGCAGGTACCTAACTTGAACGATTTCGTGGAAGGTCTCCGGGTTCTTCTGAAACCGGCCGGTGTTCTGACGTTGGAGTTCCCGCACCTGCTGCGGCTCATCGAGCACAACGAGTTCGACACCATCTACCACGAGCACTTCTCGTATTTCTCGCTGCTCACCACCCAACGGATTCTGGCGGCTCACGGGCTCACGCTTTTCGACGTGGAGCAACTGACGACGCATGGTGGCTCACTGCGTGTCTATGCTTGCCGGGCCGAGGACCACACCCGCGCCGTCCAGCCGAGCGTTGGGGAGTTAATCGAGCAAGAACAACGCGCCGGCTTGGCTTCGGTGGCAGGCTACGAAAGCTTTGCGCAGCAGGTGAAACAAACCAAGCTGGCATTGGTGGATTTTCTGATCACCGCCGCGCGGGAGGGCAAGTCCGTGGTGGGATACGGGGCGCCCGGCAAGAGCGCGACCCTGCTGCACTATTGCGGCATTGGGAAAGATCTGATCGAGTACACGGTAGATCGCAGTCCGTACAAACAAGGACGATTTCTGCCCGGAACCCACATTCCAATTCAGCATCCCGATTGGATTCGGGAGACCAGGCCGAACTACGTGGTAATTTTGCCGTGGAATCTCAGGGACGAAATCATGAGGCAATTGCAGTTCGTTCGTGAGTGGGGGGGCCGCTTTGTGGTGCCTATACCGCGAGTTGCAGTTTATTGAAGTCGCGCAGGGGGTGAAATCATGAAAGTCGTTCTGTTTTGCGGCGGAGCTGGTATGCGGCTCAGAGGTTACGCGGACGACGTCCCGAAACCTATGGTTCAGATTGGGACGCGTCCGATTCTCTGGCATTTGATGAAATACTACGCCCACTATGGGCATAAGGATTTTATCCTGTGTCTGGGATACAAAGGTAACTGCATCAAAGACTACTTCCTGCACTACGATGAAGCCGCCTCCAATGACTTTGTGTGGTCGCAGGGCGGCAAAAACATCCATTTCCTGAATCGCGATATCGATGATTGGACGATTACGTTCGTGGAGACCGGCGTGAATGCCACGATCGGTGAGCGTCTCAGGGCCGTCGAGTCCTACTTGTGCGGCGAAGAGATGTTCCTTGCCAATTACAGCGACGGTTTGAGTGATGTGCCGCTGCCGCAGGTATTAGAGCGTTTCCGGCGTAGCAAAGCGATTGCGTCGCTGCTGCTGGTCCAGCCCACGGCGACGTTTGACATCGTGCGTTGTGGGCCCGGAGGAGCGGTGACCAATATTTGCGGATTGGGCGAATCCGAAATTTGGATCAACGGCGGCTTCTTCGTGTTTCGCAGAGAGATCTTTGAGCATATGTATCCCGGCGAGGAACTGGTGCGCGAGCCATTCCGGCGCCTGATTGAAAAGAAAGCTCTACTGGCGAACAAGTATTCCGGTTTCTGGCAGTGCATGGACACGTTCAAGGACAAGCAGCGGTTGGAGGAGTTGAACCAGGGGTCAGCGCCCTGGAAGGTATGGCACCGGACCGCGACAGTGAGCGCAGCGGATTCCGTCGTGGTACCGGCGACCGCAGGGTGAAGGTGCTGTTCCAAGTGACGACCCGGCAGCCATTGGCAGACAACATTGCGCTTGTGACTGGGGCGAGCAGCGGCATCGGCCGGGCGATCGCTTTGTGTCTTGCGGACCTCGGTGCCGAAGTGTGCCTAGTGGCGCGCCGGCAAAGCGCGCTCGAGGAGCTAGCCGACGAGGTACGTGCCAAAGGAGGACGCGCGGAGGTGTGTTGCACGGACTGGACCCGTGAGGAGGAGCTCGAGACGCTTGCCGCGGGGATACGGCGGCGCTTCGGACGTGTGGACGTGCTCGTGCTCTGTGGGGGAGTGATGTTTCATGGCGGGCTGGAGCAGGCGCCGCTCGAACAGTTGGAAATGCAGTATCGCGTGAATTTTTGGGGCCCTTACGCGGTGGCCCGGCTGCTGCTTCCGCTGCTTCGCCGACAGCCGGGGCAAATTGTGTTCGTCAATTCTTCTGCCGGCCTGCGCGGCGGCGCCGGCATGGGACAGTATTCCGCCATGCAACACGCCTTGCGGGCGGTGGCCGACAGTTTGCGTGAGGAAGTGAATGCGGAAGGTATACGCGTGCTCAGCGTCTATCCGGGCCGCACCGCGACACCGCGCATGGCAGCGCTTTTTGAAAAGGAGGGCCGTCCCTATCGCCCGGAGTTGCTTATGCAGCCGGAAGATGTAGCAGCCATGGTGGCACACGCGCTGATTCTGCCCCGTACGGCCGAGGTGACCGATATTCGCATGAGGTCCCTGCAGAAATCGTATTAAAGACCGTCTTGGGCCGGCGTTTTCGTATGGTATTTCAACCGACCAAGCTTCCCGGAGTGATCGAGATTCAGATTGAGCCCAAGTGCGACGAACGCGGCTTCTTCGCACGGTCTTGGTGCCGGAAGGAATTCGAAGACCACGGGCTGAATCCTGCGCTCGTCCAATGTAGCGTTTCCTTCAATACCCGCAAAGGGACCCTGCGCGGCATGCACTACCAAGCGCCGCCTTATCAGGAAGCTAAGGTCGTGCGCTGCACAAGGGGCAGCGTGTACGACGTAGTGTTGGACCTGCGTCCGAAGTCGCCGGCATTTAAAGAATGGGTCGCGGTGACGTTGACTGCGGAAAGGCGGAACATGGTATACATTCCGGAGGGGTGCGCGCACGGCTTTCTAACCCAGGAAGACGAAACCGAAGTCTTTTACCAGATGTCTGAGTTCTACAATGCCGAAGCCGCGATGGGCGCGCGGTGGAATGATGCGGCATTCCGGATCGTTTGGCCCGGAGCGGTTGCTGTGATCTCTGAGCGCGACCGGACATATCCGGATTTCGAAGATGCCGTCGCTTAAAAACCTCTGCCAGGGTAGGCTCGGAGACCTGGGTCAGGAGCTGCACGCGTTCGCAGCAAGCCTGTACCCAATTTGCCGGAGCATCACCGGCGATGGGATCCGGCAGACGTTGGCGATGATCGGCAAGCGGATCCCTCTGCAGATGCACCACGTTCCCACAGGGACCCAAGTCTTCGACTGGACGGTGCCCCGAGAGTGGAATATTCGAGATGCCTATATCAAGAGCGTGGACGGCACACGCGTGCTGGACTTTCAGCAGTCGAACCTGCACGTCCTGAATTACAGCGTACCGGTGAAGGCGGTTATGCCGCTCAGCCAGCTTCAGCCACACTTGTTTACGCTGCCAGAATATCCGGAGTGGATCCCTTACCGCACGTCCTATTACCAGGAAAGCTGGGGATTTTGTTTATCCCACAACCAGATGCTGGCTCTTAAGGATGGCGAGTATGAGGTGTGCATCGATTCCACGCTGAAGGACGGGTGCTTGACCTATGGAGAATGCTATGTTCGGGGCCGTTCTACCGATGAGGTTTTGATCTCATGTCATGCCTGCCACCCGTCGCTGGCCAATGATAATCTCTCAGGCCTAAGCGTGGCTACTTTTCTGGCGGAATTACTTTCTGGGAGGGATCTCCGCCACTCATACCGGTTCTTGTTTATTCCGGGCACGATTGGAGCGATCACCTGGCTAGCCCAAAACCGCGAGACGGCGGGACGCATCTGCCACGGATTGGTTTTGACATGCATCGGGGACGCAAGCGGACTTCATTATAAAAAGACCCGCCGGGGAGACGCGGAGATCGATCGTATTGTGGGCCACGTGCTCCGACACAGCGGGGAGCCTTACGAAATTCTAGAGTTTTCTCCGTGCGGTTACGACGAACGGCAGTACTGTTCGCCGGGTTTCAACCTTCCGGTCGGCTGCCTGATGCGGAGCGTCTGGGGCAGCTTTCCGGAGTACCATACGTCGGCCGACAATCTGGATTTTGTTCTGCCGGTTCAATTAGCCAGGTCGCTGCAAGTGTGTGCCAACATCTTGGATGTCATTGAAAACAATAGACGATATTGGAACCGGATGCCATATTGCGAACCACAACTGGGCCGCCGGAATCTGTACCGCTCTACGGGAGGCGACGGGATCGGGACGGAAGTCTCCGCCCGGCTCTGGGTGTTGAACCTGTCGGACGGTGAGCACTCTCTGCTGGATATCGCGGAGCGCTCCGGGCTTCCTTTCGCAAAAATCTGGGAAGCGGCCGGCGTGTTGTGTGAGAGCGGGCTGCTTTCCGCTGTCCCGGAGGTCTCTGACACGCGGTAGGGCGAGGGTGATGATCCGCTGTATCCTGAACGAAGGAAGCACCAAATCGCTGCAGGTTCTCTGCCTGGGCGCACATTCCGACGACATCGAAATCGGCGCCGGCGGAACGATCCTCCGGCTGGCTGAAGAATATCCATGCAGTGTATTTCATTGGGTGGTTTTCAGCGCCATCGCGGAACGGGAAGCGGAGGCGAGGCAGGCAGCGGCTCTGTTCGCCGGCGCAACCCGCCTGAGAGGCCTTCTGCTGAAGAGCTTCCCTGACGGCTTCATGCCCTTCGTTGGCGGTGAAATCAAGGCGGTCTTCGAAGAGTTAAAGCGAGCAGTCTCGCCGGACCTCATCTTAACTCCGAGCCGCAAAGACGCGCACCAGGACCACCGCCTGATTGGCGAATTGACCTGGAACACCTTCCGTGATCATTTGATCCTGGAATACGAGATTCCAAAATACGATGGCGACCTGGGGCAGCCGTCGGTATTCGTGCCGTTGACGCCAGACCAGTATGGCAAGAAGGTCGACTACCTCATAGAGGCGTTCCCGTCGCAGCATACCAAGCGCTGGTTTCAGCCGGAGACGTTCCTCGCCTTGATGCGGCTGCGGGGCATGGAATGTAATGCTCCCAGCGGTTACGCGGAGGCATTCTACTGCCGCAAGATGGTGTTGTGAGCCTGCTCGAGAGGTAGCGGGCGCGTGTTGCTGCGTGGTGCGGAACTTCCGGCCAGCAAGTTTCTCTCTAAAGGAGACTTACAATTAATGCTGTCTCTCCACGATGCTTTTGTCCGCTCTAGGGCTGTGCGCTTCGGGCTATTGGTGGCCGTAGCACTGGCAGCCTCGTTGCGTCCGACGCCGCTCCTGGCGCAGACCATCAGCTATGTGCAGGGAAGCTATGCCACGCCACAATCGCCCCAGACCACGGTGAGTGTGAAGTTCAATGCCGCGCAGATCGCCGGTGACCTCAACGTGGTCGTCGTCGGGTGGAACGACAGCACCGCCACCGTAGCAGGCGTCACCGACACGGCCGGCAATGTATACACGCGCGCGGTGGGCCCAACGGCCATCAGTGGTGTCGAGTCACAGTCCATCTACTATGCCAAGAA
>JAJPKO010000043.1 GCA_021323655.1 Acidobacteriaceae bacterium
GGAATGGCCGAGGCCGACAAACGAGATCAGGACATGCTTACCTCGAATGCCGCCGACCTTGTTCCCGTCGAAATGCCTTGGACCGGGACCCGTAGAAGCCCTCTGATTCTCTTCGAGACACCGTACCGCCAGCTTATTCCGTTTTCGATGTTCGATCCCGATCTATCTGATGCGAATGGACTGTTAATGGCGAAGAGCGGCGGCGGCAAGACCCTTGCCGCACAGCAAATGCTGTTGATGGCGGCCCGTGCGAACCCCTTGATTTCGATCCTGGAACGTGGGGATTCGTATCAACCGCTTGTCGAAGTGATGGGCGGCGAGATGATCGAGATGTCGCTCGACAGTGACCAGACGATCAACCCATGGGATCTGCCTCAAGGGGAGAGGAAACCCTCGAACGACCAGATTTCATTTTTGAAGAATTTGACTCGGCACATGTTGGGCGAGAATACCCCGTCCGATCTCGATATTGACCTGCTCGATAGCGTACTGCTTGAGGCCATCGCTTCAACTTACAAGAGATGCAGCGCCAAAACCTCAAATCCAATTCCACTCTTCGGCGACTTGGCGGCGGAACTGGCGCACTGGCAGGATCGGGATCGCAATCAGAAGATCAACGCGATGGCGCAGATGGCCTCGACCAAGTTGCGTGCATGGGTCGATGAAGGACCGTATGCGCGATTGTTCGACAGACCCACAACGGTCCAGTTGAATAACCCCTGGCTCTACTTCAATGTTGAGAAGCTCAAAGACGATCCCCGCCTGGAACGGGCCATGAGCCTCCTGATTGCGCACACAGCCACATATCGCGCATCGGGGATGACGGGCCAGCCAAGCATCGTCCTGCTCGATGAATGCTGGGCGCTGCTCGAATCTCCGATCCTCGCCGGCGTGGTTGTGCAGTTGTTTCGCACCGCGCGCAAGCGCAATGCAAGTGTTTGGGGAATCAGTCAGACGCCGGAGGATTTTGTCGGTACGCCCGACCGTCCCAATGAGCATGGCGCCGGCATCGTCAAGAACGCGACCACGAAGATCATTGGCAAGCAGCCGGGCGATATGACCGCGCTCCGGGAGCACGTCCACCTGAATGACACTGCGCTGAATCAGATCAAGACTTTCGCGCACCCGAAGAAAGGGCACAGCGCCGAATTCCTCATCGCGATCGGTGAGAAGGCGGAATCAACTCACGCTATCCGCATCGTTCCCAGTCCCGTGGACTACTGGATCACGACCACGTATGCGCGGGAGCGGTCGTTCCGGAAGTGGTGGCTTCGCCAGCACCAGCAGCTACCGCTGATTCAGGCTTACGAAGAGTTGGCTGTACGCTATCCGCGCGGCCTGGCGGAACTGGCGCCGTTGCCGGTTGAACTGTCCGGGGAGATGCAGGAGGCGCTAAAACAATGACGGACCGTGCCCAACCCGAAGCGACACCGCTCCTCAATGGAGAGCCTTATAAGTGCAATCTGGAGTTCGCTCCAAAGCCGAGAGCCTGGAAGAGGAGAGTGCTCATTGGGGTCCTTCTGGTCGAAACATGCTTTGCCCTGCCGAAGCTGGCCCATGGGCAATTCCTCAGTGTCTTTGACGCGATCTTCAGTTCAATTCAGAACGACATTGGCAGTTCACTCAGCGAGATCAATCAGGTTGCTCAGCAGATGCAGAAGCTATACCAGACTACGGTCGCACCATTGGCGGCGATCAATCAGGCTCGCGGGTTTGTCGCGAACTCGATCAATACCTATCGCGGCGAGATGAATCAGGTGTTCAATACGCCTTTCACGAGCGCCGTGACTCCTGGACCTCAACAGTTCGAAAGTGTCCTGCACAGCCGGCTGTCGTCGCAGATTCCGGCCCTTCAGGCGAGTTTCACGTCGAACTATGGCGCGATCCCTCAAGTCAATGCGGCGTCTCCACAAGATCGCGTGATGATGGACGTCGACGACGCACTCGGGCAGGAGAATCTGAAGACAACCCTAGTCGCCGATCAAGGCGCAGATGTCATTCTTCAGACTGCCGATCAGATGGAGAACCAGGTCGCTGTTAGCACCCCCGGTTCCAATCCCTTTTTGACTGCGCAGGCACAGGTCGCCAACCTCCGCTGCCAGGCGTACATGCAGAAAATGCTTGCGGCGGAGTTGCGCCAGGAAGCGGGCCGCATCGCGCACGACAACGTTCTTGTCAAACGCCGGACCGCGGCAACCGGGGGCATCAACAGCCTCATCACCGGGGCGCTGACAGCCCGCTAAGGAGCATCTATATGACGGATCCAAAGAAGAATCCGAATAAGCAGCGCAGGTCATTCTTTTGGCGGCGCAGATTCCGTCCTCTACAAGAACTGTCGAAGCACGCAGAGTCCTCTGGAGCGACCAAGAGCGATGTACAACCCTGGTACCGTCCGAATCTGCTGAAAGTGGCAGTGGTAGTACTCGCTGTAGTCGCCCTTATGCCCACACACGCGAATGGGCAATTCGGCATCGACACGGCCGCGATCCTGGCCGCGCTCTCCAAAATGCAGTCGCTGATGAATACCTATATTGCTGCGCCGCTCAGGACCATCAATCAGTACGAGCAGAGTACGGCGAAGTATGAGCAGCAAGTGATCTACCCGCTCACGGCCATCAATCAGGCCAAGACTTCCGTGGTGCAGTTTGAGAATCAGTTTAACCAGGTCAGTGGTATGTTCCGCGTCAACGTTTCGAGCGCCACCCTGCCACAATCGCAAAGCCTAGAATCCCTGCTGCTCTCACGTAACGCAGGAAATGTATCCATCGTTTCTGGGCAGTTTCAGAATGTCTATGGCATCGTCATGCCACAGAACACAGCTTCTCCAGAAGTGCGAACGATGACTGACATGACGGACGCCCAGGCTCAGGATGCAATGAAGCGGGCCATCGAAATCGATGCGCTTGCGGATGCGGAACTGAACGAAGCGAACCAGATGGGACAACAGATTTCACAGGCAGCTCCAGGGAGCGCGGAAATCCTTGAGGCTGAAGCTGACGTATGGGTTGTGCGCGCCAATGCGTTCACACAGGCGGCTCTGGCCGAACTGATGAGAACCCGCGGCATCGATCTCGCCAATCAGAGCAAAATCACGAAGCTCGCGACCACTGACAATACGACCAACAACGGCCTCATCAACGGCGCACTGACCAACAGGTGAATCGCATGGTGTACGCCCATCTACATCCCGAGTCGATGCTCGCGTTCTTTCAGGCGACACAGTTGAACCTGTTCGAGCGGTTTCTGACGCAGGCAAGGTTGGGCATCGACTCGACGGGCATTACCGCCGGAATGCAGAACGTTGCATACGCCGTTTTACTCGTGGGCTTTCTGTGGCAGGTCTATCACTCGGCCATGCACGGCGGGGATGTACGGGGATTGGGCACAAGTCTGATCAAGTATGTCGTCACCGCGGTCGTCGTCATGAACTACGGAACCGTGTTTGCAACGATCAACCAAGGATTCGTAAACGCTGGGAATTGGGTAAGTAGTGCGTCCGGAGGAAATGTTCTCGGCAACTGGGGAAATGATCTCAAAACACAATTCACTCAAGACGGCGTTCAACACCTCTGGGGCTTGATCACCGGATCTATCGCGGGCCTGATCGATGGCCTCCTAATCCTAGTTGCCTACCTTCTCTATCCGATTGTCGTTGTGATCTTTGGTTTCTTCTACATCTTCTACGGCAGCATTCTCTACATTTTCGGCCCGATGGTTATTGCTCTGATGCCTCTCGGCGGCGCGAGTCGCCTTGCCAAGTCGTATATCGAAAACATCTTTATCTGGAATGCTTGGCCGATCCTGTATGGCGGCTTTGGCGCGCTACTCACAGCTGTTCAGATGGGCCAACTTGGGCAGATGCTAAGCCAAAACAACTTTCTCGGTGGCCTTGGGAATCTTGAGGGCTCCTTTCTGATTGGACTCGTGAGCATTGTCTATTCTCTGGCTATCGCCATCATACCTTTCATTGCTAAGCGCATCGTTAGTGGGGATGTCGGAAGCACGGCGGTCGCGATGGTGGGCACAGCAGTCACCGCCCTAACCGCGGGCGCGGCTGGAATTGAAGGTGCTGCAGCCGGCATCGCCGCCGCGCGAACTGGGTCTGCGGGTGCGACCGCCACGGGATCAGCGTCCGGCGTGGCGACCGCAGGATCTGCGCGTGCTCTCACAGCCGCGACGGGCGGAAACATACCTGCCCCGCCGCAACCGGCGTCTATCACGGCATCCTCATCGACACCGAGCATTGGGTTCAACGACAGTGCACCCACACTGGAGGGTCATGCGGCCCAGATTCGCAGCTCGATCGGTGATGTGATGGGCAGGGAGAGCGCTGGCGAGGATAGCGGCGGAGCACTCACCGTAGCCACCGAGAACTCCGGTGGTTCAGTGATTTCACTCAGCAGCACAGGCACCAAGCTCAGCGGCGCTCCGAGGCCTTCTGTACCAGCGAAAAGAGGTCCGAGCGTGCATCGCTACAACCTCGGCACATGGACTGCATACCATGCTGCTCGAATCGCGGCAGGTAGCGTTGCGGGCGCTGCAAAACGTGTGACAGATCGTGAATAGGAGGACACATGAAGTCCAGCACGGTTCCAGCAGACGAATCGGCAATTGCGAGGCCGAAGTATTACGAGATGGATGGAGCGCTTATAGCGAATGCGAACCGCGCGTGGCTCCTCGCTTTTTTGACCATTCCGATTGCGCTAATCGCTATTGGTTTTGCGGTTTTCGTTCGCTTGCAGCCGCCCACGGTGATTCGCATCGGTCCTAACGGCGACACTTCGGTGGTGGGCAAGCCCGCAAAGGGCTCGATGACGGATCTCGCGACCGGCGGCACGGATGAGTTCCTCGATGAGGCATTCGTCAAGCGTTTCCTCACTAGCTATCTGAACTATTCGCCAACGGACGTAGACGACCATTGGGCGAGCAGCCTCAACATGATGACGCGCAACCTGCGGGCCTACACGCTGAAGGCGCTGGGCGACGACAACACACGTGGCAAGATAGACGACGGCCAGATCCAGTCCGTCTTCCATCTTCGCCAAATCGAGTCTGTTGCGGGCGAGCCGCTCACATATCTCGTCTACGGCGTCAAAGACGTCCACCATCTATCGAACGGTACTGAGACAACGGATCATTTCGTGAACGAGTACCGGGTGCGACTCATCGCGGATAAGCGTTCCGACGTGAATCCGGATGGATTGTGGATCGCGGAGTACAGTGAGCGGCCGATTGACGGTGAGCGCCGTGATCGCATCCTAAACGCTCCCGATGCAGTTCTCGAGAATGAAAAAGCTCAAAACAAGGGAGGTCAGTGATGGAAGCTACGCTCGCCCGCGTCGCGGAGATGCAGCCGCAACCAACGCACGTATCGAAGCCCAAGAGTACGCGCAAATCTCGCAGGCAGGTGGAGGAGGGGGTTCGGTACTTTCTTGCCAAGGACGGATCGACGATCGAGAAGCCCGAGCTTGGCGCGGAGGTGCCAAGTGAAGGCGATGCTCTGATCAAAGCGTTTCAGTCGAAGAACGGCGTGATTTATACCGTTCTCGCATACAAGGCAGAAGCGGAGATACAGGGAGGATCTCCGACGTTGGTGAAACGGCCCCTGCGTAAGTAGGGCCGAAAAAGGTCAGTTCGGATTCAAAGAGGAGACAAACCTGAAATACGGCTCATGTCGCCTCATTTGACGCCTTATCGCGAGAGCGATGAGGAATTCCGCTGACCCGGTCGAATTTCGAGCCTGGTTCGGCTTACACCCACCCCTAACCCGGGCGGCCAGGCGAGGAGATCGAAGACCGGCGTCAGCCAGTCTCTAGTCACTTCGTCTTGAAGCGCCAGACAAGTGAGGAGAACATGACAGCGAACAGGACACAAAACGCGGCACTCGATCAACAGCTGATTCTCGAACTGAGGATCGATGCGTCCGGTGAAGTGACCCGCAAGCCAACCAAGCTCGGACGGAAAGATACGCTCGAGGGAAAGCTCCTCGGACAACTCTATCCCGGCATCCAAGTTGCACGCGTCAGCGTGCCGTATGAGTTGACGCCGTATGAGCAGTCTGTGGTCGAAAACCGCATGGCGAGTCTTCATTTCGGTGGGGTCGAGTACAAGCTGGTAGGCGCCAGCGGGTCGGCGAAAGACGGCAAGTTCTACTTCGTCGACCAGGCGCACGCCGGCCCAATCGCTGAGCGCTTTCAGCATTGGCCCGAGGCGGCAATCGTGTACTTTGCGATTCTCGTCTCCGACTGCAAGCTGATGGTCGAGGAACCTGACCTGCGCATCGCTGTGGTCAAGGATCATGTCCTTGGCACCAACGATTGCCGTGGATGGGCGCGTGAATCCCTCTATCGGAAGCTGAAGATCGGCACGAATCGTTTTTGCCAGTTTAGGCTGGCATTTGACGCGAGCGAACCGAAGCAGGCAAAAGGCGCATTGAAGGCAATGAGTGATCGTGTGGCCGACAGGCTCGCGATTGATGTCATTTTGCCCGAAAGCGCTTGCAAACCGGCCCTCAAGGGAGGAGTTCGATTCTTTCCTCAACTAGGCACATCGGGCCGTATGTACTCGGGTCCGGCGATTCTCGGGATCAAGCATATCTCCCGGCAATCGGAGTTTGGATCAAGCTACACCTTGATCGAACACGCTTCGGAAGAGGCGCTGCAGTTTGAACTGAAGCTGTGGGCGCTCGAACGAATCAAGGCAATGAGAAAGGCATGGGACGAGGGTGACTACCAGGCTCTGTTCGAAGTAATCGGCAAGTCCGAGGTTACAACGATCGAGGATGTTCTCGCATTTGATCCCGACTCTCTGGAGCGAGAGGACGATCCCGCTTCAGAGGGATGTGATCCAGCGGAAGCGGTTCTGTTGGCGGACCGTAGTGGAAATGCCATCAAGATTCCCTACGTCTTCAACCAACTGAACCGCAAGCTGGCCCGCTGGGCGTTTCGTGCCTGCACGAGTGCGGATCTGAAGCTGCCATCGTTCGCTCTAGCGGATGACGGTGTCCTGATTGAACACCGAGGGAAGATTGTCTCGGCGTCCGACTGGATACCGGAAGACAGCTCGATCACATCGTTGGCGGCGGAGAAGGGCCTTTGTGTCCGGTATCCAATACGGATGCAGGAGGACCTTTTGCCCGTTCGTCATCTCACCAACCCAGAGCTTGTTCCGGCACTCAAACAGGCGCTTGGAACAGCCGACCTTGACGAATCGCAGGTTGCCTATGTTCTTGACCGGCAGCTTCGCATGGAGGGTACGTATATCCTTCATTCGAAAACCGCGAGCAGGAACGGCGGCGATTTCGATTTCGACACCATCTGCGTAATGCCGTCAGATCAGTTCCCGAAGTTTGTGGCCGGAAGGATCGCTTATGGGGAGAGATTTCGCCAGGGAAAGACTAAGCACCAAAAAGCCAAGTCTCCCTGGTGGAATGCATGCCCGGTTGCCATGAAGGCGCGGGGAAACCGGATCGGTTCAATCACCGATCTTAAGACCTCATGTCTTGCGGCGGGACGGCCGGATCTGGCCTACAAGCTCGTCGAGCAATTGCAGAACGCGCTCGACTCTCTGAAACACAGGGTCGAGATTGATGAAGGCGTTGTCAGTGAAATCAGAAAGGAGGTAGCGCCGGCGCCCTGGCTCCGCTACAAGCGTGAGCGCAGAGTGTCGGATCTGCCCGCCCATCTTGAGGTCGCAGACACGGACAAGGTTGGGAGGCTCTACAACGTACTGCGTAAGGAGGTTGGCTTTCTTCCTGACGAAACTGGAAAGAGTTTCGAAGAGGAGATGGCAATCGAAGACTTCCGCGGACTCTTTTCGGGCGAATCCGTCACTCGGGAGATGTTCGAGGAATGCCAACTGGTCAATTCGATTTACGGGGATATCGCAAGCCGGATTGTCCAGCGCGAGGATGAGGTCAAACAGCAACTTAAAGACGCTCAGGCGCACTGGGAAGTCGCGCGCGGGAGCGACGACAAGGAAAAGCGGAAGTCGGCGGTGCTTGCGCGAAACAAGGCGCAAGCAGCCCTCTGGGAACACGAACAGGATGCGCGGGATCAATTCAGCTCATTGCATCTTTTCGTTCACTATTGGGCGCAAGGCAAACAGGAGAACCGTCGAGCGTGGGCACAGGCGATGAACGCTGTCGTCACAGGCGGCTCAGGTTCGGGCGCGGTCCTCTTCCAGTCGTTCCCGCAAGAGGTGGTCGATGCCTTTGCGGAGGTCACCGGCGGACAACGGGTACGGGTAAGGTTGCCGAAGACCGTGAACGGCTTTGTTTGGTTCGATGACGAGCAGCGGGCGTTTTTGGTCGAGCGGATGGCGAATCCTCAAGGCCCGGAATGCGAAAAGAGAGTGTTTCTCTTCCAGTACAACGGAAAGCGCTCTCTGATCTTCGAAAACACGAGTGTTCCAGCGTCGATGGAGCATTCTTAACCGGCAAAAGAGAAGCTCGAGCCCCAGGCTCGGCTTCTCTTTTCCTTTTTTGCCTGATCGCTACGCCCGAGGAGGCTGCCTTGAAGACGCTCACGATCCTTTCCATTGCTCTCGCAGCGGTCGCGGCCGGAGCGCAGACGACCAATCAAAGCCAAATCCGCCATATTGAGACTTCGCTGAATCATTTGACTGTTCTCGAGTTCGACGAATCCGTGACAACACTTGCTATCGCCGATCCCGACAGCTTCCAGGTCGAAAGACATGGCGACAAGGTCTTTGTGAAGCCTCTTCGCGAAAACGTGTCCACTAACCTGTTCGTCTGGACTGCGTCGCGAGAATTTAGCTACGAACTCGATCCCGCGGGTCAACTCGCGGCAATGGATGTTCTGGTGCGCACTGAACCTGCGACAAATCCGCGAAGCAGTACGCGGGCTTCGGCCGAGTCGTCTGATATAGAGATTCGCAAGATCGCCTCATTGGTTCTTACGCAGGCAATGATGGGTGTCGAGGACATTGTGCGTGATGCGGAAAAGCCTACCGCTGGCAGAGTGCAGGTCGATCTGGAGCAGGTCTATCACGCGAAGGATCGGATGTATATTCGCTATTCGATCTTCAATCAAACCAAGGCTCCGTTCCGCGTCACGACTCCGGATGCGTGTCTCCCGGTTCCCACCGAGCAGCCTATTTCGCTTGTGAGTCTCAGGAATCACCAGATCACGTCTCGCGCCTTCACGTCCTTTAAGGCAAAGCAGGCTTCCGGCGTTGATGTGATGCAGTCCGAATCTGGCAAACGTGATCTTGCGCCGGGTGAGAAAACCACAGGCGTTATCAGCATCGGAACCTCGACCGGAAATGCGCCGCAGGTCTATCAGTTGAACTTTGGTACTGACCAACATGGCCCATTGAAGGTCGAGGCGGTTCTCTAATCATGGAGACACAGGGCTATATCTCGCCGGAGGAAGTGCGCCAGGCGCTCAGACAGATCTACCGCACGGATGCCGAAACCAATCTGCGAAGCTCCCTTATCGAAGCCTTTTCGGATGAACTCAAGCCCATCGATGAAAAAGGCCGCTGGAAACCGAGCGCGCTGCTATTACTCTTATTTTTCCTCCTATGCGCCGTTCTTGGGATCTTTGTCTATTTCTCAGTCAGAGAGCGTGGATGAGCCCCTACTACGACCAGCCGACATGGCGCCAGAGAGGACCGGAGGATGCTGCAGGTGTCCTGGTTTTACTCCTCTGTGCCGCGCTCGCCTTTGTTTGGTACGTCGCCGTGTCGCGCCTCCATCTGCGCAACCAACAGTGCCTTGAGATCTTTCTCTACTGCGCCATCCTGTTCTTCGGTGGGGGCCTGGTTGTCGCACACCTGGTTGGTCGGAGGAAGAGGCGAGAGGAACACTGGCCGCACCCGGCCATTCTTATCCCTGCGTCCAAGGACGCGGCGATGGTCCATCAAGCAAATCAGAATGGCGCGACGTTGCTCGGCTACAACGTCCATAAAGAACCGTGGCTCTGGCCCGACATTGTGCGAATGAAGCACGGTGTCATCGTGGGCGGCACGGGCGCGGGCAAGTCAACCTTCCTCGAAAACATCATTGCGCAGGACCTGATGAGGAGTTTCGGTACGCGCAAGATGCCGATGATCATCTTTGACGGCAAGGGCGAGCGCGAGTTTCTCGACCGCTTATTGTCCCACATCGAAGCAGCCGGCCGCTTGCAGGACTTGCGCGTGATCAACCCGACCCGCCCGGCAGAGTCTGCACGCTACAACCCCTTCTATGCCCTCGACGACGCGTATCAGGAGCACGTGAATTTCATTTTTCGCTCGTTCGGTCTGCGCGAAGACTTCTTTAAGGGTCACCAGGAGGCCTACCTCTCGGACTTGGTGCGCATCCTGCAGTACACCGGAAAGGTCTTCAACGTTTACGACGTGCTGGTGATGGCTCTCGATGAGAAGGTTCTGGAGGAACAGATCGGGATTGCGAAAGCCCGCCTCGCCTCAGTGCCGGGCATCTCCATGCAGAAACGCTTGAACTTCGAGATGTCGGTGAAAATGTTGCAGCGGTCACTGTCCGACCGCGAGCGAGTGGAGAAGATTCAGGGCCTTTTGAACGAACTCCTGAGTTTCCTTGAGGACGAATTGTCGATCGTGACCGGTTCCTACCAGGACCTGATTACGCTCGACGATGTCCTCGAAAAGGACCTGATCCTGTTTGTTTCCCTCAATGCGAACCGCAATCAACGGGCTGTCGAAGCGCTCGGAAAGATCCTGCTCCAGAACATTCAGCTTATGGTTGGCAAGCGTTACGCGCAGCCAACCAGCGGCAGGGATTCCGACGAACCAATGCTTTCGGTGATCCTGGACGAATTTGCGCCCTTCGCCTATCCGGGGTTTACTCAAGTATTGCAGACCGCTCGCGGTGCACGGGTCTCGTTTCTCTTCTCGTTCCAAAGCCTTCCTCAGCTGCAGAGCGTGAGCAACGCGTTTGCTGACGAAGTCTCGTCCGCGCCGGGAACGAAGATGATCATGAACGTTTCGGAGGAGAACACAGCGCAGTGGTTTCTGAAAGCATCGTCCCGGATCGCCACTAAACGACGCAGTCTGTCGGTACGCCGTACCGGGATCTTTTCGGCCAAATATACCGAGACTGGAACGGGCAGCGAGAGCGATATCAAAGAAACACGAGCACGCGAGGACCACATCAAGAATCTGCCAGTAGGCCAGATGGAACTTCTAATGGTGGATCATCGCGAAGGTACGCGCTACTCGCATTTACATGTTCGTCGTCCTCCGCGATTCCAGGTTGAGGGCATTGAGCCTTCCCTCTATCCCCATTTGCGCAGCTACCTTGACCCGGAAATCGGAGTCAATCTGCGCTTCAAAGAGGCCGAGAGCCGGAAGCAACGGCGCCGGAGAACGGCGGGACTGTTTCTCGGCGAGTCAAGTGGAGAATGAAGATGCATTGCTCAGGAGTCATCCGATCGGTAGTCTTCGTGATCGCTCTCTGCGGAGTGAATGGACAGTCCTTTGGCCAAGATGCGAACCAGCCAGGACAACGAACAGCGCAACTCGCACCCAAGCGCCAAGGTTTCTTCGACTACGCTCTGGGCAAGATAAATCCCCACGACAAAGACTACGGTGCGTCCATCGAGTCTGCCCGAGGCGCTCTGGTCGGATCCACGATCGACGATCTCTACTTCTGGTCGAATGCAGTGACACTCGTCTTGCTGTGCGGAGTAGCCGCACTTCTGCTCTTTCAATGGCGCGCCATGGACAAGCGGGAACTCATAGCCGCGTCCCTCATCGCACAGTTATGGAATGGACGTGTCAGCGACCGAATCGAGATTGAGCGGCGGACCCAGCAATTCAACCACCTGGTAGAAGCCCACAACACCGAGGTCCAAGCAGCGCTGTCACGAAAATCTGGCCCCTCAGAGGCGGCGGTCGATGCGGCGGGAAGTTTGAAGGGAAGCATTCGCAATCTGGCGGAGGGCAAGGGCATCTCCCCGATGGAAGCGGAGAGGATTGCAGCCTCGGCGTCAGATGGAACCGCAGCAAGCCTCGAACAAAGCAATCTTCTCTTGCAAAGGCGTGTGGAAGCATTGCAGAACAGCGAACAGAATCTGAAACAACGACTCAACCAAACGACGGTCTTGCTCGACCAGGAGCGGCGCCGTAATGCAACGCTCAAAGGTGCCTAGAATGGCTACTGCTGTCACAAAGACCCCATCCAGTTTCAACAGCCACGACGAATGGCTTGAGCATGTCCGTCGCGAGATTCCAATCTCGGAGCAGGGCTATGCGCTTGCGCACGGGCGCATGGAACTCTTTCGGACGTTCTATCAGGTGCGTGGAGTCCCGTTCCCGACTCAATTCGCGGTAGAGTTCGAACGCATCGAGAATCTGCATGACCCCGAGAGGACAGTGGCACTGGAGTCCCTGAACGATGCCATATTTCGGAGCCTTACGCGACAGCTATTCAATCGGGCGCGCCAAACAGTCTCCGAAGATGACACTCAATTGCCAGCCACCCCACGAGAACAAATCGAGGAACTCCTCAGCCATCTGACGCGGAAGAACCCTCACTTCGCCCTTTGGTCTGTCTACAAGGCCGGTGTCTCCGATCTCTCCGTAGCCGAGGAATGGGAGGAATATCTTCTTCAAGAACTCGGGAACCAGAGTGTTGATGAGGTCGACTTTACTCGGGCGATGGTCGAATTGGACAAGCTTCTTAACTACTTTCGTCATGAAAATCGGCCGCTTCCCAGCCTCGTCTTTGAGCGCGTCTGGTTCCTCCACTACCTTCGCGGCCCAGAGCGAATGGCTCAAACGCGTGCAGTCTTGGGGATGCTTACGGCGGAGTTGGGGTCATGTACATCCGCGTAATCAGCTTCGGGACGAACTGGTGGGCGATGCATTCCCGCGACACCAGCGATCCGTTGTGCTTCAGTAGGAAGGCAGCGTACTTCAACGCCGCCGCTCTGATGTCGGGGAGGCGCCTGCATCACAGTGCGATCTTTCCCGGGCAAATCCGCTTCAATTCGAAGAGCGGCTTCGATCCGGAGTTTCCGTTGCGTGCAGTTGGCAAGACGTTTCTTTGCTCACCGCCGCGCCAATTTGTCGGAAAGATGCACCTCTTATTCGAACGGCGCGCCACAGGCGTGGCACCTGACGCGTACATGGCCACTCTCAAATCCACCGAACATGGGGCAATCCCGTTCGCAAAACCCGGTTGGAAATCTGCCGGCGTTCGGCCCATTTCGATTAGCCTGCACGGCCAAAGGTACGAGGCAATGCTGTTATTCGGAAGCGGAGATTGGGTCCAGAGCGAACTTGGGCGATGGCAGGTTGACCAAAAACGAAGCCGAATCTGGCTCAATGAGATCGGCGAAGGAGCGCTCCGATGAGGTATTACAAGGGGCATATCGCGCTCTCCGACGCACGCGACATCCCGGTCCTGCTCCATATTCGGAATGCGCGGGCTATTTGTTTCGACCAGTTGTGCGCTCTCTTATCGCTCGAAATACTCACCGAGGCTCCCCGATCGCTCCGTTGGCGAGTGGCCCGTCTCGAAAAAGCTGGACTCGTGATGAGACTTGCCGGACAGCAGCATCTCGTCAAACCGGTCTTCGGAATCACGCAGCAGGGCCTGATCTTTCTCGAATCCCGCGGCCAGTATCTGCTCTCGTTGCCGAGCACAACCGAGGTGACGCTCCATCCGACTCAGGTTGCCCACGCACTCGAGATGGTGAATATCCGCGTGGCCTTAGCCAAGGCCGGAGTGCTTCACTCCTGGAAATCGGACCTCGAAATCACGTCGAAGAATTTGGTATTGGAGAGCGGAATGACAAAAGATTTTGACGCTGTCGCCGACATAGAGATAGACGGAACCACCCGCAGGATCGGCATTGAATACGAGCGGACGCCAAAGGCTGCGGCCCGGTACCGTGCCATTCGGGAAGTTTTTGAACGGGACGAGACGACGGATGCCATCTTGTACTTCACGGCAAACGACGACCTCTTGTACCTGCTTGCCATGGAATTGCGCGCAACCCGCAAGCGGATCGGCTTCGCATTGAGCGACGTATTCCGCAGTTCGCTGCTTGAAACTCGCACGTTGACGAACTCGAATAACTCTCAGGTGTTACCGTTGCGTGCGTTTCTCGCCGGCACACAATCGTGACGTCCACTCGTCATCTGTCTGCGCCTTTTGCCATCCCATTGATATCCCATAGCAGACCCATTCAAGACCGATTGCCCCCCTTTGCCGCCCCATTGAGCAGAGTCGGTACTGCCTAAATTACGGCCCATCAGAAACTTCCCTTTTGACTATCCCCTTGTATTTAGGTCTGAATGGTGAGGCTGTTGTGGAGGGCGGCGTAAAGATTGAATGCGAGTGCCCAGACGCGATGGGCCTGAACGCCCGGAATGACAATGAGGTTCCACGCGGTCAGCTCGATGACCGCCAAATGCGTGGATCGTTCTTGTTCCTGCCAAAACTTCTCCACCGTGGCCACTCCGCGCCGAATGAAGTATTCGTTTCTAGCATTCAGCGGAATCCGATCGCCATTGATGATCAGCAGCCTTGCACAACGAGCATGTATTCGTCGTAGTCGTGCACATGTTGCGCGGATTCGGCATTCTCGAAGCACGTCCAGAACGCCATTTGGATCCCATCACGTCCGTCAAAGACGTACCCCTCGACTCCTGGAGTGTCTTGGTTGGATTGAGCAATCCTGTTGGCGGGATTATTCATGAACGCAGGGAATCCTTGCACATCAGTCGTCATTGTCGTGCTGCTGTCTTCGCAGCCGATGGCATCAATCGCGCTGTCGGTGTCAGTTTAATCCTCTCAATCCCGATGAACCTGGCAGCGGGAACCGAGGTGCGCTGAGTTCGCTTGCCACACACTTAGGTTGCTCTTCTGGCCTTTGCTGGCCACTCCCGATCCATCTCCTAACGAGCGGGCCGTTGCAGCCCCATTCCTAGCTTCCGGGCGTTGAGCCTTCTCATTCAGCGCCTACTGATTCCCTTCAAGGAGCGTCCTAGTGACTCAATTGCAGATTCAACCTGCCGCGGTGAGAACTGTGGTGAGGCTATTTTCGCCGTGCCGGTTCGTTATCCGGTTTATCGTCAGTGCCGTTTCCACTCTGGCCGGCCTGGTCAGTTTCAGCCTGGTAGGCCCAACTCTGTGCCGCATCGCCGCCGTAGATCCGACCCTCGAAGCGTTCTACGGTGTGCTCGTTGTCGTCTGGTTCGGATCTTTGGGAAGAATGTGGTTCCTGACTTTCCGAGATCGAAACCGCCAGTAATCAACCTCAACCAAACCAACCCAATCCCAAGAAAGGAGAACTACCGTGCAACCCAGCTTAGGAAAGATGTCCGCGTACAAGATGTTCAACTGGCGCGACCGCGCAGCCAGTTCCATTGAGCAAACCGTTGCGTCCTTCTTGGAACTCGGTGAAGCCGTTGCCACCCGTTGGATCGAGACACGAAAAGGTGTTCTGCTCCTGCAGATGGTGCCGGACGATGCCGCATCGGGAGCAATCTATATGTTCGATCGGCTGCGCGAGCAGTGGTACATGCTCTCGTTCGAAGGTTGCGAAGATCAGTTCACCTCGGAGGAGTTTGACCGCGCGTTCTCCGAGTATGACTTGTTTCGCTTGGTCGAGCAGCCCGGTCTCCTGCTCTCCGAGTTTCACCCAGCCACTGCTTAGCCCGCCTCGTTCGATCCTCGACAACCAATTCCACCCCCACTCCAAGGAGGAGCCGCCATGCGTCTGTCCGCAAGCAGAATCCGCTCGATCAACCGTGCGATCGCCAGAGTCCAGTCGTCCGCCTGGTGCACGTCGGCCAGAAATTCACGTCACTCAACCCCCAACCCGAGCCCCACTGTTCCCGTAAGCGCGGCCAAATTTGTAAAGGTCGTCGCGGTCGCAAGGAGCGCCGCAGCGTAACAGCAACCCCCCGGAATCGGCGAGAAAACACGCGGGACCAGCGTGTTCCGCTCGCCGCTTTCCAGGAATTTGACCGAGTTTTGGACCCGGGTTACAACCACACAACGGATCAGGGAGGCAGGACGCCATGTATGCCAAGTTCTGTGTAAACCGGGAAACGGCAAGCAACTTCATGAAGCTGTTTGTGAACCGGCGCGCCTACGCCGTCCAGGGAGAGCGACCGCTACCAAACGGTTCGGTCCCTTATTATCCCGCACGGGACTGGAAAACCAAAGAGCCGAAAGTCCTCGATGACGGCGTGGTGCGCATGCACCTGAACGGCGACATCACCATCAGCCTCTACGCAATCAATCCGGAAACGCAGCGTTCGAAGTGGGTCGCGATCGACGCCGACTTCGATGGCGCCTTGGAATCGTTGTTTCAACTTCAATGGGAGCTGAAGCAGGACGGAGTGGACGCCGCATTAGAACAATCGCGCCGCGGCGGCCATCTTTGGATCTTTGGCGCCGAACCGCTGCTCGCGTCCGAGTGCCGTGTCTATGTCTATAATCTCGCGCTCCGGCTCGGCGTTCCCGTCAAAGGCGGCGGTCTGAAGGAAGGCATTGAAGTATTCCCGCGCCAGGACAGGCTTGAAGAGGGAGAGTACGGCAATGCGATCCGCGCTCCACTCGGCGTGCACCGGAAGACGAACCGGCGCTACTGGTTTTACGAAGCCGAACCTACCCCGGAAGCGCAGCTTGCGTATCTGGGCAGGCGCACAAAGCTGACCGAGGACGAGCTGAGAACGTTTATTGAGGGGATGAGCCTTCCCGAAGCCTACGGGCCGGTTGCGCCTGCTCCGTACACTCCGCCCGCATCAACTCGCTACCCGGAGTTCCGAATCCTCGATTACGTGCGAACGACGCGCAAGGACAGCCGGAACTGGTGGGCAAGGTGTCCCTCCTGCGCGGAAGGCGGGCGCGACCGCTCCAGCGACAACCTCGCCATCCAGATCAAAGATCCCCGGTTCTACAAGTGCTGGGCCGGCTGCACGAAAGAGCAGATTCGGGCCGCGCTCGGTCAACCAGTTAAGACGCGCGCGTTGGTTTAGGGGGCGAAAATGACGAACGTCTCAGAAGTGCAGAAGCTCAGGTCCGTCGCAACCCGCCACGCGCTTTATGGAATGGCTTTGCCGGCTGGCGTACTCAAGTCACTCCAGAAGCGAGGCATCTACTGCACTCCCGGAATTTCGCGCGAACACCAGCATCTTGCCAATCGCTATGTGCTGCGGGGCGTCGAATCCGGTGGCGCGGTGTCCGACATGGGACGAGCGTGTGCTTTCGTCGCCGAAGACGGATCGCCGCTGCCGTGGTTGCAGTCTGTTGACTCGATTGCGGTGAACGGACGTCACGCCATCATCCTTGCGGAAAATATGGTGCGGCTGGAAATGCTACGCAGTGGACGAACGTGCGAACTTGCGATCACGCTGCACAGCCTCTCGTGTGTTCCCGGCCGTACTCGCCCACAGATTAGTTCGGAGGTGCTCTTTCGCGGGAGGGATGGAGTGCTCCCGGTAGATCTCTGGAAGGAAGAGCACCGGCCGCTTCGGGGAAAGCTGACACCCATCTTTTATAGCCGCTCTGGTGAAGTTCTGCCTCTCCCGTCCCGGTTTGAGGAAGCGATCAGACGAATCACCGCGGCCACCTGCTGCGTCGGCTGCAAACACACGCATGTCGGAGTGCCTCCAGTCGTCCGAGGGCAAAGCGTATGACAAATCCGGATCAAATTCCCGTCATAGTCGGCGAGCCCAACTGGGCTCCACTCGAACAAAGTCTCCCGTCGTGCGAACTAGAGAACTTCATGTACATGGGCCGAGCCGGGGAGATCGAACTCTACAAGCACCAGATCACGCGGCGTTATCTCAATATCGGACGGGACTCACGCTGTTTCTACCGATACATCGATGGGAATTACGTGGAAATTACTCAAGAAGCAGCACTCGCACACGTGCGCGGCTGAAACACCAGAAGTGAAGAGAGAGGAAATTAACCATGTCAAAGTGTGTCAACAAAGCAATCTTGCTCGGGAATGTCGGCAAGGGTCCGGAGATTCGTTCAGCCAATGGCGGGACGATCGTTGCGTCCTTTTCACTCGCCACGGCCGAGCGCCAGAAAGACGGCCAGGGCAACTGGCAGGACAAAACGGAGTGGCACAACCTTATCGCTTTCAATCGCACCGCCGAGATCGTCCGCGACTATGTACGCAAAGGTTCGCAACTCATGATCGAAGGAAAGATTCAGACGCGCACCTGGGATGACCGGGAATCCGGTCAGAAGAAGTATCGCACCGAGATTCTGATCAATGACCTCACGCTGTTGGGCGGTGGTCGTGAGAACGGGGGCTCTGATCCCATTCGTCGCAGCGGCAGTACCCGAAAGGCCGACTGGTATCCCGCACAGCAACGGAGGGAGGATCGATACTCGGACGAGGAACTGAATCCAGGCGATATCCCGTTCTAGCTTGAAGTCATTATCAGCATGAACAAAGGCGCTCTTCGGGGCGCTATTTTCATTGAGGAGCAACGACGATGGAAACCGAAGAGATGAAGACAAACCCAAACTTGGATGCGCTGTTCGCGCAGCTAGCGGTGCCGTTCGATCTGCGAGAAATCAAATGGCGCGTCACCCATACGACGCGAGACGGTAGCCGCGGCGCCGTGATCGCATTCGCGGATCCGCGCGCATATACCGATCGGCTCAACCGACTCTTCACGCCCACTGGCTGGACCCGGTCCTATGAGGTCTCCACAGTGTCGTCCGTGACCCGGACGAAGAAGGATAAGCTCATCCAGACCGGGAAGGTTTTGGTCACCTGCACGCTGACCATAACCGGACTGGGCTGCCACGCGGGCAGTGGTGAAGAGTGGGCCGATGAAGAGAACGCGATGACGGCGGCGGAGGCACAGGCGTTCAAGCGGGCAGCAAGCTGTTACGGCTTAGGACGGTATCTCTACGATCTCGCCGAGATGTGGGTACCGCTCAACGAGCACCGGCAGCCCATCCAGATTCCGACGCTTCCACAATGGGCGCTGCCCAAGTCGGGCACTTCAGGGAAGGTCCATCCATCAGCAGGCCAGCGTCCTCCACAAGTGCAACGAGGCCCCATCGATCAACAGACGACCGGAAAGATCGAAGGCTTCCGACGCATCCTCGGGGATCCGATCTATGGCGAGATCCTCTGGCGGATTGCGCACGCGCGTCAAGCAAACGCAATCCCTAATGCACAGTTGCAAGCCAACGTTGCTGAGGCGATGGAGCGAGCCTCCCGCGGGTTTAGCAAGGCAAATTCCCTCGCCGAGCAGGTTGGTGAGACATCTTTCATTGCGATCCTCGACAGATTGCAGATCGAGTCTATGACGACGATTCCCAGACTCGAAACGCTTAAGGCTCTGGTGGCCGAGCTTGAATGCGAGGCAGCCGGAACTGTCGCCTAATCGCACGCACCGTTCACCGTGGACCCCGGAGGGCTTATGCGCAATGTAGTAATGATTCGACGCGAGCCAGGGTTGATTTCAATTCCCGTGGAGTGTGCCGTCTATTGCGGGAACTGCGAGACCATCTCGACATCATCTGGGCGGCGTTGCGGACTCTGCGGATCGGAGGACATAGCTCGATTGCTTCCACGGGTTCCAGGGCTGTGGGAGCCGAGCCCCGCTCCGGCCGCGATCTTGGCCGCATAGCGACTCTGATAGGTTCGCGGCGATGTCGGCGTTTTCGAGAACTAGTCTTTGCGAGTGATCCCAAAGACGGCTCAATGAGCTCTTTGTCCCTCGGTTGGCAATACCTGACGATTGCACGCTGAGGCGAAACCGGCTGTGCGCGGGCCTATTGGACCAAGGCTTTGTCAAAAGGTTCCACGTAGTCCGAATCGTACCTGATACGGCTCGACGGGGTGGAAAACATCTGTGAATGCCGGAGTGGTTGTTGGCGATATTCGGGATTCATAGGCGTAGTCAATGTCGTGATCGTGGCGGTTAAGCAAATTCAAGAATTCGGCCGACACGCGCCACGTCTCGCTGATTCGATAGCCGACCTCCCCGTTTAGCAACGCCGTTGCCTGTGAGCGATAAATGTCGTCGGAGGTCAACTCCCGCGGGCCAAAGTAGCGCAGGCGCAAACTCGCCAAAAAGCCTTTGAGATCGGGCACTGTAACGCCAGACGCAATCACCAACCCAACCGCTTCGGGCACACGCTTTCCGCCTGGGCTGTTCGGCGCAGCATCGTCTCCGTCAAGTTCGGTAAAGACGGCTTTGGAGTTCGCGAGGTCAAAATCAAGAGCCAGATTCTTCACTGGTGTGTAATAGTTCGCGAATTCGAGGCCATAGCGCTCGCTCGGTTGTTGGGAAGCAACGGTGCCTCCGGTGTCGCCGGACTGCTGCAGTTCGGAAGTGCTGTGGAGATACCAGACCGAGAGGGTGCTTTGCAAATGCGGGACGGCCGCAGTGCGCACCCCGATCTCCCCGCCTTTGGTGGGGATCAGGGGAGGGATCGGAGTAGCGGGCGTATTGGGATAGGGATTCTCTCCCGAGACCGGTTCCACCGTTTGTGTTGTGCCACGCCCATCGTTCGAGTGAAAACTGAATCCGGCCTGTGCATAAAATTCAGTCTGGGACCATGGATCGAAGATCAAACTTAACTTTGGGCTGGGCAATGCCTTGGTGGCTGTGCCGGAATTGGCCGCGGTGGCCAGGCTGGTGACATCGAAGTGTTCCACATCCGCTCGCAGGGCTGCGACTGAGCGGAATTTCTCCGCCCATTGAACTCTGTCCTCCGCATAAAAACTTGGTTGCACGTCGGTCAAGCGATGCGCTTGAGTGACGGCGGGCAAACCATTGCCAGTGGATGAATCAGTCTTGGCCACGCGCACGCGATTCTCGTCCTGGTAAAGGCCGTTGTGAATCCAGTCGTTGCGAACCTGCAGGCCGAAGGTGTTTTCCACCTTGCGGCCGAGCCAATCACTGAAGATCGTGTGGCATGCGTCCAGCCCGGCCACCCAGCGCTTATCGTGCTGTTCAAACTGGTCGCCGTGCGTGGTGTCCATCAAGTAGTAGGTGAAATCGGAAAACAGATCGAGGTCATAATAGAAACCGTAGGCCGTGACTCTCGTCGCGGAATTCGTGCCCTGGCGGTGCCATTCCCGCTGGAGGCTGTAACGCTGGGAATGACCACCGTCCGTCGGGTTCAGTGTGCCGAAGAAACCAACGAGGGGTACGGCATTCTCTGCAATTTGATCGCTTGAGTGCCAAGTTCCATGGTAGGCACGGGCTGTGATGCTGGACCCATTGGCGTCGGCTCCCTGGCTGTAAGTGAGAAGGCCGTTGAATTTGTAGTAATTATCCGGATGCGTCCATGGACCGTCATCGTGGTATGCTTCTCCGCCGTACAGCAAATTGCCCGCACCGAGTTTTCGCGATACGCCGAAAACGATCCGTCCGTAGCCGTACATTCCGCCTTCCACCCTGAAGAAGCTCTCTGGCAATGTCTTAAAAAATTCCAGATGAGCCGATCCGGCCGAGCCGTAGTTACCGACATCGGCGTAATAAGGACCTTTCTCGAAATTCACCCGCCTCACAAACTCCGGGATGACGGTATTCATGTCCGAGTACCCCTCGCCGTGCGCGTGCGACGGAAGGTTAAGCGGCATATCGTCGATGAAGATGGCGAAATCGGTGCCATGATCGAGATTGAAGCCGCGAAGGAAATACTGGTTCGCCTTTCCGCCGCCGGCGTGTTGCGTGATGATCACTCCTGGAACCGTCTCCAAGACTTCTCCCGAGCGAAGAATCGGACGGTCCTGGATTTCCGTTGCGCCTACTGTCCCCTGGGTGCCTGAGTCGGCAATTCCAATCAGGTCATCCTCCCGGCCCTGCACGTTGATGGTGGTGCTCACGGAACCCACTGACAAAGAGACGCGAAACGGAGCCAGCGCCTCAGTGGTCTCTATACTGACCGGGATTTCTTTGGTCTCAAAACCGGCGAGAGATACCACGAGTCGATAATCGCCTGCAGGAAGTCTCGAAAGAACGAAGGAGCCGGTTCTGTCCGACTGTGTCGATCTTTGTATAGAACCATCCGCGCTCCGAACCTGTACGGTAACTCCGGCAATCACTGCTCCGGAAGCGTCAGAGACAATTCCTGATAGCTCAGGCAGGTCCGCTTTGTCACTCATCTGACTCGACACGATCGGTGTTGCAGCCAGAAGGGCTGCGAGTGCTACGAACCAGACAATCGTGTTACGCCTTACCACGATACTTCCTCTTTCAGGTACAGCAATTCGCATCATTGTCCGTGTGCGTGATGTTTTCCGTTAGCGTGATGATGCGCGGATTTGGACTGTGCAATCTGCGTAGCTGCTCTCGTCGCAACATCACCCGATTTGTTGCGAGGGAACTCGTGCGGGCCTGTCATGACGAGACGTCCATGCTGCACGCCTTTCAATCCGATCAGATGGCCTGCGAACTCCTCCACCCGTTGGGATTTGCCATGGACGATGAGGACTTCCAGGCAGGAATCACGGTTAAGATGAGCATGGCTGGTCGAAACCACCAGATCGTGGTTTGCGTGCTGCAGTTCGGTCAACTTCTCGGTTACGCCGTGAGCATGATGGTCGTAGATGAGCGTGACGGTTCCTACTACGATCGCGTTAGGAACTGCCGTCCGTTCCGCAACCAGGCGATCGCGAATCAGATCGCGAAATGCCTCGGATCGGTTGGTATAGCCAAGCCGGGAGATGAAATGGTCGAAGCGTTCGAGGAGGTCAGAATCGAGTGCAACTCCGATTCTGCTAAGGACTCCCATGGTCACTCCTTAGAAGAAAATCGCCTCTCCATAGGGAACCGGAGAATAGCACGATTCCAAAATTCGTGGCACAACACTCCATTATTATTGCGAACCCAGATGTGGCATTATGACGGTCGTCACAAATCGTGTCCCAGATAGAAACAAATTTCATTCCATCAAGTGAGGTGAGTCGATGAGAAGTGCTGCGCGCCTCAAGATGGGCTACTATCCGCTGCCTGAAAGCGAAGGGAAAAAGCTTCGCACACTCCTATCATTCGCCGACCAGGCTTCAGTGGTCGATCCCTGCGTCGGACAAGGCACAGCGCTAGAACTTGTGACCAGCGATGCTTTCGTTCGACGCTATGGCATCGAACTTGATGCCGAGCGCGCACGCATCGCCAGTTCAAAAGGCATCGAGACCATCCAGGGAAACACATTCGACGCCATTGCGAAGCCAGAATCGTTTTCTCTTGTCTACTTGAATCCGCCCTATGATTCTGAGATCGGCTCCATCGGCAATCGGCGCATGGAGGTAGTGTTTCTGGAACATGCCTACCGCTGGCTGCGAATGGAAGGCGTTCTGATTCTGGTGATTCCGTTCGAGCGGCTGCATGACTGCACCGGAATGCTGAGTTCGCACTTTGCCAACTTGAGCGCCTTTCGCATGACGGAGCTCGATTCGGTTCAGTACCGGCAGACCGCCATCCTCGGCATTCGCCGCGACATCAGAGGCTCGGCCGTCGAGAACAACAAACGACAATTGCAGAGTCTTGGCCTCTACGGAAGCTTCCAGAAACTGCCTGAGTTGCAGCCAGGTGCCTGCCCGACCTATTCCGTGCCGCCCTCGGGCGAAGCGGCCATAAGCTATCGCGGCCTCCCGTACGATCTTCTGGAAGACTTGTTGCCGCATTCTGGAGCATGGAGGCAGGTAGCTCCTCTGCTGTTGCCGCACGATGATGTGGCAACCGGCCGGCCCATAACCCCGCTGCATGGCGGCCACGTTGGTCTCTTATGCACTGCAGGGCTGCTTAATGGTGTTTTCGGCGAGGGAGAGAACCGGCACATCGCGCGCTGGCGGTCGGTCAAGCTCGTGACAACCTTTGTTGAAGAGGACGGGGACGCCGAGATCATTCATCATCGAGAACGCTGGACCAATGAACTACGCCTGGTTTACGCGGATGGAAGAACACTCAAGTTGACGGAGACTCCGGTGAAGAAGGAGGAGAACGCCGATGGAGAATGCACATCTGCGGCTCGGGCTGCTTGAGTACGTGCGCATTACAGAAAAGACCTCGACACGCATTCGCCTTCGGGTCGATCGCTATATGGGGGAGGGCCGGCAGGCGCATCTGCTGAGCGTCTTTGGAAATGATTCGGACGTGGGCACGATTACTGCGGCCGTTCACGAGAAGGCTACATTTAGCCTTACCTTTCCCGATGGCACTACAAAAGAGGTCTCGCTCGGCGAGCGCGCTTCTTGCTACAAAGGCGCGGTAACTCTGCCGGGGCGGAAGCATCCTGTCCGTCACCTAGTGGCCGTGTCTCAGGAGCTACACACGAACGGAACTTCGGGCAGGACGCTTCTGTTGCGCTACCGAAGGGAAGAGGCGTGGTCAACACTGGTCAGCTTCCTCGGTCTTCCCGCGGTTCCCGCCTGGTCTGATCATGTCCTGGGAATTGTCGAAGGAAAGAAGCGGATCGAGGAAATTGACGGAATCGGCTGCGAGCCGGTGCTGGTTTCAGCGGCCACGGAAGAGGTGCTCGAGTGGATCGGCGAGGGGCTGCGCTCAGGAGCTGTGGCCTTTCCGAGCGAACCTGGTGCTGCTGCCTGGCCGCGGCCGTCGATTGCGGAGTTGCTTGAGGTTTCGTCTGTATCTTACTGATAGTTTGTTGCTTGACTGGCTATTTTGCTTCTGTGGTCGAATTGCGTTAATTGTTCTCCTGGAGGAGATGAATTATGATAGAGAGCATGGAGGTCCCCAATGGAAGCCGCTATCGAGAGTCTGACAACCAGCGAGGCAGCCATCGCGGCAGGCGTGACGGTTGCCAAGATCAACCGGATGATCGACAAACGGATCTTGCCGAAGATGCTTTACAAAGCATCGCAGAACCGAACCGTTCGCAAAGATGCTTGCCTCTGGATCGCCTTCTACTTCGAAACCGAAGACGTGTTGACTTCAGGTGCGCGTGTCAAAGCGATGCGGAACGCGCTGGCGCACAACCACTCCTGGACCGAGCTGCGCCAATGCAAGTTCGAAGAGTCCCGCACGGTGCAGGTTTTGCTGTCCTCCATCTGGGACGACGTGGATCGCCGCCTGAACCAGCTAAGGCAGGCACAGGAACTCGTCATCGAAGACCCGGAGATACTGCGCGGCACACCCGTCATTCGAGGAACGCGCATCCCGGTGTACGACGTTGCCAGTCTGGTCGATGCCGGGACGCCACTTGAGGAATTGCGAGAGATTTACCCCAAGCTCACGCCATCGCAGATCGAATTGGCTTCGATGTACGCGAAAGCGAACCCACAACGGGGCCGTCCACGGCGTCGGCACCCGTCCAAGAGCCTGTCGGTCTCAATTTCCAAGAAGCGACTTCGTAGCTCCTCATTAGGAGGCTAGAAGTTTGCCGAAAATCCTGATCGACGAAAACCTGAGCCCTTAGCTGACGGCCGACGCACAGCAGAGGGGCTTTCTGTGTTCGCACGTCAACCATCTCGGCAAGACAGGCACCAAAGACTGGGAACTCAAGCGCGTCATTCTGGAAGGCGACTGGACATTCGTTACCAATAACAGCACCGACTTTCGCGGGCCTGCGAATGAACCAGGCTCTTCTGGCGAATACGCGGACGTGCGCCTGCACGCCGGCTTGATCTGCATCGATGCGCCATTTGGCTTGAACCTGGACCTGCAGCGGCAGATCTTTGGACTGATCCTGGACGAACTCGCGAAGGATGGCGACCTCACCAACCAAGTACTGCAAGTTGATGTGAGGAAAGACGGTCGAGTCGAACTCGAGCGCTTTGCTCTGCCTGCGGAAGAGGCTGACCGCTCCTAAGCAGCCCACTCATCTCCTGGTATCCTCAAAGAGAGAAACTCCCTCCTCATCGTGAGCGATCTCTGACTCGCGCCTGAATAATCCATCCCAAAAGCCAGCCTGAAGGAGGTGTCCGCATGGAGACGACCTTCGATTACCTGCGCCAGTTTGGCCCTCTTCTGGCCGAGCGCATCCTCGAAACCTATCCTCCTCTCCAAAGCACAAAAGATCCGGTCGCACCCGGTCTCGCCGGGCTGCTGCGCAAAGCGCTACCCGCGCAGGCGGTGGCCATTACCGGCACAGCAAAGTATCTCCGCAACGCCAAGGCTGCACGCATTGTCGCCGAATGTGGGGCGGGGAAGACGTTTATGGCCTTGGGGACGATCCATGTGCTATCGGAGGGGCAGCCAACAACGACGCTGGTGATGTGCCCATCGCACATTACACACAAATGGGCGCGCGAGGTCCTCTTCACTATTCCGCGTGCCCGCACTTTCCTCATCGAAGACATGCGCAATGGCGGCGATCCCAGCCGTCCACACGGCGTGTGCGAGGTGAAGCTGAAGAATGGCAGAACTGTCTACGAGGGCAAGCGGCTCGCGCTGTCGGATATGCGGCAGATGGGCCGTAAGGAATGGCGGACGCGGTTTCCCGGACCGACGTTCTTCATTACCGGCAAGGACAAAGGCAAGCTCAGCTACTTCTGGGATCACGTCTACCTCAAAGCAAAGTCCGGTCCCAACCTCGGTGGTGTCATCAATCCCGATTCGGGGCTCGCCGTTCTCGATTCGGAGATGGAAAAGCTCACCGCACTCGATTTCAGGGAGAAGGTAAAAGTCTCGGAATCTCTAACTGCCCGAAAAGGCGGAACTACTAGGTTTTCGGCGCTCTGGCAGGCGGACCGCAACAAGATTCAGCGCATGGCGCCCATCGAGTACATCGGCCGCTACATGGGCGGATGGTTCGACTTCGCGATTGCCGACGAACTGCATCAACTGGCCGGCGACACCGCACAGGGCAACGGACTCGGCGTCCTCGGCCGTGCAGCGCAGAGATTAATCGCGCTTACAGGCACATTGATGGGCGGCTATGCCGACGACCTCTTCAACGTCTTCTACCGCATGGAACCACGCGCCATGGTGCGCGAAGGTTTCGCCTATGGAGGCCAGGGACGGAGGGACTTTCAGGAACAATACGGCGTTCTTGAAACCATCGAGAAGATCGAAAGCACGGACAACGCCTGCTCGCGGGCGACGAAGAAAACGGTGCGCGTCCTCCGCAAGCCGGGTGCCTCGCCGTTGCTCTTCGGCAAGTTCCTCATGAACACGACGGCCTTCCTGGCTCTCGAAGACATCTCCGACAACTTGCCTCGCTACGACGAGAGCGTGATCTCAGTCGATATGGACGAGACACTCCAGCAGGCCTACGAAAAGCTCGAAGAGGATATCCGCTCGGCGATGCGAGAGCATCGCGGCAACAAGAGCTTGATGAGCATTCTGCTCAATACGCTCCTGTTATATCCCGACTACCCTTACGACTTCGACGAGATCTGGGCACGTGTTTTTGATCCGCAAACGCAGGAGTTCGTAAAGTTTCTGGTCACCACACCTCAAAACCTCACGCCGGATGCGCTGTACGCAAAAGAGCGCGCCCTCATCGCGGATGTGAAGGAGGAACTGCGCCAAGGGAGGCGGTGCCAGATTTATGCAACGTACACAGGCGAAAAGGATGTCAACGCACGCCTCGAAGCTGTTCTACGCCGGGAGGGCATCCGGGTTGCGGTACTTCGTTCCTCGGTGCCCACCGACAAGCGTGAGGATTGGTATGACCGCCAACTCAAGGCCGACACCGAAGTAGTTGTGTGCCATCCGAAACTCGTCGAAACAGGCCTCGACCTGCTCGCGTTTCCGACGCTTTACTTCTACGAGACCGGATATTCGTTACACACCCTGCGCCAGGCGAGCAGGCGGTCCTGGCGCATTGGGCAAAGATTTCCGGTGCGGGTGAAGTTCGTGACCTACTCCGGGACGATGCAGGAAACGTGCCTTCGGCTGATGGGCAAGAAGATGCTGGTGGCCCTAATGATGGAAGGCAAGTTCTCCGGCGAAGGATTGCAGGCGCTTGACACAGACGAAGATCTGATGAGCGCCATGGCGCGCGAATTGGTAGAGAAGGCTGGTGTAGGTGAGTCCGCCAATGCTGTATGGAGAGAACTCGATCAGGAGCGCGAAAAGATCCAGCCGCGGCCTGCCGCCATGGAGCCTGAACAGGAAGAGGAGCTAGCCCCGGTGCTCAATCTGCCTGAGGCGTCCGAACCGCAGCCAGGGCCCATGGCTTTCGGCATTCATCTGATGGAACCGCCTTCTGCGGCGAAGAAGCGGAAGAAAGCTCCGGTTTGGCCCACGGCTAAGGAAACCGATGCGCAACTCAGCCTCTTCGACTGAGTTTTCGCAAATTCAACCCAAAGATACAGTTTCAAGATTCAGTCAGGAGGTGACATCGTGAGTGAGCAACAGGAGAAGATTCGCTGCCGAGGTTGTGAACTGGTTCAGTGGAGCGACCGGAAGAATTGCAGGCGTTGCGGCGCCGTGTTGCCTGAGCAGGTCGTGAAGATCGTCGAGCGGATTGTTGAGAAGGTTGTAATCCGCCAGGACGCTGAATGTCTCGCCACACTTGAGCAGGCTCAGAAGCTGATCGCAATGGCATCGGAACGTCTAAGCCTAAAGACATTCGAACCAGTGTCTCCGCCTCAACCAAATACCTCGTTTCCGACGATGGCAGAGGCGGAACGGGCGCTCATTCTTGCGGCCTTCCAGAAATCGCGCCGTAAACCTCTCGAAGCCGCGCGGCTGCTCGGGATCGGGAAGACAACCATGTACCGGAAGTTGCGTGAAATAAAGGGGATGGCAGCGTAATTTTCGTCAGTATTGTCTGGCATCTATGATGCCTCGATAATGGGAGGTGGTTGACCAAGTGGCACTATTAGAGCGATAATTAACTTGTCAACTGGAGGCTCACCATGGTCACATATTCTTCCCATCCCAAAACCCTGGATGAGGTTCAGGCCGCCCTCCAAAAGCACCTCGGCGATCCGGGCAGAAAAAAGCCCAGCTATACGATTGACCGTCCTTCGCCCAACGCGAACCGGCTCTGCTTGGTCTCCCACGCCATGAACGACCTCCGCTACGAGGTGCGTCCGGATCTGCTGCAGATCGTCGCAAAGTCCTGGCGTCTTCATTTGTATCTCGACCCCTTCCTCGTAAGCTCAGAATTTGCCAAGGACAAATTTTGCCTCTTCATTGAAACTCATCCAGACGCTGACCACAGGCATTTCAGCTCGGTGTTGCGCGAACTGACCACGACCAAGCATCCGGCGTTCTACTCGCGGGTTCTGCGGGCATTCCGCCGTCTGGAAAACAATCTTCCCGCCACGCTGATCGATGAAGCGACGGCGGCGCCCACGGATTATCTGGTGGCGGTCGAAGCGCTGAGTTCAGCTCCCGAAACCACCGAACTGATTGCAGAGGACCCTTTTGTCGCTGCGAAGTTTCGCGGTCTCAAACGGAAGCAGCAGATGCTCGAAGCGTCCGGTGGGGCGCTGACTTCTGAGCAGGTTGCCGAGATTCTCGGCATCTCGCGGCAGGCTGTCGACAAACGGCGGGCTGCCGATCAACTCCTGGCGTTGACGCAGGGGAGGAGAGGGTACAGCTATCCCAGCTTCCAGTTCGAAGACGGTAAGACCATCTCGGGGCTCGAAGAGGTTCTCGCGGCACTCAAAGATCTCGATCCGTGGATGCAGATGGTGTTCTTCAGCAGTCCGCACGAGCGGCTGGAAGGAAAGACTCCTATCGAAATACTCAAGAGAGGACGGGCGAGCGATGTCAAGGCTGCGGCCAGCGGATACGGCGAGCAAGGAGCCGTATGACGGATCAGCCAGGGGATCACCCGCTTCCTCATCGGGAACTCACGTCGCAGACACCGCTAATTTTTACGGTGAAGAGTAGCGATGTGCTCTATCGCCATCACCGCGCCGACAAGGATCCCATCTATTTCGGAACGAGCGGCAACAACCGCTTTGACGATCCGGATTGCCGAGCGGGTCACGCCTTCGGCGTGCTCTATTCCGGTGAAGACCCGCAATGTTGCTTCATCGAGTCCTGCGGCGGAACGACGGGAGTGCCTGCGGTCTCAGGGGCCTACCTCGATGCGCGCGCCATGGCCACGCTCGAGCTGACAGAAGATCTTCACTTCGTCGATCTCTACTCAACTGGAGGACTGACGCGGATTGGCGCCGATGGCCGGCTTTTCACAGGCTCGTACAAAATCGCGCAGCGGTGGTCACGAGCATTGCGCGCTCATCCGTCTAAACCCGATGGAATCCGATACCCATCCCGCCATGACCACACACGCATCGCGTATGCGATCTTTTCGCGCCCTCCGTCAACGTTCAAGACCGGTTCACTTGGTTCCTTGATGGCACCCGGCAACAGAGCGCTTCTCGACGATATTCTTTCGCTTTATCAAGTCGAGCTGCTTTGACGCAGTTCGGCTTCATTCCTCTAAAAACATAAGGTCAGCTTCGGCTGGCCTTATGTTTTGCCTGTGAGGGCGACATGCCGAAAGGTCCGTTTCTTCCATCCGCGTTTGTTTCGACCAAGTTCTCTTCGACAGCCGATAAGGCAGACTTTGGCAACGCACTGCTGCACTTCTTGGAAGCCAACTGCTCTCAGGAGTTGTTTACGAAAAGGCTCTACAACCGGCTCTCGATGACGTTTGGGCACATCGCTCATTATGATCGCGCAGGGTTCTACGACACCTGGTTCACACGGGCACGGCATAAGGCGGCATTTATTGAGAAGACGCTGCGCTGGCCCTGTCACGGTGACCCGGAGTACACGTTCAGCGATGTTGAACATGCAATCCAGCGGGTGATGCGGGAACGCAACTATCTTGCCCGTTTCGAACTGAGAGCCGCGGACGAATTGCGTACTGCGGAACTCAAGGACCTTGAGCGACTGGAAGCGAAGTACCGCGCCCAGAGACCGCTTGAGGGTGCCACCGCCGCAAATGAACTTGCAACTCCGACCATGTCTGGCACAGTGAGCACTCCTCCCGAAGCCCCTATCCAGATCAGCCTGTTCTAACCAGCCCATTCGAGCGTGAGCGAGACAGTGGTAAGCATGCGTTTGCAGTCGGGGCCTGTTCCTAACCTCACCTCAACCACATCCTCTTAAGGAGATACGCGATGAGCACCCTGAAAGCCGAAGCCCTGGCGCGCGAGTTCAACTACAAGGGGATCCGCATCCCGGATCCCGGTCCTGACCTGACGGTCGAGCAGGTGCGCGATCTGCTCACCCCAAATTACCCGGAGATTGCCACGGCGACTGTCTCTGGTCCCGAGGCGACCGGGTCTGTCCTCCGCTACACCTTTAGCCGAGCCATTGGCACCAAGGGCTAAGTCATGCCGCCAGAGATAACGACTGCGGAGGAGTTGATTACTTTCTTCGAGAAAAAGGCGACGGCTCCACCTCCGGCCTCCAGCCGTCTGCTCGCGAGGCACCTCCAATGCAAAGCATCTCTCACGGTCGCGCAGCTCCTCAGCGATGCAATGGAACGACACGCCGGCCGAGACAGCCATCCTCTCGCTGTGCCATCGGACCTGTTGCCTCCTCTGGGGTAGCAACACTCGCGCCCGCTTTTATGCAGGCGCTGCCTGTGCTCGCAGCGATTCCAACCGCCTACGATCACGAACTCCGCGCTGAACTGCTCTACGATCTTTGTGCTGCGTTGGTGCGCGAAGGGCTTGCAGGACCGGAACTGTGGCGAAAGTGCGGAGGAAGCTCAGTCGTCTTTGCCGAAAGAGCCATTATGGAATCGATCGGCGAAGATCGATGGAACCTGCTCCAGCGCAACGTCGAGTACCATCTCTCGGTCAGCGATGTAGCCGAGCAGGATGGCGAAGAAACCCTTGTTGGCCGCGGCCGACTGGCAGTGACCATCGAATGTGGCGGCGCTGGATACCTCAAGATCGGTCCGGCGATTGCGGCACTCGAAGAAGAGGTCGCGGGATTGGGAGCAGCTTTCTACTGGACGCTCATCTATGCGTTGTACCGCGTCATGCGCATCTATGGCCACGACGACGCCCTCCAGTACGAGGAACGAATGCGAGAGTACGCCGAAGAGGACGAGGAAAGCCGCGGACAGTACGAATTTCCCGAGGTCGAGAAGGCGTTGCCGGAGTGCATTCGGAAGAGTCTCAAGAAGGACGACCACCGCGGTTTCGTCCGGGATGCGCGGCGTCTTCTCGCACAACATCGGAACGGAAAATACCGTTCTTGGATTGAGCATGTTTTGAAGATCGCTCGACTCTCGCGGGTAAGGATGCGATCGAACTCTTGCGTCCGAGAAGATGGTGGGTACGACAGTATTCCGTTGCCGTCTCTGCTGGTTGCCTTCAAGGACCACGATGCCGTGGTCGCCTGTTTCGATGAAGAAAGCCAGTATATGCTTGAAGGCGATGCGGAGCCGAGTCTGAGCCTGACCTTCTCCCCAAGGAAACCTGAAGAGGTCAAGCAGGCGATACAAGCGGTCCGCCGCTTCGTCGCAGTCAATACCGAGCTGTTTGAGATGGTTGAGGAATTGAAGAGGTCATGATTAAGGCTATGTATGTCTCCCGTGCTCGAGCAAGTTCAATCTCCCATGGGTTCAAACGACCCGAGGAGGGGACTGCGGATCTCTCGTGGAGGTGTAGGTGTCCACCTCAGTGAGGGCGAACGTTCGTTGAGCCACTGTGCCAGACGCTCAAGCATCAGAACGGAACTTGAGACTAGCATGGGAGCCCCCAACCTCTGACCTAACTGCGCCAGCGGCGATGTATTTTGGTTGAGCGTGAGAATAACCTCGAGCGATAACCCCACAATAAATAACAAGGTGATCCCCAGGAAATAGAGCCGTCTATTTCTATTTCCATAGAGAAAGCTAAAGAGGCCCCGGGTTCCAGCTTTCCATTCTGCGAAGAGAAAACCATCGTTATGGCCACCACCCCGCTCGCGTATCTCACAGTGAGTCAGACTAAGCTTTGGATGTTCTCCGGCACCGAACTCGGTGAGAAGATCGACGAGCAGAGCATGGCCGGTGGGAACTAGGAGCCTTAGTTGCGGATTCCGAAGCCGTAGGAGCAGTTCCTTATTGTCGAGCACGCTCACGGAAGCGACTGTCCCATCTAACGCGTGTCGTGCAACAAATCGTACCGTCCTTTGGAAGCGGTGCAAATCAACCTCGGACATGTCGGCGATTAGGGCATCAATTATGTCTGTTCTTTCAGCTGCGTCATCGGTTTCTATGAGGCTGTGCCTAGAAAAGGCAAGGCTCACCTCTCGAGCGACTTGGTCTTGCCAAGTTTCGGCTGCACGCAGGACGGCGATGATTCTCATATCGTCGTGCCTCCAACTGTCACATGGCGTTGGTGCCTAGCGCCGGCAACATCGTCCCAGCTCAGGTCAAATTCTTGGCTGTCTGGGGCGGGTTGGCGAAGGAGGGTCCTGCCCTGGCCCGCCTGCAGAGATTGCCCTACGATAGCAACGAGCCACTCAGGTGTACCACCTGTGGCGGGCACAACGCCCAAATTAGAGATGGGCGTATTCGATGTATTCTTGAACTCCAGTGTGCGGCCGACAGCTTTGACCTCCAACGCATCACTAGGAGCCTGGAACTTCTTTGCAAGCTGGAGGAGTGGTTCTTTATCGATCCCGCCACTGTACTCGAGTGAATTGGCGACGGCCTCTGCCAATTGCAGCCAACCGCTCTCGGTTTCTAGTGCTGGTGCTTGTAGTTCATCGAGACTCCACGGCAATCTCGATGGAGGCATATGAACAGCACACGGTATTATCCGCTTGTCATAAGCGAATGCAGCACCTATTTCAAAAGCCACCTCTTTGCTTTTGGTCGCTGCTGGCGTGCACCAGAGCACCACCAAGCTCGCATCACGGATTGCTTCGAGGATTACCTGTCGCCATTTTTCTCCCGCCTGGATCGCAGTGCCGGAAGAAGTGTTGAAGGTGCGCACTCTGTGCGAAAAGGCTTGACGAAGAGCGTATGCAAGCGCATTGGCTTCATCTCTGTCCTCAGAGGAGTGGCTGACAAAAATAGGTCCAGTCACAAAGCCTCCCATGGGTAGGAATGGTGTTTGCCTTTGATGAATGCGTAAAAGCCATTGTATGCGAAATCTCCAACTTTGATTCGGAAGAATCAGACTCTCTAAGTCTGATGCGGATGGAGCGCTAGATTAGGTCAATTTAGGCCCGCTCAAACTGGCGATTTCGATCGGGACGTTTGTGGCACTCTGGCCCAAAAAGGTGAATGCCCGACGCCGGGTTCTCGGAATACTCCACAACTGCCGTTGGGAGGCACGGTATGCAGGTACACATCTCGATCGGGGAGAACCATCGCTTCGAGTTGCGTGAGGCGCTGCTCGTCTACGGAGACCGCCAGCGGAGATTTGTGACCCGGCACTCGGTCGTGCTGCATGACGGTGCGCCGCCAACTCTCGAACCTGCGCAGCCCCTAACCCTCGGCTTCGTCGAGTCGCTTGTTCGCTCGCTTTCGGGAGGCTCCACGGCCGAAGTGCTTCCCGAGAACGTGCTCGCCAAGGGCGAACGCATGATTGTCTGGTGGACCCCGCGATGCCGCCGCCAGATGTTCTACGAAAACTCCGAACAGAAGGCCATACAGCTGAACGGCTGCGTGTTTCCGCAGCCGCCGCTGGTGTGGCGAGTTCAAAACGGCGATCTTAAAATTCGTGCACTCGCCGAGAACAAACGACCGTGCGCTGCTACGACGCTCGCCGTCGCACCCTTTTGGAATCTTTCGGAAGACGGCCGTGTCTGCACCGGTTCGATGCGCCGTCCCGACAATGACACGGTAGCCTCGATTCCGGAGTGGGAGAGAGGTTTCTATGAGAGTGCTTTCACGCACGCAAATGTCGGCCGATTGACACGGCATCGCGGCGGTTTCGAGGGGTTGTGGAACGAACTCATAAACCAGCGCAAGCCGTTTCCCGAACTCACACTGATCCAGTTGCCGCAGACGCTCGCGCAATTCGTGCGAGGAGAAAGGAGGTAGGATGCGTGTCGAACATACCTTGCCTCCCGATCTTTTGCAGAACCGCGCGGTCCAAATTCTTATCATCGGCGCAGGTGGGACCGGAAGCGCGATGGTGATGGGACTGCCATACCTCGATCAGGCAATGCGGGTGTGGGGCCACCGCTACGGACTCGCCGTCGCTTTGATGGACGCCGACATAGTATCGGAGACTAACTGCGTCCGCCAGCCCTTCTCTCTGTCCGACATCGGCCAGAACAAGGCGACAGTTCTGATCAATCGCATTAACCTCTTCTGGGGCACAAACTGGCAGGCCATCCCGAATCAATTTCATGCGCGCTCCTTCGAGCGACACTACGATCGCTGCCCGGACCTCGTGATCGGCTGCGTGGACACCCGCGCCGCGCGGCGGGCGATAGAAGGCTCCTTTTCGCACGCTCTGAACCGCGTTTGCTATTGGCTTGACCTTGGCAACAGCGCGGCCAGCGGTCAATATGTCCTCGGCCAGCCGCTCAACGCGCGAAACCGCAGGAGAGCGGAGCGGCTGCGTACGGTGAGTGAGTTATATCCAGAGATTGTGAACGAGAATGCTGGAGAAGATGCGTTGCCGAGTTGCTCTGCTGTCGAAGCGCTCGAGCGCCAGGAACCGTTCATCAATCAGACGCTCGCCGCAAGCGCACTCGCGATGCTCGCGCAACTGTTCCGCTACGGAAAACTGCAACACCATGGCGCCTTTTTCAACGCCAGGACGGGGCAGATGTGCGCCCTGCCGATCGACCCGGCGCTGTGGCGCAAAACGAGAAGGCGGACTAAGAGATCGCAGAGCGGCAAATTGACGTGATAACTGCATCGGGAATGCAGGATGTGTGCTAAGTATTCGTAGACACGTTTGGAGCGCTTCTATGAAGATGACTCTCGATCCCGATCTCGCAAATGAAGCAAAAGCTCTCGTCGCCCTAGCCTTTCGGAATGGCCCGATTGAAGAGCTTCATGCAGGCATTGCCCGCCCCGTCTGCAGCGGCAAGACCGAAATCTTCCACATCTCCGATGAGGAGATGAGGCGCCTGATGAAGTCCGCCGTCAATGCACTCTACCGGCTTTTGTGGCAGCGAGAGTACGATCCTGCGCATTATCAGGAGAACATGACGCTCGGCCGTCGTTACACCCTGCACTGGGACGATCCAGAGATGAGACAAACCTCTCGGAAGAGATCGCGTCCCACGTGAGACACATTCCAAGGAGAGTATCCCAATGTTCAAAGAGCTTGCTCCGTACTTGCGGCAGCGCGCTGTCTTGCTGACGGTCACCAACGTAGAAGAAGACCAAATTCGTGTCAACGTCATTCCACAAAAGCTGAAAGATGGCGAGAACACTGCGCTGACCACGCCTCTAACCATAACCGGGACCGCGGGGGACCTTGACCGCGATCTGCCTGCCACGCTGGTCAACTTTGTTTCCGCACACCTGCAATTGAAGAACACACTCGACCGCGCTAAGGCGGAGATGGAAGCTGCCGCGAAGACCGCTCAGGCAGAGGCCCGCGCAAAGAGTAAAACGACGGCGATGAAACCTATTCCGAAGGGGGAGCCTGCGAAGGCTGCGGAGACCGCTACACCAGCACCGCAGGCGAACCCTGTGCCTCCGAGGACTGCGAGCCTCTTCGACGCGGGCGCACATGCCGCAGTTCCTGCTCCTGAGGAAGTCGAGGAAGAGGAGATTCACGGTGAAACCAACGAAACGGAAGAGGAAGGCGACGACGAAGGGTTTGATGAGGCCGCGTGAACTGATGCCCTGACCTTCCTCAAAGAGGTGGTTACGTCAATCAACCAGCGGTTGCTCCACCTGTGTATCCAAATCAGGTCTTGCGTCGAAGAAGTTGCCAAGCCCGACTTCGACCAGACGAAATCTCTCTACGGGATCGAGTGACACTCGATCCCGAAGCGAGAGGGCGATCTCTGTTAATTCCTCACAGGACGCCGGCGGGAGTGGAGGAGTGAGGCTTCGAGTGAGGATCTGGAACTCGGCCGTCTTGAGCTTCAGAACTACCGTGCGCGCAAATCCTCGTCTCTTTGCGTGAGGCCGCCCACGTCTTCTCGGCAAGCCTCCGGATCATCGGTTCGGTTTCAGCCAACAACACGTCCTGATCGAAGGTGTCCTCGGCCGAGATGGACTTCGTCGGCCGGTTCGATTGGACCGGATTCTCATCGATTCCGCGGGCCAACTCATATAGCCGCTGTCCGTAGCGCCCGAACGAGCTCTGCAATTGCTCAAGGGACCGCGCGCGAACCTCCCCCACCGTGCGCAGTCCAAGCTTGGCCAGTCTCGCCTCGGCGACCTTCCCCACACCCGGAATACGGCCGACCGGCAGGGGCGTCAGAAACTCTTCCACCTCGGCGGGCTGGATGACAAAAAGCCCGTTCGGCTTGCGCCAGTCGGAGGCGATCTTTGCCAGGAACTTGTTGGGCGCGACACCGGCAGACGCGGTGAGATTTAGCTCCTCCCGAATCTGCTGCCGAATTGTGCTTGCAACCTTGGTTGCCGTGGCAAGGCCGCTCTTGTTCTCCGTGACATCGAGATAGGCTTCATCGAGCGATAACGGTTCGATCAGATCGGTGTGTCTTAAGAAGATGTCGCGCACCGCGCGGGAGACCGCGCGATAGCGCGCGAAGTCCGGCGGAATGAAGATGGCCTCTGGGCAAAGGCGCTCCGCGTAGCCCGCGGCCATTGCCGACCGCACACCGAAGCGCCGCGCTTCATAGGGAGCCGCGCAGACGACAGAGCGTTTGCCCTTCCAGGCCACGTCGACTGGCTTGCCGCGCAGCTCCAGGTTGTCGCGCTGCTCGACCGAAGCATAGAACGCGTCCATGTCGATGTGCACAATCTTCCGTACGCTCATCCTGTCTCCATGGTAGGATGGCGAACCCGACGCGAATTGCCTCTTTCGCGATAAAGCAAATCACCTCGAATTCCCCCCAAAAAGCCTATCCACAACTGAAAACCAGAAGGAGGACGGCGATGAACTTTGTCTTCCACGACGGCGGCCGTGCCGCTGCAGGCTACAGGTGCGCGACCGGCGATTGCGTCACGCGGTCCATTGCGATTGCGACCGGCAAGCCCTATCAGGAAGTCTACGACGCGCTCAATCGACTTGGGCAGACGGAGCGCATTACCAAACGGAAGAAGAAACGCTCGAGTAGCCGCACCGGAGTTTTTCGCGCAACGTATCAGCGTTACCTCGAATCGCTCGGCTGGCGTTGGACCTCGACGATGTCGATTGGCACGGGGTGCCGGGTGCATCTGCGGGCATCGGAGCTTCCGCAGGGACCACTCCTGGTCAAGGTCTCACGGCATCCGACTGCCGTGATCGACGGCGTTCTCTACGACACGCACAACTGCTCGCGCAGCGGAATGCGTTGCGTCTACGGTTACTTCTCTCTGAGGCCTTAGCCGCGCACTCCATCCTGGGGTCGCAACTGGCCACTGCCGAGATTCCATTCGACAATGCATCGGTCTTTGCCGCGCAAGCCTCGTGGCCATGCTGCGCCCCTCACCCTGCAACGAACGACCAACCGGCAGTAATGGAGACCTCAGATGCTTCTGACGATGGAATCGAAGACGGCCGCAACTCACAAGCTCGAACAGCTGATCGCGCAGGGGCGAAGCAGAGCGGGCGAGGTTGTGGACCATGTGATGAACAACCAACCGAGCGACCGCCTCGCCCGGGGCGCAGAACTCAGCTTCACTCCGGATCCAGGAGCGAATGCTGTGCTTATCGAATACCCCGGCGAACACGCGGGCGGCATCCGGCAGCGGCTTCACCGCCATTCCGTGCAGCAGATGGCGCAGACCACGGACCTGCCCATCAAGTTCATCGACAGCCTGCAGCAGACCGCCGAGCCGTGGGCACGCGAACTGCTTGCTCACAATCTCAAGACAGTCTTCATCAACCGCTTCGCCAAGAGCCGCTATCTCTTGCGCTCGGTCAATGGCGAGGTCAGGGGTTTTCTTTCGGACCGATATCGGCGTCTCGACTCGCGGCCGATCATCGAGGCATTCGCGACCGCTGTCCAGCAGAAGGGCGCACTGCCTTACGACGGCTACGTCACAGACACTAAGGTTGCCTTGCAGGCGGTTATGCCCGAGGTCTACGAGCCGATTCCGGGCGAGATGGTCGCCTACGGCCTGAGCCTCGAAAACTCGGACTTCGGCAATGGCGCGCTCTCCGTCCGGGCCTATCTACTGCGGATCTGGTGCTCGAATCTCGCGATCACTCAGGAGGAGATGCGGCAGGTTCACCTGGGCCGGAGACTGGACGAATCGGTCCTCTACTCGCAGCGTACTTATGACCTCGATGCGGAGACAACGGTCAGCGCCCTGCGGGACGTGATCGGCTCTCAATTGAACGCGGACGGGCTTCGCCGGCGGATGGACTCGGTTCGCCGGGCTCAAGAACAGAGTGTGGACGCCGGCTCCGCCAGGGATCTGCTCCGCAAGACGCTGCTCAAGACCGAATCGGACGCAGTGATCGAGGCCTACAACTCGCCCGACACGCAGAACCTGCCAGCCGGCAACACGACTTGGCGCCTCTCAAACGCAATCTCCTGGGTAGCTGGGAACACCGGCGATCCGGAGCGGAAGCTCGCACTGATGAAGTTCGCCGGCGAAGTGTTGCCGATGGCAGCGTAGGGCGGTAGTAAGGTGGAGGCTTTGGCCTCCACCTCAAACCTTCTACCTCTTGACGGATTTCTTGGCTGTCTTCTTTACGGCCTTTTGGGCAGCTTCTTCGCTGGGGCCTTCTTAGCCGCTTTCTTTGCAGATTTCTTCGCAGCTTTCTCGGCGAGAGCTCTCTTCACTCCATGTCCCCAGCCGCCAGCAGCTTCTCTCTGGCGAGTGACAACGTGGACCTGCGATTCAGCTCGTTCCTGCTTCGTGACTGGGAAGGCGAGCTTCGCCAAAGAGGACAGACTCAGGAATTCCGGCGGATTCACTCTCGGCAGGACGTAACGAGAGGAGAAACGCTGACTTCATCCGGCTCCGTGAGTTCATTGGCAACAGGACCATAGGTGACCACGGGATATGCTTGCGGCTCGAAATAGTTGATCGAGAAGAGCGGCCAGCCCAGAATCTGCGACTCTGCAATCTTCATCGTCTTGCGCACGTCAGGCCAGATCCAGCGCTTCTTATACTCGAACTCGATCGCCTCGTAAGAGTGGAGATAAATATCCCAGCGCCTTGGCCAGTACCGGAGCCGCAGGTTCGCCACCCGCGCTTCGCCGGAGTTCAGGGTAATGGTATGCGTCCTCTCTTGGCTCTCCGTGAGCTGAAAGGACTTCGTGCCGGTGAGGCTCTCCTCGCTCGTCTCAGTAAACTCGTACTCCGTTTTAGCGAGGAGTTCAGAGCCAAGTTTGCCTGAGAATCCCGGCGCTTTTACACCAAGTTCCGAAGTGACCTTGGACGAGAGTTGATCGAGCACTCGCTGCGAGACCGCGAAGCGAAGACCGGCGGTCATCGTGTCTGTGAGAACCGTCACTGTCTGTGCGCGGTTTCGATCGAGATGCAGTCAACCGAGACTGGGTGACTCTCCTTGATATTGCCATCGCGGTACTCATCGAGCTCGTGATGCACGATCAGAAGTCGAACTCGGACCGCGGAATGACGGTCTCGCACCTTTTCCAGCTCGATTGAACGGTCAGGTCTTTTGCGGGCAGATCGTCCCATGTCTTGCTGATCGAACTCACAAACCCTCCGAGAACCGATGGCGCCAGTACGAAATATCAAGGCTGCAGTGTGACCTCCCAACTTTAACTTGTTCGCCGACCTTCAGGCGATATCTCTGAAGGGACGATGCTTGACGCGCACCGCCCCCTCCTAACAGGAGTGCGTCCATGTCCCAAGCACCCACACTGTCGCTGTTTGAGATCGACGCCGAACTCAATGACCTCTCCGAAGCAATTCAAGAGGCGTGCGAGCAAGGCAGCGCGATCCCCGATGAGCTTCAGGAACGTTTCAACCAATTCTGCGCAATGCGGGACGACAAGACTGACCGCATTGGTCGATTTATTCGCATGATGGAAGCGCGCGAACAGTTCTGCCGCGGCGAGGCGAACAGGCTAACGGAGCGAGCCCGAGATGCGGCCGGCAAGGTCGAGCGGACCAAGAACATGGTCCTTTATTACCTGTTGAGCCGAAACCTGCAGAAAATCGAGGGGCAGCAGTTCACTCTAAGAGCACAAAAGAACAGTCAGGATTCGGTGAAGATCACCGACCAAGCTGCGATTCCAAGATGTTACTGCAGGATTGAGGCGCGGATTGCGGGCGTCATCTGGGAGACGATGTTATCCCTACTGCCGGATGAGCTTGCCAAGACGCTGGAATCCTCCGTTCTGGAGACCCGGCCGGACAACGACGCGATCAAAGCGGCGGTGGCGCAGAACGCAATCGTCCCGGGAGCGGACGTGCGAAGGGGAACACACCTACGAGTCGCGTGATGTAAATCGAACACCACTATTAGAGGGACATGAGGTGCCCCTGGTTTGGGTCGGGTCGTGAGGGAAGACCGGAATGCTAATGTCGAAGGGGTATGTCCAGCAAGTTACCTACGGCGGGTAAAGGCGATCGCGAAGATGCTCGAGACGTCATCAGTGATCTCTTTAGAAGCATGGAATTAATGGTCACTCATTACGACGATCAAGCCATCAAGATTGCAAAACGAATCGATGGAACCGCGTTTTATCCCGGCGGCGTTGGCCTTTGGAGAGGACTACACACGAAGGGCCCGATGCCCGACTACTTTCCAAAAGACCCCGTTATCATGCTGGCCCACAATTTCGATGCCGAGCTTCTATTCAATGATTCGGTAGATCGAGGCATCGAGAAAATGGATAGCGGCACGTGGAAGGGATTGCTTCAATATTTGTCGATTTCCGGGCTCGCGCCGGAGCGATGTTTCTTTACCAATGTGTTTGTAGGGTTAAAGCCAGGCAGAAAATCACGTGGCCCATATGGAGGGTCTGGAGAACACAAGAAGCAGTGTCGTGACTTCCTCGAATATCAGTTGCGAAGGACGTGTCCCTGCCTCGTCGCTGTTCTCGGTACACCAGCCTGGGAACAGTTCAATATGCTTGAGTGTTCATACCCATACGTGAGCCTTCAACACCCTTCCTATGCCTCAAATTTCGGTTGGGAAAGCGAGCGAGGGCAAGCCATTATCCGAGAAAACAGTCAGAAGCTAGCCGATGCCATCAAGACCCATGGATGTTTATGAAACTCGGCAATGGATAACCGCATCGGCCTTGGACACTGTTCCATGTTCGAAAAACAACGTGTGTTCTTCGCCGCCTAGCTCGACGCCAACGGCAGACGACTGGCCGCCATGGATTTGTGGGACATAGCCACCGAACAGGACGGAGGCCAGATGTTGGAAGAGGCCCGCGCCATCGCCTGCCGAATCTTCGCTGCCTGTCCCAGTACCTAGACCGCCGGTGCGACTTCCCCCGCGCCGCATTTTTTCGGAACGATGTAAATAAACTCAATCGCTCAAACCTCACATATCCAACCACGGCCTCCTCCGCCTGACCTCGTACTTCCCCTAGTGCGAAACTCAACCAGCGAGTTCTATTCTTGATCGGTGCAGAAGCCGCTGAGTGAACACATCGCCAGACTGGAAGAGAAGATCGTGATTCTCAAGCGGGAATTGCGAAACCCTGATCTCGCTGAATATGAGAGAACCGAGCGGGAGGTTTCTCTGCTTAATGCAGAGCAAGCTCTCAAGCTCTTTCGCCTCGCCTATGACTTGGCGCAGCGGCTCTGACTTTCCGACTTGATCAACTAGCCCTCTCGCCACTATGTAGTATTTTTCTTATGTACGGCACCTGCTTCTAGACGCCGACCCTGCCCAACGCACCCCCGCCCGCCAGGACACTCCTCTCGCCGAAGCCCTCCTCCGGCTCGAAGATCCCCAACCGCCCCCGCCGCCCCTCAGCCGACAGGAAGCCCTCCTCCGCGAACTGTCTGAAGCAGGCGACTTCCCGCTCCCGCTCCTCAAGCTGGCCGTCGCAGAAATGAACGAACACGATCCCGAGAAGAGAAGATGCCTGGTATCCCGCCAGATCACGTACTGGCGATCATGCGCCTCAAACAGTGGGCCTTCGAACGAACCTTACTCCGCCAGGGAAACACCGCCCGACTCAAGCGCTCCGGCTGGCGCGAGCGCCGACTCCGCGAAAGCGACTCCCGCCAGGTCCGAGTCCTAGACTTCGAACGCGCGCTCGCGCAGCTCGATCCCAGAGCAACACTCCTGGTGCTCACCTATCGCGACAAAGTGCGATACGAAGACATCGCCGCAGTGCTCGGTTGCTGCGTCCGCAAAATCGCCTACCTGCTCCCCGCCACCCGCCGCCGATTGACCGACATCCTCGACCGTCTCAACCTGCTGTGATTTCGCTCACATCCTGACCCTTACAATCATGAAACCATCGTCTGCATCATGTGGGCGAATTCTGGCTATCTGTTCGCGGCCCGCGTGGTGTTTCCAGGCGAAACGCCAGAATCTGACTCGGCCATCTGTCTTGATACCTCTGACCTCCGTCGGCTTCTCCACTACCGCCTGGAAGTGCTGGAGGCTGCGTTGCGTGAACTCGCAAGGTTACAGCGCAATGCAGCTCAAGGCACCTTCGCAGAGTACAGCCATGCGACCCGAACTCTCCTTTACCTACGACGTCGATATCCGCCCCATCGCCGGTAAGTGCACCGCATGCGGCGAGCTGATGCCCACACGCCCGTCAGACGCCCGCGACAACGTAGACGCCATTTCATGGTTCTCGCAACACTTCATCGTTCATCACCAACTCAAGCACTCGGCGCCGCTCGATCCCGAAGTAGCTGACACACTGCAGGCGCATGCTCAATGAGCATCCAGCCTGATCACGACCTCCTCCCAACGCTTCGCGGTATGCGTGAGAAGCTTGACGGCGATCCGGCGTCGCGCGGTCCATCGCTCCAGGAGCTCTACACGCTCATCGTGCGTCGCATCGCCGAGCCCGAAGAAGCGCAAGCTCCTGCCCACGCTGGAACCCACCATGCCTAGGCCGACGCCAACTCCAAAGCACGACATCCTGCACCTCTACTCGATCGGCTCGAAGCTCAAGACGCTTCGCAACAACAAAGGCCTCACGCTCTCCCGCCTCAGTGCAGAAACCGGACTGTCAACGGCGCTGCTCTCCAAGCTCGAAACGGACCGCATGCTTCCAACCCTGCAGACACTCGCGAAGATCTGCCGTGTCTACGGAGTTGACTTCGGCCATTTCTTCGTCGGTGCCACTCACCACTCGCTGGCGATCACGCGCAACGCCTACGTCATCGCCGAACGCCGAGAGCAGCCCACAGCAAGGCAAACCCCATTGCACGCTGTCACCTCGGGCAGCAAACAACTTTCCAAGCTCATCGATATTCCGGTTGAGGCCACGTTCCAACTGGCTGAAGGCAGAGCCAGGACTCAGCTCACCGCTTATGTTCTGGACGGCATGCTCCACATGCGCGTCGCAGGATCAGATGAAGTGCTTCACACTGGCGATTGCTTCGTGCTGGACACCGACGCGGCGGTGACGTGGAGCGCCCCCGCCTCTCGCTGCCGCGTCCTCGCCGTCTTCGCGCAGTAGTCAGGATGCTACCGTTCATGCCGCTTCTCTGGTGGAGCGGCCGCCCTCGGAGATTTCCTGAGCGTCGATATCGATTTCCTCATCTCTCTTACCACGATCTTGCAATTCTTGGATCTCTTCACTGATCATTCCCACGAATGCTCCTACAGGAAACCGTTCCTCACCGAGTCCTGCGGCGGTTCTTAGTGCTCGCTTTGGCGAAGTGCCAAAAGGAGCCATCCGTGACGCCTGTTTTCTGTTAGTTACGACTTTCCTGTGCGCCGTCACGGCAGAGATCGCGGGTTCGAGGCCGTCGCCCCGCGATAAATCTAAAAGAGTTGTGGAATGATTTTGACCAGCGAAAACTAGCGAAATTAGGTACAAGTTGCACCCGATTGCACCCAAGAATCCGTTGCATCCTTATATAAATCTCTGACGTCATTGAGACGAAAAGACCAATGACATGACCGTACGCGCAGCAACTCCACGAGTTGGCTTCTCTGTAGAAGAGCTTTGTGGCAGCATCCTTCTTTCACTCACGGTTGTCATCGGGTGCAAGCCGAGTCAAGAAGCTGTCGATTCTGCCCGGGCTTCACGTGGTTCCACTTGAGGTTCCGGCGTCTCAGTCCTCTTCAGTCTGAGTGATCAGGTAGCGCTCGTATCCGATCTCACCGATCTGATGGACCTGCGCTTCGAGCCAGTCGACGTGGCCCTCTTCATCACGAAGCAGCTTCACGAACAGGTCGCGGGACCCGTTGTCGCCGCTTTCTACGCACACTTTGATGGATTCGTTGTAGGAGGCCACAGCTTCGTGCTCGAGGCCAAGATCCGACTCAATCATCTCTTTGACGGATTTGCCAATGGTCAGCGACATCGGCTCCATCTTGGGAATGCCATCGAGGAACAGGATGCGCTCCATCAGCATTTCCGCATGCTTCATCTCGTCAATCGACTGCTTCTTAATGTATTTCGAGTACTTCTTATAGCCCCAGTTCTCCGCCATTTCAGCGTGGAGAAAATACTGGTTGATTGCTGTCAATTCGTCGCGGAGAGCCTGATTCAGATGCTCGATGACCTTTGAGTTTCCTTTCATAGGAGCCCATCCTTAAAGAGAGGAGTTGAATACCAACGTTTGCGTTTGCTCCATAGCCTATCACCGTTGACCGACGGGTCGCTTCCCTGTGATTTGTGCTTTCTGAGCGGGGCGGTGTCCGCATTCCTCCGAGGCAAACAATGGTTTGGTGCTGAGGCGCAATTCAGGGACATGCGTGTCATGGGACATATAATCGGATGAGGAAAAAGCCCTGAGAAAAGCTCCCCAAAAGCGCGTCGACGATGCACCAGTGACCGGCAACGATCTGCTCAGTGTTGCGGAACACGTTCTCGCCGGGTATCTCCGCGAGAAGGGCCTGAAGCAGAGTGGCAAACGCGATAAGGTGCTCGACGTGTTCCTCAAAACGCGCGACCACTTGAGTACGGAAGAACTGCACCAACTCGTCAAGGAGAAGGATCCGAGCATCGGGTACACCACGGTCTACCGCACTCTTAAGCTGCTTGCCCAGTGCGGACTTGCGTTCGAAGTCGATTTTCAGGACGGGGTCGTCCGCTACGAACATAGCCTGAACCGCCGCACACATCACCACATGGTCTGCACATCGTGCGGCGACTCGGTTGAGTTCTTTGCCTCCGAACTCGACAACGTGCAGCGTCGAATCGGCAAAGAATTCCGGTTCCGGCCTTTGCGCCACACATTCCAGATCCTTGGAACCTGTCAGACCTGTCTCAAGAAGAATCGGTCTGCAACCTAGAATGTGAACTTCGCAGCTACTTGTATCTGTCGCGGAGCGTCGGCGTTCACGATCCGGCCGAAGTTCGTGCTGTCTGGGTTTCCGTTTACCGCTTCAGGGCCAAAGAACTGCGCGTGATTGAAAACGTTGAACGACTCGGCGCGCAGCAGCAGTGCGCGCGATTCACCGATCGTGATCTTCTTCTCCAGAGCCATGTCGAAGTTCTCCATTCCGGGACCGTAGAAGAAACGCCGATGCGCATTGCCGACCTCGCCCAGCGCAGGCATTGCGAAACGCGAAGTATCGAAGGCCGGATGTCCGTCGCGCGGATTCATATGAAGGCCGAGATTGCCTCCAAGGTAGTTCGGCGTGTCGACTCCATTGTTATTGATTCCGTTGGGCATTGAACCGATCAGCGACGTGTCGTCATTGTTGAAGAGTGTCACCGGCATTCCCGTAGTAATTCGCGTAATTCCCGAGACCGACCATCCCTGGAAAAGCGCGCGCGGGCCTGCGACTATCTTGTCGAGTGGAAGGGGCGCAATATAGATGATCGCGAAATTGTGGCGCACATCGAAGGCCGAAATCGCCTTGATGCTTGGCTCAATCGGATTCACTTCCTCGGACAGGCTGGAGGAATTGTCGAGCGACTTGGCATAGGTATAGGAGCCCAACACCTCGCCGATGCGGCTGCGGTGCTTTACGGTAATGTCCATCGCGTTGTAATTGCTCCAGCCGATCGTCTTCTGATACGTGATGCCATCGAATTCGGGACCAAACGGTCCGCGAGCTTCGACTGTGGTCCCATCCTGTCTGGTGAACAAGCCGCCTTCGCTGAAGGGGCCGCAGGTATTGGAGCCGGACGCGACCTGACTGGGGTCGCTCACGCTTAAGCAGCGCTCGGCATTGCCGGGTGAAGCCGGGGTGAGAACAAGCAGGTGATGTGCGCGGGCGCCGACATAGCCAAAAGTGAGTGTGCTTCCGGGGCCGATTTCACGCTCAATCGAAGCGTTGTAGCTCTCGGTGTAAGGCGAGGCGTTGCGGTAATAAAAAGCAGGGTCGCCGGTGATCGGGGAATACTTCGACCAATCGACAGTCGTGTTCGAATGCTGCCGCGATGCGCCGAAGGCAGGAATCGGCGATGGGAAAGGCTGCCCATTCGTGGCTCCGGTACTCGCCGAGACAAATGGTTCCTCAAACAAGGGATGCCCAACCGTGCTGTCGTAGTCGTATCCATAAGGCGGACACGCGCTCATGATCCCCGCCGATAATCCTTCGAATGCCGTGTAGAAAACACCATAACCGACGCGCAAGTTGGTTCGTCCTGGTCCACCAAACAAGCGCTTGGCCCACTCCCTCGTCCAGGTTGGCGCGTAAGCGATTCCAAATCGCGGAGAGAAGTTGGACCAATTCGTGGGCGAGAGCGTGCTCGGTACGCCTTGATCGCCGGGGAAGACCATGCCGCTGGGGGCGCCCGGATACACCTCCGATTGCTGGTCGAGCACGAAAGTCTGCAACTGGTTGTACTTCTCGCGCCAGGGCGGCAGCATGTCCCACCGCACGCCATAGTTGAATGTCAAGTTGCTGCGGGCCTGCCAAGTATCCTGTGCAAACACGCCGGTATACTTGTTGCGGATGTAGAAGCCGCTTGCATCGCCCTGCTCATACGTGCTGGCCACGCCAATCAGATAGTCCGCGAAGTCTAGACCTGTTTCCGATCCCTGGAACACAAACGATCCGTTGTTAATTGAATTCGAGTCGATGTTCACCTGATCGATATGCCAGTTTGTGCCCGCCTTGAGTGTGTGGTTCCCAATCGCTTTCGACAGAGATTCGGTCACTTGGTAAGTGTTGTTCACTTGGCGCTCCCCGGTCACATCCACGCCGATGGTGAAGTCATTGAAAGCGACGTTCTCGATTCCTTCAACCGATGGGTTGAGGGGAACTATACCCAGCGTTCCGTTGCCTTCTACAAATCCTTGCGACGCCAACGATGGTCCCACGCCACCCACTGGCTGGCCAATCTTGTTTGCGTTTCTCATGTAGCTGAAGTGCAGCTCATTGACAAGCGATGCGCCAACAGCCTTCGTCCAACCGAGATTTGCAAGCTGAGCGCGACCCCGCGAGATGGCATTGAAGCCAGGAACATTGGCGCCGCCTTGCGCTGTCGGATAGGGATTATTCAGCTGATATGCATCGCGAAAATAGTAGGCGGAAAAGTTGCCCGATTTCGTCGTCGAGTCCAATCGGAGCGCAGCTTTGTTATCTGTGAGGGTCTGGTTTTCGCGCGAGGTCGAGAACACGTTGCTTCCGATGTTTGGCGCAGGAATGTATTGGAGCAAAGCCTTCGCCGGAGCCGACCAGGCTCGATCCGGAACAACACCGTTTGGAAAGACGCAGGTCGCATTGGATTGGGTACAGGTTGCCGTGTAGTACGGCTCGCCCGTGGTGATCGTCCGTCCCAGACGCTGGCTTAGGAGAGTCGCGAGATAGTCGCCGCTTACCTTGCCGGTGAGTTGGGTCAACTGATCACCAAGATCTCCATTGCGGTTGGCAAGGGAGGGAACTGCAATGTGTCCGTTCTCGACTCCTTGCGTCATTCTCGTTCCCTGGTAATCACCGAAGAAAAAGAGTCGGTCACGGAGGATGGGTCCACCTAATGTCCCGCCGAACTGGTTTCGATCATACGCAGCACGTTCGCGCGCAAGGAAGTTCGTTGCATCGAAATTTGTATTCCGAAAGAACTCGAATGCGCTGCCATGCAGATTATCTGTTCCAGTCTTGGTAGTGACGAGCACTTGTCCGCCGCTGAAATTCCCATACTCGGCACCGAAGTTGCTTGTTAGAACCCGGAATTCTGCGATCGAATCCAGATTGGGGATCACACTCGCGATGTTGTTGAAGTCTTCTTCGACGGAGCTACCATTGACGGCAAATCCGTTTGCTGTCTCTCGTTGGCCGCTGACAGAAACATCGCCCGGATTCAGATCCCCGGAAGGAGGAGTGGTCGTGCAGCCGGACATCACGACGGCATTCGATTGCTTGGAACTTTGAGGAATCACGCCAGCCTGCAGGCCGAGAAGATCGGTGAAACTTCTTCCATTCAAGGGAACTGCCACCAGCTTCTCCTGTGCCATCCCGCCCCCCACTTCAGTTGAGGAAAGGTCCAACTGGGTTCCGGCAGCGCTGACTTCGACGCTTTCCCGGTGCGATTCAACCTGTAGCAAAACGTCGAGATGAACTGGTGTCGACGAATCCAGAGCGATGCCTTCCTGGGTATACGGCCCGAAGCCAGCAGCCTCAACATCAATCCGATACGCGCCGGGAACCAGCTTGAATTCGAATCCGCCGGTTTGGTCGGTTTTGGTCGTTTGCGCTTTGAACGCGCCAGTCTTCTGAATGCTCACCAAAGCGCCCGGAACGAGCGCTCCGCTAGGATCGGAAACGGTACCGGAAAGCTGTTGCAAATCACCGGCGAGAACGGCCCTCGAAGCGAGCGCCAGAATTGCCATGGTGGCCAGGATACGAAGCAGAAAGAAAGGAGACCGGAAGTCACTCATCATGAAGCAGCTCTCTTGACTCTCTTATGAAAGTGAAAATCATTTTCAAGATAGTCTTTGACTGACCATGTGGCAGTGACAGGGGTCACAATGCCGATCATTTCGGTCCGGATTGTGAGAGGTCGCGCGGCTCGGGGTCCGACGAGACAGATAATCACGTCGAGAGAGAAGCTTGGCCTACGCTGGATGAAGGGCGATAACCTTACGGGAAGTTGAGTTCAGAATGGCTTGCACGCCATCCTTGGAGTTTGCCAGTGGTGACTCGAAGCTTTGGATCTCTGAGTTTCCAATCTGTCGAGGCCAGCGACACTATATCTCTGCCTAAGCGGCGAAGCAGATTGTGGCAGATGCACGTCAATTGCACTCCGATGGGATTTCCCGGCGATTCCTTTGCCGTTGAAATGCTGTAGAGAGAACGTGGAAAAGGGCTCGGTCGCTATCGGCTCGGATCATGTGGTGACTACAAAAGGTCGCATCATGTCGTTGTCCTCATGCTCGAGCATATGGCAGTGGAATACAAACTTGCCGGTGTAGCCCTCGAACTTGACGAGGATGGAGAGGATCTCGTTCGGTGTGACAATTGCTGTATCTTTCCAGCCTGATTCTCCGGATGATGGAGGGCGTACCAAACCAACCGGCTGGATGTTCCCTTTGGCGAATTGCATATAGTCAAAACCCTGCCGGTGCAGAACCTGAAACTGAACCAGATGAAGGTGCATGGGATGCGCGTCTTCCGTCGTGTTGATAAAGCGCCACTTCTCAAGTGTTCCAATCTTCACGATCTCGGTCACGGGGTCGTCATACCCCCTTTCATTGATCTTCACGCCGAGAGATCGCCCGTGCTCGTCCATGTGTTCCACCAGCACGAAATCTCTCGTTTTGATTGCGTCCTTTTCCGAATACTTAGCAAAAGGCAAAGGTGACGAGCCCACGCTGAACACTTTCAAAGGTGCCTTACTCGGTTTTCGTGGAAGTATGACTCGGAATTGCATCAGCTCGTCCATACGCGGTGCATTCATCGCCATTGAAGCCCACCCAGGGTATGGCGCTGGTGCATTGTTCATCATGGTCACTGTCTGGTTATCGAGGCCCGTGAAGTCAACTAGAAGGTCGGCGCGTTCTGCAGGCCCGAGCAAGATGGATTGCATGGTCGCTGGTTTCGGCAGTGTGCCGCCGTCAGAGCCGAACTGAATGAACGTTAACAAGATGCAATGTCGGTGGCTCGCCTGGCAAGATTGAAACGCAAATCGAAGAAGCGCGTATTCGCCGCATTCAGAACGCGCAACCGATAAAGACGCGGCTCGACATCTAAATACGGGCATATCCTTCCATTCACGACGGGATATTTACCCAGGAATTCAGGTCCCCATATGCCCGGAGCCAAGGGAATGCCGTCGTCGTTCACCGGCGCATAGACAAGCTGCCCTTTACCATCCAATGTGCGGTCCTGGACGATGAGCGGGACTTCATATTCGTCTGCGGGCAAGGAAAGAGACCGTTCTTCCTCGTCACGCAGAAGGTAGAGGCCGGAGAGTCCTGCGTAGACGTTCAACCTCGTGATGCCAACTGCATGATCGTGATACCAGAGCGTCGCGGCCCGTTGTTCGTTGGGGTACGTGTAACGAACCTTATTGCCAGGTGTGAACCAATTCTCTGGGAGCCCATCGCTTTCCGAAGACGTACGAGCTCCGTGCAGATGTGGAACGGTTCGAACCTCAGGCGCAGGGGGCATAGCGCCATGGATATGCGGATCCACCTTGAACAGATGGTGTGTGGGCAGCCGGTTCTCCCAAACAACCTCTACGCGTTCGCCTCGGATCGCTTCGATTGTCGGTCCGGGGTACCGCCCTTCGAACCCCCAGATCCTTGTAGGCGGGAGTGAGGAGTGGATGGTCTGCATCTTCTCTTCCATGCGCACTCTGTAGACCGTTCTTGACCTATGCCGCTCCATCGGCGCGAGGCGCGCTGGGATCGGAAGAGGATCTACAAAACCAAAGAGAGACGGACCATCGGGATCTGCTTGCTGTTTCTGAGTATTCGACTGTGATCCGAAGTACCGAGGGGCTAAAAGGGAACAGGCTGCCGTAGTTTGCTTTAGGAATTCTCGCCGACTAAGTAAAGACATGTCACCTCAAAGCAGTTGATGCACAACATTTGCAATCGCGAACTAACATCCGGAGCATGAGAAATCGCTGATCACATCTCAGCCCAACGCCGAAGCAGGTTGTGATAAACGCCGGTTAGCTGCACCCCGATCGGATTGCGATGAGATTCTTTTGCTAACCGCTGAATTGCCGTGTCGAGATCATAGAGAAGAGTTCGATCGCCATCGGCCCGGATCATGCTCTGAATCCAGAAGAACGAGGACACTCGCTCGCCGCGCGTCACGGGGGTGACGTGATGAAGACTGGTCGCTGGATAGAGCACCATATGCCCAGCAGGCAATTTGACGCTGTGCATCCCATAGGTGTCTTCCACAATCAATTCGCCACCATCGTATCGATCGGGAGCCGTCAGGAAGAGAGTTGCTGAGACGTCGGTTCGGATGCGCTGGCCCGTTGAGGCGAGCGAGCGAATCGCGGTGTCGACATGCGTTCCGAAATGTCCGCCTCCGGTGTAGCGATTGAACATCGGTGGAAAGACCTTGAGTGGCAGCGCAGCCGACATAAACAGGGGCGACCGCGCCAAGGCCGCCAGCACCATTTCGCCAAGCTTCACGGCTGCCGGATGGGACTCCGGGAGCTGGAGGTTTTCTTTGACTGCTTGAGCCTGGTAGCCGGCAGTCAATTTGCCGTCAACCCACTCGGCAGCATCGAGAATCGCGCGTGCCTGCGTCAGTTCTTCGCTGGTCAAAACATCGGGAATCGTAATCAACATGAATTTGGAACTCCAAGAACCTTTGCCGTCGAAACGCTTCATGAATTGCTTGAAATGGTCAGAGTCATTTGAAACGGAAGTTAATGCCGAACAGAGCACTGGCTCCCGCACCGGGAATCAGATGGCTGGGGTGAGGCAAATCGATGTAGAAGCGATTCAGGATGTTGTTGACGTTGGCCTGAAACTCGAACTTTTCGCCGATCGGGCGCTTGAGCATCGCGCTGAAAACCCAGTAGCCGGGGACCTGCCTCATTGCCACGCTGGTCACCACATATCCGGGTCCGTTCGGATTGGGCACGAAACCGGTCGACACATAAGGAACGGTGGAACTTGCCGTTCGGCTTCCGACGTAGTTACTCCCAACGCCGCCGTTCAGCCGCCATGGCAGGCGATGGGTGACGAATAGATTGAAAGTCTGCTTCGGCACGTTTGCCAGTGGGTACCCTACCGCAGCCGGAAAGAATCTAGAGAAGATGACATCGCTATCGAGATAGGCGTATCCAGCAACAAGGTCCATGCCATGAGGAAGCCTGCCCACAAGGCTGACCTGCGCACCATTCACAACCTGGTTTCCGGCCGCCACGATGTTGTTCGAGTTGGTCGGATCAGTTTCGCGAGCGTTGTCCTTCTCGGTTCGAAACCAGGCACCCTCAAGCAACAAGCGTTGATTCAGAAATCCCCACTTGGCTCCCGCTTCATAGGATTCGTTCTCTTCGGGAACGGCCGTGTCCTGACTGAGCGCCACGCTGAGGCTGATCGATTCAGCCGCTGGGTTAAAGCTGGTGCCGTAATCGAAGTAAATGCTGCCATGTGATGAAGGCTTGTACACGATTGCGGCTCGATAGCTCGGCTGCTGGTCCAGTCTGCTGATCGGGGGCACGGCCGCGGTCGCTGTCCCCCCAGCTGGTGGCGTGGGCTGGTAGAGGTTGTAGTCGGTATCAAAGCGGTCCCAGCGCACACCGCCGGTGAGTTCAAATAGGCGCCCAAGCTTCATCGCGTCGATGAAGTAGAGTCCCACGCTCTTCGATTTGGTATGAACGATGGAAGTGATATAGCCGGTTCCCGAAAATGGCTGTTCTTCATTTGGGTTGAGGAGCGTTGTGTCGGGCACCGTGTTTTTCTTGTTAATCGTGTAGCTGTAGCGGATTGGATTTGAAATCTCCTGCCCACCCTCAGCGCCGGCCACGAAATCGTTGTGAATCCCGGCGATCTTGAACCGGGAACTCATCTCCACCTGATCCCACAGTATTCCCTCAACGCTCTTGACCTGAATCTGATTCCGATTGACTTGGGTAATCTGATCCGCAGCTGTCTGCGGTGTGTAGGGACAGGAAAGCGCTGAGTTGTAGGACAGCGTGGGCAGGGAGGAGACCACGCCCCCTACGGGAACGCTGAGCGATGCGTTGGAACAAATCTGCGGCTCAGTGATCTGCGCCTTTCGTGGATAGTTGGCGGCGCGCGCAATAGTGTGAACGTTGAGGTTTGGCTTGAAGTCGTGTTCGACTCTAAAGGTGAGAATATCGTCGTTGGTCTTCAGGTAATTCTCGTCGGCAAAACCGAAGTAGCTATGCCGATTCGCCGGTGCGACGCTGTTGAAGAGCCAGGGCAATCCATAGTCCGGCGTGTCGTCTTCCGAGAGGTGCTCGTAACTCAACGTTGCGGGCGTTCTAGTTCCCAATCCGATCGAAATCGATGGCGCGATGCCGAACCGCCGCACTTCAGCCGCATCGCGCCCAGCCACTCCCGCTTCTTCCGCCATGAAATTGGCGCGAAATGCGGTACCGCCCAGCACGTCCTCAAGCGGGCTGTTGAGATCCGCTGTAAGGCGCCGCGTCAGATCTGTCCCGAACTGAGTTTGCACATTGACGAACTTCTCGGAACCTGGGACTTTGCTCTCCTGGTTGACGACACCGCCTGTTGAGCCTCTTCCGAACTGGATTCCTGCCGGGCCTTCCAGCGCCTCAACCTGCTCGAAGTTGAACGAGTCCCGATAGTAGCTACCGAAATCGCGAATCCCATCGAGGAAGATGTCATTTCTGGCGGTAAAGCCGCGGATGGTTAGATTGTCGCCCTGCGCGCCAGCTTCTCCCGCGGCGAGACTGATGCCGGGCACATTTCTGAGCGTGTCGCGCAACGTGGACAAGCCTTGATCCTGCATGACGAACTGAGGGACCACGGTCACACTCTGGGGAGTGTCGATGAGAGGTTCGGGAAACTTCTGCATGGATACGAAATCAGCAATGGAGGCATTGACTGAAACCGTGTCATTCGCCTGGACGCCGATGATAAATGTGTCTTGACCTTCAAGGCGGAAGTTCAATCCTGTGCCATTGAGGAGAAGCCTAAGAGCATCTTCTTCGCGGTAAAGACCGATGACCCCCGGGGAGTTGAACCCGGCCAGCGTCCCAGCGGGCAAGACGACCTTAACCTTCAATCCGGTTGTTTTCTGGTAAGAATCGATCGCTTGTTCCAGCGGTCCCGCATTGATATCAAATCGTTTCAGAGGCAATGTGGAAGGAGGGGCGCCGTCGATTCTTGGAAGTACTTTTTCAGCAGCAATGGCAGATTTGCCAGTGCCAAACGCGGCGTAGGTTGCCAGGGTTCCCATCGCGATCCAACTGCGGCGAAATGCCTGCGATCGGATATTCCGTCCAGGATTCTTCTTGCGAGTCTTTGCCTTCATGGTCCTCCTCCAATTCCCTCTGATCACTGCTGGTTCCGCACACGGTCGACCGCTCACGAGCTCAAGCGAGCGTCGGGTACGCGAACATTCGGCAATTCGGTTCGGTGTGGAGGACCATTGGGCCGAAAAGCCCAACTTTATAATTCAGACAGCCTGCGGCCCACTCGGTCGCAGTCGCCAGGGTCTTCGCGGTCTCCGCCGAGAGATAAACCCGCTGGGACCCTGGTCCCTCCATCCAGTCCTGCCGATCTTCATATACGACCAATTCGGTCGGCCTTGTTTGAATATATACGACAGTTTTAGTCCTATATCAACCCATCAATGTGAATTGCAAGAATAGAGTGGTGAACCGAACCCGAGACGACCCCTACTTGATGGCTATGGGAGTTTGCGCCTTCAGCCACGGTGCAATGCGCAAGATTTTGAGAATCTGATCAGCCCGCGCACTTCCCGTGAAGCTCTGCCTGGTTACCGACTCACCGGCCAAGCCGCAAAGTGGCATCTAAAGGTTCTTCTGGTCTCACGAGCAAAAATGCGATTTCAGGGCCCCTGAGGGTTGCGATGGAGTCTGAGTCTCAAGCGCGTCTATGACCAGTTGATTCCCATCGGTCTCGACAAAGATCGCGGTAGAATCATCCACCACATAGAAATCCAGATCGAATGCGCCGATCATGGAATTGCCGCTTGTCTGCAACTCTGGGAACGAGGGGGTACCGCTGCCGTTCGAACGAAGGATCGGGCGATCCTCCAGTTCCTTCGCGCCAATGGTTCCCTGTGTCCCCGAGTCGGCAATCCCGGTGAGGTCATCCTCGCGGCCCTCGATTTTGAGGGTGGTGCTCATGCCGCCTACTGCGAGCGATATACGCAGTTGTGCTTCCGTTGTCGCTGCGGCATTGACTGTCACCTGCACTTCTTTGCTCTCGAAGTCGTGATTTACCACGAGAAGCCGATAGTGTCCTGGCGCCAGCCCTGGAACAACAAAAAAGCCATTCCGGTCAGAGTAGGTCGCTTTTTCGATTGCTCCATTCGCGTCACGGATCTCTACCGTTGCGCCGACAATTGCCGCGCCGGACGAGTCGACCACGGTTCCCGTGACCTGACACGGTGCCCCTTTGTCAGAGATCTTGCTTCGCAGAAGAGGCGCACATGTGAGTGCGGTGAGTATTACAAACCTCAAAATCGTGTTCTTGGTTGAAGCAGGGACCATCGTTTCTCTCGGCCAGAATCACGTCACGCATGCGAAGATTGCGACGCCGACCGTTAAGGCTGCTGACATTGTTCGTGATCCCAGCGATCTGCCATCTCCGATCGGCGATCGCGCGCCAGTCGGGATTCGCGTAACCCTCACTTCAAAGGAGTTGGTCGGAGTGCTTGATCCCACAAGTGGAACGACCTATCGCTATTGGACCTTCAATGGAAAAGTGCCGGGACCGTTCATTCGCGTTCGACAGGGTGACACAATCGAAATATCTCTCGCGAACCCTAAAGACAGCCTCATGGTCCACTCGATCGATTTCCACGCGGTGATCGGGCCAGGCGGCGGGGCAGCTCTGTTGCAAGTCCCGCCAGGACAGTCGAAGACCTTCACGTTCGGAGACACGACGCCAAAGGCTGTTCGTTTACCACTGCGGCAGCCCGATGATCGCGCAACACATCGCGAACGGAATGTATGGATTGATTCTTGTCGAGCCGGCCAGCGGGCCTGCCCCGCGTCGATCACGAATACTACGTGATGCAGAGCGAGTTCTACACTACTGCTCCGAAAGGCAAGTCCGGATTGCAGCAGTTCAGCGGGGAAACCTTTCGACGGAGGATGCGCAGTACTACCTCTTCAATGGAACCGTGGATTCACTAACTAGGAGTACCCACTCCACGCCAATGAGGGCGAGACGGTGCGCATCTTTTTCGGCAATGCCGGGCCGAATGCCACTGCCTCTATGCACAAGGTCGGCGAAATCTTTACCCGCTACTACGAGTTCGGTTCGCTGAGCTCTCCGCCCCTGGAGGGAATTCAGACTGCGACGATTCCGCCGGGCTATGCGGGAAACTTCGAAGTGAAGGCCAGCGTACCTGGGCAATTCACGTTCATGGATCACGCGATGTCACGAATGGAGAAAGGCGACATGGCTTTCCTCGAAGTGAACACCCGGAAAACACCGCCTTGGTGCATGCGGGATCACCGGGGAATTGTCACGTCCGGCCCCATTTATCGGAGAACTCTCACTACCGCTGGACTAAATCAAAGGATACAGCTCAGGTTATTAACCGTCATGACCGATGGGAGTCAGCTTGATCACCGAGGAGCAACATTTGTGAGCCAGATCGAGGCTACGTCGACCAGTGCGTCCTTCTCACCATATTTCCGGTCGCGGCAGTCATAGATCACGTCGTTGCCTGTCTGAACGCGAGCCAGTGTGAACGCGCTCTTAAGGTCGCGGCTGTAGTCAAACATGAGGGTCATGTCTGCCACTATCCCGCTTTCTGAAGGGTTTCGATCAGTTCTTGTTTCGGTTGGTATGTACCGTCTCGTGCTTGACGAGATACGAGAAGACAGTCCTCAAAAGCGAAGGGCATCCGTTCGGCCATGATGAGTCCCATGAACAACCGGACGCCCTCCTGCGAAGGCCTCTGCCAGCGGTCATCCTTGTCACGAAGCGCGGTGGTCCAGGCAGGAAGCGGCGATCGAGCTGAGACGCCCATCGTTTCTTCGACGCGACACACCACCTTCGCAGAGCGGGATACCGTTTTTGCGGTACCCTCCTTACAATGGCGCAGCGACTGGATAGCATCACACAATTTCGAGTCGATCCGAAGGTACTGAGGGAAACGCTTCTCGTTCTACGGGAGTTCGGCAAACATTACTGTGAAGGACTTGTTCTCTGGGTTGGCAACATCAGTCGAGATTGCGTAGAAATCAGAGGGATTGCGGTACCGGATCAAACGCCACTGAAAAGCGAACACGGGGTCGGATATTTTGTAGAGGCAGACGTTCTCTTTACTTTGAACCGCCGGCTGTCCCAGGCGCAGCTCCAGCTGATTGCGCAAGTTCACAGCCATCCTAGCGATGCCTATCACTCCGAGACGGATGATCGCTATGCGATAGTCACAGCAAACGGCGGCCTATCTCTCGTAGTTCCAAACTTCGGCAACGCTCCGCCTGACCCCACGCAATGGGCAGTGTATCGACTTTTTAGTGGGGTTTGGAAAGAGCTTCAGCCAGATGAAGTTCGATCGACCATCATCGTTTCGCCCATCGAATGATCGGTGTGTACGTTCATTTGTGTGACCACTTATCTCGGAAGGCGATTTGGTAGTCTTCGTCCAAGCAGATGCACCCGGGTTCTTTCGCTCTCGGAACAACCCAGACAGACGGCGGAGGAAACAGCACATCCCCCCACGTCACTAGCGTTTCGCGCTGCGATAGGTCCGCCAACTCCGGGTTGGTTCCTTTGACCAGTTCCGCGGCCATTAGAACCCCGGCGAGCGCAGATTGATGAGCTAACGGCACGGTTTCAACTCGGTTTACGACCGGAAGTCTAATGGGAGCCGCTCCGCAGATTACATCCGTATAAAGTTCACCGAGTGGCCTTCCCTGCCATCCGGCTAGTTCAGCAGGATCGACTCCTAGCGTTCGAGCCGCCGTGGAAATATCCTGTTGCGACAGCGGCGTTCGTGTCACCCATAACGCAGCGGCCCGTTCTGGGGTAAGACCCAGCGCCCGTGCAGCTTGTTCGGTTTGCGAAAGAGAGCGTCCTTGAGGATGATACAAGCATGCGAGACAAGCCCTTTCATCTGAAGAGTGATGGCTCGACGCTCCCAAGGCGAGATCTCCCGTCCATCCATTGACAACGAGCCTTGGAAGCAACGCCTGGGCTGCTCGGCGAGTTTCTACGTTGTCCACTGAGATGCATATTGTCGGGCAGGCAATTCCGTTATGTTTATCCGCGTACTCCTCTAGGGATAATGCTGCCTTCTCCACTTTGATTGCGGAATATCGCAGCTCGCGAGCAGCAATCCAGGTTTTAGGCTTCGTGTGCTCGGCATCCTTGAACAATCCGAGGACGTATCTCTGAAGATTAGATGCTTCGACGTGCTCCGGATCGAGCGCAATCAGGCGTCCACGGCGACCGGCATCGCGAGCAAGTGTCCACAGGGCGGAATTGGCAACGGCTCCGATTCCTGCAAGTAGAACCTCACCGAAGTCGCCTTCAGGCAAGCCTACATTATCCCTTTCCGTTTTCCCGAAGGTGAGCAAAGAGACGGAAACTTCCGCATCTGAGAAACGGTTTAAGAAGACTCGCCGAAATATTTCCGCGACTGCAAAGCACGCTGAAGCCCCCGCAGCGTATGGATTGGTTGCGCCATGCTCAGATTTGGGCGCAAACCAAAGTCGAGAGAACCACCCGTTGGCGGATGGCCAGATCCCAGCGGGCGAGGTCGTATGACCGATGCCTATTGTTAGCTCCGCAGGTGCTGTATTGCAGAATTCAATTGCCGGGTTGATCCGAACTGCAAGTCTCCTCAATCGCTCTAGATCCTTCTGGGATCCATTTATAGACAAGCTCGGATACAGTCGTGCAAGCAGATTCGTGGCAAGCTCGGCTGTCCACCACTCGTTTTCTGAAAGAGTTGCGCCGCACGCAAGGCCTACGCGGACATCTTTCAAGGATGCAGTTAGATCTTCGCGTCCAACGGACAGGTGACCACCAATCGCTGAATAGACACGATCGAAAAAGGGAGCGAGGGCCAATTTTAGGGCTTCTCCTCTGCCGCCCAAGTAAACTGGCATCCGGACTCAGTGATGGAACACTGGAGGCTGGGAAGGTCCACGCACACGCGCCAGACAGAAAGAATTATCGAGAAAAGATTCATACTCGGCCGATAAAGAAGCCATTCGTCTCCAGAGTGCTGAGGGTGGGAGTGGTACTCGCGAATACCGCGGACACAGAGAAATGGCATGTGAGTCAGCGGATGATCAGCAATTAGGACTTCATGCGGACCACGACCTACGTTGTACTCCAGAGCTCGAAACATCGTATTGAACGACAATGGAGTTCCTGTCCAAGGGTTCAAAAACACCAGCGACGGCGGCTCGAGATCATAATCCGAGAGATCAAATCGCGCCGTGAAAGCAGACGGGGCAAGCGCTTCTATATCCTGCGCAACCAGAACAGGCGCCCCGAGGAATAAATTCCCCTGTCGTAACTGGGTTGTCCAGATGCGCAAGGGGTGATGAGCCACAAACAACAGATCAAGAAGGGGGTAGGCAGAGGAGCCTAGAAGGTATACACCGCGACGCTCGAGGTCAGCTCGCCTCTCTTGAAGTCGGGAGAGCTCTCGGTCGTATTTGGATCGATTGACCTTGGGATCAATCCTCATGGCCTGTGTTTCGCGCCACCTGCTCCAACGGCCAAGTTCAGATAAAGTTTTGTTCCGTTCAAAAATCCAAAATCGCTGATCTTACGGTTCACGTCCAGCAAATTTCCGCTTTCATCCCGCACCTGCCACTCTGACGCAGGCCGGCCCGTATTGCCGCTTTCTGCGAGGGCACGCGCCACTGCTTCTTTCAGAGGTGGATTTGTATTGGTCTCAACTGCGAAGCTCGCGCCATTGATTATGAACGCGAGCGTAATCTTCTGTTCAGTGTGTGCCACCACGACCCTCCGAAGAAAAAATAAGCGGCGTTAAGGCAAAATTCTGACCCTCAGCCTTTCGTGCTCCTCATGTGATGCAAAGCCCGTATCAAAAGGAGTACATTAACAATATACTTTGCTTCATTATGAGTCAAATGTGCTATATTTAATGACCTGTGGAAATTGGGTTCACTGCGCGGCAAGTGATTAAGTTAACAGGGGTTCCGTATTCTACCCTCAACCTTTGGGCGAAGAACGGTCTGGTGCAGCCGAGTGTGGCCTCGGGCAGCGGAACGGGGACGGAACGCATTTATAACTTCAGCGATCTCGTCGCATTGAAGGTCGCGTTTGGATTGAGAAGATCGGGTGTTTCCACATCGGCACTCAAGAAGGTTGTGGAGTTTCTCCGTCACGACGAAAGCATGAATAAGCCCCTAGCTGAGGCTCGGCTCATCGTGAGCGGACGCGACGTCGCCATGGTGCGCGAGGGAGAACTTGTCAGTGTGCTTTCGAGGCCAGGGCAGGGTTACCTGAAGTTCGTCGTTGACCTCCCGCAAGTGCTCGGAGACCTGGTGAACGTCGCCGATGCGGCAAGGACATTTGCCCATGGAATCGCATCAGGCGAACCGATTGCAAAGACAAGCAAGAAAGGGCCGACATCCGTTCTGAGCTCAGCTTCACGCGCAAAAATCAGTAGGCGATAGGATGGCGGGAACTCCCACAAGGTCATGTCCCGCGTCTTGCCGGGCCGTTCACAGCTTGCAGATCATGCGGGGTCGGTTCCGGCGCTTGTATGACGGGCGTGGGTTGGAGCCGCAAATTGGACGGACTAACATTTGCTTGACTGTGCCTTAATCGGTGAGGAGACGAGTATCGCAGTCGAGGAGTGGACGCGGGAAGAGTTCCGCAAACGATGGTCGTTACGCCTTCATTGGGGTGCGGTGCGCAGAACAGGGGTTATGAGTGGATCAACTGGAGCAATTGAAAGAGCTGTTATCTGAGCCGAAACAGAGAATCAAACTGCACGATTTCATTGCAGATGTTACGAGGAAACTGGTTGCCGACGTCGGCCAGGACAGGCTTCCGGTGCAAGTGTCCTCGGATGGCAATTCATTCATCGTTCGTCTTCAAGAGTATGAGCATGCCCTTCACACGGTCATTCCGCTCCAAATGCTTCTGGGCCGATGGGGATTGCAGGAACATGTCGATATCGCGGCTCTTCCATTGCGGAGACTTGCAGGCGGTATTGCGGCTACGGGCGGCAATACTTATTTGATAGAAGCGCGCTGGTATCCGATCTTTTTACTGCTTTACGCGAGCTCTATCGGCGCTATCTCTGGAAACAACTGCCAGGTTGTTTACAAACTTGCCCACGCTCCCGTGCCCAACCCCTATGGCAGAGAAAATCATGACATTCTCCTCTCTGCGGCATTTAAGGCAATGGCAGAAATCCAGGATGGATTCAAGCTTTTTCCCGGATTAGACCGCAAATACACCCCGCGAAGCGAACATGTCTACACGCTGCTTGAACCGTGCGCCGATAAGACCCTCTATCTCGGTCCCGAATATGAAGAACTCTTCGACAGGGTCGAAATCCTGTTGGCCATCGAGTACATGCATATCGAACATCCCGAGCCAATTGCCAAGGAGGAGAGTCCCTGGGGCCCGGTCGGAAGGTTTGGGTGGAAGAGATCGTCCCGCAATCCCTTGGACCGATTGATCGCTGAAGCTTCTGCCGCCGGGAAGAGTTGGGAACCCGCCCGCGCCGGTCTGTTCGGGAGTTCCAGCGCGAGGTTCGTCGAACTTGCAGAGGGACTTGCTCGCATGGTGCGTCGTGCTTCCTGGTGAGTGGGGACCTGAGGTCCTTCGAATACGGTCAGTCTGGCTGGACCCAGAGAGAGTTCGCCTAAATCCAAGACTCACCTCATTGAAGTGGTTGGATGAACAAATCCCAAAAGAGCTCTGCCGCGCCCTGCGGCGACAGCTTTTCTTTGTCGCGCCGTCCGTAGGACTGCATACCTAGCGACTGAAAATAGAGCGTCTGATCGTCGGCTTTTACAGAAACCGCCTCGTTCATTCCGCCGTGTCGTGGATTGTCATCCATGACATATTCAATGCTCTCAGAACTGAAGCTTCCACCAGCAATGGAGGCCGAACCCTTGCAGACCTTTTGCCCATGCTGGTACAGCGCAGCTGTGAAGTGGGTCGCATCTACCCTCTGAAAACGTTGATCGATACCTGGATTTCTCTTCACAAGCTCCTGCATCGAGTTTTCAAAGAAACGTGCGATGAATTCAAAGCCGTCGTGCCGGAATCGATCCCGGTCGAGGTCCGTAAACTCTTTTTTAACGCGGAGATTGCTCGAGCGCTGGCCGCCGAGCGACTCCGAGACATCGTCCATCCACACCGGCTTGGAAAGCACTGCGGACGGGGAAAGCGCCAATTTGTGCTCTTCCCCAAGCTCCTTCACTGCCGCCTTTATGGCGCGCTCCACATCGAGGAATGCTTCATCGATGTTTGCCCAAGTCGTGATCGGCTTGCCGTCGCGTGGGACAGCCAGTAGTTTACCGAAGGGCAGATCGTGCCAGTCGCAAGGCCGAAGAATGATCGGGATCACACGCGCGTCCCCCTTTTCGTGTCGCTCGATGGCACGCGCCATCTCGCGCTCATAGCAGTAGTCCGAGGCGATGAAGTCTGAACTCACCAGAAGTAGAATTATCTGCGAGGCATTGAGGTTCCGGTCGATTGCATCCCCGACCGGAGTGCCGGCAGTGATCCGGCGATCGTGCCAAGTCGCGATCAAATCCTGCCGCTTGAGTGTTGCAAGATGGACTTCCAATTGATTTCGAAGCGTCTCATCCACATGCGAATAGGAAAAAAATAGGTTGGGAGCCATTTTCGTATTTCCACACTTAGGTCGTACCTAGATTTTTGATCGTTCCTGACGTTATGCATCAGAATGACTAGTGCTCAGAGATACTCTTGCAGATCGTGTTCTTGCGAAAGGCAGATTTTGATCGGCTTGGTCATGTTGGGTCCCTTCAAAGGCCGTGTTCTCCGAGCCATATTTCAAGCAGTTGCTATGGCCTCGAGACTTCACAGTCTCTTCCTGCGCGGGTCCGTTTCTTCTACAGCCAAGGGCCGTGCAAACGTAGTAGTAGTTGGCCACAACTCTCCGCCTGAGTGAGACCAGGTGAGCCCACTCGTTGCGTTCTCCAGCAACGATCCGAAACTCTACTTGCCAGAGGTCTTGGCTTTGAACTTCACGTGCACCGTTTTCTTTACGGGCTTGCGGGCGTCGAAATCGACGCGCTTGCCGGACTTAGTCCGGAATTTGACTTCCACCGGAACATTCACCTTCTTTTGAGCATCAAATTCGACCGTTTTCTTCACCATTTTTGCCTCCTCATTAGACCTTCAGCCTACCTGCCTTTTCGACTCCGCCATCGGTCCGGTCCGTCCGCGTTCGCATGCGATTGATTGTCGCCAGTGCTTCGTCCACCGCTCGCGGCTTCTCTCCCCGTTCGATCGCGGAATACGATCCTTGGCTGATCCTCATTTTCGCCGCTACTTCCGCCTGCGTTAATCTCTTGTTGAGTCGCAGCTCTCGAACCAAGCCTCTCTTTGTAGCCATGCAACCCTCTTTAATACAAACTGATGCTAATTGATGCAGAATAATCCAAGTGATGTCGAGCGTCAAACTTCATTGGTGTTGGCGATTGACTACGACTATCCTCTAACGGAAGCGATGGGAGTTCGGCGGCCAATGATGCAAGCTCGGTAAACTTTCCGTACTACAAATGAACCGGCTCCGCTATACGTACAGAGTGCAATCGATCTGTTGCGGACCGAGCCCCGACGAGATATGCCCACAATCTCCTGCCAAGCTCAGAGCCCCGTAGCAGATTGCGCCTCAATCGAGAGGATGACACGCGAGTCGATTAGCTCGGTAGCTGGCTGGTGCTAGGGCAGCTTGGAGACTGGTTTGCGAACCACTTCCACATACGGGAGGGAAGGATGCGGTGGAGTTGGTTTGTCGCGAAAGATTTCGGAGGGAAGATAGTGTCTGATCTCTCCGCAGAGCGGACACCGAACCACAATCCAGGAATCCGGCTGGGTGCGCACCGGCGCCGGGATATTCTCATTACCGGCTGAGGCGCGCTCTCCACCACAAATCCCGGCATCCTCCTCAGCGTGGATGGACGCGAGATCGTGGCTCCAGAGCATCCACTATTTCCGATGGGAAGGCAGACCGCGTCCAGCAACTGCTCTCCGGTGGTGTGCTTTGGCGAAAAGCAACACTGGATGTTGGCCTCAAATAGCGTGTGGTGGACGAGCGTCAGTCGTCTTTGCGAACAAGGACGATGATCAGATGGTTTTTGAAAAGCTTCAAGCGCACGTCCTCGAAAAGTATCCAAATCCCGACAGGATCGGTTGCATCGATCACGAGACCTTGGAGACCTGGGTCTACTCTCCGGAAAAGCTCGATCTCTCGGATCCAAAATACCTTCACGTTCTGAAATGCGCCGAGTGCACACGCGAGCTTATCGAACTCCGGAAGCAGCGAGACGCGAATATCGGGCGAGCTGCAATTCCGGCAGTCTCCAAGGAGAGCGAACGGGCGAGTCGGCGATGGATAGGGGTCGCCGCAGTTCTTTTTTGTTGCTTTGTAGTCGGCAGTCTGGGGTATTGGCAGATCCATTCCCGGATGGTGCCAGCCACTCCAGTAGCGCAGACCATCGATTTAAGCCAGGACGGAACGACTCGGGGGGGATATCTCGACCGTTCCGCCGGTATTCCTTCCCCGACGTGTCGTTTACAGCGCACATTCTATTGCCGTTTTTCAATCCAGGCAGCAGCTACGTTGTCGCTGTCACATGAGACCACTATGTAGGGCCCGCAAAGGCCGCAGGGCAGGCTACAGCCAATGTCAACGGCTTCCATGCCGACCTGACGGTGACACTTGACCTTCGTAGTTTGGGCTTAGGAACCTACTTCCTCGCTACAGTCCACGAGAGCGATAAAGCCTCGTATTACTACCCTCTGACGGTACGGTGAGCGGAATCGGGGCCGGTGAAGCTCAGGGCCTTGATCCACATGTGACAGCGTTCACTTCGCTTGACTGTCGTCGTATGCGATCATAAACTTGTTTCAGTGGTGACGGAGTTCACCCTTAACCGCTGTCCCCAATAGGCCGGACAGATGATGACTCCTGACAGGGAATACTGTCACGGAGCCATGTCCCGGCAGCAATCCCTGAACAAAACTGAAGGAGAGTTTGGATCCATGAATCCATGGGCCCTCTCAGCTTTGTGGGTGGGATTTTCGCTGATTGCAACACTGCTTGCGATCTGGTCGAAGCTGTTGACTGTGCTCTCGGTAATCATCGTGGGCGCGGCTACCGAGACAGCCATCCGCGTCATACATGGAAGCGTTAGCCTGCGCAGCAACAGGCAGTGGATCGCCCTGCTGGTCTACGCCTGGGACATCGCACTAGCCTTCTTCGCCCGCACGGAACTCGAACCCCTTCTTTTCAAATCTGAGCGAAACGCGGCGCTCCCTTCCAAGTCGGGAAGATTCTTCGGGCACAAAGTCAGCACTGCGATTCGTCACCTCATTCGTCGGAGCACAAGTGTCTTCACAACGATCGGCCCTCGTGCCGGGAAAGCGGAATCATTATGTCTGAAATTGCAAAACTACAAGCACTTGAAATCCTGGACTCGCGCGGCAACCCCACACTCGCTGTCACGGTGACCCTGGCGAACGGGGTCACCGCAACTGCAAAAGTGCCTTCCGGGGCTTCCACCGGTAAGCGCGAAGCGGTCGAGCTTCGAGATGGCGACAAATCCCGCTATGGCGGCAAGGGCGTTCTGAAAGCAAAAGGCCACGTGGAAGGGGAGATTCAGAGCGCCGTCCGCGGCTTCGATGCCAAGGATCAAAAGGGACTCGACAAAAGGCTCTGCGAACTCGACGGAACGCCCAATAAAGGCCGCTTAGGCGCCAATGCGATTCTTGGCGTTTCTCTCGCGGTCGCCCATGCAGCAGCCAAAGATCATGGATTGCCGCTCTACGCAACCCTTGTAGACAAGCCGGCGAATCTCCTACCCACTCCCGGCCTGAACGTGCTGAATGGGGGAAAGCACGCTGACAGCAACGTAGATTTTCAAGAGTTCATGATTTCGCCTGTTGGGCTTCCATCCTTCAGCGAGGCGCTTCGCGCATCCGCGGAGACGTTCCACGCATTGAAGGCGGTGTTGACAAAGAAGGGTTACAGCACGGCGGTTGGCGACGAGGGTGGATTCGCCCCGCAACTGAAATCCAATGAAGAGCCAGTTGAACTGATTCTTGAAGCCATCCAGAAGGCGGGCTACAAGCCGGGCAAAGATATCGTCATCATGCTGGATCCGGCCGCTAGTGAATTCTTTGATGAAGGCAGCTACATCTTCGCCAAATCCGACAAGAGCGAGAAATCTTCGGCCGAAATGGTGGTGCTCTACAAGAGTTGGCTCAAGAAGTACCCGGAGATCTGGTCGCTCGAGGATGGGATGGCAGAGGATGACCACGCAGGCTGGCATGCAATCACCAAAGAACTCGGAAGCCAGATCCAACTCGTCGGAGACGACAACTTCGTGACCAACCCCGCAATCTTCAGCAAGGGGATCAAGGATGGGATTGCAAACGCCATTCTAATCAAGCTCAACCAGATCGGAACCGTCACCGAAACACTTGACTGCATCCAGATGGCGCAGACGAATGGCTATGGCGCGGTGATCTCGCATCGCTCGGGAGAAACAGATGACACGAGCATCGCTGATCTCGCGGTTGCGGCCGGTATGGGCCAGATCAAAACCGGTTCCGCCTGCCGTGGTGAGCGAATCGCAAAGTATAACCGCCTGCTTGAAATTGAGCGCGAATTGGGATCCAAAGCACGCTATGCAGGCGTCAGCGCATACGAACGTCGAAAGAAGGCGGTCAAGGCTTAACGAATTTGCACGCGGTGTTGGAGTCCACCGGAACAGCTCACACGGGCAAATGACTCCTCGAAGCGCGAAAACTTGGAGGAGTCATGCCCGAAATTGGCCCGGAGGCTACTCAAACTCGGAACCAGGGGGAACTAAACGAAGCTCAGCAGCGGCGTCTCTACGTCACTTGCTCGTACATCGATAAGCTGCTCGTAGAGATAGAACAGGTACTCCACGAGACGGCTTCGCCGTCCCCTTTCCCGCGTCACGTCATCGACATCACACCCGCGCAAGCGCGCGTGCTCGAAGATCACATTCGCCGTATTCGCGAACAGCTCTTGCGAACGCTTGACTGGCAACAAATGAAGCCCGAATCACCGGAAATTCCGGCTACGCGGTCGGTCCTAACGCATCTCGAGTTCATCGACATTGCGGTTGAGGAACTCAAGCCAAGCTACATGCGCGGTTCGGGAACAGTTCCCACAGACGCTGTCGATGAACTGACCGGTGTGGCCCACGAACTCCGATCAGTTGTGCAGAGCATGCAGCGCTATATCCGCCAGGAGTTTGGAACCAACCTTCAATCCCGCTTGGAATCGCTGGAGCAGACTGGCCATGATGTGGCTCTCCTGCGTGAACTCGAAGAGATCATTACTCGGCACGGTCTGGTTGAGTTCCGCTCTCGGATTGGTTCTCTCGCTCATCGCCTGGAGGACAACAATCTCGAAGTAGCGCTTTTTGGACGGGTCAGCTGCGGAAAATCCTCACTCCTGAATGCGCTTCTGGGAACGGCTGTCTTACCGGTGGGTGTCAATCCGATCACAGCCGTCCCAACGAAGTTGCGTTTTGGAAATGCCTTGCGAGCCGAAGTGACCTTTGGTACCGGCCGCGCGGAGGAGGTTTCCCTTGAGGAATTCGCGCAGCTGATCAGTGAGCAGGGAAACCCCGGAAATGCCCGGAGCGTTGTCCGCGCGATGGCGGAAGTACCATCGCCACGCCTGAAGAAAGGCATCCTTCTGGTCGATACGCCAGGTCTCGGCTCGCTCGCACGCCGTGGTGCTGCAGAGACTCTGGCCTATTTGCCGGCCTGCGATCTTGCCTTGGTGCTAATCGATGCCGGTGTGTCACTTAATGATGAAGACATCGGGACACTCCGCTTGCTTTACGAAGGCGGCATTCCGTCGATTGTGCTCCTCAGCAAGGCCGATCTTTTGCGAGAAGGCGATCTGCACCGGGTTACCGAGTACGTCCATGCGCAATTGAAACGCGAACTCGGGATCAATACCCAAATCCATCCTGTCAGTTCCTTGCCGGAGTACTCTCTCCTGCTCGATCAGTTCTTTGAACGTGAGTTGTACCCGAGATTTGAGCAGGCCCGTAGTCTGCGCGAGGCTTCAGTCGCCAGAAAGATTGGGTCGCTTCGAGATTCCGTGAGTGCGGCTCTTGAGACCTCGCTGAACCGCGAGAAGCGAGGGCGAGAGGTTATAAGTGCACTCGATGCTCATGACATAGAAGCACGGCTTCGCCACATCAACGGAGAAATCGGAGAACAGCGAACCCTGCTCAGTCAGGCGTTTTTTGAGCTTGGCGAACGCCCGGACGTGATCGTGGCAGAGCTTGCCGAGATGGTCACTCTGCGAATTGCTTCAGGCGAAAAGAGGCACTTCACTCCATTTGAGATATCCGAGTGGACCCACGATACAGTGCAGAGACGAATAGACGAGGCGATTGCAGGGGCCAGGAGCAGGCTGATGAGATCCATCGAGACATTAACAGAAATCGCCAGGGAAATGTCACGCTCCGACGTGCCTTCGAATGAAGACGCGGAACTACTTTTGCGTGAGGTGCCGCGGTTTGAGATTGAAATCATCCCAGTAAAAATTGAGGCCGCCCGCTGGAAGTGGTTAGGAAAACGCATTGTGCGAGCGTTGGTGAAGAGCAACTTGCGGGAATGCCTTGGACCCTTGCTCAAGGACGAACTGCATCGCTACGAACGTGCGCTCGATCTGTGGACGGAGCAGGCGAGCAGAAAAATGGTAGCTCTTGTGAATTCATATGCGGACGCTTATCGCGCGCAGCTCAATCGTGTACGGGGGCTATCAGGAGGTGGCGAGACATCACCGGAGCTGGCTCAAGACCTTGCTCGGCTTCTGCGTTGGAATTCTAGTGAGCGCTCCGACAGCAAAACGCGCCTAGCGATGAACGAATAGGGAGACAAGCACTTGGAGAAATATTTCTATATCGCGATTGGAGGTTCGCTCGGGTCGATCGCCCGATACTGGGTCGGTACAACTGTGTCCGACCGCCTTGGTTCTAAGTTCCCTTATGGAACTTTCATCATCAACATTTCGGCCTGCATCATTATCGGATTTGCGATCACGTGTTTGGGAAAGCACGTCGAATTGAATCCCGCATGGCGTTTCTTAATCCCGGTAGGATTCGTGGGCGCATACAGCACGTTTTCAACCTACGAATGGGAGACGCTATCGTCGATTCGGACAGGTGCATTCGCTCTCGCGGTTCTCTATTCGTTAACGAGCGTGGTTTTGGGAATTCTGGCCGCATGGGCCGGCGCCATTCTCGCGGAGGTGATCACGTGAGAGCACATCGCCAAATCGTGCTTCATCAGTCCATCGAGGAACTCTTGCACGAGCCGGGATGCCCGTTCTGCCGCTTTCTGAAGGATTTCCAGGCAGTTCATCTGCAGGGAGATTCCGCCAAGGAAATCCGTCGGCTCTGTAACTTTCACGCTTGGGGTGTGGCGGCGGTACAAGATGCCCAGGCGGCAGCGGACGTCTTCCTGACCCTGGTCAATGATGACGGATCAGTCCCGGGGCAACGGCCGGACTGCGACGTCTGCCGCAAGGTCATAGAGGAAGAGGATCGGAGAATTCGGGAGTTGGTCACCATGCTGGGAAAGCCTGATGTGGTGAGGTGGCTGCGAATGGAGGCCGTCTTCTGCATTCCGCACGCCGTCAAACTACGTCAAAAAGTGCCACTGACACTTACGGCGCGAATCGACGTGATCATTCGGAATTATCGTGAACAACTGAAGGACGAACTGATCCAATTGCGGAATGATCCGAGCCCTGATCGGTCAGGGTGGGGCGCACTTGGACGGGCTGCGGAGTTTTTAGTTGCGCAACGGGGACTCAGGATATAAGGAGGAAGAATGCTGAACGTGGGGAAGGCTCTTAAAGTAGCCATCTACATCAGTGAAGGATCAACTCATCATGGGGTCGCGACATACTCCAGCATTCTCGATTTTCTATTCTATCGGGGCGTGTCGGGAGCAACGGTGACAAAGGGCATCGCAGGATTCGGCGCTGACCACCATATTCACACTTCGAGATCTGTTGAAATATCTGATCGTCTTCCATTGAAGATTGAGTTCATCGAGTCGCGTGAAAAGGTGAATGAGTTGCTTGGCAAGCTGGAAGAACTGGTCGGTACCGGAATGATCGAGGTACAAGAGACAACGGTAGCCAAACCCGCCCAGAAAACCAAACCGAAAAGTGATACTGCTCCAGCTCACCTAAAGATCGAGGGCAAGGCCAAGATGATGCGGATCTACATTGGCGAAGCAGACCGCTGGAGAGACAAACCGCTCCACACGGCCCTTATGGAAGCTATGCGCGCAAACGACATTGCCGGGGTTACCGTTTATCGCGGCATCCTCGGGTATGGAGCGCATCGCAGGCTGCACAAGGACCGCGCACTTCATCTTTCCCACGATTGCTCAATCATGCTGTCAGCCATTGATACAGAGGAGAAGCTCCAGGCATTTATGCCAATCGTGGAGCAGATGGTAGAGGAGGGCTTGATCGTTCTCTCTAACGTCGACATCATCAAGTACGCCTATCGTGCCGAAGGGTTAGATCAGCCAGAAGTAGTTCCTTCTTCTTCCCACACACCTGTGCAAGGAGATCAAACGCCATGAAAGAGCAATTTGAGGCGAGGATGTTGCGTATTCATTTTGGTGAAGGAGATAAATGGCAGGGCAAACCACTGCATGAAGCGATTGTTGCCAAGTGTCAGGAACTTGGCTTGTCGGGCGCAATCGTCTACCGGGGGATTGAAGGCTACGGAACGAGCACGCGAATTCATCATGCGAGTCATTGGAAGTTCTCAAAAGACGCTCCCATTATGGTGAGCATCATTGATCAGGAGGAGCAGATTGACAAGCTGCTCCCTCACCTGGATGCCATGGTTGAAGAGGGACTGATCGCGATGTCCCGCGTGGAGGTGATCCGCTTCTCAAGAGGCCCGGTGAAAGAGGCGCCTGCTAAGTCACAGTGAAGCAGTACAGCAACAGCGGAGCGGCCGAAGCGATTGAGCTGAGCTACGACTCGGCTGATCTATGTGATGTGTTCTTCGAGCTAACCTGCAGGGCATCAGCATAAGCGATATCACAAACTGGCAAAAGTGGAGTCGGCTGGATACTTGGGAGACGTGAGGATCCAAATCAGCTCCTACACGAAGGTAGTCGTTACAAATTGGCGACCACAAGACTGTTGGAATCTACTGAAGGAGCATGGACATAATGACAAAGGCCTTTTTTCAACGGGCTCTTGTAGGGGCCGATGGAACAGATGCCTCTCAACTGGCAATTGACGTAGCGATCGCACTTGCGAAGCGATTTGGTTCAGAGCTTCACTGCATCGGCGTCATCAGGCCCCCCAGTCCCGAAACGGAAGCAGAAGGGGTCGGATTTGAGCAGCTTGAACGAGATCACAAAGCGATTCGGGACCAAGTAGGTAGTTGTGCAGACAGAGCACGCGGCGAGGGAGTCCAAGCGATCACAGTCGAGCTTGACGGTGATCCGGAATCAGTCATTGAGAATTACGGTCTCGAGAACGAATTCGACATTATCATCGTTGGGCACCATCATCTGAACCGCTTCCGGCGCTTCCTCGAAGGATCTACCTCCGACAGCCTGGTCGAGCATTCTTCAGCTTCTGTTCTCGTTGTACGAGCCCCATCTCAAGAATCGTAAATGAACAGCGGTGGTGCGAGTTCTGATCCGAAGCCAGTGGTACAGCCAATGCGATGATCGGTCCCCTAGGAACTCGCACTCGGGATAATGCGCGATGCGCCCTTCAATCTTGCTTCTGGAATGGCTGGTGGACCGTGGCGTGTGTCGAGTTTCCGTTCGCAGCGATGGGATCGCTGAGGCGATTCATCCTTTTCTCGGGACGAGAAACCTTGGCAGGTCAGGCGGTCTTGATAGGTTGGAAAGCTACTGCGCTGGAACCCGAAGGGGAACTCTAAGGATATAGTTCGTTGCAGTAAGGGTAAATGCACCAAGGTGCTTGGATAGAAAACTGGAAAGCCACGCGCGATTATCCGGACTGTCCATGCCTTTGCGATCACGTGCTCGAGAAGGAAGTGAACTCCCGGAGGGGCAAGTTGAATTATTACTATGTTGCTCTGTAGACAAACAGTACCAGGAGAAGGAATACAAGTACGTAAACGACGTAAGCGTTAAGTTTGCCGTGATGCATACCGGCAAGGAAATCGGCGATTCCTCGCGCTGCAGCCCCCACAGGTTGCAGGATGAGCCGGTCCACGACATGGATCTCCTCGCGTTGTCTGTGAATGGCCGTCCGAAAATGTACCGCAACCGTTTGACGCGTGTCCTCGACGATGTTTGGCCGAAAGATGGCCTGAAAGACTACACGGACGGGATTGGAGAAGCCGGTTGGCGTGTATGTCAAGAGCGGAAGAAGCCGCGGAATGCCCCCCGCCCAGACTGGGCGTTTCACCAGGGTACGTTGCCGCGTCAAGCGCCGGAATACGAACCATGCGGCGGCGAACAATATCACCAATGCGATGATGCTGTAGGAAGGCGACATGGCGAAGACTACCGGATTCGTTTCACCTCCACGGAGAAGCACGACCAATCCACGGCCTGGAACCAAGCCCCTGCCGGTCTGCGCACCTAGATTGTGGAAGTCTGCGAGGAATGCGGGAGGCAATTGTGCATTCTCGGGAGTCGCCGTAAAGAACGGCTGCACAAGTGCCGTGGTAACGCTGGCTCCGGCAAGAGATTCCACGCTCTGGTTGAGGATCGGCAGGACGTAGGTTGGAAGGATTCCCAGCAGTAGGCAGATAACGGCCAGAAAGGCTAAAGGAAACTTGCTCGTTGCCTGCGCTTTGACGTGAAGCTCCCAACTGCCTCTGCGGATGCCAAGAAAGTTCATGGCGTAGGTCTTTACAAAACAGGTCACAGCCAGTGCCGCGGTCAGTGCCAGAGCGGCGCCGCAAAGTGCAAAGACGATTCTCACGGAGGTGGACGCGAGGACCGCGCTGCGCAACAGCGATTGCAGGGTCATCCACTCACTGACAAATCCATTGAATGGGGGCACTGCGGAAATTGCCAGGCAGCCGATAAGAAAGATGGCAGATAATTCCGGCAGAAATCTGGCTAGGCCGCCGAGTTGGTCCATTTCGCGTGTACCTGTTGCGGCTTCTACATGTCCTGCGCCCTCGAAAAGCAGTGTCTTGTAGATCGAATGATTCACCATGTGATAAAGCACCGCGGAAAGCGCGAGTGCTGCGGCAACTGGTTGACTGAAAGCCCGAAAGACCAGAAAGGCACCCAGGGCGGCGACAATAATGCCCGCATTCTCGATCGAGCTGTGAGCGAGCATCGTTTTCATGTCGCCGTCCGTTGTTGCATATAGAATCCCCACGAGCGCGGTGATGCTGCCGGTGATCAACGCCACCAGGCCCGTCCCGTAGCCCGCGTGCATGAGATCGGCATTGAGGCGCAGGATTCCATAAAACCCGAGATTGAGTGTGATGCCAGCGAAGACAGGTATGAAGATAGGCGGGGCGGCGGTATAAGACCGCGGCAACCAGAAATTGACCGGGACGAGGCCGGCCTTCACTCCGAAGCCAAAGAACCCCAGTAGGAACGGCAACCAAAGCGTGTCTGGCGAGAGCGTTGCACATGCCGAGCGCAAGGCCGTAAACGAGAAGTCCGTCGCGGAACGGGCAAGTAACAAAAATGCCACCGCAACCGCAAGAAATCCCGCTTCACTCATTGCCAGCATGATGTAACCGGCAGACTTGTCCAGTTGTCCTTTTGGATCGTAGTTGATCAGCAAAAAGCAGAGACTGGACATGCATTCCCAGCTAATCAGGAAGAGGACAATGTCGCCGGCCACGAGAATCAAGACCACCGCAGCCATGAGCGCAAAATAGAGAATCGCGTAATAGAGGTGGGGATGCGCTTCGTCCGTCTGATGTTTGAGGAAGCTCCCTGCGAATAACGAAACTGAAAAATAGACGACTCCGGAAACGAGAAGAAAAATGGACGAAACGGAATCGAGATGAATGGTGAAGCGCCCAAATCCATCGAGCGTCCAAAGCGCAGCTTCGAAGGGCTGGCCCATCAGCAGCACAGATGCTGATGTCAGGACCATAAGGATCGACGACAGCGCACCGGCAATAGACAGCACCGTTGGAACCTGCTTGTGGCCAAGCAACGCCGAAGCGAAAACTCCTGCTGCGCAAGCGACGAAGATCGCAACCAGGAATGAGCCGGTAATGGTCATGAATCAGGGTCTCCCTTCGGAGATTGGTCTCGGACTGTTCAACGATTTCCTTCCTGCAACCACCAGAAGCCCATGCAGTATTGCCAGAGGAGGCGGCGGGTTGCCTGGAACTTCAAAATCGACCGGCAAGACCGCGCTCACTCCACACGCGCACATGAAGCTTTTGCCGAAGACCCCGCCTGCTATAGCGCAGCCGCCGACGGCCATCACCTTTCTGGTGGTTGGCATGGCTTCCCAGGTCTTGAGCAGTGGTCCGCGCATGTTCTCGCTTACCGGCCCCACGACAAGCAGAAGGTCTGCGGTGCGAGGAGTGGCGGTCAAAAAGAACCCAAGGCGATGCATGTTGTAGAGAGGGTTGTTGAGCTGCTTCACCTCATGAAGGCAAGCGCCGCAGTCTCCGGCATCCACGACCATGATGTGCATCGACTTCGCAAAGGACGCTGGGAAGGGGAGCGCCTCCTTTCCATCTGCAGGCAAGCGGGTCCATTCATAGCCAGTTTCCCAGTTCATGGGGGATTGCAAGGAGTGCAGACAGAGTTGGCAATGCACGCATTTCCCGGGATTCACGTAGGTTGATTTCCCATGGGCGACGATCGCATCGGTCGGACAAATTTCAGCGGCGAGTTGGGCCTCTTCAACTGTCGAAAAATCGGTGTTCACCGGACGTCCTGGTGAGACTCCGGGCGTGTTTTCCGCTCGCGCGGGGTAGCGAGTCGATTGAATGCCTTTGCGCAATCCGTGCCAGAACCAGAAGCTCATCGTGAGCCACCTCTACCGATCACATTCGGTTGCGGACAGCCCGAAAGTTGCAAGAATGATCGGGAAATCCTGAAACGCGAAATTCTCTGCCGCAACGTGAAACCCGAGCCAATTGTTGAAGGACGGCGTAATTGCCCGATATCGCTCGACAATCCCTCTTTCGTCCACTCGCAGCCAGTGAAGGGCGGCGCCTCTTGGGGCTTCTGTCCATCCAAGTGCAGCACCCGCGTGATTTACTTCATAGGCAACACGAACGGGACCCCCCTCCAACGTGTCGGCAACTTGATGGATCAGTCTCGCCGACTGTGTCGCTTCCGCAAAAAGGATGCGCAGTCTGGCATAGCCATCGCCCTCTGTCTCGCAGGGAACATCAAACGCAAGTCGTCCGTAGCCAGAATAGGAGCACGCCCGCCGCAAGTCGCAGTGCTGAGCGGAAGCACGACCAATTGGGCCCACGAGATTCAGATCCCGGGCGCTCTCTCCAATGACGACCCCCACGTCCTCAAGACGGTCAAGGAAACTGCTGCTCAAGCGAAGCCGTCTCTCCAGGATGCGAAGATCGCTCTCCGCCTTATCGACTGTGGCGAGCAACGTTTTGCATTGCTCCAATTCGAAATCGCGATTCAGTCCGCCTGGAGTGTTCAGCCCGAACAGGTAGCGGTGATCCGTGAACACACAGGAGGCGCGGAGCAACTGCTCTTCGATGATCGACGCTTGTGCGGCAGCGACGGCCAGCGCGGTGGACTCACATATCGCCGCGATCGCACCTGCGTGGTGTCTCAATCGTTCCAGTTCAGCAAGCAGAACCCGAAGAGCCGCGGCTCGTGGCGGCGCCTCGACCGCTGCAATTCTCTCGGCAGCGAGACAGAAGGCGAGCGAATGGGCAAATGCGGAGGTGGCAGCAAATCTTTCTGCCAGGAGGAGCGCATCCGGAATGCTGCGGCCCTCTGCGATCTTTTCGACGGCCCGGTAGTTGTAGAAAAGTCGGGGAGCCGCACGGATCACATCTTCACCGACCGTCTCGAGCAAAAAGTGCAAGGATTCCCCAATGCCGCCCTCGTATACGGGGCCAACCGGCATCGCGAACGAGCCGGGGTCTCCGACAACCAACAATGGCTGCCACTCCAGGTCCACTTTGCGCTCGAGTTGTGGACGTTCGGCCGAAAAGGTCTTGCGCATCGGATCGATGCCCTCGTGCCAGATCTGGTCGTGCAAGACAAAATCGCCGAGCCGCGGGTGGTTCTCGAAATGGATTCCAAACAGATCCTCTATTTCGCGTTCATGCCAATCTGCGGCGTGTACCTCGGTGACAATGCTGGGCAGGGTCTTTGTCTCAAGCGCCATCGAGAACTCTACATCGATCCATCCCGACCCAGGCAGGAGAAACGTGTAGTGGATCTGCCAATGGTTTGAATGCTCCTCGGCCGTGATTCCACCGAACAGGCAGCCGTGTTCCCAAAAAAGAAATTGAGCCAGGGTCGGCAGCGCACTTGGCTGACCAACTGAAAGCGTCAGAATAAAATTCGCGCCCGCTCTCAGTTGGGCAACCTGGTCTCCGAATCGCTCTACGATCATGCCTGTCAGATCGGCCAAGCCTGCTATATTCCCTCCGGCAATGGGTGAGGAATGCGTTGCCATCTCAATGTCCTCCCAATTGCTGCGCCGCAAGTGTCATGAGCGAATGAACAGGTCCAGGAATGTATACCCCGAGAAGTAGGACTGGCGCGACAGCAATAAGGACCGCCGTTCGGCAACTTCTGGGCGCCAATGCTGGAGTTGCAACATGCGAGGGTTCGCCGAACAACATGCTGTTCACCTGCAGGAAAATGGCTATGAATGCGATGACAATTAGGACAGCAAGAATGATGACAGCGGCACTATGCCCTGATCTGAGGCCAGCAGACAAGATTGAAAACTCACTGAGAAAGATCGGAAATGGCGGCGCACCGGCGATCGCGAGCGAACAAAGCAGTAGCGCGCCGCCCGCAAACGGGGATATACGGAACAGCCCCCGCACCTGGCTGATATCGCGCGTCTCGAGTGCCAGCAAAACCATCCCTGCTGCGTAGAAACACAGGGACTTGGTAATCGAGTGATTCAACATCTGAGCAACAGCCCCATAGGCCGCAGCGTGCGTTGCGAAGCCGGTCGCGGTGAGAATGATTCCCATGTGTTCTACAGTGGAGTAGGCGAACATGCGCTTGTAGTCGCGCACCTGCAAGAGCAGGAATGCCGCGATCCCCACAGAGAAGAGGCCCACGATCACCATCCACTCGCCGATACGCGCCTCGGGCGAGCGCAGAACGATGGAGAGCAGCCGCAAGACAGCGTACAGAGGAATCGTGGTCTTCATCCCCGAGAGCACAGCGCATATCGGAGTGGGCGCCTGACTATGAGCATCTGGGAGCCAGGTGTGCATGGGTGCAAGCCCGGACTTGGCACCGAACCCCACAAAGACCAGCAGAAATGACAATTTCAATAAATTGGGCGACATGGTTGAGGCCATCACATAGAGGCTTTGCCAGGTCTCGGCTGTCCCCCCGCCGCTGGTGCGAAATGCCCAATAGAGGGTCAAAAATCCAAAGAGCGAAATTGGCGCTCCCATGATGGTCAAGATTGCCATCTTCCAGGCGGCCTCGAGAGCGCCTGGGGTGCTTTCATACCCGACCAACAACGTCGCAAACAACGTGACCAACTCCACGGCCACCCAAACGAGATTGACCCGAGCCAACGAGGGAACCGCCACCAGCGAAAAGACGAACAGATTGTAGTTCGAATAAAACCACCACAAGCGTTCCTTGGACTCGGTTTCGTGCTGCATATAGCCGCCAGAATAGATAGCGGCAACGATGCAGACAAAAGTGACCATGACGAGGAGAAGAGCGCTCAGGCCATCCGCCTCAAACCATCCAGCAATCGCGATGAAGCGTCCGTTCAAGAGAACCTGCCACGCAGTAACACACGCGGCTGAAAGGGTAAGCGCAAGAATGACTATCGTTATAACCCAAGCCATGCGGCGCAACGGCGGGAGCCAACACAAGAATGCGGCAAGGAGCGGCAGCGACACAGCAAACATTAGTGCCATGTCCGGGGCTCCTCTCGCAGTTCACTCATGGCAGCGGCTTCGGTCGTCCCGACCGTTCTGGTGATGTTCCTGGTTAATACACCAACAACCACAACAATCAGAATTACGTCGATCGCAATGGCGAGTTCGGCAATCAATGGAAGATCCGGAGCAATCGCGATGCCGGCGAAAAAGGCGCCGTTCTCCATTGCGAGAATGCCAATGAGTTGGGGAATAGCTTCGCGGCGTGCGACCAGCGAATATGCACCGATCAATAGTCCCGCCATGCCAATGGGCAAATTCGCCTGTACAACCGGGTCCTTTGCGGCCGTCACAAGAGGGCCGACCAGGAACTCTGCAGCAATTGCAAGCGATAGTGCAATCAATAGTGACGTGGGAATGTTGATGAGTTGGTCGATCTCGCGGCGCTCATAGAGATCCGCCGGCAGCATCCGTCTGAGAACCCACGGGATCGTGATTACTTTTGATGCGATCATGATGCAGCCAAGAGCCAAGAGGTCGATTGAACCGCGATTGAACCCGATTAAGAAGGCAGACGCTGCCACGAAGAGCGATTGAACAACGAGAAATCTTAAAACACCCTGTACCTGACGGGTCGTCACCATCGCAAAGGCTGCTAATAGGACAAGTCCCGCGGCCAAGGCGTTGAGTCCCTGAATAAGCTGTGTGTGAGCGCTTACCACCGGCGACTCCTTTCTAAGCAGCCGAAGCTGAAAAGATGCTCGCGATCATCGCTGCCACAGAGATGATGAATGCGGCTCCAAGAAACTCGCTAATGCGAAAGAGGCGCAACTTCGCGAGAGAGGACTCGATCATGACGAGGACGATCGTGAACAAAAGAATCTTGAGCAGTATCAAAGGAATCGCGAGCAGCACGTGGACAGGCTGCACATCCCCGGCCAGGCCCCAAGGCGCCAGAAGGACGTTGAGGAAGATACAAGTGAGCACCAGAAATTTCATTTGGCCGCCCCACTTCATCAAGGCGGCGCCGCGACCCGAGTATTCAAGCCCTTTCGACTCATCGATCATGGCGAGTTCAAAATGCCCCGTGGGGTTGTCGACGGGGACCTTTCCACCTTCGGCAAGGATCAGCATCAGGAAGGCAATCAGCAACAGAATGTGCGCAGGAGAAAAGAATGCGGCTGGGCTCGCGACCCATTTCTGCTGAACAATGTACGGAATCGTGGATTGGGCTACGAACGAGACGGTGAAAAAGACAATCATGAACACCGGCTCGGCGAGGAACCCCACCATTCGCGTTCTGCTCGCTCCCATAGGACCGTATGGGTTTCCGGTATCGACGGCCGCAAGGGCGGCAAAGAAACCGCCAAGTCCGAGAAAGAAGCCGCCGGCGAGCATATCGCCCATAAACGCAAAAGCTAGGGGATAATCCGTGAGGACCGGTATCAGGCTCGCGACGAACAGCGGCACGATGAAAACCAGGTAAGGCGTCACGCAAAAGATCCACGTGGTTTCCGAGGAGACAACCTCGTCTTTATGAAAAAGCTTCCAGAGATCCCGATAGGGCTGAATGATGCTGGGACCGCGCCTGCTCTGAACCATTTCTTTGAACCGGCTGAGCATGCCAGAGTACAAGGGCGCGAAGCCAAGTACGAAGAGAAGCTGAACGAGGTTATACAGAATTGTCCGTGCCATCGGAACTCCCCTGAGTTTTGCAGTTGGACTGACCGCTGAGGTTCGAGAAATCCGCTCGTTTCTTGCATTCAGCAGCGGCGTACTGCGATTAGAAGCGCCAATGGACCAAGACGCCCCCGAGTCGGCGGAGGTGTCTCGAAGAGAAAATCTGATTTGGAAGGTTTGAATCTTGGGGTGGACTTTTGGACTCTTCTCTTCACGGCGCGACTCCTATGAGGTAGGAATCATCAGCCGTGAAGGCGGTTATCGGTGGAGTTCCATCACCGTCCCGACATGTGCTGCCAACATATTGAACCGCAAGAACCTACTTGTCAAGGCGACCACCGCCGCCACGGCATATCGCATCCAGCGTCAGCGCGATCGGAGCAGTGCGCCCCGGACGTGATTCGGCGCGTCATTGACAGTCCACCACACCGGTCACGATACTGACTGGGAGCGGGTGTTGGAGTCCACTCTGATACGCCCCTCCCACGAGGGGAAGATGACTCCTGCGAGTAGGACAGCAGGAGTTGACTGTGCCAACGAACCCCGCCAATCGCCCAGCCCCGGAGCCCCGGCTACAAAGCAACCCTCCAGCAATCACTCCAGGCAACGAGACAAACCCTGATGCTTCAGCCTTTCACAGCATCCTGACCGAGTGTCAGGATGTCGACGGGCAGTCTGAGATCCAGGAAGCTCCTGGATTCTTTAGCGATCTCAATCTCGATCAGATCGTCGGCACGATCACGGCCGGACGAGAACAGTACGATTTGAAGCCACTCTTCTATACGCCCCTAAAGACCGTTGAGGCTGTTCACTATCGGCAGGACGTCTTCCGCGATCTTTCAGGGAATTTCCGCCTATTGGAACTGGTTCGTTCATTTGCGGAAAGAATGCGGGAGATGCGAACTCTTCTCGCGATTTCCGAAAAGCGATACTACAAACGTCAAAAGCAAGCCGCCTTTCTCGATGCCGTTGAAACATACTGCAATACTGTCACGGTGCTTAAGGAAGGCCTGCTCTCCACAGGTCCTGCGTCGCGAGGATTCCAGGCGCTTCGCGGTTTTCTTGTCCGCTACACCGGCTCAGAAGAGTTCACCAGCCTGAAGAAGGAAACGGAGCGGGTCAGAGCAGAGCTCGCGAAGGTCCGATATTCGCTTCACATCCATCAGGGGCGTGTCACGGTCAACCGCACTGACACGGAAGGCGACTACAGCGAGGAAGTTCTCAGAACCTTCGAAAAATTCCGGCAGACGGATCCGCGAAGCCATCGCTTCAAGGTTCCCCTATCGATTGAGATGAATCACATTGAGGCACGAATCCTCGATCTGGTCTCCGCATTGCATTCGGAAGCATTTGCCCGCCTAGACGCGTATTGCGACCGATACCGCAACTACTGTCATCAGCTGATTGCCAGATTCGATCGCGAAGTACAGTTCTACATCGCCTATCTCGAACAACTGGAACAGTTGAAGAAGGCAGCGCTTCCGTTCTGTTTCCCAGGCGTGAGCAGCCATTCGAAGGAAGTGCAGGCGCTCGACACCTACGATGTTGCGCTTGCGAATCAGCTGATTCATGCCCGGAAAGATGTGGTTAAAAACAGCTTTTGCTTGAACGAACCCGAGCGCACTTTAGTCGTCTCTGGGCCCAATCAAGGCGGGAAGACCACGTTTGCGCGCACCTTTGGACAGCTACATTATCTGGCGGCTCTGGGCTGTCCGGTGGCGGGCATCTCAACAAAATTATTCCTATTTGATCGACTCTTTACGCACTTCGAGAAGGAAGAGGACATTCAAAATCTACGCGGGAAGCTTGAAGACGAGCTGATCCGCATCAACGAGATTCTTGAGAATGCGACAGCGAACAGCATCCTCATAACGAACGAGAGCTTTTTGTCGACGACGATGAACGACGCTCTCTTTCTCAGCCGCGAGGTGATGAAGCGGATCGCCGCTCTCGATATGCTTTGCGTGACTGTTACGTTTCTCGATGAATTGGCTTCATTCAACGAAACGACTGTAAGCATGGTCAGCACGGTGAATCCCACGGATCCGCAGCAGCGGACATTCAAAGTGATCCGGAGACCGGCTGATGGCCTTGCTTACGCAGCAGCGATCGCCGAGAAATATCACCTGACCTACGAGGCAGTGAAGACGCGGGTAGGTGCGAGGGAAAGCGAGGTGAACGAGTCATGAAAGTCTTCCTCATGTTTCGGGACCACGACTTTGTCCTCGACGAGGGTATCCCGGAAAATGCGCAAGAAACGATTCAGGATCTTGAGTTGAACACCCTGTTTCGGGCCGTGGCTGGCGGCGATGATTTTCTACTGCAAGTTGCGAAAGGTGCCGTGCTCGCAAGCCTCAAGAATCGAGAATCCATCCTTTATCGGCAGGAGGTGCTTGCGGACTGCCTGGCATTCCCCGACATTGCGCGAGATCTCTACGCTCTCGCAGTTGATGCCATTGAACGCGAGAGCCGGATCTGGGGTTGGTTCGCGCTTTCTTCTCCGGACTCGCTGCTGCACCGATCGGTCGAAGCTTTGGGACTTCTTATTGGGTTGCTTGAGCGCCTAAGAAAACTGGCTGATGAACACAGTTCCAAATTCCGCTCAGAAGGCTTCCGGTGGTTCTTTGGCATGGCCACTCAGGAACTGTCCGATAGCTACCTGCAAGCTGTGAAGGACCACCTGGTAAGACTGGAGTTCCGCGGCGGCGTTCAAATGAGCGCCGATCTGGGGCGCGATTTTCGAGGCTCCAATTACACTCTCCACAGCCTTGAGGTAGAGGCACTGGGTTGGTTCGAACAGGTCCGGGAATGGGTCGGCCAGATCACGCGCAAAGATGACTCGGGGCTGTCATTCGACGTTGACCCACGCGACGAGGCGGGCTTCCGTGCATTGGAAGCGCTCAGAACGGAGGGGATCGCCAATGTCGCTATTGCGTTGGCGCAATCGAGCGATCACATTCTTAGTTTCTTTAAGGCGCTGCGATTGGAATTGGGATTCTATATAGGATGCCTAAATCTGCGGGACAAACTCGCCGCGAAACAGGAGCCCTTCTGCATTCCAAATCCACTGCCAGAGAAAGACGAAGTACTTCGGTGCCAGGGAATCTACGACGTTTGCTTGACCCTGAACACAGCCGAGCGGGTGGTCGGCAACGACGTCTGCGGGGAGAAAAAAGCCTTGGTTGTGATTACGGGCGCCAACCGCGGCGGCAAGTCGACACTCTTACGGAGCTTTGGCGTGGCTCAGCTGATGATGCAGTGCGGCATGTTCGTACCGGCGCGCGAATTCCATGCGAATGTCTGCCAGGGCATCTTTACCCATTTCAAGCGAGAAGAAGATGCCAGCATGAAAAGTGGCAAACTGGACGAAGAACTCAGCAGAATGAATGCCATTGTAGAGCGAATTACACCTCGTTGCGTGCTTCTTCTAAATGAGTCGTTTGCTTCAACCAATGAGCGGGAGGGGTCGGAAATCGCCAGACAGATCGTTCGCGCTCTCCTTGAAAAACAGGTAAAGATTCTCTATGTCACGCACATGTTCGATCTGGCGGATGGGTTTCATCGGCAGCACATGGAGTCTGCACTCTTTCTTCGTGCCGAGCGCCTCGAGGACGGCACGCGTACTTTCCGCCTTTTGGAAGGGGTGCCTGAGAGAACCAGCTATGGGGAAGATCTGTTCCGGCGCATTTTTCAGGCTGAACCTGAGAGCCTTCAGCCCACCGCGCAGTGATGATCCGACAAGGAGTAATGAAATAAGAATTCAAACTGCGGTCACGATGGATACCGGGAATGGACCTTGTCGACAAAAACATCGACCGACATAACAACCGGCCGCCGAACCCGAACCACAATGCGGCTCTCAGATTCGTTCTGCTCATTGGTGTGCTGAGCTTCTTTGCCGATTTCACCTATGAGGGCGCTCGCAGCGTATATGGCCCGTTTCTCGCTAGTTTGGCAGCGAGCGCGACGGTGGTCAGCATTGTCGCAGGTTTCGGCGAACTGGTTGGATACGGTTTCCGCCTAGTATCGGGACGGTGGGCAGACCGGACCGGAAACTTCTGGCCCATCGCAATCTTCGGCTATTTTGTGCAGTTGCTCGCAGTACCGGCTCTGGCCCTGGCGCACAACTGGCCGACCGCTGCGGTACTGATCATCCTGGAACGGTTTGGGAGAGCAACTCGTAATCCGCCTCGTGATGCGATGCTTTCGCACGCCGGCAGCGAGATCGGCTTTGGCTGGGCCTTCGGCGTACATGAGGCCCTCGACCAGTTTGGTGCTCTTTTTGGGCCGTTGCTGGTGGCTGCGATCCTGGCATGGCGGGGAAGCTATCGTCTCGCTTTTGCAGCCTTGCTTATCCCAATGACCATTTGCTTGAGCATGGTTTTGATCGCGCGGCATATCTACCCGAGGCCGCACGACCTAGAGGTCCAGGCCGGAAACGTGAAGACGAAGGGGCTTCCGGGCACCTTCTGGACGTACTTGGCTGGCGCAGCGTTGGTCGCGACAGGATTCGCCGATTTTCCGCTAATTGCCTACCACTTCACTCGGGCATCGACTGTGCCGAAAGACATCGTGCCGGTTGCATATGCAATTGCGATGGGCGTGAGCGGAACTGGATCACTCGTGTTCGGCAGGTGGTTCGATCGTTTTGGAGTTGTTATTCTTATCCCTCTGACACTCATCGCTTCAGCTTTCGCTCCCCTGGTCTTCCTGGGAGGCTTTTGGCCTGCCTTGATTGGCGCAGCAGTGTGGGGGCTTGGCATGGGTGTGCACGAGTCGATCATTCCCGCGGTCGTTGCGCCAATGGTCTCTTCGGATCGGCGCGCTTCCGCATACGGACTCTTTACCGCGGGATACGGGATCTTCTGGTTTATCGGCAGCGCCATTATGGGGGTTCTTTATGACCGCTCGGTGTCAGGAACGGTCATCTTCTGTGTGGCAACCCAACTGGCTGCGATTCCATTGTTTCTCGCCGTTAGACGGCGGACAATTCCGGGGTAAAAACCACTTCGGCCATTCATCGACTTTAATCATTCCTCGAAGGACGAGGCTTGAGGCCGAGCGCAGAGCAGTAATCCAGGCCGAAACCGTTTATCCGAGCAAGAAATTCCAAAACCCCAATAGCAGGTCATTTTTGGCGTCAATACCAAGCGTCCGATTGTGGCAGGAAGTACAAAGGAGCGGCCGCAACGTGCTTTTAACCACGCCCAGAAATCAATGCTCGGTTTGAAAGTCGTGTTCGAATGGAAGCGGGGATGAGCCGCTCGCCGGCGGCGTGGATCTTTAGTTGACGATCCAAGCACGTCGAATGCCGGAAGCGAGTCGACGAGTGAATCGGCAAGAAATGCACGAACTGAGATTTCCCCCGACAAGAAGTGTGCTGTCCTATCGGATTGTCTTTGAGAGTGATCGGGACCTTCATGCGATGGAACAAATTCTCTTTGTCTTCCGTATATTGATCCGGCGCTGTTAGCGGACTGTAATTCGTCAATCGTCAGGAGATCTGCCCTGTGAAGAGTGTGGCACTTCTTTTCTTGGCCTTCGTGGCTTGCATACGGTTTGTCGTTCCGACTTATTCTCTCGCTGACCAGCGCAGCGACGAGGTAGATAAGCTGTTCGCTCGGTGGAACACATTGTTGACGCCCGGCATGAACATCGCTGTTTTTCGCGACGGGAAGCCGGTCTATGCTCACAGCTATGGAATGGCGAACCTGGAGTTATCACATCGTAACGATGCAAAACTGGTCTACCCGATCGGTTCGATATCCAAGCAATTCGCCGGCTATTGCATCCAACTGCTCGCCAGCGAGGGCAAGCTCTCTCTTACAGATGATGTGCGGCATTACATTCCAGAGATGCATGACTTCGGCGAGCCGATTACGCTGGAGATGTTACTGAACCATACCAGCGGCGTCCGGGATAATGTGAGCCTTCTAATCGCGAAAGGCCGACGTGTAGATGATGTCATCCAAGAGCAGGAATCCTTTGATATCACGACTCGCCAAACCGGTCTCAATTTCCGACCTGGCTATCGCTTCCGTTACAGCAACGGGAACTATGTGCTCCTCGCAAAAGTGGTCCAGCGCGTCTCAGGAATGTCCTTCGCTGCGTTTCTGCAACAGAGGGTCTTCAATCCACTGGGAATGAAGCAAACGTCCGTGGTGAGCGATCCCATGAGAGTGACGGCCGGCCGTGCTTACGGCTATAGCGGAGAGCATCCCATCGTGCCACAGTCGTCCTCGGATTCAACATATGGCAGTACCGGGATTCTCAGTACTGTAGGCGATTTAGCGATCTGGAGTGCGCAATTCTACGAACCAGGATCGATGACGCCGACGGTCTTTGCCGCAATGAAGAAGCCTGGCATTTTGAGCGATGGTATTCCGATCACTTATGCTTCGGGACTCCACGTGGAGAGTTTTCATGGGCTGGCTTACGCGGAACATACAGGAGAAGTGCCAGGATTCAAGGCCGATCTTCTGGTGTTTCCAAAGCAGCGGTTCTCGGTCATTCTGCTCGCCAACACGGATACATGTAATCCGGCCGAGCTGGCCTTTGCGGTTGCAGCAATCTATTTAAAAGGTGAATTCCCGACTGAAGCCACGCGCCCGCAATCCGTGTCATATCCGGCTCATGCGCTGCTGAAGCAATATTCAGGAACCTATGAGATTATGTCTGGAACATCGCTGATCGGGCCGGGACGCAGGATGAGCATTACAGTGGACGGTGATGCACTCCGCTACAATGATGAAAAGCTACCGCTACTCGCCTCATCGGATCATGATTTTTATTCGCAGGTGAGTCCGATAAAAATCAGCTTTCTTCCCCTGAAAAGCAGTCCCGAGACTTGGATGGCGGTCCTGCACGACTCGTCCGGAACAGACTTCGCCGGCAGACGAGTCGAAGGGATCACTTCGCCAGAGACAACGACGGCGCCCCCCTTGCCACTCTCCGCGTATGCCGGACTCTACTACTCCGCGGATATCGACACGGTATACGCGGTGCTCATCGACGGGCAAACACTGAGCCTGCGAACTCCGCGAGGCGAAGTTCCCATGGTGCGGCGCTCTGATGATATATACGAAGTAAAGGGCGATATGCCGGAGGGAAAGGTCTCAGGAACGCTGATGTTCAGTAGAGACAACTCGGACGCCAGTGGATTCGCGCTTACGCTCGCCGGAGCGCGAGCAGCTAACGTTCGGTTCACTCGAATGAGCGGTAAAGCTGTTCGATAAAGAGCGACACAACCGCTCCAGTGATAACAGTATGGGCGTTCTTCCAATCCTTGGACCTGGGGCTTCTAGTCTCGTCCGAGTGAGTCTTTGTAAAGACTAATTTATGCCGACGTGTGAGTTGCTCATCTAGGAACTGCGGCCCCGTGAGGCAATCGACTATTTTCAAGGCTTTAAGGGTGAGACCACTTGGATACGAGATCTTCCTTAATCCCGCCGTCCCATTCGGTAATCGAGATACAAGACATGACCTTTAATCTGGTCACCTGCGCGGTATCTGGGAAACTGTGCCATCTTCACCATCTGAACAATGGCACCCGGGTTCCCCTTGCTGCTTTCTGCGAACAATTTCAGAACTTCCTCGAGATTGGAGGCCCAAAGATCGGTTTTCCGCGCTTCCCACCGGACAAATTCCATCGCGATTTGGGGAGCGAATTCCTTCACTTCCAATCGCTCCGAACTCCTGGCGCACATGGGCCGTAATGCGCCGATGTCCTCCATATGCGGCGTGCGAGCTACAAAGATGACGGGGGTGCGGTCGAAATAGTTCAGATCCTTTATGAGGCCCGTGGCGACGCGGGACGGCCCGCTAATCTGATCGATCGCCAAGGAGAAAGGATGCACATCGAGCGCGCGCTGCACGATTCCCTTGAGTCCGGAACTGCTTATTGACTGCGGATTTGGCGGAAGGTCTACGCCTCGTTTTCCAACGCGGCGCAGTTCTGCAATTAAAGTCAGAAGTATTTCTCGCGGCGAGTCCACCCTGGGCACAAAAAGAGCAAGTGGTTGGGTTTTCAGAAAGGCGCGTAAGAGACGCGTTTTCCCAACAACCTCTGAGCCAAAAATCAGAAGCGACTTCCGCTTTTCAGCGTGGGCCTGGAGGCGAACCATCTCTTCCGTGCGCTCGACGGCAGCAAAGAAGAGTTGAGGTTCGATGTTGCCGTTATATGCGTGCTCGGGCACGGTAACGGCCTTATTGGGCAACGGTACTGTGGACAAACCGCTCATGGCTCGACCGGATCACCTCGTATGCAGCTTCGCGGTCCTTCCACCCAAGGACCTTTGTTTCCGTGTTTTCTAGCTCTTTATAGACGGAGAAGAAATGCGCAACTTCCAGCAGAACGTGGGGCTGGATTTCCGTGTAGTTCTGAATATCGACGAATCTTGGGTTCCCCATCGCATAGGCCAGGATCTTCTCGTCGCACACTCCGTGGTCCAGCATCTCGAACAGGCCAACGGGCCGAACGGCATAGATGCACCCCGTAAAGGTCGGCGTGTCGCCGAGGATCAGGATGTCGAGGGGATCGCCGTCCTGCGCGAGAGTCTGCGGGATGAAACCATAGTCGCCGGGGAAATGCACGGGAGAATGTAGGACCCGGTCCAACACGAAGACATTCATGTTGCGGTCGTATTCATATTTGTTGGTGCTGTCTTCGGGAATCTCGACGACTGCGGTCAGCACCTCTGGTGCCTTGTCGCCGATGGGCAGCTCAAGGTAGTTGTCCATCTGTCTCCTCATTCGCAATGCGATGCAGGAGCAAAATAAAAACCCCTGCCCAATCGCAGGGGTCATCAGCCGGTCCATGTCGGGCGGCGGTTTATGGCGGATCCCTTCGCCATCTTCAACCTAGCACAATTCTTAATCGAACGGCAATGAAATCCCGCCACCCTGCCATCCGGTTTGCCAACGGCCAAACACAGCAAATCGCGGTTCAATGAGTCGATTGGCGATTACGAACTCGTCGAGATGAGCTATTTGACAGCTATTCGTCGGATTTGAAGAAGCTGCAAAAAGGAGGGAAGAACGCCACTTCACGAGACATTCTTCCCCTTCCCACGAGGTCGAAAATGCGGAGACCGCATGAACACGGAGTATTTTCGACCCTGTGGAAGCTTCCTGCCTATTCGGTTCGCAACGCCTGCGTCGGATTGATTCGCGACGCTCTCCATGCAGGAGCCAAGCAGGCCAGAACCGCGACCGCCAGCAGAGTGGCAATTACGCCGGTGAGAACCATGGGGTCGAGAGGCTTCGTGCCGAAAAGCATCGACTGAAAGATGCGTGTTGCCGCGAAGCTCATCATCAAACCAAGCCCGAGGCCGAACAGTGCTGGCCGGAGGCCATCCATCAGCATCAGTTGCAGCAGTTGATCTCGTTGCGCGCCGAGCGCCATGCGGATTCCCAGTTCCGAGGTCCGCTGAGTGGTAAGGTACGATAGCACGCCGTACAATCCCACCGAAGCAAGAATCAGCGACAAAATAGCAAAAGCCAGCACAAGGGTTGCGCTTAGGCTGGCATTCACCAGGGACGCGCCAATGATCTGCTTCATGGTCAGCACATCTGAGACCGGAAGCTCAGGATCGAGCGACGCGATCTGTTTTTGCAGCGGCACCGAGAATTGCAATGGATCCGTCGCCGTGTGAACCGCGAGCATCGCCCCGCCGCGGCCCTCAAGGATGGGGAAATATATTGTTGCTTTCGGCTCTTTGCCAACCTGGTACAGGATGTCGCCGACGACGCCCACAATCTCGAAATCCGCGAGGTTAGGTGCTCCATAGTGGGCGCGGCCTGGAATATGCAAATGTTTACCAATAGGATCTTCGCCGGCGAAATATTGCTGAACGAGTTGATGGCTCACAATCACCTTGTACGAGCGCGCAAGACGTTCGTCGCTGGTAAAGAACCGTCCGCTCACAAGCGGAATTCCGAGCGCGCCGAAATAGCCTGGATCGGCCCAGCGCGTCAGCGCGTCGGGCAAGTGTTCGCCTGCCATGAGCGGAGGATGCTCCTTCACCGTGAATTCGTCGCTGCCCCAGTAGCCTGCTCCCGGAACCGTGGTTCCCAATGCAGCGCCGCGGACTCCGGGCATAGCTCTCACTCGCGCCAGCAGCATTTCATTGAATGCGTTTTGCTTCTCCGGCGTGTCGTACGTTTTGCCGGGCAGGCCGTATTGTAAAGTGAGCATGTTGTCTACTACGCATCCGACGCTAGTTGCACGCAATTGCATAAAACTCTTGAGCAGCAGGCCGGCCGCCACCAGCAGCACCACGGTGATTCCAATCTCTACTGTGAGTAGCGACTTTCTGAGCGCAGTGCGCGAAACGCTGCTCGAGCCGGTCCGGACCGAAGTTTGCAGAGCCTTCAGCATTGACTTGCCTGTTGTGGAAAGCGCGGGCAGTAAGCCTGCAATCAGCGCCGCAGCGAACATGAGTGCGCAGGCAAACGCAATCACCGCCCCATCCATGTGAATGCTCTGCGCGGTGGGCAGATCCTTCCACGTTTTTGCCAGCCACTCAGTAGCGCCCAATGACAGCAGAATCCCGCCCCCACCCCCGGCTGCGCAAATCAGAATACTTTCAGCCATCTGCTCGCGAATCAAGGTGGCCCGCTGCGCTCCGAGGGCGCTTCGTATCGCCACCTCCTTCTGCCGTGCCGCGCCCCGCGCCACCAGCAGATTGGCGATATTGAGGCAGCCGATCAGCAGCATGCAGCCAACCGCGGAAAGCATCAACGTCAGAGGCTTCTTCACCTCTCCGGCGAGGTCGTCGTTCAGCGAGCGCGAAACAACATCTTCAGCCACCGGATCGTGCGGGTACTGCAAATGATTTTGGTACTGTATGGCGCCAACCTGCACGATTGCACGGGGCAGGCTTACGTCAGAGCGGAGCCTTGCCACCACCTGGCTCCCATGCCAGTCGTGATGCTGGAGCATCTCAGTACTGGCATCGGCTTTGTAGGGAACCCACAGTTGAATGCTGGCATCTGGATAAGCGAACCAGGAGGGCAGCACGCCGACCACAGTGTAGGGCTTGTCGTCAAGGTGAATCTGGCTACCCACAATCTTCGCGTCGCCTGCAAACCGCCTCTCAAACACGCTCCAGGTCAACATCACAACGGTGCTGCCGCGCTTATCGTCTGCCTCCGTAAAGTCCCGGCCCAGTGCCGGCTGCACTCCCAGCAGCGAAAACAGGTTCGAAGAACCTGCCTCTGCCTGGACCGACTCCGGTAATTCGTTGCGCACACCTGTGAGGTTGTACCCGGCGGGACGCATGATTGCCATGTCTTCAAAGCCGTGGGTCTTCGAGCGCCAGTCGTAGAAGTCGGCTGGTGCAACCGGGTGGTAGCTTAGTTCCCCTCCTCGAAAGTGTTCGTACACCATCACCAGCCGCGCGGGGTCGCGAAAAGGCAGCGGCCGCAGCAGGACGGATCGCACAACGGTGAAAAGCGACGTGGCAGCGCCTATGCACAAAGCCATGACCACAATCGCGATGATCGAAAATCCCGGCGTGCGGCTCAAGGTTCGAATCCCGATGCGAAGATCCTGCATGAGGCGCTCGAGTCCGTTCCAGTTCCAGGTTGCTCTTGTTTGATCGCGAAGTAGCGCCGCGTTGCCCAATTGACGCAAGGCAACAAGTCGGGCCTCTTCCGGACTCATCCCGCGTGCTCGATTGAATTCAATCTGCCGGTCCAGGTGATCTCGGATCTCTTCATCGAGTTCCGCGTTAAGGCGGTTGCGATGAAACAGCGCGCGCAACCACAGCGGAATTGTGTAGATCCAGTGTTCAAATCGCATCGCTCAGACCTCCGTAAGCCGCAACACACCGGAAATGGCTGCCGAGATACGCTCCCAGTTAGCCGCCTCTTTCTCGAGGTATCGGCGTCCGAGTCGCGTGAGAGAGTAGAACTTCGCCCTCCGATTGTTTTCGGTTGGCTTCCATTCGGCATGAATCCAGCCCTGCTGCTCGAGCTTGTGCAGAGCCGGATAAAGAGACCCGTCGCTCACCTGCAGCACGTCGCCCGAAACCTGCTTCAGTCTTTGGCTGAGAGCCCATCCGTGCAACGGCTCAAGAGCGAGGATCTTGAGAACCAACAGATCCAGGGTGCCCTGGACGAGGTCAGAAGGTTTGCTCATTCGCGCTCCTCTCGGTTACCGAGCAATAATAGTGTATCTCCCCTCGGTAAGCAAGAGGAATAATTACTACCAAGGATCTGCGTTGATGACTTCAGAAGGAAGGCCAACGCACTCACCGAGAATCTCGACTGGCCTCTTTGTGCCGACAGCACAGCCTGTTAGAACAACGTCTGAACGTTCCACGGTGCGCAAAGACTGCGGTGGCTAGCCAGCATCAGAAGCATCAACTGCGATGCTCGCCGCTCTTCTTCGCTCGTCAAATGGCGACGCAAAGCGTCGTGGCGGAGGGCGTATCGTTGGGCGTCTTCAGCCATTCGCTCGAAGAATTGCGCATGTGCATTCAACAAGGCCTCGGCGGCCCGGCCTTTGCCCAGATTCCCGACGATCATGGCAAGGTGAAGCAGACAAAGGCCGGGCAGCCTTCCGTTGATCGAAGCTTCGAGCCGTCGTAACCCGGCAACTGCGTCGTCAACCGCTTTGCGCTCTGCCTCAACGCGAACCTGACAGACCTGGCAAGTATCCGGCGAGCCACCAAGGTGAGTGATGCTTTCCGCAGTCCATGCAGGTCCGTCGCCTCGCGCAGCCGCATTCTGCAGTTCCGCAGCCATCCGGTGGGCAAGCTCCGGATACGCGTTGCAGACTCCGTAAGGAGAGGAAATGTTCTCGTACTGCCACGTGTGCAGGGAACAAAATCCGCCCCTGGCCGCGTGCTCCCGTTGCGCCTCCCGATTGATGACCAAGTCGTATTGATGCTTGCTCAGGAAGTGAAAGACGGCATCCAAAACCTGTCCGCAGATCCGGCATCCGCTCCGCTTCTCCAAGTCCAAAGAGATCTGGGCGGAGACGTCCTCCGTTGCATAGTGACGCCCTTCAGCTGACGAATGCTCTGCCTCTGGCTCCCGAAGTTCTCGGAGACGGTCCAAGAGCGATTCATACGCTGGACGTCTTTCGATTTGCCTCTCCAGGTTCCGCCGATCAAGCAGAAAGTCCTTGATGCGGTCGTACATGTTTGAGAGAAATGCTTCCGCTCGTTCCTCGATGAGGAATCGAAGCAGCTCTTCCTCGAACTCGAGGATCCCGCTTGCGGCGACGCGATCCGGCTCCTGCGCCTGCTTTGCCTGAAGGGCCTCCTGGGCAGAAACCGAAAACACCTGTGGTGTCCTGTGAAAAGAGAAGCGCTCCAACTGAGACTTCACATAGTCCAGGACCTGCTGACGCTCGTTCTCGCCAACCGTGTCCTGCTTATTCACGATCACAAAGAGTGTTTTGTCGGTCCCGCGGATTCTGTACAAAGCGCGATTCTCTTCGTCGGAAAGCGGACTATCGTAGCTCGTGATGAGGACGAAGGCATCGGCCTCCGGAAAGAACCTCTCCGTGGTCTGCGTGTTTTCGGCAATTGCCGATCCAAGCCCGGGGCTGTCGACGAAAAATACTCCGCGGCGAAGGAGTTCTACAGGCAACTCAATCTCTGCGTAGGCAACATTCTTTACGTTGCCAGGATTCGATTGCTGAGTGACATATTCTGCGAGGCGTGCGAGTGGTATCTCTAGACGAGGGTGTCTATCGATAAAGTTTAAGACGACTTGTGTCCGGCTGCCGTACCGAACAGTCGTGATCACCGATGTGAGAGGAAGAATTCCGGTCGGCAGATGGGCGGCACCCAGAATCGCATTGATAAGCGTAGATTTGCCGCGGCTGAAACGCCCAACCAGCATCAGATTAAAACGGTCGTCGGCTAGGCGCATCAGGAGATCCCGCGAAGCGGAAAGCAGGTCCTGGTCCTTCGTGTCGATTGCTTGAGCAGAACGGATAAGTTCCGCCATTGAGAATTTCGCTTGCTCGTATTGCTTGAGGTCCATTGCAATCTCCACGTAATTTATTTCAAACAGCCCAGACTGCTTCTTCAACCGCCGCCAGGATGTTGGCCCTGCATCTCACTGCCGAGGACGTGATGGAGAATCCGCCAGAACGGCGACAGCCAATTGGGTCTCTCTCGCCTCATCTCATGTTGAGCGCGGAACTCTCTTGCCACCTGACGAGCAAGGGAAGGCCACTTGTCCAACAGTTCGATAGCTTCCGTCTCCTGTGCCCAATTCATCCCTGCAGACGACTCAAGCATCGCTGCGATAATCGAGGGCCTTTCAGACGGGGAAGCAGAGCTCAATCCGAGAGTGGCGGCCGAAATCACGCAATCGCGATCTTCGTCCTTTAGGAATGCACGCAAATCAGGCCACTCATTCATACCGATCCCAAATTCGACGAGCAACTGAAGGGTAGCGCGCCTGCGGCTCGAGGCTGCATATCCCTGAACCGGAAGTTGAGTTCGCCCACGGAGCAGCAATATTGCGTACGCTTTGGCCGCTTCCGGCACTCTGCGCAGTCCTTCTTTGGCGTCCTCGCGACAGAGGTCATCTTCGAGCAGATCAAAGAGCAGAGGTACGCATTCGGGCCACCGGTATTGAGACAACGCTTGAATAAGGCCACCTGTAGGGCGTTGTTTTGTAGCATCAAGCAGGACTCGGAATGTCGTGGGCGACTCGTGACGCATCAGTTCCCGAGCCGCTGCGCTGCGGACCGCATCTTCTGCGAACAGAACTGTTGCGTCACTGGGGTGGATGTTCTCTCGCAGATAGCAAGTGAGGCTGGAATAGGCTCCAAGTGCTCCCAGGATTCGAACTGCGCGGCAGCGGGACACAGAAATGGATCGTGGACGGGACTCCACAAGAAATCGTTCGACGGCAGGGACGACTCTCTGTCCAAGCGAGATCAATTGTTCAGCCGCGCGATCCCCATCAACGAGAGAATCCAGACCGGAAACCATCTGCTCGATGGAGTCGTCCGAAGCCTGCTGGTGTGCCGGGCCTGTCATACCTCAATCTCATGCTCCTTCATGCTGGTCGCGTACCAGTCTTCACGGACCAGAGGAAGCCGGCATGCCCCCTGTTCCGGACGACTGCAAAGGACCTGATAGACTGCGATGTCTCCCCGATGAAAAGCCGCAGCCGATCCCGCCATATACAACAGCCAGATCCTGTAGGTTGTTTCCGAAACGTACCTTCGCAGTTCTTCTTCGTTCTCACGGAGACCTTCAACCCATTGGCGGAGCGTCAGCTCGTAGTGTTCGCGAAGATTTTCAACATCGCGCACCTCAAGTCCTGCTGTCTCGGCCGCGCTCACCGCTTGAGATAGGGTAACCAGCCTTCCGTCCGGAAAGACGTAGCGATCGATGAAAGAGTCTTTGCGGACCGGAGACAAGGCAGATCGCGCAATGCCGTGGTTCAGAAATGTCCCACCGGGACTTAGCAGATTACAAACAGTCCGAAAGTACCTGGACAGGTTGTCGGGACCTACATGCTCAAACATTCCAACACTGGCAATCTTGTCGAATGTGCCGAAGAGTTGATCACAATCCCGGTAGTCGCGAAGTTCTACCACGCATCTTGGTTGCAGGTTGCACTCTTCGATCCGGTATTGAGTTGTTTCGGCTTGAATTGTGCTCAGAGTGATCCCATGAGCGTGGACCCTATGTTTATCCGCAGCGTGGAGGATTAGGCTTCCCCAACCGCAACCGACATCGAGAAAGCGTTCGAGTGGCTGCAGCCGCAATTTCCGGCAGATCAATTCGAGCTTTTGTGTCTGAGCCAAATCCAGAGAATCGCCTGCAGTTCGGAAATAGGCGCAGGAGTATGCGAGCGTGCTCCCCAACCATGGGCGAAAGAATTCGATAGGTTGATCGTAGTGGTAGGTGATTGAAGCACGATCCCTCGATTTAGAGTGCGGTGCCCCGAGATGAAACCACCGTTCTGTCCCGGCGAGGGTCCGAAGGAAGAGATCGTTGGTCCAGTACAGGAGATTACGGGGACGGCTGACGAGATATTCTGCGACGGAAAAAACAGAGAAAATATTTCCTTCGACATCGATTTCCCGATGAATGAACGCTTCGCCAAGCGTCACCTCATTTGGATTGGCAATTAGTGCTCGCAGTGCGCCAGGTGTTTCGACAACGACGGTGAACGCTGGTCTTTCACCGGCAAGGGACAGCCAGTGCCAACCGTTCCAGAGCCGGATAGCAAATGTCGGGCCCGAGTAGTTTCGGAACAAGTCATCTAACAGCTTCTGTCTTTGTGCTTGAAGAACATCAGGCATCGTACAGGCGCCCCCGCTTCTTGAATGTGCGACGTCTTTAATTGGATCAATGATTGGAACCAGCACGGGCCGGAACTTCACCAGTGCGCAGCACAGTGATCAAAGCGTCCTGATCATCCGGGGCAATCGGCATGGCCCGGATTCCGCGAATCGTTTCCTCAATTGGGTATTCGTATTCCTTCAGAAACATTTCCTCATCCTGCCAAATCGCGTAACACGCTTTCGGCCTGCCCGTCTTGGGCTGGCCTACGCTGCCAGGGTTGAGAATGGTCGTTTTACCTTGTCGGCGGATAAAGGGTGTATGGGTGTGCCCGACCACCAGTACTTCCGCGTCAATGCACTCGACCTGCTCCCGCCAACTCGGAGAGTTCTCCGGGCAGTAACCAAAAAGTGGATCTGTGGGGGTGGCGTGAACGAGATAGAACCGCCTCGAAGGAACGGAAATCTCGCGGTAGAGGGGGAGATCTTTTAGATAATTGAGATCTTCCGTCGTGCATAGCTGCAGGGTGAGCCGTAGTGTCTCCGCCGCGAGCCTCTTATAGGGTGCAGAACACTGGGGATCTGCATTGGATCCGGCCGCGTAATCGTGGTTGCCGCGCACGACGACCGTGGCGTTGGCACGTACCCAGTCGACTACTTCGTGCGGATTAGGCCCGTAGTCCACAAGATCGCCAATGCACCAAAGTTGATCGTATTGGTGTTCCGGTAATGCCTTGAGGGCGGCAAGGTTTGCGTGAATGTCGGAAATGATGACGATTTTCACAGAACCTCCATTTCGGGGCGCGACTCGGGTGGCGCGCCTTTCGCTATAGATTCCGGATCTGTGGGGGTCGGATCGATGAGCAGGCGACTCCCCGACGCACGTCCGTCAGGGGTCATCATCTGCTCACCCCCGCATGAAAGGAGGGGATGAAACAGCAGTTCAGGCGAACCCCTTCGCCTCTTGCACCTACTAGAAGCTCAGATGCACGCATAAAGGATACCAGATTCAGAGATTTCACGTTTGGGGGGAACCACGATGAAGAGAAGGGAGGGCAGGAACCCAACTTCGAAGATTTCGGATGACGTGTGACCGCTGAGACAATTACAGGAAGAGAAGATATGCGAGAATAATGGTGGGTGTTGGAGTTCACCTTAACCGCCCACTGGGCAGATGACTCCTACGAAGAAGAGAGATTTTCTTGGTAGGTGTCCATCGTCTAGTTTCACCCTCCCAAGACAATCTTGTGCGACGGCGATTCGGAAAGGCGAAGCTGTGTCGAAATCAGCCGAAACATTGATCAGAAAGGTGTTCGGGGCACAAGAGTCATGAAAGAGACCGACGGTATCAGCTCTCCAGTGCAGAATTACGGCAGTCCTTGGGCTCGGACCTCCATATTGATGGACGGCGCCTCTCGTCTGTTACATCTTGCCGATCTGGCTCAAGAACTTGGAGCGGAGCCTGTCGCCGAGGAGGCGCGTGAACTTGCCGCGCGAGTCTCTGAGGGGCGCTTCTACGTTGCCTGTGTTGGACAGTTCAAGCGCGGTAAATCGACCCTGCTGAATGCATTGGTCGGCCACGAGGTTGTCCCTACCGGGTTTGTTCCGGTCACAGCCGTGCCTACTGTGATTCGATTTGGCGAGACGCTTCACGCGCGCATTCGCATGCGGGATGGGTCTTGGTGCGACATTCCGATGCTCGATCTGAAGGAATATGTGACCGAAGAATTGAACCCTGAGAACAAAAAAGGTGTGGACGGCGCAGAGGTCTTTGTGCCCACCCCTTTATTGTCCTCGGGGATGTGTTTTGTAGACACGCCCGGTTTGGGTTCGGTGTGGACTGGAAATACCGCGACCACACAGGCATTCATTCCTCACATAGATGCTGCCCTGGTTGTGATTGGAGCAGATCCGCCAATCGCCGGGGAGGAACTCGCACTGGTGGAGGCTGTTGGCAAGCAAGTTCAGGATCTGATCTTGGTCATCAACAAAGCCGATCGCACCAGTGATCCCGAGCGCGCCGCCGCCGCCAAATTCACACGCGAGATTCTGGAAAAGCGGTTGCATCGCCCTATGGGTGAGGTGTTCGAGGTGAGTGCGGTCGAGCGGATGGAGAACCGCGGTCCAGTGCGGGATTGGGAAAAGTTGCTTGCGAGCTTGTATCACCTCGTTGAAGACTCCGGCAGAAATCTCGTTCGCGCTGCTTGCGAGCGAGGCCTCCAACGCTTGAGCGAGCAATTGCTGGCTGTGATCCACGAAGACCGCGACGCGCTTCAGCGGCCAATCGAGGAATCCGAGCGCCGTATCGAGTTGATGAGGGAAACCATTGGCGAGGCAGAGCGCTCGATGCGTGAGCTGAACTTCCTGTTCATGGCGGAACAACAACGGATTTCGGACTACTTTGTTGACAGGCGTAAGGAGTTCTTTGAACTTGCCTGGAAGGAATCTGAGAGAGAGTTTAATGATGCTCTTGAGTCGATGCCCCGTGGTTTTGGTCCGCGTTATCGCCACCGGGTCATGCACCTCAGCCAGCAGATTTCGGAACGCAAGGTCATGCCTTGGCTCAAACCCGAGCAGGAAGAGGGCGAGCGTCAATATCGCGCCGTAGCCCTGCGATTTGTTGAGATGGGCAATAGCTTTTTGAAAAAATTGGCCGATGCGGGACTCAGCGAACTGACGCGAATGCCCCACGCGCTGGAGCCGGAGAAGGGGCTCCGCGTGCGCTCCCATTTCAGCTTCGAGAAATTCTTAACCACGGCAGATCCTCCGTCACCTTTGCGCTGGCTCGCTGACGTCCTCCTGCCGCTTGTGGGTGCCCGCAAAGTTATCACGAACGAAGCTCGAAGTTTTCTGCAGCACCTCTTGGACACGAATAGTTCGCGAGTTCAAAACGACGTTCTCAATCGCATTCAGGAGAGCCGCGATCGCTTGGAGGTCGAGATCCGCAAACTGCTGCACGAAATCAGCCGCATTGCTGAACAGGCGCTTGATCGTGCGCGCAAAGTCAAAGAAGAAGGTGAACCCGCTGTGCAATCGGCACTCGAACGGCTCGACCGATTGGAACGGGACGTTTCTGCACTCGCCTGATCACAATTCAATGGAGCGGATGAGTATCCGACGACTAGCGACTCGCAAGGCCCGAATAGGACTTCGACGAATGTACACGCAGCTATGGCTAATTTGCGGATGCGTGTCGCCGGGCTCGACTTCGAAGCACGACTCGAAGAGCTGTCCGCTCCGTTTCCCTTGAAGCGGACCCATCTTGAGGTCAATCTGGCTCCTGAAAGGTGCCATCGCCAAGATCACGGGGAAGGAGGGCCTCCGATTTTCGGGGCCAGCCAGGGTCTTCAATTCTGAAGAACTGATGCTGAGGGCCCTCGAACAGAGCAAGATTCAGAAGGGGCGATGTCGTTGTCATTCGCTACCAGAGACCAAAGGGCGGTAGCGGCACGCCGGAAGTGCTCACCTATCTCACGGACACTCAGGGACTCGTGCTCTCCGGCGTCGAGTTCCGCACCAAGGACAGTACCACCGCCGAAGACCGAACCACCGTTGAAACCGAAGTCCTCGAATGGATCGAACGCTACCTCCAGATCGAGCACATTCTTGACTTGGACAGCGCGGAGTGTAAGCCGCCCCTCGCCATTCCGAGAAAACTGGAAAGGATCGAAGATGCGGAACAACTGGCCCGCGAAGTCCGCTCGAAATGGATGCTCGGAACCGATCCCATCCCGAACATGACCGAGCTGCTCGAAGAGAAAGGTTTTAAAGTCCTCATCGTAGACCTGCCCGAAAGAGTCTCGGGCTTCACTTGCGTTGTGGCGCGGGAGAAAGGGTCGCCTGGATTGCCGGTCATCGTCGATAATCGGCAGTTTCCCCTCGAGCGCCGCCGGCTGACTCTGGCGCACGAACTCGCCCATCGCGTCTTCGATCCGACCAGCCTTCCCGATAAAGAGGAAGAGAGAGCCGCCAATCTCTTCGCCGGAGCGTTCCTGATGCCACGCGAAGACCTCCTGCGCGAGGTAGGCAAGCAGCGCAACGCCCTGGGATACAAGGAGCTCATCGCCCTGAAACGGCTCTACCGCGTCAGCGGGGCAGCGCTGCTCATGCGCCTCAAACAAATCGGCGTGATCAACGCGTCCATTCTGACCTATGCTTTCCAGACCATCGCACGAGGCTGGCGGACCCGGGAACCAAAGGAGCTTGAACCGGAGAATATCCGCGGCCAGCGCGAACGCTCGCAGCGGTTCGAACGGCTGTGCTATCGCGCCCTCGGGGAAGAATTTGTGTCGCTGAGCAAGGCGGCCGGGCTGCTGGGAGTCCCTTTGCCAAAGGTCGAGGCAGGCCTGAAAGGACCGCAGATTAAACATGCGGATCATCATCAGTGGCTCGAGCTGCCTCATTGATCTCCGCAAAGCTTCGCTGCTCGCGACCTTTCTACGTCCGCCGTTTGAAATCCTCATCCTTAATACCCTGTTTGAAGTTGAGCTTTTGAGCTTCACCGCGGATGAGAGACGGCAGATGACGAAACATCCGGTGAGATGACGCAATACTTGCTCTTGCTGACCTACAGAGAAGTATTCGGTGGCTCATGGCCGACATTGACTGACTTCCGCGCGTGACTTGCGGCTGTGTCGAAGATCCCTCTTGTCAGAATATGCGCGGTTCTCAATGCGCATCTTGATCATTCTCGCCAACCCGACGCTCTCATGCGCCCAACGTGCAGGCGCCAGGCGTAAAGCTGCAGCCCGAGTAATGAACTGATGATAGGCGGCGATCCCCGCAGAATCTCGGCCTCCGCGCCTAGGCAGCCGAAACAGGCAACCTACGCCCTGCATGTATTGGCAATTGATCAGTGGTTAGATGACAATCCCGAACCAATGATCGGGTGACCGATGCTGTTGATGTCGTGCTTCATCTTCAGTGGATTGCGCCCCTCTTCTATTTCCTATGCAGTTACCCTGGAGAGGAGGATCTTTGTGCAGTCCTGTTCCTGCCGGAAAAAGCGAGCAAACGATCCAAAAGCTAATTTCGGCCGGATTTCTCGCCGCCAAGGCTGCGCAACTTGTTCAATCGGCGGAACGTCTACTGGCCTCCGATACAGGCCCGATTCGAATATCCCATGCCGATCTCCGCAAATTGGGCATCGTCCTCCGCGCGCCCCGGTGAGTTCTCAATGATTCCAAATTTCTCCGGATATTCGCCTTGTATTCGCCTATAATCGATACGTCCGATTCAGTTATCGCACCCAGCTTTGCCCTCCTGAATCTCACACTCGCGGTCTTGGATTGTATGCTTAGAATGAATGACTTAAGTGATTTGACGAGGAACTTTGGGCAGACCTTACAAATTCGAATTGCAGCAGCTCGAGACAACGTACCAATGGGCGCACGGAGTAGACATTGCTGAGCTGTCAACGAAGGTGAGAAATGGTGGCCGTTCCCCTGTCTTAGCGATTGGCTCGGGCGGCTCGCTGAGCACCGCTTGCCTCATCTCCGCGCTCGAGCAGCAGTGTCGCGGCACTTTTGCTGCCTTCGACTCTCCATTGCTCGCCTCTCGGAATCCGGCGGTTTTCGCCGGAATGCGACTCTTTATTGTGAGTGCGCGGGGCAGGAATACTGATGTGCTTGGTTTCGCGCGGAACTCGATAGCTGCCGAACCTGTCACACTTACAAGTCTTTGCTGTATGGCAGACAGCCCATTGACGGATGTAGTCCGGTCCTTCAACCGCGGACACGGTTTCGAATTTCCTTCACCGTCTGGGAAAGACGGGTATCTGGCAACAAACTCCCTTGTGGGCCTGAACACCATCATCGCGCGTGCGTATGGAGAAGGCGACGCACTTCCTCAGCGCTGGTGCGACCTGTTCGATGCGACGGACCTTAGGTATGCCTTGGAACAGGAACACCACGGCATATCCCCATTGCAATCGGACGAGGTCCTTTTGCTGTTCGGCGCGGATTCTAGAGCCGCTGCAATCGATTTTGAATCGAAGTTTCACGAGGCAGGGCTGGCGAACGTGCAGCTTGTGGATTATCGCAACTTCGCTCACGGCCGTCATCTATGGCTTGCGCTACGCCCCGCCACGACGGTCTTCTTCTTCGTTTGTCCAACCGACAAGGCGATTGCAGAGGCAACGCTGAAACTGCTTCCAAAATCCGTCAGCGCGATCAGGGTAGAGACTCCGCTGGCCGGCATCGCAGCTGCTTTTGCCATGCAGGCTGCAGTTTTTGAGATCGTAGCCGCATATGGAGAAGATCGCGGTCGCGATCCGGGTCGACCTGTAGTTCCTGGTTTTGGACGCAAGCTTTATCACCTGAAAGCCTTCCCGCAAAGCGCGGTTGATATCCGCTCAGCATCAATTCAACGAAAACAACGCGCCCGAAACAGATTTGGACTTCCCGATCTTTCAAACCAGGAGTGGGATTCTGCATACGATGCCTTCCGGCAAAAGATCAGCAGCATTCCTTTCAAACAGTGCATCGTCGACTATGACGGGACGGTATGCGATCACAAGGATCGATTTTCAGGTGTCACGGTGGACGTAGCAAAGTCCCTGATCAGTCTGCTCGACGGAGGATTTTCGCTTGGAGTCGCGACAGGACGAGGGAAGTCGGTCCGGGAAGCTCTCCGTGCGGCTCTGCCAAAACGATTCTGGCACTCGGTGACTGTAGGTTATTACAACGGCGCAATCGTGCTCCCGCTCGAGGATGACAGCCTTCTCAACCAGACTGTGGCGCAAGCAAATCCGCTAGCCGATGTTGCTCGATTAATCCGCGAAGCGAATATCGCAGGGATTAAACTGACGGAACGGCCCGTTCAGATCACGTTGGAACTGGAAGGTGCTGAGTCGGCCGAGTCTCTGTGGTTTCTGACTGCGGCGCTGCTGGCGAAAGCTCACAAAACCGAAGTCCGAATTGTCGCCTCTTCGCGATCCGTGGATATTGTTGCAACGGAAACCAGCAAACTAAACGTTCTAAGGAAGATGTCAGGTGGAGGCACCTTCCGTGAGCATACTCTGTTCATCGGCGACAGGCCATCTTGGCCGGGCAATGACTACGAACTGCTCTCCGAGCCTGCGTCCCTCAGTGTCGACGAAGTAGGATTCGATTTGGAAACAGGCTGGAACCTTGCGCCTCCCGGAGTTACCGGCTGCGCGGCACTGGTACATTACTGCAACCAAATCAGGAAATCGAAGCGGCACTTCCGCTTGGCGCTGAGGGAATCATGAATAACCAATTGGCGGAAGAATTACTGAGCAAGGTCATGCGCTGGCAGCCGCCGGACTTCAACCTGATCGGCCTCGAACTCCAAGCGATGGCCTCATACAAGTATGACGAGTATCAGCAGTTCTCGCCGGGGATGCGCTTCACGGAAAGCCTGGCGAGTTGGCTGAGCCAGTTCCTCCCCGAAGAGCGCCCAATGGCTCTCGATTACATTCGCAGGCATCTGGTTTTCATTTCGACGGCGGAGATGAACCATCTGGTTTCCATAGCTTATCCGGATTGCGTTCGGCCGCTCCTTCTCGATCTCGTGGCCAGAAAGGCGGGAATTGACAAGTGGAAACGGAAAAGAATCGCCGCATCACATGGATTTCGCGTTTTGCAGCGGAAAACTCTCTTTCTCGGCCTAAGTGACGGCGCGCGAACCGACATCTTTCGCCGTGCCAATCCTCAGCTATCCAACGAGCAGATTCGCTTGAGCCATGAACTGAGTCGAGAACGCATCGACGGCCTCAAGAACGACTTGAAGGCAGCGCTCAAGGAGATGGGTGAAGCGGATGGGATGGATGAGTGCGGCGCTGGAGCCGACCCGGCATACGAAGTAATCGTCTTGATGGATGACTTCTCGGCGAGCGGAGTCAGCTATCTCCGGTCCACCGAAGACGGAGGCATCGCCGGGAAGATTGGAAAATTCCTTGTAAATCTTGCGAAGCCCGATGATTATCTCTCCAAGCTTGTGGTAAAGGAAGGGAGCGAGGTCATCCTCGTCCTCTACCTGGCAACGGCAAGAGTCGAAGAGAAGTTGCAGGCCGAACGCAAGAGGCTTGAGGAGCGCTTTGGTCTGAGGATCAGTATCGTTATTGTTCAGCGCCTCCCGAACGAGATCACCTTGATTGAAGGGGCAAAACCGGATATCGATGCTCTCATTCAGAAGTACTATGACGATACGAACGAAACCGCCAGTACTCGTCTTGGCGGGACGGACCTGCGCTATGGCTTCGCGGGTTGCGGTCTGCCGCTGGTATTGAGTCACAATACGCCTAATAATTCGATCGGGCTCTTGTGGGCCGATGGTCCGCAGATGAGGTCGCTGTTCCCCCGCGTTACGCGCCACAAGGATTCGCTATGAGAGTGCCGAGAAACCCGTTTCGTCTCCGCGCGGCCGAAGCCATCGAGAACGACGTCACGTTCCTCAAGCTTTTCGGCCCCGAAATGCTGGATCTTCTCGGGGATGATCCCCATCTGTGGGACAAACCTCAGCTGATCCGAAGTGCGCCTGGTGCAGGGAAAACAACACTGCTTCGGCTCTTTACACCTGCCGCTCTCGTGAATCTCCATGCCTTCAAGGCCAACGACGATCTCAAGGAACTCTATCAACGGATGGATGCTCTCGGGGTGATCAATGACGGCGGCCCGCAAATACTCGGGGTTTTTCTCTCCTGCGCTCGCAACTACCGCATTCTTGATGATCTGGATTTTGAAGCGCCCAGGAAGCAACGCCTGCTCTTTGGACTCCTGAATGCACGCATCGTCTTAGCTGCCTTGCGCGCCAGCCTCCAGCTCAGGGGCCTGCGATTCCCGGAGGATTTGGCGCGAATTAAGATATCGGCGGACGCGCCGATCGAGATTCGGGCTGGTGAGCCAGGAGCCATCTCTGGAATCGAGTTGCAGCGCTGGGCAACGGACCTCGAAGAAAACGTCTGTGATGCGATCGACAGCTTTGATGGGGGAGACCTTGCATCTCTGCCGGGAAGTGACACTCTTCATTCGATCACCTTGATGCGGCCAGGTGTGCTTACGGTCGACGGCGAGGCAGTGGCAAGTCACTGCCTGCTGCTCCTCGACGACGTGCATCATCTCACCCATGGTCAGCGGACTTTGCTTCTCAAGACAGTGGCGGATATGCGCGCCGGTGTGGGTGTGTGGCTGGCAGAACGTTTCGAGGCCCTTTCCACCGACGAGATGCTCGAAACGGGCGTCACGGAAGGACGAGATTATGAGGGGGAGATCCTGATTGAGCGTTTCTGGAGGGAGAGTGCCAACAAATTTGCGAACCTGCTCAATAGCGTGGCCGATCGCCGTGCGAGCGCAGCCTTGACGGTTGAAGTGACATCTCTCGATTCCTGCTTACAGGCTTCCCTGGATGGGACAGAGTGGCAAGCCAAGTACGAAGCGACGATTCCAGTGATCCGCGACCGTGTCACCCAGCTGGCGCGTGGAAGCGCCTTGTTCCATGACTGGATCGAGATGCAGGTGCAGCAGCCGGGCGGTTCCCGGGACCGGGCGATCGGTTGGCGTGTACTCGAGATCTTGATGCACCGCGAACTGCGAAACAAGCAAACATCGTTTGACTTTCCGCTGAGTCCCGCTGAACTCAAGGAGAAGACGGACTCGAGTATCCGCGCCGCCGCGGAACTGTTTCTCGCCCATGAATTCCACCTACCCTACTACTTCGGACCCAAGAAGCTGGCAAACCTGGCTTCATGGAATATTGAACAATTCATGCGTTTGGCGGGAGATGAGTTCGAGGAGGTGGTGGCCTCCAGTTTGATCTCGAAGACGCCTACCCTTAATGCGGGCCGACAGGACAGCCTGCTGCGGGAAGCTTCGGAGTCATTCTGGTTGGAGATCCCGCGCCGAGCGCGGTACGGAGAGAAAGTCCACCAGCTGCTTACATCGATCGGTCGGTTTTGTCGGCAGAGGACATACGAGGAAAATGCCCCTTACGATCCCGGCGTTACGGGTATCGCCATCTCGATGAAGGAGAGAGAGCAACTCCAAAGCAAGGAGTTCCTCGCAAAGAACCCGGAGTACGTTCTCTTAGCTGATGTTTTGGCGGCGGCGATTGCGAACAACCTGCTGGAGGCGCAACTGGATCGAAAAGTGAAGGGTGATACTTGGATGGTACTCAACCTCAACCGATTGCTGTGCGTGTCATACGATTTGCCGTTGCAATACGGAGGCTTCAAGGAGCGTCCGTTGCGCGACCTCTATATGTGGATGACGGCAGGGTATGAGGCGAAGAAGTCACTATTGTAGCGGGTGATGACACGTTAGATGCCGGAAAGATGGTCGACATACGCGCGCGCTGCTGGGACGGATCTCGAGGCTCTCTTCTCGAGTCACTTTAACGAATCCTCCCGGAGAGCCCGGTTCATCTTGGGACGCGGGTTTGATCCACGGATGCTCACTGGTCTGGGTCTGCTTCGCAGAACCTGCCCATCGCTCTCCATCGAAGTCGTAATTCTCACCTTTGAGGAAGGAGATCAATCTCCCTCGCGTGCCTACCAACCAGCAGTGCAGAGCAATGTGGAAGAGTTGGGACGGATCATTCCAGCAGCACAGTTGGCAAGCCGCAGTATCAGCATGTTCTCGTCCGAAGGCAGACGAATGACTTCGAGGTCCGCCGAAGGCCTGTTTAAGACCGCGGATGAATTTGCCGGCATTACTGATGTCATCGTAGATGTCAGTTCTCTGCCACGAAGCGTGTTCTTGCCCATTGTGGCCAAGCTGCTCCACATCATCGACGGCCAGAATGCACCGCGCATGAATCTATTCGTACTCGCGGATGAGAACCCCAAGATCGACAGTCTGATTTTGGAAGAGGGCCTGGACGAAGAAGCGGACTACATTCACACCTTCCGAGGCGATGCAGAGCGGGAGTCGGCGGCCTCGAAGCCGCGTGTCTGGTTTCCTATTCTCGGCGAGAACCAGGCAACACAACTTCAGCGAATCTACGATCTGGTGCGCCCGTCGGAGGTCTGCCCGCTTCTGCCGGCGCCATCACAGAACCCACGGCGGGGTGATGACCTCGTGCTTGAATATCGTGGGCTGCTTTTCGACAGCCTGCGAATCGATCCTCGTAACTTCCTGTATGCTTCGGAGACGAATCCTTTCGAGGTCTATCGTCAGCTGGTTCATGCTATTGACCACTATGCGAGCTCTTTGGCCCCGCTCGGTGGCTCCAACGCCATTGTCTCCGCTTTATCGAGTAAACTGCTGTCTATCGGAGCTCTGCTTGCGGCCTATGAGTTAAAGCGGGCAGGCTCTCGAGTGGCGATCGCACATATTGAAGCGCACGGACATCGGGTTGCTGTTGAGATGAAGGAATTGAGTCGGCTCGCGAAGGAAGGGGTCATCCACGGGCTGTGGCTCGCCGGAGAATGCTATGAAGACTAAGAAGCGGGCTCCTCGTCTGGTGAGCACAGGATTCATCGCGCTCGACATTGTGATCGGCCTTGAGGATCCGCTCGTACCCCGTTTCTACGCTGGGGGCACAACCGGAAACGTAACCGCCGCTCTCGCCTACATGGGTTGGGAAAGCACCCCGATCGGCAGGCTTGCAGAAGATGAAGCGGGTCAGTTCGTAAAGTTGGATTTGGAGCGATGGGGCGTGGATACCAGGCATCTGTCGGGAAATGTCCCGTGTCCTACGCCTATCGTTATCGAGAAGATCTTTTTCGGCAGAGACGGCTCGCCGAAGCATCGTTTCCTCTGGACCTGCCCCGATTGCGGCGCCTACCTCCCCAGCTATCGCCCAGTCCTGGTCGAGACTATCGAGAATCTGAAGGACGAAATACCGAAGTCGTCTGTATTTTTCACCGACCGCGTATCTCGCTCGATCGTCAATCTGGCCGAGCACTGCAAGAGGAATGGCGCAGTCATTGTTTTTGAGCCTTCCGGTGTCGGCGATCCAGTTCTTTTTGCGGAAATGATTAGGATCTGTGATGTGCTGAAATACTCGGAACAGCGAGCCAAGAGCTTCAGTGAGTTGCTCGGGGAAAATGGAGTCCAACTCGAGATCCAAACTTTGGGAGACGAGGGTCTCCGCTTCCTGCTGCGCGGCCGGAGGAAGGCCAAAACGTGGATCGTGCAGTCCTCCTGCGACGTCGAGGTGAAGGATACGGCGGGGGCCGGTGACTGGACGACTGCTGGACTTATAAGCCGGTTGTTCGCCGATGGCAGAGACGTGCTGAAATCTCTGAGCAAGGAAAACGTGTCTGAGGCTCTCCAGCACGGGCAAGCCCTGGCGGCGCTCAACTGCCAATTCGAGGGAGCGCGCGGGGCAATGTATCAGATTTCCAGGCAAAGCTTTTGGGACAGGCTGAAGGTGTTGACTCGCAGGAGCCCGGGCCGCCCGGGGTTTTCAAAGATAGAGAACCGGGTTCCCGATCGCGTCATTCCGACAAAGGTTTGCCCCAGTTGCATCGAGCACAATGGAGAAGCCGTAATTGATACGCCCAGGCCGACCAGCAACGGTTGCGCCAATAAACTGCCGCTGACACGATAGGTCCAGATCCCATGAGACTCTTTATTGGTCCCGTGCGGATTCGGTCTTCTGCTGTTGAAGCGTAATGAGCGTCTCGGCCGAGGATCCCGGCAATGCTCTAATGTCCAAACCGCGCCCTTTCCGGGGTGCGCGATGAGTGTCCGTTAGAACTAATTCTAAAATTTAGAGATTTCTGAATGTCAAGTGGGCGCAGGTCCGTCACTCAGTCGAAGACCGCCGAGCAGCATCAGAAAGAAGCAGAAATAGCAGCAGGTCTTTGCAATGCGGAACGAGAAGCGGTCGTTCAGATATTCTCCCAGGCTCGAACTCCAGCGGGATTATTGCATGTTCTGAACAACCCTACCGGGTTCGCTGAGACCATGGCAGAAAGCCTTCGACATCCGCGCACTCCCAAAGTGGATTGCAAGGGGGGATGTCATTGGTGCTGCTACCAACGGTCCCTCCGACAGCACCAGAGGCTTTCTCGATTGCGACATTCATCCGATCGGCAGAATTTTTCGTGGATGCCGAAGCCATGTTGACGAAGTTGCGTGATGTAAATCAGAAGAGCCAGAGTTTGGCGCCGAGAGAGCGAACGAAGAAGCACATACCTTGTGCGTTCCTTGAAGATGCTGGTGCTCAATCTATGCAGTCAAACCGTTATCATGTTCTGAATTCACCTCGATGGATGTCAGTGACTGCAGGCGCACGTACCGTGTCGGCTTCAAGCCGAAAGGAATCATCCATGAAACGGCAAGGATGGTTGCCTTTTACGCAATCCGACAGGGCTTATTGGAAGGCCTGCGCGAATAGCTTCCCAAATCCGATGCAGAACATTATGAACTCACAGCGGCCGTCATGGCGGCATGGGACTCCGACGCCGCGGAGAGGTGGCTCAGCGGCGACAATATATTTAAGCGGGCGATACTGGTTCTTGATCACTCGGTCTCGACGAAATCGGAAGAAGATGTTCAATCCTCTGAACAAAGATGGCCGGATTGCCCGATCCGCCGACGAAGCAGGAAAGAAAAGGAGCGGACCGGGAATATGGGGTTGGCTTTGAATTCGGCGGAGCAGATTGTGCTGACGGTTCTCAGCGACAGCTATCAGGGCAAGGTCCACCTCCATCCGTTGGCGGAGAGAATCGCGCTGCCATTGGAGCCGAACGTACTGCTCAAGACCTTGGATGGGTTGCTCTCTCGAAAATTCATCGAGTGCCGCCCCTTGAGAGGCGCCGAAGGCCTGGCGGACGCAGCCAACATTCTCTTTTCTCCCGGGAGTGCCGCCGAATTGAGTAGGTCAGCCTTCCCCAGAGAGGCACCGGTTCAGGTAATGGTGGTGAAAGGCCTGATTGCTTCACCGTCGGACGTGCATCGCAATGCACAATGCGGCTTTGGGATTATCCCAGCCCGTGATCATTCGGAAGGTAATGTCGAATGGGCTGCCCAAAAGCCCAAAACAAGACGGAAAGATGGGCATAAATGGGCCGTTCTCGGTCGACCAAGGTGGTATTTCCCTACGAACGCAGGGCAATGCAAATCGAGAGCATGGAACGTATCGGACGATTGATGCCTGATTTGTTTACGCGTTCTTGGCAAAATCTGAAACCGATCTCGCGAAGATGCCTTAAAGTGAGAAGTCAACGTCGACCGCCGCTGACTGTCAAGTCGTTCTGTTCGACGAATCGGACGATTTTCCTTTGGCGGCAGCCTCTGCTCTTTACAATCATGCTTCTCGCAACAAGAATCGGTTTAAGAATACAAGATTGAATCTCCCGTTCGATGTCTCTAGCGCCGGGCCAAGCATGAGAAGAACCCTTGGAGGAACGACTGGCAAACAAACCAGTCTCGAGTGATTCCTTGCAGCCCTCTTTGCAGTGGGCTCATCCGGGCAGAAATTAGAAAGGCTGCCGCATGATCACAATTGGATCGGTCGACATCGGCGGAGCAAAGACAGCAGTCGGGCCATCAGGGAACACGGCGCGATTCTCGATCGCCAAGAATGCAGGACTGAGCCCGAAAATGGATTTCACAATGCGATGCAGCGAATCATCAAAATGCTGCGCGCCATCACGGGAGAAGGCCCTGTTGCATTCGTTCAGGAATCGATTCAAGATCGCGTGTTCTGCAGGGTCTAGGATTCAGCCTCCTGGCTCTTGGACTCATGGGAAGGGGAGGGGCAGCCGTCCGCGGTCAAACCTCCCCACTTTTTTTCGGAACGCGGGCCACTCGGCGGCCGCTCCCAAGTTTTAAGCTCCAAGCAAGCACCCTGTTTCGTAAGGACGCCATCTTAGCTCAGGAATCTTGATCCGTGATGCAAATGCACTGTAGTCACTAATACTTCGGGCCGAATAGGTTCATCTGATTTGTAACCGTTCGAAGCTCCCCTCTGGCGACGGGCCGATTTGTCTGAAATGTATGCCTGCATGAGGGATGCATTTGACGGGCGTGTTTATCAGTTGGGCCATATCTGTGTTCGGGGTAGGTGCAGGTGGGCGGTTCAGTGCGCGCGTCCGTCGATTTCGAGACGTTGTTTCGCGAGTTCGAGGTCGTCAATGGCCAACCGCAATTGCTTCACAACGTTGGTGATCATCGTCGAGTTCTTCTCGGGGAATTGGGTGTGCTCCAACAAATGGAGCGTGGAACGGAGAATCTGGGCTGCGTCGATGATGATTTCGTAGGGCATCGTTCTCCCGTTCGAGAGCCCAAACAACGGCCGCCAGCGCAATGCGTAGCCAAAATAAATGCTAGCATCCCGCTGAGTCGCGGTGGCGATCTAAAGAATTCGTAGAGAAGTTCGGGGGAAGCTTCCCGCGCAGGAGTTTGTCCCAGGTTTGTATATTGGGACTTTTGGTGTTGGTATCGAAGCAAAAGATCTCCAGTGACGTCTAACTTGATCGTGCCGGCGGGTGCAAACTATTCTCGATTTCTAAATGCGACCAGAGCTCCGGCCGCGCAGAAGAGTACGTCGTCATGTATCGCGACTCCCGCTATGCTCTTTGAGAATTCCAGCGCATAGAGAGTGCGCCCAAAGACATCGAATACCGCAAGCTCATTGCGCTGCCACAGGACAACGTCATCGCCCCACATTGCCAGATCTCGGGGCCATGCAACGGATTCCACGGCGTTGATTACCTCTCCATCACGGAAGAAAAGCAACGTGTTGTCGCACCAGGCTGCGCCGAGATTTCCGTCCCTCCGCAATGCGACGCGCACAGTACCATCGCCGAGCACTCTGGCACCGCGCAAGCAACCCTTTCCATCAAAGGAGTAGATTCTGCCTTGCGACGAACCAACGACTGCACCCGAACTCGTGCCGGTCACGAAGCTCGCTGTCGGCCCCATGCCCTGAATCTCAAAGCTGATTGTGATTCCTTCGGCTGTAGTCGAAGAGCCCTCTCCTTCTCCAGCGAGGATTCGCTCGTATGCCTCCTGAATGCGGCGGAAGTTGGCGGTTGCTTCGGGGTTACTCGGATTGCGGTCCGGATGAGTCGCAAGAGCCAGACGCCGGTAGGCGGACTTCACCTGGTCTCGGGGCGCGCCGGAAGGCAAGCCAAGGACTTTGTACGGTTGCTGGAGAGGTGCGGCGCCTGGCACAGGAACTGTGAAATTCCACTTGGTCTGATGTTCGTTCGGAATCGCAGCGTGCCACAAAGTCCTGCCATTCGGACCGATCGCATAAATGTCTCCCATACTGGCAACCACCGCGAACGTGCCCCGAGAGGACACATAGTATGGGCATGGCCGAAAATAGACATTATCGGTGGATTGGCTTGCACCTGGAGTCTCCCAGGTCCAGCGTAGGCATCCATCAAATCCGAATGCATAGAGGAAGCCGTTCCTACACCCGACATACCACAGGTCGGGGCCCAAGGCGACCTCTGAGGTTGCATCGGGAACTGATGACTCGGCCGTCAACTGGCCGTCGGCGGTCAAGAATCGCAGCAGAGTTGGTCCTCGACCGACTGCTGCCGTTCGGCATATACCAATGGACCGGCCATCAGGCGCATAGATTACATCGCTGAAACGTGGCAAGTTCTCGACCCGGCTCATCTCATCGCCGCTCTGACAATCGAAGTCGACGAGTGAGGAGAACTCCTTTGAAGTTAGGACGCAACGAACAGCGTCGTTTACCACGGCGAGATTGGCAACTGATGACTTTAGCCGCACTTGGAAGAGTGGCTCGAAGAGCGCCGACTCCGTGCGAACAGAATAGGCAGGTATCTGGGCTCGCCGCCTCGGCCCATTGGCAGCCGGCTCGGTCTTTCCCGCGCAACGGGCGAGCCGCTTCCGCAACGCTTCTTCGGTATTTGCGGGCAGTCGCCGTGTCAACGCTTCCTGAATGATCTTCGTAGCAGTGCCATAGTCTTTGGCTCGCTCCAGGTGCATCGACAATCGCGTTATTGTCTCCGGGTCGCGGCTCCCTTCGTTGAAAGCCTCGCTCCATTGCTTCATCGCTTCTTGAAGGCGCCCATCTCGCTCCAGAATTCGTCCGAGGTCCCCAACTGCCGCCCACCTTCCCTCTACATTCTTTGAAAGCGAGCATCTCTCTATGACCCAGCGGGCGAGTTCCTCCGCGAAAGATGTCGCGCCCTCCCGGTCCGCAGCTCGTGCATGCGCCAAGAGAAATTCAGAAGCCGCACCGCCAGTCCTACAGAGGTCTAACCTTGCTACCGCGCGCCTGAAGGCCGTGAGGTCATGCCGACTCGCGATGATGCCGAAGTAGTCGGACCATATCGCTGGAATGTCAGTCTTCAGATCAACGGCTTGCTGTAGGACGCGTTCCGCATCCGAAGTTCGGCCTTGATCGAGCAGGAAAGCTCCGTAACGTCCCAACGCAAAATCGACGCCATTCGGCTCGTTACTCTGGTATGCCGCGATGCCCCTTCTGAACAATTGATCGGCGCGTGCCGTGCCGCTCGCTTCCCACGCCCGAAGTGCATCCGCGATAACGTCGTAGGGGCGCTTCTTTTCTGGAGCAAAGACTGATTTTATGGACGAGAAGATTGTCACTCTGCCAGTTTAGGCTGAGTCTCAAACGCTTTTCCGCAATATTCAGAGGGCAAGTAATGGGCGATTTGTCAGGACTGCCGTGAAACCGAGGGAAGCAGCAATGTGTGCACCGTCAAAATCCGGCGCTACGCGGCTGCATGAAATCGGCTAGGTGGGGATTTTGCTACTTGAAGAAATCGGGAAGGGAACGGAAGACCTGACGGGCGAGGCGGCAGAAGCCCGATCAATATTCCGTTGCAGAATGTCGTGGAGCCTCCGGGCATATTCGTCATCCAATCCCAGGTGAGAGGATTCCTCCATGACGTTGAGGGCATAACGCAAATCAGAAACCAATTCAGAAGTCGATACGGTGTCGATCACAGCAACATTCTAGAATGGGGACTCTCCTGAGTGTTCCACAGAGTGGCATCGCCCGCGCTTGTTAAATATAAGTGCAGTATTCCCCGATTTCCTAAGGGGAACAGGGGCATGCTAGGGTGAAAGTCTCCAATTCGCTTGCGGAGCTCGATCCAAATCGTTCAACTTCCTGAAAACCGGATGTCTGTTGTCCAGCGGACTACATGCTCGGGATTTGTTCCTCCGAAGTTAGTTTGAATCATTTGGCCCCAGGAATAAAAGAATCACTTGATAGGGTACAAGCGCTGTACAGCTGGTCGGACACTTGATAGCCATTTCGGTCCATCGTCTGTTTCGAGGCCGAGCGGTCTTCAAGTGAACGCCAAAATGAGACCGCGGTCTTGAAGTGGATGTCCGATTCCCCGGACACAATCTGCGATCACAGTTCAAACCAAGCCGATCTGAGCGATTGAGAGCGTCTAGACTCACAGATAATGCTCATAAAGCCTACCCTTTATCTTTCGGGATCAACGCCTTCCCAAAAGACGTGCGCCGCGCGGATCCGCCGCGCCTTTTTTGCTTTGCTAAAGAAACCTGAGAAACGCATTCGTTCAATGAATCGGAGGCTTATACTCGTGAATTCTTGGCATGCCCTTGTCGATACGCAGGTTTGACTTCTTTATCACGGTCTTCGCGATGCGTCATGCTGACACAGGCTGCCTGCGGAGCGGGAAGCGGCACGGCGGTGGTCCTGGAGACACCGGAACGGGAGCAGCCCAGATGCCTCCTGTTCCGATACCGGCCTGATCCTGCTGCTTAACAAATGAGAAGACATTTCTCTCACCGCCGAACCCGGCCCAATCACAATCAAGGAAAGAAGATGACCGCGGTCGATCCTCAGGAGTTGGCACAACAATTCGCAAGCGACAACTACGCCGGCATCTGCCCCGAAGCTTGGCAATCAATGGAAGCTGCTAATCGCGGGCATGCAACCTCTTACGGCGACGACCCGTGGACCACCCGAGCTGCCGATGTCTTCCGCGACCTGTTCGAGACTGATTGCGACGTGTACTTCGTCTTCAATGGCACCGCCGCCAACTCCCTGGCCCTGGCTTCGCTTTGCCAGTCCTACCATAGCGTCATCTGCTGCGATGCTTCGCACGTAGAAACCGATGAGTGTGGCGCGCCCGAATTCTTCTCGAACGGTTCCAAGTTGCTGGTGGCGCCTAGCTCGGACAGCAAGCTAACGCCGCAGTCGATTCACGAGCTGGCCACCAAGCGTCAGGACATCCACTATCCCAAGCCGCGCGCAGTCACGATCACTCAGGCCACGGAGATGGGGCGCGTCTATTCGCTCGATGAACTGCATGCCGTAGCCGACGCCTGCAGTGCGCATCAACTCTTGCTGCACATGGACGGCGCCCGCTTTGCAAACGCCGTCGCTAGCCTGGGCTGTACGCCAGCCGAGATGAGCTGGAAAAGTGGCGTGGACGTACTTTGCTTCGGCGGTACCAAAAACGGCATGGCGGCAGGTGAGGCGGTGCTCTTCTTTGATCGTGTGCTGGCTGAGGGCTTCGATTACCGCTGCAAGCAGGCCGGGCAACTGGCCTCCAAGATGCGTTACCTCTCCGCTCCATGGGTGGGCATGCTCGAGAGCGGAGCCTGGCTCCGCAACGCTGAGCACGGCAACCGATGCGCACGCATTCTGCAGGCGCAAATCGAGAGTCTTCCCGGCGTGCGGCTCGTCCAACCCGTCGAGGCGAACTCAGTGTTCCTCGAAGCCAACCAGGCCATCCTCGACGCTCTGCGAGCGCGGGGCTGGCATTTTTATACATTTATAGGAGGCGCGGCGCGGTTCATGTTCGCCTGGGACACGGATCTTCGGCAAATCGATGCCTTCTTCCGCGACCTGAAGGAATGTGCCGCCCAGGCTTTGCTTACCTGACGGAATCGCGAGTCGTGGACTTACCGATTCTCTGGATTAGGGCGAAACCGGCAATTTGGGGCAAATAAGGCCAACGCTCAAGTGGGAGAGTTCGGATGAGCGCGCTTATTGCGAGGCGCTACGTCGGTTGTTGCCTATGGAAAGGTCGAGCATTTCATCCCCAATCCACATACTGGCGGCTCGCATTGCGCGTCGATAACCGACGAACAGGGACCTGCCAAGTGACGCATTGGCAACCCGTAGTCGGCATGCCATCTCTGTATGGTCCGTGAACTTCTCCCAAGGTAATTAGCAATTGATTTCCAGCTGTCTAGTCGTACATACAGATCTGGGATCGGTTGCGAGCTCGCGCTCATTCGCAGAGTCCTATTCAGATTTACTGGTATGGCCTCCTCCAACATCCATGGAGGCTGGCTTATCGATAAAGCACTTCTGAGTCTAGGCAAACGCTTCTCTAGACCGTGCGATATGGATCACACAGAGGCAGCTAAAGAGCTCTTAAGTTCAGCTCAGGTCTGCTTTGGCGTCCGAGAGGTTCATATCGGAGGTCATCGTTCCTGCGCGATCACGTTCTTTTGCATATTGTTCGGCGGCGGGATCAGCGCCTCCGAGTGCGCGTTTGTGAATACCAATGAGCATGATCCGAAGCAGGTCACGATTCCAACGACAGGGAAGGAAGCAGCGAGCGTGTCGTCCGGCTTAACCGCTCGACCACGCACCTTTGGATGACGACTGTAAGGCAGCGTACCATCGAGCGTTCCGACGAGATTCGCAAGTACGGAAGAACTCGGAAAACAAAAGCAAAAGCTCATTCACACTCGTACGAAAGACCAGAGTCTCTTTTTTGCTGTCCTATTTCGGAAGCAGTGAACGTCGAATCGGAGTTAGAGCAGAAGGACTGGGGCAAGTTCCTGCGTCATTGTCCAATCGTAGACGTTGGCTCGAGCTCGTTCGTTAATATGAGAAAGGGCCCCTGCGAGACGAACCGAGCCAGAGATGCTGTGGCCTCGTCAAAACGGGTTCCGCAACGATTTCAGCTATGGAAGGATTGAAGCTCCAGGTAGATCGTGCTCAGCGTCAGATCAGGAAACCTTCGATGTGGATGAGGCTGGATCCTACCCTTCGCGCCGACGAGCCGCTGTATAAAGGAGGCTTCGATCCGGGCCCGCGGATCCTGCAATGGTGGGCATTCGGTAAGCAGGGCGGACACGAGGCTCTGAAATCTCAAGATGACCTTAACTAGCGAGAATACAATGAGCGGTGATGCGGGAGCGAAATGGCAGGGCGACTGATCGTTTTTGAAGGACCAGACGGGGTTGGCAAGACAACTTTGAGTCTTCGCGCAGTTGATTGGCTTAATCGTCGTGGTACCAAAGCCATATATGTGAGCCTTCCGGGGAGCCAACCTGGCACGCTGGGCAAGTTAATATACGAAATTCACCATGACCCAGCAGCTTTTGGGTGCTCAGGTTCTGATCCTGCCGCTCTTCAATTACTTCATGTCGCTGCGCACGTTGATGCAGTCAACCGAATCATCAGGCCCGCGCTCATGGCGGGTGAAAGCGTAGTGATGGATCGCTTCTGGTGGTCCATGGTTGCCTATAGCCGTGTGTCGGCGGTGGATGAAAGACCACTAGAGTTGATGGTTCACCTGGAACATTTCTATTGGTCGGATCTCTCTCCTTTAATCGTGTTTCTCTTGGATCGCAGCACGTGCGCCACCGATAATCAACCGGCCAATCAGCGAGTCGATCTCCGTACGGCCTATTCTCATATCGCACTTGCCGAGCAACACGCTTACAAAGTTAAGAGGATTTCTAGCGAAAGAACACCGGATGAGACGTTTGCCGAGGTAATGGGCGAATTGGAAAATCTTGAACTGAAGGATGGGGCTGCCAGCAGCCCGCGTCAAAGACAGCTTTCTTTCAACGCTAAAGAAGCTCCGGCCGCTGGTCCGACAGTATTCTCAAAACTGAGCCCTGCACGCCCATCCAAGGTTTATGACACGTACTGGCGTTTTGCGACGATGCGTCAGGAGGTCTTCTTTCAACGACTCCGAAATGAGGCTCCGCCGTGGACCGAAGATCCGATTCTTCGCCGCTACAAGTTCACCAATGCTTACCGTGCATCTGATCGGGTCAGTCAATACCTGATCCATGACGTCATTTACCAAGGGCCTCAGGATCCTGAAAACCTTCTGTTTCGGACTCTTCTGTTCAAGATCTTCAACAAGATTGAGACTTGGAAGCTTTTAGAGGAAGAAATAGGCGAGTTGAGAGTCGACAGATTCGACTTGAATGCGTTCGACGCAGTGTTGACGCAAGCAATGCAGCGCAAGCAAGCAATCTATTCGGCTGCGTACATCATGCCTTCTGGAGGAAGGGAAGGAAGCTCCAAGAAACACGTCAATCACCTTCGGTTATTGAAGAAAATGCTGAGCGATCGCGTCGCTGCCAAATTGAGAGACTCTAAGAGCATGCGATCCGGATTTGATCTACTGCTGTCGTACCCAATGATCGGAAAGTTCCTGGCGTATCAGTACATTACAGACCTGAACTATAGTTGCTTAACGGATTTCAGTGAGGCTGAGTTTGTGGTTCCGGGCCCAGGTGCGCGCGACGGAATTCGTAAATGTTTTGACAACCTTGGAGGATTAAGCGAGGCAGACGTTATTAAGATGGTTGCCGATCGGCAGAGTCGCGAATTCGAACGATTAGGACTCAAATTTCGCTCGTTGTGGGGTCGTCGGCTTCAACTCATTGACTGCCAGAATCTTTTTTGCGAAGTGGACAAATATGCTCGACAGGCGCACCCGGAGGTCAGCGGACTGACTGGCAGAAAGCGAATCAAGCAAATGTTTCACCGCAATCCAGGAATCGTTCGTTATTGGTATCCTCCAAAATGGGGAATTAACGACCTCGTGGCTCAGGATCAGGAAGACGCCTATGCCCACCGTTGATGCGAGTTCGGCAGACGAGGCGTGGCTGCTCGCCGTTGAGTTATTCAGGAAAGAACCAGGAAGGCCACGTCAGAATGGCAGAGGAGGTCGTACCTACGAGTTGTTGCATGTTTCATTGCAAATCCGCAATCCACGCGACAGATGGGTGTTGTCACGGTCGCATCCGATAAGCGTCGCATTTGCGATAGTTGAAGCCATCGGAATAATCAACGGGCGCAATGATTCGGGGTATCTGAACTATTTCAATCCGCAACTGCCGAAGTTTGCAGGCATGGGAGCAAAATACCACGGCGCATACGGCTTCAGGTTGCGTGAGAACTTTGGTTTCGATCAGTTGGCGCGTGCGTGTGAATCACTGTCAAGCAATCCGGATGGCCGTCAAATCGTCTTACAGATTTGGGATCCAACGAAGGATTTTCCTCACTTGTCCGGTGCACCAGTTGCGTCCGATATTCCATGCAATCTCTGTTCCATGCTCAAAATTAGAGGTGGCAAGCTCGAATGGTCGCAGGTAATGCGCAGCAACGATCTATTCAGAGGTCTGCCGTACAATTTCGTTCAGTTCACGACCCTGCAGGAAGTGATGGCGGGGTGGCTAGGGATTGAAATCGGGAGCTATACGCATTTCAGTGACAGCTTGCACATTTATGAAGGGGAATTGAAGACGATTTTGGATTCGGCCCGCGTCCCTTCAGATTCAAACGCGGATTCATTGGCGTTTCCGAAGGAAGTCGCCGATCCAATTTGGGCTGAAATGAATGACAGAGTCAATAGGCTTGTGTCGGGTGGTCTCAGCGAACACGATTATTTCGAGATGGCAACGCTCGAAGGGGCCCCAAAAGCGTTTTCAAATCTGATGTCGATCGTAGTTGCAGATGCAGCTCGACGCTCAAGTAAGATGGCCGCTGCTTTGCGTGCAGCCGAGAAGTGCAGCAATCCGACATTACGACTATTATGGCAGCGATGGCTGAACTCGAGGACGGGAAAAGAGAGCACCGCGAATACCAAGACGTGACGCTCCGAGTCGGATAATCGATTCTGCAGGAGGCTACCGCAGGCCGGTATGCTCGGGAGCACGGTAGAGCATTGTGCGGTTAAGTAGATTGCATTCAACGATCCCTCCGTTGTTCGCCTGCAATTGTCTCCAAAGTTCGAATGCTTTTAAAATAGCGCACTCCCAATCGAAGAGAGATCGCCTCGACACCTCAAGATGAGAGGACATTTCGTAACAGGTCCGGAGCAACGGCCAATCGAGACGTGATACGCCCTTCAGAAGGGAGTGATGACGCGCATAGTTGAAAATGAGTGCCGAAAGTCCTTCTTCGATTGCTACCGCACGGCCGCCATCCTCCACCTCATCGGTGAGCGGATCGCTCTTACGCTTACGATGCAAAAGGGCTCGAAATACTGGTGACCAGCCTAGTATCGCGGCGAAACTTAGGTGGAGGATGTCGTGATAACGATAGTCGTCACCTTCATATGAGTTGTCAGTCAGAGTGCTTCCGCATTTTGCGCCATCAATGAATATTTCAGTCCTTTGGTTCTTCGATTGTCCTGAGGCTCGAAATTCTGCGATGAAGCAACGGGGTAGTTGTTCATTCAGCGGAGCGGAGTCATCAAGAAGCCCGACATCCTGCGAAGGAAGCCAGCGTTCAGATACCTTTTGTAGATTCTGCTCAGCCACCTGACTCAATTCCAAACCGGCTTTTCTCGCAATTGCTGCCACGTACCAAAGCACATCACCGAGTTCTTCCGAGATTCTCTGCTGAATGATCTGATAGGCGTCTCCGTCCCTGAGCCACTTCTTGTAGAGCGTAAGCAGTGAACCAGTTTCTCCGGCAAGTCCGAGGAGCGCGACGGTGACTTTCTCTGGGCCAGGACCGGGATCTTGTTCTGTTGTTCCGGCACGCAGCTGGTAGTCATTGAGATCCATAAGTTCTCCGAGGTCTACTTTTTCAGGAGCGAGATGAGCAAAGCAAGCAGCAGCGCGATACCCAAGGGTGCGTAGAGTACCACCTTGGTTCGAAGGTCTTCAAATTCCTTCTGAAGCTTGGCGAGGGTAAGGCTGGAACCACCAAGCAACTGAACGTACTGAAGAGGAAGATCATTTCCAAAGGGCGCTCGATGACCGTTAATCACTCCCCGAATCTCTGCAAAGAAGATCGTGAAGGTCGGTTCTCCGAGCCTTAATCGGATGTCGCTCGGACCAATGTTATTGACGGCGAAGACCAGCTTTCCCCTGTGAGTCGGATCGACGTGGAACCCCGAGACGTTTATCAGCCCCTGCATTTTGAAGCTGTTCCTCAGAGTAATGAATGCAAGCAGATCGTCCGGCATTCTGATTTCCTCCGCCGTCGTCAATAGGGCGAATTGGCCAGGTGCGATCGAGAGGTAGCGCTGCTTGTCTGAATTTAGATGGGTTGGAACGTCCTGGCCCACTGCAAAGGATTCTGCTCCGAGACGAAGATCGTAGGAGGCTTGCTGTACGTTTCGCGGGACGAAGGTATCCGTCGTGATGAGGCTTTCCTCCCCCATCGCGCATCGTTCAAGGATCTTTTCGCTAGATAGGAACACGTTACCGCCTCCAGAACAGAACAGTCCATGCAAACTGATCCAGGGCCCAAAGTACGATCAATCCAAGTCCTCCTAAGCCCATGTAAACAAGCGATTTGAACCACAATAAGGTAATGTTTCCGAGTAGCCAGTTGGGGCGCCACGTGATAAGCCCCCAACTGAGGACGTACAGTGCCCCCGCACTGACGATCAGTCCGCAACCTAAATGCCAGATCGCTGGATGAGACATTCTGCCCTCCCAAATACTAGCTTACTATTGTTTGACAATCGAACATTACGCGAGTACGATGATCGAAAGTCGAACAGGACTCATTATGACATTTCCGGCTGGGAAACTGAAAACGATGGCCTCTAGTTGGTGGGATTCGAAAACAAAATCTCCCCTGAAGCCAGCGACCAAGACCCCGGTAAAAGGTACTGTATTCGCGCTTCAACCAGAGATGTCTTCTCAGCAGGCAGTGGGAATTTTGGTGTCCTTCAAGCAGATTCTAGGCTATAGGCCTTCTAAAAATGTGATTAAGAAAGGCGGGTACCTGAACAAGTCTGAATTCGTGGGCAACCTTCTACAGGAACTTCAATCAGAATTCAACAAAAAGCAAAAAGGTCATCCACCAGCAATTCAGGAAAAAGGAGTGTCGATCAATGCTGCCATCAGCCTCTGAACGCGTCGTTCTAGGAGATCGCTTGCGACAAGCCAGGGAATACGTGGGCTTTTCACAAGATGAAGTGGCTAAGAAACTGAATGTGCCAAGGACCGCTATCTCCCTTATCGAATCTGGACAAAGACGGGTTGAAGCATTGGAGCTTCGGACATTGGCTGGTCTCTATCAACGATCAGTCGCGTCCCTTACTGGAGAAGAGCAGCCGCCAGCGCTGCCGGAGGATATTGCTCATCTTGCGCGTACGGCTGCGAAACTCACCGAAACGGATCGGATGGAACTGAGGCGTTTCGCCGAGTTTCTAAACAGCAGAAGCCCAGCGGCGGATCAGAAATGACTACGTACCGCGATGCTGTTTTGGAAGGCACTCTTGAAGCAGAGCAGCTGCACGCAGACATAGCTGCCGCTACCGGCTCCGTCATGGGGACAGGCGCAATTGATGTTTTCAACCTCATCGAAGAGCGAAACATCCTTTTGGTCTTTCAGAAGCTAGGCGGTCTGTTGGGGGCATTCCTGAACCTGGAGCGTCCGGGCATTCTGGTGACGACCGAACGGACATTGGCCATTCAGCGATTTACGGCAGCGCACGAACTTGGGCATGCCGTGTTGAAGCACTCCGCATCGGTCGATGACGACTCCATTTTGAGCCGGTCACCTTTCGGACGAAGCCACTACGATCTGAAGGAAATGGCAGCCGACACATTCGCAGCCATGTTCCTTATGCCGGAAACGCTGATCAATGCGATCGCCGAGAAGCAAAAGTGGAATGAGCATTCGATTCGGCGGCCCGAGGTTGTCTATCAAATGTCGCTTCGACTCGGGGTGAGCTACGAGGCTTTGGCCCGGACTCTTGTGAGGCATGGCATCCTCGCGCGTAATGAGAGCGTCGAGTTGCTGCGTTCCCCTGTAAAAAGTCTCAAGCAAAGGCTCCTCGGTGATTCGGTGGTCCCTCCCAACTGGTATTGCAACGTTTGGGACCTGACTGAGAATGATATGGGCTCATCCCTTACTGCTGAGCCAAACGACTATTTTGTTGTGCGCCTGCGAGAAATGGCTGGGGCGGGATATCTCTGGAATATCGATCAGGCACGAGAAGCCGGCTTTCACATAATTTCCGATCGCAGGAATCTGGCGTATGGCATTGGTATTGGCAGTGATGTAGAGCGAGTGTTTACTGCCCAAACAAAAATGTCAAAGTCGTCGGTGTTTACAGCCATCCAGGTCCGTCCCTACGACGCAAGCGACATTGCAGCAAGCCTGCGCGTGGACGTTCATGTCAATAAGGCTGAAATCGGTTTCACTCCTCGGCACCGGATGGAAGCACTTGCAGCATGATGGTCCCTCAAGTTGACATGCGAAATGCGTTCGGCTCCGTGCGAGATCAAGGGCAAAGGCAAACTTGCCTTGCTTTCGCTGCGTCCGACGCGCATGCACTTGTGCACACGAGACC
>JAJPKO010000031.1 GCA_021323655.1 Acidobacteriaceae bacterium
AGCGGATGCAACGGCTCATCCAGCGCTGGCTCCCTCCGGCCCATATCTACCATCCCTATCCCTCGCGCCGTCTGCGCGTCACCACCTGAGGCAAGAGCCGGATGCGGAAATCCGCCCGTCCGGATCTGTGCGGGGGTACGGCGTAAGCCGTATCCCTACCGCGACGCAGCGCCAACAGCCGGTGCGTAAGCACCGTGTTCTTCGGAGGGCAGTAGCAATCAACTTGGAGGAACATATTATAGACCGCACCGCATAAGCCGTCAAGATGTAGCGGATGAAAGAGCCGCACGGTGAGGGCCTAGCGAGCCATACCGGCTCCGAGTCTTGCGGGCATGACCGCAAGGTCAGATACGAAGCGTAAACAGCATTCGACCGCGCACCTGGAGCGGTCACCGGCGACAGAAACTTGGCGAGAAGCAGTGGATTTGAGAGTCTGCTGGTGGACCAGACTCGGCAAGCTAAAGCCGCTTCTCCATTGGTGCTGGAGTGCCCGATAGACAGCATGCTCCGGTCGTTGCGATCACTGGCATGGTGGCAGTCTGTTGTGGAAACGACAGACCGACCCCGTTGGAGAGATTCTTAAACCCATCGCAGCCGGGCCGAGCCTGGTCCATTTTCCAGGAGGGAGGAACAGACGATGGGAGTGGGCAAGATGAACCGACAGCAAAGGAAAGAGTTGGGGCGGCGACTGCAATCGCCAAACCCTGGCTTAGAGGTGGTCCATCCGCACGCCGCCGGGATTGATGTGGGCAACGGAGCGCATTACATAGCCGTGCGCCCGGAAAGAGATGCAGAGCCCGTGCGTAGGTTCGAATGCTTCACGGCGGACTTGTATCGAATGGCCGATTGGTTAGGGGTCTGCGAGGTCAAAACGGTGGCGATGCAGTCCACCGGCGTCTATTGGATTCCGCTGTACGAGATATTGGAACAACGCGGGTTCGAAGTGTACCTGGTAAATGCACGGCACACGAAGAATCTGCCTGGACGCAAGAGCGACGTGCAGGAGAGCCAATGGCTGTTAAAACTTCACCCCCACGGCCTGCTCAACAACTCGTTCCAACCCACGGCGGAAATCCGAGTGGTGCGGACATACTGGCGGCAGCGGGGAGCGCATGTGCAGGGTGCCTCGACCTGCATCCAGCGCATGCAAAAGGTGTTGACTCAGATGAATGTGCAATTAGCGAATGTGATCAGCGATCTGAGTGGAATGACCGGCCAAGCCATCGTGCGCGCGGGCCATGATCTCTCAACTTCGGAACGACTTAGTTTTCGGTTTTTGGGTCACCGACAGGAAGCTGGATCACTGACGAATGCTCTCAAGCAGAGTGCGCAGCAACGTTGGATCAGCACCGCTCTCTACACTAATCACTGCTTGTCCCGGAAACTCGATGTGGATCGCGCCGCCAGCAACCGGCATAACCACTTCTGGCGCTCGCTTCTCCTCCTCCAAGTTCGATACCTTGACCGGGATCAGCGCGACGCTCGCCTCGCTCAGTTCGCCACGTTCGAAGGCACGTCTCCACTTGAACAGCTGGTTCGCGTTCATGTGATTTGTTCGAAGGCATTTCGTCTCAAGAACTTTCTTGGATTCTCATTCTTAATCGCTGGGAAGCTCGAAGTTCACAAGCTCTCTCTTGAAGCCGCGAGTGTTGTAAGCGCCATAGGCGACGCCTGCCGCCATCCACACAATGCCTAGGAGCTTAGCTCGCCAACTCAAGCTCCACCACAGCAGCAAACAGATAAGGAACCCCGCTGCGGGCATAAAGAAGTTATAGAGAGTCCTCTTCTTCTCTCGCAGAAAGTAGTGGCAAAACGCAGAAGCATTCACTCCCATAAACGCCAGCAGGGCGCCGAAATTCAGGAGCTCCGCTCCACGCTCGAAGCTGATGGTTAGAGCTCCCACAAGACCAATGACAGCAACAAAGAGCACATTGTTGCGGGGGATTTGATGGGTGGGCTCAATCGCGCCAAAGAACGTCCGCGGAATAGCATTGCTTCGCCCCATCCCATAGAGAAGGCGTGCAGCACCAAGCTGCGAACCCATCCCGGAGCCGATTGTCGCGACGAGCAGCGTAATGTTGATCAGAGAGAAAAACCGCGGGCCGGCTGCTCGACCAGCGACGTAGACAAAAGCTGTGTCCACATCAGGAAACGGATGAGAAGCCGGCCAAACGAGTTGGGCGGCATAAACTTCCACGGAGGCGAGCACGCCGGTCATCAGGCAGACCAGGACAGTGGCAAGCAGAATATTGCGCCTCGGATTTCGGACTTCTTCCGAAAGCGTGGAGATGCCATCGAATCCGATGTAGGTAAGCACAGCCAATGAAGTTCCGCCAAGTACGGCCCGCGTGGAATAGGTAGCCGGATCGTAGAAGGGATGGGTGAAGAAGCCGGCACTGTGAGTGGTGAGGCCGATGTATCGCGCCGCAGCGGCGAGAAAGATGACAATCACTACTCCCATCCCCGCGGCTAAGAGAGTGTTGATCCGCGCCGATGTTTTGATGCCACGCAGGTTAAAAAACGTAAATAACAGAATGAAGCAGACAACCCAGACAGGATAAGGAATGGCAGGCGCAAAGTTCAGCGCGAACTTACTGCACAGGATCGTGCAAATAAGAGGATTGAGCATGTAATCCATGGCCATGCTCCAGCCGGTGATGTATCCGAGGGCGGGGTGAAGCTCCTGGCCAACATAGGTGAATGCCGATCCCGCGCTCGGATAGATCCTAGCCATTCTTCCATAGCTGAGCGCGGTAAACAGCATGGCCACCATCGCGATGAGCACCGCAGTGACTGCATGACCTTGCGCGCGCACGGTCATGACGCCATAGACCGGCATGGGGGCTGTAGGCTGGATGACAATGAGGCCGTAAAGAATAAGATCCCAAAGCCCTAATGCGCGACGAAGCTGGGGAGCGGTCCCGGCAGAAACAGAGGAACTCGGCATAGCTACTTGCCTCGAAGCGGGGCAGATACACTGACCGTCAGATTGCCTTTGTTTTTCTTGTGCAGATCGATGGAAACCGGCAGCCCTTTTTCTTTGGCAAACGAGAGCAGGCTTTCCATTTCAACTTCAGGATGAATCGTGTGAGGCGATGTAAGGCTGAAACACGCCAGCACGAGTCCCAGATCGATGGCTGCGCCCGCATTGCAGTTACTGCGGTTAGAAGTGCTTCTGATGTTGGTCAGCGGCATCCCGGCCGATAGCCCGGCAATCACGCCGGCTAACAGGGCATCGCCGGCTCCGGCGGTGGAGATCGCATCCATCGGCGCGGCTGCATGGTGCGACCATGTGTCTTCTTCGAAAACGTACACACCATCGGCTCCGGCGCTCACGATCATCTTCATTGCCGGATTGGCTGCTCTTCCTGCCTGCGAGCAACCATCCAGCAGCCACGAACGATCTGTGGCGGGGAAGTAGAGTCCGGCCAGTGCGGCTGCTTCTTCATGATTGAGCGCCAGTAAATCAACCTGGGAAAGCAGTCCCAACTTGCGAATGAGCTCCATTTCGCCTGCAAGGAAGGATGCAACGCGATAACTGCCACATTCCGTCGCAATCTGCAGAAACTCCTGCCGCGCTTCCATTGGTACTTCAGGAAGGCAGAGAGCAACCCCGGAGCCTCCGGCTGCCGCCAGTGTGTTGCGGCATGCGCTGAGCTGGTCGCTGTTGAGCTCGCGCGCAGCAGAATTTGATGTTGTGATGTTGCCTCCAGAGCGATCCGGGTACTGGAAGCAAATGCTATACAGCGTGCTGCGATCCGGCTCGACGCACACATAGCTGGTATCGATGCCCACATCGGCCATTTCCTGCAGCAAGGCGTCGCCCGCCGGATCGCCGCCCACATTACCGATGGCGAAGACGCGGAAAAGCCCATTTGTCGCGCCCATCAAAACGGCAATATAGTGTTCCACGATGTGCAGCTTGCAATAGTCGCGGGCGTCGAGCATCTCGCCCAGCCGGCTCTCATTGCGTCCTAGCGTGTGATCGCCTTCGAGCGCTAAGATGATTCCGGTGCCGATACCGCCGACACCCACCACCTGCACAAAACCATTCTCTGGGTCTGCTTGCAGTGTTAGGCTGCTCATAGCAGATCCCAATCCGGGTTCTCGCTAATCGGATGCCGTGCGGTTTCCAGGGTCGCCGTGATGAGCGCATCAGGGTGCCGTTGCAAAAGCGTCATCGGATACTCCGCTATCGGTTCGCTGAAGAGCGCAACCCGCAAGGCAGTTTGTTTCCAAGATCCCGTGTCGCTATACAAGCGTACTCTCTTTGCCGAGAGGCACTCGCGAAGGCCGAGCGTGATCGACATGGGAGGCACGAATTGATAGGCAGCGCCAAAGGTACGCTGCGCCAAGGTAACGATCGTATCGATGTTATTTTCCTGAATGCGAATTGTGCTGGCGGCAAGCTCCTCCAGACCAGGATGGTGAAATGGATGCCGCCGCGCCTGGTTGTAGGCGACATGCCCGTCCTGGCCCCATCCGCCGATGGTAATATCGATGGGAGCGCGATCGATTGCTTCTCGAACGGTTTCTATAGTTGCAGGAGAAAGCCAGAATCGGTGGTTTTCCGGAACGGCAAGCTGAGGGTGAATGCCGCCATAAAAATGCGCTTCCATAAAACTGCGGAAATTGTAAGGATGACCGGCCGGGAGCACCCGTCCTTGCCAATCAAGGCATTCATCCATGTGAAACACAAATAGGTTGCGAAGAGAGATCGAGCGCGTGTTGACGAGATCCCGGAATGGGGCATACCAGCACTTCGGCCCGCAGGGAATGATCGCGCGCGTAGGAGAGCCTTTACGGTTGTTCTCTCCAATGACTTCGACAAGGTCTTCGGCCATGAGGCGGCCCATCTCTTTTGAATCGCGAACTTGGCGGTATGGAATTCTGAGACCGGGGTGATTCGGCAGACTTTCTGCGGGGATCTTACACCACTCCAGCAGGGAAAGCGGGTTGACAAACGCGCCGTTATGTATGGATATGTCTTTAGTGTTTTTCATTGACCTATAGATCCAGCACTTGGTAAATCTCGGTACGCATCTTGGAGATATACGGTAACTGCTTCTCGAAAAGAGCTGTATGGGCGGAGTCGTCAATAAGCGTCTCTAAGGCTTTTTGTATCCCGGCTAGAGAAGGAAATTCGCACTCCCACACCAACGTATTGGCTGGCTCTCTCCCGGATAGCGGCTGATACCGTTTCCCTTTGGGAAGGTGCGGCGAGCACAGCTCTAGATCCCGGAACTGCGTTTCAAGTTCGAAAAACTTTCGTGCGGCTGAAGGCTGGTATTGTTGCACGAACCGCAAAATATAAGACATTTCTATTCCCCGAACGGTTGTTTCTGACCATAAGCCGTGTGGTAGCGATCGAACCATTGCCTGACCTCGTGAGCGGGTAGAGGTTCAGGCGTGCCAAGCAGCAGGGATAAGTGGCAGGTCTTACTAACGTCCTCCAACATGACTGCGGCTTTGAATGCTGCTGTTACAGTTTCAGCGAAGGCAAAGACTCCATGATTGGCAAGCAAAACGGCCGGCGAGTCATTACGCGCTTGAACAATCGCCCGTCCGATATTGTCGCCCTGGTTCCCTGTATACGTGGCGCAGGGAATTTCTCCGCCAAATTCATCAGCCATCGCAGTCAGATAGGGAGGCAGAGGTCTGCCTAGCAGAGCAAAGCTCGTAGCATAGTTGGAGTGCGTATGAACGATTCCTCCAATATCGGGACAGCTCCGATAGAGATAAAGATGGTGGGGGAGATCGACGCTAGGCTTGAGCCGGTCGCCGGCCTCTCCGGTGGTCATCCGATTCCCGTACAAATCGACAGCAACCAGCATAGAAGGAGTCAGTTTTTCATAGTCGACCCCGCTTGGCTTGATCAAGACAACTCCCCGCCCACGATCGGCCCCGCTTGCGTTACCACTATGCATGGTCACCAGCCCGGAGCGGAATATACCAATACAGGCTTCGTACACCTGTTCGCGAAGCTCTTGAAGCTCTGGGATCATTTGCCTTGGTTCAACGTTCATTTCTAAATTCAGAAGAATTTCTCCTAGGTAAAATCGTGCCGTAGGCCCCAGATATGATGCGGGTTAACTCGTCTACCCGTTAGGTTAAATGTTTAACTAAAGAAAGTACTTTGTCAAGAGGAATGCAATCCAGATGTGTTCTTAGCCGTTTAACGGCAAAGCCGGCGCGGTGCTTTTGCGTACCACCAGATGCGGCGAAACCTTCTCGTGCATTTTCGAGTTTTTTGGTCCGACTTTCGCTGATAACAGGGTCTGCATTATTTTCGTGCTGATGGAGCCTTGCTCCTCTAGGTTCTGGCAAATGGTTGTGAGCGGGGGATTATAAAAAGCGGCGCCAGGAATATCGTCGAATCCAATGACGGAACAGTCCTCTGGCACCCTGCGGCCGGCATTGCTGAGCGCGCCAATCGCTGCGAAGGCCGTCAAATCATCAAAAGCGATCAGCCCGCTAAAATGCTTCTTCTTTTGCAGCAGTTGTTCGGTGAGCTGATAGCCCTGTTCATAGCTCGAGTTCTCCCCTCTTATCTCCACCACAAGGGATGGATCAATTCGGATGCCCCTAGCTCGCGCACATTCGCGAATCCCATTCCAACGCGGCGTACTGTCATTCAGAGCCTTGGGGCCTTTGATCACGGCAATTTCGCGGTGCCCAAGATGATGAAGATGTTCGACGGCGGCCCATGTGCCCGCCTTGTTGTCGACCACAACGGATGCGTAGCATTCGTCCTTAGGTTCGCTGCCAATGACCACCGCTGGGAGGTTAAACTGCTTGATTGCCGTGCAGAGATCGGTTCCTAGGTGGACCGGGTTCGCGATTGCGATCAGGCCCTCGACACGGCGCTCCATCAGCATCTTTGCGCATTGCCGGAGGCGTCTAGGAGTGTTCTGGAGATCAGCCAACACGGGCATGTAGCCGAAATCATTGAGAGTATTTTCAATACCCCGGATGATTAAGGTGCAGTATGGATCAGTGATGTCAAAAACCAGGACGCCGATACTCTGTGTTCGCCTGCTGCGCAGTGAGCGTGCCTGCAAATTAGGGAGATATCCAAGCTCACGTGCTTTTTCTTCCACAAAGTGCTGGGTGCTGGCAGGAATTCTCCGCCCAGCCTTGTTCAAGACCATGGAGACGGTGGCAATCGAAAGCCCTGTGGCTTTGGCAATGTCGCGAATGGTCACTACGTGTCTCATCTTTCGGAGCAAGCTCTTCGTACAATTTATATCTCCTCCTCATGCGATCTGTCAGCAAGGCGGCCTTGCTGATTTCCTATGTCAGCACGACGTCAGCGATGGCGGGTCAAGATCCTCGCTCCTTCAACGCGATATTGAATCGGAAACCATGATTCCTTGCGGACAGATCACCCCGGGCCGGAAGAAGATTCGCTTTGGAGTCCGATTTCTCCTGGGTGCGGCCTACGATGCCAATTCGACCACTCCGCGCACCGGAGTGATCGTAAACGCAACGACGAAGCTCCATTCTCATCGCGGACTCTCTTCCGGATGATGACTCCAATCTTTCGTCACGATTTCCGCTTAGGAACTCGTTGAACATCGCCTGATCGCGGCGTCTTTTCTGATGATTTTCACTTCTTTCCGTTCGAAGTCTGTTTGAAATGCGGTTCTGGGCAGTGTTTATTAGGGTTTTGCGGGCCTCCGGGAATCATCCCCGAGGCCCGCAATCACAGGCACACTGCTCCCGGAGCGTTTTCGGGGGTTGGGCCATCAGTCGCGGCAGCCGGATCAAGTTGTGCGCGGCGCAACTGAAGACGAACAGCCAATTCACTTTCTCCAGCCCCCGCAGCTTGACCTGGCACAGCGGCCCGGTTTGCTTCAGCCAGCCAAAGCCCTTCTCCACAAGCCATCGCCGGCTCAGGCTGATAGCGTAGCCGGGCTGGCGCGTGGCCCTGCGATCCAGGTTACTGCGGCGGCCGTTGTCATGCTTCGTAACATGGGGCGTCACGTTCAACTCCCGCACCGCGCTGACGAAATCCTCGGTGTCGTAAGCCTTGTCTGCGCCGACGGTGATGCGGCGTGAGCGGCCCTTCTGCTTTCGCCCAAGCATCAACAGTGCAGCGTCTGGCTCGGCGTACCCATCCGCGTGCGTCACCATCGCTGCGGCAATCAACCCGTTGCGGTTCTCCACCAGCGCATGGCCCAGATAGCTCAGCTTCGATTCCTTGCCTTAACTCTTCTTGTACAGCCGCGCATCGGCGTCGGTGGTCGATTCATGCGTCTTGTTGGACCGCTTCTGACCGTGGAAATTCGTCCCGTCGCCATCATCGGAGCCGTCCTTCGAGCGAAAGCTCTTCTGCGAGGCCCAAGCCTGAATCAGCGTGCCGTCCACCCTGAAATGCAATGCAAAGGGCGGCACGAGAAAGCTGGGTATTCCCACTGTGTCTGATCGAATCGCACAGACCGTCGTCAAGCGAATCATCGAGCCGATGCTCGAACTGATCTTTCATTCGGATTCCTACGGATATAGACCGGGACGATCGGCAAAACAGGCGATCGCCGTCACCAGAGAACGGTGCTGGCGATACGACTGGGTGGTTGAGTTTGACATCAAAGCGGCCTGGCCTGCCCGGTAATTTGTACCAGCGAGATTGTTAGTGTAGCGCGGCGGGAGAGATAGCTATCTGCCCGTCGCAGTAGTCGGCGGTGTGGAAAAGTGGAAAGGGTTCTTTGCTTTCCATTTTTCCATGCCGCGGGGAGGCTTCGGTCTGTCACGCTGCTGGCGCTGGCGGTCTGTAGCCCAGCGAGGAGTGTGGCCGCGCGGTTGGTGAACCAGTTGGCACGCATGACGCTCACTTGCCCCTTGTTGCGTGGCATGTTCTACAGCGGTACGGCGCCGCTCCGGGCTTAGAAGTTTCCCCG
>JAJPKO010000017.1 GCA_021323655.1 Acidobacteriaceae bacterium
AGGAAGACCGCATGCGCGGCGTCAGGGAATCCGGCTCGCGAATGCGATGCCCTCGCACAGTTCAGAGCCGTGCTGGAAATCGCTACTTACACCACGGGCTGCTAAGGCTAGACGCCCCTTCCCTTCGGCTGTAATGCGGTAGTATCTCGCCCGCTGTTTACTCTCCGATTGCTTCCATTGTAACTGCACCCAACCTTGGCGTTCCAGACGGTGAAGAGCCGGATAGAGGGAGCCGGTTTCTACCTGAAGAACGCCACCGGACTGGAGGCGGAGGGCTTGGATGATTCCGTAACCGTGTTGCGGTCCCCACTGCAGTGTCTGCAGGATGAGCATGTCAAGTGTGCCCTGAAGCAGTTCAATACGGTTCCTGTATTGGTCCTTCGAAGTCATGGCTGTAGAGATCCTACAGCTATAGGATGTAGTTTGCCTACTGGTTGGGTTTATGCGTCCGCGCTCATTCCGCGACGCGCTATTTGTCTGGTCACCTTCGTACCATCCGCACATTCTCGTCATCCAGCCAGAGCTATCAGGTATCAAGATCTTAGAGGCTGAGAATGAAATGTATCGCCTGTTGATAGCCAGCATGAAAGCACATTCAAATTGTAGTGGCGCTGCTGGATTCTGCTGATGGGTATGACAAACGGCAACAAAAAGCCCCGGACGATACCGGGGGCAAGGAGGGCGCCGCTTTTCCAACCGCCGCTCTACGAGCCGAGCGAGTTTTCTCGGATCACCGACTGCGGAATCTCGTTATCGGACTCAGCTCGGCGATCAGCCTCTTCAGCCACGCGTTCTCATCACGCAGATGCTTGACCTCCCCGGCCCTCCTCCAAGCCGCCATACTCCGCTTTCCAAACATGGATCGTGTGCTTGCTCACGCCCTGTTCCCGAACCACATATTCCGTCGTGAGGCCCTCCTCCACGTGTTTCAGCGCAGCGATGATCTGCGCCTCTGGTTACCTGCTGCGACTTGTTCGTCCCAAACAAACGGCGACACCATACCTGCGACGGCGTCATCATGTCATCGAAGACCTGCAGGTGAATCGGCCTTCGTCAGGCTCCAAGTAGCTCAAGATCAGCTGACCAAACCTCCTCGATCCACTCCCTCGATTTGTCATCTCAGCCCTGCGGCGCGCCTCCATACAGAGTCTGAAAGTTGAGCCAGGTGTTTCCGACCAGTACATCCTCTTGATGAGGGCCCCCGTCGAAATCCACTGCAATCGAGCCGCGAGCGCGCGTGCCCGCGTCCATCCGGTTGTTGCGTATCAGGAAGTTCGTCTGCACGCCTGCTTTCGCCACGTGGAGGTTGGCGCCCACATTGACGTTCAGCGCCTCATTCTTTTCGATGATGCTCCCCGGCAGAAGACCTCCCGTGCCCCCATGTACTGTCTGCTGGTCGTTAACCGTGCTGAAGGCATCGATGCAATCATGAATTCTGTTGCCCCGCGCCACGACTCCTAGGGAGTTCGATGCCGAGCTTGCCACGTTCACCCCGTTAATGATCTGGATACCTGCCTGACTGCCAGCTATCTCATTGCCGGTTACGAGCTGAAATGCCTGGGCTGCCGGATTGGCGGTTGGGGCATTGACGTCCTCATTTTCACACCACAAGCCCACCCCAAATTGAACGTCCGAGATACGGTTGTCGGCAATGATCGATTGCAGCCCGCCCTCGAAGAGGTCGACCCCCCTCGCACCGGTGTTGAAATCCGGGTACACGCCGCGCTTTCCATTCAGGTCATTGCTATAGGTCACGGTGTGGATCGGACCCGTATACACCTGCACTTTGCTGGACGCATCCGGCTGCACGTTCCATTCACGGTCGACCGTGATGGTTGCCGTCGATGGATCATAGGCGCTTATGAGCCGGATCTGGCCGAGCCCCTTGCCCTCATAAATGTATAAGGCACTGTTCGAGCCGGGGTGGGCCGGCGTTACCAGCCGAACGGTTGTGGCCGACGCACCCGCAATGGCATGGTTGCTTGCCCCAGTCTCCCACAGGATGATCTCACCGGAGTTGGGATCGGAGAAGTTGGGGATGGGGCCGACTTTCGTCGCGGTGTTGTTGGCGATGTACTCGTTCAGGTGTCCTCCGCCCGCGGGATTCTGTCCATAGCTCTGGTGGACAATGAAGCGTCGAAGCGTGCCGGTTCCAACGCCGGGCTGGAGGTCCATCGCCTTGTTGTTCGTGAAGCTGGCCTCTCTCAGAGTGTGGCAGTACAAAGCCCCCGGGTTGCCGGGCGCGACACCATGATCCCCGCCGAGGAAAGTGTTCCCATCGAAGAACAGCTGCCGGGAGTCGCGAGGACCTGACGCCGAGTAGAAGGAAAAGACGCTGTCGTTGATGTAGACATAGCTACAATCCAGGATGCCGTCATTCGACCACGGCGATCCCATGACCATTCCATAGATCGTCGCCGCAACCTTTATCCTCGTGAACCAGACGTTCGATGACCCGGCAGGATTAATCCCCCGCATGTAGACCTGCCCTAGCACAGGTGAGCGGGCGACCATATGCGACATGTCAAGCCCGAGGTCCTGGATCTCGATCGTGTTGAGCCCAGTTGCATCGATCTGGTGCAGGTAGCTGCCGTGGGGCACGATGACGGATTTGTCCATGCCCTCGCCTACCCACCGTGTCCTGGATCCCATCCGCAGCGTCCTGCTCACCCGGTAGGTTCCAGCCGGGAAGTAGACGGTTGACCCGGGATCCTCATTCGCGTGTGCGATCGCGGACATAATCGCGTCGGTGTCGTCCGTCGATCCGTTGCCGGTCGCCCCGTAATCGGTGACGCGGTACCACGTTTCCGTCCACCCTGGGCCTTCGTAGATGGTCAGGTCGTTCGGCGACCTGCTCCAGCCGTACTCGCCACCGTGACCATTGTGCACCCATACTTCATAGATACCCAGCGGAAGCTCCGGGACGGCGAACTGCACGCGATAGGGATTCACCGACGTTGGCGTTACCCACTGGCCTCTACTGGGCCTTCGCGGGCGCAGCGTACGCTTCCCGCGTCGGTTGACTGAGGTTGGCGCCAACTGGCCCTTGTCGCCCGCGGGCAGTAGGTAGACGCGTGCGTTCGACTTTCCTGGCCGGTTGGCATGGGCCAGATTGGTTCCGTGCACGGCCACCGTATCGCCGACAACCGCTTTGTCCGGCCCGAGCCAGAACGCCGATGTGCTGTTCAGCAGGACCGGGTAGCTGCAGCCGGCCGCGTTCCGCGCCCACAGCAGGTAGGTGCCCCAGGCAGGCAATTTCTCCGGCAGCGTGATGATGCGCATGCGGTCGCCGCGCATCTGCACCTTGGCAACGCCCGCGACTTGGCCGTGTGGCCCAGAGACCACGAACTGCGTGTCAGGGGTGAAGTTCTCACCGGTCACCACCAGGGATTCATCCGGCCCGGCGGTGCGATTCCACTCGGCAATCTGCGGCGCCCCCGCCGGAACGGTCATCGTCGCCACCGGCGGATGAAAGACATCGAACCACGCGGGCAGACGCAGCTCGAGATCCGGCCGCTCGATCCGCCGAATGTCAGGGTAGGTCACGGGCCCGGCGGCGCTTACCATTCCCGAAACCCTCAGCGCCGCCACATTGGCCGCAGCGGCCGCTCCGCCGATCAGGACTTCGCGTCTGCTCAATTTGCGCATGCTTCAGAACACCTCTCCAGGTCGTCCACTCTATGTTGAGGTTGTGAACGCGATCAGAAGCTGAAGCGCGCCTGTAGCTGCACTGTCCGGCTACCCAGGGCACTGGAGGGTACGCCAAAGTGGGGATTGACGGAAGCGACGGTTCCGTCGGGGTTCGCCGTTCCGATCAACCCGTCAATCGTCTGGCCGTTGATATTGATTTTGTTGAACAGGTTATAGGTATCGACACGGACTTCCAACGCCGCATTCTCCCCCAGCACGCGATTGTTCGGCAAACCAAACTTCTTCGCCAGGCTGGCGTCGAGGTCCTGGTACCCCGGTCCGGTCAGGCTGTTCCGATGAATGCCAGGCACCGGGGCCGACGCAACCGCCGGAAAAGCCGGGCCCACCACATATTTCGGAGCGACGAAGAAGCGAGTGGCATCTCCACCGTAGTTCGGATTCTGTGGCCCCATAAAGATGGAGTTTCCCGTCTTGGTTCCGGCTCCTCCGCGGTAGGCCGCCGGGTGAAGCGATGCATAGCCGCTCCCCTGGTAATACACCTGCCCGACGGTGTTATACACAGCGTCAAATGGAAACCCGGTATGGAGATTGAAAATGCCGCTGAGCGCCCAGCCGCCCAATACTTTTTCCATCCAGCTTGAACTATGGAAGAAGACCGGCTGCCATACGCCGAAGAGCTTAAACATATTCTGCACGTTGAAGTCCGACCGCCCATAGGCCGACCGCGGGTCAAATGGATACTCATTACCAACGAACGCGCCCGACCCCTCGTCCATCGACTTGGACCACGTATATTGCGCCTCAGCCGTGAAGTGATGCGAAGTCTGGTGCCGCAGAGTGGCGATCAATGCATTGTAGTTTCCCGTGGCTCCGTTCCAGAAGTAATTCACGTAGTTGAGCTTCGGATTAATGGGCACACCGTTTCCGATCACAATCGCATTAAAGTTCGCCAAGATATTTTGATGCCTCGTCTGGCTGCCCATATAGCCGAGGGAAACCACGGAATCAAACGGTAGCTGGTACTCCCCTTGCAGGGAGTAGTGGTACGTCGTGACCGTTTTCGGGTGGGACTGGAAGGCCGCCACCGAGGAGCTGAACTGCGAACTGACCGGCAGGTTGTCGGGGCCAAGCGGGGTGATTGCAGCCGGATTTGGCGGATAACCAAGGTATGAATGCACGTCGGACGCAATACCATACAGGATTCCGCTGCCGGCGCATGAGGGATTGCTGGTGTACGGGTAGGGGCACGTGAAACTAGCCGTTATCAAATATGGCAGGTTGCCCGTGACGTTTGCAGTAACCGCGATTTCGTACTGGTTGTAGTTGATGCCAGCGCCACCGCGGAAGACCGCTTTGCCATTGGATGCGCTGGGCTGCCAGGAAAATCCAAGCTGTGGCCCAAAATTCGCCTTCTGGGGTGTGTAGAGACTGCCTCCTTTGCGGATATGGAGACCGGTAAGTGCATTGCTGCCGGAACCGAACTCAACTACACCGAGGTTGTTCTGTTTGGAGTACAAGCTGCCAAAATACGACCATCGCAAGCCGGCATTCATGGTCAGGTTCGGGCGAACTTTGTAATCGTCCTGCACAAAGAAGGCCAAAAGGTTCTCCCATAAATCCTGGCGATTTACGGTAGGTGTGCCGGTGGTCGGTGAGAACAAGCCGCTCTCAAAATTGGGCGCGTCATTGGCGAAATCCCAGATGTTGTCGAAGGTATAGCTGGGACGCACTTCAAAGACAGGGTTGCTCAGGAGGTAGAGCCGAGTCAACTCACCGCCAATTTTGATGTTCTGGTTGCCCAGTGTCTTAGACAGGACGTCGTTATAGGTGTAGGTCCACTCGTTAAAGTCACCCAGACCGCCGACCCCAAAGAAAGTCAACGGGGTGGCGTCGAAGCCCACACTCGGCAACCCCAAAGGCACATTTTTATTCGTAGGATATTTATAGCGATAGCCGGCCGCGTTCACCCGGGCCTGGTTGAGGAGGGTTGGAGAAAACGTGTGGTTCCAGAGCCCCGTAAATGCGCCATTTTCCTGCAAGAGACCCTCGAGGTTGTATGACCGGACCGAGCCGGAGTAATTCCTGATCGTTACGGGGACCCAGTAGATCGTAAAGGTCACATGATCTTTTTGCGTAGCATTCACGTCGAGCCGCCCGTTGTACTGCGATTGGGAAATATTGGTTGGATTGACAGTATTGTAGAGCGCCATATCGGGAACGCCATCCAACCCGCCGCCAACACCTGGGAGATTGCTGCTGCCGCCATACGTCAGGTCCTGGTTGCCTATACCCGTCTTGATCGGCGAGCCCACATCCAAACCGGCACCGGGGATGGTGGCGCAATTCACACCTTCCGTTAACCCGATCTGCGCGCACGTCTGCGAAATGATCCCATTGGTGACAGGAGTATTGCCGGGAAACGACAGGTAGGTCTTCGCGATGCTTCCGATGACTCCGGAGGTCTGTGCAAGTTTGTCGAATTGCGGCGTTTCATACCATCCCTTCCCCGTCGTGATCGAATTGTCCGGGCTGGTTTCAAAGTTGAAGAATGCGAAGATCTTGTTCTTCCAGATGGGTCCACCTAAGCTGCCGCCGTAGTTGTTGGTGCGCTCCTCATCACGGAGCACGCCTTTGTCTGCCACCGTACTCGACCCCGTAATGCCAGGGACATAACCGTTCCATCGCTGATATGCATTCAGGCCGGGACGAGAAGCTTTGAAAAAGGCGCTGCCATGCAGGCCGTTCGTGCCGGATTTGGTGATGACCTGCATATGTGCGCCGGAAAACCGTCCGTTTTCGGCGTCATAAGCATTGGTGACGATGGTGAAGTCCTGGATGGAATCTTCGCTGGGCGTGATCAGGGTAGTTCCGCCCCAGGCTGGGCTGACGGTGCTGATGCCGTCTACGCTGATACTGTTGGTTTCATAGTGCCCGCCGAGCGTGTTGATCTGCGGTCCGTTCGATACCGAGAAGATGCCACCAGTCGAACCATATTGACCCGATCCGCCAGGTCCGTCGGCAGCGGGGTTACTGTTTGTGCCGCCGCCGGCAACTTGCGAGGCATCGCCAAATGCGCCCGGAGCCAGTTGCGCCAACTGGAATACGTCCCGATCGAACGACGGCATGTGCTGGATCTGATTGCTGTCGATGGTGACGCTTTCCGTCGCCGTTTCCGTGTGCAGCATGTTGTTTTCCGCACTCACCGAGACCGTTTGCTCCGCCTGACCGACAGTGAGCTGCACATTGATGGAGTTCGCCTGCTCCGGCGTGATCTGGATATTTGCAATTGTTTTGGTTTTAAAACCGGGCGCGGTTACGGTCATTGTGTAGGGTGCCGGGGCCAGCGCATTGAACGTGTACACTCCGGCGCGGGAACTCGTTACCGTCACTGTCTGATTGGTGGCGGTGTCGGTCAGAGTGACCGTCGCGCCCGGGATCACCGCTCCTGTCGGATCGGTGACAACGCCCTGAATCGAGCCGCGGAACTGGGCGCGGAGCGTGGCAGGAAGCAGAAACACAAGAGCGAACAGGAGAACTTTCGACAATAGCGAAATTAGCCCTTGAACAGCAGCGGCAGGCCGCTGTCTGCCGTCTTCCGGAAAGGCATCGGTCTCTTCACTGCCTGAAGACGTTGATATCCCCGCGGCGGCGGGGATCGCAGCATCGCACCGTGTCCCACGAGATGCATGGCTCATTTTTATACTGGCCACCACATTCCTGTCCTCTATCCATTCACGTTCCATCTGAAAAGCCTCCTGAAATCGAACTTCAAAGCGTCGCACGAAGGTTAGGGCTGAGAACGGACACTAAACAAGGCAATTCCTTGAATTTACGGTATGTTTGCATTGCGAACAGTGGGAGCGATCCAGGTAGCCGAACTTAATCGCAATGTTTTAAGCCAGTTAGGTGGTATTACACAATTTCGGATCGATTTTCTTTGGGCCTCAACGTCACGACGTTGTTTACATTGCAATTACAAAACGATAAACTCCGCGTGAAAATTAAATTTGGAGCATCGAAGTGCGCGATCCATACCTGATCAAATCCGTGGCTCATGCCGCCCAACTCCTGGCAGCGTTTGAAGCCCCAGGCGAGGCCCTGTCCCCAAGGGAAATCTCGGCGCGCACCGGATTAAGCCGGGGCATCGTCCACCGGTTGCTGTATACGCTGGGACATCATCATGTCGTCGAGCATATGGAAAATAACCGATACCGGCCGCTCTATCGCAGGCTGACGAAGACCCTCTGGAGGATCGGCTACGGCGCACCTGGAATCGACACGCTTTTCACGCGTGCAGTTACGCAGAGTCTCCGTATTGCTGCAGATCGCGGCGGAGAGATTGAGATTCTGACGCTGGACCACTGCTTTAAACCGGACGTTGCCTTGCACAATGCAGCGCAATTCATCCGCGAGCGGGTTGAGCTGGTGATTGATTACCAGATCGACGAGCAGGTCGGCGCTGTAACCGCGAACTTGTTCCGTGAAGCCAACATTCCAGTCATTGTGATTAACAACCCACAACCAGGAGCCACATACTTTGGTGCCAATAACTATGAGGCCGGTCTTATCGGCGGGCGCTATCTGGGCAAATGGGCACGTGCGCGCTGGCTCGGAGAGGTGGATCAGATTGTCATGCTCGATTTATGTCGCGCTGGCACTGTCCCCAGGACGAGGCTTGCTGGAATGGTATATGGGATCAGGGAGATCCTGGGACAAGTCTCGAAAAAGATTCCCGTCGTCTATCTCGACGGAGGCGGCCGGTTCGAAAGCAGCTGGCAAGCGATGCGCAAGCATCTTCGCACAGGAAATCGGCACCGCACCCTGATCGGCGCGGTAAATGACAATTCCGCTCTGGGTGCGCTGCGCGCGTTTGAAGAAGCAGGCCGCGCAGAAGACTGCGCCGTGATGGGACAAAACGGTGCGCTCGAAGCCCGCAAGGAACTCCGGAAGAACCACAGCCGGCTTATCGGGTCAGTCGCGTATTTCCCTGAAAAATACGGCGACGGGTTGGTGCAGCTGGCACTGGATTTATTAAATCGCCGCTTTGTTGCTCCGGCGATCTTTACTCCACACAAACTTCTCACCAGCCATAACGTGGACCATATCTATCCGAATGATTCGCTTATGGGGTATCAGGAAGTGTTGACATGATGCTGTTGCCAACGATTACATCCGAAGAGCCGACGTGGATCGGAATCTCAAGGTAAGCATCTGGTCTTCCCATCTGGACAGCCAGTGAGCGACAGCCCACATGGTTCAGCCAGGAGGATCGCCAGACTGCTTCTTTCTTAACCCGATTTCGTCTTGACGGGAAGTACCACCAAAAGGGACGGAGAGCCGAAAGTCAGTTGCCAAAATCAAGGCGTGCTCTCATGCCTTGTCCTCCAAATCGTCAAGGTACAGCACACCACTCTCTAAGAACACTTAGGTTGGAAGTCGGAACACAGGAACGTGATGCGCTCGCCTGCTATTCTACAGAACGGAACAATAATGACCTGCTCGGAGGAAACACGAAACACGTGAGGGGATTTGAAACGGGATTGCGGAAGTTCCTTTTGCTTGCATTACTATTTGCTTTTCCGTTCGCAGCCTGGGGACAAGGTGCGACTGGTGATGGTATTCACAAGATTCACGTGAACGACGCGCCGGAACGGCCGGTAGGGATGGATGCGCTGGCGCATCCCGAGTATCTCCCTTTCCTGTATCCAGCCGGAACCCAGACCTTTCAATCCTCGTCCTACGACCTGACCGGAAAGAACGACGACGGCAATTTTCACAAGGCTTTCACGCGGTATATCGATTCCAGCGGAGAATATGTCATCTTCGACGCCTATGGCCCGGGCTGTCTCTACCGACAACAGTTCAATGTCTGGATCATGATGGATCAGAAGACGGGAAAATTCCTGCCGGGCGCGGGCAGCTCGCGGATTCGTTTTTACTTCGATGACGAGAAGACGCCGCGGATCGATCTGACCATCGACGAGTTCTTTAGCGGCCACCATCCGCCCTTCGACGCGCCATTTTCCTTTGCGGGAGATATCAAGGATTATGCGACGGAGGAAGGGAAATGGATGTCCTCGATCGGCATTGAGACGGGGACGCCGCTGTTTGCCGTTCAGTATTATCCGCTTCCATTCGCCAGGCGTCTCAAGGTAGCCTTTGTCCCCAGCAGCGCCTTCAAGCAACACATGGATCAGGACAACTCGAGCTGGTACCAGTTCACATATCTGCTGTACCCGCCAGGAACGAAGGTTGCCTCCTGGACGGTGGATCCACCCTCCAGCCGGCAGGTAAGAGAGCAATGGAGCCACATCGGGGCCGATCCGAAACCCACTACGGGCAATCGTTATACCCATGTGTCGATTACCATTCCCGCTGGAAAGACCGGAACTTTGTTCGATGTCCAGGGGCAGGGCGCGATCGCCAGCATCAAAATGCACGTGTCGCCCTACTCCAGCAGCACCTTCTATGGTCTCCGTCTGCACATGACGTGGGACCGTGCGAACTTCGGGAATGCTGCACCGAATTTTGAGCTGCCCATCGGCGCCTTCTTCGGCGGCGGGCCCGATGATTTTGAATTGAGTTCGCAGATCCCCTTCAAGAAGCTGGCGAATCTCTTCTACGGCTTTAACGAAGCGACGGAAACTTTCTATTCCTACTGGCCGATGCCTTTCTGGTCTTCGGCGACGATCGAGATCGTGAACCCAACCACAGTGCCGGTGACGATCACCGCCGACATCGGTGTCACGCCGAAAGAAAGCTTCGCCTACCCACAAAACGAAAGCGGCTATTTCCATGCAAAGGAGACACGCTATAGAGATTCCGGAGAAGGTCTCTATGCCAGGGCATTTCATGAATTCGGGGCCGGGCAGATCGTCGGCACCAATTTCTATTCGAAGGACTATAGCGAGGAGGGTGATGAATTCACGTTTATCAACGGCTCCCGAACCCCGCAGATCCATGGCGATGGGACTGAAGACGATCACAATCAGGGTTTTGGCGGAACGACGTATCAGAAGCCGCTGTTTGGCGCGTTGGTCGATGGCTACCGCGGCTCCTATCGCCTTCTCCTGGCGGATCCCTACGTCTTCGACAAAGAGGCGCGCATTACCTTTGAGACTTCGAACGAAGGATTCGACGTAGGCACCAAAACGAACCGCACCATCGCCCAGACGGATGTGGTCGCCTATTATTACCTGGCACCCAATTCGGGGGTTCTCAGTCAGACCGACACGCTTGACGTAGGGATTCCGTCATCGGAACTGGCGCATAATTACCACATTGAAGGCCAGACCTGGGCTGGATCGCTGCGAAGCGCCTATGACGGCTACGGCAAGAATCCCGAGGCAGACACTTTTGTCGAAGAGGGCCGAGCATTTCACGGCCGTAGCGCCTTCACAGTCAGAATCAACCCACAGAATGATGGCGTGCTGCTGCGCCGGCTGCTGTCACGCAGCGGCAACGGAGTACAGACGGCGGCAGTATACGTCGACGGTGTAAAAGTCGAGCGGCTCTGGCATGTCGTCTTCCCGTCATCGGCGCCGGAAGATCAGACTTGGGTAGATTCCGATTTTGTGATTCCGGCATCCCTGACGCATGGGAAGTCCAAACTGCGGATCGAAATTCGCTACGTTGGATCGAGCAAGGATGAGATCAATGAATTTCATTACTGGGTGTTCTCATACATGGCGAGGCGACCTTGATGCATTCTGGTTTGCTCCGGGATCGAGCGGGCGTCTGCTCGTGCTCAGGAACATGGCACTCTTCCTTCTTCACACTTCGTTCCGTGCAGCTCCTAAGCCGAAACGGAGATCACTCTCATCAGCCTCTCGAACCAGGACAGGAGGAACCTTAGGATCCCTGAGTAACCTCTGAACAGCATGTCTTTCCAAACCATGAAGGTATCGTTGTCAAGTATTTCGTGCTGAAAAGTAGTATATTTTCTGCAAACGCTCTACGAATATACTCGTTTTGTTTTACAGAGAAGAGATCACCATCTTAACGAAAGCAGCGCCCTGTCCATTCCAGCGCCGAATCTAGTCGGGTCCAGTGCTCAGTGATTGCTGGTCAGCGCTGAACAGGAATACACCCATGAAAACACTGTTTTTGTGTGCAGCGGAATCGCTTCGTTCGTGCGCTCTGACGGTCGCAATGGCTCTACTTCTTTTCATAGCCTCCGCTCGAATGAGCTTGCCTGCCCAGGAATCCGCTACGCATACAGGCGTGTCCCCGTCAGCAGCAAGCCCGCTGGGGCACCGCCCATGGGCAAACCCAGCGCTGCCTTCCGCGAAGCGAGCCCAGCTTCTACTGCAGCAAATGACCCTGGACGAGAAGATCGCGATGGTTCATGGCGTAACACCCATCCCCGTCCATGGGTATGTCGGCTATGTTCCCCCGAACACACGACTGGGGATCCCCGCACTCACGCTGGCAGATGGGAGGGCAGCGGTTGGAAACGGCGCGAAGGACATCACCTTGTTGCCGGCGCCAATTGCCGCCGCATCTGCCTGGGACGTTGATCTGATGAATGCCTTTGGACGCGTGCTTGGGCAGGAGCAGTGGATCAAGGGAACGAACGTGGCGCTTGCGCCCTCGATCGATGTGGTCCGCATTCCAGAGTGGGGAAGAACCTTTGAAAGTTACGGCGAGGACCCGTATTTCAACGCCAGAATGGCGGTTGCGGAGATCAAGGGAATTCAAAGCCAGGGACCCATTGCAGATGCCAATATGTACCTCAGCATGAACCAGGAGGACAACCGTTTGAAGGAAGACTCGCGCGTGGACGAAAGGACGCTCCAGGAGATCTACCTGCCCCCGTTTGCGGCAGCGATTCGACAGGCGCACGTAGATACGATCATGTGTGCCTACGTCAAGACAAACGGAGTGTATTCCTGTGAAAATGATTATCTGCTCAATAAAGTTCTCAGAAAACAGCTCGGATTTGATGGCTGGGTCATGAGTGATTGGGGCGCAACCCATTCGACGGTAGATTCCGCAAATCATGGCCTGGACCAGGAGATGCCTGATAGTAGGTACTTTGGAGATAAGCTGAAAGCCGCAGTGCAGAGTGGGCAGGTCAGCCAGGAAGTTCTCGATGCACATGTCCTGCATATTCTTTTGCCTATGTTTCAGCACGGATTGTTTGAGCGCCCGAACCCAGGATCCTGGAGCGCAAATGCTCGTAATCCGGAGCGCGATGCGTTCTCCCGAGAGGTAGCGGAAGCCGGTACAGTCTTATTGAAGAATGCACACGGAATTCTGCCATTAAGAACGAGCGCGCACGTCGCCATTATTGGTGCGGCGGGTACTGCACAGCCGAAGGTCGAGGGCGAAGGCAGCTCGCAGGCGAATGCTCCCTATGTCATTAGTCCCTTAGAAGGGATTAGGAATCGCCTCGGCATCAATGGAAATACAAAGGTTTCATTTGAAGATGGAAGCGACCTGGGCAAGGCTGCAGATATCGCCAGTCATGCCGATGTAGCAATTGTCTTCGTCAGCACAGAAGATGGCGAGGGTTCAGATAGGCCAAACCTCGAGCTTCCAGGTAACCAGGATGCACTTATTAATTCCGTCACAGCAGTGAACCAGAATACCATTGTTGTCCTGGATACGGGCGGACCGGTCCTGATGCCCTGGATCAATCGCGTCGCGGGAGTGATTGAGGCTTGGTATCCCGGTCAGGAAGACGGAAACGCGATTGCGGCCATTCTCTATGGCGATGTCGATCCATCCGCAAAGTTGCCGTTGACGTTTCCACGCAGCGCAGAAGCCATCCCGACATCGCGAAAGGAACAGTGGCCAGGCGTAAACGGGCGCTCGATTTACAACGAAGGTCTGAATGTCGGTTATCGCTGGTACGACGCCACCAATACGCAGCCGCTCTTCCCTTTCGGATTTGGTCTTTCCTACACAACATTTTCGATCAGTCACCTCGCAATAAAGCCTTTAAGGCCTTCGCGCAGCGCCGATGCGATTTCAAGGCGCTTCGCGGTACGCGTGGATGTTACCAATACCGGGACGCGCGAAGGCGCTGAAGTCGTGCAGATATATGTGAAGCATCCTCTTGCAGACGGAGAGCCGCCCCACCAATTGCGCGCGTTCGCAAAGGTTGAGCTGAAGCCCGGAGAGACAAAGACCGCCATCATGGCCCTGGATCCGGAGTCCTTCATGACATACAATACTCCTACGCACCGCTGGATGCGCCGCGCCGGAACCTATGAGATTCTCGCGGGAACCTCGTCGCGCGATCTTCCGCTAGCGAAAACTATTTCAATTCCATTGAAGTAATCCGACCCGAAGAGGAGACTGGGAATCCCAAGCGACGGAGATAAGTCAGGGACAGAGACCAGGCATGGGAGACGGGTTAAAGCGTTCGATGGAGATGTTTACACGGGGCCCTCTTGAGAAAAATACTTCGGTCTTTCACGGCCGGATAACGTAGGATTTCTTTCGCACAATTGGTTCGGCTTGTAGGCTTGGAAGGTTGGTACAAACAGGGGGAGCGAGACCTCCGGGACGAGGACGATGGAACCAACCG
>JAJPKO010000058.1 GCA_021323655.1 Acidobacteriaceae bacterium
CGGTGCATCCGCACCAACAACCCGCTGGAACGGCTCCATCGCGAGATTCGGCGACGAACGCGCGTGGTGGGCGCGTTTCCCGATGGCCGCTCGGCACTCATGCTGGTGGCCGCGCGGCTGCGGCATGTGGCCGCCACCCGCTGGGGCACGAAACGCTACTTGCAGATGAACAGGCTGGCCGAAGTCCGGGCCATCGCCTGAGCCGCTTTGCCAGTGGTCCCCATGGGGACCACTGGCAAAACAACCTCAACCAACAACCTTCCTAAGTTCCAGGGAAGATCGAAAGTGCGAAACTTACTGGACACTACCTGAGACCACCTCTTGCCACGGGCAAGGCATTTCGCAAAATGGCCGTTTTTTGTGCGATTTCCTCTATGAAGGCTTTAATGCTGACGAGAACGGGAGGATGGCCTCGATGGTATTCTCTCCCATGTTGCCGGAGCTGGCCGCGGCAGCTTCAATTACCGTTTTACGCAACCCTCGCGAGATGCGGAACCTACATCTTCTGTTTCTTTCCAACTGATGTCTTTCCCTTTACCGATCAATCTGAGCGCGAACCCAAGACCGGGCAGACTGGCGGCTGCTCGACCGGGCTGTAGCAGACAGGTTGTCGTTACGCATCAGCCCGTATTCCGCAGTCCAGCCGAGATGCCGTTGATTGTCCCCGCAATGGCGCGATTGATCTCATCGGTGTCTTCGCCCGCGCGCTTGCGGCGCAGCAGCTCAACCTGAATCAGGCTCATCGGATCCACATATGGGTTGCGCAGGCGAATGGAGCGCGCCAGCACCTGATTGTTTTCAAGCAGCTCTTTCTGTTCCGTAATGGCGAGCACGGCCTTCAGCGTGCGCTCAAATTCTGCTTCAAGTTTGCTGAAGACGCGCTGACGCATGCCCGCATCCGGAACCAGCGAAGCATACAGCGAGGCGATGCCGAGGTCGGCCTTCGCCATGGCCATTTCCACATTGCGGACCAAGTCAATAAAGAGCGGAAACTCGGCCAGCATAGCTTGCAGCAGCTTCAAGCCGCCACTGTGCTTCTTCGTGTACTGCTCCATGGCATGTCCCACGCCAAACCATCCGGGAACCAGCAGGCGGCTCTGCGTCCACCCAAAGACCCAGGGAATGGCACGCAGGTCAGCGAAGCTGCGTTTTCCGCTGCGGCGGGTGGGACGCGAGCCAATCCGCGCGTGCTCAAGCTCGCCCACCGGAGTGGCCAGCTCGAAATATTGAAAGACCTCCGGATCACCGACAATCTGTTCGCTATAGAACTGGAAGGCCGTCGCAGACAGCTCATCGAATGCCTTCTCCCACTCCGGCAGCAGCACGCCGGACTGATGTCCGTTGGGGTCCAGCGCATTGGGGCGCGCCAGTGCATCGAGAGACGCGGCGATCATCAGCTCAAGGTTGCGCTCAGCGAGCACAACATCAGAGTATTTCCAGTTGAGCACTTCGCCCTGTTCCGTGATACGAATCTGGCCTTCAAACGCACCCATCGGCTGCGCGTAAATGGCGCGGTGCGTTGGGCCGCCACCGCGCCCCACCGTGCCGCCGCGTCCATGGAAGAGGCGCAGCTTTACTCCGCATTCGCGGGCCACTTCATGCAGGGCACGATGCGCGCGAAAAATCTCCCAGGTGCTGGTGAGCATGCCGCCGTCTTTGTTGGAGTCCGAGTAGCCAAGCATGATCTCCTGCGTGTTGTTCCAGGAGGCCAGCAAATTGCGGTACTCAGGAATGCTCCATAGCTTGCGGCACACCTCGTGTGCATTGCGCAGGTCGCCGATGTACTCAAAGAGCGGGACCGGCATAAGGCCCGGATCACCGTTTTTCCCGGCGCACTCCACGCCACCCAGCCGCGCCAGCCACAGCACTCCCAGAATGTCTTCGACTGTGCTGGCGCCGCTGATGACGTACTGACGAATGGCCTCCGGGCTGCAGCCGCGCTTCACTTCCGCAACAGCGCGAAAGGTCTCAATCACGCGCGCGCTCTCCGGGCTGAGGTTCTGCGGAACAGAAGCCGCGTCCCCCGCGCTCCATGCCGACGCTTCTTTCAGCGCCTTCTGGTGCAGGTTTACGTGCTGGCGAACGTCCAGCGTGTGCAGATGCAGGCCGAAGGTGCGCACCAGAAGAATCAGCGGGTCTACGAGTGTTTGCGCCAGGCGCAGGCCCTGGTTTTCCGCCAGGCTGCGGCGCAGGATGCGCAGGTCGTCGAGAAATTCCTCTGAGTTGCAATAGGCGGGCAGCGCGCTGAGCGCGGCTTCCAGAGAGTCCGTGTCCTGCGCCTCCTTCCCGGCTGTGCGCAGCAGGCGCGCATGCACGCAGACCATAAAACGGCGGTACATTTCGAATTCAAAGCGCGCGCCGAAGGCCTGTTGCTTTCCTGTATGCAACTCGGAAAGATACCGGTGCAGACGCTGACTCAGTTCTTCACTGATAGGCAATTGCTGAGCGGATGTCGTCAGCAGATCAATAATGAGCTGCACCTGCTTTTCGTAATACGTCAAAACACGCGTGCGGGCCGTGCGAATGGCATCCAGAGTGACTTCAGGCGTAACAAACGGGTTGCCGTCGCGGTCGCCGCCGATCCAGGAGCCAAAGCCCAGCAGCAGCGGCAACTCGGAGATGTCCATCTCCACGCCATACACGCTGGCCAGCGCGGCAGAGACTTCCTCATAGAGCTTAGGCAGCGTCGCAAAGATGGAGACATCGTAATAATCCAGCCCCATCTTGATTTCGTCATTCACTGTCGGACGCCGGCTGCGGACTTCATCGGTCTGCCACAGCGCCGTGATTTCCGCCAGCAGCTCTTTTTCCAGCCGCGCAATCTCCTCGTCGGGAATGGGAATGCGGTCCAGCTGCTCCAGAAATTCTCCGATACGCCGCCGCTTGAAGAGCACCGAACGGCGAGCCACCTCGGTAGGGTGGGCCGTAAACACCGGCACAATAAATATGCGGCGCAGCCAGTCAAGCGCCTCGTCGGCCGTGATGCCGACCCGCTTCATCTCCTGCAAGGTGCCCCGCAGGGAACCACGCTGCACCTCTCCATCTCCGCTCAACTGGAGCGAAAGGCGGCGACGCTTGCGGTGGTTGGTTTCAGCAAGATTGATCAGCTCAAAATAAAACGCAAACGCGCGGCTCAGCTGGTAGGCCCGCTCCACGGAAACTTCAGCAATACTGCGCACGGAATGCTGCATCAGCTTTTCCGCGTCAGCGGCATTGTCCGCGGCCTGAGCCTCGCGGCGGCGAATCGCGGTGGTGCGCAGCTCTTCTACCTTCTGGTAGAGCTCCTCGCCGGCCTGCTCGCGCAACACTTCGCCCAGCAGCATGCCGAGCGAGCGCACATCGCGCCGTAATGGTACTTCCTTCAGATCACCGGAACGCGCTTCAAGTTCAGCCAGCCGCTGCGGCCAGCTCTCTGGTTTCCAAAGAAGGGGCATAGTTTGATTATGCCGCACAAGGTACGTCAACCGGAGCGTCCGACGTGCGTCAGGTAAAAAGAATGCTCGTCATCCACACAGGCGGGCAGAGATATGCATTGGTCGGTGCTATCGCATCCACTCAATTCCTAACGGGGCCTTAGAAAAGCGAAGGGAACCGCACAAGGTCTCTCAAAACCATTGCGAGAGGCCGCGGAATTGATATCTCACGGATGGTTCTCTATCAGATTGCCCAATTGTTTCAGCATCTGCCGGGCCTTTTCTTTTTCGCCTAATCTCCGGTAGGCCTCGGCCAGATTTGCATATACGGCCCGGTTTTGGGGTTCCAGCCGACGGGCAGTCTCGAGATGCAATACCGCGTCCGCAGTCCGGTTTTCCATTAAATACAACCTGCCCAGAGCGATCTGTGCTGTGGAGTAACGCGGCTTTTCTTTAACTGCGCGCTCCAGGAGTGATTCTGCTTCGATGAACTCCGGCTGACCGGGCAAGGCCCCCGTATGGATGAGTACTTCGGCCAGCAGATCCAGCAGCACAGGGTCATTGTTCCCGGCGCGAATACCTTCACGGGCCACTCTGACTGCCTCAGGAAGGTCATCAGCAAACAAGCTTTTTTGTGCCAGCACGAGATAAGCAATGTCTGTTCCAGACGCGAGGTTTGCCGCTACAGAAAATTCTGTCTGCGACTCGAGGTCATTTCCGGTCTGGGCCAGAAACATCGCTTTCTCATAGTGAAGCCGCGCTGAATCGGGCAGGTTCTTCAGGCCTTCATTCACAATTTGGAGACCAAGGGTAAAATTCTTCTGGTCCGTACAGGCATCGACGATAAAGAGGTAAAGTTTTTCGTCTTTTGGTGTCTGTGCTTCAGCCCGATGAAATGCTGCAATGGCCTGAGTTGTGAGTGCCTGACCGATGTAGGTCTGGGCCAGGAGATTATTCACACCGGCATTGTCGTGGCCGGAAGCCCGCAGCATTTCCAGTTGGCTTGCGGCTTTGCCATATTCATCCAAGCCGAGATAGCACAAGGCAAGATTAAAACTGGCGGCGTATCCACGCGCCCGTAAGAGATGGGGAACGGCTTCATCCAGACGCCCCTGATGAATCAATACAACCCCAGCGCCGAGCTCGCTTTCGCTGGAGGACGTCTCCTGCCCCAACAGGCAAACAGCACACGCCAGAACGCATGTTAAGACACTGAACTGGGCACGTAGTTTCATTGAGCTAAGCAATGATGCCCCCGGGGAGAATGCAACATCAATCCCCAAGTGCCGCCCCGAAATATACGCATTTGAATAAATCGCGATTTATTTGGGATGAATTATAGGATTAATATTCCTCCGCATGCTGAAGGAGGGAGCGTTCGGTTCTGGACCGGAACTCGCCCAGCAGGTTTCAGGAAGGAATGCAATGCAATGGATTGTCATGCTCTTGCTTCTAGTATGAGCTGTTTTGCGCAGGAGTAAGACGACTTTCAAGCCGGCGACTCGAATTCGCTCTGCACGGATGATCAGAGCCAAGCAAGGAAACGGAATCCATCTCCCTCATGCCGAAAGCTACTCTATTATCATTTCATTATACCGAAAGTATGCAGGTAGTTTCGGAGGCATGAGAAGGAGAATGCGTGATGATCCGTAGAGCCAAATCTGTCGGCCCCGAGGAACGGAGTCAAATGCTAATTGATGAACGGCGGCGGCACATACTGTTACTGGTGCAAAGTCAGGGCAAGGTGCTGGTCGGGGAACTCGCGCGGACTCTGGGTATCTCGCAGATTACGATTCGCAAGGATCTCGATCATCTACAGATGAAGGGGTTAATTCAACGCAGTCACGGCGGCGCTTTGCGCCTGCAGGCGGGCGCGCTTTTTGATCCCTCTCTCCAGGAAAAACAGAAGGAACACTCGCAGGAAAAGCAGCGCATTGCCGCCGCCGCTGCAGAGATGGTGAAGGAAGGTCAATGCGTCATGCTCGATTCCGGCACAACGACGGCGGCAGTCGCTAAAGCCCTCAAGCGCTTCGCACAGCTCACCGTTATCACAAACGCAGTCAACATCGCAGCTGATTTGGCCAACACGAACGTTGAGGTTATCCTAATTGGCGGAACGCTCCGCAAGAACTCCTTCTCTCTGGTCGGTCCGCTGGCCGAAGATATCCTCGAGGAAATGCATGCAGATATTCTCTTCCTCGGCGTGGATGGATTCGATCTGGAGATTGGCATCACCACTCCGAATATCCTCGAATCCCGCGTGAACCGCGCCATGGTCAAGGCCGCTGGACGCGTTGTGGCGGTCTGTGATTCCACTAAATTTGGCCGGTTAAGCCTCTCGCGGATCATTCCACCTTCGTCCATCGACAGCATAATCACCGACAAAAACCTCTCTCACGAAGTGGGGGAAGAGCTCCGCGCCAGTAACATCGAGGTCATCCTGGTGTAGAAACCACGCGCTGTTTGGCGGTGAATTGATAAGCACTCGACCGCCGCGTGAGCAGTGATAATAACGATATCCTCGGTATGGTGATCATTCTTGCGGGTACTGACATTATCGGTGGTGCCAACAACTGCCTTTGCGATCGCGAACGAAACAGAAGTCGTCCATACACCACTGCTCTGGCTCCACACTTGGGGTAATCGAGAATCCGGCGACAACCCATTCGAAACGGCGGTCTGCCAGACCCTACCCAAGCGGCGCCCGGCAATTGGGTCCTCCCGGAAAAACAAGTCTCAAAAGCCGATCCAGCTGGCGCGACGGGTTCCATCTGCAGGATTCAGAAAAAGCGTAGAAAGTCATAGAGAAAAGATCAAATATCTGGTCGCACTCAACTGAGCACGCGCGCCCCTGCCGTCAAGCGATGCCGCGCTCATAGCAGTCGCCGCCCTCCTAACACCCTGTTTAGGAAACTCCCGCCGATCGAACACCTCCATCGGGGGCCCCATTGTTACGATCAGCTGTGCTAGCTTGCTGATCGTTCCTGTTCCCTTCCACTAACATGGGCCCCTTTTGATTGGAGTTCTTCACTCTGCGCCGCTTATTCACGGATGTAGCAGTGTCACCGTGAGGACAGTGCTGGAGTTGATTGCGCCCGTTGCGGCGTCGCTGGCACTTACCGTGACCGTGTAGTCGCCCCAACGGGTCGATGGACCAGCGGAGACGGTAAGGGTTGCGACGTCCGTATCTGGAATCGTGATCGAGGACGGAATGCTGCACGTGGGCGGATGGTTTGGCTTGGTGATGGTTGAGGTTACTGAGCAGGCGACGTTAACGGCCCCCGTAAATCCTCCCGAAGGCACAAAGCTGATTGTGGCCGTGCCGGTTTCGCCACGCTGAAGCGTGAGGTTTCCGTGATTATCAAGGCTTAAGCTGGGCGGGACCTGCACGGTGACAGGCACCACGATACTGGTAATGATCGAGCCATTATTCGCGGTGGCAGTGATCGTGACGGAGTAAGCACCGAGCGTGGTTGCCGAATCGGCTGTAATGGTCAGATCCGCAGTGACCGCCTGGGTTCCGGAGATACCCATCGAGGAAGGGATGCTGCAGGTCGGGTTGGCTGCTCCGGACGGCGAGGCGGTAATCGCACAACTCAGGTTCACGATCCCCGTAAATCCCTGCGTGGGTGTGATGGTGATCGTGGAACTGTTGCCGGTCGTTCTGCCGTTCCATACAGTGATGGACCCGCTGTTCGTCAGGTCGAATCCAGGACCCAGCGGAACCGGGTACTTGAAGGCGCCATTTCCGTTTGTCCCGATCAGCAGGTTGTTCCCATCTCCGGTTACAGAGATGTCCATGATGCGACCGGTGGTCTTCAACAGGTCGCCGACACCCGGAGTAGCGCCCGGATACTGAGTTGCGTTGGTCCAGTGCTGGCCGTCGTCATCGGAGATCCATATCCCGGTCCCTATGTTGACGTCCACGAACTCGGCTTGAATGTTGGTGCCGCCGTACACGCGTCCTGGTTTAGTTGCGGTTGGAGCGAAGGCAAGGGCTTGCCCGTGTCCAATGTGTGCCCAGTTTGGGTCCGGCTGCATCGTAAGCGGATTCATGTTGTCGTCGTTGAGAGTCAGATTCCAGGTCCATGTTCCTCCGGATTGCGTTCCCTTCCAGAAGCCACCCGGATAGTCCTGGCCATTCGCAAACTGCTCGCGGGTACCGACCAGCAGGGACTGGTCATGAGGATCGAAGATCACCTTGATTACGTCGTTGGGGATATTTCCGGTTGCCCCAGTCACCAACGGTGTAATCAACTGCCATGTCTGGCCGCCATCCGCGGACTTGTAGACGCCTCCGGGTTGAGTGATATAGGGTGAGCAGCCTGCAATCGCTCTCACGGCCGCATATACGTTGTGACTCGGATCGACGGTGAGCGAGGTGACGGCATTCGTGGGGACGATCGCAGTTCCGCAGGTCAGCTTCGATCCAATGGCGGTGTAGGTCCAGCTGCTGCCGCCGGCCGATCTCACGTACACGCCGCCGCAGCCGCTATCCGCCAGATAGGTCGACTCCGTTGCCGTGGTGCCGTCAAAGGCGATGTCCGTGAACAAGTGAGAGCAGCCGAATGGCGGAGCAGGGGAGCCGGGATTGGGCAACGCGGCATTAATCGCGGGGGTCAGGTCCGCCCAAGTGTTCGTTCCGCTGAGCTGGTAAAGAGTTGTGCGCCCAGAAAGATAATAGTTCCCCAGGCTGATCGGGTCCGGGATCGTGAAGTAAGGCTCATTTGGGATGGAGCTCGCCAGCGCTCCGACGCCGCCCAACCCACTGCACTTGGATGTGTCAGCCAGAGGTGCAGGAGCATCGGAAGGATATTTGACCCCGAGCTGGCACCAGCTCGTCCCTCCATCCTTACTCAGCATGGCACCTACGTCGCTGTTGGTCAGAAAGATGTTGGAGGGGTTGCCCGGATCCGGACGAATCGTACGCGCAACGGTGATGTTGATGCCCGTGGTCTGGTAGTCTGTGCCATTCAAGGTGGTGTAGGTCTCACTCCAACTCTGGCCCGAATCCGTGCTTTTATAGACGGCGACCGGACTTCCATAGAGGAGGTTGCCGGTGATTGGGTCAAACGCCAGGGACTCAGTCCATCCACTGATCTTCTGAGGTTGGTTCAAAAGGCCAAGATTGTCGTTCACATTGCTGACGGCAGTATAGCCCCCGGCCCAGCTATTGTTCGTCGTAGTGGGATTATCCAGGTAATAGGCGCCCCAGTAGGCATTGACAGCACCGGCGTACAGCCGCACCGAGGATGGTCCGTTCCTGTTGTCGAGGGTCAGGGTCCAAAAGCGGGTACCGCTTCCGGGGAGATTCCTGGTGATGTCCGTCCACTGACTTCCGCTGATGCTTCCAACCGACGCGTACACCTTCCGATAGGTCCTGAGTACGGGTGGGTTTACGCTGTTGTCCTTGGCCGCGAATTCAACCGCAGCATACCTGGTTGTCGTTAGACCGGTATTCGGATCTTTCTGCGACGGATCCAGTATGAGGTCGAAGACCGAATACGCCGTGTTGGCCGGCGGGGTGACGAGCGGCGGGAGTGTGAAGGCCGTGAAGGTGCTCCAGGTACTCCCGCCATCCTGGGAGACGTAGGCGCCCTTGTTGGTGGCCAAATAGATGACGCAGGACCGGCCTCCGCAGGCACCGGAGTTCGGATCGAACACGATGCGATTGACAACGGTACCCGCCGGAAGCGGAGTTCCGTTCACCATGATTGGATCCCTAGACCAGGTGGAGCCGCCATCGACGCTCTTATAGATACCCACCATACCGGAGCTGTTCGCCTGATATCGAACCTGGCCGATACCGGCGAAGATCACGCGCGCCATGTTGGTCGAGGGATCCACGGAATTCGGATCCACGGCGATGGCACCAATCGGGGTGGTGAAGGACCACATGTAGGGAAAGGGGGCAAGGACGCCGACGATGCCGGGCACTCTGCTCCAGGTCGTACCTCCATCGGTCGATTTCTGGAGCCCGCCACTGGCCGCGGCATAGATGATCCCGTTGCTGGCTGAGTTGGGGTCCTCGGCGAAAGCGTCGATCTCGAGTGAGTTCACTCCGCTCGTGCCATCCCACACCTCGCCAGAGCTGTGGACCCAGCTTGCGCCGCCGTCATCGGAATAGAAGATGCCGCCGATGTCGCTGCCGAGAAAGATCCGGTTATTGGCCGCATTCGGCGCCATGTAATGCGAGTAGAAGAGAGTTGGTACCCAGCCGCCCCCGCCGAATCCTATCGAGCCCTGATTCTGAGCATCGGCCAAGCACGTCCCGAGCGCAAAGAATAAATGGGTGATGAGGGTCGCCGCAGCCCAGCACAACAGCGTTTTCTTTCGATTTACATTATTCGATATCATAGGAGCTCTCCTATTCGAACATAATGAAACAGGAGGCTAGCACTTCAATGTAATGTTGTCAACCGAGTTGTTAGTTTTTATTTCGCTTTAACGTTCAAGGCATCGTGGGATCCATAACAAGGGGTGGATATTGTGACGTATTCGTTCCAGTAGCCATTTCCTCCATCTCCTCATCGGCGAAATCAAATGTGTTCCTTAACTGCACGGAAGGAATCCCGTTGCGAGTGCGTGAAGATATGCGCTTACGCTTAGAGGAATGCCAGGAGCATACGGGCGTGGGGAACCCCAATTGTTCGCTCGAGGAAAGGGCCCTCGAACGGAATCGCGCAGAAGTATCGCTTGCTTGTCTTGGCTATTTTCCTGCCATTCGTGAGCTGGCAAGTGTTGCTCACAGGACGGGCTCAATCCGATTGCAAACCATACAACTCTGATAAAATATAAGTTCGTCGACAAAGACTATAAGGATAGAAATCACGCACAGAAAGGCAATGGCCATTTACCTTGCGTTCCCGGAAAACCTCGGCTCAAGCGAGAAGAGCAGTGCGATAGCTCTCCTCGCAGTAAAGCAATGCCGCGCCGATGAGAGGAGCATCCTCACCAAGAGAAGATTTACAGAGATGCACCTTTTCAGATGTTAACTTATAAGCTCGATTCCGCACGAATTCACGGAGCGGATTCAGCAGAAGAGTGTCGGGCGCGTTAGATATCCCTCCGCTGATACTCACAATCTCAATGCTATTGAGATTGACGAGATTCACAATACCGATGCCAAGATAGCGGACGGCCTGATCTGTTATCTGCCTAGCCTCGACATCGCCGTGCACCGCCAACTCGAAGACGTCCTCAACGCTGATGCATTCCTCATCTTTTTTGAGGCGCTGCGGCAGGTCTTTGATTACAGATCTCGCATCCCTCAGGATCGCCGAGCCGCCAGCGTACGCCTCCAGACACCCGCAGCGTCCGCAATTGCATGGCCGGCCATCGCTTTCGACGATCATATGCCCGAATTCGCCCGCAGTGTTGAGGCCGCCGTGAAAGATCGATCCATTCAACACCATGCCGCATCCGACCCCGGTACCTAATGTTATGCTGGCGACCGTCGACACGCCCTGCCCCGAGCCGACGAGGTATTCTCCCCAGGCAGCCGCTCTCGTATCCTGCGTAACACAAACAGGAATATCGAAAGCTTTATGGATTGGTGCAATGATGTTGAAGTTGGCCAGATGCAGGTTTGGGGCGAACAGAATTACACCGGTCTTCGGCTCTACGGTTCCCGGAACTCCAATTCCTAAACTCTCAACGGATCTGAGTGCAGCGCCGCTCTCGTTCAGCAACCGGCGCACCCCAAACAGAATTGAATCGACGATTGCCGCATCTCCCTGGCCTGCCGGGGTCTTCTCCTTGGAGGATAACAAAACCTTTCCGGAAGCATCCACCAATCCGAACTTGATATTGGTTCCACCGAGGTCGACGCCGATGCTCAGCTTTCCCTCGCAGGTGGCCCGCGGGCGAATCTGCTGAACGTCGCCGGCGGCTTTGTGCAGCTCGTATTGGCGAATCTTCTCAACCCGCTGAGCGTGGCGGCCACCCTCGAATGGCGTCTGCACCCATTCATCAACGATCATCTTGGCCAGTTCGATGCCTACGACCCGGGCTCCTAACGCAAGCACATTGGTATCGTTATGCAGCCGCGAAAGCCGGGCGGAGTAGGGCTCGCTGCATACGACTGCTCGAATGCCCGGCACTTTGTTGGCGCTGATCGAGATCCCAATGCCACTCCCGCAGCAAACAATCCCTCGTTCAAATTCTCCGCGCGCAACAGCTTCACCGACCGCGAATCCAAAATCACAGTAGTCGACTCTTTCCGTATTGCATGTGCCGAAGTCGCGGACCTCGTAACCTTTCCCGGAAAGGTAGTTCTTGATCTCCTCCTTGAACGAAAAAGCGGCGTGATCTGAACCGACAGCAATCTTGCATTTCTCCTGGGTCATGCTTGGCTTCCTTACCTTATCGCACCATTGCCGTAACCAGCAGACTTAGGCCGGCAACAAACAGCACGAACATTGTTGTAATCATGACGATAGTACCGGTCGAGGCGCCGCGGAACTCTTTCCAGACAAACACACCCCAGATTGCCGCTACCATGGTGCCCCCCTGCCCTAGCCCATAGGCAATGGCAGGGCTGGCAGCCTTTGAAGCAATAAAGTTGGAGATCGTTCCCGCGCTGTTGATTAATCCGCCGAGGACGCCTATCAAGTGATACCGGAATGACCCTCCGGCAAAATAGTCGGCGTAGGTAACCTTCTTTCCCTGGAAAGGGTGCGCCATGAGATAACTATTGAAGACCAGATTGGACAACAGAGATCCCAGAGAAAAGATCAGCACCGCCGCATAAGGCCCAAACTTGCTCGGATCGAGATGGGCATAATCGGCTGAGATAGACCGCTGCACAAGGTAATAGAACAAGCCCATCAGGATGCCGCCGGATAAGGCGAGCAGGATACCTTTCGTGAGCTCGCCTTCAGGCCCCTGGTTTCCCTTCTGCCTCCGATACGCCAACGCATCCAGAATGATGGCAGATGTAATGCACGCGACCCCCACGAAAATCAGAACCGGATTGCCTTTGGGCTGGGCGACGTAGTTGATCGATACGCCTTCGACCAGGGCGATTCCAATTCCGATGGGAAATGCGACCGCCATGCCGGCGATTGCGATCGCCGCCATGAACAGGATATTCGCGAGATTAAAAACAATACCGCCAAGGATTGCCCATGCGAAACTCATCCCGCTGCCTTGCGCCAGGTCAGCCAAAAGTCCCCGGCCGCTTGGGCCAAACGAGCCGAAGGTGAGCCCTACAATTAACGGAAGGACAAAATATCCGATTGCCTGATCCCAGTAGTAGAGCGAGAAGCCATAAGAATTTGGCTCTGCCTTGAGCGTGTTCGCATGTGAACCCCAGCAGAACATCGTCAGGACGCAAAGGGCTACGGCTACACCGTAGGAGTGGGCGAGCATCATATGCGGGACTCTTTTCCTTGCACGAGCTCCCTGACTGCCTCGGTTGCCCGGCGAATGTCATAACGTTTATCAAAGATGCTTGAGGTCCCGCACACCAACATCGTTGCGCCCGCTGAAAGCATTGCAGGAATATGCTGGAAGCTAACGTTCCCGTCTACTTGAATCTCAATGTCAGTGCGGCCTTTGGAGCGGAGCAAGTCACGCACATTCGCAATCTTGCGGAGCATGGCTGGCACAAGTTTTTGTCCCGCGAATCCAGGATTCACCGTCATCACGGTAATCAGATCGACATCGTCGAGAATATATTCAAGAACGGTAAGCGGCGTCGAGGGATTAAGCGCAATACCCGGTCTGCCCCCTGCATCTCGAATCAACTGAAGGATCCGCTGCGCGTGATGCGTCGCTTCGAAATGGATTGAAACGAACTCAGCGCCGGACGAGATTGCCCGTTCAACATATCGCTCGGGATCGGCGACCATTAGGTGGCAGTCCATCGGAATGGCGCAAAGGGCACGAGCGAGCAGCATGATATCGAAGTTCAAAGCGAAGTTCGGGACGAAGTTCCCGTCCATAATATCGATGTGCAAATAATCGATGCCGGCTTCCACGAGCTGACTGATGTCCGCTGACAGGTTCCGAAAATCGGCGCACGCCAAGGACGCCTCAATATTCACCCTCCCCATCATTTAGCAGCCTCCTTGAAACTCCTCTAACCCTTCTCTGCCGACTGACTGCTGGACATAATCCTGGGCTGGCTTCTGACCATTCTGAGACCGACAACCGTTTTCCATAAAATTGGACGCTCGCAACTAAATGATTATATCCGAAAGATTTCAAATCAAAATCGCAAAGAAAACGTGATCACTACGTCACATCCGTATTACGATCTTGCCGGGTCATGCCTCGTGCAATCGGAGCAAACCCATCCTGGCGGAATGGGCCGCCCTATCAAATCCACGAGCTCTCGATGAATTCAGGTATTTTGGGGGGCTCTCCAGAAGAGCTGCTTCCGCCGGATTAACGCAAATCTGACTACGCCAGGGCGCGCCGTCGTCGACCAGTAAAACATCTAATCAACGAGTAGGGCAGACGCAGCCCTAAATCTGCAACATCGTAGTACTATTTCTATCCAGCCAGCGTGACTACACGACTCAGATTGCGGGGTGAGTCAGGGTCGAGCCCCTTCTGCAATCCGAAATAACAACCAAGCAACTGGCCCCAAACCAGATATACGACGAGCCGAGCTAACTCCGGAACACCCAGCGATAGCTCGATCGCTAGGTCTGCCGAGCTTCGGACAGCGGGAGTGAACTTATTTGCAATCGCCAAGGTGGCCGCGCCCAACTCTTTCATCTCTATAAGCACAGCGCTTTCCTTTGCAAAACCTGCTTCAGAGAGCAGGCAGCCGACCAAAACCTTCTCAGAGACGATCGATTTTGGGCCATGCCGAAATTCCAGCGAGTGGAAGAACTGCGCATACGTCGAGGAGGATTCCATGATTTTGAGCGAGACCTCTTCGGCGATCGGATAAAGCGGGCCTTGGGCCAGGAAGGTGACATCTTCAAAGCTCTGGCGAGCGAAATCTTCTGTTTGCGAGGCATAAAGCTCAAACAGCCGGTTTAGCTCCGACGGAAGCGCATTTAGGGCTTCTATAAAATCGAGACGGCCAGCAAATTTGGCCGCTATATACTGCAGCGCAATCAGCATCGAGCTGAATGAGGAGGTCATCACCGTGCTTTCCTCAACTACGGGCAGTTTCAAAGTTCTGTGGGTCAGTTCCGCTAGTTCGTTTCCATCACAGGTTACGGCGAGGAATTGGATGCCCCTCTCCTTGAGAACTTCTCCGACTTCGAGCACTTCCGAAGTGCGTCCGGAGCGCGAAATCAGGACCGGAAAGACCGTAGGATTCCAGACAGGAAGGTGCAATTCAGGAAATAACAGAATTTCTGAGGCAGGCACGGCGTTCGCCGGCACCGCTGCCAGATCTTTAAAAGAAGCGGCAGCGGCCTGCGCGAGATAATAGCTAGTTCCGCAGCCAACGAAGATCCACTGGAAAGAAAAGGGATCTTTGTCGGGCATAAGGATGTCCAGATTGGTATTGGCTAACGCTTGCAGACAACGTCGCCAGACAGCAGGTTGTCCATATATCTCTCGTAAGGTTCTTTCTCCTGCTTTCATCTGATTCTCCATACTCTCCGATCCAAAATAAGTTCCCATTTCGCGAGTATATATAAGCGTAATAAAACGCAATAAAAAATTCAATTCATCGGTGCTTCAGAAAGCGATTGTCGCGGCGCGGTCCATCCACGAGCAACCATTCCGCCAATTCCTCGTATGATCGAAGTTAAGGCTGAAGTCTTCGAGATGGTGTGCCTACGGATTTTTCACGGGAGTGATAGACGGCAGCGGCTTCTCTCTAACCCCGCTCGCCTCGACGATGGGCCAGTGCGCGCGTAAGGGGCTTGCATAAGGCCCGATTTTATGGATCGGTATCGGAACAAAGCCCAACCGCAGAGCGGGTGAGTCTGGCCGCAGACGATAATCGTCATGGGCTGCATCCATAAACCCTGGATCGGCGATGATGGAATGGGTGTCCATGCCCTTCTTCCGCCATTGTTGCCATTGCTTATCATGCGGGACATTTGGTAAATCCACATCCAGCGGCAGCCCATCGTGCCAGATCACGTTGTAATCAGAGTCCTGGATATCGATGTTTTCAGCACCGGATTGAAGAAAAATTTTAGATGGCTGTGGGCTCGAGGGCGGTGGCAATGGCCAGTTCAGCGCATTCAACCTATTCTCCTTATAAAGGACAATGTTGCGCAGGAATTTATCTCCTTGCATGCGAAGCATGGTTTGTGGATCGCTTGCCGCCCAGTTCCCGTATTTCTTATAAGCAGGATTCGCGCGATATTTGCTGAATTGCTTCAGCTGGTCTGCCTGTGACCCTTTGGCGAGCACACTAAAATCGACCTGGCATATATCTCCATCTACAATGATATTGTTTTCGATCACATTGTCGCGACCGCCGTGCATCTTCACCCCACCCAATGGCGCTCGAACCAGAATATTGCCGTATACCTGCACACCGCTGGCGGTCTCGTCCAGGTAAATGGCTGAACTGAAATAAGGCGAAATCCACATATTCTCTCTGCGGCCATAACCCAGCGTGTCCTCGATGAAGTTGTAGCGGATAACATTGCCTCTGTTCGACCAACCCATACCGTAGAGATAAATTCCACCAGTGTCTTCGGTTTCTAGATTGGTGTCCCGGATGTGGTTGTATTCGATCATGCAATCAGCGCAGCCGGCAAAAATACCTAACCGCGTAGTGTCGTGGATCAGATTATGAGAAACACGCAACCCGACCCCATCCAGGTAGATTCCGCTGCCATGGCCATTCAGGATTCCAATGTGGTGAATGTAATTGTTGTCGGCATAGTGGCCAGCTGGCTCAAGCGTATCGCGGCTTCCTCCCGATAATGCGATGCCGTTGTTATCGACATCGTAGATGTCATTGCCAACCACCCCGCAGTTCTTTCCGCCGTCGATTCTGATTCCGGCGCCCGACTGAATCCCGGGTTCGGAGTTGGAGCCCAACCGCCCGCCAATATTCCGGATGCGATTGCCGGCGATCAGGCAATTTAGGCAATCGCGAACCAGAACCGCAGAGCTATCTGCGCCCTCCAGCGTAAATCCTCGGATTGTAATCCAGGCTGCGCCAGGCTCGATCTCAATCAGGTTCCCGGTCGTGGGCGCATAGATTGTCGCTCCCGCTATTGGAGAAGGTGGCCAAAAGTAAAGCGTCCAGGTTTTGCGATCCAACCACCATTCTCCCGGCCAGTCTAGTTCCTCGAACAGATTGCGCACATAGTAGCGATCCAGCGGGCGAATCGCATATTTTGCATCCTTGCCCAGAGTTATCGTCCTTGTCTCCCGGTTTACCGAGACGATCGGAAGCTCCTGGTTGATCCAGTTGAACCTCGGAAAGATAATCACCTCTCCGTCTGCCGGGTGTGCCCAGGTGCGCGCATCGCTTACCTTATATTGAAGCTGGTTTCTGCTGTCATCGGAGCGAGCTACAAACATGGGAATAGGCTTGCCGGCGACATAGGCATATCCTCCCGTATATGCGTGCTCTGGATCGAAATTAGGGTAGCGAGCAAGGATCTGCCGGTGATCGTTAAAGAACAATTGGCGGAAATATATTCCGCGAAAGCCTTGCGCACCTACATCCGCTTTGAGAATCGCATTTCGGTAAGGATGAAAGCCTGTAATCGGTCTACCGCCGATGAGCACCGGCTTCTCCTTGCCATAGCTTTGATACACCACCGGCGCTTCCGCAGTACCGGAATCATCCGCAGTGAGCGAAAACGTTTGCGGAATCCAGTAAGTCCCGCCGCGGACCCACACTGTGAACGGACGGCGAACCCCGTCTCTTTTGAGCTTTCGAATCTCATCTCGGGCGCATTCCAGCGTAGCGAATGGCCCCTCACTTCCCTTCCCAGTCGGGCTAGCTACTCGGCCAGACCATGAATCGTTTCCATTTGTGGCCACATAGAGATCCAGGGACTGGGCGGCTGCTGTACATGCTCCGCTGAACGAGAACGCGATCCAGAGTATTGCCACCCATCGGACAGTCACATCCCGGAATAGCGATGTTCTATGCATTTGTGTACCCATGATCCTCAATTTGCCGAAAGAAGAGGTCCAGCTTGCTGAAAACCCTTGGAAATCTCTCCCCAAAACCGGGGGCCGCCGCACTCCTGGCAGATAATCGAAACCGAACCCAAAATATTCGTAATCTTATGATAGAAAGATACTACAAAGAGCGTTAACATGCGAAAGGCTTATAAACAATAAACCGATCTAACAATATGTTTAGAGGGTGCCTATGATGAGGAGCAGTATGTTTGCTCCCCGGCAATGCCAACCCTCGATCTCGCCGGAGCGTTCCACGCAACAAAAGTCCTTTTCTGTACGTCCCGTGGCTTCCGTGAGCGGAGTCGCCGTTGAGGTTACGCTCGCCAATATGCGAGGACGCGGTCGCGGTAGCATCCGCCGAGCAGGCCGCCCACGGATTGTTGCGCGGCCTTTCCCAGAATGTCCCAGAGGGCGATATTGATACCGCTGATGGTATGGGTGACGGCACCGCCTCGTCCAAGCCAGAATGTGTTGGCATTAAGCTTTTCGGTCACACGCTCCGGCTCCAGCGGATTTTCTCCAAGATAAAGCGGTTCGAGCATAGCTAAAGCGCCGTGAGCCAGCAAATCATTGGTTGAAATTGAACCCCGGCCCGTAAGGCTGGCATCGGTATGGACGGCGATGAGTGTGTGCACGCAGTCATTCGGCTTGATCTCATTGGCCCATCCTCCGGGAGGAGCGCTGCCGCGCAGGCTCGCTACCCATATTTTCGTAATCTTCATGCCACGATCTCCTTTTCGAGGACGGCCATGCTTCAGGAAGACTCGCTGAAGTCAATCATCTTTGGTGTTGTCCGGAAGCATCGGGTGGTAGCGGCGAGATAAACTGCCCCGATTAGGAACCAGATACCGCCGACGATCTTCGCCAGTATGTTGAGGTTCCACCAGATGGAAGCGCAGAATGCGAATCCGATAAGAGGAACGACAATGTCGGCCAGGATTCGCCGCTGCCCGCCTTTATGCATCAGAGCGAAATGCCAGAAAGCGGAAAGATTGACTCCCATGAAGGCAAGAAACGCGCCGAAGTTCAGGAGTTCTCCTGCATGTTCATACGCGTTTCCGAGATAGTTGAGGCCAATGGCGCCGACGTAGGCAATGGCGCTCACGATCAGAATGTTGTACGTCGGCGTGTTCGTCTCGCGATGAATATGGGCAAAGATTCTGCGCGGTAAAACGCCGTCACGGCCCATGCCGAAGAGCAAACGAGCAGCGCCGAGTCCACCGGTGAGTGCACTGCCCAGAGCTGCCAGGATCAGAACCACGCCCATGGCCTGAAAGAGAAATGATCCGCCGACACGCCGGCAGACGTCCATGAATGCCGTTTCAAGGTTTGGGAAGGTGTGCCAGTTCGGCCAGACCCGCTGGCCCAGGTAAACCTCGGCGCCGCTAAGGATTCCGGTAAAAATACAGACGAGGACGGTGGCGAGCAGCACGTTGCGTCGAGGGTTTTCTACATCTTCCGAGAGTGTGGTAATGCCATCGAAACCAATGTAGGTGAGTGCTGCGAATGACGTGGCCCCCCAGATGAGGTGTGTGTTGAAGGTGTTGGGGTTGTAAAACGGCTGGATGGAGAAGAGTCCGAACCAGTGTTCCAGGTGAAACAGATAACGAACGGCGGCATAGAAGAAAATGGCAATGACCACGCACATCGCAGAGAGCAGCACTTTGTTAGCGCGCGCGGAGGATTTGATGCCGATGAGGTTGAGAGCTGTGATCAGGGCCACAACGACTAGCGCGGTAATGGCATAAGGAAGGCGGGTAATGTATCGGCTCTGGAGGGCTGCGGATATCCAGATGACATTCAGGAGCGGCTGAAGAATGTAATCAAGGAGCATCGCCCAGCCGACAAGAAAGCCAAGATGCGGATTGATGGTTCTGCCCACATATGTGTATGCGGAACCAGCGGAAGGGTAGACTGCCGCCATGCGTCCATAGCTGATTGCGGTCACGACCATAGCGAGCATGGCGATGAGGATAGTGGTTACGGAATGTCCATTGGAAAGCTTTTGTGCGACCCCGAACAGCGGAATGGGTGCGGTGGGCTGAATCAGCACCATGCCGTAGAAGATGAGATCCCACAGCGTGAGCACCTTGCGCAGCCTGATGTCGATCCCGCATTGCACTTCCGGCATAACTAGCCTTGCTCCTGCAACCATAAGGGAATGGAGCTCCCGAGGTTTACTTCAACTCGCGCGGCCCGTGTCGATCCACCTCTGGTCGGCGTTGGAAGCGGCGACCGCTTCCAGTAGTCGCTGTACTTCAACAATGGACCCGTTGAGCCAGATGGCAAGCTCAAGAGAGTGCGAGAGCTGGTTCCCCATGACTCCTGAACCGGCCTCGCCGGGGTTGAATCTCCAGGCCGCTTCGCCTGCGGTCCTGCCACAGCTTTGCAGATACAGCACGCGAAGGGTTGTAGCTTCGGTCCTACCTGAGGAGCCAAATCCTTCCAAGCATTTCAGTATTTCTTCTTCAAAGCTCCGCACTCCCCGCCAGCAGATCGAGATCGACGCTGGAGGTCGATGGCTGCGCAGATGCCTTCGCAGCGATCATCAGCGGCGCAGAGCAGCCCCAACCCGCCCAGGAACAAAAGATCGCTGGCAGCCGCACCTCAGTTCACTAGACGTTGACCGCTGCTTCCACACGAAACTGGTTCCTTATCAAAGTCCGTGGAGCCTCAGGTGAACTGCTGCTGCTCGGCAACCCGATCTACGTGAACTGGACCTCGCCGGCAGGCGAGCAATCACGAACAGCATCCTTAATCCTTAGGCTCGGTTTTCCTTCGAAATCGGATCCCCCCGAACCGCCAGATTCACTTCCAAGAAGTCTGACCTCATCCCCCGGCCCCTTCATCTCCTCTGCGATATGTGCCGGAGTCGAGTCATGCAAAGGCCAGTGAAAGTAGAGGTCTTTGATAATCCTCTTCGCAATCAATCGCGCCGCGCCAAGGGCGCTGGCCTCGCCACCAAGCTTAGAAACCATTAGCTGAACGTCATTCGCCGAGCTTTCCAACGACCTCTGCTTGATGATCCTGCGCAGAGGATCGGAAACCAACTCCGGAATCTCCCGGAAAAGCGCCCCCCCCGAAGATCACGACGCTCGGATTCAGCAGGTTGATCAGGTTGGCCAATCCGATTCCGATGTAAGAAGCGGACCTCTGCAACACCCTGTACGCCAGGCTATCGTCCTCCCTCGCAGCCTGTGCGATCAACTCGATGCTGACCTTCTCGAGATCATCGCCAATCGCCTCACGAATCCTGGAGTCCGTACCCTGCTCCATTGCGGACCGTACATTTTGAATAATCGCGGCGCACGAAGCTACTGTTTGAAGGCAGCCGGTGTTTCCGCAGGAGCACAATGAGCCGTTTTCGTTCACAGTGATGTGCCCGAACTCGCCGGCCCGGCCGCCAGCCCCCTCATAGATCCTGCCATCGAGGAAGATTCCAGCCCCAACGCCCATTCCCACATCGATGTACAGAAAATTGTTCAGATCTCGTGCCGCCCCGAAGCATTTCTCCGCAATCGTCGATGTCCGGACACTGTCTTCAACCAGGCACGGAAGATCGAACTCCTTCTCGAACAGCTCGCGCAGCGGCACGTTCTTCCACTCCGCCATCTGGCCCGGTCGTGGATAGGAAAGAACTACTCCTGTCTTGCTATCGATCACACCGGAGTGCGCAATCCCGATGCCCTTGATCAATCTTCGTGGAATGTTGGATCCTCCTATCGACTCATGGATGCTGAGAAACGTCTTCTCTAACACCCGCTCGCGGCCAGCGTTTAACTCCGTTCGCGACCGTGACTCGTAGACGAGCTTCCCATTGATATCGGTAATAACAATGCGCAAAAAGAAAGACCCAAGATCGACGCCGACAAGATAGCCCGCATCGCCACGAACCTGCAGCGGTATCGGCTTACGACCTAAACTGGGCCCCGTCTGCTCAGCCTCAATGGCGGCATCCTTCTTCTGTGTCGTCGGGGCTGACTCGACCACCATCCCTTTCTTGATCAGCTGCTGAACAATCGCCGTGATCAATGACGGACTCAAGGTGGCCTGTTTTGCCAACTCCAATCTCGAGCTATTAATTTTAGAATGTATTAATTGCAGAATTCCAAGCTCGCGCTGCTCGAGTTTTTTCAGGTCCTCGCGTTCACGCCTTGCTGTTTTGCTCATAATCGCTATTTTAGTATTATGTTAAGGGGTTACGGCCTGAAGTCGAGGCTTTTATTTTAGATTTGATGACCAGTTGATAAATTTCTTCTACGCAGATCGAGGTCCAGTCTTGCGAAGGGGTCCCTCTCCATGGCTACTCTTCAATGCAATTCGCCGACCTGGTTTTCGGCCGCCTCTCGTTGTCATTCTGGCCTGCCTCGCCACCACTCCCTCCGCGCTGAGCCAATCCATTCCGCAGGATAGTTTCCTGGCCTGGATGAATTCCATCGCTCAGCAAGATTTGCACCAGCGTGCGCAGGTGGTTCGCAGCATCCGTACCATCGGCGAAGCAGAACAGCGCAGGCGCTTCGTGCGCCAGCAGCTGCTCCATGACCTCGGCGGGTTCCCGGACCATCGCGCCCCGTTGAACGCAAAGTGCACTGCTACCATCCAGGCCGGCTCCTACACCATTGAGAAAGTGATCTACGAATCTCTGCCCGGCTTCTACATCACGGCAAATCTTTACCGGCCGAACGAACCCGGCCGCTATCCTGCGGTACTTCTGCAGACCGGCCACACGCAGGAAGGAAAAGCGGGAGATCAGCGCATCGCGGCGAACCTTGCCATGAAGGGTTTTGTCGCGCTCAGCTTCGATCCCATCGGCCAGGGCGAGCGCGAGCAGACCTACAGCCGCCAGTTGGACGACGCGTTAGCCGGTTGGTCCGTACCCGAGCACATCGAACTCAACGCCCAGTCGCGGCTCATCGGCCACGGCCTCGCGCGCTATTTCATCTGGGATGCGATGCGTTCGCTCGACTATCTCTCGAGTCGGCCCGACGTCGACGCCTCACGCATCGGTACCTCCGGATGCTCCGGCGGTGGCGCGCTCGCAATGTTTCTTGGCGCGCTCGATCCGCGCGTTAAGGTTGTGGTCTCCAGCTGTTTCCCCAGCTCCTACCAGACCCTGTTTCCTCTCCCCGGCGCTCACGCGGAGATGACCTTCCCGCACTTCCTGGCGAGCGATCTGGATACCGCCGATTTCCTCGAACTCGCCGCTCCCAAGCCCTGGTTGCTGCAATCCAATGCGGCCGATCAATACGGCTTCGGCCCTGAGGGTGTCGAACTTGTCTATCGCGAGGCCCAGGACTGGTACGATCTTTACGGCGCGCGCGGCAACCTAGGCCTTGTCATTACGCCCGGCCCGCACGGAATGCCCCTCCAAAGCCGAGAGGCTCTCTACCGCTGGATGATCCAATGGCTGAAGAACGGGCAAGGCGATTTCCACGAGCAGCCGGTGACAATGTTTCCCGAAACCAGCCTGCTCGTTACCCCGTCCGGACACGTAGAAGATCTCCCTGGCAGCCGCAAACTCCACCAGCTTTTCCTCAAAGACCTGCACGCGCGAGAAACTTCCGGTTCCATTCCCGATCTCTTATCCGAATTTAAGGCACTGCAGATCCCAACCGGCGAATCGGGGCCACGCGTCAAAATACGAAACTCGACCAACACTCCATTCGGTTCGCGGCAGCAACTCGAATTTGAAAGCGAGCCCGGAATCTGGATCGAGGCCGCGCTCTACACGCCGAGTTCGCCGGGCCGCCATTCCGCCGTTGTCCTTGTGCAGCACGACGAAGAGTTAAAGAGCATGCCGCCGGCGACATTAGCCGAAAAATTGGCTTCGATCGGCCAGGTCGTTCTTTTGCTCGAACCTCGATCCTCCCGATTCAAAAACCCCGAAGGACCGGGTACCGGCGATTGGTTCGACGACCTCCATGCCGATCTGATCGGCCGCAATCTCCCCGCCATGCGCGCTCACGATATCCTCCGCGGCGTCGACCTACTGAGCGCCCGCCCTGATGTCGATCCTCATGCGATTCGCGGCGCGGCGCAAGGCGTCGCCGGCATCTGGCTTCTGCTCGCCGCCGCCTCCGACCCCCGCCTGACAACCATCTGGCTCGACAGGACTCCTTCCAGCCTGCGAGCGGCACTCGACATCTCCATGCCCGCCCGCCTGCCGGATGCAGTGATTCCGGGCTTCATTCTCCGTTGGGACCTGCAGGATCTAGTGAAGGCAATCGAACCGCGACGCGTTTTCTGGACGGACCCTGTCAACTGGAGGCAGCACGTCGTCGCGCTGGGCCCGCCGTTTCGCTATCGCTACGTCGTAGGAGAGATAACGGATGAAAAGGAGGCGCAGGATGATGCTTTCATTCGCGAGTTCCTCAAATAAGTTTGGGTGTCCGTAATGGCGAGCATCTTCGCTCCCTGCAAAATCGGCGTCGAGCTCTCATCCCTCCACACGATGAGACCGGTTCGCGCGGCTTGCCTTTCTGCGGGCGAACTGGATCGCACGGGCCTCCTAGATTGCACCGCGCACCAGGACGGCTGCGGTTCTCTGGGCCCACGTGAATTCGGCAAATCTGCGCGACAGGATGGCTTACGATGAGCAATCTGCCGGAAGCGCTTATCTTCGATTACGACGGCGTGCTCGCCGATACCGAACCGCTGCACTGGAAGTCCTGGGCGGCCCTGCTGTCGCGCTATGGCATTCAGCTTGGCTGGGATGAATACTGCCGCATCGGGCAAGGCGCCATTGATAGAAAAATTTTCGAGCACTTCCGCACGCGGATGCCGCTCACGGATGCAGAAGCCTTTGAACTTCAGAACCGCGAGCGGAAACGCGTCGTGCTCGATCTCTCGTTAAAGCAGAACCCCATCGCGCAAGAGACCGTCGCATTGTTGCAGTCGCTCCAGGGCTACCGACTTGGTCTCGTGACAAGCTCAGAACGAACCGAAGTCGAACCTGTTTTGCGCGCCGCCCGAATCTTCGAGAGGTTTGATGCAATGGTCTTTGGAGGTGAGGCCGCATCGCCCAAGCCATCGCCTGCTCCATACCTTCTCCTTGCCGATCGGCTCGGCGTAAAGACCGGAACCGCTTTTGAAGATTCCGAGCCCGGCCTCGCAAGCGCGAACGCTGCCGGCTTTCGAACCGTCAAAGTCGATTGGCCGGGCGACCTCGCGCAGATCGTCAGACGAACGCTGAAGTGAATCGGCGCTTTGCGGGACCGGCAGTCTTCTCCTCTGGTGTTGGGGGCCTCGTTGCACCTGTTGGCAACCGACTGAAGCGTCCGGCGCGGACATCATCGTTCATAGCTCCGGCAGAAGCACTCGGGCATTCCCTTCCAGCAGGGCCGCCCTCCCGTCCTGCGCAAGACCGGCAGACTTGACCTTCAACAGTGCAGCCTCAAAATAGAAGAAGGGATAGGAGGAGCCAAACATCACCTGCGTCGGCGAAAACGATCGGATCAGATCGGCAAGCCCTTCTATGCCCTCAACCCTTGCCATATCGCAATACACTCGCCCCTCCCGCGCGAGTTCCCGCAAGCCACGAGATTCGTCCCCGTCCCAGCCCCCTCCATTCAGCAGAACCAGTTTCAGGTCCGGCACACGCCGCACAATCTCCGCCAGCGGAGCAGGATCCACTGGCGGCACCCGCATCAGCGGAAACTGCGTCCGCTCGTCTTCCATGCAAAAGACAATCTGCACCATCAGCCGGCGGGCGGCGGCCCTGGAGAAAAGATCCGCGACCACCGGATCTGCCAGCGTATATCCGTGATAGTTCGGATACAGGCGAATACCCCTCATGCGATGGACTTCGTGGCACCGCCGCAGGTCCCCCGGCCAGTCCGGAAACTTCGGATTCACACAGCCAAACGGAACAAGGAAATCCGGGCAATGATGGCTGCATGCATCCGCCAGCCGCGAATTGACGCCTGCCACGTCCCTGCACAACAGGGCCTCGAAGCTTCCTGCCCATGCTTGTCTCACGCCTTTCTCTTTCAGGCGCCGCACCAGCTCTGCGGGGTCATCGCCTGCCAAGCGGCGGAACGGCCAGTGAAAGAGATGGACATTCGTATCGATCAAGACGGCAACCCTTTCGCTCGTAACACAGGCGCTAACAGACGCCTGAGATTTCCTGCAAGAATCAGCTCCTTCGCTGAATCCGGAATATCGGCGCCAATCACCTTGGCCATCTGCGATGCGAACGTCCTCCCTCCCGCATCGCTGCCGAAAATGACGCGTTCAGCGCCAAGCTCGCGAACTGCCATCTCGACAAATCCGGACACCGGGTCCGATCCCGCGATCCCCGCATAAACATTGGGCGTATCGCGGATCGTGCGAATACCCAGCTCCCAGGTGCCTCCGGTGTGTCCGCAGATAAACTTCCCCTTGGGATGCCGGCGGGCAAGCTCCACCAGGTCGGCCGGAGAGGATTCATCCCTCCCGTTTCCGCCCGCCGCGATCCATGTGTGTTGCAGAATCGGAGCATTCATCGCAATCGCGCGCTCTACAATCGGGTCCAGCAAGGGCGAATTGCACCTTACATCCGTCTCCAACTCGCCGACCATCACCATCGGCCCATTCAGCAGGCAGCGATCGAACTCCTGTAGGCTCGACGCCGTATCCCGCGGGTTCAAATACAACGAACCGTATGCCCGGTCCGGAAAATGCTTTACCGCGCGCATCACATGGTCGTTCTCCTCGCGCACCTGCGCGGGCGTTGGATACGGCATGTGCTCCCCAAACCCCTGGGACAGGATCAGGCGCTCGATACCCAGCCGATCCATATGCCGAACCAGAACTGCCATGCGTTCCTCGGCAGTATTGCCGGGCAGCCCCTCCAGGTGGCTGTGGGCGTCCCAAATGCGAAAGTGCTTCCCGATATCCGGCGCCTCCGAAATGCTGTTGCCCATCGCCGGCAGGCCAGCCGAAAGTGCTCCTGAGACAAAACCTTTGAGGATGGTCCTTCGATCAATAGGCATCTCTATCCACTCGCTCTACTTCCTTCCGGAGCCTGGAGAAAACTTAACAGAGATCGGGATCGGCCGATCTTGGGAAGCACCGCAACCCGCGCTGCTTCACCACACGCGCCGGTCAGTTGCCTTCAACCAAAGAGGCATCCACGATGGTTTGCGTGGATGCCTCTTGAACAGCGCTGCGAGCTCTGTTGGATTCTCGGCCGGCCCGCCCTTCTTGCTGCAAGCGGTACCGCGCCAAGGGAAACTCAGAATTGGAACTTCAAAGCAACCTGGCCGACCCGCTGGCTGTTCGGTTGCACTGACGAGATCACGCCGAACGTAGTACCTCCCAGGTATCCGTTCGGGTTAGCGAACTGCGTGTGATTGAAGGCATTGAAGAACTCGGCGCGGAACTGCATATTCACCCGCTCTGTGATGAGCGTGTCTTTATGCAGCGCCATGTTCCAGTTGTCGAACCCGGGCCCATGGAAGAACCGAGGTGCCGTATTGCCGAAGCTGCCCAGCGGCGGCAAGCTGAATCCCTGAGCCGTCATCCATACATTCCTGCACGTGCTGGACTGATGCGTCGGGCACGGGATAGGTTTGCGAGGATCGACAAAATGAACTTCACCTGTCAGGTCCGGTGTATCTAGTCCTGATGTGCCGCGCAGCGATTGGTCAAACTGTCCGAAAAGGGTAACCGGGAAGCCGGTTGCAAGACGCGTAATGCCGGCAATCGCCCACCCCTTGACAAGCCGCCCAGGAGCGCCTGAGAACATCTCTTCAAACGGTATCGTGTAGATATAGCTTGCGACGAAATTATTCGTGACGTCGAAGTTCGAGAGCCCTCGACTTAGCGCCGGGTTCTCGTAGTTCGTACGATTGTTGAAGAATGAGCCGTTATCCAGCGACTTCGACCACGTATACCCTACAAGGAATGTTAAATTCCCGGTGCTCTTCTGCAGAGTCGTCTGCAGCGAGTTGTAACTTGAATTGGCGCCATTCCTCTCGTAGAACGAACTCCCGAACGTGTCGCAGTTGCAGGCAGCGTTGTAAGCGGTATTCGGGGAGCTGAGAGGCCCGCGAGTGCCGTACACCAGACTGCCGTCCGGCCGCGTGAAGACCTGATCTTCAAGAAAGCGCCCGCACTGCAGCGTACCCGCCATCACTCCGGACCCTCGCAGGCTCATGCACAGGTTCGGATCTCCCGGATTTGCTTCGACAAGGGATATGAGATGGTGCGCCACGCTGCCCACGTACCCAATGCTGAACAGCAGCGACGGTGCCAGCTCCCGCTGGAGAGTAACGTTGTAATGAATTCCGTAAGGCAGCTTGTTGTGAATGTCGTATCCAATCTGTCCGCCCAACGGCAGATAAGGCGTGAAGTCGAAGTTTCTTGCCGCCTGGCTTCCGGGCTGCGGAATCACGTAAGGGAACTTTTGCCCCTGGGACGCGCCCGTAGACCGCGTCCGGAAAGGCTCCTCAAACAGAGGCGGCGCGGACGATGACCAGTATTCGCTGAAAGGCAGACCTCCGATGATCCAGTACAACGTCTGGTCCTGGATCGCGTTGTAAAAGAGTCCCGAGCCAAACCGAATGCTCGTCTTGCCCGGCGCGCCCACAAGCTTCCCGAGAAGTCCCGTCGAGGCGGTGGGTGCGTATGCCAGCCCGAAACGCGGAGCGAAGTGATTGTACTGGGTGGAACCCAGCGTCCTGGAAACCCCCGGATCGCCCGGATACACCAGGCCTATCGGAGCGTTCGGATACTGTACCGATTGCTCACCCGGAACAATCGTCTGAATCTTGTCTTGCGTGTCATACCATGGCGTGCTGAACTCCCAGCGTAGCCCAGCATTCAACGTCAGGTTCGGAGTCACGCGAATCGAGTCCTGTATGAACGCCCCGCCGTATTTGCTCCGGCCATCCAATTGTTGCACGCTGTTCTGCGAATAACTCGTCGGTGATCCCAGCAGATAATCCGCCACGTCATACCCGGTTTCGCCACCGTCGAAGCTGAACGACCCGAGGAACGAGCTGCCGTTGCGATTATTCAATTGGTAGTACCGATACTCTCCTCCGAACTTCAGAGTATGGCGGCCCACCACCTTGGTGAAGTTGTCCGCGACCGCGTACGTATTCTGAATTGAATTCGTCGTGCCCGGCTCACCAAAGTTGAAGTTGTTCAGCGAAATATCAGGCACAGCCATGAAGCCCGGAGGGCCTCCGTTATTGATGCCCAGCGTCCCTGTCCCGGTAACAAAACCCATGCTGCTCAGCGAAGGCGCGGCGGCTCCGGACGTAGCGACCCTTGCAACAATCCGCGTGTAACTCAGCCGGAATAAATTCACCGCGGTCGGATTAATCGTCAAGGTGTTGCTGAGCGTGGCCAACTGGTCCCGGTTCGCATTTGCGGATCCGAAGCCGGTAGGGAAGCTGTTCGCTCCGCCTCCATAAGGATCGAATGAGCTAAAGTCTTCCATGTGGTAATAGGCTGACCAATCGCCGGTCTTCGCAGTGTTAAAATCCACTCGCTGCCCTATCTTGTGATCGATCGAATCGATGGATGCGACGGAGACGAAGTTGTAGCCGCTGTTACCTGTCACATTCGGCGCCGGAATAAACCGCAGCGTGCCCACCGCAGCCGGGGAAAACGCGCTGGTAGGAATGTTGCCGTCAGGAAAGACGCTGGAATAGGGTTCGCCGTCCGTAACCGTCTTCCCAAGCCGCTGCGACAGCACCTGCGCCCAATAAGTCCCGGTCACCGTACCCGTCAGATGTTCCACGCCGATCTTGCCCTGACGCTCGTCGTTTGTGGGAACCAGCGTTGTGTTGCCGGCCCCGCCGTTCACCTGCCGGTCGCCCTGGTAGTCCGTGAACCAGAACAGCTTGTTCTTGATCGCCGGCCCGCCAACCGCGAACCCGTACTGATTCTTCTTCAGCGCTCCTTTGGTCTTCGCAAAATATCCCTTCGAGTCCATCGCATCGTTGCGAAGGAATTCGAACACCGTGCCGTGAATGCTATTGGTGCCGCTTTTGGTAACGGTGTTCATGATCGCGCCGCTGAAGCGTCCGTATTCGGCGTCAAAGGTATCCGTCAGCAGCCGAAACTCTTCAATCGAATCCAGGTTCGGTTGCACACCGGCCTCGAAGTTCGCGCCGCCTGAGACATCCGCGCCATTGATTAAGAATCCATTGCTTTGTTCACGCTCTCCGTTTACTGAGAACGTGCCCGGCCCCTGATTGCTCGCGTTCCCGGGCGATGCCGCCGGCGCAACTCCCGGCTGCAGCCCGAATAGATCGAGGAAGCTCCGGCCGTTCAGCGGCATCTGCGAAATCTGCTTCTCATTGATCACCTGCCCCAGCTGTGTATCGGTCGTCTCTACGTGCGCGGCATTGGCCGAAACACTCACTTGCTCGCTCGTGCTCCCCACCTGCATCACAACGTCGATGCGCCGCTGCTCGTCAACCGTGAGGACAACGCCCTCCTCAACAAAGTCCTTAAACCCCGTGTGCGCCACGCGAACCGAGTAGCGCCCGACCGGCAACGCCTGGATGCGATATGCACCGCTTGCATCCGTCATCGACGACTTCTCCAGTCCCGTGGCTTCGTTCCTCGCAACTACCTGAACGCCTGGAATCACTGCGCCGGAAGAATCTTTGACAGTCCCGAGAATCGTTCCCGATACCTCCGCTGCCGCGGTTAAAGCCCCCAATAAGGCCAAACAGCCTATCACCAACCATGCCGACCATCCCCGCTTCATCTCAACCCTCCTCAAAATTATTTAGTCCCTAGTTCTTCGAAATCGAGAGGCGCCTAGTGGCTTCTCCGGGAGGGGGGCCCAATTTGCAATCATCGCGTTCTTCCTGACCTGTTAAGCGGAATCTCCCACCGAAAGAATCCTTCTTTTTGCCATCATGCGCAGAAAGGTACGCATAAATACGCCATTTGTCAAAACATTTTTTTTACATGCAGTAAATCAGGTGCTATACTCCGCTTTTGTCGTTGCTTTGCTTCATCTTTTGGTGGCGAAGCACAATCTCCCGGATGTCGGCGGCGGGTTGCGCATCGGGGCAGCCGTCGCGGAACGAGGAACCTGGTTCCTCGTAGATCTCAAATCAGACGTAGGATGGCCGAGGTAAAAATTTCAGCATTGCAGCGTCGAAGCAACTTTAAACCGATCCCCGTGTGGGACCTTGTTGTAAGGCAGCTTCTGCTGCAAACTGGCGAAGGCGCAGATCTAGGAGGTACCTGGTGTCAATAGGCCGTTCGGCGAACAGGATGAGAAGAACGCGAGGGTTCTCGCCAGCTATGCGAAAGTTCGGGCGCCGACATTTTCTAAAGGCCGTCGGCGGCGTTTCGGCACTGGCTGCATTCGGAGCAACCGTCGCATTTGAAGGGCCCCGCCGACGTGGCCCGGTTCGTGTCGCACTGATCGGCGCGGGCGCCCAGGGCGAGGTCCTGTGCAATAGCCTCGACCCGTTTGTCGCTCAGCTCGCGGCTGTCTGCGATATCAGGCCATCCACCAAGGCGACCGCGGAGCAGCAACAAGGGGTGAAGTGGTATCAGGACTGGCGCCAGATGCTGAACGATGGCTCCATCGAGGCGGTCATGATCGCCACTCCGCTGTGTACCCACGCCGAGATCGCCGCCGGTTGCCTGGACGCCGGCAAGCACGTGTTCTGCGAGACCGGCATAGCCCAGGATGCCGCCGGCTGCGAGCGCTTGATCGCGGCCGCACAAAGGAGCGGACGCATTCTCCACATCGGCTATCAGCACTATTATGAGCCGCTCTACTGGGCCGCATTCAACAACATCATGAGGCAAAACCTCCTCGGCGACGTCTTCGCCATTGAGGCCTGCTGCCCCACCAGCCACTCCGAACGCGTGCCCGTCAACCCGGACGACGCCGGCTTCGACCCTCGTCCCTGGGGATATGCATCCCTCGATCAGCTGATGAACTGGCGGCTCTACCGGCGCTACTCCGCCGGTCCGATGGGCGAGTGGGGCGGGCGCGTGATCTCCCTCATCAACTGGTTCCTGGGCGGACCTCCCACCGCCGTGCAGGCAACCGGCGGTATCTATACCTACAAGGATGACCGCGATGTCAATGACCACGTCTTTGTAACGCTCGAATATCCCTATTCGAGAACGACGACCCTCTCTCTCATCCCGTCCAATGGGTTTGTGCAACCATACATGCAGATCATGGGCAAGAAAGGCACGCTGATCCTCTCTGAGGGCGAGTCCCTGCTCTTCATGGAGGACCAGGACAACTCCACTCAGTTGTCCACCGCGCCGGTCGGAGGCACGCAGTCTATCATGGATGCCTCGGCAAGCCGCCGCGCCGAGGGCGCCAATCATTCCACGCTCGCACAAGGCGCGGTTGCGGGACAGGCCGGCAACACGGCCGCCTTCCAGAACGAGATCGTCGCATTCTGCGGTTCGATTCGAGCCGGGGCTCCGCTGCGCGGTTCGCTCTCCGATGCCCGGAACGTCACCCTCGGCTGCCTCGCAATCGATAAGGCCATCGAGAGACAGACCCGGGTCATGACGCAACTTCATGCGAAGATGGACCGCCATGCCCTGTTCGATCAAGACGAAAGACAAACTGCCTATGCGCGAAGTTAACGGCGACGGCGCCATGCCCAACAGAGCTCCATCCCGACGCGAAGTCTTCTCCCGCTGGCACACATGCCGTCCGTCCGCGCCGCCCAGGGAAGACTGGATCCGCATCTCGCACTCCGCAATGGCCTGCACCTTCGACGCCATCGTTTCCCCCGAGTGCGAGCCCGGCATCGGCGCCGCGCAGGAATATCTACGGAGCGTCGACCGCCTGGAGTCCATCCTCTCCGTCTTCCGCGCCGAGAGCGAAGTCAGCATGCTGAATCGCTCCGCGGCCGAACATCCGGTTTGGGTAGGACCCGAGCTCTTTGCCCTGCTCCAGTGCTGTGAGCGGTTGCATCGCGAGACAGATGGTGCCTTTGACGTAACCTCCGGCGCGCTCACCAGATGTTGGGGTTTTGAGAATCGCAGCCCGGCACTCCCATCCCCCGAGGCTCTCAAAGCGGCGCGCGGATCCTCCGGCTTCCGGCACGTCACCCTGCATCCGGACGGCGCCGTCTCATTTCGCTCCGCCGGCCTGCGCATCAACTTCGGCAGCATCGGAAAAGGGTATGCACTCGATCAGGGTGCCGCAACGATGCGCGCGCGCGGAGTGACGACCGCCCTGCTCAGCGCCGCAAACAGCAGTGCGTTCGCCCTGGGCAGCGGTCCCGGCGGCGCCGGCTGGCGTGTGGGCCTCCGTCATCCGGTCTTTAAGAACCAGCGGTTTGCAACATTACTGTTGCGTTCCTGCGCCCTCGGAACCAGCGGTCAGGAAGAACAAGGCTTTGAGATCGATGGCCAGCGCTATGGGCACATTCTCGATCCGCGTTCTGGCTTTCCGGCAAGAGGTGTCCTCAGCGCCACCGTGCTGGCCGGTTCCGCGGCCCAGTCTGACGCTCTCGCCACGGCGTTCTTCGTTGGCGGCATGCCCTTGGCCGAGCGCTATTGCGCTGCGCACCCGGGCATCGTCGCCGTCATGCTTCTGGAGGATGATTTATCGCGCCCGATCGTGGTCGGATCGAGCAATCACGTGGAGGTGAATCTTGGGAATATATAGACCGGCGCCGTCCTCGCTCTCCGGATTCCAGCAGTTTGCGCTGGTTGCTCTGCGCATCCTCATCGGCTGGCATTTTCTCTACGAGGGCTATTACAAACTCGTCGTGCCTGCATGGGCATCCGACGGCACGCGCCTGGGGCCATGGACCGCGGAAGGCTATCTGGCGGGAGCCACAGGTTCTGTCGGACGCCTGCTCCACGCGCTGTTCGCTGCGGGCTGGGGACATGCCATCGACCTCGCGGTCATCGCCATCCTGCTCGCCATCGGCCTCTCCCTCATCCTCGGAGCGTTCACTCAGGCAGGATGCGTTGCGGCCCTGGTCATGCTCGGCCTCTTCTACATCACCTCGATCCCGCTCACCAGCGCCCCCCAGCCTGGCCAGGAAGGTCACTTCCTCATCGTGGACAGAAATCTGGTCGAGTTCGCGGCGGTCCTCTTGCTTTGGTCTTTTCGACTCGGCCGCATCGCGGGCCTCGATGCCGTCTTCTCTGAGTGGCGCGTCGAGCGCAGGTCTTCGTCGGCGCCCCATGAAAATACGCAAACCGCCGCGGGTTGATGGCCCCTTCTAACTGGGATTGGAGCTAAAAGACACGTTATGTACTTGACTTCGGAGCAGAAGCGCATCGGACAACGAAACTTCTGGGCAGTGGTCGGCCCGGACCTTAACCCTGACCGGCTGAAACTGGAGACCTGTATCCCCCGCGGCTTTCCCGGCGGCCCGGTCAGGGGCGGCATCGTCGGTGTCGGAGGCCAGGGCTCCGTCCTGCTGAACGCCTGTCGGCCGGAGTTTATCGACCTCGTCGCCGTCTGCGATATCAATCCCGCCCACCAGACCCGGGCGTGCAACTATCTGGCCTCCCAGGGATGGAAACAGCCCACCCAGTACACAGACTGGCGGGAGATGGCGCACAAAGAGAATCTCGAGGTCGTCATCATCGCCACTCCGCTCTGGAGCCATGCCGAGATCGCATCCGGCTTCCTCGAGGCCGGAACCAACGTCCTCTGCGAGAAGATGATGGCCCACGATGTAGCCGGTTGCCGCCAGATGATTGCGGCCGCCGACAAAGCGCATCGCAAACTCGAGATCGGCTATCCCCGCTTCTACGATTTCTTTCACCAAGCCATGGAGCAAAGCTTCTTCCGACCCCGGCGGCTCGGCGACATCCACTTCGTGCGCATGTTCACCGACAGAAATGAATCCTGGCGCAGATACCAGCCCCCTCCCTTCCCGGGCTTCGATCCGCGTCCCTGGGGCTATCCCGACTGGGAGCACCTCAATAACTGGCGCATGTACGACGTCTATTCGCGTGGAATGATGGCCGAGCTGGCAAGCCATCTCACCTCCTGCGCCGACTGGCTCCTCGGAGCAGACCCCACCTCGGTCTACGCTTCGGGAGGAATCTACTACTACAAGGACGGCCGGCAGGTCGACGACCATATGTTCGTTACCTACCAGTATCCTGGGGGTTGCAACTTAGAGCTGGTCATGATCCTCACCAATGACTTCGAAGGTCTCTACGAGGAGTTCAACGGAACCGAGGGCACTCTGATTCTCAGCGAGACAGCCGGCCCGCTCTACTTTCCTAAAGACCCGAACTCCATTCACAAGGGCAAGGACAACGGGCTCACCCTCGATTTCTGGACCAACTTCGAAATCGCCTTCCGCACAGAGCTTTGGACCCTCTGCTCGGCTGCTCGCCACGGAACTCCTCTGCTGTGCGGTACCGCGCGGGGACTCTCGACCACTGTGCACTGCCTCGCCGGACAGGAGGCCGCCCGCACACAATCGCGCGTCGAAATCTCCGCCACCTGAACGCGGCCTGACCTGCCGTGCCCACCGGCTGCGCAGATCGGCTGTCGCGCACACCATCCAATCAGAAAGGATATTTGGAACCTATGGCCTGGTTGTCTAGCCGTATTCGAGTTCTCCTGGTGGCTGCCGCTATCTTCCTCCTCTCTGTGGCAGCGCGGCCCCTATGCGCGGCGGACCTGAAGGCCGGCGTAGCCAGCGTCGATATCACCCCGCCCCCCGGTGCCCACATGTGGGGCTACTTCGACCGCGTCCAGGGCGCTCAGGGCATCCTGGATTCCCTCTATGCCCGCGTCCTGGTTCTCGATGATGGCGCCCGCCGCGTGGCTTACGTGGATCTCGACCTCGGCCGGAGCTTTGGATCCGCCTCCCTCGACCGCCTGCGCGACTCCGTCAAGAGCGCCGGAATCACTCACCTCATCGTGCAGGCCACGCACACCCACGCCGGTCCCGTCGTCATGGATGTCTATCCCTCCGGACCGCCCGCCTGGGAGACGGCCGCCCTCGACAAGATTGCGCAGGCCATTCGCCAGGCCCTCGAGCACTCCATCCCCGTGCGGCTCGGCGTTGGCTACGGCGTCGCCTCCATCGCCTACAACCGTCTCCGCGTCGGCCGCAACGGCCAGGTCGCCATGCTCTGGAGCAACCCCGCCCGTATCCCCACCTGGCCGGTCGATTCCACTGTCGCCGTTCTGCGTATCGACCGCACCGATGGGCAGCCCCTGGCCATCCTCGTCAACTACGCGGCCCACCCGGTGACCTTCGGCTCCGATATGCTGCAATTCTCGGCCGACTTCCCCGGTGTCATGTGCAAGGTCGTGCAGCAGAGCTTCGCCGGCAAACCCCTCGTTTTCTACATGCAGGGCGCGGCCGGCGATATCAACGTCTACGACGCCGGCACTCCCATCACTCAGGACGCGGTCGGAAGAAGGGATTGGGCGGGAGAAACCCTCGGCAAGGCCGTAGTCGATGTGGCCAGATCCATCAAAACCGAGCCGGACCCCGATCCCCGCATCGATGTCGCGCAGGATACCCTCCTCTTCCGCTTGCGATGGGATCCCGCCAGGTTCCGCAACGAGACGCTGCGCGAGATGGGACCGGACGCCTTCAAGTACTTCGCGCCGCCAGTCCAGGAAAAGCTCGCGCTCCCGGTCGTCACGCTCTTGATCGACCGCAAGATCGCGTTGATGACCATGCCCGGCGAGCCCTTCGTCGAATTCCAGATGAGCTGGCGCTCCCGCTGCCCGGTGCACGACTGCCTCTTCCTGGGCTATACCAATGGATACTTTGGCTACCTTCCAACCATCCAGGCTGGAGTCATAGGAGGCTACGGAGCCGCAAGCGCGTCCACCTGGGTCGAGCTCGGCGCAGGAGAGCAGATCATGAATCACGCCATCATCCGCGCCAACTCTATGCTCGGGCTCCTGAAAGACTCGCCCAGCTCAGACTGGCAGAGCCTGCCATAGTCCCCAAAAGGCCCACTGTCTGCGCGCGAATCTCAGCAATCTGTCGATCTCTCGTCGTGCGGCTCAGGATAGCTCGATCCGCCCTACATAGAGAAACTTCAGAGAAACTTCAGGCCACCGCCGCCGCAGTTCCGCGTAAACCGCGCAACATCCTCATTGCAAAGATTTTCTGGGCTAAATCTCTGGAATCAATAGTTTTAGTTGTAGCGGCATAAATATATGACTATACCCGGACGCAAATGTAGGTTAGCCCAAATAATTTATTGCCTTTGCATCTCCCGCAACACGCTGATTCCAATGATTCGCGCCAAAATCCCTGCGTTACCAGCGGCACGCCTCCGCCCGCCGCCCGAACCGTTCGCGATACCTTCGGAGGCGAATCTCGACAATTTCTGCTCAAATTGCCGAAATTATCCATAATTTCAGCACTGCGATGTCAATTTATTTCTGTTGTAAACTAAATTCTTGACCGCGCCGACTAAAATCGGTATATTTTTCTCCCATGGCTGTAGCATCTCCGAAAAGTAACCTGCGCGAAGTTTGGTCTCTACACGCGATCTCCACTCCGCAGTTGCCCATCGGCGGATACATTGCCGTTGGCTAGTTCGGTGCAATTTCAGTCTAGGAGCTCAGATGCGATCCGGTGAAAACACGGCGGTTCAAGACGCAGCACAGATCCAAGGCCGGCTGGCGATCCACGGAGGAACGCCCATTCGGACTGAGCCTCTCCCTCTCGAATTTCCAGGCGTCCACCACATTGACGAACAGGAATCCGAAGCTGCCGCCCGCGTCATCGCGAGCCGCTCGTTATTTCGCTACTATGGCCTGAATCCGCAGAAGGAAGTCGAGGCCTTTGAACGGGAGTTCGCCGGGTTTCTCGGCGTATCCCATGCCCTCGCTGTCACCAGCGGTACCGGCGCGCTCAACGTCGCCTTATCCGCGCTCGGCATAGGACCCGGCCAGGAGGTCATCGTGCCGGCCTACATGTGGGTCGCAGTCGCCGGCGCCGTCGTCAGCCACGGTGCTATCCCTGTACTGGCCGATATCGACGATACATTCTGCCTCGACCCCAAATCCCTGGAAGAACGGATCAGCCCGAAAACCTCGGGCATTATCGTCGTTCACATGAGCGGAGCGCCCGCAGACATAAAAGCGATACGCGAAGTGGCGCGCCGGAGGAATCTGTTCCTCGTGGAAGATTGCGCGCAGTGTATTGGTGGAAGCGTCGACGGCCAGAAGGTCGGGAGCTTTGGCGACATCGCCACATTCAGCTTCCAGATGAATAAGAATATTACCTCCGGCGAAGGCGGCTGCGTCGTTACGAACGACCGCCGCCTGTACGAACGCGCGTTCGCCTGCCACGACCTCGGATATGCGCGCGATGAGAAGGGAAGGCTGAAGCTCGACAATCCCGATCTGCTGTTATGGGGACTCGGATACCGCATGGATGAGCTGCGGGGAGCGCTGCTCCGAATCCAGCTGGCGAAGCTGCCCCAGATCACAGCCAATATGCATCGAAGCAAATACCGCATTCGGAAAGCTTTGGAGCGCCTTCCCGGCATCGGGCTGCGGAGGATCGTGGATCCGGAAGGCGACACGGGACCTTTCCTGATCACCACGTATCGCGATGCCCTGACCGCTAAGCTCGTCAACCAGGCCCTGCGCGCAGAAGGCATCGTGACCTTCCCTCAGGGAATCTCCAACATCATGATGAGCGACTGGGGCATGCACCTTTACTACAACATTGCCAGCCTGGTTCAACGTACCAGCGTCGACGGCAAAGGGTTTCCCTGGAAGCTAAGCGAGAACTCCGGCTCGACCGCCCGGTATGAGAAGGGGACGTGCCCCGTCGCGGACAGCCTCTTTGAAAGGAGCACCCTTCTCGCCATTCCCTCCTCTCTCAGCGAGCGTGACGAGGAGGACATCATTCAGGCGTTTGAGAAGGTCCATGGAGCGCTCCTCGCTTGATTCCCAGCGCCGGACCGAACTTCTGATTTCAAACCTCATAACTGCGGAGCAGACAAGTACAAAGGCTGGACATGACGACGGAAGAGAACCTTATCCGGACAATGGACGAACTGGAAGAGCGCCTCTCGCGGCCAACCACGGAGGATGCGGAAGCTCTCTCCAACATGGAAGGCGACCTGCTTATCCTCGGGGTCGGCGGAAAGATGGGACCGAGCTTGGCACGGCTGGCCCGCCGCGCGGCAAGCATGGCCGGCGTTGATAAGCGAATCATCGCAGTGGCCCGTTTCTCGAACCGGGAGCTGCGATCGGAGCTGGAGAAAGATGGGATCGACACCATCCAGGCAGACCTCCTCGATCCGGTTGCTTTGCGGGAATTACCAGATGCGCCCAACGTTGTCTTCATGGCAGGGCGCAAGTTCGGGACCGAGGGTGGAGAACATCTTACCTGGGCCATGAACGCCTTCTTGCCCGGCCTGGTGGCGCAGCGGTTCCGCAGCTCGAAGATTGTGGCGTTCTCGACGGGCAATGTTTATCGGTTGCGCGACATTACCCGAGGCGGATGCGATGAGGATGCGCCCATCTCGGCCGATGGCGAGTACGCGCAATCGGCGCTCGGGCGGGAGCGGATCCTGCAGTATGGATCGTACGAATGGGGGACGCCCACCGTGCTCTTGCGGCTCTATTACGCCGCGGAGCTCCGCTACGGCGTGCTGGTGGACATCGCGCTTGCGGTGTACCGCAAGCAGCCGATCGATCTCCGCAATGGCGTCATGAACTTCATCTGGCAGCGAGATGCGAATTCAGTTTGCCTCCGGTCCTTTGCGCATTGCCAGTCGCCGCCCTTGGTGTTGAACATCAGCGGGCCGGAGACGCTTTCGGTGCGCTACATCGCTCAGCAATTCGGGCAGCGGTTCGGCATCGAGCCTATCTTCACCTCAGAGGAGACAACGCATGCGTTGATCTGCAACAGCACCAAGGCGCACCGGCTCTTCGGCTATCCGACGGTCACGCCACAGGAACTGTTTGACTGGGTGGCCTGGTGGATCTCCCACGACGGCGAACTGCTGAACAAGCCTACGCATTTTGACGTACAAGACGGAAGATTTTGATGAATATTCGTGAGAAGCTGCGCCTGGGACATGTTATTCCCGCACATCCGCTGGCGTTGAACAGCGCTCGTAAACTGGACGAACGCCGACAACGCGCATTGACCCGCTACTATATCGCCGCTGGAGTGGGCGGAATTGCCGTGGCCGTCCACACGACGCAGTTCGAGATCCGCGAGCGCGGGCTGCTGCGGCCAGTCCTGGAACTCGCCGCGGAGGTAGCACGTTCCCATAACGTCATCAAGATCGCAGGAGTTTGCGGAAAGCTGCCCCAGGCCGTCAGCGAAGCCGAACTTGCAAAATCGTTCGGCTACGACGCGGTCCTGCTGAACATGAACGCACTCAAAGGCGATAGCGTGGCCAGCCTGCTGGACCACGTGCGGACGATAGCTGCGATCATTCCAGTGATTGGCTTTTATCTGCAGCCGGCCGCGGGCGGAATTGTTGTCCCGTACACGTTCTGGCGCCAATTCGCTGAGATTCCCAACATTGTCGCCATCAAGATTGCACCCTTCAATCGCTATCAAACCTTCGAGGTGGTGCGAGCTGTGCTGGAAAGCGGACGCTCTCAGGAGATCGCCCTCTACACCGGCAACGACGACAACATCCTGGTCGATCTGCTAACGGAATTCGAGGTCGACGGAAGACGGGCGCGCATCGTCGGCGGCTTGCTGGGCCATTGGGCTGTGTGGACGAAGGGTGCTGTAGAGCTGCTTGCACGAGTGAAGAATCGCACTGATCCGATCTTGCGAGGCGAGTTGACGCTGGCACAGCAGATTACCGATATGAATGCCTCGATCTTCGACCCGTCCCATAACTTCGCGGGCTGTATTCCCGGTATTCACGAAGTTCTGCGACGTCAGGGCTTGCTGGAAGGCCTCTGGACCCTGGATCCAGGCAGCGGACTCTCTCCCGGCCAGAGCGAAGAGATCGATCGCGTATGCCGCAGTTACCCTCATCTTTGCGCCGAGGACGACCGTTTCATCCAGGAACACCGCGACGCCTGGCTGCGGCCGTAAAAGTACCATTCTTCAGCTTGGATCGGCCTGCGCCCGGCTGCACGGCAAGGCCATTCGGCTGGAGACGCATGGCGCCGCAACAACACTGCTGAGCGAGCTCCTCTGCGTGCGAAATGACGTGTTAGCGCGCCAGGTCCGGCTGTTTGATCGTACCTTGTCCGGCGGAAGGGTCGGCAACAAGATCCGTCGGTTTCACTTCGAATGAATCCTTGAGGACAATGTCCTCAGCTGAACGTCCGATCATCACATCGAAGACACCGGGCGTGACCCGCCAGTGCATATTTTGGTCGAGCAGCATCAGATCTTCCGGCCTAATCGTCAAGGCAACTGTCGCGGTTTCCCCCGGTTTGAGGTCGACGCGATCGAATCCCCGCAGCTGCTCCACGGGAAGAGAGACCGGCGCATACCGCTGATGGATATACATCTGCACCATCTCAGTCCCTTCGCGTTTTCCGGTATTCGTGACGTTTACAGTCACCTTTACGACTCCGCCATTGTGGATTTGCGCGGGGCTGACGCGAAGGTTGCTGTACTTGTAGTCGGTGTAGCTTAAGCCGTAGCCGAAGGGATAGAGCGGGGTGGCGGGCATATCCACGTATCCGTGTGCCGACCCATGTTGGCTCCAGTAACTCTTCGAAGGCTTGTAGCTGTAGTAGACGGGGAGCTGGCCTGAGCTCCGGGGCACAGTAATCGCCAGCCGCCCGCTGGGATTGTAATCTCCGAACAAAACATCGGCGACAGCCTCCCCGCCCCTCTCGCCGGGCTCCCAGGCTTCAACAATGGCGGGGAGCCGGGCAGCTTCCCAGTTAATCGAAAGCGGACGGCCGTTCACGAGCACAAGAACCACAGGCGTGCCGGTAGCCTGAACGGCCCTGATCAATTCTTCCTGGGCGCCGGTCAGGTCCAGACTGGCGACATCGTAACCTTCCCCATCGGTGGCCGGCTGGTCGCCCCTGCCCGAATTGTCCGGCCGTTCTCCGACGACAACGACAGCCACCTGTGCTTTGCGGGCAGCGTCCACAGCGGCTGCGAAGTCTTTCTTACCGCCGATGACATCGCATCCCTTTGCATAAAAGATTTGCGTATCCGGCGAGATCTTCTGACGAATTCCATCCAGGATCGAGGTGACCTTGTGCGGCACAAGCTGTGGCGAATAATCTCCGAGCTGGCTCGGGCCGTTATCGGCATTCGGACCAATCACCGCGATCGACTTCAAATCTTTCTTCAAGGGCAGGAGTTTGCGTTCGTTTTTGAGCAGCACGATGCTTTCGCGCGCTGCCTGCAACGCCAGCGCCTGATGCCCGGGAGAGTGGACGACCTCTTTGGCTCGCGCCAGATCCGCATAGGGGTGTTCAAACAACCCCAGCCGGAACTTAAGCTCCAGCACGCGGCGCACGGCTCGATCAACCAGCTGCTCAGGTACCTCACCCTGGCGAACGCTTTCGATGAGCGGTGCCATATACGCAGGCTCGTAGGTTATATCCATATCGACGCCGGCACGGAGGGCCATGGATCCGGCTGCTTTCTGGTTTGGGGCAACGTTCTCATAAACGATGGAGTCGAACCCGTTCCCTTCGCTCACGACGATCCCACGAAAGCCGAGTTCATTGCGGAGGACCTTGGTATTCCACTTCTCCGAGGCATGTTCCGGGACATCGTCGATCTCCGGATATCCAGCCATAACGCCGAGCGCGCCGGCATTGAACGCCGAGACCCAAGGGACAAGGAAGTTTTCGCGAAGGCTGCGTTCGGAGATCTCGATTGCGCCTCGCTCCAGGCCGCTTGATGGCTCGCTCTGCGTTGGGAAGTCGGTCATGAGGGCGACTGTCTTATCGGGAGCATCGATATTGCGGCCCTGGACGCCGCTCACGATGTTTCTGGCGATCTGCGCATAGAGATAAGGGTCCTCAGTGAATGCCTCCATGTTGCGTCCCATCCTCGGGTCGCGGTCCAATTCGAGGACGAGCGTGGAAAGGATATGAATTCCTACGGAACGCGCCTCGGCGGCCTCGGCGGAATAGATGCGATACACAAGGGGCATATCGAAGGTACTTCCGATCGAGAGGCCCTCAGGAAAGATGGTTGCGCCGGGAAACATCGCACCATGGGCGCCTTCTTCGTCCTCAAGCAGCGGAATCTTCAGCCGCGTCTGGGTGAGGGCGATCTTCTGCAGTTCGTTGAGGTAATTTACCTCCCACGCGAGGTCACCCTGCTTGAGAGTATCTAAAAGCGTGAAGAATCCGGCGCCGGGGCCGATCTCGGCGGTATAAGTCCCCGCTGCGAATTTCTTCGCTGCTTCGATCTTTTCAGGGATTGTTTTCCCCAACTCACCTACGTATGCGCAAGGCAGATTAAGTTGGCCGATCTTCTCTTCTAGGGTCATACGGCTCATCAGGTCGTCCACCCGGACGCCGATGGGCTGGGTAGGATCCAGGTAAGGAGGCACGGATGAGGACGGCTTCTGCGCAGAAACGGACCTGAGGTCCAGGAAAGCCGTGGCCAATAGTATTACCGCGCAATACCGGCGGACCCGACACAGGCGAGCACCGTGGAGCGGGTCCGCGAGACCCAGCCTGCTGACAGACTCGGACGCATCTGCCCGCCTCTCGGCGAATTCGCGGGATGCGTAAGTGGTCCTGCTGCGGCCCAAGCTCATCTTTGGCTACCTGCTTTGGTTGTAGTTTCCGCGTGATCTACATCGACCCACAAGCGGCGAGAGCCCGATTCCGCTACCGCCTCCAAAAGCCTCTGAGTTGCCAGCGCATCGGAGAAATCGGGATGGAATCGATTGCCGGACGAGAGCGCGTTCAGGAAGTCCACCAGCGTAAAGATGAAGGTATGTTCGTAGCCGATCACATGTCCAGGCGGCCAGACGTGATCGACGTAAGCGTGACCGAGGCCTGTGACGAGAATCTTCCGGAATCCCTGCAGTGCGCTTTCATCGCTGAAATCGCTGAACTGAAGATGATTCATCTCCTCCAGATTGAAAGCCAGGGATCCCTGGGAACCATTAACTTCGAATGCATTTCGATTTTGATTTCCGGTAGCGAACCGTGATGCCTCGAAAGTTGCTATGCTGCCGTTGCTGAATTCGGCAAGCAGGATTACTGCGTCATCCACCTTTCGTCCGGGGTAGAAGGTATGCACGGATGAGCATAATCTCCGAACGGGTCCGTTGAGCCAGGTGGCGAGATCCAGGGAGTGGGATAACAGGTCGCCCGAGGCTCCGGATCCCGCCTCCTCAGGGTGGAATCGCCATGCGCCTGGGTCGTTCGGAGATCTGCCCCAGCTTTGAAGGTAAAAGCCACGATAGTGAAACACGTCGCCGATGCGGCCTTCGCTGATCAGTTGATGGGCCAACCGTACCGCCGGCACCCTGCGGTAGTTGAACCACACAAGTGTCGGGACACCTCGCGCGGCCTCAGCCATCCGTTCGGCCTGCTCGACCGAATTGGCAAGCGGCTTTTCGCACATTACGATTTTGTCGGCGCAAGCGGCCGCGATCGCGATCGGCGCGTGCAGAGAGTTTGGGGTGCAGATATCGACGATGTCGATATCCGGCCGCCCGACAACTGACTGCCAATCTGTGGCGGTTTGTTCCCATCCCCATTGGGTGGCCGTCTGTTGCAGCTTCTCTTTGTTCCGTCCGCAAATGACTTTAAGCCCCAGCTCGAAAGGCAGATCAAAGAAGTGCCCGGCCTGATGAAATGCATTGGAATGGGCACGGCCCATAAAGCCGTAACCCACCATCGCGATGTTCAGCTTCCTTCGATTTGGCATGCAGAGTCTCCCCTCCTGGGCGCCACTGATTGGATTGTTCTTTGTCCCGTGCCAGATGATTCGGCGGACATTGGAAGCGTCTTTCAGCCGTTCACGTGATCCTCCTATGCTTTGGGACCAAGAAGGTCGCAAGGACTGCGACGAATGCGAGGACGTCCAACGCAATAAATCCGGGCAGATAACTGCCCTGCGCATCGCGCATGTGGCCCATGATCCAGGGTGAGCCGGACTCGGCAAAGCCCTGAATGGTAAGAATGATGCCTAACAATCTCCCCAGCATTTCCATGCTGAAGATCTGCGCAGTGACCAGGGAGATGATCATGTATTCCCCGCCGATTGCAACTCCGAGAATGGCGGCGAAGGCGTACAGATGGAGGGGCGACTGGCCAAGGATAAGGATGGGAATCGCCACTGCGATGAGGGAATAGATCAGGATCATCACGTCCCTGGGATGAATACGGTCCGCCAGCCAGCCCATGGTCAGGCGTCCAACGATGCTGAACGCCAGGATGAGAGACAGGAACCTTGCTGCCAGGGCCTGGCCGTAGTGATGGTCGAGGACCAGAAAGAGCTTGAGATTTTGTTCTACGCCGCTGATCGCGGCGACAGAGCATATGCTCCCCAATGCCAGCAAATAGAACGGGACACTTCGAACCGCCTTTGCAATCGAGGCTCGCTGCGCCGAGGGACGGGCCCGGGGGAGCTCTGCGGTATGCCAGGAGGGAACTTCCTTGACGAAATAGGCTGCGGGAAAGGCGAGCGCGAAGATGATGAGCCCCAGACAACGCAAGGCGTTCTGCCATCCAAAGTGCTGCACCAGCAGGTTCGAGATCCAAGGCACGCTGGCGCCGCCGATCCCGATACCGAGGTATGCAATGCCCATGGCCTTCCCACGGGACTTCTCGAAGTATTCCGTGAGCAGGACCTGGTTGGGCAACGGGCCTCCGCAGACAAAGCCGAGCGCGTTCAGGATGTAAAACAGATAGAACATGCCCAGGCTGGAGATCGTGCCCAGGCCGATGAGCGCGATTGAGGCCATCAGGATGCCGAACATCATGAGCCGTCGCGGCCCGAACCGATCAACCATCCAGCCGGCCAGGAAGCCGAAGAACGGGCCGAAGATCAATTTGCTGGCGGCGTTTCCCGAGGTAACCTGCGAGCGCGTCCACCCGAACTGCTGGACCATGAAGTCGTAGTAGTATGGCAGGCCCCAGAGCGCGAGGCCGACGGTACAGAACATCACGATGAAGGCGGTTCCCACCACCTGAACTGCGCGCGCGTCACAGCGGCCGCCTGCAATAGGGGGGGTCAGAGCTTCAGTAGAAACGGGATCCGCCATATCGTCTGATCGCTGCAAGGGCAGAGAGATTCCAGTCTTTGCTGCTCAATCCAAGACTACTAATTTTCTTATGGAAAATTATTAGTCCGGTATGACATTATCTTGCATGGCATAATTTTCAATCAAGAAAAATATGCTTGTTGTTTTTGTTTTTTGAGTGGTTGGCCAACGCGCCTCCCCTTATGACGTTGCGCGGGCGTAGCCAGGGAGGGAATATGAACCAGTATTGTTCGCGGCGCGAGTTTCTCCAGATGGCGTCGGCTGCCACCGCGGGCGGCGCCCTGGGGGCGTCATGTAGTCTTCCGGCTATGGCTCTGGAGGGCCCTCCGCGCAAGGCGGTTCCGGGCCCACTTTGCGTGTTTTCGAAGTCGTTCCCGCAATTAGGATGGACGGAGCTTGCGAAAGCAGCGAAAGGAGCGGGGTTCGACGGGATCGACCTGACGGTGCGGAGCGACGGGCATGTGCTACCCGAGCGGGCGGCCGTGGATCTGCCCAAAGCAATTGCTGCGATCCGGGCCGAGGGGATGGTAGTGCCGATGCTCACGACGGAACTGGTCGACCTCCAAAGCACAGGAGCGCGTCCGATCTTGGAGATCGCCGGCAAGCTTTCCGTTCCTTATATCAAGCCCGGCTACTACCCGTACAAGTCCGCGAATCCGTTCGACGATGTGCGCGAGGCCGGCAGGAGATTTCGCGGCCTCGTAGATCTTGCGAAGGAAAACGGCGTCCAGATTGGATACCACAATCATCCGGACTGGGTTGGTGGCTCGATCTGGGATGCGGCGAACGTGATCGAACCTCTCGATGCGCATTGGAGCGGGTACTATTTTGACCTGGGCCACAGCTCTGTAAACGAGGGTGAAGACGAATGGCGCATCGCCGCCAATCTTGTCATGCCGCGGCTGAAGATGGTTGCCGTGAAGGATATGACCTGGACAGCCGGAGGAGAGCGCAGGTGGCAACCGGTCTCCTGTCCGATGGGGACAGGAATGGCACCCTGGAAGGAGTTCTTCGCTCTGCTTGCGAAGTCGAGTTTCAATGGGCCCATCAGCTTCGGCCAGGCATACGCGATTCCGGGTGTTGCTGACGAGGAGGGGATCGCTGTTTCCCGTGCGGCGGCCCCCAAGGTGATGGCGGCGGCAGGATCGAATCTGGAATATCTGAAAGCGCGGCTGCGCGAGGCCTATGGGCATGCGTAGGGACCGGGCGGAAAGAGGTTTCTTCAAAATCGAAGACTGAGGATTCTGCTTTGAAACAAGCTGCTGAGACCCCAAGGAGGAACTTTTTAAAATCGGTTGCGTCGATGGGAGCCTTGTCTCTCTCACCGATCGGGACAAGGCTCATGATCGCAGCGCCGAAGCGCAAATCGAGCGACATTCGGATCAAGCAGGTCCAGATCGGATTTGAAAATTATCCATATCGCAGCGCCTACAGGTTTGGCGGCCGCAGCGCTCAGGGGGTAACCCTGATCAATGTCGATTGCACGGTAGAGACGGCTTCGGGCCGGATTGCGAAAGGCTTCGGCTCGATGCCGCTGGGCAATCTGTGGTCGTTCCCTTCGAAGACGCTCTCCTACGATGCAACTCTCGACGCAATGAAACAGCTTGCCCAAGAGATCGGGAAGATCACAGAAGGCTATACCGAGTTCGGGCACCCCATCGATATCAACTTTGCACTTGAGCCGGAGTACCTGAAAGCTGCAATTCGAGTGGCTCAGGACCTGCGGTTGGGCGAGCCGATCCCCAGGCTGTGCACGCTGGTTACAGCGAGCGCCTTCGACGCAGCGGCGCATGATGCGTTCGGGAAGGCGCATCGGCTGAACTGCTATCTGACCTACGGCCCGGAGTTCATGAGCTACGATCTTGGCCGTTATCTGTCTGCGGAGTTTCGCGGCAAGTATCCCGGCGACTATCTCCTCCGGGAGCCAGAACCGTGGTTATGGTGCAATCATTCCGTTGGAGCCGGCGACCCGATTGATGCGAGCGACGTGAAGAGGCCGATCAAGGATGGCCTGCCGGAGACACTCGCCGAATGGATCGTTGCCGATGGCCTTACCCACCTGAAATTGAAGCTTGACGGCAATGATTTCGAGCACGATATCGAGCGTATCGAACATATCGACCGCGTGACCGGCGATGTCCAGACCCGGCGAGGGGTTCGCAAGTGGTATTATTCGCTGGATTTCAATGAGCAGTGTCCCAACGCGGATTACCTGCTTCAGTTTATGGCGCGGATCCGGAAGGATTCGCCCGCCGCGTATGGGCGCATCACGTTCATCGAGCAACCGACGCGAAGAGATCTGAGACCTGGCCTGGACCAGATGCTTTTCAAAGCTGCGAAGCTCAAGCCTGTTGTGATGGACGAGTCCTTGACTGGATTTGATGCGCTGCAGCGCGGCCGCCGGCTTGGCTACAGTGGAATCGCCCTCAAAGCATGTAAAGGACAGAGCCAGTCCGTGCTGATGAACGCGGCGGCGCATGAGTTCAGGATGTATCTGACAGCCCAGGACCTGACATGTCCCGGCGCTTCACTGATTCAGTCTGCAGGAATTGCAGCGCACATCCGGGCAATCGATACCCTCGAGTCGAATGGGCGCGAGTATGTTCCCGAGGCCAATGTGGCATGGCGGGAGAGGTTCCCGGGACTGTTCAAGGTAAACGACGGAAAGCTGCGGACCGCAAACCTGAACGGGCCGGGTCTGGGCGCTGTGTGATTGGAGACCATCTCATGTCGAAAGCCGTAACCCACATGTATGTGTTGTGCCTGACTCTGTTCGCGTCGTTTTACGCCGCCTGCCAGGTCTCACCCGGGATCGACATTGCGCGGAATGTTGCCATGAAAACTCGCGATGGCGTGACTCTGTACGCTGACGTGTATCGCCCGGATGGCGCCGGCAACTTTCCGGTACTGCTCGAGAGGACTCCGTACAACAAGGAATACCCCGATGATGAAGATTTTGCGCGGATGGCCGTCGCTCGCGGCTTCATGGTCATCATCCAGGACGTCCGGGGCCGCTATACCTCAGAGGGCGAGTGGTACCCCTTCAAGCACGAGATGGACGACGGCTACGACACGGTGGAGTGGGCTGCTGCGTTGCCCCATTCCAATGGGAAGATCGGCATGTTTGGCAGCTCCTATGTGGGCGCCACGCAGATGCTGGCCGCGATCAGCCAGCCGCCACATCTTGCCGGCATCTGTCCGGTGGTCACCGCCAGCAATTATCACGAGAACTGGACGTATCAGGGTGGCGCCTTCGAGCAGTGGTTTAACGAGTCATGGACGTCGGGGCTGGCGCAAGATACTGCCGGCCGTGTTATTCGCCAGAATACCAACGCGCTCGAGAATCGTAACGTCCTGCCCCTCAGCGGGTATCCACTCTTCAACGTCGAGACACTCGCGAATCCTGGCGGCCTGACGAGCTCGCTGGCGCCATATTTTCTTGACTGGCTCGATCATCCCGAGTACGACGGCTACTGGAAGCAGTGGGCTATCGACGCAAATTACGGCAAGATTCAGGTGCCGGCGCTCACGGTGGCTGCCTGGTATGACATCTTCCAGGGCGGTTCGTTGCACAACTATCTTGGGCTCCGAGCGCATGCGGGAAATGAAGCCGCACGCGCGGGCCAGCGGCTGCTGATTGTGATCGGCGGACATGCCGGCGAAGGAGAGAAGATCGGCACAGTCGATTTCGGCCCCGCCGCCGCTGAGTACAGCGAGAACGCCGTCACGCTAGACTGGTACGATTTTCTGCTGCGGGGCCGGCAGAATCAGTTCGCCACCAGCAAGCCGGTGAGGATCTTCGTGATGGGCGAAAACCAGTGGCGCGATGAGGATGCATGGCCGCTGGCCCGGGCAGTCCAGACCAGCTATTACCTGCATTCTTCCGGGAAGGCCAATAGCTCCGCCGGGAATGGATCGATATCTACCGAGCGGCCGCAGGACGAGGCGCCGGACAGCTTCACGTACGATCCGGCCGACCCGGTCCCCACCGTAGGCGGTCCGCTTTGCTGCGACGCCGTGCATCTGCCGCCGGGACCCCGCGACCAGAAGGCTGTCGAGAGCCGGCCAGACGTGCTGGTCTATTCGACTCCGCCATTTGCGGATGCGATGGAGGTTACCGGCCCTGTTACACTCGACCTTTATGCCAAATCATCGGCTGTCGATACCGACTTCACTGCGAAGCTGGTAGATGTCTGGCCCAATGGTTACGTGCAGAATCTTACCGAGGGGATTCTTCGCGCCCGTTATCGGAGTTCCACCAGCAGCGCTACGCCGCTGGTCCCGGGCAGGATTTACGAATTCAAGATCGATCTTTGGTCCACCAGCAATGTGTTTCTGAAAGGCCATCGGCTGCGGGTGGAGGTCAGCAGCAGCAACTTTCCACGTTTCGACCGCAACCTGAACACAGGAAAGAGCGCGGCAGTAAGCTCCGAGGTGATCAAAGCCACAAATACCATCTTTCACGATAAGCAACACCCGAGCGCGCTCGTTTTGCCGGTCGTGCGGCGATGAGATCGCCTCGCTCGGAGCGACCGCTCCGCTTCAGATCCCCCTTGCCGGCCTACGCTCCATGCCAATCGCTGCGAACCCGCTTCATCTGGCGAGGCCGATTTCGAGGAGCTGACAGGAGTACCGCTTGACTCAGTTATCTGCGAAGTCGACGAAGTATATGGATTGGGCCTGCCTGATGCTCATCAATTTCATGTGGGCGACGCAGGTGCCGGTGATCAAGCTGATCGGGGACCGGCTCGGCCCGGTCGCCATTGCTTTCGTCCCCATGGTCTTGAGCACCTTGCTGTTTCTGCCCGCGTTGTATTTTGAAAGCCGGCGGCTGGCCCGTCCGCTGCAGTGGCATTGGCGCGACGCCAAGCATTTTCTGATCGCCGGTGTGTTCGGCATGTTTCTGCTTCAGTTTACGTACACGCTGGGGGCGCAGCGGACGCTCGGTTCCAACGCGGCTGTGATCACGTTGAGCATTCCCGCGCTGGTGGCCGTGGCGGCTTCGATCATGCTGGGCGAAAAACTTACGGCGGTGCGTTTGGCCGGATTTCTGCTTGCGCTTGCCGGCGTGCTCATGACCTCGGTTCCTGACCTGCGCCGCTCGCACCTGGGCAGCGGAAGCTATCTGCTAGGCGACTTTCTTTTCTTTGTCGCCTGTGCAGCTTCAGCTTTCTATAACACGTACTGCAAGCTGCTGATCGAGAAAAACTATACCGAGCTGGAGATCCTGGTGTACACCTCGGCGGTTGCGAGCATCGGCAGCATCCCGTTATTCTTCTGGTTGGAGCCTGTCCCGGTCCGCACGATGCTGCAGATGGACTGGCGCGCGCTGCTCGGCATTCTTGAACTGGCGCTCATCGTCTATGGCGCCTCGATGCTTCTTTTCTTCTGGATACTCAAACGGCTCGACGTGACCCAGGCGACGCTAAGCAACTATGCACTCCCATTCTTCATGGGAGTGCTGGCGGTGCTGGTTCTGCACGAGCGCCTCACGCCGCTGGTGATCGCCGGCGGCTGCATTGTATTCCTCAGTACGCTGATCGTGACGGTGTACGAGTCGGATATCCTGGCCTGGCTTGCCCAGCGCCGCTCTGCTCAGTCTGAATAGATCGACCGCCGACTGTGGTGTGGCTCGATCCGCAGGATTCCGGGTCTTCCGGCGTCGGCCATAGACCGCAACAGGGACCTTGGCCCGATATTCGCTAGTACTTCACCATGACGTCGTATGTTCCGCCCGCTTGCGGAATCCTGACCCATTCCTTTTGCGCATCGAAATCGTTCCACGGTTTGCCGTTGACCGAGACCTGCCGCATGGGCTTGCCTTGCGGGTGGCGAATGCGCAGCAAGATGCGCGGTGCTGTGCCACGGGCATCGAGTTTTATATGCGCAGCAATACTTCCGGATGCGGACGAGCTCCGCACAGTATAGGAGACATCGCCGAACCATGTGGGCGCGCTGGTGACAGAGATTCGCTTCCCATCTTCCAGCCACGCCCGAGGGGCGGCCTGCAACAGGACCAAGGTGTGGTCGTCCGATTCGCGCACAAGCATGTTGCGGTACAGCTCAAACCATGCGCCATCCGTGCTCGGCGGTCCAAAGAACTGTCCCCATCGCCAACGGTGCTCCACTGGTTCAAACAAGGTTTGGCTGAATCCGCCGGCCATCATGCTGTAGAAGACCCTGATTGCCGCTTTGACATCATCGCGATCAAGATAAGCTGTCGCCTGCTGGTTGTAGACCGGCTCGTTAGCCAATCCCCATCCATGCAGGAACAAGTTGTCTTCGTGGTCGTTCAATAGCGAATCCGCCATCAGACCGTCAGACGGCAGTGCGTTGAGACGCAGCAGATGGGTCGCCCCCGTATCCACGTCCGAGGGATACCACAACTGGAAGTTGCGTCCGGGCACCGCCGCATTGGAGGGTACATAGGGGATCCAGGTGTGATCGCGCAACTCGACCAGCGGGGATTCAACCGTTGCCGAGCCGAATCCGTGCTGGATGGCCGTGTGGAACTCCTGCGCAGTCTTCAGGCATTCTTCCGCACGTGGGCTGCCGTAGCGAGCTAATGCCTTACCCATCAGCTCGAGGCCAGCATAGAGGTAGCCCTGGTTGAAGGCCCAATACCCGTCCCCTGTGAAATCGTTCAGCGGGCCCTCTACCAATCCGCGCGTAGGTCCGGACTGGTTGGCTGCGCGGCGCACCTCGGCCAGCGTCCAATCAAGCGCCGTGTACGTACCGGGCAGCAGCGACTCGAACGCCTTGCGATCGCCCGAGAGCAGATAATTCTGCGCCACAGCGTACATCATGCCCGGCGTATAGGCGAGCCAGTGAGCGAACCCATTCACACGGCCGTTGAATTCCTGATTGTTGCGGTAGATGGCCGCAAGCTCATCCGTTGCGATCTGGTTGTATCCGCGGAGGCCGTACAGCATGTAATCAACATAAACGGCCTGGTTGATGGGCCAGGGTGTCCCGGTCTGCGAATACGCGAAATCGGAATACGGCAGGTCCATGCGCCCGTCGCTGTGAAGGCGCGGAAGCATAAGCGCGTGCCAGAGGTTCGCCCGGAACAGATCGTTGACTGCCTTCTCCGGCACCTCAAACTGCGCGCCGCGATCCAGATAAGAGGACCAGAACCACAGGGTTGCTGCGCGTGCGCCCTCATAATCCAGGCGTGCCAGCGTCTCGCGCTCCGCCGGACTTATGACGGGCGAAGGCAGAGTTACAAAAAACTCCTTTGTTCCGTGGGGCGGCAGATCCACGGTAAGTGTAATGTCCACTCGCTTCGGCTTCTGGTCCTCTTCCTGCACGCTGGCCCAGGCCAACCGCGCGCCTTCCGGCTTGAGTGCGAGGAGAACATTGTGATGTGCTGCATCCTCGAGGAAGACCTCTTCCCCAATCTGTTGCTCGATGAATCCCGGATCATCCTCGGCGGGCAGCTCCCGCTCGTGCACCATCGTGACGGGCACTGCGTGGCGCTGGCCGGAAAGATCCGTCATCCTCACGCGCTGCATCAGTACCATTGGAATATCACCGCGCCGCCTCTGGGGAGGCCCGTTCAACGGGTACGCGAACTGCTCTACCTCGTAGCGCACCTGGTCACGCTCGAATACCGTCATTACCACCGGCAGGCCGTCCGTCAGCGTTTGGCTCTTCCAGAAGGGAACGATACCTTCGGCCAAATTTCCGAATTCATACCAAAAGCGGAAGTGATCGGAGTTGCCGTAGTCGTTCCACACGCCCGCCCCGCGATCGATGCCAAACTTCGGAATGGCCGAGTCCCAGGTCAGGCATACGATGTGCCCGGGCCCCTGCTGCGCCGGATGCATATAGTCCGGGCTGCCCATATCCGCCCATCTTGCCTTGTATTCCGCATAGGTCGCCTCGGGTGCCTTCTTCACCTCATCGAGCACACGCAGCCCCGCCCAAGGCGCAAGCTGCTTCTCGATCTCCGCATACGACGCAGGCACGGGCCCGGTACTCACATACGTATCCAGCGCCGGCACCCAGAAGGTCTTCTGTCCGAGCAACTGATCCAGCGTCAGCGAAAAACCGCGGGTGCCTTCCGGGTTCAATTTAAACGTCAGCTTGCGCGTATCCACCCGCCAGGCGGGGTCCTGTGTCAGCCGCCGCACTGTAGCGGCATCACTGTGCGCGATCAGGTCCGACCAAATGACATGCTGTCCCTCCACGGGCTTGATATTGGCTGGCTGATACCGGATCGTGTACGTCCGCTGGTCAACATGACCACCCCCAAGGGTCGTCCGCCACTGCTGCGTTTTGTCCACCATCACACCCGGCGAGGCAAGGAGTTCGAGAAAGAATGGAGTACCGGCGGGCGATGTGTATCCAGCCGCCACCGTGAGCGTTATCTCCGGTTGGGTTTGCGCGTGCAACTTCCGGCCGGCGCAGAGCGCAATCAGCGCCAATACTAACCTGCCGCATGCTTTCCTTCTTGCAGTATTCATCATCAATGTCGATCCGCGCCCTCCATCCATTATTCTTTCGCAGCGGTCGCGTGCCTTCCGATCCAAGCCGCCGTTGGTGACGCGTTTTCGTCCAACCAGGAGGACGCGGCATTGCAACTGCGGCTCCATGCGCCTGACCCAGTTCCTATACTGAAGGCGTACTGAAAGCGTCCGCATCGAGTTTCGATGATGGGTAAAGGGTTGCGCATTGATTCAGCTCCAATCGTCCGCTCTGGTCATCACCGTCCTTCCGGAGGTCGGCGGCAAAGTCGCACAAATTCACGACCGGAGTTCCGGGCACGACCTGCTCATTGGGCCGCGTCGGCCCTATCGCACCATTCCGATGGAGGGTGATTGGCTGCAGCACGATACCAGCGGCATGGATGATTGTTTTCCCAATGTTGCTCAGGGCCTGTATCCGCAAGTTCCGTGGAGCGACACTCATCTTCCTGATCTGGGTGAGTGGACGCATGGAACATGGAACGTAGCCGATGCCACTCCGAGCAGGATCGTTCTCGAGCGGTCCGGCACGATTCTTCCCTACTTCGCTCAGAAGACCGTTCGTCTGGCTGACGACCGGCATCTGGAGTTCTCGTATGTCGTTGAAAACCGAGGCGTCGCACCCATCCGATACTTGTGGTCGGCGCACCCGCTGATCTCCGTACCCAGCTCGTTTGCAATCGAAGTGCCCCCCGGAAAGCTGATCTTCCGCACCTTTCCCCACGACGGGCATATTCGGTCATGGCCGAGGTACGAGAACGTGGACCTCTCTCGTGAATGGATCGCGCGAGGAGAGAATCTCAAGGTCTTCATTACTGGCATGGCGGAAGGCTGGTGCACCCTTCACCTGCCATCGCACTCGCTTCGCTTCACGTTCGGACTCGAATCGATTCCGATCCTCGGCCTGTGGTTCAATAATTATGGATTCCCGGCAGGTGAAGATGCATTCCGCTGCATCGCCGTTGAGCCTTGCACGTCGCCATCGGATCTGCTCGATGAACTCGCGCCCTCTGCCTATCCGGTCCTGGGTTTGAGTGAGCGGATGGAGTGGTCGCTGAGCCTGCATGTCTCGAAATGCCTTTCAACCGAAACTGAGTAGCACCAGCGAAAGCACGCCAACCGCAATTCCGGCGATTCCGTAGCGCCCGATCCGTTCGTTGTAGATTAGCACTCCGCCCGCAGCCACAATGAAAAGATTCCCGCCCGTCGTAATCGGAAACACGATGTAGCCCGGTACTCCGCGCTCCAGCGCCAGCAGACTAAATAATTGTCCGCCAAAGCTCGCTGTTCCAATTCCGAACGCAATCGCCACCTCGCGCACGGCAAACCCTCCGCTCTCGAACAGAAATGCAGAGAAGCTGAGAATTCCCGATCCCGCATACCACCACAGCAGATATTGAAAGTGAAACTGCTGCAGGAGCCCTCTCTCAGCCATCACTTTGAGGCCGAATGGCCCCAGGCCATTCATCACGAAGGCGATCATCATCAGCCGCATCCATTGGCCGGAACGGCTCATGCAATCTCCTCTGGGGCACGCTCCTCTTCCGATCGCCGCATCTCGTCCTCCTGCTTATCTTTCCATAGCAAGAGGACGGCGGCCACTGCCAATGCCAACACCGCCACTTTCTTTGTATTCACGGACTCATGATAGAGCACGACTGAACCAGCAGCCGGAATGGCAGCCGAGAGATTAATAATGAGCCAGCTCGTCGAAATCTTCCCAAAACGCACCCCGGCCATGAACACAATGCCTCCGATGGCGTTCATGATTCCAAAGGACACTGCGATCACGTACACTGCGGTCGGTACATGGAACTGGCCGCTGCGAAAACACATCACGAAGCCGGCACTGAACGCAACACACCATGCGTACGCCCAGGCATATACTGCGCCGGGCCTGCACTGCCTCAGGTTCGCGAACTTCACCAGCAAGCCTATCGCCCCGAAACAGATGAGGGAGAGGACCATGTAAAGGAATCCCACGCGTATATCTCCAGGCGATCGGTTTTGGTAGGCCTCGGTTCCCAGTGATAGCGGGGAAGAGGAATCCCATGGGTATAAACGGGCTCCGCTTCAACGAATGTAACATGCAGTGGTGTCGGCTTTGGGGCTTCCGCATGTTACGGCTTTGAAAGTGTCCATCCCTCTGTACAGCATTTGGCCTCATTCGGCGTCTTCTTCATTTCGGCGGGGCCGGTCGTTCAAACTAGTTCGAGAGGAGCGAATTACAAGGCATGCCGACGATCATTCATCATCCCGATCAGATTGACTTCGATAAGCCCGGCAAGCACCACTACCAGGTCGCATTTCATCTCGATTCTGGCTGGGGCTATTCCCTGGTGCCCCTCACTGTCATCAACGGCACGCGGCCTGCTTCGTCCGGCGAAAATCCTCCCGGCTTGGCTGCTTTCGGTGGAACCCACGGAAACGAATGGGAAGGCCAGATCGCCATCAAACAGCTCTGCCAGGAACTCCATCCCGATCAGATCAGCGGGCGTGTGATCCTGATGCCCCAGTTAAGCCAGAGTGCCTGCGCGGCCAATCAGCGGGTTTCGCCATTCGACGGCGTGAACATGAACCGCGCCTTTCCCGGCAATCTGCGCGGCAGCCTCTCCTATCGCATCGCCCATTTCGTAAAGTCGTATGTATTTCCGCGGGTGAGGGTGGTCGTTGACGTGCACGCCGGCGGCCGTGAAGGCGGCTTCGCGCTGTGCACTTCGTTCCATCCAGTACCCGATCCTGCACAATTCGCGGAGATTGGCCGCGTGGCCGCTCTCTTCGATACGCCATTCATGCTTGTCTACTCGAGCCAAATGGCCTCCGGCCTGCTCACCGACGAGGCTGAGGCCGAAGGCAAGATTGCTATTGGAGGCGAATTCGGCTTCGGCGAGTCAGTCAATCGCCGCGGAGTCCTCCATGCCGTCACTGGCATCCAGAATGTTCTCCGCCATTACAACATGTTGGCCGGAGATATCGTCCGCATCGATTCCGGGCGCAACCATTCACCGCTTCTCGTAGATGCGCGCAACCTGGAGGACTATACTCCCTGCCCTCAAGATGGAATTTGGGAACCACTCGTGGACCTTGGAGATCGGGTGCAGAAATATCAGCTGATCGGGCGCGTCCATTCCTTCTCCGACCACACCGTCGCCGCACTGGAACTTCGCGCCCACCGCGATGGGATCATGATCATGATGTGCGGAACGGCCCAGTGCCGACAGGGTACAACGCTCTTCGTCATCGCCGCCCCGGTAGACCACGGAACGAAAACCTAGTCTGGTGCAGTGCGTCGTAAATGATGGCCATTCTTACCGCAAGTGGAACGAGTGGTGGAAATGGCGCTGTATCAAAAGCCCGCCAACGATCACAGCATCCATCTCCTGTCTCGCACGGTTCAGAAGATCAGCTTCAGAGCGAACTGCATCTCCCGAGGAGCTCCAGCGGTGAAGATCTGTCCCGTGCTCGATTCTCCAATGGATGCGTTGGGTGCGCCGAAGTTCACATAGTTCGGGGCATTAAATGCCTCCCACCTGAACTGCAGGTAGGTTCCCTCGCGGAATACAAAATTCTTCAGGAGCGCCGCATCCAGGCCCTTCGTCGCCGGTGCATCCATGATGTTCATGCCGGAGTCGCCATAGGTGTATGCAGCGGGCGCTGCCAGCGCATTGGGATTGAACCACAGCTTGGCGCCACGGTGTGGAACCGAGAGCGATCCCACCAGATCGGGGCGGGTGTCATATCCATTGCCCAACGTCGCACCCGGAACATCGAACGAAAAAGGCGCTCCTGACGCATATGAGAGGATGCCGCTCAGCTCCCACCCTCCAAGCAGCAGATCTGCGGCCCGATTCATGCCGTTGAAGTATTTCCGGCCGCGGCCAACCGGAAGATCGTAAACCGAGTTCACCGTCAGGATGTGGGTAATATCGTTGGCAGAACGGCCGCGGTTGTAGCCCGTCGGAGTCAAAGGTTGTACAGTGCAGTAGACGCAGGACGCGAGATTGTCGACCATCAACTTGCTGAATGCATAGGAACCGGTGAAGGTCCAGCCGTTGATGAAGCGGCGCTCCCACTTGGCCTGTAGACCGTTGTACCAGGAATCGCCCATGTTCTGATATAGGAAGATACTGCTCAGTTGCGGAATCGGCCGGGCCGCCTGCAAGTCAGCATATTGGCCGGCCGCGACGTCGTCATACGATTGACCGGAGATTCCATCGAACAGATGATTGCCAACGTAAGAGATGGTCAGCGTGGAAGCCAAAGGCAACGTCTGTTCCACGGCCAGGTTCCACTCATGCGTCTTTTGCGCCCTCACGTTCCATGCCGGCGCTGCTACGCTCGGAGGGCTGAAGGTATTCGGCACTAGCGGGAAGGCTGTCTCCCACTTCTGCTTCGATTGCGCGCTGAAACTCGGTGTCTCATAGCTCCAGTAGGGCGGTCCCACAATGGACGAAGCAGCGATGTTGCCTTGGAAGCTGCTGGTAAAGATGCCGTAAGCGCCGCGCAGCACGGTGCCGTTTCTCATGCTCCATGCGAACCCTAACCGCGGAGAAAAGTACCCATTACCCTGGAACAGGCCGGCAGGAATTCCAACAGTATTGGCGGGGACCCACAATCCGGCAGTCGCTGCGGCAAGGTACGGAGCCACCGGTTGCGCACTCAGATTGACTTTCCCGTTGGAGTCGACGCCGGCTATTACCTTACCGGTTCGCGGATCAAAGGTGGCACCATTGCCGTGCACCAGGGTCTTGTCATACCAGCGGTCGTATCGCAGACCCAGGTTGAGGGTAAGGTTGCGCGTAACCTTGTACGTATCCTCTACGAAAATGCCCGTGTAAGGCGCGTGTTGCACTCCGAATGGCGCAATCGGATAGTTCCGCGCCGCGGACGAGGTCAGACCGAGAAGATAATCGGCGAAACCGTTCCCCGTGTATTGACCGTTGAAAGTGAAGTTGCCTTGGGATGCGAACGAATTATGGTTCCCGTACACCGCCCTCGTGTCGTACTGGATCCCGACATCGATAAGGTGCTTGCCGCGCACGAGGTTCACGCTCGTCTTGCCGTTCCAGCTGTGCGACCATAGCTTGCCATTGGCGCCCCATAATTCCCCAAAACCCGTGTAGCCGCTAATGCTGACACTCGGGAACCCGGCTGCGCTCTGCTGCGATGGCGAGGAAAATCCTTGTATTCCCGCCTGGTCGGTCAGGTTCGTTCCGCCCACCTGCGGACTGATGAACGTGTTGTTCGAACTCTGATATCCGGCGTTCGCGCTGAACACCGTATTCGCTGAGATCGTGTACACGTAATCGAGCGTGTAGCTCTCCTGCACGGTCTTATTGGTCTCATACACCTTGGGACTGTAGCCATAAAACAGCTCTGGGCTGTCGTAGCGAACCCAGCGCCCGTAAAGATGCTGCTTGGTGGTGAGCACATGATCGATGCGTGCGGTCCCCGACGTGGTGTCATTCTTCGTCGACGCAACCGCGTGGTAATTACCGTCCGCAGCGTTGGGTTGCAACAGGTATGGGAAGAACGACACCGCCGCGGGGTCGAACCGATTTGATGGTATCTGGTTATTCGGGAAGGGTTGACCGGTTGTTGGATCCATGATGGGCTTGGAAAGGCTTGAAAAATCGCCCGTGAGCATCGCAGGCACGGGAACGGCGTTGTTGAAGATCTGGTTCTGCCGGATGCGCAGCGCCTCAAAACTTCCGAAGAAGAATGTCTTGTCGCGGATGATCCGCCCGCCTCCCGCGGCGCCATACTGGTTCTGCACCAGCTTTGGCGTGGTCGTCTCGAAATAGTTCCGCGCGGCAAACGCGCTGTTCCGCGCAAATTCCCACAGTGCTCCATGGTATGCATTTGTGCCGAACTTAGTCGCCACCATCACCTGCAGCGGATAACGCCCATTCTCGGCGCTGAAGTTGGATGTCTGCACATTGAACTCCGCAATGGTATCCACGCTGGGAATCGCGGTCGCGCCTTCATCCATCGCGCCGTTCGCGTTGGCGCCGTCCAGCGAGAACTGCGTCTGGCCGCTCTGCACGCCCACGCCCTGCACATACGAACCGCGCTCCGCACCGAACTGGCCGCCCTGCTGACCGGTATATTGCATGCCCGGAGCCAAGCTCACCAGTTGCACCACATTGCGGCCGTCAAGCGGCAGATCTGTCACCTGCTTTTCCTGGATCACCGTTTCGGTGGACGCGGTTTCCGTCTGCATCTGCGATTCGATCCCTTGCACCGTCACTTGCTGGCTCACGCTGCCCAGCGTCAGCACGGGCGACAGCCTGCTCCGCTGGCCGATCTCCAACACGAGCCTGTCCATCTTCCAACTATTGAAGCCGTTCATCAACACTTCCACTGAGTAAGGTCCGATGGGCAATGCGAGGATTTGGAAATTGCCGCCGCTATCCGTCGTGTCTTCCTTTTTGAATCCGGTGTCCAGGTTCATCGCTGTAACCTTGGCACCGGGGACTACGGCTCCGCTTTGATCCGTGACAACACCGAGCACCGCTCCCTGCTCGGCAGTCTGCGCACACAAGGTACTTGCTGCCAATGGCAGCAGGGAGATTAGGAGTAACAGTTTTCGCATCGGTGCCTCCAGGTTAGGGATCGCTCTTGGTGAACGGAAACTAGGCCGACTTATTGACGACAGTGTTCTACAAATGAGGTTGCGGTGGAACGTCCCGCTCCCCTCCACATAGCGATACCGTCCGGCCCGTTGAACAGAACTCCAGGAAATACTGCAGGCAGACGGGCATCATGGGCCTGCACATCCAGCGATGTCTCGAATGGTAAGGGGAGCGAATCTCAGGTGGGTGTCCGATTAGCTGGACGATTCGTCCTTGATCCGGGTATGTCCTATAAATAATTTGGTAATTGGGGCATGCTATAATCGGTCATGCAAATCATGTCGGGACCGAGAACCCAGTCGGTGCCGGCCTTGGAGCGAGGGCTCCTGATCCTGGAGCACCTGGCCCAGTCCCGGCGAGGGGTCACTCTTTCGCAACTCACTTCCAGGCTACAATTGCCCCGAAGCAGCGGACATGCGCTTCTGCTCACCTATCAGCGCTGCGGGTACGTACAACGCGACAAGGAGACGGGCCGGTATCGCCTTGGTTCACGCCTCCATACGCTTGCCAATATGGCGCTTGCCGGCCACTCGCTCCGCAGCCATTGCTCCTCGTTTCTCCATAGCCTGATGCGGGAGACCGGCGCCACCGTACATTTGGCCGTCATGGAAGATGGGGAAGTGATCCTCATCGATCGCGTGGAGCCCAACGGCAACGCAAGGCTGGCTACATGGATCGGTAAGCGCATGGGTCTGCATTGTACGGCCGTCGGTAAAGCAATCATTGCTCATCTTCCCCCGAGCGTCCTCGAGGAACTCATACAGAAACAGGGAATGATACGCTACAACGAAAACACTATTGCCTCCATGCGCAAACTCCGCATCGCATGCGAACAGATTCGCCAGCTCGGCTACGCCGTTGACGATGAAGAAGAAGAGATTGGCGTGCGTTGCATCGGCGCCCCGGTTTACAACGACAAGGGTGACGTAGTGGCCGCAATCAGCATCTCCGGCGGCAAAACCCAATTCGAAGAAATCCCCGCCAAAGCTGAAGTTGTCAAACGGACCGCTGCTCTGCTTTCCCAGCACATGGGCCCACTGTGGGAAGAACTTTCTGCAAGCGATGAACTACACCGCAGGAACCCGTTCCCCGAGTAAACCCTGCAGAGGGCGAACCTGTACACCCTCCGCTCTCCGCCGCGTAGCTACCGGCTTCCCAGCAACTGCTTCTCCCAATCGATCGGCTCCATGGCCCAGGATTCGATGCCGTATGGCCCCAGGTTGATCTCGAGAGGCTGCCCGCTCGATGTGACGTGCACATCCGGCAGCGGCCGCAAGCGCGAGTTTTCGTCCTGCGATGATGCTTCGGCATCAAGCATCCGACGATGGGCAACCAGCGGCTCCTTCAGATCACGCACATCCATTTTGAGCTTCACTGGCTGGGGCGAGTAATTCCAGAAAATCAGGTTATATGTCTTGTACTCGTCGTCATACGCGAGGAACGCATGCACAGCCTCGTCGTTTGAATTCGCGCCCAGGCGCTCGCCGGTCACTCTCGCCAGCAGCTCGAATGTGAAGTAATCGGGCCGCATGACGTTCTGGTAATCAAATAGGCCGGAATATTGTGGCATGCGGTTCCACCAGCTCGCCATGAACGAAGCCCCCCCGGGCGAAAAGAACGGCAGAAACTGTGAGCGCTCCACATGGTAGTCGCGAATGTGATAGAAGCAGGAGTACGTCAGCCCCGCTTCCTTCATGCGCCACGCCGTCTCGGCCACAAACGCCGGTTGAATGCGAACATCTTTTGGCGGCACGGTAAGGGCCATATTCCATTCATCGAGAATCGTCTCCGGATGCAATGATGTATGCTGCGCCAGCAATGCCTTCACCCCATAAATGGTGCCTTCGATGGCCTTGGGATCGTTGTTATAGATGTGCCACGAAACAAAGTCGAGCCGCACCTTCTCCTTGTCGGCATAGGCAATCAACGCCGGCAGGATCGGCGACTTCCAGCCCGCCACTGCCGGCCCGCCTACATGCGCAGTGGGATCGGTGCGCAGCACTGCCTCGATGGTATGGCGGTAATAGCGGGTGTAGTTCTCGGGAGTATAGCGGTTGGGGGAACCGCCCATCTCGCCAATATCACCCTCGTTGCCGACCTCCCAGTAAAACCCCGTGAGTCCCTTCTGCTTGTAATGGTCCACCATCGCAGAAATAAGTTGCTCCCACTGCGCGTAGTCGTTCGGATCGATCACGTCCTGGTCGACCTTGGGATACAGCACCTTCGGCTTGATGGTAATGGTCATCAAAGGAATAGCACCCGCCTGGATAATGTCATCGACAGATTGATCAAGCGTGTCGAAGTGGTACTGCCCCGGTGCGGGTAGCAGATCGAAGTATTCCTGAACAAAGATCCGGATTAAATGAGGGTGGAGCGCGCGTATCTCGGCCACGCGGCTGTGGAAGATGGGGTCCGGCGACAGTCCTCCCTGTCCCAGCGCGATGTGATCCATCTCCATCCGCCCCGCGTCCTTGCCAAAATCCAGAGTCAGCGTAGTGCTGCGCGTTTGGGCCACAGCGCTGGCCAAACCAATAGCCAAAGCAAGCAATAGGCTTCCTTTGCGTTTCATCCATCCACTCCTTCCAAAAAGAACGCGGGTGTATCCTCGCCAATTCGTCGCGATACGCTCTGCTCCCATCTTGCTTATCATTCTTTCTGGGTCCATTTTCTTGCCGAGCTCGCCGTCCATCCACCGTCAACAGGCAGCGTCGCTCCGGTGACATAGGAGGCTTCATCGGAGGCCAGAAACAGGGCTGCCCATGCCACTTCCTCCGGATAGCCAACACGCCCGAGCGTGGTCTGATCGCACTGCCACTGATAATGCGGATCGTCCGGCCCTTCCGCAATGCGCGTTTGGATCGGTCCCGGGCAGAGCGAGTTGATACGAACGTTGTCGAGGCCGTAGTCGTAGCACACGCTCATGGTGTAGCCCAGCAGAGCCGCCTTCGTAGCCGTGTAGGCGGCGGAGGTCATCATCCCTTCCATAGCCTGGATCGAGACTACGTTTATAATCGAGCCTGCCTTTTGCGCAATCATGTACGGCAGCACCGCCTGAGTAAAGTAATGGGTGCCCATCAGCGCTACATCGATGCATCTGCGCCATTCTTCGTCCGTAGAGTCCAGCGCGCCATGAAAGTCGGGCATAAGATACGCCGCATTGTTGCACAGCACGTCGATGCGTCCCGTTTGTGCCGCAGCCAACTCGACTGCATGCCGCACATCTTCCCGCTTCGAGACATCACTGCGCGCGAAAGCCGCACGCCCGCCTGACGACTCAATGCCATCAACAACCTGGCAACCGGTTTCCTCTTCGATATCGACCACCAGGACCCATGCGCCTTCACTCGCGAACCTCTCCGCAATTGCGCGCCCGATCCCATTTGCGGCCCCAGTTACGATCGCTACTTTATCCTTCAGCCGGTCCATTCCTATGCCACCCTGTATTTCTCGATCGTCGCTTCGTTCACTTCCACTCCCAAGCCGGGCGCCTGCGGGACGCGCAGCATGCCATCCTCCAGCCGCAGCGGGTTATGGCACAAATCGCGGTTCAACGGCCCGCTTGTCACGTTGAACTCCTGAAAAACGGCCCGGCGCATAAATGCATTCAGGTGCAGCGATGCCGCCGTCAGCAGATCTGAAGTCCAAGAATGAGGAATGCACAAACGGTTATGGAGCTCGGCTAGGTGCACGATCTTGCGCACTGCCGTGAATCCCCCACAGCGCGAAAGGTCGGGCTGCACCACATCCACCTGCCCGCGTTCGATCAGCATCCTGAAGCCCCATTCGGTCGCCTCCTGTTCGCCGCATGCGATCGGCGTGTCCACTGCACCTGCAAGCTGCGCATAGCCGTCATAGTCCTCCGGCGACAGCGGTTCTTCGATGAGGAATGGTCGAAAACGCTCGAGACTCTTCACCATCCAGATGGCTTCCTTGGCCGTGCGATGCACGTACCATCCCGTATCGATCAGCAATTCCGCGCCGTTACCCAGTGCTTCTCGCGCCGCCGCGACCAGTTCGACGTCTCGTTCCCGATTTTCCCCGAACACGCCCCAGCCGAATTTCACCGCCTTGAATCCCTGCTCCAGATACCAGCGGCTCGCGGCGGCCATCCCTTCCGGCGTTGAACGAAACAGCGTGCTCGCATAGGCCGTCACCTTGTCCCGGTATCCCGCCCCAAGCAGCTTGTAAACCGGTTGACGGACGGCCTTGCCGATGATGTCCCATAGCGCAATATCGATGCCCGAGATCACCTGCATCACAGCCCCGCGCCGGCCGTAATACACCGATCCCATGTACATCTTGTGCCACAGTCGCTCGACTTCGAACGGATCCTCTCCGATCAGCACTGAGCGCAACCCGAAGAAACCGGACACCGATCCTTCCGACGGAGCATCGACGATCGCCTTCGCGACATGCGGCTGCGTTTCCAAATCCGCATATCCCGTGATTCCCGCATCCGTTTCGATCTTCACCAGCCCGAGATACTTGATCCCATGTGCTTCCTCGCCACTTCCCGAAGCGCCGTACGCATCGGGCGACTCCAGCACGATCACCTGCACGTCCGTGATTTTCATGCGCCATCCAATCCCAGGCACTTCAACGTCGGACTGTAGATCAACCCCTCGATCTGTTCCTCGCTGAGGCGCGGCAGATTCGTACCCTCCGCGAAATGGTTTATATTACGCAGCCCTTCGATCTGTGCCTCCGGCGTCGTGAACGGGTAATCCGACCCAAACAGAATCTTGTCCAGCACTCCGTATTCTTTCGCAAGAATCAGCGAGTTGTAGAACTGCCACGGGCGGTAGTGCAGAGCGGAAATATCCGAGTACACGTGCGGATGCTTGCGAATTAGCACCAGCGTTTCCGCGACCCACGGATGTCCCAGGTGCGCGATAATCATGCGCAATTCCGGAAAGGCGATCGCCACGTCTTCCAGTTGAATGGGAAATGCATACTTCAGCGGCCCCGTCCGGATAAACGTCGCTCCCTGGTGAATCATAATGGGCAGATGATGTGCCTCGCAGAACGCATACACATGCATCATTCGCGGGTCGGTGGGATGGATGTTCTGGTAAATCGGGCCCAGTTTTACGCCTTTCAACTTGAGGTCTACGATTTCATCAAGCATCTCTTCGATCGGATCGGTAGCTGGATCGATCGCCCCGAAACCGATCACCTTTTCCGGATGCTCATTGGCATAATTGCTGATGTAGTCGTTCGGCACGGCAAGCCCGGAATGGCGCGCACGCAGCCCGAACACGATTACCTTGTCCACGCCCGCCATGGCTTTCAGGTGCTTTTCCGGGGGAATGTGCAGGTCCAGCTTGTGCCCGCGTGATCGGGCATTAGCTTCATTGACGAAGTCATCCGACAGGTGGCCCGGGTATGCCCAGACATGGCTGTGACAATCAACCAGCACGTTCCGCTCCTTGTACCGAATCTCTTTTGACTTGACTGGGAACTTGGATGTTCAAAAAAAACTCCGGCACTCCCGCAACGTCCATCCTGGCTCGAAACAGCGCGCCTGCCAGGGGGTCTCTCTCGGGCGACGCATGACCGCCCGCCGTAGTGATATACATGTCCATTAAGTTTTCCCCGCCGAACGTCACGCTCGACACTTTGCCGTCGGTAGCTCGATGCGTTCCGCGACAGAACCGTCCTCCCGCAAGCGCACGACCGCGAAGCCGTCCCACAGCGCCGACCACAACCTTCCCTGCGCATCCAGTGTCGCTCCGTCCGGCATCCCATCTTTTTCGTTGAACCGGGCAAACATGCGCTGATTGCCGATCGCGCCTGTTTCTACGTCATAATCGAAAACATAGATCTCGTACGACAGCGTATCCGTATAGTAAAAGAGCTTCTGATCGGCAGAGAAGGCCATACCGTTTGAACAGCTGATGTTCTGGAGGAGCAGCGAAAACGATCCATCCGGATCGAGGCGATAGAGGCGCCCTTTTTGGCCATTATCATCGACGATGCCACAAAAAACGCGCCCGCGCGGGTCCGCAATCACGTCATTGAAACGGAAATTACGCTCTCGAGCAATCTCTTCGATCACCGTCGTGATCATGCCATCGTGCCAGCAGGCTACCGTCCCCCGGTCCATGAAGAGCAACAACGAACCATCCTGCTGAATGGTGAAGCCGCCTACCGTCCGTCCCTGGTAAATTTGCTCGTGCGTTCCCGTTACGAGGTCGTAGCGAAACATCCGGCCGCCGGGGATATCGGTCCAATACAGCCGTCTCTCTCCCGGATGGGAGAGCGGATTTTCCCCAGTCTCGCAGTGGTAATTCGCAATCAGTTTTGGTTGTGATGGCATCATTCCGGCTCCTAGAACACGCCATATTTGTCGTATACATCCCTTAGATACGCACCTGCCATCAGTTCGCTCCTGCTGCCGTTCTCTCTTTCCATTTTCTCGGTCGCCATTTGAATCACCTGGGGCAAAATTTCAGCCGGCACCACGACGACTCCGTCGTAATCGGCAAAAACCAGGTCTCCCGGATTCACCCGTACACCCGCGCACACCACCGGCACGTTGTAATCAAGGATGATACCCCGGCCCTTCGAATCCACCGGCTTGATGCCACGCGCAAACACCGGAAACTGCAAGGCCTGGATCTTCTTTACGTCCCTGACCAACCCGTCGATCACGGCGCCCCTCGCTCCGCGCGCGCGCGCTGCCGTAGATAGCAACTCGCCCCACGGCGCATTCTGCAGGGAATCGGCGGTGCTGGCAATCACCACTTCGCCAGGGAGCACTGAATCTAGCGCCTCGATCTCCATTGCATAGGGGTCCTCAGGGATGTGGTAAGTATCCACGCAGCTCAACGTCCGCGCCCAGCCGGCAAAGCAGTCCTCCGGCGAAAGCGGGCGCATGAATTCCCTCAGCGCCTGGTCCCTGTACCCGAGTTCATCCATCGAATCCGACACGACGGCGGTATAAAGATTCTTTTCAATGTGCCTGAACAATTCCAGATCCGCTCCGGTTGCCGGGCTCCTCATGACTCGTTGCGAATAGCTCATACGCCCCCAACTTAATGAAATCCGAATCTCTGCTGAACCGAACAGAGTACCGGAAACCGAGAAGTGTCCGATAC
>JAJPKO010000062.1 GCA_021323655.1 Acidobacteriaceae bacterium
GGGCGCGGCTCGCTCATGCTGCCCGAAGTAGGCGATGAAGTCGCAATCGCCTTTGAGGGCGGCGACCCCGAGCGCCCCTACATCGTCGGCTCACTCTGGAACGGAGTGCAGCAGCCGCCCACGCAGGGCTTCTGGGAAGGCGGCACCAACGGCGGCGAATTCGCCGGAAACAACATCAAGCGCCTCGTCACCAAGTCCGGCCATCGCATCACCACTGTGGACACCTCCGGGCAGGAGACCCTCACCGCCGCAACCCCCAAGAGTACCCGCTTCATGAGGCGCGTTTCTCCCGAATTCGAGCCGTGGCGGCAAAAAGTCATCCAGATGTTGAAAGACCGCGGCGTGAAATTTCCTGTGCAGCATCCGTCTATGTGAGACCAGAACCAGAAAAAATTTGTTCCCTACCACGAAACGAATGCACCCGGTCAATAATGTAAGCCAGCAGCATCGCGGGCCATCCCCTTGTATCAGTCAGCCAATCCAAAACTCCGGCTTCGATTTGTTTACAGAGTTTTCATGCTCGCAGCAATACCACCTCTTTAAGATGTTGGTGTACTCTGAACGTCACTCCGGACGAGGTTGCTCACGCAATGAGTGCATTCAATGGAAATGTTGCCACCCCCTTGGCTGTTTCCGATCCGGGCACAGACCACAAGCTTCCCGCCGCCGGCTCACTGAGTTACGGCGCCATTACTTCACAAACTGCACTGGCAGGTACCAACGGTGTGGACACCGCTCTTGTAAAAGGCAATGAGTGGCAGCACTTCACCGGAAACTACACCGAATTTATTGATCAGAATTATCAGCTCACCGTAAAGGGCAACCGGCAGGAGATGCTTCAGTCCAACCAGAAGCTCACCGTCGTCGGCAAAACCAATGAAACCTTCGTCGGTGTGCACAACCGGACGAACATTGCTCCCTTCAACCAGAACCACGTTCATACGGCGACTTACAAGCACTCCCAGCCCAGCCACGTACAGCAGCCCACCACCTACCAGCGCCATGAGAACAACGTACTCGAGTACTTCCAGGAGCACTTTGAGCACGCATGGTTCAAAATCGGCATCGTCGGCCTGAATATTGACACCACAGCGGTCATGAAACTCCAGTGGGCCTCCGTCTATCTACAGGACTCGCTGCTGCGCAACAAGCTCACGGCCTTCCATGAGCTCAAGTGCGCTCCGCTCTCCACCAGAATCGTGGGACTCCTCGGCAAAATAAACTGGACTGAGGTGGCCGTGGCCATGGCCTACGCGCACGGAGTGCCGCTCGACGTAAACGCCGGCGTGGACGTCAACGAACTCGTCATTCCTCCATTCTGATGCAGACGCTGGAGCTATCATGGTCTCTCTCCTCGCAGCAGAATTTCAGGTCCAGCGTTTCGGCGACAGCCGCCTGATGATCGTCAACCCTCCCGTCCTGTGGGTCTCGATCACCTGCTACGTCTTCGCCGGCATTGGCCTTCTGCTGCTTCTGAATGGCCTCATGGCGCGCAATCGCTCCACGGGAATCCTGGGTGCGGTGCTGCTTGCTGCCTGCGGTTTCCTCGGCTGGACCACCTCGGTCCCCTCTACCGCGCTCCTCGACAAAGACGCCGGCCTGCTCCAGGTCCACATCGGATGGGCACACGCCACCTCCACATATCCATTGGACCAGGTAAAGTACGCCACTGTGGAATCGTCCACCGCCGCCTATCGTCTCGTCTTTGTGCTCGATGACGGCCACCGCGTCGGCCTCGGTGCTTATTCTGACCAGCAGGGGCAACCGGAAGCAGCGCACGCAATCAACCAGTTTCTGGGTGCAGACGATACCCAGCCCTGAATTCACTCACTGAGATCTCGCACATGGATACTACTGAAGTCATACTGACGGAGCGCCGCCGCCGTCTCGAGCCGGTCGGGCAAGACATCAAGGTCAAACCATTTCTCCGTGCGCAGGAGCTTGAAGACATCTCCCTCTACTGGGCCCCAGTGGACACCTTCCCCATGAGCTTTCGTGTCCGTGCCTGGTGGATGGCCTTCCTCACGCGCTTTCGCCAGCTCATGGCCGAGCGTACCCTTCGTCAGGAAAACTTTCTGCAATTCAAAACGGTCACCGCCGAGCGCTCCGGACACTTCATGTCCACGGCCATGGACTTCATCCCCGTCACCGGTATCGGCCTCAAACCCGGCTCCAGCCTTCCTCCTTTGCCGGAAGCCGACCAGCTCAAAAAAGAGTCCCTCCAGCCCGACTTCTCCATGCACAAGCACCTGCCTGACTACACCTACTGGTTTGTCCGTAAGCAGGACGAGGAGCAGCGCCAGCACTTCTTCGGCATGGGCGGTATGGCCTTTCTCTGGTTGAAAAAAGACCCTGCCACGCAGCCTCCCGATCTCAAACTGCCTCCCGCTGCCCGCCGCCTCATGGAGTCGCACGGCTCCGACATTCAGAAACAACTCGACACCACCTATGCGCTGCTCGACTCTTTCCTGAAGAAAAGCAAGGCCGTCTTTGGCAAGACCATCCAGGACGATCCGGTACTCAAGAACGCCGCCTTCGTATTGCCTCTTCTTTCCAGTCGCGATTTCTTTGCCGCCGCACCGGAAACACGCCAGCAATGGTTTGACGTCTTTGATGGATACTGCACCGAAAGCCCCGAGGACCGGGGCATTCTCATTGCCGTCAAAGACCCTGCCTTTGATGCGCCGCTCTCCGCGCTCCTCGAGCAGATGCGCAGCGAAGGCATGGAGTACCCGCTATGAAGAAGGAAGCAATGCGCCTCTCTTTCCCTCGCGTATCAGAGCCATTTGAGGCTGCACTGGTCGAAGTAAAAGCATTTCCCGACCACGAGGAGGCCTCGTCATTCATCCGGAGTGAGCTGCTGCCCTGGCTTCGCGGCCTTCGGCACGAGCACAATCTGCACCTCGCCGTCTGGATCCAGGGCGAGAATCTGCACGAAGGCAACGCCGCCGATCTGGTCCGCGAACATGGCGCATACTGGCTGCCCGATACAGGCCTTGGCGTCTGGCCAGACCGCGAACCGCCCCGCCTCTGGATCGCCGAGGACTTCCAGGATCTCGATCCCGGGCAAAAGCCTCGCCCGCTGATGTACACCGTCTTTCACGTCTCCGGCGGGCCTGAAGCATGCGAGCACGCGCTTTCCACATTGGCCGGCTCGGGCACGCTGATGTGCGCTCTTCTGGAAAAGACCCCTGACAAATATCACGAAAAGGCTACCGCGCAGTTTCTCCCAGCGATTCGCGACGAGGCACTCCGGGGCCACCCCTTCTACGTGCCTCTGCTTGCCGCCAGGTCTTGTGAGAACGCCGCTATGTCTTCCTGGCTGGATGGCGTGCTGGTGTACGCAAGAGAAAGCACAGAAGACAACGGAATTCTGGTCCTCTCGCGGATCAACCACGCGTTGCGAGCTCTTCTACCGCATCAGGAATGAAAAAAACGGAAGGCGCGCCTCCTTCCGGTTATCCTCGAGGATGTGCTTCCAGCGCCAGCTTCAGCACCTGGGCGGCCACGCGCTCGGCATCATGCCGCAGAACATCGCCTTCTGCCGCAAAGTTTTTCGGAATGCACCGGATCCCCATCGCCTCAATGCGTTCAATATCGGGCTGGATAGGCTCCGCACCCTCGGCAGCATATCGCTGGCGCAGCTCTTCTGATACCTCACCCGTATTCACCAGCGCGTAATCAAAGATCGGTCTCCCCGCATGTTCGTAGATCCGTTCGATATGCTCAGACGCTGTCAGGTGCAGGCTCTCATTCGCCTGCGTCATCAGGTTGCATATATAGACGCGCACCCCGCGCGCCCGCGCCAGCGCCTCAGGAATGTCCCGCACCAGCAGGTTTGTAATTACGCTGGTATAGAGTGAGCCAGGTCCAACCGTGATCAGGTGAGCATTCGCAATCGCTTCCAGCGTTTCCGGCAGCGGCGCGGCGTCGGCAGGCTCCATCGTCAATTCAACAATCTGTTTCTTGCTGGCCGTGATGTTGGTCTCGCCGCGCACAATTTCGCCATCGTCCATCTGCGCAGACAGTGACACATTCGCTGTCGTGGCCGGGTAGATATGTCCGCGCGTGGCAAGAATCTCAGCCGCGAGCCGCACCGCCTCCGCAAAGTCTCCCGTCATTTCCGTCAGCGCAGTCACAAAGAGATTGCCGAAGCTGTGCCCTTCCAGCCCTGCCCCGGAACGGAAGCGGTGATTGAAGAGGCGTGAGAGCAGATGTTCGTCCTCTGAGAGTGCGACCATGCAGTTGCGCAGGTCGCCCGGAGGCAGCATGTTGAAGTCTTTTCGCAAACGCCCGCTGGAACCACCATCATCGGTCACTGTGACCACAGCCGCAAGGTCGCTGATAAGGCTGGGATGTCCTTCCACCTGCGCATTGCCCGGAGGCGGTGCATAATGCTTCAGCCCGCGCAGCAGCGTGGAAAGGCCCGTGCCGCCGCCCATCGCCACCACCCGCAGTCCTGCCTGCGCAGGGTCCCGAAAGGACGCGTCAACTGAGGGTGCAAGCATGGCTGGTTTCATAAGGCTGCTGGGCTTCTGGTTAGATGCGGGCGAACCTACTGCGTTTCCGGATAAAGCAGCTCAGTAAAGCGCGGATCATCAACCATGTCCTGGAAATCCGAGTCGGTGCGCGCCTGAATGCGGTTCTGGCCATTCAACTGGATCGCCGCAGCCAGATGCTCCAGGCATTCCTCCGCCTGTCCCGTCATGCTGTTCAGCACCGCCAGTCCGTAATGCGCAAAGTCCGCCCCCTTGTCCTTTTTCAGGATATTTTCCAGGTGGTCACGCGCATCTTCATAATCGCCGGTATTCAGCAGCGAGATCGCATAGTCATACTCCTCGCCCAGGCTCGCAAACGATCGTGTACCCTTCTGGGTCTGCCGTTCGCACGCTGCCAGATAGATCTTCGTTCGCTCTACCAGCTCTGGCGGCGCAGTCGGCAGCAGCTTCTCAAATGCGGCGCGCGCTTTGTCGAACTTGGCTTCCTGCATCAGTTGCACCGCACTCTGATACATCTTCAATGCCTGCTCGTGGTCTTTGCTGATGACCGGACGGCCATGACTACCCTGACTCGTAGTTGCATTGCGGACCGTGCGGCGGGGGCCAGCCTGACGTATCTCTTGCATACTCAATGTTTTTCCCTGATTTTTCATTGGCCATGCTGCGCATTCGCGCATACATGCGGAAATTTCCCGTTGAACTCGTTTTTATACGCAGAAGCGAGGCTGGAGTCAAATTTGAGAAACAGGGTCTTGTGCATGGCCTCTGGTTACATCACCAGCGCAACCCGCTCCAGCTCAGATTGCATACAATCCTCCGAGCAGCCCACCTCCTCCAGCCGCAACAGGATTTCCGGCACAAGCTCGGCATTCACGCCATAGCCATGCATAGCAAGAAACGTCGTCACCAGTTCGGCCGCCTGGCGCGAATCAATCCCCGCCTGCATCAACTCATTGCGTAAACGGGAAAGTTCTGCCGCAGAAAATTTCTCAATTTTTTCCTCTGCCATCTGCTCCTCTTTCCTGCACCGTTATACTGACACGCCCCGCGCCTTTTTTGTTGCTTCCTCTGGGATTTTTTCCCGGTTCAGCCCGCCAGTACCGGCTCACGCACCTGTGCCGATGCCTGTGCCACGCTCTCAGGAAAGTACGCATTCACCACATACTGCTCCAGCATCCGCTGTGTGTTGAAGAACGATCCGTTCAGCGCAATCGTTGAACGCATGATCCGCCGCCATTGTTGCGGCTGTTGATAATAGAGCGGAAGCAGCACACGCTCCAGATGGTCATAGATGGAACCGGCTTCAGCAGACTCATCTTCATGGTCTTCAATCGCCCATCCCGTCACGCCTTCAATCCAGCCCTCAATCCACCATCCATCCAGAATGCTCAGGCTGGGCACGCCATTCAGCGCGGCCTTCATGCCGCTCGTGCCCGATGCTTCATACGGACGCTTCGGTGTATTCAGCCATACGTCCACTCCGCTCACCAGCTGTGCCGCCAGCTGCCATTCGTAATTTTCCAGATACACAATGCGTAGTGAATCGTTGCTGAGCCGGTGCGCCAGCTCAATCACATGCCGTATCTTCTCTTTCCCCGGCGAATCCGCGGGGTGCGCCTTGCCACTGTAAATGATCTGCATCGCCCCCTGCTCTCGCGCGCACCGCGCCAGGCGTTCAGGATCGGTAAAAAGCAAATCAGCGCGCTTGTACGTAGCAGCACGGCGCGCAAAGCCGATCGTAAAAATTCCCGGATCCAGACGCACACCCGTCCGTTCCGCAATCCCGTCCATCAGCACTCGCTTCGCCTGTGTATGCGCCGCCGCAATCTCCTCTTCCGGAATATCAATCGCATAGCGCAGCGTCACATTGTCCTGCCGCCAGCGCGGCATGTGGCGGTCAAAAATGTTCTGGAAGGCGGGCGAAGTCCACGTAAGCGCGTGCACACCATTCGTGATCGCGGAAATCTCATACTCCGGAAACATCGAACGCGAAACCTTCCCATGCTGCATGGCCACGCCATTCACAAAGCGCGAGAAGGTCAGCGCCACATACGTCATGTTCAGCAGGCCGTCATGCACGCCCCCGCGCTGCTCCAGAAACGATGCAATCTCATCGCCCAGAATGCGGTATGACTGCTCCTGCGAAAAGCGATCATGCCCGGCTGGCACCGGAGTGTGCGTGGTAAAGACGCACTTCTGCCGCACTGCGGCCATGTCCTCCTCGCTGGCCGTATACAGCGGAGCGCCGCGTAGCTGGTCCTGCATCAGCGCGACGGTCAACAGCGCCGCGTGGCCTTCATTCATGTGGTACACCGCCGCGCGAAAGCCCAATGCATGCAGCAGGCGAACGCCGCCAATCCCCAGCAGCGCCTCCTGGCGCAGCCGGTAGTCGCCATCCCCGCCATAAAGACGGTCAGTCAGCGCCCGGTCGCGCGGGTCGTTCTGCTCCAGGTCGCTGTCCAGAAAATAAATCGAGATCGTGTGACCGGTAATTCCCTGTACGTCATAACGCCAGGCACGGACCGCGACCCTCCGGCCTTCCAGATTGATCATGACAACCGGGTCTTCGGGAATGAGCTTTTCCTCCGGCTTCCACGGCTGCTCAGACTCGCTCTGTACGCCATTCGCGTCCAGATGCTGCCGGAAATATCCTTTCCTGTGCACCAGCGTCACCGCTGCCAGATGCAGTCCGGCATCCGCCGCAGATCGCAGAGTGTCTCCTGCGAGCACGCCCAGACCGCCGCTGTATGTGGGCATGTCGGGCGCCACCGCAATTTCCATCGAAAAATAAGCAATTCTCGAATTGCGAGAAGGATGAAGAGGAGAAAAAGGAAGACTCATTCAGAAAAAACTCCCCATACGAAAAATGTATGGATGCGCAATTCTTTAAAAAGATTGGACTCAAACGATTTTACCAAGCGCCCATGCGGTTTCTGTGAAAAACAACCCTTCTTTAAACCTGCCCTCCGCAACACACACATAAATGTTCTCCCGAGGCACAGCCCAGGAACTTGCTTTTTCAACAATTTACGCCCGCAGCGCGATTGCAGCTCAAAGCCCCGAAAAATCAGCGCTCCGCGCCCGTATTCGCTGCTTCTTCAATAGCATGGGCCCCCGCCGATGCATAACTCAGATAAATCTCCGGATGAATCCCGGTGGCATTCTCATACTCCATGGCTATGACCGCCGCAAACTTTTCCGCTTTTGCCGACTCGACCAGGTTCACCGTGCATCCCCCAAAGCCTCCACCCGTAAGGCGCGCGCCAACACATCCCGGCTGTTTCCACGCCAGTTCCACCATCACATCGGCCTCCTTGCAGCTCGCCTCAAAATCATCGCGATAGCTGATGTGTGCCTCGGCCATTAACCGGCCAAGCAGGGCCAGATCATTCGCCTCCAGCGCATCTGCGGCAGCCACCGTGCGAATATTTTCTGTAATGATGTGCCGGCAGCGCTTCAGCACATCAGGCCGCATCTCGTGCCCCCACTTCTCCAGGTCTTCCACCGTGGCATCGCGCAGCAGGCGAATCTCGGGCCGGTGACCGCGCAGGACGGCCGTGCCCTCCTCCACTTCCACGCGACGGGTTACATACTCGCCGCCCGCATGCGAGTGCTTCACCATCGTGTTGCAAATCACGATGCTCAGGTGCTTCGGAATTGGCGCCAGCCTGTATTGAAGGCTGCGGCAATCCAGCAGAAGCGCATGGTCCGCCGCACCGCAGCAGGAAACAAACTGGTCCATGATCCCGCACGGCGCGCCCACATACTGGTTCTCCGCGCGCTGGCAAAGCTGCGCAACCTTCTCCGGCGGCAGCGACACGCCCGCCACATGCAGCATCGCCAGCATCGCCGCTACTTCAATCGAAGCCGACGAGCTCAGCCCTGCACCCAGCGGCACGTCCCCATACAGCGTCAGATCAAAGCCCGGAACAGCCATCCCTTCCTGCTGCAAAATGGCCAGCACACCCAGCGGATAATCGCTCCAGTGATGACTGCCCCGCGTCCCGATTCCATCCAGCGGCCGCTCAACTTCTTCTGAAAAATTCTTCGAGTAAACGACGGCCTGCTTGTCCGCGCGCGGAGAAATGGCCGCAATCGTCGCGAAGTCAATCGCCGCGGGCATGACAAAGCCATCCGCGTAGTCCGTATGTTCGCCGATCAGGTTCACTCTGCCGGGCGCAAGAAACATCTCCGGGGCCGTCCCGGTCCGCTCCAGGTGAAGTTGCTTGATAACGCTTACATTTTCCATTGCAAAATGGCCCCTCAGCACAAATCCAGAGAATAGCTTTACTGTATACCATCCACTTTTAAAACCAGCTGCCATGCATGCCCCTCTCCCGCAGCAAGACGGGCAGTCCGGCCTTCCTTCTGCGCCTCAGCCAGCGAATCGCCCATCGCATTGCACGGCTCCAGCGCTACGCAGTACTGCCGGTTGGCATGGCCCTCCGGCCACCCTCCATAGCAGATCCAGAGACCCAGATACGTAGAAACCCGCGGATCAAATTGCAGCTCAACGCGGCGGTGCAGTTGACGACGCTCAATCGCACACCACCCTTCCGCCGGAGCAGCGGTAAACAGCTTGTCCCCGACGCCATCCTCCGGCCTGCCCACAATGCTGAGATCACATGCCTTATGATTGCGCAGGGTCGTCTGTGGCCATGCATGCTTTGTCCCTTTCGCGCCTAGCCGCTCTCCCGCCGACCCCTCCACCACGACCTCTTTCACTGGGTCCGGAAGCACAATGCGGTCTCCCGCATTCACCGCAAACAGCGGGTGCGCGGACCAGATGTACTCCACCTCATGCCTACCCACGTTTTGTACCTTGTATCCCACATGCAGCCGGTTTTCCTCAAGCAAGATGACCTTGCTGAACCGCAGCGGTAAACTGGACCCCTCCGCCGCGATGGTGACAGCGCTTTCATCCTGCGCCACAACCTGCCACTCCACCTGCCAGAAATCTCCATGGTCCGGGACCCTGACTTTTCCGGCAGCCGTTTCCACCTCACACGCCGATACCGAAGGCAGGCATTCATCCCATCCGCTGGCATCGCTCGCGTCAAAGGGCATATACCCCGTACGCAGCGCATACGGTTGCAGCGGCCCCTGCAGCAACTCTTCGCCGCCCGGCTTCAGCCCAAGGGAAGCAATCTTTCCCCCCAGACGCGGTGCAATGCTCACACGCAGTTGATCGCTTTCCAGAGTCAGAAATTCGCCGCCCTGCTCAGTCGTTTCCATATCTCGCCACACCACTCCAGATGTTCCGGTTTCATCAGCACAGATCGCAGGCACGTCACCTTGCTCTCCGGCTGGGCATCCCGCCATACATTGGCGCCAAAGTATTTTGCCGGCACCTGCGCCAGCGCCAGATGCAGGTCTTCCGCCGCCGCCCGGTCAAACACCTCTTTCGCCCGCTGCGATGATTCCTGCAATGTATCCGCTTTCACTGCCCATACCAGAATATCGAGTTCCGGCTCCGGCCCGGGAAGAAATCCGTCGTATTCCGATATTTTTCCATATAACCGCACCGCCGCTTCCCGGCTCCGCGCCAGTCCCGCCGCAAACTCCCCCTCCGGCACCAGAGGAAGCAGCTTCTCGGTGGCCCAGAGCGCCGTCGCCGCCGCTCCCGCGCGCGAGCACTCCAGGCTGATCTCCCCCAGATGCAGCTCGCTCGAAGTGAAATACGTATACGGAGAATCGTGCTTGTAGAACCGCCCCACCGCCGGGTCGCGGAACAGAACGCACCCGCACCCATAAGGCTGAAGCCCATGCTTGTGCGGGTCTACCACAATCGAATCGGCCTCGCCGATCCGCGCAAACGCCTCCGCCGCCTCCGGCCCGATATTGGAAACCAGCTTGAAATATCCCCCATACGCCGCATCCACATGCACGCGAAAACCATATCGCGCGCTTAACTCCAGCACCTTCGGCAGCGGATCCACTGCGCCCATTGAAGTCGTGCCCAGCGTCACCACCACCGTACCAATCTCGCCCGTCCTGACAAGCTTCTCGAGCGCACCCACATCCATCCGCCCGCGCTCATCTGCCGGAACGCTGACAAACTGGAGCCCCAGCACTCCGCTGATGCGTCCATGTGTATAGTGCGCCTGGTCCGACGCGGCAATCTTTTTTCCCGGAGCAAGTTGTCCCGCCACCCACATCGCCTCCAGATTGGCAAAGGTGCCGCCGCTCGTCAGGTGCCCCAGATACTCCATCCACCCGAACATCGCGGCAATCTCGCGTACCGCCTCTACCTCCAGCCGCGAGCTCGCCCTCCCTCCATCCAGCGCATGATTGTTCGGGTTGATCCACATGGCCAGCGCATACGCGGCGCGGGCAATCGGGTGCGGTGGCTTCAGCATCTGCCCAGCGTACAGCGGATGAAAGTAGGGATAGTTGTCCGCCATCCGCCCAGCCACCTGTGCGAGCACCTCCCGCATCGCATTCCGTGGCGCGCCCGCGGACTCCGCTTCCGGCAGATGGGAAAATGCCTTTTGCAGTTCAGGAAGAAATTCCGCCAGTAGCTCGAGCGCCGGGTCCTGTTTCATCTCGAACAGAATACCTATAAATACGCCTCATCCACATAGCACCAGCGCCAGTCCTCCCCCGGCTCCGCCGACTGGATGATCGGATGCTGCGTCGCATGGAAGTGCGCCCGCGCATGACGGTTCTTCGATGAGTCACAGCAACCCACATGCCCGCACTCCAGACACATACGCAGATGGACCCACCGGTCCCCCGTCTTCAGGCACTCCTCACATCCCTTGCTCGACGGCTTCACATGCTTCACATGGTCTTTCTCGTGCGTACAGGATTGCGCCATATCGCCTCCCAATTTTCTAAAGCTTAGTGAATCCCCGGGACTTTGCAAAGATTACGCCAATCCTGAATCGCACAAAACCTGTGCATCGCTCACCACACACTTGAGGTCTGCCAGTTGGCATATTCAGCAGCAGATTAAAAATTGGCGCTCCGTCCGCATTTCTGTTTGGTCCCCGACTGTCCCGCCAGCGAGGGGAAGCAGGAAATTCTCCAGCCCGCCTGGCGCGCACTCAGCGCCTTCACAAAGTCGTAATAAAACTCCACTCCGCGATAAAACGAGTCCACCGGCAGGCGCTCATCCTTTCCATGCGCGCGTACATCGTTCGTCTCCAGCGCAATTCCTGAAATGCCATAGGTCGGCATCCCTGCCGCATTCGTATACACCCCATCCGAGGCACCCGTCGCCATCGTCGGAATCACCGGAGTTCCGGGCCACATCTTGTTCACCAGCGCTTCCAGCGGCTGCATCACCTCAGGCTTAAGTGCAGCCGGAGGTAGCTGCTTGCGATCCGGCGCGGTCTCCAGCACGTCTCCTATATTGCTCACATAGCGGACCGTGACCTTAGGATCGCCAGACACCCGCTCCAGGTCCTGCTGGACCTCACGTAACGAATGGCCTGGCAGAATGCGGCAATTCACAATCGCCTGTGCCGTCTGCGGAAGCGCATTATTGGCATGGCCTCCTGACAACCGCGTCGGAATACACGTCGTCCGCATCGTTGCGTTGTATACCGGGCTGCCGGACAGCCTCTGGATCGCCGCCACATCCGGCGGGTTGGTCAGGATCGCCTTCATGTCTGCCGCCGTCTGACCTGATTCAAGCGTGCTCATCTTCTGGAAATACGCCCGCGTCACCGCATTCAGCTCAAAAGGAAATGCGTACCCCTGCAGCCGCTGAAGCACATCCGCAATGTGATAAATCGCATTGTCCGGAACAGGCAGCGAACTGTGCCCGCCCGGGTTCGTCGCCGTCAGTTGATAGTCCCCATACAGCTTTTCCGTTGCATCCACGTCCATCGCAATTGGCTTGCCGTTCTCCATGTCCACGCCGCCGCCGTCAGGGTTGATCACATACTCAGCGTCAATCAGGTCGCGATGGTTTTTGATGAGCCACTCCACTCCATTCGAGCTGCCGCCTTCTTCATCCGCAGTCAATGCAAGAATCAGGTCGCGGTCCGGCTTGTAACCTTCTTTGTGCAGACGAAGGAAGGTGGTCACCAGAATAGCGTCACTCTCCTTCATGTCCTGGGTGCCGCGTCCGTAAAAGTAGCCGTCCTTTTCAATAAACTTGAACGGATCCATGGTCCAGTCCGACCGCCGCGCCTCCACCACATCCAGGTGCCCGATAAAAAGAAGGGGCTTTTTCTCCCCCGTCCCGTGGATACGGACCACCAGGTTCTTCTTGCGGTCATTCGGTCCGCCAAGAAAGATGTCTTCCTTCGCAAAACCAGCATCCAGCAGGCGCTGCTCCATCGCCTCCGCCGCGGCCGTCACGCTCCCCGCCGGATCCGTTGTGTTGATTTCGATCAGTTGCTGAAAAATGTCGCGAGAAAGCTGCTTCGTTTGCGGATCCAGTTGTGCAGAACAAACAGAAGCAGAGACGCAGAGCGCAGCCAGGCCAAGCGCAACCGTACAACGCATGAATTTCCCCTTTCCAGTAAAGAAAAAAGGTATCAGATGTGCGGCTGTTGCGAGCAACAAGTGCCCGGGTGCCTGGGCCAATATCAGTGGAGAGACACGCGCAGCAGAAGCAGTCTCAACCGGTCTTCGTTGCAGGAAGGTCCCATTCAAGCATTACTGCAATGGGGCATCCATCGCTGAGTGCGCAACTTTGTCATGCATGGGCGAGGTCGAAGCGGTCCAGTTCCATGACCTTGTTCCAGGCTTTCACGAAATCGTGGACAAACTTCTCCTGTGAGTCTGCGCTTCCATAGACTTCGGCGTAGGCCCGGAGCTGCGAGTGCGCGCCAAAGATCAGGTCAACGCGAGTGCCGGTCCACTTCAGCTCGCCTGTTTTGCGGTCGCGGCCTTCAAAAAGGTCCTGAGAGTCGGGGACCGGCTTCCACTCTGTGCCCATGTCGAGCAGGTTCACAAAGAAGTCGTTGGTCAGCGATCCAGGACGTTTGGTGAAGACCCCGTGCTTTGTGCTGCCCACGTTGGTGTTCAGCGCGCGCAGGCCGCCAAGCAGGACAGTCATCTCAGGGGCGGTCAGCTTCAGCAATTGTGCCTTGTCCACGAGCAGCACCTCGGGAGGCACGCCGTTTCTGTATTTGATGTAGTTACGAAAGCCATCGGCAATGGGCTCAAGAACAGAGAACGACTCCACGTCCGTCTGCTCCTGTGAGGCATCGGTGCGTCCGGGGCGGAAGGGCACGGTCACGCTGGAGCCTGCATTTTTGGCCGCCTGCTCGACGCCAGCGCTGCCGGCCAGCACAATAAGGTCGGCGAGTGAGACACGTTTGCCGTCTTTCCGTGCGCTGTTGAACTCACTCTGGATGCGCTCGAGTGTCCTGAGGACCTTCTGCAATTGCTCGGGCTGATTTGCCTCCCAGTCTTTTTGCGGCGCAAGGCGAATGCGCGCTCCGTTGGCTCCGCCGCGCTTGTCTGAGCCGCGGAAGGTAGAGGCCGAGGCCCATGCAGTAGAAACCAGCTCAGAAACAGAGGGTCCTGAGGCCAGAATTTTCTGCTTGAGGGAGGCGATGTCCTGCTCGTCAATCAGCTCGTGGTCAACGGCGGGAACGGGGTCCTGCCAGATAAGCTCTTCCTGCGGAACTTCCGGGCCGAGATAACGACTGCGCGGTCCCATGTCGCGGTGGGTGAGCTTGAACCAGGCGCGGGCGAAGGCATCGGCGAACTCCTCGGGGTGCTCGTAGAAGCGGCGGGAGATCTTTTCGTAAGCGGGATCAAAGCGCAGCGAGAGATCGGTGGTCAGCATGCCAGGAGCATGGCGTTTTGACGGGTCGTATGCGTCGGGCACGGTGCCGCTGCCAGCCTGTCCCTTAGGTTTCCACTGGTGCGCGCCTGCGGGGCTCTCTGTCAGCTCCCACTCGTACTCGAAAAGGTGCTTGAAGAAATCATTGCTCCAGTGTGTGGGCTGTGTGGTCCAGGTGATTTCAATGCCGCTGGTAAAAGTGTGGGGACCTTTGCCGGTTTCAAAAGAGTTCTTCCAGCCCAGCCCCTGGTCGGCAATGTCAGCCCCTTCGGGCTCGCGGCCCACATGCGATATGGGGCAGGCACCGTGCGTCTTGCCGAAGGTGTGGCCTCCGGCGATGAGCGCAACGGTCTCTTCATCGTTCATGGCCATGCGGCGGAAGGTTTCACGAATGTGGTGCGCGGCGGCAACGGGATCAGGATTGCGGTTCGGGCCTTCGGGGTTGACATAGATCAGGCCCATGTGGGTGGCGCCGAACGGATTGGTCAGCATTTCTTCGGCGAAGCGCTTGTCGTTCCCCATCCATTCGGCCTCATAGCCCCAGTTGACGTCCTGGTCCGGCTCCCATGTGTCTTCGCGGCCACCGGCAAAGCCGAAGGTCTTGAAGCCCATGGATTCGAGGGCGACGTTGCCGGCAAGGATGAGCAGGTCGGCCCATGAGATTTTGTTTCCATACTTCTGCTTGATGGGCCAGAGCAGGCGGCGCGCCTTGTCGAGGCTGGCGTTGTCTGGCCAGCTGTTCAGGGGAGCGAAGCGCTGCTGGCCACGTCCGGCGCCGCCGCGTCCGTCGTAAATGCGGTAGGTGCCGGCGCTGTGCCATGCCATGCGAATGAACAGGGGGCCGTAGTGGCCAAAGTCGGCGGGCCACCAGTCCTGCGAGTCGGTCATGAGGGCAAGGAGGTCTTTCTTGATGGCAGAGTAGTCGAGGCTTTGAAATTCCTTTGCGTAATTGAAGTCCTCACCCAGGGGGTCAGACAGGTTCGAGTGTTGGTGCAGTACGCTCAGGTCCAACTGGTTGGGCCACCAGTCGCGGTTCGATGTACCAGAGCTTTTGGTTTGGCGGAACGGGCACTTCGCTTCAGTTGCCATTGCGGTATTCTCCTTGGGTTCGGCACTTCGCAGTTTCAGCTTGTACCGGACAGATGAATCTAGCACTGCGAAGCAAGAGCATTCCAATACATATTTCCCATGTGAGGTATAGGCAGCGGCCATGGAAGGGTGCGGCTGGTGCCATCCGGACGCAATGTGCGTCTGTACAATAGGAGAGAAGAGAAAACAAGGGCCTTCGACTCGTGAACCAAATTCGCCGGTATATCTTTGTCGTCCTTTTAGTCATCTTTGTATTTGCGCCATGCATCGGGCATGCGCAGGCGCAGCGCACGATCACCATTCATGCCAAGCGGTACAAGTTTATTCCCGCGGAAATCACGCTGGTAAAGGGCGAGACGGTAAAGCTTGTGCTGATCTCCGATGATGTGAACCACGGTCTTGCGGTGAAGGGACTCAACCTGCGCGAAGACATGCCGAAGCATAAGCATGTAGAGGTGACGGTCACACCCGACCAGGTGGGAGACTTTCCGGGTACCTGCTCACGGTTTTGCGGGGCGGGTCATGCCTCGATGAAATTCGTCGTCCATGTCGTGGAAAAGCAGTAGCTTATTCATCAATGGCGTGGCCTGCAAAATGTTTTTTTTGGAGCACGGCAGGCTCTACACTTTCAATGGACTGAAGATTCAAGGGATCTAAGGAGTCAATACGCAGCCTGCCAAATGCGCGCGCTGCATCTGTTATGCGTAAGCGACTGGTCTTTTCTTTCGCCGTGTCACTGCTGGCAGCCATGCCGCATGCGTACTCTCAGAGCGCAACCGATCTTTTTCCGCAGGGCCAGGGCCAGAACCAGGGACAGAATAATGTGGACTGCTCCGACCCGGCCAATGCGAATTCGGCTGCATGCAGCGGCGCAGCGCTGGAGCAGCAGGGTACAGCGAACTACGGGCTGGGGCTGGGCGCGGGAACCGGCGAAAGAAATGTTCCGCTGGGGTCGCCCCTGAGCACACGCACGTATACAGACCTCGGTATTACCGGGAACAACCAGCAGAGGACGAACCTGCCTTCGACCGTGCCGGCCCCGCCTGAGCCGCTGACGGAGTTCCAGAAATTTGTTGCCGGGACGACAGGCGAGGTACTGCCGATCTTCGGGGCAGACCTGTTCCGCTATGTTCCCACAACATTTACCCCGATCGAGCAGATCCCGGTCACTCCGGATTATGTGATTGGCGCGGGAGACGTGCTGCGCATCCGCGTGTGGGGACAGATCAACTTCAACGCAGATGTGCGGGTGGACCGTTCCGGCTCCATCTATCTTCCGCAGGTTGGAACCATTCATGTTGCCGGTCTGCCATTTTCATCGCTGGACCAGCATCTGCGCACCGAGATTGGGCGTGTGTACCGGAATTTTGACCTGACGGTGGATGTGGGCCAGACACGCTCCATTCAGGTCTATGTGGTCGGACAGGCGCGGCGTCCTGGCGCTTACACCGTAAGCGCGCTGAGCACGCTGGTGAATGCGCTCTTTTCATCGGGCGGGCCATCCAGTCAGGGGTCGCTGCGCGATATTCAACTCAAGCGCAATGGTCAGGCGGTCACCCATTTTGACTTGTACGACCTGCTGGTAAATGGCGACAAGTCGAAGGACGTGCAGTTGCAACCCGGCGATGTCATCTTTATTCCGCCTGCCGGACCGCAGGTGGCGCTGACAGGAAGCGTGCGGCGGCCTGGAATTTACGAGTTGCTGGACGATAAGACCACGATCCAGCAACTGCTGTCTTATGCAGGCGGTACCTCTGCCGTTGCCGCCGATGCGCGCATCTCAGTAGACCGGATTGCCGGCGGCCATGCGCGGGAAGCAATGGAAGTTGCCTTTAATGCCACGGGTTTGGGAACGACGCTGCGGGACGGTGATGTTCTGCGGGTGCTTTCGATTCCAGCGAAGTATGAGAAGACAGTCACGCTGCGCGGAAACACGGCGAATCCGGGACGCTTTGCCTGGCATGAAGGGATGAAGTTGAGTGAGCTGATTCCGGACAAGAGTTCGCTGATTACACGCGATTACTACTGGCGACGTGCCCAGCTTGGCCTGCCGACCCCGGAGTTTCAGCCTTATGTGTCCGGGCCGGTGCAGTATCAGCCAGCGCGCCCGGTGGACCTGCAATCAAGGCAGGCGTATCAGGAATGGCAGATACAGAACCGCTTCCAGCAGCTCCCGAATGGGCAGTATGCGGTGATCGCCCCCAGCCCTGGACAGCTGCAGGAGCAGAGCGGACAGCCAGGGCAGGCCAAGTCTGCCGCCGAGCAGTACCCGTACTCGCAGGGAAGCGTGTACATGCAGCACGAGCAGCAATACACAGGTCTCCTGCCGCCAACGCAGGGCACAAATACGCAGTCCGGCGGATCGGACGTCTTCCAGAACCAGAATTTGCAGCAGCAGCAACAGCAGTCCTCGTCAAACCCGTCCCAGTACCAGTCGCCGAACGAAGCGATCAACACTGCGCAGATTGCCGGCAGCGGAAGCCTGAGTGGCAGGAGGGTGGTGACGCAAAACACCGCTTCCGCAGTGCGAAAGAACGATGTGACCCTGTCGGCGCCGGAAATTGACTGGGACTACGCGGTGATTGAGCGGATGGACCCGCAGACACTCAGGACATCGCTGGTTCCGTTCAACCTTGGAAAACTGGTGCTCGAGCATGATCCGTCACAGGACCTTACCTTACAGCCCGGTGACGTGGTGACAGTCTTTTCTCAGGCTGACCTGCGGGTGCCGCTCGAGCGGCAGACGAAGTTTGTGCGTCTTGAAGGTGAGTTTGTAGGTTCGGGTATTTACAGCGTGAAACCGGGCGAGACCTTGCGGCAGCTGGTGGCCCGGGCCGGAGGGCTGATGCCGGGAGCCTACCTGTATGGCTCTGAGTTTACGCGCGAGTCTACGCGTGTTCTGCAACAGCAGCGTCTGGATGAGTATGTCCAGACAGTGGAACTTGAGACCCAGCGCGGTGTGTTGGCGGGGACCTCGTCGGCGGCTTCAGCCCAGGACGTTGCCAGCGCACAGGCGGCCCAGGGAAGCGCGCGCGACCTGCTCTCGCGTCTGCACCAGCTTCGCGCCACGGGACGCATTGTTCTGCGGATCAGGCCAGATGCAACCGGGGTGGACAGCCTGCCGGACATGCCGCTGGAGGATGGGGATGTTTTTGTAGTGCCGCCGAGACCTTCTACTGTGAATGTGGTTGGAGCAGTCTACGACCAGAATTCGTTTCTCTTCACGCCCCAGCGCCGGGTAGGAGATTATCTGAAATTGGCTGGAGGTCCGAACCGGGATGCCGATAAGAAGCATATGTTCATCATTCGGGCAGATGGATCAGTGGTGAGCCGCACGGTCAACAGCGGGCTGTGGGGGAACACCTTTGAAGCGGCCCGGATTTATCCGGGAGACACAATTGTGGTGCCGGAGAAGACCTTCCGGCCCACGCTATTGCGAGGAATCCTTGACTGGTCGCAGCTCTTCTCACAGCTTGCGCTGGGAGCGGCTGCCATCAGTGTGATTTAAGGGGAAAACCCGGGACGCTGTGGGCGCGTCCCAGTGTAAGACAGTGAAGACAGTCCAGAATAAATCGGGAATTTGCATTTGCTCGTATTGCGGCTGGGCAATTTGGCATGATTTTTCATGAACTTATACGTGGAATGTTGCATAATGGTTTCTTTCACTCCGAGGATGGCAGGCAGATTGGGGCAAGGCCGCGCCCCTGAACAGTTACAATATATCTGGGAAGAAAAATACAGGTTCTCCAGAACCGAGACTTACAGACGCTCCGCTAGTCCAGTCTAAAGCAAGTAAGTAAGTCGCATTCCGATACTTTTTTGGAATTTGGCAATTCATAAGTACTTACCCGATCTGAGCACGCTGTAATTTGCCGTACCAGGAATCGAATTATGAATCTGACCCCCGTTGTTTTGCAGCCAGGTCCTGCAAGCAGCATGGAAGTGCAAGAGGCCGTAAAACTGCAGCCGGCATCAGTGATACCGCATGGGAAGGCGTTCACCCACCAGGCGCTGGATGAAAATGCATGGAGCCTGTCCGAGGGCAAGCGCATGTTCGACTTTGTCGCCGCAACCATCGGCCTGATTGTATTCTTCCCGCTCATGGTCCTGATTGGCATAGCAATTGCGCTGACTTCCCCGGGACCAATCCTGTTCCGGCAGAGACGCATGGGCAAACGCGGCACTCTGTTTACGATTTACAAGTTCCGCACCATGGTCAATGGAGCGGAAAGCGGCCCCAGCATTACGGTGCAGGGGGACAAACGCATTACCAGGATTGGAGCGATCCTGCGCAAGTTCAAGCTCGATGAGCTGCCGCAGTTCATAAACGTGATCAAGGGCGACATGAGCTTTGTGGGACCGCGCCCCAAACTGCCGCACCATGAGAGCCTGCATATGCCCTTCCGTCCGGGAATTACAGGTGCGGCCACGCTGGCTTTTCGCTGCGAGGAAGAACTGCTGCGCCGTGTTCATGCCGACAACCTGGACTTCTTCTATGCGCGTACGGTGAAGCCGCTCAAGGCAAAGCTTGATTGGGAGTACATGCAGCGCGCTACCTGGTGGAGTGACCTGGGCCTGTTGTGGTGCACTCTGACGGCCTGCCTGTCACGCCAGACGGTGCCTCTGCCTGTGATTGAGTTCCCCAGCGGGGATTAGCTGCGCACTTCGTGCGATTGGATTTGCCCGGGCGCGCTTCCCTGTCCCGGACCGCAAACCCTGAAATGAAACCTGAACCATGCCTGAGAACAGGGATGATTAGTTCACAAACTTCAGCATGACCGGGGTCTGTCCTTCGATCTGCGATTGGAGAATGGCAGTGATGGTGCTGGCCGGAAGCGGTTTGGCGAAGTAGTAGCCCTGTCCGAACTGGCAGCCGAGCGATTGCAGGAACTTCATCTGGCTGGCGTTTTCGATGCCTTCGGCCACTACGTTCATCTTTAAGGAATGGGCCAGGTGGATGATGGCGCTGACGATCTCCTGCGACCCGCGCTGGCTCGTCATGCGCTGGATAAAGGAGCGGTCAATCTTCAGTGTGTCGAACGGAAAGCGGTGCAGGTGGTTGAGCGAACTGTATCCGGTGCCGAAGTCGTCCATGTGCAGACCAACGCCCATGCGCCGCAGCTGCTGCATGGTTTTGTAGGCGGTCTCTGAATCGGCCATGAGGCTGCTCTCGGTCATCTCCAGACCAACATGGTGCGCGGCCACCTCATTTTCTTCAAGCACGGCAGCAATGCGCTCAACCAGGTCAGGCTGGCTGAACTGGCCGGCGGAAAGGTTGATGCTGACGCGCAGGTCAAAAGGCGTTTCGGTCAGCGAGCGCCATTGTGCCATCTGACGGCAGACTTCCCTGAGCACCCAGTCACCCAAAGGCAGGATCAGCCCCGTCTCTTCTGCAATGGGGATGAAGTCAGAAGGCGGCACCAGACCGCGCTCCGGATGCTGCCACCGTACCAGAGCTTCCAGGCCAACCACTTTGCCAGACTGAAGGTCCACCTCGGGTTGGTAGTAGAGCACCAGCTCTCCGGATTCGATGGCATTGCGCAACTCAGCTTCGAGATGAAGGCGGCGCAGGGCCTGTTCACGCATCGGAATGGAAAAACAGGTGGGGCGCACCTGTCCGCTGGACTTTGCGCGTTCCACCGCAAGACTGGCGTCGCGCAGCAGGTCTTCGACGCGCTGATGGCCTGCTTCTGCCATGACTACGCCGACCCATGCAACAATACTGATTTTCTTCTCGCGCACGGCAAAGGGGCGCATCATTTCCTGCTGAAGGATGGAGGCCATCTGAAGCGCTTCCAGCTTGCTCTTTGTGCCGTCGAGCAGGACGTAAAATTCTGTGTCGGAAAGACGCGCGGCCAGATGGCCGCTCTTAAGCACATTCGTCGTGCGCCGCGCGGCTTCCATGAGCAGGGTGTCAGCGGCAGCAAAACCCAGGCTTTCGGCAATGGGCCGGTACCGCTCCAGATTGATGACAACAACGGCAAAGTCCCACGCCTTCTGGTCGCGGGCCTTGCCGAGACGCTGCTCCAGACGCTCTACAAAGGAAAGCCGGTTGGGCAGCCCCGTGAGCGGATCGCAGCTTCGGCGTTCGGTGCGGTCTGCCAGCGCTCCTCCGCAAAGGCCGCGGATGCGGTCTGCCATGCCGCAGGCCTCGGCCCAGCGCCAGCCTCCATCGCGATGCCGCAGGCGGTGCTCATATTGAAAGCCAGAGGATTTGCCCGCAGCCAGGGCCTTCAGTTCAGCTTCCAGACGTGGCCTGTCTTCTGGATGCACACGGGCCAGCCAGTCCTGCAATGGACCTGCCGATTCTCGAGGCTCTTCGCCCAGAATGGCTTGCCAGCGCGGAGAGTAGCGCACCACGCCGCTCCGGAGGTCCCATTCCCAGAAGCCTTCGGACGCGGCCCGGAGGGCGAAGCCGTAACGCTGTTCCACGATCTTGTCTTCGGTCTGGTCCTCGGTCTGGTCCTCGATCAGGCGGCGCATAAAGAATAGGCAGGTCTCCAGTTTCCGTATCGGCAGCGGAATGAAAACGTTTAGCTTTGATACGCTCCGCGTACCAGAGAGCTTTACGGCGGTTGTTCCTGAGATATGGTTGAATGGAAACCTATGCCGGAAGGAAATGAGATTCATCGCTTTGCCCAGACCCACGCGGCCCTGTTCGCCGGGCGGAAGGTGCATGTGGATTCACCCAATGGCAGGTTTGCAGATGCCAACGCCCTTGACGGAAAAAAGCTGCTCGGGGTGGATGCTGTGGGCAAGCACCTGGGTTACAACTTCGGGCGCGACCTGATCATGCATGTGCATCTGGGTATCTATGGAGACTTTCGCCAGGGCAAGATGCCTTTGCCCGAAGTGACGGGCGCGGTGCGGCTCCGCATGTATACCAGGACGGACTGGCTGGAGCTACGGGGCGGAACAGACACCTCCATTTTTTCCGGGGCCAAATGGGGGTCGCTGCTGAAGCGGCTGGGGCCTGATCCTCTTCGTCCAGGCGCGGACCCTGCACCCGGCTTTGAGAAGATACAAAAGCGGAATACTCAGATTGGCGCGCTGCTGATGGACCAGTCTGTTTTTGCCGGGATTGGCAATATCTATCGCGCTGAGCTGCTGTTTCGCGCGCGGATTTCGCCATGGCGTCCGGGAAAGGAGACAAGCCTGGCAGAACTGAAGGGAATCTGGAAAGACGCGAAGAAGCTGCTGAGCGAGGGCGTGAAGAATACGCGGTATGTGACGACGATACCCAAAGACCGCCCGCACAGGAGTGCCAGGCTGGTGCTTGAGGAAGAGCTGCACTATGTGTATCGCAGGCATGGAAAGCCCTGCTTTATTTGTGGGACAAAGATTGGGCGGAAGGAAATGGCCGGGCGGACGGTGTATTGGTGTCCGAAGTGTCAGAAAGATTAAGACCCGGCGCCGGGCCGGGTCCTTTCGGTTATGCCTGCTGCTCTTCGGCAGCGACAGCTTTGGTTTGCGCTACGGTCCAGTTGGCATCGCCGACCTTGAACCGGGCGAAGCGGCGGACAGTGATGTTTTCACCGAGCTTGCCGACCTTCTGGGCAATCAGGTCCTTGATCGAGACGGTCTGCTCCTTGATGAAGGGCTGTTCGAGCAGGCAGACTTCCTCGTAGAACTTGCTCATCTTGCCCTCGACAATCTTCTCGATGACCGGAGCAGGCTTGCCGGTCTCGGCGGCCTGGGCGCGGAAGACCTCTTTCTCGCGCTCGAGGTCTTCTGTGGTGACATCTTCGCGGCGGATATAGCGCGGGTCGGTCGCCGCAATGTGCATGGCGATGTCCTTCAGAAGCTCCTGAAAATCAGGAGTGCGGGCGACGAAGTCGCTTTCGCAGTTGACTTCCACCAGCACGCCGATCTTGCCGCCAGCGTGGATGTAGGTGCCGACTGCACCCTCGTTCGTGGTGCGGGAGGCCTTCTTCTGGGCGGAGGCCATTCCGCGCTTGCGCAGAATGACGAATGCCTCTTCCATGTTGCCCTTGGCTTCCTGCAGGGCCTTGAGGCAGTCGCCCATGGGCGCGCCTGACTTCTCACGCAGCTCTTTTACCAGCTTTGCATCAATTTTCTCAGTCACAGTTGACATTCCCTTTTCCCCAATCTTTTTCTATACCACGCGTGTGTTGCGGTCCGGACAACACACAGCATCCAGACACAACGAAAGCGTGGCCCATTGAACCGCAGCCACGCTTTCAGAGAACCCGGAACGAACAGGTCTTAGTAGCTGCTTTCCGCCGCCTCTGATTCATCGAGAGCGCTGACCACGGCAGGCGACTTGCGAATCACGCCGCCGAGTGCTGCTTCAAGGTCAACGTCTTCTTCATAGGTGCTGGCTTCGACGTTCTCGACCGTGCCAGCTTCGCCTTCGGTCTGTGCTTCGGTGGTACCGCCGACGGCTTCGGCAAACTGCTTGTCGCCGACCAGCTGCACGCCTTCAATGATGGAATCAGAGATCTTCGAGGCGAACAGTCGAATGGCACGCAGCGCATCGTCGTTGCCCGGAATAACATAGTCCACGACCGTGGGGTCGCAGTTTGTATCTACGACAGCGACGACGGGGATGCCCAGCTTGCGGGCCTCTTTTACCGCAATGGCCTCGTTGTTCGAGTCAATTACGAAGAGCGCATCGGGCAGACGCTTCATGTTCTTGATGCCGGCAAGGTTCGCCTGAAGGTGCTTACGCTCGCGCTCCAGACGAATGACTTCCTTCTTCGTCAGCAGCTCGTAGCGGCCATCTGTGGCCATCTCATCAAGTTCCTGAAGGCGCTTCACCGACTTCTGCACCGTCACCCAGTTGGTCAGCAGCCCACCCAGCCAGCGGTTGTTGATATAGAACATGCCGCAGCGGGTGGCTTCCTCGGCGATGGCGTCCTGCGCCTGCCGCTTGGTGCCGACGAACAGAATGATTTTGCCCTGTGCGGCAACGTCGGTGACGTACTTGGCCGCGTCCTTGAACATCTTCAGGGTCTTCTGCAGGTCAATGATGTAAATGCCGTTGCGCTCGCCGAAGATGTACTCCTTCATACGAGGGTCCCAGCGCTTTGTCTGATGCCCGAAGTGGACTCCCGCTTCGAGCAGCTCCTTCATGGTGATTGTGGCCAAACAGCCTCCTTCGTGGATTGCATCCCGGCAGTTTGAGGGCCGGGATTGATTCCCCTTTTTGGGAAGATTTACTTGCTAAAACCGTAGTTGTCAGTTCCCGGCAGCCAATCTCCAGTCCCCGGTGCCATGGCTTCAGCAACTGGGGACCTGCAACTAAGAACAAACAACTCAAACGCACTAGCGCTTGCTGAACTGGAACCGCTTGCGGGCGCCCTTCTGACCGTACTTCTTGCGCTCCTTGACGCGAGCGTCGCGGGTCAGCAGGCCATCAGCCTTCACGGTCTTGCGCAGTTCTGCATTGAACTCGAGCAGGGCGCGGGCAATGCCCATCTTGACCGCATCGGCCTGGGCCGCAACTCCGCCACCGCTTACGCGGACGACCACGTCAAAGGCGTTCGTGGTCTCGGTCAGCGCCAGAGGACGCTTCGCCGATACGCGCTGCTGCTCAGTGACGAAGTACGTCTCAAAAGGCTTGCCGTTGACCTTGAAGTCGCCGCTGCCGGGGCGCAGAAACACGCGGGCTATCGCCGCCTTGCGCCGCCCCGTTCCGTAATACTGGACCAAATCTGCCATGATTATCCTTAAACCTGAATCCTATGCCTTTACTTCCAGCACCTCAGGCTTCTGCGCCTGATGCGGGTGCTGCTCACCGCGATACACATTCAGCTTCGCCGCCATTTTGCGGCCGAGCTTGGTCTTGGGCAGCATGCCCTTGATCGCTTCTTCAACAATCTTTTCCGGCTTGCGCTCAAGCAGGCGAACGAAGGACTCTTCGCGCAGGCCGCCGGGGAAACCGGTGTAGCGGCGATAGACCTTGCTCTGGCTCTTGAGGCCGGTGAGGCGTACCTTCTCCGCGTTGATCACGATCACGTGGTCGCCCATATCAATAAAAGGCGTATATTTGGGATTTCTCTTGCCACTGAGCACACTGGCCGCTTCGGTTGCCAGACGTCCCAGGGTCTTGCCGCTTGCGTCCAGCACGAACCACTTGCGGCTGATCTCGTTCGCGCTCGGAATGTACGTCGCCATCTTTACTTGTCTCCAGCAAATCTCTGCGTTTTTCACGCGATTCGCCCCACGCAAAACGCTGACCGTGGTCAAATTTCCCACAGCCGGACATCTTCTGTTCGCGTGAGGGTCAAGGCGCAGTCTCAACCAAAGTCGGGAATGCTTCCGAATCTACTGTCCGGCCCAAAGACATACAGGCGGACAAATGCGGAACTGCGCAAGGATTTCAGAATAAGGGATTTTACGGCGAGAGTCAATTCCCATCTCACCCCGCTCCTCTCTATTCTGATTTCAGGGCCATGGCAGTTTCTATCCAGTGCGGAGACATCCTCGATTTCCTTCTGGGCGCGTGGGCGTTTGAGCGCGAGGTGACCGGAATGGCGAGCGGCGAGGGCACCGCTTTCCTCCGGCCCCTGGATGAGGACACGGCACTCTACGAGGAATCGGCGCAGGTGCAGCTCATGAATGGGCACGTGCTTCATGGAACACAGCGCTACCTGTATTGCCGGCGCAAAGATGGCCCTTCAGGACTGGATGTACTTTTCTATGAAACGGGGAGGATCTTTCACCAGTTGCGGTTCCAGGAAGATGAGAGCCGTGGACTGGTGGCAGCTGGCACTCATTGGTGCAGCGAGGACTGCTATCGGTCGCGATACGAACTGCGTGACGATGGCAGATTCATCGTCCAGCATACGGTGCGCGGGCCGCGCAAGAACTATACGATACGCACTGTCTACAGCCGGAAGTAGTGGCGCGAGAACTTCCTCGCAGGCCTTCCCTGTAGAACACGCTGCCACTCGGCTCGTAATCTTGATGCAAAGTGCGACGCTGCCAGTCTGTACACCAGTCTGTACAATGGTTCTGAATTTTTGGTTCTGAAATTTTTTCATCTGGAAGGCCCATGTTTCGACGCTTGTTTGCGCCTGCAAGTCTGTTTCTCTCTCTTCTCCTTGTTGGCTCCGCCAGCCATGCTCAAAGTACAGCCTTTGATCGTGTAACCGGCGCTTCTTCGCTCCCCAACGGCATAGATCTACGGGATGGACAGGCGAGAATGCAGATCACGGCGCTGCGTGATGACGTTCTGCGCATCCGGATTTCGCGCACGGGTGAGCTCGCTGAGGACGCTTCCTGGGCAGTCCTGGAGACGGCGCGGCACAGCAGGACGGCGGTAACGGCGGAGAATACGGAGAATACGGCTGGCTTTGCAACACGCGATCTGCGCATTTCGATTGAGCTCAATACCGGTAAGCTGACGATTCGTGACCGCCAGGGAAATGTTCTCCAGCAGGATGCGCGCCCTGTCGAGTTTGAGGGCGACACCTTCCGCTTTTACAAGACAATGCCCATGGATGAGCACTACTTCGGGCTGGGCGACAAGACGGGGCCGCTTGACCGCCGCGATGAGGCCTTTACGCTTTGGAACACAGACAATTACGGATACCAGGAGTCGAGCGACCCTCTTTATAAGTCCATTCCTTACTTCATGGGCTTTCGCGAGGGCCACGCCTTTGGCATGCTGATGGACAATACTTGGCGAAGCAGCTTCGACTTCGGCAAGGGGCTTCGCGATGTCTACTCGTATGGCGCGGAGAATGGCCCGGTGGACTGCTACTTCTTTTATGGGCCGACACCGAAGAAGGTAGTTGAGACGTATGCATGGCTGACGGGAACGCCTGCGATGCCTCCCATATGGGCACTTGGTTTTCAGCAGTCGCGGTACAGCTACTATCCGCAATCGCGTGTGATGGAAATTGCCAACCGGCTGCGCGCCGACCATGTCCCCGCCGACGCGCTTTATCTTGACATTGATTACCAGTACAAGAACCGCCCCTTCACCGTGGACAAAGAGCGCTTTCCCGATTTTCCCGGAATGGTTCGCGAACTCAAGGCCAGGCATTTCCACCTGGTCGCAATTACAGATCTGCACATTGCCAGGGTCCCCAATGAAGGGTACAAGCCGTATGACACGGGCATTGCAGGCGACAATTTTGTGAAAAACCCTGACGGCTCTGTCTATACCGGAGTGGTGTGGCCAGGGCCCAGCGTCTTTCCCGACTTTACGCGGCAGCAGTCGCGCGAGTGGTGGGGCACCTTGTACCATGACTTCTACCAGATGGGCGTCGCCGGCTTCTGGAATGACATGAACGAGCCTTCCGTCTTCAATGTTCCGACCAAGACGATGCCGCTCGATGTTGTACATCGCATTGATGAGCCCGGCTTCGCGAAACGCACGGCCACTCATGCTGAAATCCACAACGTGTATGGGATGGAAAATACGAGGGGCACCTTCGAGGGGCTTCTGAAGCTTGATCCGAACCAGCGGCCCTTTGTGCTGACTCGCGCCAGCTATGCCGGAGGCCAGCGCTACGCCGCAACCTGGACGGGCGACAACAGCAGCACGTGGAACCATCTCCGGCTAACCACGCCCATGCTTGAAAACCTGGGCCTGAGCGGTTTTGCATTCAGCGGCGCAGACGTGGGCGGCTTTGCCGGCAGTCCGCAGATGAATCTGCTGACAAAGTGGATTGAAGTGGCGGCCTTCCAGCCGATTGATCGCGACCATACGGAGAAGGGCTCGCATGATCAGGAACCCTGGGTGGGCGGCGTGGAAGCGGAAAACATCCGCCGCCACTACATCGAAGAACGCTATCGCCTGATGCCGTATCTCTATACGCTGGCAGAAGAAGCATCGCGTACCGGAGTGCCGCTGCTGCGGCCCATTTTCCTTGAGTTCCCGGACGCCTTGGCCGACAAGCATCCGATGGACACAGACGTGGGCGCTTCCCAGGAATTTCTCCTCGGCCCTGATCTGCTGATTGCCGGCGCGCCTTACCCGGACAAGACCGATGATTACGAGGTCGAGTTCCCTTCTGCACAGTGGTACAACTACTGGACTGGCGAGAAGGTCAGCAATCCGCAGTCAGCCAGCGACAATGGGCAGCCAAAGAATCCGGGCGCTCCGCCGCTGACGACGCACATTCATCCCGAACTGGCAGTGCTTCCGGTCTTTGCGCGCGGCGGGGCCATCCTGCCCATCGCGCCTTTGACGCAGAGCACGATGGAGACGCCACAAGGCCCACTCACGCTGCGCGTCTATGCAGGAGACAACTGCCATGGCAGCCTCTATCTCGACGACGGAAATACCTATAACTTCCAGCACGGCGCGTACCTGCGCATGGAGTCCACCTGCCAGGTCACGGGTAATGGGTTGAAGATCCATCTGGGTGCTCACGAGGGCAGCTACCCGGCATGGTGGAAGCAGGTCCGGGTGGAGGTCTACGGCTGGTCACCGAAAGAGCCGGCAGTGAAGGTCAACGGGGCGGCAGTCCGGATCCAGAAGTCCGCCGCGTCCTTCAGCTTTACTGCTCCGGATGACGGCAAAGGCGTGGATGTCGAGTCAAGGTAGCCGCATCAGATATCCAGACCAGACTGGAATAAAAGACTTGCCTGCGAAAGAGGTCAGGGCGCAATCTGCTGGACATACACATCCGGAGGCCCTTTATGCGTTTAGCCTGCGCTGCTGCCTGTCTGGCATTGGTTGGTACGGTCCATGCGATCGCACAGTCCTTTCCTGATTCGGTCTACACGCCGCTGTGGAAATACAACGGCACGTGGAGAGCGTCCGTCTCCGGCAGGTCTCCAGACACACTGATCAACCACTGCGCGCGAACCGGACTCTTCTTTGTCTGCGAGCAGAATGTGAATGGACAGCCCGGCGCGCTCCTGGTTTTTGTGCCAGTGGACGCAGAGGGCCATTACCGCACCAATCCCGTGCAAAAGGACGGGCACGCATACGGTCCCGGAGAGCTCGAAATCAAGGGAAACCACTGGACCTACCTTGGCCAGGATGAGGAGGATGGCAAGACCGTCTGGTACCGCACAACCAATGATTTCAGCAATGACAGCCATATCCACTTTGAACAGGCCCGATCTGCCGACAAAGTGAACTGGCAGGTGCAGCGCTCCGGAGACGAAGTGCGCGTCGGCAAGTAGCGGCCGGACCTGGATGCTTAGGACACGCCGCCCAGCGTACTTGCAGACACCCCGACCAGTTCTGTCGTCCGCTTTAACTGGCCACAGGCGGCGTAGATGTCTCGCCCGCGCGGGCGGCGAATATAGGCCGGAATCTCGCTGGACCTGAGCCGCTGCTGGAATTGCACGACCGTTTCCGGCGCGGACATATGGAAGGGCATGCCGGGGCCGGGGTTCCAGACAATCAGGTTGACCTTCAGCGGAAGGTTCGCCCGCCGCACCAGCCGCACGACTTCGTCTGCATCGGAGAGGCGGTCATTCACCCCGCCCAGCAGCACATATTCAAAGGTGACCTTTTCTTTCGCGCGCAGTGGTACCTGACGGACAGCATCTATCACATCCCCAATCCTCCACTTGCGCGTGATGGGCATAATGCCGGTACGAATATCGTCGTTTGGAGCATTCAGAGAGATGGCGAGCTTGGGCCGCACCTTCTCCTGAGCAAAGCGCAGAATGCCGGGCACGATGCCGGACGTGGAGACCGTCATGCGCGACTCGGGAATCCCGACCTCCTCTGCCAGCAGCCGCACGGCCTTCATGAACTCGTCGTAGTTCAGGAAAGGCTCGCCCATCCCCATAAAGACAAGATTGATGCGCTGTTTGCCAACTTCAAACTTCTGCCGCTTCAGCACTGCAACCACCTGCCCGGCGATTTCGCCCGCTGTCAGGTTGCGCAGAATGCCCAGCCTGGCCGTCAGACAGAACTGGCAGTTGACGGCACAGCCAATCTGGCTGGAGACGCAGATGGTGGCGCGGTGGAAATCATTCTGCGCCTCGGAGCCATCCCCTTCCTCGCCGTCATCGCCCTCCGGCATCCAGACCGTCTCGACCGTCTGGCCATCGCTGGTGGCAATCAGGTAGCGCTCGGTCCCGTCGGTGGACTTGAATGCCCCTTCAATCCGGGGCAGCCCGATGCGATATCCGGCAGCCGAGATGGCTTCACGCAGCGATTTCGGCCAGGGAGAGACTGCGTCCAGGTCCTCCACCCACTGGCGGTAGAGGGCGTCGGAAAGCTGCCTGGCCCGGTACGCAGGCGCGGAAAATTCTTTTACCAGAAGTGTAAGTTGTTGAAAACCAAGGCCAAAAAGAGTTTGAGTCGCAGGGGTGGCAGGAGCGTCTAAAATAGAGACAGAGTTGTTCCTGCCCGGCGGCATACAGAGACAGCATAGCGCAACTCCCTCAGATTCTCCCAAAGACGCCCCGGCAGCATCCATGTAAAAGCAATGATGGACAACGAACGCAATATTCGCCGCGCCACCTTGCCCAACGGCCTCACCATTCTGACCGAGAAGATGGGACACATCCGCTCCGTCGCCATGGGCGTTTGGATACGCACCGGGTCGCGGCACGAAACGCCGGACATCAACGGCATCTCGCATTTTGTAGAACATATGGTATTCAAGGGGACCAAATCGCGCTCCGCTCAGCGCATTGCCCGCGAAGTCGACGCCATCGGCGGGAACCTGGACGCCTTTACCGGCAAAGAAACCGTATGCTTCAACGTCAAGGTCCTGGACGAGCACGTCCCCGTCGCGCTGGACATCCTGTCCGACCTGGTGCTGAACCCGATCTTCTCCGCCGACGAAATCACTCGCGAGCGGGGCGTCATCCTGGAAGAGATCAAGATGGACGAGGACAACCCGGACTACCTGGTCCACGAAATCTTTACTCAGAACTTCTGGAAAGACCATCCGCTGGGCCGTCCCATCCTCGGCACGCGCGAGACCGTGCGCCGCTTCGAGCGCGACACACTCTTCAACTTCTACGGACAGCGCTTCCACGGTAGCAATATGATCTTTTCTGCCGCAGGAAATATTGACCACGACACATTTGTTGAGCAGGTGACGCGGCGCTTTGAGTCGCTCCCGGCGGGCGAACCGATCACCGTGCAGGCCTCACCGAAGACTGCGGCGCGCATCATCCTCAAAAACAAGAAGGCGCTCGAACAGGTACAGCTCTGCCTGGGAGTGCCCGCTCCGCCCATCGCTGACGAGTCACGCTACGCCACTCTGGTGCTGAATACGATTCTGGGCGGCGGCATGAGTTCGCGCCTCTTCCAGACTGTCCGCGAAGAGCGCGGTCTGGCCTACTCCATTTACAGCGACCTGAACCCTTACCGCGACACCGGCTCGCTTTGTGTCTATGCCGGAACATCGGCCGACCGCGCCGTGCAGGTGGTGCAGCTGGTCATGGAGCAGTTCCGCCGCCTGAAGACCGAGCCGCTTCCCGCAGACGAGTTGCGCCGTGCCAAAGACCAGCTCAAAGGCAACCTGCTGCTCTCGCTCGAAAGCTCCATGTCGCGCATGTCAAACCTGGCGCGCCAGCAAATGTACTTCGACCATTTCTTCGGTATGCAGGAGATCCTCGACCGCGTCGAGTCCATTACCGAAGACCAGGTGATGGCAATGGCGAACCACCTCTTCCAGCCTGAGATGGTGGCCGTAACACTGCTGGGCCGGCTCGACGGTATCAAGCTCAACCGCAGCCAGCTGGCATGCTGAAATTCTTGTTCCTGAAAAGGCGGTCCTTGTCCGGATCGCCTTCTTCATTTTGCACAGAAGTGGATCGTTCCCCACTGCGGCCAACCTGCTAAGGTGTAAATTGCCGTGGGCCGCATTCACATTCTTTCTGACCAGGTCGCCAACCAGATCGCCGCGGGCGAGGTGGTGGACCGGCCTGCGTCTGTGGTGAAGGAACTGCTCGAAAATGCGCTGGATGCGGGGGCAACGCGTATCCGCGTGGAAGTAGAGGCGGGCGGCCGCAAGCTCATCCGCATCTCTGACAATGGGCACGGGATGGACCGCGACGATGCTCTGCTGGCCTTTGAGCGGCATGCGACTTCAAAGATCCGTTCGAGCGATGATCTGCTTTCGATTGCGACCCTCGGCTTTCGCGGCGAGGCGCTGCCCTCCATTGCTTCAATCTCGCGGCTGGAGATGGAGACGCGCGCAGCAGATGAGGATTCCGGCACCTGCATAGAGATTGTGGGCGGCAGAGTAATGCGCGTGGAAGATGCGGGCGTGCCGCCGGGAACGACATTTACGGTTCGCGATTTGTTTTTCAATACTCCGGCGCGCCGCAAGTTCCTGAAGTCCGAGACCACGGAGCTTTCTCATGTAACCGCATTGGTTACACATTATGCGCTGGCACATCCTGAGAAGCATTTTGAGCTGCACTCGGCGACCCACGCGCTGCTGGTGGCCCCTCCCGTAAGAAAACCAGAGGAGCGCATTTTTCAGGTTTTCGGCAAAGAGACACTGGACCAGTTGCTGCCTACAGCGGCTGAACGGCCATTTGACCGCGCCGGTGTGCCAGGGCCTCCACCATGGAAGCGCGATGAGGAGTACCAGCCGCCGGACCCGGGCTTTCTGCGCATCAGCGGATTCATCTCAAAGCCGGAATTGCAGAAGCTGAACCGCAATTCCATTTACATCTTTGTGAACCGGAGGCTGGTCCGTGACCGGCTGATCCTGCACGCTGTCAGCGAAGCGTACCGCAACATCATTCCGCCCACGTCGTTTCCAGTAGTGCTGCTTTTTATGGAGATGCCGGCGCATGAGGTGGATGTGAATGTGCATCCGGCCAAGACAGAGGTGCGCTTCCGGCAGCAGTCGCTGGTGCACGATTTTGTGCGCGACGCGATCCGGAATACTCTGGTCCATTCGCGTCCGGCAGCAGGATTTCTGGAGGCGCTGAGCGCGAATCCACATGCGACCCCTTCGCTGATGCCGAGTGTTTCGCCGCTCCCAGGTGAATCGTCACCCGCCGCCAGCTCCATACAGGAGCTACCGCAGGGCCCCGGGGCCCCTCCGGCTTTGGTGCTCACGCCTCCGGAACTGCCGCCGCAGGAGGTGCATCTGCCGTTTGCCGCAGCCGGGGAACGGAATCCGGCCGTGCCCGTGGAAAACGAAGCTCCGCCCAGCCTGAATTCGCTCGCCTCCCTCAAGCCGCTGGGACAGTTGCGAGAGTCCTTCATTCTGGCCACCAACGATGAGGGCCTGTGGATTGTGGACCAGCATGTGGCGCACGAGCGCGTGCTGTTTGAAAAGATATTGCGCGAGCGCGAGGTGGAGCGGGTACAGCGTCAGCACTTGCTGGTGCCCATGCTGATTGACCTGCAGCCGCACCAGATGGTCCTGTTTGCACGCATTGCAGAAGAGCTGGAACGCAATGGCTTTGAGGCTGGGCCCTTCGGTCCGCGCACGGTCGCCGTCAGGGCCGCGCCTGTAGGGCTTGCCGGCAATGAACTGGAACGCACGCTGATAGAGGTGCTCGAGCAGACAGAGCGCGAGTCCCAGTCCCAGAACCTCGATACATTGCGCACGCGCATCGCCGCATCCATCGCGTGCCATTCGGCCATCAGGATCAATATGCCTCTCGATCCGCAGCGCATGGAGTGGCTGCTGGCCGAGCTGGCAAAGACAGACCATCCGACAAGCTGTCCGCATGGACGGCCAATTGTCTTGCGCTATTCATGGAAGGACATTCAGAAGGCGTTTCACCGTATCTGAAGAAACGCTCATACCCGGGAAAAGTTATACGAGCCGGAGAGAAGGTTCCTGACGTCGGGAGTGGCTGGCGGCTGCCTTGGGGCCCCTGTGGACGACGGTCAGCTTTTCGCGGTCGAGGATCTTGCGCCGCTGGCTGCGAGCGTGGGTGGCCCAGGGCCCGATGGGGTCGAGTTTCAGATAGGCCGTCCAGTGGCGGAGGGCCTTGCGTCGCTGTCCCGTGCGTTCATAGGCAAGCGCCAGATTGTAGTGCGCATCGGCATAGGTAGGGACAAGGCGGATGGCGGTGCTGTAGGCTTCAATGGCTTCGGGCAGTTTTTTCAGCTCGTCCAGCACATTGCCAAGATCGAAGAAAGCCAGTGCATAACCAGGATCAGACTGAGTGGCCTGGCGGTACAGATGCTCTGCCTCTCCAAATTCGCGCTGGTTATAAAAGATGGTGCCCAGATTAATGCTGGAAGGAGCGTGCTGCGGGTCCATCTCCAGTATCTCGTGATAGAGGCGTACGGCATCGCCGGTCTTGCCCGCTTCTTCGCAGCGCACCGCTTCCAGAAAAAGTCTGGTGGTCTTTGCCTCGCGCTGCGCCGGGTTCAGTGTTACCAGCCCCACGGAGGCGGGAACCGGGCTGTTGCCCGCGTCGAAGTCAAAGACAAACTGCCGGGCAATGGGATCCATGGCCGTGCCGGAGTGGCGAAAGATCAGCTTCGAGCCGCGGCGGACTGTACCTGCTTCCAGAAGGGGATTGGCCATTCCGGAAACCGAGCGCATGGCCGAGACTGAAGCGCGAATGCTGGAAGCGGAAAGGCGCGTGGCGCGCAGGTCGCGCAGCTTGCGAAGCTGCACCAGGTCCTGAAAGCTATAGGATTCAGAGGGAGCAATCAGCCCGCTGCTCTCCCACCCGCGCAGTTGGCGGGGATGAAGACGCAGAATTCGCAACACATCCTGACGGCTATACCTTGTCACAAAGGGCGCTTCCCCATCTCTTGAGCAGATTATGCGTTTTCATTTGTAAACACACAAGGGGTTGTATATGAAAATCAGTGGATAATCAGGTACTGAATTCGGTTCCCTTTGCCACAGAACCTCTTTTTCGCCGCATCTCACAGGGCATGAGGAGAATTTCCTGCTTGAAATTTCTGCCCGTTTTGCGGTACCGTTCCTGCGCTTCATAAATCCGCAGGTGGATCGTCGTCTACCGGCCTGCGAACCATACATAGAAGGGAGAGGTGCATGTTCACAATTATCTGGTGGATCATTGTCGGCCTGATTGCGGGATGGATCACCGGCAAGATCATGAAAGGCAGCGGCTATGGCACACTGATGGACATTGTCATCGGTATTGTCGGCGCCCTCATCGGCGGGTTTATCATGCGGGCCCTCGGGTTCTCCGGACAGGGTGGCATGATTTACACCATTATTGTTGCGGTCATCGGCGCTGTGATTCTTACCTGGATACTGCGGCTGATTTCAGGCAATCGAGCGACAAGCTGATATCAGAGCACTGTCTGCCGGAAGACCGGACAGGAACCCACCGGTCTTCTCCGGCTTTCCAGGCCCTGCCGCGAGAAGATGAAGCACCCGCTTAACGGACGGCCCTGATCCGCTCCAGTTGACCCAGGTGGTTCAGGTCGTGTCCCGTCATGGTTTCCACGATGGTGGTAAAGCTCATGGTGCCACGCTCGGGGTGAATTACAATTTTGGCCCGCTGCTCCGGCGTTGCGTTTTTGATGAGGGCCAGGTTCCAGCGGCGCACTGATGAGAAGACAGCAAAGGCCGCGTTGGCATCATACGCGGCGTAAGAGAGCGCCCATTTTTCCGATCAAATGGCTAAATCACAGAGTGGTCTTCGGCCAGGGTCTACCGCAGGCGAAACGCAAAGACAATCTCACAATCTGCCAGGTGCGCAATGGTTTCGCGCGCGCTCCATTTGCTCGGCGGGCCCGAGGTCGCGAAGATGTTCTCCAATTTTGCCTGCCGTCGCGGGCAGCACTTCGAGCGGGTCGCAGTCCCCCGGAAATCCGGCGTAGGGGTTCAGTCTTGTATCTTTCATAGCTCTGTTCTGCGGCAAACATCAGTTGTGACATTTGCCAGATAGCGGTCGCGCGCCAGCTTCAGCGTTCTGAGCGCCTGGTCGTTCAGCGGACGTGGGGTGCCGATCTCGCGCGCGGCCAGTGAAACATTGGCAAAGTGCTCCGTGGTTTCCATCTTCATCAAGGCGTCGAGCAGGTCTTTTCCGCAGGTCACCGCACCGTGGTTGGCCAGAAGAATGGCGTCGTGGTCTGGCAGCAGCGCTTCGATGCTGGCCGCGAGCTCCTCGGTCCCCGTAGTCGCGTATGGCGCCAGCGGAATGGAGCCCAAAGTCATCACAAGTTCGGCGCACAGCGGAATATCCAGGGCGAGGCCGCAGGAAGCGAAAGCGGTGGCCAGGGGCGGATGGGCATGGACGACGGCCTGAACATCGGGGCGGATACGGTAGATGGCCAGATGCATGCCGATTTCACTGGTGACGTTGCGCGTGCCGCATAGAAGCTGGCCATTCAGGTCCGTGATGACCATGTCCGCAGGGCGCAGAAGATATTTGCTGCATCCGGTAGGTGTGGCGAGGATACGCGAGTCGTCAAGGCGGACGGAGAGGTTCCCGGCAGTTCCCGGAGCATAGCCGAGGCGGTACATCCATCGGGAAAAGCGCGCGAGCTGGCGGCGCAACTCGGCTTCCCTTCTTTCCAGAAGGGCGGCATCCATAGAAATGACGTTGTTCCGGGATGGAAGCCGCGGGAACTTTGTCCGTACCACCTCCCGAAGCATCGTCTGGGGAAACTCGAGCAGCTTTACCAACGGGAAACCTCCCGCAAAGGCAAGCCGTAGGACCAGGTTTTGCGGTTTCATATTTTTCTCCTCCTGCCGAGGCCGATGGTTGGAAATAAAGGGGAGAAAGAAGCAATGCTGTTTCTAACAGCGGAGAAGACCGCAAGTTTCCCTCAGAAGGGGTGGAGGCTGAGAAAACAGTCGGGAAGAGAGGGCCTGCTGTGCCAGGCAAGAACCGTTCAGAGGCCCATTCCGGAGACAGAAACGAAAGAGGCACGCAAGCAAGGCGAGCATCAGGAGAGAGATCAGCCTGAATGCCTGAGGCGTGGTCTGCGGCGGGTCTACCCAGGGGGCGAAGGCGAGGACGAGTATGCAGAGGATGCAAAGCAGGGCGACTGCGATCCTGAAATTCCCCGTCATCGTAAGTAGATTAGAGGCGCGAATTTGAAATTCGCAATGACTTTTCTTCATTATCTTCATTGCATATCTGGGGACGGTGCCGAATCCCCGGAAATCCAGGTTTGAAATCATCGGGCCAGAGGAGTATTCTGTAAGTGCAGACGAGTTTGTCCGCGCTGGTTCCCGTGGGTTTGCCGGAGCGTGGAGGAATGAGTGGGCTTGATGCCCACTTTTCTTTTGCTGCGAAGTCCCTGAGCCAGATGGGTCTGAATCTCGATCAAATTCGCGCCACCGCGGAGCGGGTCGCTGCTTCCCACGGCCTTGATGTCGTTGAGGTCGAATTTCAGGGAGGAGGCAAACACCGCGTCCTGCGCGTTTTTATTGAGAAAAACGCTGAGGAACGCGCCCGGATGGCGTCGGCGGAGGGCCTTCCCTCCGGGGTTGAGATTGATCAGCTGGCCGGAGTGACGCACACCGACTGCGAGGTGTTCAGCCGCGACTTCGGAACCGTGCTGGATGTGGAGGAGTTGGTTCCAGGCGCGGAATACACGCTGGAAGTTTCCTCACCCGGACTGGACCGCAGGTTGTATGGCGAAAAGGACTACCGCCGCTTTGCCGGAAATCTGGTAAAGGTGCAGACGTTTGATCCCGTGGCGGGCAACCGGCACTGGCGGGGAAAGCTCACAGAAGTGAGGGACGGGGCCATTGTGCTCGACCTTTCAGAGAGGAAGCAGAAGGGCAAAGGCAAAAAGGCTGCGACCGCTGAGACCGTCGAGATAGACTTCAGCAATATTGAGAAGGCGAACCTGGTCCCTGAAATTTGAGCGGGCGTCCTGTCGACAACAATTTAAGAAGTTTTCAGAAGAGAGCAATATGGCAAGCGTGCTGTATCAAAGTATCGAAGCATTGAGCCGGGACAAAGGCATTGATCCCGCCATTGTCGTTTCCGCAGTGGAAGACGCGATTGCGCTGGCGACGCGCAAGTATTACAAGACGCAGGAAAATATGCGTGCCGAGCTGGATCGGGAGAGCGGTGAAATCCGCGCCTACGCCTACAAGACGGTCGTCGAGTCTCCGGAGATGATTGAAGACCCGGTGAACCAGATCGCTCTTGAAGACGCGCGCCAGATTGCTCCGGACGTGGAAATTGGCGGAGAGATTCGCTACTACAAACCCACCGATGTGCTCGGCCGCATTGCCGCGCAGATGGCCAAGCAGGTCATCTTCCAGAAAGTGCGCGAGGCGGAACGCGACATCGTTTTCCAGGAATACAACCACCGGATTGGCGAAGTGCTCACGGCGACAGTCAAACGGCTGGAGCCGCAGGACGTCATCTTTGACCTGGGCAAGTCGGAAGCGCGGATGCCCAGGCGCGAGCAGTCGCGGCTGGAACAGTTTGCCGTAGGCGAGCGCGTACGCGTCGTGCTGCTGCGCGTGGACAAGGCCGCCAAAGGACCGCAGGTGATTGTCTCCCGTGCCGCGCCGGAACTGGTGCAGAACCTCTTCCAGACGGAAGTACCTGAGATTTATGACGGCACGGTGGTCATCAAGGCCATTGCGCGCGAGGCGGGCGAGAGGACGAAGATCGCTGTGCAGTCGCGTGACAAGGACGTGGACCCCGTCGGCGCATGCGTCGGCATGAAGGGAATGCGCGTGCAGTCCATTATTCGCGAGCTGCGCGGCGAGAAGATTGACATTATCGAATACAGCGACGAGATCACAACGTTTGCGGAAAAGGCGTTGCAGCCGGCCAAGGTAAGCCGCGTGAGCATCACGGACCTCGGCGACAAGCAGCTGGAAGTGATCGTAGACGATACGCAGCTTTCGCTGGCCATCGGCAAAAAGGGCCAGAACGTGCGTCTGGCCGCAAAGCTGCTGGGCTGGAAGATTGACATCAAGAGCGAGGAAGAAAAACGTCAGGAGGTCGAGCAGCAGATGCAGGCCATGGCGGGTGGACCCACCACTCCCATTGAGCAGGTCAGCGAGCTTGGTGAAGCAATCATTCAAAAGCTGATCGCCGCAGGCATTACAACTGTGGAAGGCCTGGCGGACATGACGCCCGAGCAGCTCGAAGAAATTCCGGGCATTGGCGAAAAGACGCTGGAAAAGATTGGCACCGCTGTGCGGCACTACTTCGGGCAATATGAGGAAGGCGAGGAGCGCCCTGCTCAGGCAGCGCACATTGCCGACGCTCAGGCCGAAGAAGAAGCGGATGCGCTGAAGCAGAACCTTACGCAGGCAGAGGATGAGCACCTGGGCGAAGATGGCTCCGGGATGATCAGCGACGAAGTGGCGGAAGAACGCCTGGCCGAAGTGACCGAAGTGGGCCCCGCGCTCAACGAGGAAGGCGCAGAATCGCTCGTTCCTGGGCGCGAGGACACCAGCGCGGAATTGGCAGAGCACCATCCGAACCCGGAAGTTGCCCGCTCTGAGGCCGTGGTCGAAGGCAACCTGGACGAGCCGAAGGAAGAGCAGGCGGCCGAGCGCAAGGTAGATGAGGGCGGAGCATAAAATATGCTTCGTTTCCTCAAAGATTGGGCTGAGATGATGGACGCACAGCGCTCCATTTCAGGGGATAATACAAACAGGAATGACTCCCACGGGCATGAGGTTGCTATGAACAGCTGAGGGCTTGGGAAGGTAATAGACAAAGGGGCGGATGAGTAAAGTCAGAATCAACGATTTAGCGCGCGAGCTTGAAGTCAAAAGCAAAGCGATCCTGGATGTGCTGCCGGAAATTGGCGTAACCGAAAAGAAGACCCATTCCAGTTCGCTTGAAGCTGACGAAGCTGAGCGTGTGCGCGCGCATTTTAATCGCGGCGGAAACAAGGCAGGTGCGTCTGCGGGTACAAGAGGTGAGACTGAACCGAAGCCCAGGATTGACTGGTCGCGTGTCTCCAAGCCCGGCGATGTTCTCAAGGCGATCCAGCAGCGCAAGGAGCAGGAAGAAGCCGCGGCCCGCGCGGCAGCAGCAAAACCCCCGGCTCCGGCTGCTCCAGCAGCGCCCACGCCAGCTGCCCCCGCACCCCCGGTCACAGCCAGACCCACTGTTACGGCCCCATCTCCGGCTCCAGCTTCTTCTCCAGCGGCAGCAGCGCCGCCCGCTCCGCGCAGGATTGTCCCTCAGCCGCGGCAAGCGCCCGCCGTGATAGCACCGCCTCCTCCACAGCAGTCGCCTGCCATTGCATCCAAACCTCCGTCCGGGCCCATCGTGGCCAGGCCTCCTGTTGCCGCCCCCGCGCCAGCAGCGGAATCGCGGCCAGCGATTGCGTCCGCGCCGCCGCAGGCCCCGGTGGTGGTGAAGCCCCCGGTTGCGCCTGCTACCACGCCGGCTGCCGCGCCATCCACTCCACCAGTTGCGGCAGCAACTCCTTCCGCTGCGCCAGCAACACCCGCGTCTGCGGCAAGTGCTCCGGCCCCACCGGTCAAGGAAACTTCAGCGGCACACACAGCTCCGGCGGCAGCGCCGTCGGCCACTCCCGCCACTCCGGCAGCCCCGGCGCGGCGCGTGATCATGCCGCAAACCGGGCCGCGTCCCGTCTATACAGCGCCGCCTCAGGCCCCCACACCGGCTGCTCCAGTCGCTGGAGGCTTGCAGCGCGGAAAGCCCATTTTCGATCGCCGTCCCGCGGGCCAGCAGCAGCGGCCAGGGCAGCAGCAGTATCCGGGTGGGCGTCGCCCGATGCATCCGACGCGCAGCCAGCCAGGCGGCGCTCCGGGAAGCCCTCGTCCGGGCTTCGGACAGCGTCCCGGCTTCGGTCCCCGTCCGGGAGGTCCCCCGGGACTGATTCCCCCTCCTCCGGGCGAAGCTCCTCGCGGGCAGCGTCCCAGCGGGCCGCAGCGGCGCGGGCGCCAGGAATACGACAAGATAAAAGAAGGTCCGATGAAGGGCTTTGCGCCGCCGCGTCTGGGCGCAGCGCAGGTCCCCACCGGTCCGGTGCCGATTACACGCACCATCAGCGTGACCGAAGGTATCAGCGTAAAGGACCTCGCGGAAAAGCTCGACATCCGCGCGAAAGACCTGATCGCCACGCTGCTGATGCGCGGCGTCTTCGTGACCGTCAACCAGTCACTCGATACAGAGCTGGTCAAAGACGTAGCGCGGCAATTCGGCGCCGATACGCAGGTGCTCTCCTTTGAGGAGCAGATGGCCAATGAGGCCCTGGAAAGCATGCTCCAGCAGGAGAACCCCGACGAGCTCGAAGTCTCGCGTCCTCCGGTTGTGACCGTGATGGGCCACGTAGACCACGGAAAGACCTCGCTGCTCGACGCCATTCGGGAAACCGATGTTGCTGGCGGCGAAGCTGGCGGCATCACGCAGCACATTGGTGCGTACAAAGTGCGCATCGGCAAGCAGGATTCACCAGCGTTTGGCCGCGAGATCGTCTTCCTGGATACCCCCGGTCACGAGGCGTTTACCCGCATGCGTGCTCGCGGAGCCAAGGTCACCGATATTGTGGTTATCGTGGTCGCAGCCGACGACGGCGTCATGCCACAAACGCTCGAAGCCATTGACCACGCGCGCGCGGCCAATGTGCCGATCATCGTGGCCGTCAACAAAATTGACAAGCCAGAAGCGCAGCCCGAACGCGTGAAGAAGCAGCTCGCCGACCGCGGGCTGGTCCCGGAAGACTGGGGCGGTTCCACTGTATTCGTGGACGTTTCGGCCAAGAAACACCAGAACCTCGATCTGCTGCTCGAAATGATCTGCCTTGTTGCCGATATCCAGAACCTGAAGGCGACGCCGGGACGCTCGGCTGTGGGCACCGTCATTGAAGCCAAGCTCGACCGCGGACGCGGCGCTGTGGCCTCCGTGCTGGTGCAGAACGGTACGCTGCGGCACCAGGACAGCTTCATCGTCGGCAACACCTTCGGCAAAATCCGCGCCATGTTTGATGATCGCGGTCGCGCGATCGAAGAGGCCGGGCCATCTACGCCGGTTGAAATCCTCGGCCTCGAGAGCATTCCCGATGCGGGCGACACTTTCCTCGTCGTCAGTGACCGCGACAAGGCCAAGGGCATCGCGCAATACCGCAAAATGAAGGAGCGCGAGGCCCAGTTGGCAAAGTCTTCGCGTGTCTCGCTCGAGGGTCTCGCCGAACAGATCCGTCAGGCCGGCATCAAGGAACTGCCGCTCATCCTCAAGGGCGACGTGCAAGGCTCGGTGGAAGTGCTGGCCGACTCACTCCAGAAGATGTCCACCGAAAAGGTGCGCATCAAGGTCATCCGCTCGGGCGTGGGCGCAATTACCGAAAGCGACGTCCTGCTGGCCTCAGCCTCCAACGCAATCGTCATCGGCTTCAATGTGCGTCCGGAGCGCAAGGCCGCCGAGCTGGCCGAGCAGGAGAACGTGGAAATCCGCCTGCACTCGATCATCTACGAGCTGCAGGACGAGATTCGCAAGGCCATGCTGGGTCTCCTTGAGCCGGTCTTCAAGGAGAACTATCTGGGCCGCGCCGAAGTACTTCAGGTCTTCAAAATTCCGAAGATCGGTACCATTGCCGGCTGCCGCGTGACCGACGGCGTGCTGCGGCGCGACGCCGACATCCGTCTGGTGCGCGATGGGGAGCAGGTCTTCAAGGGCAAGATCACTTCACTCAAACGCGTAAAGGACGATGTCCGCGAAGTGACCAATGGCATGGAATGCGGCGTCGGCATCAACTTCTCAGACATCAAGATCGGCGATACGGTCGAGGCCTTCGTCACCGAGAAAGTGGCCGCCGAGCTGACCGCCAGCTAAAGAACCAAAAATCAGAGAGACGCATGGGGTTCCTCCCATGCGTTTTTTTTGATGAACCATCCTTGTAATCCGCGGAATTTCTCAGTTTTGCCATCCCGCGCGGAAGCGCGCCGCAAATATACCGCAATTCCCTTGCCGCAAGACTTTATAAACAAACTGGGGGTACACCTACTTCCTCCGCAGAACAATCCGCGTCACGCTCTCATGCGGAAAGACATGCTCCATCGCGCCCCCGGTCACACGGTCTCCGGTCTGCACCGGAACCACGTGCTCCGGATCATCCTCGCTGTTTTCATCCGCAATGCTGTCGCCGCGCAGTGTCTCCACTTCGGCTTTGCCGTCTGAAGCAAACCCGGCCACATGGATGCTCGCAGGAATGTCCGTATTCAGACTGCGGTTCACCACAAACACATTCAGCGCATCCCCCGCATCATTCAGCGCCGCAACCACATCCAGATACGGCACATTTGGGATGTCCGGAATGCGGCCCACTCCGTTCTGCACCGAGTAGCTGCCCGAACTGGCCTCCACACTCACCGGACGCGAAGCATGCGCCGACGAATACATCCTGAAAACGTAGTATCCCGGAGCAGCATACACCTGGCTGCGCTTCTTCCAGATGCCGGCAAACTCCATAATGCCCGTCATGTCTGAAATAGGCACAATCGAGCTGTTTCTCATCAGCATGTTGAAGAAGCCGCCCGTATCAATCGCCCCGCCCATGTTGGTAAAGCTCGGCGTCCCCGGGCGGTTCCCAATAAAGAGCCACTCGGTAAACGCAATGTGCGCCTTGTCTCGGAACGCCGGGTTCTGGTTGATCTGTTGCTGCATCGCCTTCAGCCGCGTCTCCAGCCCAAGGGGCAGCGCAAACGCCGCCTCGGTGATAAAGTCATTGCTCGCATGCGGTGTCCGCGTGTCCGTGTTCGTCACCACAAAGTGCGTTGAAAGATAATCAAACGTCCCTGCAGGATTCGCCAGTTGCGTCGCGTTCCACTTCTCGTAGTTGTCCGCGTCCTGACCCGTGGCAATCAGCTTCGCCTGCGGATCCACCGCATGGATCGCGTTGCTGTAAGCCAGCGTGCGTGCCGCAAGCTGCTCGAGCGTCGGCCATCCGGTGTTCCAGTTGCCCCACAGTTCGTTGCCCAGCTCCCATGTCAGGCCGCTGTGCTTCTTCCAGTGCTCGTTGATGTACTTCACCCAATCCGCCGCTTCTTCCGGAGTGCCCGAGCCCAGGTTCAACGCAAACTGCGGGTCGGCGCCAATCAGGTCACAGAAGTGCAGAAATTCATCCGTGCCAAAGGTGTTGTATTCCGGAATGCCCCAGGCCACATTCAACATGCTCACGCGCTTGTTGCGCGGCCCGATGCCATCGCGCCAGTGATAGCCAGAGGTAAAGTTTCCGCCAAATCGCACCAGCGGAGTCTCCATCGCCTTCGCCATCGCCACCTCGTCCGGATCAAGCCCATCCAGCGCATCCGCAGGCATCAGCGAGAACTCGTCCACCTCCACGCGCTCATCCCCTTCGAGCTCCAGAACAAAGTCCGCCGGATCAAGCCGGTGCAGCTTGCCCTCCGGAACATGCAGATCAAAGCTGTACTTCGCCCAATCCGTCGAAGCCGCATCCACATGCGCCGAAGCCAGCACCTCGCTCCCATTCCGCGGACGAATCGAGACCGTCAGCCCCGCCGGCCCGCTCAGGTGCCGCGCATAAAAGCTCCCCGTGTAATCCAGCGTGCGATGCACCGGCAGATACACCCTCTGCCGAATCCCCGTGGGCTGCCCCGGCACGCCAATAATCACCAGAGAGCGCCATGTGTTGGCCGCATGGCCGTAGCGAAGCTCATAGCGGTTGCCCTGCCCGTAATTGAGCGGCTCCCACGGCAGCGGCAACCCCAGCTCAGACGCGCGCGCCAGTTGCGGTTCTTCGCGCAACATCCAACCCACATTGCCCGCGCTCCACATCCCCGCTTCCAGGCTCGGGTTCTGCAGAATCTCAGCCCACAGTCCGTTGTAAGTGGAGTTGCCAATCGGCTCCAGAAAGCTGCCAAAGATGGTTCGCGGAATCTCCGCTCCGGCTGATTTGGAAGCATCAATCTGGATCGTGGCTTTCGCCGGAATCGGCTGCGTCACGGTAATCTGCGCATAGATGGAAGCGCTTACAAACAACGGCAGAGCTAATGCCAAACGGGCAGTCCGCTGCATTCTTTTCACATCCTCAGGAAATTTTTTTAGTGAAGCGAATCCAATATAAACTGCCGAAGCTAAATTGGCGAATCTCCGGATGTTTTCATCACCGGCTTGCCCTTCTCATTCCACTCGATATATCCAAACGGCCTGTGATGATCATGCGTAAACAACACCAGCCATTGCTCGGGAATCGCACGCTGGTAAAAACGCTTGCGCTCCTCTATGCATCTCAGCGGATCAAGGTCATAGCCCATCACCCAGGTAATGTCCAGATGCGCGCTCGTCGGCAGCAGGTCTGAGATGTAGCAGGCGTGCCTCCCATCCGATTCGACATGCACTGCCATCATCTGCGACGTGTGGCCCGGAAAAAGCTCGACCGAAATCCCAGGCACGATCTCACGCACCTCTCCACGCTTTAGATCAAGCAGCGTCATCTGCCCGCTCTCCACCAGCGGATCGTAGTTCTCGCTGATGTAGCTGATGGCGTCACGCTCCAGTTGCAGATGCCCATGCTCCACCTCCCCGCGGTGCGCAAAATACCTGGCATTGGGAAATGTGGGAACGATGCGGCCCTCTGGCGTGCGTGTGGTGTTCCATCCACAGTGGTCAAAGTGCAGGTGCGAGTTGATAACAATGTCTACTTCTTCCGGCCTGGTTCCGGCAGCAGCAAAAGCTGCAGGAAGCTTCTCCTGCGCGCCATAAATCTGTTTCAGCTTTTCAGGTAATTTATTGCCGATTCCCGTTTCAATGACGGCAGTGTGTTTTCCTGTGCGCACCACGACCGTATTAAGTCCGAGCAGGATACGATTGCGTTCGTCAGCAGGTGCGCGCTTCTCCCACATCGTCTTTGGAACAACGCCGAACATCGCACCGCCATCGAGAAAATAGAAACCATCGCTCAGGACGGTCAGTTCAAAGTCGCCTAGAGTGGTACGGCCGCGCACCAGCTCATGTGAACTGGCGCGCTCTGCGGGATGACTCACTGTTGTGCTCCTGCTGGTTTCAGATACGTGTCAAAGTGCCACAAAATGCGCTCAAACAGAAAGGTGTGTGCGGTAGCTCCGGCAATCGAATGCGTCTTGCGCGGAAATGGCTGGAAATCGTACGGCACCTTCGCATCAATCAGCTTCTGAATGTACTGGATCGAGTTGGCGAAGTGTACGTTGTCATCGCCCGTCCCATGCACCAGCAGCAGATGGCCCTTCAGGTTCTTCGCGCTTTCAAGCTCAGACGCGGCATCATAGGCCTCCTTGTTCTGTCCCGGCAGGCCAAGATATCGCTCCGTGTAGATCGAGTCATAGTTGCGGAAGTCCGTCACCGGGGCCACGGAAACTCCGGCGCGAAAACGGTCCGAATGCGAAAGCGCATTCAGCGTAAAGCTGCCTCCCCAGCTCCATCCCCACCAGCCTAGGCGGTTCTTGTCCAGCTGCGGATATTTCTGTAGCACCTGATCAATCGCCGCAAGCTGGTCGCTCAGCTGCACCGGGCCAAAGTTGCGATACGCAGCCTGCTCAAAGTCGCGCCCACGTCCTCCCATCCCGCGATTGTCCACATGCAGCACGGCAAAACCCTGCTGCGCCAGTAGCTGGTCAAAGAAAAACATGCCTCCGCCCCAGCTTTCACGCACCGTCTGCGCATGAGGTCCGCCATAGGGATTGTTAATCAGCGGCACACTTCCCTGCGCCGTCGCATTCTTCGGCAGCAGCAAGGATGCGTACAGGGTGGTCTTTCCATCTGCTGCCTTCAACTCCAGCATCTCTGGCTTGATTAAGTCGTATCCATCCGGCATCTTGCCTTGCCAGATCGTCTGGCACGCGCTCCCGGCATGGCACAGGCTGAAGGAAGGCGGCGTCATCAGGCTCGAAGCGTGATCAAAATAAGTAGAAGTGCCCTCGGCAAAGTTCGGATCGTGAAAACTCTCGCCAGACGAAATCTTCTGCTTCTCTGAGCCATCCAGCTTCACCGCCCATATCTGCTGCCCACGGGGATCGCCTTCATTCGAGACGTAATAGACAGTGCGTGTCGTCAGATCAATGGACTTGATCGGACCGACCTCGTAGTCCCCCCTTTCCAGCTCGCCCGCAAGCTGCGCCTCCGCACCTAACGGATTCGAAGCCACATACGTATAGCGATAAATGTGCGTGTGGCCATCGCGCCAGCTTGTGATGAGAAACTCGCCCGGCGCAAAGAAATGCACATCGTAGGCTTCATCAAAAAACTTATCGTCATTCTGAGCAAGCACCAGACGCGAATCACCCGTCCGCGTATCAGCAAAATATAAATTCAGGTGCTTGTGGTCGCGCGTCAGCACTTCTACCCACACCACGTGCGGGTCCACCCATCCAAAGCGCGGAATATAGTCATTGCCGTTATCAAACGGCACTTTGATCCATGTAGTCTTGCCGCCGCTCGCGCTCACCACGCCCACTTTCACGCCCGGATTCGCGTCCCCCGGCTGCGGATAGCGCTGCTCATCCACACTCGCGTGCGTGGGAATCCAGTCCACAATGGGATACTGCGGCACCGACGCCTCGTCCATCTGTAAATATGCAATCTGCTTTGAGTCCGGCGACCAGAAGTAGTTGCTCCGAACATCAAGCTCTTCCAGGTACACCCAATCCACCTCGCCATTCAGCAGCGTCGGCTCATGCGTATTGGTTACAGGGCTGGCCTGCGCCGATGGTTTGCCCACGTAGATGTTGTGGTCGTGCAGGTAAGAAATGTATTGCCCATTCGGCGAAAACTTGGGATCGTCCCCGCTGCCCTGGCCCGTCTGCCCAACCTCCGTCCCCGTGCCGCTCTTCAGGTCATAGAGCCAGAGCGTGCCATTGGTATCAAACAGAAGGTGCTGCGAATCCGGCGCCCAGATATAGTCCGGCTCACCATAGCGCCCGCGATGATCGCGGTCTTTCTCGCCGAGCTGCACATTCATAATCGGCGCCAGCTTCTGGTGGTCGAGCAGCTTGCTTGTCTTGCCCGTGGCCGCATCCATCTGCATCATGTCGCCATCGTCGCCAATATAAATGGCGCGCTTGCCATCCGGTGACCAGGACATTTCTCCGGGCTGATGCCCTATCGAGATGCGTCCCGTGAAAATGTCCGGAACGGTCCATTGTTTTTGCGCAAAAGCGTGCAGCTCAACAACAAGAAGGCAAGCAAAAAGAAGAGCAGATATACGGCGCACTCAATACCCCTGAAGTAGATAAAGTAGACTGGGAGGAACCCCTCATTCTAGTCCATGTGCCGCCGCTTCGGGGCCTCTTTGACGGCGACGCACATGGCCCGCAGCCACAGGACATACGGGAATCAGTTCTGTGGCAATCGTGATTTTATGCGGAGCTCCAGGCCTGAGGAGTGTGCGAGTACTTCCCCGCAAAAAATTGCCATTCTCCAGCGAAGTCGAAGCACCCGGCCTCAGCTGAACTGCGTCATGTTGATACCCAATTCGTATTTGTCGCCGTGCTTCAGCAGCTCGTCCCAGGTCACTTCCCGCTTCTTGTAAGCGGCCATGCGGCCCAGCATGCAGCTTCGCGCGCTTTCCACGCCCGCGGCAATCTGGTTGTGGAACTTGCCCGAGGTAATGCTTTCAATAAAGCCCTTGTCTTTTTTCCGGTCTGCCTGGGCCAGGTTGTCAGTGAATGCTCCATTCGATGCAAAGGAGCCTGTGGGCTGCGTAGTGCTTCCCGCCCATGTCCACGGATTGTCGCTGATGATCCGCAGCGGTCCTGAGTAAGGTGCTTCAGCAATTCCTTTGTCACCGAAGAAGCGCGCTGAAACGTCGAACCAGTTCGCCGGGCAGAACTGCGTGGATGAAAAGCTGACCCGCACATCGTCAGGATAAGTAAAGACCACCTGATAGTTGTCCGAGCAATCACCCGCGTGCGTAAGAACATTCCGTCCCGCCGTCCCCACCGCTTTGAGAGGATGGCCCTGCAACACCCAATTGCAGATATCAATCACATGGATGTTCTGCTCAACAAGAATATCGCCCGACAGCACCCGGTCCCACAACCAGCGCCGGATACGCAACTCATCCGGCGATGCACCGGGAAAATCAGGATATGCGGAAGGCGGAGCGTTGTACCAGGCTTCTACGCAGGCAATCTTGCCCAACTCGCCTCCATGAATCCGCCGCACAATTTCAACATAAGGAGGAGCGCTGCGAATCTGGAATCCAACATCCACGCTGACCTTGCCATCGGCCTGTTTCGCGATTTCAAGCGCATGATTGGTCTGCGCAATGTCCACTCCAACCGGCTTTTCACAATAAGCGTGCTTGCCGCCTTTCACCGCGGCCTCAAGATGCTGTACATGAAAATAGGGCGGCGTGGAGATCTGGATCGCGTCAATATGCGGCGAGGCGGCAAGTTCTTCATACGCCTTGTATCCGCGAAACAGCAGCTTCTGGTCAGGCCCGGCATAGCCAAGCGATTGGTTCACCTGGTCGAAGTGCGCCTTGCCTGCGTCCAGTTTGTCTTGAAAAAGATCGCCCAGCGCGACCACACGTGCGCTGGTGTTCTTCGCAAATGACGTGGCGACCGCCGTACCGCGATTGCCACATCCCAGCAGAGCATAGCGCACCGCTGAATTGGCCTCATAGCCAAACGCCGTCTTCGGCTTCAGTAACAGCAGCCCTGAAGCTGCGGCCGATCCAGCCAGAAATTCTCTACGGTCCATGGTTTTCCTTCTCTTCTTACTGAACACCAGTTACCTTCGCCAGGATGCCCTGCAGATAGACCTTCTCCCTGCGAATGTCCTCCATCTGCTGCGCGCCTTCAATCTCGCGCTCGATCGTAATGGCCCCCGTATATCCAAGCTTATGCAATTTGCTGAAGACCTTTTCAAAGTCCACCAGTCCCCGGCCAATCACCACTTCCTCGCCCAGCTTCATCGGGTCGGTCGGCCATTTGCCATCTTTCGCATGCACACTGCGAACATGCCGGCCAATGATGTCCACCGCATCTACAGGATTGGCCTTGCCATAAAGAATCAGGTTCGCCGTATCTAGACCAACTCCCAGATTCGGATGGTTCACATCCTGAATGGCGCGAGACATCGTCGTCGGCGTCTCCTGCCCCGTTTCCATCAGAAAATGCTGGCCGTTGTTGGCGCAGTGCATCGTAATTTCACGAATCGTCTGGACCGTTTCCGCGTAGAGCGGGTCGCGCGGGTTTTCCGGAATAAAACCACAATGTGTCTGGACCTGAGGCACGCCCAGCAATTTGGCGAAGTCCGATGCCTGCTTCAACGCATCCAGACGCGCAGCGCGGCTCTCCCGCGGGACCAAACCGATCGTCGAAGGCCCATCTTCAAAGTCCCACACCAGGCGCCCTGGACCGACGACTTCCGCCGTAGTCGCGGTTATGCCATATTTGTTCAGCGCGCTGCCGATCCGATCGGCAAGCTGTTGCGTAAATTTTCCAATGTAGTGGTCCAGTGAAAGAAAGCAGTTATTCAGGCCGAGTTCCTTGACTCGCGCAATTGGCTCTTCAGGGTTGTCGCCAATGCGGATGAGCACGCCCACGTCCATTGGCTTGGGCTTGTTTTCTGTGTTGAAAAACGGCCGCTGAGACAAGCCGAAACCTGGAATTGTATGGGCCGTAGCCACAACTCCAGCCTTGGCAAGAAATTCGCGTCTTAACATGAAAAGACGGCCCTCCGATGGCAACGATTTCAAAACGGAAGAGTATCACGCCGCTCCACTCAAAAGAAATCTCCCGGAAGCATCGCCGCAATACTCGGCTCAATCACACATCACCAGCAAATCCAGCTTGTGCCCGTCTCAGGGTCGAGTACCGGCAATCGCATTCATCTTCGCTGTCTTCTCATCTCCGCCTGGCTCCAGCACCACGCCATTGTAGAGAGAAGCAGCTACCAGACGGTCACTCAGCGAACGAACAGCACGCAGTGTCCATCCTGTGTCCCACCACTTCCACGTCTTGCTCTGCACATCAAGCCCAAGAACAACCGTCGAGCGGGAAGAGGTCACAAACAGCCGGTTCCATTGCGTGTTGAAGCTCAGCCCATTGATGTCAGCCAGCGGGAGCGTGTCTATACGCTGCCAGCTCTGGCCGCGGTCCGTGCTGTAGAAGAGCCCTTCGCGTCCCCCCACCCACAGGCTGCCATCAGGAGCAGTGGAAACCGCACGGACTCCGCTGAGCTTCGATGGCAGATTCACCGGTGTCCAGGTCGTGCCGCCATCCGCAGATGTCAGCATCTCAGAGCGATTTGCGGCAATGGCCTCGTTGCCCTTCGCGCTGACATAGAGAAAATTTTCGCCCTTTAGCACCGGGCCGCTCCAGGAAGCGCCCTGGTTTGCACTGCGATAAACGCCGTTCGACGTTGCCGCCAGCCAGACCGCGCCATTGGTGCTGATGTCATTCACGCGCGAATCAATCGTTCCTCCTGGTTGCGCAACCTGCACCGTCTTCTTCGTGCGGCGCTTCCCTTTCCCTCGGCTGTAGACCGTCTTCTCCGCATAGCGGATGATGTTTCCGTCCGCCTCCCAGAGCGACCCGTTCCAGCGGGCAATACCATGTTCCGTCCCCGCCAGCAGCGTGCCGTCATCAGACTGCGCAAGCGTAAAGACATCGCGTCCATCCAGGCCCTGACTGCGCTGCTGCCAGCTCTTACCGTTGTCTTCCGTCACAAAGACACCGCCATAGCCTTTGTCATTGATGACACCGGCATAAATGGTCCCGGGATGTTTCGCATCCGGCAAAATATCAGAGACCTGCCGCTGCGAGAATCCGGTATTCGCCGCGGCAAAGCTGCGGCCTCCATCCGTGCTCGCAAGAATGCCGCTGCGGTCCGTGGCAAGAAGCACATGCTGCGGGCTGGAGGGGTCTACGAAAATGTCGTTGATGATCACGTCCGGCCCGGTCATGCGCGTCCAGTTCACGCCATCATCCGTTGTCTTGTAGAGTCCTTCTGTCGTCCCGGCATAGACCGTCTTGCGGTCTGCCGGGTCCTGCATCAGCACCCGCGTGCGTCGCGCCGTTGAAGGAATGCCCTGGACCTTGCGATACAGCTCGCCAGCACTGTCACTGCGATAAATTCCAGAGCAGGCGCTCGTATACACCACGGTCGGACGCGTGGGATCAATGATGATGGAGAAAACATCCGAATCATCAATCAGACCCTGTTTGATGTTGTGCCAGCTCGCGCCGCCGTCCGTTGTCTTCCAGGGAAGGTGCCATGTCCCGGCATAGATCACATTGGGGTCATACGGATCAATCGCCACAGATTCCACTTCATGGATCTCCGTGCTTCCCGCCGGACTGATGATCTTCCAGTGCTCCCCCCTGTCCTCACTGCGATATACGCCGGACAGCGTGCCTGCCACAAAAATCTTTGGATTCGACCGCGACTGCGTCAGGGCGCGCACCGACTGTCCATTCATCTCCGCAGCAGGGTTCCACGTCACGCCACCGTCGTGACTGATGTAGATGCCGCCCGAGGGACGGTCCACCTGCCAGACTCCAGCAAGCAGCGTCTTCGGGTCGGTGCTGTCTACCACCAGGCTGTCCACCACCAGGTCATCGGATTTGCCCAGCCGGGCCAGACGCTCCCACGTATTTCCGCCATCCGTGGACTGGTAGATCCAGCTTGTCGTTGTGCCGAGATAAATGTGCTTGGCTGAGGCAGGGTCGGCAGCAAAACTGCGTGCGTCTCCCCCGTCGGGGCCAATGGGCAACCAGCGCTGAGACTCAGCGTGGATGAAACCATTTCCCAAAAGAACGAAGACAGAAAGACAAAGGAGAAAAAACTGCAACAATTTGTGCTTCATCATCTTCCGGTACAACTTTACTCTCATACAGGACACTTGTGCCGCCCCCACAGGTTCTGACGGCAAAGAAAAGGCCAGCCGATGCTCAGGCTGGCCTTCATGGATCAGTTCAGTTTCATCGCACTTACTTCTTTTTGGCTGCGCGATGATGATGGTGCCGGGTGGCGAGTGCCTTGCGAGGCTGCGCCTTCACAGAGGACTCGTCTACAGCCGTTGTGCCGGACACATCGGAGTCGAAGTTGGCACCGGCAGGCACAAGGTAGTTCTCCACTTCCTTCGAGCCTGCACTGCCCGTCCGCACTTCAATGCGGCTGGCGTCAATGCCTTTCTCCTTCACCAGGTAGTCCTTCGTGTTCACTGCGCGCTGAGCAGCGAAGTCTGTTGCCGGTTTGGCGTGCTTACCATGACGCTTGCCAGCACTGGCCTTCTCCTGCTCGGTCTCGTTGCCTACAACAACCACCTTGGCATCGGCAGAACGCTGGGCATTCAGGGCCACATCGTCCAGGCAGGCCTTGGCTTCGTTGTCTACGCGGGTCGGACGCCGCTTGTCACGATCAAAGTTGATCGAGCAGAGCGTCTGCGTCTTCGGCGCCGGGGCCTGAGGAGCATTGACGGTCACCGTGCAGGTGCCGGATGCTGTCTGACCCTTGTCGTCCGCAACGTTGGCTGTCACAGTGATCGTGCCAGCCGGTGCGCCGGTCGTGGACAGCGTGGCGCTGTTGCCAGTGCCACTGATCGAACCAGCCGATGCGCTGTAGCTGTAGGTCAGCGGACGGTTCTGCGGGCTGACGCCAGTCGCCGTCACGGTCACGGTGTCGCCCGGGTTGACCGAGGACGGATTGACCGAGCAGCTCACGGTCGGCGGCTCGTACTGCTTCACGGTGAAGCTCGCGGTGCAATCTGCGAACTGGCCCGCCTTCTGGCCTTCGCTTACGTGGCCAGTAACGGTGTAATTGCCAGGCTGCAGGCTGCTGGTGTCCACGTTCGCCGTCGCCGTGTCGCCCTTCACCGTCACGCCCTGGCCAGACCAGCTGTACGTCGCGGTCTTCTTGGGGTTCAGGTTGGTAGCCGTCCCGGTAATGGTGACCGGGTCTCCCGGATATACCGAAGCAGGGCTGGCAGAGCAGCTGTACTGCACCGGAGGAGGAGGAACGATGTTCCCGAACTTCCAGACAAGACCGGTGCTCAGACGCGCATTGTTCACATTGGCGCGTCCGCCGAACGATACGGCCGGTCCATAATTTACGTGAAAATATTCGTAATCAGCCTGGAAGAGCCGAAGGGCCACATGGTGCCCCAGGAAGGGCAGATTGTAGTCCAGTCCGCCACCGGCAGTCAGTGCAGGGCCCCAGGTGTCATGATGAGCGGCAAATGGCTCAGCATTGGGTCCACCCAGCTTCACAGCGCCAGCAAGCGCATGCACAAACGGCGTGATGCCCTCAGACGTTGGATACCGGAAAATCGGACCACCCTGGACGGTCCAGGCTTCGTCATTCCGGCCATCCGGATGAGCGCCGAATTCGGCCTGTCCACCGAAATAACGGTTGAAGTAATATGCAACACTGCCGATCGCACCGTAATCAATAGACGAGTACCGGTCGCTGAAGACCGAACCATTCGGCTGAGGGGTGTTGACCGTGCCATGCGGCGCCAGATAAGAGTAGCCGGTAAATACATCTACACGGGAAACGGGCTGCTCTGCAGGAGCAGCCGGTTGAGGATTCGAATTCTGACCGTAAAGACTCGAAGCACCGAGTCCTACGGCGCAACTGATAAGCAGAATTCGGCCCACGGAACCTAACGGACGAGAATACATGCGTCTATCCTCCGCAACCATAGCTTTGAAAGTCACAACACAGATGAATTTCGGCTTAAAGACTTCAAGCCGGTGAATTTCGGCTTAAGACGTCAAGCCGGGCAGAAACCGCAGTTTAAAAACTACGACGGTATAAAAACTTACCACACGTTTACTTAGCTTAGAGCATAAATTCTTCAATGAGTTGCCTCAGAAACTGCATCAATTCTCAAAAGCACCCATGAAGTTAACAGCTACAAACCCAGAAAATATGCTTCCTCGGAAAGTACCGGGCAATTTCACCCGCTTCGCTGCCGAATCCATCAGCCTTACTAAGTTATTGAATTTTAAGCTCTATTGCAAGTTTAAAATGCGCTTAAAGCTTCCCCGCTCCCGCAGAATCTTCTCCTGCAGCAGCGTAATCGCGTAAATCAACTGCTCCGGACGCGGCGGGCATCCCGGTACATACACGTCCACTGGAATCACCTGATTCACTCCCTGCACCAGAGCATAATTGTTGAAAACGCCCCCGGAAGTGGCACACGCGCCCATTGAAATCACCCATTTTGGCTCAGGCATCTGATCATACAGCCGACGGATGACCGGGGCCATCTTCTGCGACACGCGCCCTGCAATCACCATAAGGTCCGACTGTCGCGGTGAAGCGCGAAAAACCTCGGCCCCAAAGCGGGCCACGTCAAATCGCGATGCCCCCATGGACATCATTTCAATCGCGCAGCAGGCCAGCCCAAACGTCATTGGCCAGATCGAGTTCTTGCGGATCCAGTTGATCGCCGAATCAAGCGAAGTCAGAAAGACGCCTTCCGGCTGGTCATACCCATAACTGACTTCCCGCAGCTTCTCCTGGTTCTTCGCACTACTCTCCAGATTGCCGAACAGATATCTGTCGCGCGCCAATTCGCTCATATATTTACTATAACGCTCCCGGGAGCGGCCCGCAGACGGCAGCCCCCGGCAAGACCAGATTTTTTCCCTGCTCAGAAATTTTCCTTTATCCCCCGTATAAAAATTCTCTGTTGCCGTTTTAAGCGCTTACGGAAAAGTACCTGCACAACATATTCTGGGGTTTCAACCAGACATCTTGTTCTGCCATGCGCCGTAGCTCACGCACAGGCCGTGGTCTATCTCTCAGGCAATTCGACGGGGTACTATGCATCGTTGTCGCAGCATAAAAGTTCTTTTGGCAGGCATACTGCTGGCGGGTGGCTTCATGTCAGCCATGGCACAGACACCCTCCTCTGATCAGGTAGCAAAACTCCAGGCGCAGATCGCCGCGGCGCAGTCCGGCGCGGACAACTCCTGGATGCTTATCAGCTCGGCGCTCGTTCTCATGATGACCGGCCCTGGCCTGGCGCTTTTCTACGGCGGTCTGGTGCGGAAGAAAAATGTCCTCGGCACCATGATGCAGAGCTTCGCCATGATGGCCATCGTGACCGTGCTCTGGGCCTTCCTCACCTACAGCCTCACCTTTGATTCCGGCACAAGCTTCATCGGCGGCCTCCACCATATCTTCCTCAAAGGCGTCGGCCTCAATCCTGATCCCGACTACTCGGCCACCATCCCGCTCCAGACCTACATGATCTATCAGTTGATGTTCGCCATCATCACCCCGGCGCTCATCACCGGAGCATTCGCCGAACGCATGAAGTTCAGTGCCATGGCGCTCTTCCTCACGCTCTGGTCCATCTTTGTTTACTCGCCCATGGCGCACATGGTCTGGGGCAAGGGCGGCCTGCTCAACGCCTCTCTCGGTGGAAGGTTCCCAACCCTCGACTTCGCTGGCGGCACCGTTGTCCACGTCACCTCCGGCGTATCCGCCCTCGTATGCGCACTGTATCTCGGCAAGCGCCTCGGATACCCGCGCGAAGCCACTCCCCCGCACTCGGTCGTCCTCAGCTTTATTGGTGCCTGCCTGCTGTGGGTGGGCTGGTTTGGATTCAACGCTGGCAGCGCCCTCAACTCCGGGACCCTGGCCACCAGCGCCTTCGTCAATACCCACTTCGGCGCGGCCGCCGCGGCCCTCGGCTGGATGGCCGCCGAATGGATCCGCAACGGTAAGCCCAGCGCCCTCGGCGGCATCTCCGGAGCAGTCGCCGGACTCGTCGCCATCACACCAGCCGCTGGCTTTGTAAAGCCCATGTCAGCACTCGTCATCGGACTCGCCGCCGGGATCTTCTGCTACTTCATGGTCTTCAAGGTAAAGAACCGGTTCGGCTACGACGACTCGCTCGACGCCTTCGGCGTGCACGGCGCTGGCGGCACCCTTGGCGCCATCCTCACCGGGTTCTTTGCCTCCAGCGCCATCAATCCCATCTTTAAGGATGCAAACGGCAACACGCTTCCCTCCGGCGCCGTGGATGGCAACTGGCACCAGGTGCTGAATCAGCTCGTCGGCGTCGCCATCGCCTGGGTCATCTCCATCATCGGCACATTGGTTCTGCTCAGGTTTGTAGACCTGGTGGTCGGCCTGCGTGTGCCCCGCGAGCATGAGGTCGAAGGCCTCGACCTGACGCAGCATGGCGAAGAAGGCTACGATTTTGCATCGTGAATCGTAGAATAATTAGAACCTGTTACCCTGTAACCTCTGAGACGACACATTATGCAGAAGATCGAAGCGGTCATTCAACCGTCAAAACTGGATGCAGTCAAAGATGCCCTCGTGGAAGTAGGCATCGAAGGCATGACGATTCTTGAGGCCCGCGGACATGGCCGCCAGAAGGGCCACACCGAGTTCTACCGCGGACGCGAGTATACGGTGGACCTCCTGCCCAAAATCAAGCTGGAAACCGTAGTGCCGGACGAGCTGGTCGAAAAGGCCATCCAGGCCATCCTCTCGGCTGCCCGTAGCGGCAAAATCGGCGATGGCAAAATTTTTGTCTCCAAAATTGACGAGGCTGTCCGCATCCGCAACGATGAACGCGGGCCTTCGGCACTGTGATCAGTTAAAGTAATTGTCATTCTGAGCGAGCGAAGAATCGGCCCAGGATTCGCGGATTCTTCCTCCTTCCGGCGACCAGAATGACAGACTCACCGCACCTGTATCGAAGACCGCATGACGCCTGAGCTTACATCCCTCCCGCGCATACGGGACGCTTACCAGAACGACATCGCAGACCTGCGCCAGACCTTCGAGCGCACCGGAGATGGCTCCGCCGCCATCCGCCGCCGCTCCACCCTCGTAGACAAGGTGCTGCGCCAGCTATGGACCGAGCTGGTCGCCGCTCACACCGGCCCCTTCAACATCACGCTCATCGCCACCGGTGGCTTCGGCCGCCGGGAGCTGTTTCCCTACTCCGACGTGGACGTCCTCTTCCTCTGCGGCAATGACAGCGTGGAGCGCGATTTCCATCAGGTCATCCGCGCCTGCATTCAGGCCATGTGGGACGCCGGCCTCCGCGCCAGCCCTTCCATCCGTACCTGGAAGGAATGCGACCGCGTAGATGCCGACAATCTTGAGTTCCTCGTCTCCCTGCTCGACCGCCGCTATCTCTGCGGGGACTACTCCCTTTATCGCCGCTTTGAGAATGACCTGCTCCCTTCGCTCGTCCTGCGCGAATGGAACACCATCGTCCAGAACCTCGCCGAGCTCGCCCGCGCCCGCCACGCCAAGTACGGCAATACCATCTTTCATCTCGAACCCAATATCAAGGAGTGCCCCGGCGGCCTGCGCGATTACCATTTCGCCCAGTGGCTCACTCTCCTGTTCTCACTCCAGGAAACAAAGACCTGGCCCAGGCCCAGCGGCAATTCCTTCTTCACCGTCCACAACGATCTCGAATCGGCCTTCGATTTTCTCGCCGCCACGCGATGCTTCCTGCACTACCGTAGCGGACGCGACAACAACACACTTGACTGGCACGCGCAGGACGAGGCCGCCGCGCAAAGCATTGGCCTTGAAACACGCGGCAGCGCCGATCCCGCCTACTGGATGCGCACCTACTACCGCAACGCGCGCACCATCCTCCGCCGCGCCTCCCTGCTCATGGACGATGTCCCGCCACCGCGCCGCTCGTTCTACAAGCAGTTCCGCCGCCGCCGCACCCCCATCGCAGGCACTGACTTCGTCCTCGAACAGGGCCGCCTCGATCTCGAAAGCACGGCCGCTATCAATGATGTCGAAGTCGTTCTGCGCATCTTTGGCCTGATCGCCAAACACGGCTACAAGCTCAGCCAGTCCGCCGAAGACCGCATCGCCGAGGCCCTGCCCGTCCTGGCCGTGCAGATGCCCGAAGGCCCCTTCCTCTGGAACTGCCTGCGCGAAGTCCTGCTGGGGCCGCACGCCGCCCACGCCCTGCGCACCATGCATGCCCTCGGCCTGCTGGAACTGGTCATCCCCGAATTTCATGGCATTGACGCGCTCGTCATCCGTGACTCCTACCATCGCTATACCGTCGACGAACACACCTTCCTGGTCATCGACAACGTGCACGCTCTGCGCCAGCCCGCGCACGACTGGGAAAAACGCTTTGCCACACTTCTGCCGGAGATCGAACGGCTCGACCTCTTCCTGCTCGCCATTCTCATGCACGACACCGGCAAGGCCCGCCGTACCGGCGACCACACCATCGAGAGCGTCGAGCTGTGCGAAAGCCTCTTTGCCCGCCTGGAATTTGAACCCGAAGAACGCGAAACCATCCGCAAGCTCATTCGCAGCCATCTCGATATGTCCGCCGCACTGCGCCGCGACATCTTCAATCCGCAGAGCATTCGCGCCTTCGGAGAAAAAGTGAACAGCCAGCAGCAGCTCAGAATGCTCACGCTCCTCACCTACGCCGATATCAAGTCCGTCGCGCCCGGGGCCCTCACGCCCTGGAAGGCCGAAAACCTCTGGCAACTCTACATCGCCACGTCCAACTTCCTTGACCGCAGCGTGGACGAAGAACGCTACCACGTCGAAAGCGACACCGGCACACTCAACCGCATCCTCGCTCTCGTCCCGGACCGCAGCGAAGAACTGAAAACATTCCTCGAAGGTATCCCGCAGCGATATCTCCAGACGCATCTTCCTGACCAGATACGCAGCCACTTCCGCATGGCCCTGAATCTGGCAGCAGAACCCGTGCAGCTGGCCTTCCGGCCATTGCGCCAGCTGCACGAAGTCACGCTCATCACCCAGGACCGCCCCATGCTCTTTGCCGAAATGGCCGGAGTGCTCTCTGCCTGGGGCATGAACATCGTCAAGGCCGACGCATTTTCCAACAGCGCTGGCACCATTGTTGACACCTTCCAGTTCACCGATTCATTCCAAACCCTCGAGCTCAATCCCACTGAAGTGGACCGCTTCCTTAAAAGCATCCGCGATGTCATCTCGCACCAGGTGCCGCTCGAAACGCTCCTGCGCGCCCGCAGCCACGCCAACCGGCACCATCAGGCCAAAGTCAAAGTAGAAACCCGGCTCTCCTTTGACAATGAAGCGTCCTCACACAGCACCCTGCTCCAGGTCGTCGCGCAGGACGTCCCAGGCCTCCTCCGCGAGCTGGCCAGGTCCTTCGCAGAACACCAGTGCAATATTGAAGTCGCTTTGATTGACACCGAAGGCGAAGTGGCAATTGACGTCTTCTATCTCACCTCACAGGGAAGCAAGCTCGCCGGGCCACAGCAGAAAGAACTCGCCGCCACCATCGAAAAAGCAATCGCAGAACTCCGCCGCTAGATCAGGGCTTTCGAAACTCGCAAAAAGACAGGGTACCTACGACAGCGCCCTCCCCGACTTCAGCGCCACCGACCGCCTCACCTCGGTATTGCGCGCAGCATCATGCTCAATCAGGTCTCCAGTCAGGACGTAGTAGCCGTCTTCCTCGCGGGTCTTCCCCGCGCCGCGCAGAATCGTTCCTGTAAACGAGTACCAGACGCCATGCACCTGCCGTGTCGTAAAGCTGATTTGCTGGCCATGGAGCGAGGTCTGATCAAAGAAAAAGGTCAGCGGAGTCCCCTGGTCGCTGTCCCCATCTCCCTGACGGGAGATGTATCCACTCAGTTCGCCAAACTGTAAAGTGATCTCGATAAATTCGCCGGGCTTGCCCAGCATGTATTCGCCAGACGCGTCTTCCGGAATCAGGGAATCGCCCGGGTTCGGTTTCACTACGATGGGGTGGTCGGTGGTACTCGGGTCTCCGCGATGATGTAACTTCGGTGCATTCGCAGTCTGGGCCGGGACGCTCCCCAGACAGAGCGCGAGCAGACCGCACAGGCCAAGGTGGTGGACTGCATGGGTACCCGGCATCTTAAAGAGATGTCGAACTGCTCGAATCACGGGTGCCCCACATCCTGAAGAGATGTGGGACTGCTCGAACACCAAGTTATTGCCCTTTCTTCCTGGCAGCTGCAAACTCATCTCCCGGCTGCCAGCCAATCTCTTCAGGAAGCGACAGCGCCTCCCATCCAAGAATGGCCCCGAACTGCGCCATCTTGGCATCACCCCGAAAGTCCATCTCCGGCCTGTATTCATCCGAAGGCTGATGATAGCGGTGCTCAACAAAGTCTTCCATCTGCTGCTTGCCCCACTCCGGCGTGTGGCCCTCAAACAGCGTTCCCTGGTCAATTGAAAAGGCAGGAATACCAACGCGCGCCAGGCTGAAGTGGTCAGAACGGTAATACGTCCCTGCCTGCGGAAACTGGTCCGGCTCAAGCGTAATGTGAAATGCCTTCGCCGTCTTCTCAATCTCAGGATAAAAGGTGGTCCGGTCCGCGCCCCCCAGCTCAGCCGACGTAGGAACCCCGATCGGATTCAGCATGTCGTAATTCAGGTCGAGAGTAATCTGCGATGCGGGGACCGGCGGATGCATCCCAAGCCACTGCGAGCCAAGCAGCCCCTGTTCCTCCGCAGTCACAGAAGCAAAGTAGACGCTATGCGGCGGCTTTGTCTCTGAGAAGGCACGCGCCAGCTCCAGCAAAATGCCGCAGCCAGTGCCGTTGTCTGCCGCGCCGTTGTAAATATTGTCGCCCTTCTTGCTCGGATCCATACCGAGATGATCATAATGCGCCGTGTAGAGGACGGCCTGCCCCGTTTGCGCGCCGGGAACTTCGCCAATCACGTTCGCAGACTCATAGCGACGCACTTTACTGGCCACGTGCGCCTTGAATCGGATCGGCAGCTCCACCGCGTGGAAACCGCGCTGCCCTGCTTTGGCAATTTCGTCATCTACATTGCCCAGTCCCGCAGCGGTAAAGAGCTTCTGCGCCACGTCGTGCTGGATCCACGCAGCGGCCTTGAGCGTCGCCGAAGGATCGCCCTGCAGGTACGATTTCTCAATCGCCTGCGAATCGCGCACCACCTGCCATCCATAACTGGCGAGGTCCGTACGATGAATGATAAGCACGCCCACAGCGCCCAGACGCGAGGCCTCTTCATACTTGTAGGTCCAGCGGCCGTAATACGTAAGCGCCTTGCCCTTGAAGAAGCTCTCATCCTTCGAAGGCGGCTCATTCACAATCACCAGAAGCACCTTGCCCTTCACATCCACTCCGGCATAGTCGTTCCATTGGTATTCAGGAGCATCAATGCCATAGCCGGCAAAAACAATCGGTGCATCAATGTCAGCAGAGTCATTTCCAGTCTGGTCCTTCGCCACCCAGTCTTCGCTGTATTTAAGCGAGACAGGCTGGCCATTCGCAGGTACGAACTCCGCCGTAGTCTGGTCTTCCACCGTGTGGACAGCATACAGCGGCACCTTCTGGAAGTAGGTGCCGTTGTCCCCCGCAGGCTTCAGCCCCTCAAGCGCAAACTGTGTCGCAATGTACTCGGCAGCGAGCTGGCCACCTCGCTGCCCCGGCCCGCGGCCTTCCAGCAGGTCGCTTGAAAGAAAGCGCACATGCGCGCGTATCTTTTCCGGATCAATGCTTTCAGCAGCTTTGCGTGCCATCTCCGGAACCCCCGGAACAGCCGGTACCGGCAACTGACAGAGCGCAGCCGCAGATGAGAGCAGCGCCATGGCGAAGACAGAAGAGAGGCGGAAGGAAAGGTTCATTCTTCTCCTTACTTTGAAGACCCTCTGAACAAGCCTGCTTTTTGGAGACGCCCTGAACAGGCCTTTTTTTGAAGGGCCACGGCTTTGGCCGCTGAGGGATTACTTCCAGACCCTCAATCAGAGGACCCTCTCAAGCTGAAAGTTTAACAGTCACCAGGGTTGTGCTTCATTCCTGGGCGGGTGCCCCACGCCCCAATAACATCATCTCTGCAATGGTCCACCAGAAACAGGCGGTTTGAACACCTGCAATCGCTTCAGCACTTTTCTTGCAAGCCCGGTGAGCGGAATCTCCGCCAGATCGTCCACTGAAATCCATTTGCGTCTGCCGCCTTCAGGCAACAGATGCACTTCATCCGCACGAAGACGAAAAATATCCACCGAATAGTTCGTCACCGTAATGGAATGGCTGATGGTGAACAGCAACCGCTCCGGGCCGGGCAGGGTGCCATCCAATTGCGGAAGCTCCCACATGCCTGCCATCAGGGACGCATCCTGCGCCCGCTGTTCCAGCAGCACCCGCTCACCCCGCCGTACCAAAGCATGCCCCACGCGCTTCCGAACGCTCTCTTTACGCGGGGCCACCGGATGCTCCCCGCGCGTGTTGCACAGCTTCTGCACCGGGCAATGCAGGCACAGCGGATTTCTGGGCAGGCAGACCGTCGCACCCAGCTCCATCATCGCCTGGTTGAAATCGCCCGGACGCATCGGATCCAGAAGCACCTGCGCCACCGCCTGAATACCACTGTTCCGCGGCCGTACGCGAAGGACCACGCGCTCCACATTGCCGTCTACCACGGCCACCGGATCGCCAAAGGCGATACTGGCAATCGCAGCGGAGGTGTACGCGCCAATGCCGGGAAGCCTGCGCAGCCCAGCAGCAGTCCGCGGCAGATGGCCCTTAAGTTCGTTCGAGATGACCCGTGCGGCCCTGTGCATCATGCGTGCGCGGCGGTAGTAACCGAGCCCGCTCCATATGGCTAGCACCTCCGGCTCTTCCGCTTCGGCCAGCTTCTGCACCGTCGGAAACCGTGCCATAAACCTCGCATAGTGGTCCAGCACAGCATTCACGCGCGTCTGCTGAAGCATGATTTCCGACACCCAGATCGCATATGGATCGCGCATTCGCCGCCACGGAAGATCGCGTGCGTGCGCCTCATACCAGGCCAGAAGATTGTGGCGAAAATGCTTTATCTGCGCCGGGGTAAAGATTTCGCCGCTGCCCACATTCTGGATTGTAGCGGGAGCTGAAACCCAGGCGTTCACACCTGCGAGGCATTCGGTGCGGAGCTGAGGTCCGCCGGAGCATCCGCCTGCCCCTTCAGCGCGATCGGGCTGGTATCGCTCACAGGGCCCAAGTCCTTGGTCATCTGGTAGGTGAAGCGAATGCGGTGAATCACCGTAATGGTGGAAAGCACAGCCAGCACCCAGAGTACAGGCGCCATCACGCCCCAGCGGTTAAACAGCGCGCCCAGAATAATCAGCACGATGCGCTCCGGCCGCTCCATAAAGCCGACCTTGCACTGGCCAATCAGCGCCTCAGCGCGCGCCCGTGTATAGCTCACCATCAGCGATGTGACCATCACAAACGCCGCCAGCACAACGTAGAAAAAGCGGTTGCCGCGCGCATAAAACACCAGCAGCCCGAAGAAAAGCACCACGTCCGAATAGCGGTCAATCACGGAATCAAAAAAAGCTCCGAAGACCGTCACCTGGTCGGTCTGGCGCGCCACCCGCCCGTCCACCATGTCAAAGATGCCGGCGCCAATAATCACCAGCCCCGCATACAGGAACATGCGCACATAGTTGTGCTCATTGGCGTAGCCAAAGAGGATCGCCGCAATCGTGTTGATGATCAGTCCAATAAAGGTCAGGACATTGGGTGAAATGCGGGTCAGCGCAAGGCCATTCACAATGGCCTGCAGCAACACCCCACAGGCGCGCCCAAAGGCGCTCGTCCAGCTTTTATTGGAGGCCATGACACCCTATTCCGCTTCTGTTTCGACTTCATCGTGGATAGTTGTGAGCTTCAGAATCTCAAGCTGGCGCTTTCCATTCGGCGTCACAACCGTCACTTCATCGCCCACCTGCTTGCCCACCAGCGCGCGTCCAATCGGCGAAGTGGTCGAGATAAGCCCCTTGCTGACGTCGGACTCTTCGCTCGTCACCAGCTTGTACTCAATCTCTTCGTCCTTCGTCGGATCAAAGACCACAACCGTGGAACCGAAGGCCACCTTGTCCTTCGGAATGTTGGACAAGTTCACCAGCGACAGCTCAGCCATACGCTTCTTAAGCTGTCCCAGGCGCGCGTTCACAAACTCCTGGCGCTGCTTGGCCATGTGGTACTCGGCGTTTTCACTCAGGTCGCCGAGCGCCGCTGCTTTCTTGATCTCCTGCGGAAGCTCATGGGCCAACTCATGCTCGAGCTGCTTGATCTCTTCGAGCAGTTTCTTCTTAATGTGTTCAGGCATGGAAAATAATCCGTCGCGGCCCTGGAGAATTAGGCAGGGCCGTTCCAGCACGGCCAACCCAGAAAACCGCTGAACTCTTATTATAACGCCCGCTCAAAGCGGTGTCGCTTTCCCGGATGTTCTCGTCCCGCAATCAGAGGGATAGCCAATAATCCAGAGAGACGACATCAGATCACTTTTGAGCAGGACTCGCCTCCGGAACTCGGAACGGCAGCAGATCAGATTCCTGCACCCAGCCTGTGCTCTCACGTAACTCCACGGTATAGTACTGGACATGCAGCCACTTGCCGCGTTGTTCGGTTACAAAAACTGTGTCGCCCTCAGTAACATAGGCACGTGTGTGGTCGTTTAAATCGGGAGCTTTATGGAGGTAGGCCCTCTTGGCCTTGACGACGCGAATTTCTCTCCATTCCGGATGAGGGTGCATCAGATCCAGCTCAACTTCTTGCCCCTGATCGAGGTCCGGGTTCACGTTCCAGCATCCGCCGTGAGCATGCTGTGGTAGCTGCAAAAATAATGCATCATTCGCAAACCTGAGTGTTCCCCAAACAACATTGTCTCCAAGCTTTATGCCTAGTTCCTGAAACGGCCACCATGTCACCACTTTATACTTGCCATCTGCATTGGCCTTGCCATCGCTGTACAACAAAAACCCACAAGAGAATTGCCCCGCCCCAGTCTCATCGTAAAAATCTCCCATAATGCTTCCGTCAGATTTGACGACAATGCTGACAGAGTCATACCTGCCTGTAACAGGTTTTTTATCTCGATTCTGCGCGAAACCCGTAGATGCCTCCCAACCAAGCAGAGACATTACTACCAAAAGAGTCGCTATTTTATTTCCGAATTTGTTCATAGGCTATCTGTAGGCGGGTATCGTAATGATATTTACGGTAATTTGAACCGTTATAGAAAAACGCGATCGTGCTCCAGTCTTTCTGTTGAATCGCGTCATGCAAATCTCGTTGCGATTTGACATAGTTCACATGGGCATCCAGTTGCACTCTAGCTGAAGTGCACATGGCACGAACAAATTCCTCTACAGTTCCATATCCGGCTTCCCTATGATTTGCGCCCATAATCTGGAACAAGCCCCAAGATGTTGCCTTCAGTGCCGCATCCTGGTCAAGAGCATAGGCATGTTGCAGACGTGCGTACTGGTCTCGTTCCGGAAATGAGTATCCTCCCGGCATTCTGCTTGAAATAAATGGATGCCCGATGTCGTACTGGTGTTTCGTAAGACTGCCGAAAACGTGACGCTCATAACGAATAATGGGTCTTCCTTGCGCATCAAAACCGTCTCCCGAAGATTCAACACGGGCGATTGCTTTAATCACACGTACTTCGCAGTCCATCTCCTCCGCTGCTGCTTTATAGTCATCTTCTGACAAAGTACGGCTACCAGTAAGTGGCGCCAGAATGATTCCACCATGCGCACCTGCTAACAGCCGCGGCGGATGCATTTCTGCCAACTGCCATAGCGTCTCGCTTCGCGGTTCTACAATGCCCGTTGCAAATAACATGCGCAGAACACGACGTTGAAAGTTATAGATAGAATTGGCAGTGACAGCGTCGAATTCACCTGTAGGCCTGATATTGGCACCCAATAATCCGGCATTCTGCTGCAAGAGTCTTTGCACGGTTCTTACGTCGTCCGGGTGGTTCGGCTTACCCGGCCCAACTGCATCTTGTAAGCGCACATCAACCATGCTGATGTCCTAATTTCCGATTTGTATGTCCATGTAATGCTGCGCATTGAGGGCGGGCTGTAATGTGATGGCCAGCACGGTATTGCTGCCAGTGCCGCTCGAAACCGTCCACGAACTGACCCATCCATGGAAAGAAAGCGACAGGATTGCGTCATCGTCGTTTTCATCCCGGTGAAAAACGATCCGCATTTCTTTAATGTCATCTTTCGTGGGGAGCCAGCATAAGTGAAATAGCTGCTTGATCGTGTCGAACGGAAAAGTTTTGTCCGATATGTCGAGTGAAAATTCGAAGGTAGTAAGATTCTGCCCCATCATGGGCATTCCCGTGGCTCCATCGGTACTGGTGGAAATTCCCGCCAAGTAGAAAATGCCTTGATTTTCAGGTCACCAATCGTAATGGTGGCGCAGGAATGAGAAGGGTGTGTGACGGCCATCTGTTCCCAACCTTTCCGTCAGATTTACTGCTTACTTTACTCGGGGAACATCATACCGTATCTGCCTCGTGCGGCAGGCGTACCCGCTTCCACGTGTCCAGAAAATCCTGCAAAATCAGCACCGCAGCCACCTGGTCCACCACCTTCCAGTGTTCCGATCGCTCGCGGCCCGCTTCATACAAAATCCGGTGCGCCTCTACGGAAGTCAGGCGCTCATCCCACATATGGACCGGCAACCCGCTCTTTTTCGCCAGCAGCTCTGCAAATTTTCGTGTCTTCTCCGTCTGGTTGCTCTTGCCGCCGGTCAGGCGCAGCGGGTTCCCAACCACAATCTCCTGGCAGCCATATCTTCTTACCAGCCGCATCAATGAGCGCAAATCCGACCCCGGGTCTTTCCGCATCAGCGTCAAAACCGGCTGCGCCGTCAGCCCCAGCTCATCGGAAATCGCCACCCCAATGCGGCGATTGCCAACATCCAGTCCGAGTATGCGAGGAGCTGCTTCCACGTAAGCAGTTTACGAAGAGCAGGCCCCTCCTGCCATGCCGAAAAAAATAGTCGCATCATACAATTTAGGAAAGGAATCAAAACAACTTACGGGTCTTCCAGATTGCGACGTTTACTACTTCTTGCAGTGATTGCGGTTCTGCTGTTTTGCGGTTTCTCCATCTATGTGCCTCGCGGGCCCCGGTCTGAGCTGTTCGTGGAGGTCCCCCCGCGCACCGGATCAAGCCAGATGGCCGCCCTTTTGCAGTCCCACGGGCTTATCTGGAACCGCTACGTCTTCGACGCCATGCGCCTCATCAAAGGAGGCACGCTGAAGGCAGGCGAGTACCGCTTTGACCATCCCGTCCGGATGTCAGAAGTCTACGCGCGGCTGGAAAAAGGAGATGTTTATACAGTTGCCCTCACCATCCCTGAGGGTGCCAATATTTTTGATGTCGCCCAGCGAGTCGAAAGTGCAGGGCTCGGCAGCAGAGACGCGTTTCTGAAAGCAGCGAACAAAGACGTCGCCCTCGTCTCCGGCATGGAGCCAGATGCGCAGACCGTCGAAGGCTATCTCTTCCCTGACACATACCACTTCCAGCGGCATGTGACTCCGGACCAGATGATCGCTACCATGGTGAAGCGCTTCCGGCAGGCAGCAGAGAACATTGATCTGATGAGTAACTATCATTCCGTTGTTACCCTGGCATCGCTCATAGAGCGGGAGACGCCCATCCAGAGCGAGCGGCCTCTCGTCGCCAGCGTCTTCGTCAACCGCATGAACAAGGGAATGCCTTTGATGACCGACCCCTCCGTAATTTATGCGGACCTGCTCGAAGGAAAGTACAAAGGGACCATCTTCCGGTCGGACCTCGACGGTGATTCGCCCTACAACACGTATAAACACACAGGCCTGCCGCCGGGCCCCATCTGCAATCCAGGCATCGCCTCCCTGCAGGCAGCCATGCATCCGGCGCAGACGCAGTACTTGTATTTCGTGGCAGCCAGCGCCGATCCCTCAGGGACCTCCCGCTTTGCCAAAACACTCGAAGAGCACCAGAAGAATGTAGAGGCGTACCGCAAAGCACAGCGTGCCGCCGGACAACGCTGAAACCAAAATCGTTCGTATTTCTTAAAATTTTGTAGTCAAAACAGAGCTGCACTTCGTACTTAAATCAAGGCCAGGATGAAAAAACTTTTGAGTCTAGCATTCGCCATGTGCCTCCCGGCGCTGACCGGATGCCTGATTCATACCCGTAAGGTCCCCCAGCCCAAAATGCCCAGCGTCGTCCTTTCCGCCGATGCGCAGCAGCTTGTCAGCAATATCAACAAGCAATACGACTCTATCCAGACCCTCAATGCAACCGTGGATTTTCAGGCCACCGTCGGAGGCGAGAAAAAAGGAAAAATCACAGACTACACTTCCATCCGCGGCTACATCCTCCTGCGTAAGCCGGAGATGCTGCGCGTCCTCGGCATGCTGCCGGTCATCAGCACACGGGCCTTCGACCTCGCCAGCGATGGCAACACCTTCAAGCTCTGGATCCCGCATGAAAACAAGGCCATTGTCGGCACCAATGCGGTCACAAAGCCTTCCACCAACGCGCTTGAAAATATGCGGCCGTATATCTTCTTTGATTCACTGCTGATCCACAGCATCGGCCCCGACGACTTGCTCTCGCTCACCACCGATACCAAAACCATCACCGACCCAAAGCGGAAGCAGCTGCTGGTGCAGCCCGAATACAACCTGAACGTCTTCCGGCGCGACAGCCAGAACAGCAATCTGCTGATACCTGTGCGGATCATTCACGTGGACCGCACCACTCTGCTGCCCAACGGCGAAGACATTTACGACAAGGACGGAAACATTCAGACCCAGGCCATCTACGGCCCATACCAGAGCTTTGGCAGCCTCCGTTTCCCGGGAACCATCACCATCAAGCGCCCGCTGGAGGAATATCAGATCGTGATCACATTCCAAAAAGTCACGATCAACCTGCCCCTGCCCGACGACCAGTTCCAGCTAAAAATCCCCGAAGGCACCAAAACCCAGAACCTGCAATAAAAAAATACGGGCGCAGGTACCCACGGAATGCGCGGTGTTCAGACCAGGGCCCCCACAATCCCTTGTGTAAAATTCTTGTCAACCCCTCCAAAACTTTATTTCACACCAAATCCACACAAAATAAACCACTTATTTCCAGGCCACAGCTGCCGGTAATTTCCACACAATTTGCTATCCTGGACTTAAGAGCTAAAAGCTTGCCGAAAAACGCCCGCCCCCGCGCGGGCGTTTCCATGACCCCTCGCAAGTTATTGAAAACACTAGATCGAGCTTAAGTTAAACAGAATCAATAAGATAACGGGGGATGGTCCCCCGCTAAGTAATTGAAAACAAAGGAAAGCGCCCGTAGGAACGGGGAGGGGTAGGCTTGGGACAGGGGCTCCGGAGCGCACTCAATCCTTCGGTTTTTCCAGCATGTCTTTGGCCTGTGCCAGCGTGAGATTGTCCTGAACCTGGCGATAATGGCTGCGCTCCTCGTCCTGCTGCACGCTGATGGTTTTAAAGAACAGCGCCCGGCCCTGCATATTCACCTTCAGTTGCGTGATCTGCCAGTGCCCCGGCCCCACTTCCTCCTGCCGCACGTGGAAGGTGCCGCCTTTATTCAAATGGCCAAGAAAGCCAAAGTGGACTTCGTCTTTCAGGTGGCCTTCAATTTCCATCAACCGCTTTTCCTTTACGTTGACCACCATCTGGCCTTCCAGATCGTGAAAGACCTTCGCCTCGCGTGACGGAGGATGGAAGGAAGGGTTCGGCTCAAAGTTCAGCTTTACTGTGTCACCGCTGCGTTCGCCATAACTGAAGTCCAGCGCATCCGGAAGCATCTTGAACAGCTGCTCGGTCTGCCTGGTATCGGCTTGGGAAGCCTCGCGCTTTTTTCTCTGCGCATTGGGGTCATTCAGGTATTTCTCAATGCGCTCGTCTTCGGCCTTCTGCTCCTGCGCGCTGAGCGGCTGGCCGTTTTTTGCGATCAGGCGGCTCAGGTCGCCCTGTGAAGTTTCCACTGTGTCACTGGTCTGTTTTACGCCGTTCTTTACTTCCACCACCTGATACATCCAGTGGCTGTGGTCCTGGTCCTGCATCTTGATTTCGTTGTTGATGACCTGGCGCGCCAGATCATTGGCAGAAACGTTCTGATCAGATTGACCCAGGGCAGCGAATGCAGGCCCGCAAAGAAGAACGCCTGCAAGCAGTGTTCCGAAGAATCTTCCGTTCATACCAGCTGAGATGCATCTTCTTACGCTGGCTCATGTGCCATGGTGGTACTTGTTTTGCTGCAGCACCCTCACTCCCTTCCAGCCCCAATAGACGCAGTGCCTCTGGATGAGGCCCTGGTCGTTGAGCGTCAGGGCTTCCACAAAGTCCATCTGCTCGCCATCTGGCGCCTTGCGCGGATACTCCCAGATCAGCTGCCTTCCATCGGTGAAAAACCCGGTGCGAAAGTAGCGCCGAATAACCGGCTTGCACTCGGCCACTACCTTGAAGAAGCGTCGCAGTTCCTCATGCCCGCGGCACACGCCGCTTTCGCAGCCCATCAGGTGAGGGATCAGCGGGCTTTCCAGGACGGCGTCTTCGGCATAGCACCGCAGCAGCGCTTCCGGGTCGTTGTCCGAGAGCGCCTTGTCCCACTGCATGTACATGCGCTCTACAGCTTCATTGGAATACTTCGGAGTCAGGGAGTTCGTTCTTACATCTGTAACCGGCATATGCGACCTTCTTCCTCTGCCTATACATCATGAGGATGGTTGCGGAGGAAGGTAGCGTTGCATCGCCGGGAAGGAATCCATCGGAGTGCGCCATATCGCGCCAGCAGCAGCAGCACCGACAAAGCAAAGATAATTTCCAGCACCAGACACAGATGTGAGGCCAGCGGCATGGCCACACCCGCGCCCGTCAAGACAGTAAGATACGCCGCAATGCACATCGGGCACTTCGGCAGTAGCAACAGCAGCGTGCCCGAGCCAATTGTTCCGCCAGCGCTGCGCCACCCTCTGCGTCGCGACCGTTGTTCCTTTTGTGCGGTACAGCAAGTCATGGCTATTCGTGTGCGCAGCATGCCGCTGCGGGTTTGGCTGCTCATAGCGGTCATGATGCCGGACCCATGCCATGGGCCACGGCAGGCCTTCTTCATTGCGGCCACTTCTGCCGCGAAACTACTTTGTGTTCGATCATCACTCCTCTCCTCCTTTTGCTTACAAGCAACCGCAGGCTTTCTTCTCCGCTTCCTGCCGCCGCAGGGCTGCTCCGACAGGATCGCTCAGAATGTCCAGCCATCCCGGATGGACCGTGACTTCGACACCATAATCGTCATGCCATCTCCACCACTGATAAGGCGGCGTCTGAGGGTACCCTTCTGGTGAGTCTTCCCATGTCTCCTGCCGTCCCAAAGGCGTAAGGTCCAGATAGCTCCATATGGTGCCCATGGCCTCATCGCCGCGATTATTGATGAAGTATGTGCGGAAGATTTTCTCTCCATCGCGGAAGAACACGTTGTGTCCGTGCCACTGGTCCACGCCAAAGTCCGCGTCAAAGCTGTCGGTAATGGTGTACCAGGGCATCTTCCAGCCCATGCGCGCCTTCAGCCGCACGATGTCAGCCTGCGGAGCGCGTGAAACGTACGCCAGGGTTGTATCGCGGGCGTTCAGATGCGATAAGTGCGCCACCTGGTCCGCTCCCAGAGAGCAGCCGCGACACGCATGATCGGGCCATCCGAAGACCCCGGGCTCATAGAACGCGCGATAGACAATCAGCTGCCTGCGTCCTTCAAACAAGTCAAGCAACGTTACTCTGCCGTTCGGGCCATCGAATTCGTAGTTCTTTTCGACGGCCATCCACGGCATCCTGCGACGCTCGGCCGCAAGCGCATCTTTGGCACGTGTCAGCGCTTTCTCTTTGATCAGAAGCTGCTGGTGCGCTGCTTTCCACTCCTGCTGCGATACCACGGGAGGTGTTTTCATCGTTTCTCCTTTTTTTTCAGTGATAGGGTTTGGACCCGGTCGAGAATGTTGCCCCAGCCCGTCTCCACGCCACGCCAGTCCTCCGCAATCTGCGGATCGTGCGCGATATGGCCCATGGCGCGATGGGTAAACTTCAGCACCGTCAGACCGTTTTCTTCCCTGAGCCGGTACTGCACGTTGGAAATCGCGGGATAGGACATAAACATTGGCCCGCAGATTTCCAGCAGCGAAGGCGGCCTGATGGCCTGCACCGTTCCCCACCAGTGCCCGGCACCAGCGCCAAGGTCGCGAAACCAGCGCCCGCCGGGCCACGCTTCCAGCACCATCGGCATCGGTGACCCCGGCGCCTCATTCAGCGGGCCCATCTGCTCGAGCACCGTCTCAAACACGATCTCAATTGGCGCTGCAATCTCTTCTTCCCGCACAAACTCCAGCGTGTGCAGGCTCTGCTCTGAAACTGTTACCGGCATCTCTTCTCCTTTGGGTTATCTGTTCTCTTGCGCGATCTTCTTTATCGCTTTTTGCTCGGCGCTCTCCTTGATACGGTCTATCTTGTGGTTCCAGAAGCGCTCAAAGGTCTTCGCCCAGTCGTGGATCGGCTTCAGCTTCGCCGCTTCCAGCCTGTACATGCGGTGCTGCCCGCGCCGGACGACCGTCACCACGCCTACTTTGCGCAGCACACCAAGGTGCTTGGACACAGCGGGCTGGCCCAGCCGCAACCGGACGACAACATCATTTACGGCCCACTCCCGTCCATCGCTCAGCAGGCCGATAATTTCGCGGCGACGTGGTTCAGCTACTGCATTGAATACGTCGGTGGTGGTAGCAGCACGGGGCATGGTTTCCAGTTATATTCCTATACTGGAATATATGTCAACCGATGAGATTTCGATTCAAAAAAAATCGCTCCGCACGTGGACCTCATCTCTTCTTTAGTCCAGGCGAAGATTTCCCGAGGAGAGGACCACATGAAATTTGCTCGCATTTTGTTCCGGGTGGCTGGCATCTGGGGATTTCTGGTGCTCACGCCCATGTACTTCCTTTACGACACGATCGGGCAGCAGACACCTCCTCCGCTGACGCACCCAGGCTTCTATTACGGCTTTCTCGGGACAGGGCTCGCATGGCAACTGGCATTTCTCATCATCGGGTCAGATCCGGCACGGTATCGCCCATTGATGGTCGCCGCCATCTTTGAAAAGTTCCTCTACGGCATCGCCCTGGTCGTTCTCTATGCACAGCACCGCATTGTTCCCAAAGAGATGTTTGGCCTCACCGACCTGGTCTGGGGAGTCCTCTTTGTAATTGCCTTCTGGACGACGCGGTCAGCGGTGAAATAAAAAGTGCCGCTAAGATTCTGCTACTTCTTCTGAATGCATCACTCTGAGCGAAGGTTGCGCACCCAACCTCCGCCCAGAGGGCCGGATCAGCAGGATGGTTGATCATCCGCTTGCTTGCCGAAGGCCTGTGCGGCCGAAAACGATGCTAATCGCGTATGATTGCGGGCCCCTGCCCTGCCATCTGCGAGCGTGTACTGCATGCACACGGCCGAGAGCGTCGCGTATATTCCGAACTGCTCCTGTCCTGTGCGTGCTTTATCGTAGAAGAAGCGCCCTTTGCCTGAAAGGAAAGACCTGTGAGTGAATCCTCCTACCAGTTTCCCCATCGCCGTTACAATCCGCTGCGCCGTCAGTGGGTGCTGATTTCACCGCACCGCACGCAGCGTCCGTGGCAGGGAGAAGTGGACCCGACATCGGGATTTTCTGATGTGCATTACGACCCGGCCTGCTATCTCTGTCCGGGAAATGAGCGCGCCGGTGGGCATCGTAACCCTTGTTATGAAAACGTGTTCATTTTTGACAACGACTACGCCGCCCTGCTGCCCGACTCGCCCGCACCGGAAACCGAAGGCATGCCCGAGCTACTGCGCGCCGAGCAGGAGCGCGGACGCTGCCGTGTGCTCTGCTTTCATCCCGACCACGGCCTGACGCTCGCGCTGATGGAAGAGGCCGACATCCGCGGCGTGGTGGATGCCTGGATGAAGCAATACAAGGAACTGTCGGCAAATCCCGCCATCCGCTACGTGCAGATCTTTGAAAACCGCGGCGCAATGATGGGCGCAAGCAATCCGCATCCTCACTGCCAGATCTGGGCAACGGAGCACGTTCCGGACGAACCTGCGACCGAGACACAATCCTTCAGGGACTACAAGGCCAGTCACGGCTCGTGCCTGTTGTGTGATTACCTCAGGATCGAAACCGAAAAGAAGACGCGCATCATCTGTGAAAACGATGAATTTCTTACCCTGGTGCCGTGGTGGGCGGTGTGGCCATTTGAGACGCTGGTGCTCGCCAAAAAACACGCCGGCTCGATGGCGGAGTTCTCTGATGCGCAGAAGGCCGCGCTGGCGAACATTCTGAAGCAGACCACGATCCGCTACGACAATCTGTTTCAGACCAGCTTCCCGTATACCATGGGCTTCCACCAGTCGCCCTGCGATGGCGAAGCCCACGGCGAATGGCACTTCCACGCGCATTATTACCCGCCGCTGCTGCGCTCGGCAACCGTGCGGAAATTTATGGTAGGATTCGAAATGCTTGGAATGCCGCAGCGCGATATCACGCCGGAAAGCGCGGCAGAGCGGCTGCGGAATTTGTCCGGGGCACACTTTACCCAGAACCGCTGATCAGCGGCCCAGAGCCGTAAACAGGGTCGTAAAACCATTGCCGGGTAAGCTGCTTTGCAAGTGATCTGGAGTGGCTACCAGAATGGATGCGAAACGTCTGGCGTTGTTGGCATTTACATTTGCGTCTTTCGCGTGTGCTGTATGGGGGGAAGACCCAAAAGGCAATTCAGCCGGTCCTCCCAGCAGGATCGCAGACAAAAAGCTGCGCAATCTCGCGGATCGCAACCGCAGCATCTACTACAAAAATAAGCTTGAATACTCGCTCGAAACGGGATGGCTCCCCAACAACATCCCGTTCGTTTTCGACTTTCTGGTGGGCAGCAAATACAACCAGTGGCCGCTGCATTACACGCTGGTGCCCAACATCCTTTCCATTCGCTGGCAGCTCGACGATATCTGGGGATGGGGTCCTTTCCGCGGCAACACGGATTTTACCTTCAGCGGCTCGTACACCGCCGTCGCCCGCGGCCCGGAGTCGCGCTACTTCGCCTTCGATTACGGCATCCGCCGTAACTTCATTCAGCCCGACTGGCGCATCGTACCGTACTTTGAAGCGCGCGGCGGCGTGGGCGACATCAATGCCAAAGAGCCGTATGGCATTCTATATGCCCAGGGGCAGGACCTGACCTTTACGCTCATGATGGGCTCCGGAGCACGCTATAACTTCAACTCCAAATACAGCATCTCAGCCGGAATGACTTACATGCATGTCTCAAACTTCTATCTCTCGGAACCGAAATACGAAGACTTTGGAATTAATGTCTACGGCCCGATTGTAGGCGTCAACATGCGGATCGGGAAACCAAAGCAGCGGGAATAGAGCACCCCGAGCCCTCCAGGATCCCCCGCCGTGCGTTCCGGGAATCCCGGTTCACAAAGGATGGGGCACCGATATCCAGCACCCAGTTGCTTCACTCTGCGCCAATCTTTTAGACGAATCCGGCCTATCGCCCTTTCCGGGAATTCCGGTGCGGATAGCCGGTAGATTGCCTCACCGTCAGCTTCGTCTGTACGGGCCATGCCTTCTTTGCCTCGGCCTGTATCGGCTCCAGGTGCGACCGGAGGGCGGAGAAGGCCGCGCGCGCAAGGTCGTTTCTCGACATCCGCACGGTCGTCAGCGGCGGATAAACGAACTCGGCCAGGTGAATATCATCGAAGCCGATGATGGAAATATCTTCAGGTACGCGCACGCCAGCCTTCGCCAGCACACGCAGGGCCCCGATGGCCGTCATATCGTTCGAGCACATAACGGCGGTGGGCAAATCTTTTTCACCCAGAAGCTGCTCCATCGCTTTCATTCCGCCTTCCAGCGTATGGTCGCCTTCGATCATCCATGCTGGCGGCGGCTGCACGCCTATCTCTTCAACTGAACTGAGAAACGCGCTGCGGCGCAACTGGCAGGAGCGCTGGTGCATAGGGCCGCTGATGAATCCCAGCTTGCGATGCCCCAGCACGGCCAGGTGCTGCACGCCTTCGCGAATGCCGTGATGATAGTCCACCACCAGCGCGCTCGCGTTTTCATTCGGCGGGGCCGTGTCCACAAAAACCATAGGGATATTGCGCGAAACCAGCTCATCGAGCAACGGTTCTTCTATGCCGAAGGTCATCACAGCGACACCTTCCACATTGCGCTCAATCATGCGGCGAATGCAGATTTCCATCCGCTGCGGATCATAGTTGGTCGAACCAATCAGGATCTCGTAATTGTTTTCGATGGCTACGTCTTCAAAGCCCTGAATCAGCTCTGGGAAAAACGGGTTTGTAATTTCCGAGATAAGGAGGCCGAAGAGGCGGCTGCGGCCGGAGACCAGTGCCCGGGCCTGGGTATTGGGAAAATAGTTCAGCTCCTCGATGGCCTTCCAGACGCGCCTGGCAAGCTCCTTGTCCACCGTGGGGACCTTGTTGATGGTGCGCGATACAGTCGCAATAGAAACGCGGGCGTGTCTGGCCACATCGCGAATATCCAGACGCTTCTTTTCTGAGGACTTCTGCCGGGCTCGTTTTTTGATCATGCGTGCAAACGGGGTTTTTACTTGACGTGGCAAGTGTAAATTGCGTAAGGTCAAAACGCTAGTAAACGTTTGCTGAAAAATTGGTTTAGCGGAAAATATTTTTCTGAAGACGATCCATAAAATCGCTTTAGTAAGATGGCTGTGCCTGAATATTTTCCCTTGCCCAGGATTATGAGGTTTTTGGCATGATGCTGAACGGCCTTCGCGAGCAGGTCTTAGAGGCCAATCTGGAACTGGTCCGCCGCGGACTGGTCCTGTACACATTTGGAAACGCCAGCGGTATTGACCGCGAAAGCGGACTGGTGGCCATCAAGCCCAGCGGTGTTCCTTATGAAGAGATGAAGCCCGAACACATGGTCATCACGGACTTGAATGGAAAGATCGTGGAAGGCAGTCTGAAGCCCTCTTCCGACCTCGCCACCCATCTGCTCCTCTATCGTGAATTTTCGGCGATTGGCGCGGTCGTACATACCCATTCGGAATTCGCGACGGCCTGGGCGCAGGCGGGGCGCAGCATTCCCGCCTATGGAACGACCCACGCCGACTACTTCTATGGCCCGGTGCCAGTAACGGAAGAGTTGACCGCTGAAGACATCAACGGCGATTACGTCCACAACACAGGACTGGCAATTGTGCGCCGCTTCCGCGACCTGGACCCGCTTGCAGTGCCGGGGGTGCTGGTGGCTGGTCACGCACCGTTTTGCTGGGGAAGGACGCCACATGATGCTGCGCACAATGCAGTCGTGCTCGAAGCGGTGGCACGCATGGCGTATTACACAACAACATTGAATCCGGAGTGCAGAGGCGTTTCGCAGGCACTGCTCGACCGGCACTATTTCCGCAAACACGGCCCTGCGGCCACATACGGACAAAAAAACTAACAGATCAACGAGGCACAGCCCAGACATGCCCTTTCTTGCCAGTAAGTTCTTTCTGCCCGGCACGCTCGCGCTCTTCCAGACGCAGGGGAGATCGCTTGCCCACCTGAACAGCATAGACATTCTGGTCATCGCAGTTTATTTTGCGATCGTCATCTTCATCGGCTTCTACCTGAAAGGCTCCACCAATACCAGCGAGGAGTTCTTCATGGCCGGGCGCGAGATGACGGCCTGGATTGCCGGCCTCAGCTTTGTCTCTGCCAACCTCGGCTCGCTGGAACTGATGGGATGGGCCGGATCGGCCTATCAATACGGCATTCTCGCCACACACTGGTACTGGATCGGCGCGATTCCGGCGATGCTCTTTCTCGGCATCATCATGATGCCGTTCTACTACATCTCCAAAACGCATTCGGTGCCCGGGTATCTGCATCTGCGCTACGGCGATGGGGCGCGCGCGCTCTCCGCGGTGAGCTTCGCCTTTATGACGGTGCTGATGAGCGGCATCAATATGTATTCGATGGCGATCGTGATGAAGGTCGTCCTCGGATGGGACCTGAACTTCAGCATCTGGGTCTCATCCATCACGGTCGCGCTCTATGTTGCGCTGGGTGGGTTGCGGTCGGCCATCTTTAATGAGGTGCTGCAATTTCTGCTCATCTGGCTGGGCGCCCTTCTGGTGCCCATTCTCGGCCTGGTAGAAGTAGGCGGCTGGACCAACCTGCGTGAACAGATACTGCATCGCCTTGGCTCCGCTGAGTACGTGCATATGTGGAGCACGCTTGGCCACTTCCACGACAACCCAATGGGCATCCACTGGACAGGCATCGTCTTCGGGCTCGGGCTGGTCATCAGCTTTGGATACTGGACGACCGACTTCCTCGTGGTGCAGCGCGTGCTTTCTGCACACAATCTGCGGGCCGCGCGCATGGCCCCGATTATTGGCGCAGGCTTCAAGATGGCGGTGCCCTTTATCGTGATCCTGCCCGGCTTGCTCGCGCTCTCGGTGCTGCCATTTCATCTGGTGGGCGAAACGCAAGCGGTCGCCACCGGACAGCACAGCTATAACGAAGTGCTTCCACTGATGCTGGTGCGCTATTGCAGTCCCGGACTCCTGGGCCTGGGCGTGACGGCGCTGATTGCAGGCTTTATGTCGGGAATGGCAGGCAACGTGAGCGCCTTTTCGACAGTGTGGACGTATGACATTTATGGCGCATTCATAAACAAGCGCGCCAGTGACCAGCATTATGTAAAGATGGGGCGCTGGTGCACCTTTATCGGCGTGCTGATTTCCGTAGGCACCGCGTACCTGGTACAGCATGCCGCCAGCATCATGGACTACGTGCAGGCGCTCTTCAGCTTCTTCATCGCGCCGCTCTTCGGGACGGTCATCATCGGCATGTTGTGGAAGCGCGCAACCAAGGCTGCGGGGTTCTGGGGGCTTCTGGCCGGAACGTTGACTGCCGTCGGACTGTGGGCGTGGGTGCGTCATGATCCTTCAGCACTGCGCTATGTTGCGCTTTCATCAGATGCCAGGGCCATGGCCGAAGATATGTACCGCGCACTGTGGTCATGGCTGGTGTGCGTGATGATTACCATCGTAGTCAGCTACATGACGCGGCCCAGGCCTGAAGCAGAGTTGGAAGGCCTGGTCTACGGCGCATCCAAAATTCCGGAAGAGCACGATGACCAATGGTATCAGAAGCCGATTGTGTGGGCGGGCGTGATCTTTGCCATCTTTATCGTTCTGAACATTATTTTCTGGTAGAGGAAGAGAGGAATACCATGCGCGAAACAATGTCTATCTGGTTCTTTGCCGGGGTGCTCCTCCTGATCTATGGCCTCATCATCGTCGCTGAAGGAACCTGGGAGCTGGCGCATCCGCCCACGCATCCGCCTGTCCTGTTCAATCTGCATCCGGCGCTGTGGTGGGGCGGAATGATGGCCATTGCAGGACTGGCTTACACAATCAGGTTCTGGCCGCGGGTCAGGCGATAAAAAATTTCAGGGCCCCAACATTACACGGGCGCCCCAGCTTTTCCGCCGCTGTACGGGAAAGCCGGGAGACCACAGCAAAAGGAATGAAGGATACCCAGGAGATGAAAAAGCAGATGACATTTGGAGTCATTGTTGGCAGCCGCGGATTCTTTCCGCACCACCTTGCCAAAGAAGGCCGCGAAGAGATCATCAAGGTGCTTGGCGCGGCAGGTTACAAGAGCATCGTACTCTCGCCGGAAGAGACCCTGCATGGCGCCGTGCAGACCCCGGACGACGCGCGCAAGTGCGCCGATCTGTTCAGGAAACATCGCCATGAAATTGACGGCGTCATCGTGACGCTCCCGAATTTTGGCGAAGAGCGCGCGATTGTGGATGCGCTGCGCCTCTCCACGCTGAAAGTGCCAGTGCTGGTGCAGGCCACGCCTGACCGCCCGGACATTATGAAGATCGCAAACCGGCGCGACAGTTTCTGCGGCAAGATGTCGGTCTGCAACAACCTGATGCAGTATGGCATTCCTTACTCGCTGACCGCGCTGCACACTGTTTCGCCCAGCTCTGAGGCATTCAGGAAGGACCTGGCGTGGTTTGCGGCGGTCTGTCGCGTGGTGAACGGCTTCCGCAATCTGCGCATCGGCGCAATCGGCGCACGTCCGGCGGCATTCAACACAGTTCGTTACAGCGAAAAGCTGCTGGAGCTGAACGGCATTTCAGTGGAAACGCTTGATCTCTCTGAAGTGCTGGGCCGCATCCACCGCATGAAGGACACAGACGACGCCGCGCAGGCCAAGCTCGCTGCCATCAGGTCTTACGTTCCGACCGGCGGCATTCCCGATGCTGCTCTGATCAAAATGGCCAAGCTGGGCGCGGTGATTGATGGCTGGATGAAGGAGACCTACTGCACCATCAGCGCCATCCAGTGCTGGACATCGCTGGAAGAATACTTTGGCGTGGTGCCGTGCACCGTAATGAGCATGATGAGCGAAAACCTGTTTTCCAGCGCCTGCGAAGTGGACGTGGTCGGCGTGCTCAGCATGTATGGCCTGGCGTTGGCATCGGAAACACCAAGCGCGCTGCTCGACTGGAACAACAACTACGGCGACGATCCGGACAAGGCCGTCTGCTTCCATTGCTCAAACCTGCCGAAGCATTTCTTCGCTGACGTAAAGATGGATTTCCAGGAGATCATCGCCGGGACCGTGGGCAAGGAGAACACCTTCGGTACCTGCGTGGGCCGCGTGAAATCAGGTGCAATGAGCTTCCTGCGCTTTTCGACCGATGACTTCAACGGCAGAATCCGCGGATACGTTGGCGAAGGCGAGTTCACCAATGATCCGCTCGAGACCTTTGGCGGCGCTGGCGTCGTGCGCATCCCAAAGATGCAGAAGCTGCTGCGTTTCATCTGCGAGAAAGGCTTTGAGCACCACGTGGCGGCGAACTTCTCGACAGTGGCAAGCCCGGTATATGAAGCAGCCATCCGCTATCTGGGATGGGACATGCATTATCATGAGAATCCGTGGGTATAAACGTTTAAAAGCAGGCACCTGGGCCTTTCCTGTAAACTGCACGCCCTGCGGGAGGTGCAAGACCTGCTTTTTGCGCACGTGCCACAAACATCGAGTGCCCCGTCCCTTTTCGAAAAGGACGGGAGACAAAGGGAAGAACAATGTCCATCGTCGCAGGCGTAGATTTTGGAACACTCAGCGTTCGCGTAACTCTTCTTGACAGCGAAAAGGGCCGCCTCGGCACGGCCATTGCCGAATACCCTCTCCACCGCAAGCGCGAAGACCCCGACTACGCCACGCAGTCTCACCAGGACCAGATGGACGCGCTGGTAAGGGCCACGCGCAAGGCCATTGCGGATGCCGGAATTGACGGTCACGCAATCGAAGCGATGGCGCTTGACACGACCGGGTCCAGTGTCATCCCGGTGGGCGAAAATCTTGGGCCGCTCGATGACTACTATCTCTGGTGCGACCATCGCGCCAAGGAAGAAGCACAGCAAATTACCGAGCTGGCCCATAAGGAAAAGCTCGAAGCGATTGAATGGTGCGGCGGCGTGTATTCGCATGAGTGGGGCTTCGCCAAGCTGCTGCACTGGCTGCGGCACAATCCGGAAAAACGCGGCCATTTTGTGACTGCCTTTGAGCACTGTGATATGGTTGCGGGAACGCTCTGCGGAATTACAGACGCAAAAAAGGTAAAGCGCAGCGTCTGCGCCATGGGCCACAAATGGATGTGGAACCCGAAGTGGGGTCTTCCTCCGCAGGAATTTCTGTCGAAGCTTGATCCGCTCTTTGACGGCATTCGCGAGAAGCTTGCTGGCGATTACGAGACTTCAGACAAACTCGCTGGGCACCTTTCGCCGAAGTGGGCCGAGGCCATGGGCCTGCGCACAGGAATTCCCATTCCGGTCGGCGCATTTGATGCGCACTGGGACGCGATTGGCGCAGGCTGCCGCGAGGGCGATGTAGTCAACGTGATCGGCACCTCGACCTGCATCATTGCCATACAGAAAAAGGCGAACCTTGTGCCGGGTGTCTGTGGAGTGGTACCGGGAAGCGTGCATCCGGCATACGCAGGCGTGGAAGCGGGCCTCTCGGCCACAGGCGATATCTTCGACGCCATCGCGCGGCGCGCAGGACACAAGGTCTCTGAACTGTCCAAAGGTCTTGAAAACTACCGCGCTGGACAGACCGGGCTACTACGCCTGAGCTGGGACAATGGCGACCGCACGGTGCTGGTCAACCCAGAGCTGGGCGGCGTCACCCTCGGATGGAACCTGGTGCACACAGCGCAGGACGAACTCTATGCCGCAATTGAAGGCACTGCCTTCCACACCCGCATCATCCTCGAGCGCATGGCCGGATATGGTGTTCCGGTAGACCGCGTAATCAACGCCGGAGGCATTCCACAGAACAACCAGGTGCTGAACCAGATTTATGCAGACGTACTGGGCAAGCCAGTGCTTGTTCCGGCTGGGATTCCGACGAGTCTTGGCTCGGGCATCTTTGCGCTGCTGGCAGCAAAAACGTTTCCGACGATCGAGGCAGCGCAGGAAAAGATGTGCCTCTCCTATAAAACGGTCCAGCCTGACCCCAGGGCCCACGCAGTCTACAACCGCCTGTTTGCGCTTTATCGCAAGGTGTACTTTGCGCTCGGCAAGCGCAATGCGGAGGCTGCCGCGCTGGGCGATGTACTGCCGGATCTGCGAAAGATCGCAGCGGAAGTCCGGCGGGATTACTAAGGCCCATGTCTTTTTCACACCCGGCATGGTTCTTGTTATATCCAATGAGGAGATTTATAACGTCCCGTCCTTTTAAAGGATGGGAGACCCGCGATCCATTCCTGACCGCACCATCATCGCTGCAACGTACGCGGCACCGAAGCCGTTATCAATATTCACGACAGCTACATTGGGCGAGCAGGAGTTGAGCATTCCGAGCAGAGCAGTCAGCCCGCCGAAGGCAGCGCCATAACCTACGCTGGTGGGTACGGCGATGATGGGAGCGGCGACCAGTCCGCCGACCACGCTGGGAAGCGCGCCCTCCATTCCGGCGCAGACGATGACGACGCGCGCCTCGCGCAGCACTTCGCGCTGGGCGAGAAGGCGATGCAGTCCGGCCACGCCAACGTCGTGGATACGATAGACGCGGACCCCCAGATATTCGGCTGAAACAGCGGCTTCTTCTGCCACAGGGATGTCGCTGGTACCAGCGCACAGCACAGCGATGGGCCCGGCCTCCTGCGCTGCTGCTGACTGGCGAAGGCCGACGATGCGCGCCTCGGCATGATACTGCGCGGAGGGCACGAGTTCCTTCACCGCGTTCCAGGTGTCCGCGTCGGCGCGTGTGGCAATCACGTCGCCACCTCCGCGGGCCATTCTGACAAAGATCCCCGCTACCTGTGCTGGCGTTTTTCCCGCCGAGTAGATGACCTCCGGCAGACCAAGGCGCAGTCGGCGGTGGTGGTCAATTTTGGCAAAGCCCGCATCTTCGTAAGGCAGATTCGACAGCTTTTCGAGTGCTGCCGCAGGTTTCAGGTCTCCGGCTTCGACCTCTCTGAGCAGTTGCAGAATGGCTTCGCGCATCATGACTTTATCTCTGATCTGGAGAGCGCAGCAATGGCGGCCTGCATCACCTGCTTCAGCGGTACGTGGTGCTCGCTCGCCGCGCGGAGACAGTCGTCATACTCGGGCATAAAGTTCAGGTCTTTGCCGCTGCGCGAGCCGATCTTGACGCGGATGCGGCCGTACTCGGTTTCTGCTTCGATGAAACGGCGTTCGAGAACAACGCGGTCTTCTTCACGCAGGCGAATGCCGAGCGTCGTGGTCTCGGCTAAAAGCAGATCTTCAAGCGCCGCGCGTTTGTCTGCCTGGCAGAGTACCGTAAGCAAACTGCCCATGCGCCCCTTCTTCATCACGACGGACGAACACATGACATCGAGCGCGCCTGCCTCCAAAGCGCGATCCATCGCATGCGCGATGAGCTGTGGCGTTGCGTCATCGAGCGCACATTCGAGCACGGTGATGCGCCCTGCCGTGTCCGCGGTTTCGCCGATGCTCAGGCGCAGCACGTTGGGAAAACGCTCCGGGTTGCGCGTGCCGGCTCCATAACCGATGACGGTCGCGGCAAATGCTGGGGCATTCCCGAACTCGCAGCCCAGGGCCTTGACCAACGCGGCCCCTGTAGGTGTGGTCATCTCCTTTGCCGGGCCAGCGGAGTACGTAGGAACTCCCTTGAGCAATTCCGCCGTTGCAGGGGTGGGTACAGGGAACGTACCGTGGGTGCACTCGACAAAGCCGCTGCCTGTATTCACAGGTGAGCAATACCACTTTTCGATACCGAGCGAGGTGAGTCCGGCCGCAGCGCACACGATGTCGGTGATCGTGTCCACCGCGCCCACTTCGTGGAAATGGACGTCCTCAACTGGAACACCGTGTATCTTTGCTTCCGCCTGGGCAAGGTACTCGAATGCGCGCAGGGAAAGCGCGCGTGTTTCCTGTGACAATGGGGCGTGCGAAATCAATTCGCGTATCTGCTTCCAGGCGCGTCCGTGAACATGAGGACGGTGGGCGTGCTCTGCTGCATGCTCGTGGTGGTGCTTGTGGGCTTCATGTTCATGATGGCCGCCGTGGTGATGTTCGCCTTCGAGCACATCCACTTTTGCGGCAGTGATACCGCTGCGGTCTACGGAGGAGAACTTGAGGGTTGCGCCAATGTTCAGCGCCTTTGCGGTTTCCTCGAGCAAAGTGCGGGGAACGCCTGCGTCAGTAAGAGCGCCGAGGAGCATGTCGCCACTAATTCCGGCGAAGCATTCGAGATTTCCGATACGCATGGTACCTGTTATACGTGATTCGGAGAGTTGTGGTCTCTCGTCCTTTGGCCAAACTCAGGCTAAAAGGACAGGGAGTAGCAGGTCCTGTTGCACCAGTGCTGAAAATCCACCTCTCTTCGAGAGGTGGAGCACCCGTTATTTACCAGTTTTCGCCAACAGCTCTACCGGCAGAATCTCATTCATGGAGCCGGAGCGATAGCCATCGCAATCCACAGCCACGTAATGGAAGCCTGCGGCGCGAACGGCCGCGCCCATTTTGCGGAACATTTCCGGGCTGAGGGTTGCCGCCATCTCATTTTCTGCGACCTCGATGCGGGCGATGTTTCCGTGATGGCGGACACGGAAGTTTCGCAGGCCGAGCCCGCGCAGGGACTCTTCTGCATCCTCGACCATGCGCAGCGCTTCAGGAGTCACTCGGCGGCCATACTCAATGCGCGAAGAAAGGCACGCTGACGCCGGACGGTCCCACACGCTGAGCCCTGCGGCGCGGGCAAGCGCGCGAACATCGGCTTTGGTTAATCCAGCCTCGGCCAAAGGAGCAGCGACGGAGTGTTGCTGTGCGGCGCGGTGGCCGGGGCGGAAGTCTTTCCTGTCATCAACATTCAGCCCGTAAGCAACTGCGGTAAAGTCCCTCTTCTGGCGTTCGGTCTCAAGCACTGTAAACAACTCGTCTTTGCAGTGGAAGCAGCGGTCGGCCTGGTTCACGGCATACTCTTCGCGCTCAAGCTCGTGAGTGCGGATGGTGCTCAACGGAATGCCGTGTTCCTCAGCGAAGGCGATGGCGTCGCGATAGTGGCTGCGCGGCAGGCTGGCCGAGTCGGCGATGACGGCTAGCATCTTTGCGCCCAGAACTTTATGGGCGGCGTAAGCCAGATAAGCTGAGTCCACTCCGCCGGAGTAAGCAACGATCACGCTGCCCAGCTCACGCAGGCGCTGTTCAAGACGCTCTTCCATCAGGCCAGACATTGCTGATTCTGCTATGTCCCATCAAAGTTGAGGGAGCTTTCTCGCCCCTCATGGATAATGGTACTCCCTGAGACAGGATGCCGCCGGAATGGTTCGCGCGCTCTCAATGGGAGTGGGACGATCGGGCTTCACCGATGGAACAAGGACCCTAAGACGCTCTCAGTGCGATTGCCTGCTCGAGAAGTTTCTTCATCAGGGAATCATGGTCATATCCGGACGACCATGCTCGACGGCATCCGGCGGCGGCAATGCGATTCCGCGACTCTTCATCCGGCAGGTAGCGCTGGATCTTCGCAATGCACTCTTCCTTCGAGGAAAAGAACACTGCCTCTTCGTCTTCCTTAAAGAGCTCCAGGTGGCGTGGAGTGCGCTCGGCCAGCATAAAGCCCCCGCAGGCCGTAATCTCATACGAACGCTGCGCCGCCTCATCCTGATTGGATTTGGTCACAAAGCAGAGATTGATCTTCGACTTCCACAGGGCTTCGCGGTATTCCTGACCACGGAGGGGGCCTCGGTTGAAGACCGCCTGCATCACCTCCGGAGCAAGTTCCTTCTCCCATGGCGCGCGCGGCCCGGAAATGTCCAGCGGAATGCCGGCTTTAAAAAGCGAGGTGAACCACTCTGCGCGATCATCATAAGGTGAGCCGATGAAGGAAACGTTGCGCGCTCTCTCTCTGTCCGTTACCGGCGAAGGCGAAGGAAAATGTACATCGCGGTCGAAACCAACCAGCGTCAGCACTACGGCCTTCGCACCGTTGGCCTTGAAGGCATCAATACTCACCTTGCGCTGCACCGCATTCAGATCAAATTCCGGCAGCGCTTTATAGAAGAGCCGGAAGCCCGGATCGCGACGCGGCCCGAAAGGGTTATCAATAAAAAGATCAATCAGGAAAACGCCGCGCTGCCGCAGCTTGCGGAGTGTGGCCGGTGCCAGTGAGAGGGGCTTGTCCGCGAGCAGCACATTGACGCGGTTCTTCTCCGCGAAGTCCAGCACATGTTGATTGAACCTCCAGACCTTCGGACCGAACTGCGTGCGATAGCGGATCTTGTCTGTAAAGCTCGATATCGGAAGGTGCTCTTCTGTCTGGATGACCCATGCCCCGTCCAGGCCCATGCGCTGCAAAGCATTCCACCGCCCCAGGCTCGCAGACCCGGGGTTTGTCTCAGCAGCAAGATATAAGACCCGCAGAGATTCGAGTGTCATCACAGTTCGATGGATTTTTCCTCGACAAGATTTTTCGCTTTTGCCGCAAATTCATCGAGCAGCATCTGTCCCTGGTCGCCCTTGCCGCGCGTGCGCACACTTACAGTGTTCGCTTCGGCTTCCTTGTCGCCCATTACCAGCACGTAGGGCACTTTCTGCAAGGTGAAGTCGCGAATCCTGGCGTTCATCTTTTCATTCCTGGCGTCGAGTTCCACCCGCAGCCCGGAGTTTTGTAACTGCTGCTGAACTTTTTGCGCGTACTCCACGTGCCGCTCGCTGATGGGCACCAGTCCAACCTGCACCGGCGCGAGCCACAGCGGAAACGCCCCGGCATAATGCTCAATCAGCACGCCAAAAAAGCGCTCGACTGAGCCGAACAGCGCGCGATGCACCATCACCGGCTGGTGCCGCTCGCCGTCCTCTCCTACATATTCAAGCTCGAACCTTGCAGGAAGATTAAAATCAAATTGCACGGTGGAGAGCTGCCACAAACGCCCCAGGGCATCCACGAGCTTTACATCAATCTTCGGCCCATAAAACGCTGCTTCGCCCGGGATCGTCCTGTATGGAATGCCTTTGCGCTTCAGCACGTTTTCGAGTGAAGAAATCGCCAGCTCCCACTTTTCGTCTGACCCCGCATAGCTCTGGCGGTCCTTTGGGTCCCAGGTAGAAAGCTCGACTTTGAATTCATGGAAGCCGAAGGTCTTCAGTACCGCCTGCGCAAAATCAATGCAGGCCGCCACCTCGTCTTCGATCTGTTCGGGGGTACAGAAGATGTGGGCATCGTCCTGCGTAAATCCGCGCACGCGCAACAGGCCGTGCATGGTGCCTGAACGCTCATAGCGGTATACATTGCCCAGTTCCGCATAGCGCACCGGAAGATCGCGGTAGCTCTTCGGCGAGTTTTTATAGATCAGGATGTGCCCGGGACAATTCATCGGCTTCAGCCGGTAGTCCGCGTCGTCCAGCTCCATCTTGGTAAAGAAATTCTGCGCGTAGAAGCCTTCATGTCCGCTTGTCTGCCACAGGTTCACGCGCATCACATGCGGCGTGTAGACCAGATCGTAACCGCGATGGATACATTCTTCGCGCATCCAGTCTTCCATCACCTTGCGAATCATCGCGCCTTTCGGGTGCCAGAAGATCAGTCCCGCACCGGCCAGCTCCTGAATCGAAAAGAGATCAAGCTGCTTGCCCAGTACACGATGGTCGCGCTTTGCTGCCTCTTCCAGGCGGGCAAAGTGTTCGTCCAGCTCTTTCTTTGAGAAGAACGCCGTGCCATAGACGCGCTGCAGCTGCGGGTTCTTCTCATCGCCGAGCCAGTACGCGCCTGCGAGATTGGTGACCTTGAAGGCCTTTACCCGGCCCGTTGAGGGAACATGCGGACCACGGCAGAAGTCTACAAAAGCGCCGTTGCGGTAAAGCGAAATCTGTTCGCCGGGCTGCGTAAAACGCTCAATAAAGTGGACCTTCATGAAGTCGTTGTCCGCCTTGAAGCGCGCCAGCCCTTCATCGCGCGGCTCCCACTCGCGAATGAACTTCTCATCGCGTGCCACGACTTCGGCCATCTTCTCTTCAATCTTTTCGAGGTCCTCAGGCGTAAACGGCGTCGGACGGTAAAAGTCATAGAAAAAGCCCGCGTCGGTCGCCGGGCCGTGCCCCAGCTTTGTCTCCGGAAACAGCTCCAGCACCGCCGTCGCCAGCACGTGCGCTGCTGAGTGGCGCAGCACCTTCAGCGCGTCGGGGTCCTTTTCGGTCAGCAACTCCAGCGCCACGTCTTCATTGAGTGGTGCTGAAAGGTCCACCAGCCGGGCGCCGTGCGAATTTTCACCGCTGTACATTGCAGCCTCAGCGTCTGGCTCCGTGCTGGACGTTGCCGTCGCAGCAGCGTCACCGCCCAGCGGACGTACCCGCGCCACAATGGCCGCAGACGCAAGCCTGGGCGAGATGCTCTTTGCAACATCCAGCGGGGTAGACCCCGCCGCCAATTCCTTCACAGAACCATCAGGAAGCTGAACTCGAATCAAACTCATAGCAGGTAAGTAAATGCTGTTTCGGTCTTGAATCCATGCTATCAGGCGTGCTTCTGACAGCGAACCCAATGGCGTTCATCGCTTTCTGCTTACTCGATGGCGGCAGGCGCTGATGCTTCCGGAGTGATTTGTCCCAGGACCGCCCCCGCACGAGCGCTGCGTAAGCCACCGCACCCAGGAACGTCATCCCCGCGCAGATCATCAGCGCCAGATGAAATGAGTGCGTGCGGTCCAGAAACCATCCGGTCAGCATCGGGGCCGCCGATGCAAACAGGAAGCTGCAAAAGTTCTGCATTGCGCCGACCGTTGCCACCAGATGCGCGGGCACGGCGGTCTGCACCAGCCCCCAGGCCGAGGTCCCGGCAAAGTGGACAAAGAAGAGCGCCATCCCGATCACCGCGGCCGCGCCCGCCCCCGTCTGCGCCCGCGGAACAAACAGCGTGCATGCCGCCGAGCAGACCATTCCAGCCACAATCAGCACCTTGCGGCTGCGCAATGGATCACCTCCACGCCGCACAAGACCGTCCGCCACCACGCCATTCACCAGCATCCCCGCCGAGCCCATCAGGAACGGGAGCGCCGCCAGCCAGCCTGTTGCTTTAAGACTCGCATGGTGTGCCGCCTCCAGATACCCCGGCACCCACGCCAGGTAAAGCCATGCCGTGTAATTCACCCCGCTGAAGCCCAGCATCATCCCCCAAAGCGTCCGCTGCCGCAGGAGCCGCAACCAGGCCCGCGGAGTCACAACGGCTGTGTCACCCTGGGGCGTGGCAAAGTGGTGTGCCGGCCCGGGAGAAGCTTTGGCAGTCGAAGGGCCAGCATTCTGTGCAGGGCGCCGGTACGCCGGCCACCAGACCAGCGCAACCCCTACTCCCAGCACGCCGATCCATACAAACATGCTGCGCCATCCATAGGCCAGCAGCAGCAGCGTCAGCAGCGGAGGAGCCATCGCCTGCCCCAGCGTTGTCGAAGCATTCAGCACGCCCATTGGCACCCCGCGCTCCGGCTCGGCATACCAGTCGTGAATGACCTTCACGCCTCCAGGAAAGAAGGGAGACTCACCCACACCCAACCCAATGCGCATTCCGAACAGCACGCCAAAGCGCGAAACGGCCCCGGTCGCCATCTGCGCCGCCGACCACAGCAGCATACCTGCCGACATCACCGCACGGGCGCCGAAGCGGTCAAGCAGCCACCCCGCCGGAAGCTGTGCCAGCCCATAGGCGAGGGAGAATGCCGAAAGGAGCGCCCCCATCTGCGTACCAGAAAGGTGCAGCTCTTCACGTATGACCGTATTGGCAACAGAAAGGGCGCTCCGGTCGAGAAAGTTAACGACCCCACCAAGGACCAGCAGGGCAAGTATGGCAGTGCGCAGCGCCCGCCCTTGAGAAATCATGGGTCGAGAATAGCAGGTGCATTCCGCAGCGCTTCACGCTTCCCTACCGCAGGCACGCCATTCTATACAGGTTGCTCCACGTCCAGACTCAGCCCTGGATCTCCCTGAGCGCTGCGGCGAATTCAGGCAGCAGCATGGTCTGGTCGCGGTCCGGGCCCGTGGAGATCATGCCGATTTTTGCGCCGGACTCTTTTTCAAGGAAGTGCATATACTCCTGCGCAAGCTTTGGGAGCTTGGCAAACTCCGTAATGCCTTCGGTGGATGACGACCAGCCCTTGAGCTTTGTGTAGACCGGTTCAATGGCTTCCAGTCCGCGTACGTCGGCGGGCATGGTATCTACCAGCTTGCCGTTGATTTTGTATCCGGTGCAGACCGGGATTTCCTCGAGCGCATCGAGTACGTCCAGCTTGGTAACCACCAGCCATTCCGTCCCGTTGATCTGGTTGGAGTAGCGCAGCAGCGGCAGGTCAAGCCATCCGCAGCGCCGTGGACGCCCGGTGACCGCGCCAAACTCCTGCCCGCGCGTGCGAAGGGTCTCGCCGGCGCCGTCAAAAATCTCTGTAGGGAACGGCCCTTCACCCACGCGCGTCACGTAAGCCTTGGTCACGCCGATCACCGTACCGATCTTCGTCGGCCCCACGCCGGTCCCCGTCACGGCCCCGCCGGCAGTGGCTGAGGAAGACGTGACGAAAGGATACGTGCCGTGGTCAATGTCGAGCATCGTGCCCTGTGCGCCCTCGAACATAACGCTGCCGCCGTCGGCAATGGTCTTGTTCAGCAGCGAGGCGGTGTCGGCCACAAACGGAGCAATTTGCTCGGCGGCCTTTGCGTACTCGTCGTACATCTTGGCCGGGTCAAGGGGCTTCGCGCCAAACAGCGCGTTGGCGATGGTGTTCTTCTCGTGGCAGGCGTTCTCAATGTGCGTCTTCAGCAGATTGGTGTTCAGAAGGTCCACCACGCGCAGGCCGTTGCGTGCCATTTTGTCTTCATATGCAGGGCCAATGCCACGGCTGGTGGTACCAATCTTCTGGCGCCCAGGAGCGCTCTCGGCGGCCAGCTCAATCATGCGGTGGTATTCCAGAATGACCTGCGCACGGTTTGAGACAAAGAGGTGACGGTCCACGTCCACGCCCAGCTCGCGCAGCTTGCCTGTTTCTTTCAGGAAGGCCATAGGATCCAGCACGACCCCATTGCCAATGACGGCCTTGCAGCCGGGGCGCAGGATGCCGCATGGAATCAACTGAAGAATGAACTTCTGTCCGCCGATGATGACAGTATGGCCGGCATTGTGTCCGCCAGCATAGCGGGCCACGGCAGAAAAACCGCCGGAGAGTACGTCAACAATTTTCCCTTTACCTTCATCGCCCCACTGGGCGCCCAGAACGACTGCTGTCTTTGCTCGCATCACTATATTCAATGCCTTTGCACACTTTCCCTCCAGCGGCTGGAACGCGAAAAAAAAAAGCGAGGAGCAGGCTTGAGGGTCTGTGTCAGATCGTGGGAGAATGCTCAACCCAAATTCCGATGATATATGTTTGGTGCCCAATAGAAAAGCAAGGCCTTGGTCTCGTCCAGCGGCCTTCTCGCGTCGGTCCTCTAAAGCTTTCGGGTCCCTCCGGCTGGAGCGCCACCCGATGCCTGCTTCGAGGGCTTCTCCAGTGGCTTGCCCAGTGTGACGGGTTTGCCGAAGTCGGGGCTGCCGTCCGGGTTCCAGGTGAAAGGCTGAATGCGTGGGGAACGGCGATCTCCGCAGCCTTCATTGGGACCGGGGTTGGCATGGTAGATGATCCAGTTCTGCTTGCCATCGGGTGAGGTGAAGAAGCCATTGTGACCCGGGCCGAAGGCATGGGCCTCAGCATCGGTGCTCAGGAAAGGATGCTCGAACTTCTTCCAGCTTCTGGCGTCGAGCAGGTTGGCGTGAGCATCCGCTTCGATCACACCCAGCGAGTAGAAGTCGGTCCAGCAGCCGGAAGCAGAGAAGACGATGAAGACTTTTCCGTTGTGAATCAGTGCCTCGGGACCCTCATTCACGCTCACATGACGGCCGGGCAGATCGCCATGCGTCTCCCACGCATAGGTTGGCTGGGAGATGAGCGTACGCGGCGAATCCACAGTCCAGGGATTGCTCATGTGCGCAATGAAGATGTCCTGCTCGCCGTCAGTGTCACCCTTCCAGCCCGACCAGACGAGATAGTGCTGGCCGCGCAGCTCGAAGGTCGTGGCATCAATGGCCCACTTGTTGGTGGCATCACCCACTTTGCCTTTGAGCGTCCATGTGCCCTGGATGGGATCGTCGCTGCTGTTCTCGACCACATAGATGCGGTGCGTGGAATTGTCTCCCGAATCAGCAGCAAAGTAGATGTACCACTTGCCGCCCCAGCGATGGAGTTCGGGCGCCCAGATATCGTGCGACCATGGATGGCCTGGTTCCGGCGTCCAGACGACCCTTGTTTCTGCGTTGCGAAGGTCAGTAATGTCGGCGGTCTTGCGCAGGGTGAGATTGTTGCCGGTGGAGTTTGAGTAGTAGTAGTGGCCCTTCCACTGCACGACCCAGGGATCGGGGCCAACATCGAGCAATGGATTGGTGAACGTGTTCGATGATTGGCCAAATGCGCATGCCAGCGAGACAAACAGCGCTGGGAGAAGCGATTTCAATTTCATTTTCTTACCTCTGCGAAATTCAAACCTGAGATCATGCTAAAACCGCGTGGCCGAGCCAATCAGGTGATACTGGATGGCCAGCACGCTGAGCACAAGGCAGGCCAGCGCGACGAGCGAGAATTTCCACTTCGTGATGCTGCGCAGGTCCGCGATTTTCCAGACGCGCAGTGCGGAGATGATGGCGAAGATGCTGAACAGCACGGCCAGAATGGTGACCGCGTTCAGCAGATAGAAGTACTTGTCCCATGCAGACGTGGCGGGCATGAGATCGTCTGCTGAGAGGAAGAAGTGCCAGAGGCCCAGCAGAAGCACAGACCATGTCCATGCGGCCGCCTTCGAGGAAAAGGGAAGCCAGCGGGTCCCGGGCTGCGGCGCGGGAAGACCGCGCTTGCGGAGAAAAATGCGGCGCCAGAGGCGAATGAGCGCGGCGATGACCACAGCGAGCAGCACGCAGAGAGAGCCTTTGGCCAGGCCCAGTACAAAGTCCGCATTCTGGTACCAGGGAACGCGCTGCGCCTGAATTGCGGGAAAATCATAGGCGAGGCGCACGATTTTTCCCTCACCGTCGCGAATGGCAAAAAGCCGGCGCTGTCCGCCTATCTGCTGCCAGAGGTCTTTTGCAATGGGCTTCCATTGGATGATGTGGCCCCGCAGGTCGGTATTGTCTGCAATGCGCAGGACACCATCTTTATTCACTGTCGCCTTGTGCTGGGAGAAGAGGTTTTCGGGGCGGAAGATGGTGGTGTCTTCGCGGCGCGTCGTGACGTATGTTCCGGCGATCTCCTCCAGTTCATTGCGCGGCAGGCTGACGAATGTCTGCTTTGCGTCGCTGGGAAAGTAGCGGTCAGAAAACATGGCGAGTACTTCCGGGCGGGGCTTGTTTGCTCCTCCGCCGGAGTTATAGGTAAGGAAGAGCACGAGCCGCTGCCTGGGTTCAATGAAGAACAGGCTGTGGAAGGCGACGAGATCGCCTTCGTGGCCGATCCAGTGGAGGCCGTTGCGCCATACCTGATAGAAGCCCATGCAGATGGGTGGCATCTGGTCGCTGGCGCGGAACTGCGGCGTCCACATGGAAGCAACAGTTTCAGGCTTGAGAATGCGCTGTCCGTTCAGTTCGCCACCGTCGAGAAAGGCCATGGCGAAGCGGCCCATGTCACTCGCGCTGGAGGAAAGCGCGCCTGCTCCGGCGGGATGCACGAACTCAAAACCAACGGGAGGCTTCTCCGTATTTTCCTGATAGCCGGTGGATACGAAGGGCCCAAGCTCTTTCGGCACAGGCTGATAGAAGGTCGAGTGCGCCATGCCAAGCGGAGCGAAGATGTGCTCCTGCACATATTGCTCGAATGGCTCTCCGCTGACGCGCTGGACGATGTAGCTGGCGAGGCCGACGCCGTAGTTGGAGTAGGCCGGGATGACTCCTGGCGGGTAGATGCGCCTGGGCTGGTTTTCAATCAGATATTGACGGGTGGAGAGTGCTTTCTTTGGGTTGACCACGATCAGGTCGCGGTCGGACTCCTCAAAGCCACCTGTGTGGGTCATGAGGTTGCGGAGCGTAATGGGTTTTCCGAAAGCAGGGTGGATCCGGAAATCCAGATATTTGTTTACATCAGTATCGAGATCGAGCTTGCCCTGCTCCTCAAGCTGCATGACGGCAGTCCAGGTAAACAGCTTGGAGATGGATGCCATGCGGAACATGGTTGTTTCCGGATCCACGGGCTTCTTCTTCTTCAGGTCAGCGTAACCGTAGCCTTTGAGCAGAAGTACCTGGCCGTCTTTCATGACCAGGACCGAGGCACCGGCGATGTCAGAGCGCTCAAGCTGGAGCGGAATGATTCCGTCGAAGAAGGCCTCAAGGTCAGCCGGTTCGAGCACGTGCGCGGCAGGCGGAGTGGCGGGAGGGGTCTTTTCTCCGGCACTCTGCGCAGGCGGCGCAGGGGCCTTTGGCTGTGTGGGCGGCGCTTGTACGGCAGCAGACAAAAGAAATGCCAGAGGAAGGACGGCCATTCCAAAGAAACGCATGCATTACTCCAGTGGTTTGAATGCGGTTCATTGTAACAAGCGCCCTTCCTGCAGGCCGGTCCCGCGCTTTCAAAACACCGGGCGGTGTTGGTGGTAGATGTTGAGGACTTTTGCTGCACGCTGCGGGTCCGTAGACCATCTCTGTGAAACTTGCTCAATGAATTCCTCTCCGGTGGTTGCGGCAAGGGCGGCGGCGTAGTGCGGGCAGGACGAGGCGAGGCGCCGGAGCAGATTCATCCGTTCGGCGAAGCTGGACTGCCAATCAGGAAATTTGATCCAGTTGGCCTGGACCGTGGTCCATGCTCCGTTGAGGTACTCACGCGTGGGCAGGGAGATGGTCTGGGTACCAGGGAGGGGCGGGCGGGACTGCTTCTGGCCGAAGAGGTTGTTGGCTTCAGTAGCGAGATGGGAGAGCCCCCAGCCGGATTCCAGCGCCGCTTCACAGGCGGCGAACTCAGGAAAGATGTGTCCGGCGGATGCAGCCGCCTGATGGGCCTTTTGCAGGAACTGTTGTTGACTGCTCATGGTTTTCCTCCAAATAAAAACGGCGGACCCCTGGGTCCGCCGTGTGGTTGCTGGTTAGGGATGCCCCTACTTTGCGCGTAAAGTATTCATGGGACTTAGTTTACGAGGCTGCTGCGTCATAGTGAAAGCCTGCAGATCGGCGCACCATACGTTGCCGGGCCTCAGGATGACAAATTTTGGGGGGGTGGCTGGTTTACGGTTGTGGTTTCCGCAGGCCTGCTCGCCTTCCTGTTTCTATTATTTCAAATGGAGGGCCGATTTCCGGCATATAGTTGTCGCAACAATTAATTTTCCTGCCTGAGGGCGTCCTTTACTCCTTCAACGAGCGCCTGCGGGTTGAATTCGCTGTGGATGATTTCGTCGGGACAGTCGCTGTATTTTGATACCCGGTAGTTGCAGACGAAGGCGATCTTCTGGTCGTGTTTGATCTTGCGGATGTCTTCGCAGAGCTTTTCGGCGGCAGGAATGCGGCCGTCACCTTCGACATCTACCAGGACGAGATCGAAGGCGCCCTGCGCGAATAACGCCTCCGCATCCGGGATGGAGAGGGTGGAGGTGACACGGTATCCCTGAAGGCGGAGAATTTCATCGCGCAGTTCGCGGATGAGGTCACGACTACAAACATGCAGGATTCTGGGGTGCGACATACTGGGTGAGCATACCAGAAGACGAGAGGGGCGAGGCAAGAGAAGAAGGTTGGCTTTATATGGCCTTCCGCCGCGGATACCGGCGGGTCAGCGGTTGTGGTTTCCCCAGCCTTTTTGCTGCACAAAAGGATGGTGCACCCGCGCATTCTACTGGATTCGGAGGTGCCCGGTTTCACTCGGATCGGTTACACAACGAAATATTTCGCCTGCGGGTGGTGGACGATGAGGGCGTTGGTGCTTTGCTCCGGTTCCAGGTGGAAGCCTTCCGTCAGGCGGACGCCGATGTTCTTTTCCGGCTCGAGCAACTCGAAGATTTTGGTCTGGTCTTCGAGATTGGGGCAGGCAGGGTATCCGAACGAGTAGCGGGAACCGCGGTATTTCTGATGGAAGAGGTCTTTGACCTGCGGAGCGTCTTCGGCGGCAATGCCCAGCTCTTCGCGGATGAGCTTGTGGGCGAGCTCGGCCAGGGCCTCGGCAGTCTCGACAGAAAGGCCGTGGACGTAGAGATAGCGGGTGAAATCGCCAGACTCAAACAGCTCTTTGGTGACCTGGCTGGCGCGGTCGCCGATGGTGACGACGGAAAAACCGACCACGTCAAAGCGGCCCGATTCCCTGGGCAGGAAGAAGTCGGCCACCGAGAGCCTGCGGCCCTCGCGCTGGCGCGGGAAGGTGATGCGCAGCCGCTCTTTGGGCGTGACGGTTGCCGGGTCTGCGGGCTCGTAGACAACGAGGTCGTTGCCGTCGGCCTGTGCGGGGAAAAACCCATAAACGATTCCGGGATGGAACCAGTCCTTGGCTTTGATCTCAGCCTTCAGCTCTTCAAGAATGGGGCGGTATTTCTCTTCTACCAGATGGATATAGTCGGTGGCTGAGGCGGTCTTGAGCTGCCACTGGTTTTTGAAGAGCGCCGTCTCATTGATGTAGCTGAAGACCTCGTCGAGGTCGAAGTCTTTTTTGACGCGCACGCCGTAAAACGGGGGCCTTGGAATGTCGGGCGCATCGGAAACCCAGGAGGAGCGCGTCGTGCTGATCTCGGCTGGCGCGGCGGGTTCCTCTGCGGCATTGACTTTGGTGAAGACCTTGACGGTCTTGCCGTCTTCGATGCGCTTGCGGCGAGATTCTTCGTCTTCTCCGGTAAGGTCAGTCATGACGTGCAGTCCGGCGAAGGCGTCTTCCGCATAGAAGACGGCGGAGGAATATTCGCGGCGGAGGTCGTCTTCGACGTACTTGCGCGTGAGCGCGGCGCCGCCGCAGATGACGGGTGTTTCCATGGCCAGGCGCTCGAGGTCCTGGATGACGTACTTCATCTCAAGGGTGGACTTGACCAGCAGGCCGCTGAGGCCAATGGCGTCGGCACTGTGCTCCTGCGCGGCCTTGATGATGGCGTCAGCGGGCTGCTTGATGCCGATGTTGACCACCTTGAAGCCGTTGTTGGAAAGGATGATGTCCACCAGGTTTTTGCCGATATCGTGGACGTCGCCTTTGACGGTCGCAAGCACGATGGTGCCCTTCTGCGAACCTTCGATCTTTTCCATCTTCGGCTCAAGATAGGCGACGGCGGCCTTCATGGTCCCGGCTGAGTCGAGGACGGAGGGAAGCTGCATTTTGCGCGCGCCGAATAGGTCGCCGACGGTCTTCATGCCATCGAGCAGAACCGTGTTGATAAGGTCGAGCGGCGTGTAGGTTTCGAGGGCCTTTTCCAGCACCTCTTCGAGCGTTTGTTTGTTGCTGCCCTGGCCGATGGAGCGCTCACCGCGAATGATCAGCTGCTTGAGCTGGTCTTCAATGCTGAGCGATTCGAGCGCGACCTCTTCCGTGGCGGCGGCGTTCTTGTCCAGCCCGCTGAAGTGGGCCATGTAGACCTGGAGAGGGTCGCCTTCGGATCCATCGTGGAAGATGAGCTTGCGGGCGAGCTCGACTTCGCGCTCAGGAATTTTGTAGAGCGGGTAAATCTTCGAGTAGTTGACGATGGCCGCGTCGAGTCCGCGGTCTACGGCCTCCTTTAAGAAAACGCTGTTGAGCACGCGGCGCGCGTAGGTATTGAGGCCGAAGCTGATGTTGCTGACGCCAAGGATGGTCTTGGCGTCGGGCAGCTCCTGCTTGATGCGGCGGACGGCCTCGAGCGTCTCGATGCCGGCGGTACGGTACTCTTCCTGGCCGGTGGAGATGGGCAGCGTGAGTGGATCAAAGATGAGGTCAATGCCGCGCAGGCCGTATTTCTTTGTCGCAAGATCGTAGATGCGCTTGGCAATCGCGACTTTTTTGTCTGCCGTGAGGGCCATGCCGTTTTCGTCAATAGTGAGGGCGACGACGGCCGCGCCGTAACGCTTCGCCATGGGGAGGACCTTGCTGGTGCGCTTTTCGCCATCCTCAAGATTGACGGAGTTGATGACCGGCTTGCCGGGAATGCGCTTGAGCGCTTCTTCGATCACGTCGGCCTCGGTCGAGTCCACAACAATAGGCGCGGTGACGCGGGTGGCGATCTTTTCCAGCACCGCGTTCATGTAGCCTTTTTCGTCTTCGCCGACGATGGCGCAGCAGAGGTCGAGCATCTGCGAGCCTTCAGCGGCCAGCTTTTTCGCCAGCGCGAGGATGCCGTCGTAGTCGCCCGCACGCACCATGTCACGGAAATGCGCGACGCGCGTGGTGGTATTCATCTCTTCGGCGACGATCACCGGCTGGCCGTCCACTTCCAGCGGGACGGCAGTGAAAGCGCTGGCAACAACCGCCTGCGGCTTGACGTTTCTTGGAGCAGGAGTGACGTGCTCGACGGCCTTCACTACTGCCTTGAGGTGCTCGGGTGTGGTGCCGCAGCATCCACCAACGACCTGCACACCGTATTCAGTGACAAAGCGCTTGTGATAGGCGGCGAGTTCTTCCGGAGTCAGCTTGTAGACAGCATGGCCGCCCTCGTTCTGCGGGAGTCCGGCATTGGGAAGCACGCTGATAGGCCGTGTCGCGTTCTGGCAGAGAAAGCGCACAGCGTCGTTCATCTCAGCCGGACCAGTGGCGCAGTTGAGGCCGATGATGGTGGGGTCAAAACACTCAAGTACGGCCAGGGCCGCGCCAATCTCTGAGCCGAGGAGCATCGTCCCGGTGGCTTCAAGGGTGACCTGCATCTGGATGGGCAGGTCCTTGCCCATTTTGCGCAGCGCGTCCTGGCAGGCGGCCAGCGCAATCTTGGCCTGGAGGAGGTCCTGGCTGGTTTCGATGAGCAGGATGTCTACGCCGCCTTCAATGAGGGCCTCGGCCTGCTCGCGGAAGGCTTCGGCCATGGCGTCATAGGTGATGTGGCCGAGCGAGGGCAGCTTGGTCGTCGGGCCGATGGAGCCTGCGACGAAACGGGGCTTGTCGGGGGTAGAGAATTGCTGGGCGACCTCTTTGGCCAGCTTTGCTGCGGCGATGTTCAGCCCGCGGGTCTTGTCCTGTAGCTCGTACTCGGCAAGGACAATGCGCGTAGAACCAAAGCTGTCGGTCTCGACAACGTCGCAGCCCACCTCAAGAAAGCTGGCGTGGATGCTGCGAATGATGTCGGGACGGCTGAGGACGAGCAGCTCATTGCAGCCCTCCTTGCCCCAGTAGTCGTCCACGGTAGGCGCGTGGGTCTGGATGTTGGTGCCCATGGCGCCGTCGTAGACGATGACGCGCTCTTTCAGGATGTCGAAAAAATTGGCCATGTTTTGTCTTTTCAATCATCAATCACCCAGGTCTCTTCAAGACCTGGGATACCCGCTGCTTCTATCTATCTATCTATGGTACTGGCAGGAAGAGGGTGAAGTGGAGATGTCTTCAGGCAAGGGAGGTTTTGGCGGTGGGAATGGTGGTTTTGGTCAGGGAATCTGTGCGGCGCTACAAAATAAGAAAAAGCCAGCCAAGAGTAGGATTTTAGATCCATCTGGTCTTTTCAAAGCTCTACAAAAAGGCGTCAGAAAAATATTGTTGCCAAGTTATTTACGGCTGCATATAGTTGAAGCGCAATAAATTGCACGAGAAAGACCTTTGCACGAGAACGCTGAGTGGCCATCCAACGGCCTTGCCATTGAAGGTGATTTTTCCGGAATACAGCGGTTTGTTCTGCGTCCCACTCCAGGAGCGGGCGGTGCGGCGCGGCGTCTGCGTGCACGTTCATTTCGCGTATTGGCCTTAACCCGGATTGTCGCGGATGCGGTTGAATCGCATTTTCGCAATGAGAAGGCGCGGCTCTTCTATTCTGCCGGCGGACGTTTTCTGGTATTTGCAGGCAGGTGCCATGACTGGCGGGAACGGCTTGCCTCTCTGCAACGCGACCTCGACCGCGACCTGCTGCATACCTATCGCGGCGAATTGGTTTTTCACCTCGGTGCAGCAGAATTCAATGATGGCAAGATACCGGTCAACTGCCTGGCCGAGACCATGCGCATGCGTAAGCGCACCCCTCTGCAGGGAGCACTCATTGACGGGCAACGCTGGGCAAAAGATGGTTTCTTTCGGACCGTTACCAGCCCGGAAAAGTGTCAGGGTTGTGGAGCAACAGGCGAAACCGTTGCAAGACAGGATGAGCGCCTCTGCCAGGCATGCATAGATGACCAGGAACTCGGCGCAAGTCTCTTAGGACGCGGCGATTTCGGGCTGACACCGTCGGATTCTGGGGCGATTGCGCTTCTGGGAAGACGATGGACGGCAGCCCGGAATGGCAGAATACCCATTCGCCTCATTCCTCATGCGCCACAGGACGGCGGAAACCTTCTGACCTTCGATCAATTGGCAAAGCGCGCTCCCGGACGCAGCTATCTTGCTTATTTGCGCATAGATGCAGACCGCATCGGAGAGAAATTCCGCCATCAGAATGGAGATGCCCGGAAGACTGTAGAACTTAGCAATCAGCTCAATGATGCTTTTTCCTCCAAAGTAGGTGCCCTGCTGGCGAGGGAATTCCCGGACTTGTATCCAGTCTACGGCGGTGGGGATGACCTGTTTCTCATTGGGCCTTGGAATGCAGTGTTCGATTTCGCGGAAAAGTATCGCGCGGAATTTCGGACCATCCGGAACGGCGAGCTGACTTTTTCAGCAGGAGTAGCACTTGCTCGTCCTCGAGAGCACATCCTCACCAAATCCGAAGAGGCCGAAGAAGCCATTCACCGCGCCAAGGTCACGCGCGACAGCATTCACGCTTTGGGCGCTACCATTCCGTTCGCCGATTTCTCGCGAGTGCTTTCCTGCGCACGAAATCTGGCACGGCTTCATGGTGCGGGACAGGTCCGGAGTGCGCTCCTCTATAACCTGATGGAACTGCATCACCGGTATCGCGCGCTGAAAAATGCAGGTTCATCATCTGGAACCAGTGATCAGGAACTCGGCAACTCTGAGCGCGGCCTGCTCTGGCATGCGCTGCTCTTTTATCAGATCACGCGCAATACTTCCGGCGAAACGGCAGAGCTGCTCAGGAAGGAATTTCTCACCCCTGGATACAACTGGAAGTACGCAGACTTTATTGCACGGTATGCAATGCTCGTTGCCGGCAAAAAGGGAGAAGACTGATGCCAGACATGAGAGATGCTTTTCAAAAAGCTGGGTTTCGCGGAACAGAGCCGCAGAGAGCCTCGGGGCCGGTTCAACGGCAAGGCGGTGGTGGACAGAGACAACAAGGACAATGGTCTGGCAAACCGGGCGGGGGGAATGCAGATGGCCCCTGCGCAAAGGTATTTGCCGCCGGGTATCCGAAATTCTTTACCGACGAGGGCCATACCCGGCCAGATCTGGTCCAGAAAGAAGCTGAGGACCTGGCCGAATGCTTCAAGGATGCCAGACTGACCCGCCATCAGCTTCGCGCTTTTTATGGGCATGCCCAAAATCAACAAAAGCGGCTTAAGTATGGGACTCCGTTTGGCGCGGTTCAGGTTGAAATTGGAAAACTCAAAGCCGTAGCTGCGGACCGCGCGGGCCGAAGAAACAATGCTCTACCGGAAGCATTTAAGAAGTTTATTGATTTGAATGTAAATGCTGTGAGAACCGAAAAAGATTACTTGCAGGGCTTCATGCCGCATTTTGAGGCTGTGGTTGCATATTGCGCAATTCTGAGGGAATCGGAACGAGGTGAATATGGGAAAAAGGTGGACGGATGTCTGGAAGATGATATTTGAGATCGAGTGCGTGGATGGATTGCGGGTCGGTGGTTCGGGCGGAGGTCTGGAGATTGGGGGCGTGGACGCAAATCTGACGGCCCTGAAGGATCCCATTACCGGAGAGCCTTACCTTCCTGGCTCAAGCATAAAAGGAAAATTGCGCAGCATTCTCGAACGGGAACATGGGAGGGGAGTTAGAGGTGAACCCTGTAAATGTGGAGAGAGTACCTGCCCGGTGTGTCCCGTCTTTGGAGCGCACAAAAATACCGGCGCGGGAGCATCACGGCTGATTGTGCGTGACGCGCACTTCACAGAGGAGTACCGGGAGAATTGGAAGAAAAACCCTGTTTACGAGGAAAAGACAGAAAACACCATTAACCGCGACAGAGGTACCGCAAATAACCCTCGGACGCAGCAGCGCGTTCCGGCAGGCGCAGTCTTTGCCGGCGAGATGGTGCTGAAGGTGTTAGAAGGAGACGATGATCGCACCATGCTCAAAAACCTGAAGCATGCGCTCGCTGTCCTCCAGGAATTTGATTCATTAGGCGCGGGAGGAAGCCGCGGGTCGGGGCGCATTCGAATCCGCGACTACAAAGAAGAGAAAAACGCGCTGAAGGACGTGACTCTGGGTGGCGCGACACCAAAGAAATGAACACCTGGCGACTCCGCATCCGTCCTCGTGCTGCCTGGGCCACTCCCTGGCGGGCCGACTCGCTTTTTGGCGCGGTTTGCTGGCGCTGGCTTGAGCTATTTCCCGAAAGCTTTGCGGCCATGCTGGAGGAATTTCATGCGGGTGGCGAGCCGCCCTTCGTGCTTTCCGATGCTTTTCCGGGAGACTGCCTGCCACTGCCCTTTCATGTTGTGCCTCAGTTTCTACAGGACGGCAAGAAACGCAAGCCGCCTTTTTTTGTTTCACAGGCATCGTTTCGCGATTCTATCCAAAGGGGCACCAACCCGGAAGGAGAGCCAATCGTCAAACCCTACTTCGCCTATTCCCGGCTCCAGACATCTATCAATCGCGACAGCGATACCGCAGCCGATGGACAGCTCTTTGAAACGGAGCTCACAACTCTGGCAAGTGGTTTCCATGAGATGAGCCTATATTTCCGGACCGGACGATATCTCCCACAGCTCGTCGCCTGCTTTCATGCGTTGGCCATCACGGGGTTTGGCAAGAAGAGTTCAACAGGCCTGGGTGCATTTGAAATTGTGGGAGAGGCAGAACCATGTCCGTGGCTGGATGATGTTGCCAACGCCAATGCATTTGTGTCGCTCAGCCATTTCGTTCCAGAAACCACGGACCCGACCATAGGGCAATGGCAGATCCACGTCACCTATCCCAAGCTCCAGGGCAATGCTATTTCCAACATCTTTAAGGGAACCATGCTGATGCTGACTCCTGGTTCAGTTTTTCGCACGGACGACGTCGGACCGCGAAGCTGGTATGGCCGAATGCTTCCGGTGCCCCGGCCGGAAATGCCAAAGGCCCTCCATTACGGATTCTGCTTCCCGGCACCCCTTATATGGAGGGAGGAGAAAAAATGAAATTCGCTGCGGTTTTTACTGTAGGAACCAGTACAGGTGGCGCTCCCGCTGCAATTTCCGAGGTGTTGAATCAGATGAACCAGTTGCCAGAAGACCATACCCTCCATGTGTACTTGCTTCATGGTGAAAAGGGTAATGATGATAAGGATCCAAAGAAGTTCGCGGAAGAAATAAAGAGCCAACTCACCGATTCCCAGATTCAGTGGCAGCCAATTCGGCAAGTCCCATCCTTTGACTTTGAAAGGACCTGGCCATTGATGCGCAAGATCATTTCTGAAATAGCAGAGGCCAGCTACGATTACGTTTATGTTGGCATCACGGGAGGAACGAACCCGATGGTGGCCTCTCTTTTTCACGCTGCCATGACATATCTGGACACACGGGTCGTCCCCGTTTATACCCAATCTCAAAAAACGGATTGGTGCGCCACCTTTGTTGCATCAGAGATTCGCGACCGCACAAAGGCCGAAGAGGTCCTCAAGACGGCCCGGTCAGGTCAGCTCCAAGTAGCGTCGCGGCTGGCGGAGCATCTTCCCGATAATCGTCCGGAGTGGGGGTTCGTGCGCAAGGCAGTCAGTGCTCTCGCCTCCTGGGATGACTTCGATTATGGTTCTGCCAGTAACCTGAGCCAACTCGCCCGCAAGCCTGAAGCATGTAAACCCACCAACGAAATGCTTGCACCGCTGGCCGAGACTGTGGCTCGACTGGCCAGCCTCGTAAAGAGCATGAATGATTTCATTGGTGCCATACGAGACCCGCGAAGGTTTTCCAGCAACTTTGCGGATCCAAAATTTCTGGATGAAATTCAGAATACTGGCGTTCTCCTTGTGGCAGATGCATTGGCCAACGCCCAAAGACGCCTTACGGAAGGACGCTACACAGACGCTGTCCTGCGCTCTTATCGTGCTGCTGAGTGCGCCTCGCAAATGTGCCTGTTTTCGATTGGCGTCCACCCATCGAGACCTGATCCCGATCCACCGAGTGGCGGACAGCCTTCAGGAGAGGGACTGCAGGAGAAAACATCACCATTATCTTTCTGGGCAGGTCTGAAACGTTTTGAAGACGCTAAAAATCTCAGCAGACCGGAGGAAATTTGTAATTCTCTCAAAAAGCTGTCCGAAATGCGTAACCGATCCTACCTGGAACATGGATACGTGCGAATCAATCAGAAGCAGGCGAAGCGGTGCTATGCGGACTCGCAAAAGATATGCGCTTATCTGCTGGGGCACGTGGGCTGTGATTCTGACAGATTCATGGCACTCCAGAAGGAACTGGAAATGCACTTCTGAATTTTTTTCCTGATGGGCTTGCTTTTACTTAACTGAATCCGAATGCGCGGCGAGTTCGCCGGGCATGCCGACGGCGGGCACGAGCATGTCCTCTTTGCGCATGACGAGGTTCGTCGCGTTCAGGCTGGCCAGCTCAAAGCCGTGTCCGTGGGTGATGGCATCGGTGGGGCAGGCTTCGACGCAGTATCCGCAGAAGATGCAGCGGTTGTAGTCAATGTTGTAGACCTTCGCGTAACGCTCGGAGCTGGAGATGCGGTTCTCGGCCGTGTTCTCGGCGGCTTCAATATAGATGCAGTTCGAGGGGCAGGCCGCGGCGCAGAGAAAGCAGGCGACGCACTTTTCCAGGCCATTTTCATCGCGCTGAAGCACGTGCGCACCGCGGAAGCGGTCCTGCAGAACGGCGCCGCGTGTGGGGCCGGGGCCGTCAGGGTAGTTCTCTACCTCGGTCGGCTGGAACATCTCCTTGAAGGTGATGCTCATTCCCTTGCTGATGGCCGCGATGTTGCGCACAATGGACATGCTTCTAGTATAGAGCGAGGGAGCGGTTGTCGGAAAAGCGGATGGAGAAGCCCGGCCCTTCAGATTGAAGATTTTTGTATTCAGACCTCATTTCTATCATCGCGTGGCCATTCGGTTTGAGCGGCGCCGCCTCCAGGAAATCACAACCAGACGCGCGCAAAGCGCAATAACACCACCCAGCGCCGTGCAGATGGTGCGGTGCTCGGCAATCTCGGGTCCCGGTACTCTGTTCAGCGAAAGAAGAAGCACAATATAGCCAGTAATCGCAGCAGTAAAGAGAGCATAGTTTACGTTGAGAAGACCGTACGCAAGCCACGCGAAAACCGTTGTGCCCAGGGCCAGAACAGCGTTTGTGGGATGCACCACCACCAGCAGAAAACTCACCGCGATCGCCCCGCACATGGTGCCCAGCATGCGGGCAATGGCGCGGCCCACCGTGTCCGTCAGCCCCGGCTTCAGCACCAGCATGGCCGTCATCGGAATCCAGTATCCGCTGGGATAATGCAACCTGCGATAGATTTCCGTCGAAAACGCAAGCGTGGCCGCCAGACGCAGCGAGTAAGGGATGGCCGAGTTCAGGAACTTCCGCCGCAGGACCGAGCCCGCTGTTTCCAGCACAGCGGCGCGCAGCGCCTGTTGCTCCTGATACAGATGATAGGCGAGCTCAAACAGCCGTCCACGCAGTTCCCTGAAGATCCGCAGCAGCAGCGATGAAAGCACAAGCTGCAGCGCCCCGCCTGCAAACAGCAGCAGCCCGCGATCGACAGCGGCCTGCAACGGTGCGGGGTATGCGGACGCCACCAGAAACGTAATCACGCATTGCTGGCCCACCCACCCGTACCCTTCAGGCCACCCGGAAAGCATTCCATAGCCAAAGCCCCACAGCGCCGCCATCGCCACCAGCAGCAGATTCTCGTGACCAATGAGCACGCCGAAAAATCCAGAAAAGGCCATGCCCAGAGTCACAAAAATCATGGGCACCAGATAGGAATCATCAATAGAGTGCTTTTGTCCAAAGCCCGTGTTCACCGCGCCGCCGGCTGCAATCATGCCGGCAACCGGATGGCCCACGGCTACGCCGATCCCCAGGCACAGGGCCACCGGCAATGTCAGTACCAGGTCCGCCCGCAGCGTCTGGTTCTTCCACTGGAAGACCGTGCTGTCCGCAAGATAATGCGGACGGGCAGCCGAATTCGAAGCCGAAGACGCCATATCCCCTAGGATGACACGACACACCCGGCCCGCTGACGCTATGATTTTCATGCATGCCGGAGACAGAACTGCAACTTGAGCAACTCCTCACCGAATCGCGCAATCCCGCGACCGCCAACCTTGATCAGCTCGCTACGCTCGAGCTCGTCCAGACCATGCACGCCGCCGACCGCGAAGTGCTCGATGCCGTGGGCCGGGAACTCCCGAATGTCGCTAGGGCCGTAGACACGATCGTAGACCGCATGGACAAAGGCGGGCGGCTTTTTTATCTGGGAGCAGGAACATCGGGCCGGCTCGGCGTACTCGACGCCTCCGAGTGCCCGCCTACCTATAACACGCCGCCTGAGCTGGTGCAGGGCATCATCGCGGGCGGAGATGTAGCCCTGCGCCGCTCCGTGGAGCGCGCCGAAGATGATGCCGAGCAGGGCGCAAAGGACCTGGCCGCCCAAGGCTTCAGCGCGAAAGACGTCCTCGTCGGCATTGCCGCCAGCGGACGCACGCCGTATGTGCTGGGCGGCATCAAACACGCCCGCAGCCTGGGCGCTGCCACCATCGGCCTCAGCTGCGCCCCCGGCTCCCAGCTTGAAAAGTATGCGGACATCGCCATTACTCCCGCCGTCGGGCCCGAAGTCGTCACCGGGTCTACCCGCATGAAGGCGGGCACTGCCACCAAGCTCGTCCTCAACATGATTTCCACCGCATCACTGGTGCGCCTTGGCTACGTGTATGGAAACCTGATGGTCAACGTGCAGCCCACCAACGTAAAGCTGACGGACCGGGCCACGCGCATCATTGTCGCCCTCACCGATGCTTCCTACGATGAGGCCTCGGCCTTGCTGAAAAAAGCCGGCTCAGTCAAGACCGCCATCGTGATGCACAAGCTCCGCATCTCCCGTGAAGAAGCCGAGGCCCGCCTGAAGGCGGCAAAAGGAAGGCTGCGCGCCGCGCTCGAATGACCCGTCCCACTACGAGGCCCCATAGTACGCATGAAAGCCACATCGTTTGAATTCCGTTACCGCATCCTGGTTCTCGCGCTCATCTACGTGCTGGGCTTCTGGGCGCCGTGGGAGAAATGGCTGCGCGGCTCCTCCGCCGTCTCCACCACCTGGCTTGAGCTTTCCGGAGCGCTTGCCAGCGCGCACTGGCTCTCCCTCGGCAATGCGACCATTCTGGTCACGCTGCTTGCCATCTGGCTGGCCCTTAAAGGAACGTTCCTTCGCGTCTGGGGCACGGCATATCTCGGCGCTGGCATCGTTCATGATTCCGCACTCAGCGGTGCATCCGTAGTCGCCGCTGGCCCTTACCGTCACGTCCGCAACCCTCTGTACCTGGGCAGTACCCTCTTCTCGCTCGCGATTGCGGTCCTCATGCCCATCACCGGGGCCATCTTTTTCTTGGCCGCGCAGCTCATCTTCTATTTCCGTCTCATTCTCGCCGAAGAGTCGTATCTCGCGTCACAGCAGGGAGAAGCCTACCTCGCCTACAAACAGCGTGTGCCGCGCCTCTGGTGGGCCCTGCGCGCAAAAGTGCCCGCGGCCCCGGCAAAGCCGCAGTGGATCACCGCCATCCTCGCCGAAAGCTACAACGTCGGCATGACGGTATGCTTTGCCGTCCTGGCGTGGCGCTACAACGCGTGGCTGCTCACCAAGTGCGTCATCATCTGCTTCGGAGCATCGCTCGTCATCCGCGCCGGTGTCCCCATGCTGGCGAAGCCGAAGGCACGCTAAATATGGATTTCACAATACGCACGCAGGGTGTGCAGAAGTGATGGACGAAAATCTCCCGCACCTGACTTCCACCCAGCGTATCCAATACAGTAGATACAGCAGTGTCTACCCTTACCACCCCCGGCATAGCCTCGCGCCTGACCGACAAGTACGGCCGCGCCATCACCGACCTGCGCGTCTCCGTTACCGACCGCTGCAACTACAAATGCATCTACTGCCGCACCGGCAACGACGGCGCCCAGTACTCCGAGCTTCCGCTCAACGATTACCTCCGCATCGTGGGCGTCTTCGTCACCCTCGGCATTGAAAAGGTCCGTCTCACCGGCGGAGAACCTCTGCTGCGCCGCGACCTCCCCTCACTCATTCACGAACTGGCAAAGCTGCGCACCACCGATGGCGCGCCCCTCGACCTGGCCCTCACCACCAACGGCCATCTGCTCGAAGAAATGGCGCAGCCCCTCAAGGGTGCCGGCCTCAGCCGCGTCACCGTCAGCATGGACGCGATAGACCCGGACATCTTCGCCCGCATCACCCGCGTCCCCGGCAGCTTTCACAAGGTCCTTGCCGGCATCCGCGCCGCGCAGCGCGCAGGACTCGGCCCAGTCAAAGTCAACTGCGTCCTCCTTCGCGGATTCAACGACGACCAGATTGTCCCTTTCGCAAAATTTGCCCGCGACGAAGGCGTCATCGTCCGCTTCATCGAATTCATGCCGCTGGAAGAAGACCGCCTCTGGACACCGGAAGTGGTCATCCCTCTCAACGAACTCACCGAACGCCTCAGCACATTCCGCCCACTGGTCCCTCTCTCCGCCAACACGCCGAGTGAGACCGCCAGGCGCTACACGTTCGATGACGGCATTGGAGAAATCGGCATCATCGCCCCCGTCTCTCAGGCCTTCTGCGGACACTGCAGCCGCGTCCGCCTCACCTCCGACGGAAAAATCCGCACCTGCCTCTTCTCACAGTTCGACCACGACCTATACGCCAGAATGCAGCGCGGCGCCACAGACGAAGAGATGGCCGCCTACATCCGCAGCACGATCGAAAAGAAAGAGGCCCGCCATCACATCGGCGAGCCTGATTTCCTCAAACCTTCCCGAAGCATGGTGCACATCGGCGGATGAAGGGCGGGAAAGGCCGGGATCCAACCCAGGCACCGGGTGCCGGAAACCCGTGTCAAGCCCCCACCCGGGCTAACCCACTCATTCCAAAGCAGAAACCCGTGCCGGGAATTTCCCCTCCACTTGATAAAATAAAACTAAGCGCAAACAA
>JAJPKO010000014.1 GCA_021323655.1 Acidobacteriaceae bacterium
CAAGTTGACATGCGAAATGCGTTCGGCTCCGTGCGAGATCAAGGGCAAAGGCAAACTTGCCTTGCTTTCGCTGCGTCCGACGCGCATGCACTTGTGCACACGAGACCCGCTTCACAACTCAGCGTCGAATATGCCCACTACTCGGCGTGTCAAAGAATGCCGTCCTTTGATCCGCATTCCGGGACAAGCGGATCGGCGATGTTAGATGCGCTCGAAATTGACGGTCAGCCAGCAGAATACGCATGGCCTTACCTTCCGGTTTTGCCCGCAGATCTGTCGCAATACAAGCCACCCTCGGCCGTGTCGGGAGTTCTGCGGCATCGAGGAGATCAGTTGCTCGACCTGACCGAAGCCGAAAGTGCGATTCGGAACGGCTGGCCGGTAATACTCGGCCTTGCGTTGTCAGCGGCGTTCTACTCCCTCACCTCTTCGACGGTTTTGAATGCTGATGGCGATGTCAACGTCGTTGCGACCCACGCCGTCCTTGCGGTCGGGCTGTTTTCCGCAGTCGGTGAGCTAGGCTTTCTTATTCGCAATTCATGGGGACCGAAATGGGGAGAAGACGGCTATGGATACGTTCTCAGAAGTTACATCGAGCCAAGAACCTTGTTTTTAGGAGTGTACCGTGCTTGAAGCAGCGTTGATTCACCCTATCGAACGGGAAACATCCGTTGAGGCTTGGATGGCCTCAGCCGAAGCTCTTCTTAAATCCCCCGATCTCTCGTTGTTTAACCTTGTCGTAGGTGTCCGACATCCGGTTGCGCTCTCCAATTCCGCCGAGAAGGTATGCAATGTCGTCGATGCGTTTTTGCGGGAAAGAGGAGCCTTGCCAGTCATCACAGTGGCGAACACAATCTTTCCAGGCGGGTTTTATCGGGATGGCGGTGCCAAGGCAGTTTATGAGGAATTCCCGCTGAGCTACGAAATTACAAAATCAGGTTGGGGAACCTACGCGGGAAGGCTCTTCGCCGATAAGGTCAAAATGAAGTCAGGCACCTTTGGCCGCATCGAGCGCTTGGTCGAAAAGCTCCGTGCAAATGCGCGCGGATCTGTCAGGATGAGAGCCTCTTATGAAGCGGATGTATTAGATACGATCCTGGAGGAGGAAGTTTCTCTGTACAACCCAGAAACGGATGCGGGAATGGGTATCGGACAGCCATGCCTGGCGCATCTCAGTTTCAAGTTGCATAAGGGCGGGGTTGTTTCTCTTACCGCCGTCTATCGATCTCAGTATTATGTCTCGAAAGCTTTAGGAAACTTGATTGGCTTGGGACAACTGCTCGCCTTTGTGGCGGAAGAATCGGGACTCACTCCGGGCTTTTTGGTTTGCCATGCGACCATGGCTGAGCTCGATCTCAAATCGAAAAAGTGGGGCCGCGAGGATGTCCGAAATCTTCTGGACGAATGCAAAGAGATCATCGAATTCGGAGATCGAAGCGAAACTGCGCAATTACTCGTCTAGGACCACCACCGCGCAGGCGTAGTTCGGCGTGTGTGTCATGCTCAACTTGAGGGAAGACGCGGAATACTGAGCCAACAGGTTCTGCAAGTTTGGCTCTAGCTTTACTAGGGGTACGGAATCGCCATCACTGTGAATGGATATCTTTAGAAAGTCAACCTCTTCAGTCCAGCCGCTGCCAAACGCTTTCATCACGGCCTCCTTTGCCGCGAAACGCGCAGCAAAGCATTCATACGGGTTCGGGCGCGCTTTGCAGCACTCGATTTCTTCAACTGTGAAGACCTCTTCAAGAAATCCAGCGATATCTTCGATCTGACGGCGCAGCTCATCAACTTCGACGATGTCAATTCCCAGACCTCGGATCATTCTCTCTCCACTTGGGCGTGCGTTTAGTCTTGCCCATTCGTCTCCGTCCATATTTTAGCGGCATTTCTGACCTGTTCAGAGGCCCGTCCCAGGCGGACAAAAGTGATCGAGCTCCGCGGATCTTGATTGGCGGCCCAAATCAGTCGCCTTATCTAAATCGGGGTTCCTGTTACGGATTCTTTAAAGACTGGTAGTGTGGTGAGTGCTCGCCGAGCCTGAGTTCGTAATAAGCACGACGATCTGGAGAATTCATTGTGGTTATACTGATGGTGAATGGATGAGCTAGCCAAGTTCGATCCGGCATGGAAAGGCGTTTGAGCATGAGTCCTGTCAGGAAGACCTCCCTCGACCGCCGTTCTGCGTCCGAGGATTCAAAGGAACAGCGAGTTCCCACGCCGCGACGTGACTTAATTGTCGTCCGAGTTGGCCCAGCGCGTTCGCGGGCGAAGCTCTCTGACAAGGAAACGAGTGGCTCACTGATTCGCGGTATAGCCAAGGCGACTCGGAAGCCGGGGATTCAGCGAACTGTGATTTTTCGAAGCCGTACAGGCAAACAAGTCTATGCTTATTCGGTCTACCCCCAAGACGTCACGAAGATTGTTCGAGAAGATAAAAACGGCAAAAAATCTCTTGGTCGGTTTGTGAATGGGCAATTCAAGGCTCTTCGCACTAAGACCCTGTAATGGCGACCCAGCGCTCCCAGCCTCCCGATGCCACCGATCTCCTGCGCACGATTGCGGGCGAGAAACCCCTGGCAATCGTTCTCGCCGGCCATAACGGAAGCGGCAAATCGACTTTCTGGTACGACAAGCTTGCCGATGTACTCCAAATTCCGCTAATCAATGCAGACCGTCTCACCCTCTCTATACTTCGAGCTCCGAAGGGAAACCCTCCTGCTCTCCCCGCCTGGGCCACTGCGCTTCGTGACAAGGATGACCGCTGGCAGAGGCTTTCGCAGGAGGGCGTCCAGTTGTTCATGGGACTAATCATGGCCGAACGGATGCCTTTTGCCTTCGAGACTGTTTTCTCCTACCTTGTCAAGCACGAAGACGGTACATACCAATCGAAACAAGAACTCATCGAAACCCTTCAGAAGGCGGGATACTCGGTGGCGCTTCTCTTTGTCGGGTTGGCGACTGCCGCTTTGTCCGTCCTGCGCGTTGCCACGCGCCGGCAGCAAGGCGGACACGATGTGCCGCAGGATAAGTTAATCAAGCGCTTTCCGCGCACTCGCGAGGCGATTCGTCTCGCCGCTTCAGCAGCGGACATGACGCTCATGTTCGACAACAGCCGCGACCTTAAGAACGCGTTCACACTGGCTCGCGTTCAGACGGGCAACGACGTGATCTATGACTGCCGCGATCGGAAATATGGTGAGGCGGACTCACTGGTCGACGTAGCTTCGATCTGGCTCACAAAGGTTGCGCCTCGGTGATCAAGGTGACTCTCGGCGGTTAAGGCGGGTCAATGACCTGATTCTTTTGTCCGGGCAATCGTCAGTGCGCGAAATGGCACTCTTCAGCGCCGCGTCAGGTCGGGCCGGCTCCTCGGGACAGAGCTCATCGCATGAGATCAATGAGCGACTTCCTGTGTGCATCTCTGGTTGGTTCACCAAGATTCGATATCCTCGTTGTGTCGTGTTCTTCCCGCCGGGAAGGGATTTCGAGATGCCGAATAAACCAAAAGCGAAGTCGGACCGAAAGCGAAGGGCGGGACATCTCGGGCGCGCAGAAGTCGAACTCGAACTGATGAGGGCAGCTGCCCAGAAACGAGTTCCGAGTCTGAGCGGCAAACATATGATAGCCACGAATCTGTCGAGTCTCGATTTCACCTCTGAGTATTTGATGGAAGGAGGACCGTTCACCGCCGACCTCTTGCACGGCGATTTTCGTAATGCAAAGCTTCGCCGTTGTAACTTTGCGAAGGCCGATCTCGCATTGACAAATCTAAGAGGGACAGACCTTCCAGGAGGCGAATCTCGCGGCTGCCAACCGATATTCGGCTCTCTTACAGCGTGCAGACTTGAAGAACGCGGACCTGAGAGGAGCAAACTTAGTATCGGCCGAAGTTGTCACAGGGCAGGAGAGTCCGATCACACAATGACCTGTATCAACTACCGTGAAAAAGAATCCCCTACCTCTCAAGGCATCGAGATGAGGCGGGGGATAGTTCAATTGGTGAGAATTGGTCTCCGCGCTCTTCCCCATGGAGTGGAAGACCAGAAGACGTCGGTGATGTGGAATACATACGATTTCATTCCGCCGGGCTGATCAGTTCCCTCGGTCCCTCGAAAAGGCCCCCTTCAGTCGGCGTTCTGCTATGTGCGAATCGAAGCGCCTACCCCTAGGCCGCATGCGAGGACGTGAAGACGACACCTCACATCTTTCGGGATTCGTCGAGCGCTGTCTCACGGGCAGATTTCTGCGCTTTGATGGCGAATTGTTAATGAAGGAACAAAATCTCTTGCTTGTCCGAAACGCTATTAGAGATCTGCTTGACCCTCAGAGCTTCACCAAGGCGCGACCATTTCTCAGTGACAAGAGGAACTAGGCGCACACACGAGAGATCCCGGCGTTGCTTATGCGCGACTCACTCTCGGATTGCGTGGGATTCGGCCCGAGCAGTCTCTAGTCTCCGCCCAGCGCACATTTGCGCTCGAAAAGGAGACTCCCCATGTGCAAGCGTACTGCTCGAAAATTGGCTTTCCTCACATTGCTTGTGGTGCTGGCCGGCCCTGCTGATCGGGTATTCGCCGCAGGTCCCGGTCAAGCCACCAACTCCACTACATCGTCTTCCTCGACTGTGACCCCAAATGGGATCACCGGTACGGATCCCGAACCGATAGAGCCCAGCATTGTGCGCATCATCCTTTCTGTTCTCGGTCTGGCGTAGAATCCAATTCAAGTCGTTCCGCAGTGGCCGCCAGACGGAGGGGAGTGATGCACCTAAACGGTCTCGATCTTCTGTTCTGGGCGGCTGGCTTCGGAGCCCACCTCATTCTTCTTTTCGTTCTGCTGATACGCTACCGCTTTAGACAATTTCCAATTTTTACGGCATTCATTCTTGCGAATGTCCTAAGAACTGTCGTCCTCTATCTCGTACAGCGTATGGGAACCAAGGCCAACTATTTTTATACATTTTGGTCCCTTGGGATACTCGACATGCTGTTGCAGATCTCCGTCGTTTACGAAATGTATTCGCTCACATTCCGTCCCCTGGGCACCTGGGCGCCTGACACGCGAGCGGCACTCAAACGACTTGGTGTTGCGGCAGTCGCGGTAGCTGCTGGGCTTACCTGGCTAGCGGCTCCCCGCGCTAGGCTCTGGATTCAGGTCGTCGTGATCAAGGGCAGTCTGTTCTCGTCCGCATTGATGACAGAACTGTTTGTCGGGATGATTGCACTGTCGGTGAAAGCGGGCTTGCCTTGGAAAACTCATGTCGCGCGAATATCCCAAGGGCTCGGCTTCTATTCGATGGTTGACGTCCTGGTCGAAGCTGGGCACAGCTACTACGGAGTCGGCCGTAACCTGCAGGTTTACACCGCTCTCTCTCAGGTGCGGATGAGCACTTATCTCATTTGCGTTTTCTACTGGGCTTTCATGCTCTGGCGGGAAGCGCCCGCGGCGCGAAAGATGCCGAAGCGTTTGCTTTCCCAACTCATCCAGTTGAATAGCATGGCCGATTCTAAGCTTGAGAGCATTCGGGTGAGGAAGTGATGGGGGACAGCCGCACGGTCGTCTTCGCCGTTTCCATTGCAGCCTTTCTTGTAAGTATGGCTGCTATCGCGGTGCGTTCGTACCGCAGAGGTCGCAGAGCCTCCGGAACAGATTGGGAGCATCTGCTGAAACGCCTACAAGTCGTGAACCACAACTCCGTCGCGGAGGTTGCACTGGACATCATTGATGAATCTGGGCAAAGGAGAAGGGACGATGGGAGCGCAGCTCTTGATTCAGAGCGAATTTGGGAGCTCATCGGAGGCCTTCAAGGGCTCGAGGTACTGAAGGCCAATTGTGAGGTCCTCATCGAACTCGCATTCTACGTCCAGCAATGGTATCCGGACGCTCTCGTTGTCGCCGAACAGCTGCGTCTGAGCGCGCGAGAGATCGAGTGGAATGTAGATAGACTCAACGGCGCTAACAGAACCGGAAAATTGAAGAGCGCCTTCGCCATGTATGCCCAGCCTGCAGTGGCGGCATACTATCTGATGACGCGACGCCTACTGGCTCTCTATGAGCAGGGAGACCTTCCGATGCTCCCCGATCTGCGAAGGGCACTCTGAGCAGTGAACGCTGAGAGTCGACAGCACGGAGCTGTTTCGTTGTTTGCGCCTTTCGAACTTCCTGGCACGGTCTCACGGCTTTCGAACCCTACGCAACAGCAGAAGAGTCATCCAGACGCAGAAGCACGGCCGCAACGCGGCCTATGACCTCGATCTCTTTGCGGTATCTCCAACGTTGAGCGGTTGCATACGAAAGAGGATGTGGAACCAGAGTGAGCCATTCGGCATTCTTGTCAAGTTCGCACCATCCACAGACGTAGCCAGCATGGCTGAGGAGAAAGTAAATCGGGCGATCGAACTCGTTAGTCCATTCGCTCCGAGGTGCAATTGCGCGGCGTTGCGTATTGATCAGGACGATGGACCCCGGCCTGATCATTGGGTCGAGAGTCTTATCCAGCTGCCCGATGACACCTCGGCGGTAGTGCTTGGGCAGATGGTTCTCCTGAGAAAGGAGTGTCGTATCGTCCGGCACGGGATCAACGGCCGCGCTGTCGGGAAGCCACAGGCGCGCGTGATCCTCGAGTGGTCCCTTGGTCAAAAGAAGTGTGGTATTAGGGCCCGAGGGATATTCAGAGGACTGTGACTCAGTGGCCGGTGAGGGGCAATACGTAAGCAGTTGCTCAGGCGAAATGCTGTAGATGACTGCAAGAACGATGAACTTTTGAAAGGACAGTCCTCGGCCTTCCCGCTCGACGCGGTCCAGCCAACTTGCCGAAATTCGAAAGGAATCCTTTCCCCATTTCTGCGCGAGTTTTGCGCTTCTTTCTTCAACTTCGCGGAGGGTGAGTCCCCATTTTTGCCTGACTGCTCGGAGCCTGGCGCCGATCTCTTTCATCCGCCCTCCATTCGCAACGGCAGGTGTTTTCTTCGATTCATCGGAAGCTCTTAAGATTCAATAAATTACGTTTACCGGCTGAGCTTGGTCGCCCTCACGAGTCCAGCGGCAGCTTTATCGCTTTATCCGACATGTCCCATGAATTTCTTGAAAGAGGTCGGAGAACGCGATCAAAGATTCCAGCTGTCCGGCGGCTCGTGCCAAACCGGGTCATTAAAGAGGCCATGCGAATTTCGTTCAATGACACAGTAAGCGATGTAGCCGGTAAATGTGACTGCCATCGCGAATAAGATGCACACAAGCACCGCACTGACGATCTCACCTAGGGCGAAACCCTGCGGTCCAAATCCGCTACGGCTCGAAAGGTGAGCCACAGGTGACTGCTCGGATCTCGCGGATGGCCTCATCGTCATCAGAGCCAAGGTGGTTCTCTTCCAGATATTCGTCATCTTCATCCCCGTCCTGGACCAGTTCTTGTTGTCCCTTCTGTTGGGCCGCAAATGCGGCGCGCTCGCGCTTATGCCGACGGACTTCAAGAAGTTGTTCGCCAACCGTATGCTTGGAGGAATGAACGTACTGGACATAGGCTTCAAAAAGGGATTGATTGGGAATGCCTCTCTTGAGCAGGTCGGTGAGGTGCTGCTTGTACATCCGGGCGAGCGACTCGGGCGCGATGCTGTACGAACGCCTTTTTGCTCGTGCGCGGACGGTTGCCAGCAACCAACCTTTCTCGATCCACAAAAGGACCTCGCTCTTTCGTATATGCAGGGCCCGCGCGAGGCTCTCTACAGAGAAGAGGTCACAGCGGATCTCTCTGACGAGGAGCTGATTTCTTTGGAGCATGCTGCGAACGGATCGCGCCGTCCGCCCGATCCTGCGGGCGATCTCTTCGACTGAGCACTTAACGAGTTCCTCGCGAACGGCCTCAATCTCTTCCTCAGTCCAGCGCCGGTTGCCTACCTGGCTCTTGATCCCGTGTTGAATGACGAAACGCCAACACGATTCTTGAGATCGCCCGCTGTGGCGCTGAAGACGAAGCACTAGTTGTTCGAGCTTATTGCCCGAAAGAACTTTGGCTTGGGTCACCAGCGCCTTGGCTTCAGCACTCCAGGGCTGGGACTCGGCGTGACTCCGGAACTGATTTGTCATGTCGACCTCGTGGGGAACTTCGTATCCGGGCGAGCACATCGCCTCCTACCTATAAAGCCGCCGAGCACGGCGAATCCGGACATGTCAATGAGCAAATCCGGGCGATATTTGTGGGAAAGTGGGACGCTTCACGTCAATATGCCGGCACACGCAGTCGAGTTCGATTGGTGCCAGATCATCTGAGGACTTCTTAAGCGAGTGAGCATATGACTTCACCTTCCCCATCGGACCTTTGCTGGGTCATAGCATTCACACCCGAGGAAAGCTGGATCGCGCCGATTCTGCGAACTGCGATCGGAATGGAGCTCGAGAAGGCGCGAGAAGCAGCCCGAACCCATCTGGGCGATGAACATCTAGCTTCGGAGATGATGGAACTTGCAATCCGACAGACTGCGGAGTATTTGGCGGAACGGGCTCCTATCGGTGTCGAAGAGGTGCGTCTGATCCTCATGCGGTTTTATCGAAATGAAATACGGCGTCGGCAGCGCAGCAGTCGCATGCTTGACTGCAGGGGCACAGCAACGGATATCGAATGGCTGTTGCCGTCGGTTGATTGTTCATTTGCGTCCGTTGAGGCCAAACTTGACCTCGATGCGCTTCTGAGCGATGCTCCGACGGAGCTCCGTTGCGCTATGCTCTTGCGATATGGCTCGCGCAGGCAATGGAGAGAGGTCGCCGAGATCATGTCGAGATCAAAAGAGGCCACGCGCAAGCTTTGCGGACGCCAGATGCGGAAACTTCGTAAGAGGCTTGGACTTTGAGGAAATTGTGGTACGAAGATCGGGCCCTTCGTGCCGGACAGCAGGGTAGGCGCCACGTGAACGAGATTTATCGAACTGCACGAGATGACGAAAATGACACGCGCCTGTTCGACACATTGCAGGAGTATGTAATCGAGCATTATCCCAACCCTCAGCGTGTCGGATGTCTCGACCCGGATCTGCTCAGGCGCTTTGTAGAGACGCCGGAACAGCTTGACCTGAGGGATCCAAAGTATCTCCATATGTTCAAATGCGCAGAGTGTACGCGTGCTCTGCGCCAACTACGCTGCATCCGCGAGGCACAGGCTCAAGTCGAAAGAGAGGGTTCATTGTCCCTCATCGGCAGCCACACGAAAGCAAAGTTTCCGTGGGGAAAGCGCATCGCGTCGGGTGCTTCGAAAACCCGCTTGACACTGCTTCGCTTCGTCGCGAGGCTAATGAGTGTCTTTCGTTGACGAACTAGTATCTGGTGAATCAAGACGCCTGCTTTGGCGATGGGCATCCTGAGTGACGAGTTGGACGAAATCGGCACAGAAGTATTAAACGGGTGCTAGAGATTTGCTGCAGACGAATCGCCCGACGCAACCACTTGACGGCAGTCTGTCATTCATCAAACGCCAAGCGCAAGAGAAGATGGTTCGCAGGATGCGACAATTTTTCAGCTCGACTGCGACGAGCTTGCCGGACAATCGCGGTGTTTGGTGGAGGCAACAGCGTCCAAATATTCCTTGAAAGATTTCCAATTGTGTGCAGCAAACAAATTTCCAGACACTCGGTCGGGCTCCAGCCCTTTGCGTGATACGAAGCATATTTTGATGTTGATCCTGTTGCGGGCTTTTTCAATCCTTTGCATAAAGCTCATTCGGCGCAGGTGGTGAGATTCTCCGGCCTTGAGCTAGTCTCCTGCATTTATCGAACGCGCCGTCTATACTTGCGACCATGGCACTGAAAGAGATCTTGGAGCAGATAGACGCAGAGATCGGCCGACTCGAACAGGCTCGGTTTCTACTTTCGGGGGCACGCTGCCGGGTGCGCGATCGGGGTTTCACCGGGGAAGATCCAAAGGGAACGCCTCCGTCCCGGTGCCTGCGGTACCCTCGAAACGGAAACATAAGCTTTCGGCTGAGGGACGGGCGCGGATAGCAGAAGCAGCGAGACGTCGTTGGGCTGCGCTAAAGGCAAAGAAAAAGGGCTAGGCGCATCTTCGACACGTCTCCAGCGTCCGAACCAGAGATCGTTCGCTGGTTCGTGAATCGGCTGCGGCCAGACTCGGCATAAGAGCAGACGGGAGAATCGATGATTCCACCAGGCGAAATGACGCAAAGAAGGCTCGCGCTACGTCAGGAGATTCAGTCGCGGCTCCCCGATTTTGCCTCCGCGTGCGAAGGAGACATTGGGGTGATGCTTATCCATCAAGACGCGTTTGCCGCCGATCTTCAGGAGGAGGAGTTCGCCCTTTTAGGGCGAGCAATCAAGTACGCTGGATTCTTCGGCAAAGAAGTCAGGATTATTGCAAATCCCTGAGCCGTCATCTGGTCTTCGGAGAGTGAGCCGGGAATCCGCGACCCGCGCCCCGCATGAACCAGTTAGAAGCCGAACTCGGCAGCTCACAGATCCCGGCCGCCGAATACTTCGATGCGAGGTTCACGGCCGCCATTGAGGCATGACGTCGAATCCGACCTTCTTGAGCAGATCTTTGAAGCGCGAATTATCCCTCAATCCATCAAATGCCGGATCGGAGTTCAAGAAAATAACCCAATGAGAGCGTTCTTCACAAGCGCGATTCAACCAGTCGATTGCCGAATCAGCATTGCCCAATCCGAGATGGATCAACCCAACAAAGTAGGACGGCACATACTCGTGTTGAGGGACCGAAATCAATTTGGCTAACCCCTGTTTTGCCGAATCTCGCTGGCCCGCGAGGGCACAGCCGTAGGCCCAAAATCCAACTTGAGTCTTGCTCTCGTGGGATAGTGTGCGCGATTTTTCTAAATGGATCAATGCGTCTGCATATTCCCTTTGAAGCAGAAGAGCGTTTCCCAGGCAAACGTGAGCAAGACAAGATTCGGGGTCGGAACGAACAGCTTTTTTCCCCGCGGTGATTGCGTCTTCAAGGCGCCGAGTAAAACACAGGCTGTAACAGAGGAACGCGTTCAGTGGAGGAGACAATGGACTGAATGCGATCGCTTTTTGAAGAGAGGAGACGAACTCTTCTCCTCGGCCGGTTGCAGCCTGGAGAAGCCCCAAGCCGTTATGAGCGAACGCCAGCGACGGTTTAACTTTCAGCACTCTATAGAATTTCTCTTCTGCGTCCTTGAACATCCGAAGGTAGCAAAGTTCCACCATTGCGAACAGATGAATAACTTCAGGTAGAGACGCATCAATTTTCGCCGCTTCTTGTGCAGCGGCAAGTGCTTTAGGGAATGTCTCGGCCGGAGAATCGACGCAGTGAATGCCCAAAATCAGATAGGCTTCGCCGAGACCCACCCATGCTAGCGCATGCGATGGATTCTTGCTGATAGCGCGCTTGAAACAGGCAAGGGCCTTGCGGATCGATGTGTCCTCACGATTTTCAAGGCACTGCATTCCTGCGCGGCACTCTTGTTCCGCTTCGATCTCGTCATAGGAGCCTCTGGCTCGTTCAACCCGTTTGATCGGGTGAACGAAGCAGTAGCCATCTTCTCCTAATGTCGTAATAAAACGCCGCGGCTCCTTATTCGTATCGCCAAGCGCCGATCGAGCCTCGCTAACGACTACATTCAATCTATTTTTAGGAGGGTTCGTGTTGGGCCACAGTCGAGCCTCGATCCCACTTCTAGTGACCCTCGCTCCCGCGTTCTCAATCAAGATAGTGAGGAGCGAGACCTCTTGAGGCCGTGCGGTAGTAACCCGACAGCCGAGCCTATAGAGAGTGCCGGCTTCGGGATACAGTTCAAAATCGCCAAAAGCAATGCAACGACCTAGGCGGTTAGCTTTCACCTGCCTACTCCACCATTCACGCTTTTCGGATTCCTCATTCTATCGTGGCCCGACGGGTAATATCAATAACGCCAACGGGTTAGATGCTAAGCATTTAGAAGTCCGGATTCGATCGAAATCTCCGGACAACTCGACGTAAGCTACTCGCAAGCACTGAAGGAGTCGAGACTGCGATGTGGACATGGATCAAAGATCCACACAGAGGAAATGATCGCCTCGCTGGCCAATTTGGCGCTCCTTCGTTAGGGGCACCGCGACTATGGACCGATTGCGCAGTAGGATCTCCTGCCTTGTTCTCTTTAATTCCATAATCTTCACCGCTCTTGGGAGTGGCGCCTTATTGAGTGGTTGTGGCGGTGGGCCCGGCTCCAGTTCGGGAGGCGGAGGAACTTCGACGCCCACCATTACAGGAGTGACGGTTGCTTGCTCTCCCTCAACAATCTCTTCGGGACAGACCTCGACGTGCAAGGCGACGGTCACAGGTACCAGCACGTTTAGCTCCTCGGTGATCTGGTCCGTCGGTCCGACAAGCATCGGGAGCATCAGCAGCGCGGGTGTGTTCGGTGCTACGTCGGCTGGAGCTGCGACGATCACCGCGACATCGACTCAGGACACCACAAAATCCGGCTCAGCAGTTGTGACAGTGACTGCTGCCGCTGCGATTACCGGCGTCTCGGTCAATTGTTCTCCCGGATCAATTCAGTTAAACCAGACCTCGACTTGTACGCCGACTGTGAGTGGCACCGGAAGTTTCAGCAGCACTGTCACCTGGTCTGTTAGTCCCTCGGGTATTGGCCGTGTCAGCTCGAACGGCGTCTTCACATCGGCTTCCACAGGAACCGCCATCATTACCGCTACCTCGACACAAGACACAGCCAAATCCGGTTCCGCATCCGTCACGATTACCTCCACTCCTCCGACGATCACTTCTGTCTCAGTTTCTTGTAATCCATCTGCCGTCCTGACAGATCAGAGCAGTCAATGTACAGCGTCGGTTCAAGGTACTGGTAACTACAGCACAGCCGTCAACTGGGGCGTCAATAGCGCAGGCTCAGGGAACAGCAGCGTTGGGACGATCTCTTCATCAGGCCTTTATCTGGCGCCGCTGACGGTTCCAAACCCGTCAACGGTGACCATCAGCGCTACAAGCCAGGCCGATTCAACCAAATCAGGAAGCACGGGCGTTTCATTGGCCTATCCAGTGCCAACGGTCTCGCTGGTGTCTCCGTCTTCCGCCTCCATCAACAGCGGCGGAACGTTGATCACCCTTGCAGGAACGGGTTTCACACCATCTTCGGCGGTCAATGCAAACGGCGTGGCACTGTCTACGACGTACGTCTCATCCACTTCACTGACGGCACAGATATCTGCAAGTGCAGAGAGTGTCAGCGGAACGCTGGCCATCACGGTAGTGAATCCATCGCCGGGAGGCGGGCAATCAGGATCGATTCCGTTCGCAGTCGTTGCCGGATCACTTGCGGTCTCGGTTGTCGATCTACCTTCAGGTGCAAACGCTTCAATCCAAGTCTCGGGGCCTGGCGGGTACACCGCGCAAGTCTCTGCCAGTCAGACCTTGCAGAATCTTGCTTTCGGTACCTACACATTGACCGCGAGCGCGGTCCACTTCGGCTCCTACACCTACTCGCCGATCGCGGGTTTTACAAGCGTGAGTATCGGGAGCACTTCGCCAGGGGAAGCGACGGTTGATTACTACAACGTCCGGCCTGACACAACCAAGATTCTAGACGCTGTGGGCCTGGCAAGCTTAAGCGTTGCTGCCGACAACAGCACTCTATTGATCAGCACGCAGAGCACGGTTGCACAATCGCTCAATCCCGGAGATGTTCTGATCATTTCCTCGAATCCGGTTTTTCCGATCGGGAAGGTCGTTCGCATAACTTCTGTGTCAAGTTCGGCAGGCTGGTTTATCGTTATGAGCCTGCCGGCATCCCTGATGGATGCATATGAGCAATACCGTTTGAATGGCTCGGAACAGGTGGATGCCGGTCAAGTCACAAGCATGGGCGCAATGAAACAAGGCGTTCGGATATTTCGACGTCTCAAGCCAGATGCTCAGACACCAATAACGGAACAGACTTCTGACCCTTGTGCAAATCAATCGGCGTTGATCTATCAACCGGTAGACGTTCCGATCACAGACAATCTCGAAGTCTCTGGATCCATCACTATCTGCCCGACTATTCAAGCCTCAATCGACTGGAGCTGGTTTCAGATCAACGCTGCGCATCTGGAGGTGGATGCAGGGGAAACCGCCGATCTGACCACGACCCTCTCAGTTTCGACGAGCCTTCCGAAGACGGAGCAACTTCTGGGGACGCTGATCCTGCCGACCCCTGTACTAGGTGTCAATCCGAACTTAGCTCTCTATGTTGGGGCCGAGGGGGCAGCAAGCCTGAGTCTTTCTGAAGAAGCGGTGCAGACCGGAAGCGGCCAGGTTGGATTTGACTACGCCAACGGAACTGTAACGCCACTCCAGAGCTTCACGGGCAGCATTTCTCCGACTGGTCCGCCGCAGATAGCCGGTAATGCCAGCCTGAAAGGTTTTGCACGGGCCGAATTCGGAGTTGACCTCGGATTTGGGGCGATCGATCCCTACGTCTCGATCAACCCTTTCGTTCAAGCAAGCGCCGATACGACAAAGAATCCCTGGTGGGAAATTCAGTACGGATTCGACGGACAAGTTGGTTTCCATGGTCTCGCAGAACAAGCAGCGAAGGATCTCGGATTCGATCCTTCGTGGTCTGCTACCATTCTGGGGCCCTACACGTTTCTTCAGGCACCGGGTCCATTCCAGATCACTCCAGCTTCCATTACATCTATTGGTCCCGCGCCGCTGGTTGGATCGGCAACAGCCCAGCACGTTGTAATTTCGGGTACTTCATTGTCATATGTGACAGATGTGGTGCTTTGCGCTACATCGGGCGGATGTGAATCTCTGGCGCCTTCTTCTGTCGGAACGACCACGGCGTCTTTTTCGGCTTCTCTTCTGCCCGGCAACTGGACGGCGATGACACAGGACACCTATGGGAACTCGAACATTCTTCGATTCACTGTCTATCCACCACCTTCGGGAGTTTCGATACAAAGCATCCAGCCCGCAATGCCACAGATATCGAAACAAAGCCAGCCATTGAGCTTTAGCGGCACTGGGTTTGAGCAGGGCGCGCAGTTTGTGATCTGCTTCTCGAATCTCTGCAACGAGCCTGTGACTGCAACGGTTTCAGCAGATGGCTCCACTGCTTCCATTTCCTCGATGCTTGACCACGCTGGACTATGGACAGCGCAATTGATAAACCCAGACGGAAGCCGGACAAGCGATTTCAGTTTCGATCTCGCCGGGCCGTTATCCGCTTCTGTTGCCCCAACTGGCGGCACGATCAATGTGACAAACTTTCTTGCGCGAGGCAGCGGAGCAACTCCCGGCAAGGCAGTTGTACTGCAAGTGACACCGCCAAGCGGCTCCGTTCAGACGATCAATCTGACGGCTGACGCGAACGGCGCCTTCCAATCTGGGGCGTTCACGGAAGCGACTGCGGGAGCTTACACGCTGTTATTCACCGATCAAGTGACGGGCGAAACGAGCAATCCTTCGACCATTGTGCTGTCCAAAGGGATTAGCGCCCAAGTCTATCCCTTGTCTGGGACAGTGAATACTACTTCGTTCACGGTCAGTGGTTCTGGCGCGACGCCGGGCGCAACAGTTCTCCTGACTGTTCTCACCCCGAACACCACGCTGGTTAACGAGACGACCACTGCCACTTCGAGCGGTGGCTTTGTATTTGCCCCGGTTTCGGCAAACCAGACAGGCAACTACACCGCAATCTGCGAGGACCAGACGACAACGACTCAGAGCCAGGGGATCAATTGGACGGTTGCGGCTTCAACCGGAATTCAGGCGTCAGTTAATCCACAATCCGGAGTTGTCAATTCCACTTCATTCACGATCAGTGGAAAAGGCGCTTCCGGTAATGGCGGTGTCACAGCCCATGTGACGACTGCAAGCGGAGTTCAACTGTACCACGCACAGGCTTCAAGTGGTTCCTTCAGCTTCCTTCCGATCACTGAAGCGACATCAGGCAACTACACCGTTTATGTTTCGGACGACACCACCGGCTCGCAGAGCGGCATCGTGGGCTGGACGGTGAATCCGGACTCAAAGACGCAGCTTCAGACGGTTTCGGCAATTCCAAAGGCTTGGAATCCGGTCTTTCCGACAGGCTCAACCACGATTGCGGTAATGCCGCTCACGATCTCGGGAGGAGGAACGAGTCCTCTGACTGGGAGCATCACGTCTAGCCAGCCATGGCTGACAGTAGATGGACACGCATCGGAGAATTGGACGGCTCCGGAAAGCATAGCTCTTAATGCCAATCCGTCTAGCCTTACCGCAGGCACGTACAGCGCGACTCTCACGATTACTTCGTCGGGAGCGAGCAATTCTCCGGTCACTGTCCCTGTCACTGCAACGGTCCGTGCGCCCCTCCAGGTTGCGACCACTGCCATAGCCGATATTCTGGGCGGAGATCCGTATACGACTTCGCTCAGTGCAACCGGGGGAACAGGCGCAGGATACAAATGGAGTTTAGAAAGCGGGTATCTTCCCTACGGGATCACGCTGGATCCAACTTCAGGCACTATTAGCGGCACCGCAATTGCGGCAAGCAGCACGCAAAATCTGACGTTCTCGGTTCAGGTGGAAGATTCTTCCGGAGCAGATGCCGTAGGCTCCATTTCGGTGACGTATCGACCGGGTCTCTTTGTCTTGATGTATTCACCCAACAATTTTCAGTTTGTGCTAGGAACTGCGTATACGTCAGCGAATTCCATTTCTATTCCAACATCCGGTGGCGTCGGGCAGATCACGCTGACTGCTGTGGGGTTGCCTCCAGGTCTCGCCATGAACTCTTCGACGGGGTTGATTACCGGTACGCCGACCAAAGCGGGCAGTTTCCCGGTCAGCTTCTACGCTCAAGACCCAGGCGGCGACAAGGGGAACGCCACCTTTACGCTCCAAGTGACAGAGATTCCACTGAAGATCACGACTTCGTCACTTCCATCAGCCCAGATCGGAGCGGCATATCAGCAGTCCATCGCGGCACAAGGAGGGAGCCAGGCTGGATACACCTGGTCGGTTCAGGGCAATCTACCTCCTGGCCTTCAGGGAACGACCTCGACGGGTTGTACACAATGCCAATTTCAGATTGCCGGCACTCCGACAGCTGCGGGAACGTACAGTTTCACAGTCAATCTGCAGGACTCCATAGGAGAAAACACCTCGCAGGCATACACACTCTTCGTTGGATCTTCACCTCCTCAAATCCAGGCAGCTACGTTGCCGCTGGCCACGATAGGCACTCCTTTCACCTTCGCGTTCAGTGCCACAGGTGGGACCGCGCCATATTCCTGGAGTTTCGTCGCTGGCAGCCCCGATCCAGGTCTTCAGTTGTCTTCGGCCGGAACCTTGAGCGGGACGCCTACTGTCGCCAGCACCTGTCCATCTGGGCCGAGTAGCCCCTGGTACGGCGCTGTTCCCGCAATTAATTTCCAGGTAAAAGTCACGGATGCGAACAGCCAATCTGCGATTCAGCAGTTCTGCATTGGCACTTACTATCCAACGCCGTCCGTGACGACGGTTTCTCCGAACGTGATCGTCCCTGACGGGGCTTCCCACGTGATCACGATCGTTGGTTCGAATTTCAGACAGACATCCGAAGTATTTGTCGGGTCGGGTTCTCAAGTCGTCAGCCAATACGTTGATGCCGCGCATATCAATGTATCGCTGTTGCCGACTACAAATGGTTTGTTCGCAATGAGTCTGACTTCAGGAGGTCAGGCGACATTCGCAGATTCCTATGTCCAGACATGGATCGTTCAGCCGGCAGCCAATCTGAGCAATCAGAATCTTGGCTTTACCATCGCGGATCCTGCACCAACAATCTCCAACGTATCTGCTGTCCTCAACAACAGCAGCAACCCATGCACCGCGAACATGCTCTGTCAACTTGTCATTAATGGGAACGGGCTTGTCTTCGATACGCAATACCAGATAATGAATCCCAGCACCTCGCTTCAGCGTGCGACATGGCCGAACACAGCTCTTCCATGGAACACGATTACCACGACCTCCTTTTCTGTTCCATCCGCCGGCACCTACACGATCGTCATCAGTAACCCGAATCAAGCCCTTGGAGGAACTGCGACGGCCACAGCGCAATTTACAGTCGCTCCCTAACGGAATTGTTGATCTGTTTGATTAGACTGAATCACCGGGCCGGATGTGCTCGGCTAAACGCGGCCCGGATTGGTTTTCGCAACTATATTGACAACCACGAGATAGCTTGGGGTGAAACGCCATCTAATTTTAGAAGATAGACCGCGTTCGTGGAAGTGGATTCTGAGCTCTACCTGCCAGTCTGACGGTCTACTCTAAGCGCTTGGCACAGCTTGATTCGGGGAAAAGGCTTGGGCGATCACGAGCTTAAGGATGTCCCATGATCGCAATATCCTCGTCGTTCACAATCTGCTTGAACTGCGATCGAATGGTGGGCATATCGGAGGTCGGGTCGGAGATGTCGACCAGAAGCTGCTTGATCTTGCTTCGCGCGGCGCGGTTTGCGCGCCATTTTCTGTCGAACCCGCCTCCAAGATTCAACGAGTTCAGGAGAGCCGAGAGCCCAGCGCAGATGGCCGCCGTGTCGACTGCAAAGGCTTTCCACGCGTCAACCTTGACAACAATGGCTGCCGCAGCGCTCAAGATTGCAGCGCCAATGAGGCAGCTGTTGTAAATGGCGCTCCAGGCAACGGTTCCAAGGTTGTAGATAGCTTGTTGCTTCTCGATTTGAGTCTGCAACGCTTTCCGAGCCGCGATGGCCTCTGCGGATTGCGGATTTGCTCCCGGCTGCGGAGGTGAAGAGGAGCTCATAATGGTCGTCCTTGTCGAGCAGGATTTGGGTGCCAGTATAGAGTTCTGCCGCAATCAGGGCAATATTCGGGTTGTTATCTATTTGGGAAGGAAATGCTTGTCTCGCATGCGAACGCCGGGTCTCAGGAAAACCGGGTCATCGTCGTTTTGTACGGGGTGCTAAGGTAATGTCAGGTGCAGCCATGGCGAACGGGCAGACTGTTTACCTCCATTTCCCTTGCTTCGACGGTGTTATTTCTGCAGTACTCGTCTCCGAGTACTTGAAACAGAAGCGTGGATGGGACCTCGAGAATGTAGTTCCGGTTGGCTACGCGGAACGTGAGACGTGGGCTTCGCGTTCTCTCGAGAAACCCGCGGCAGTGGTCGATTTTCTCTATCATCCGGATGCAGAGTTCTGGGCCGATCATCATCAGACGACATTCTTGAATCAAGGTCTGAAGCACAATTTCGAGAAACGAAAGACAGTACAGCTCTTCTACGATCCGACCGCACTGTCTTGCGCGTCTGTGGTCTGGCGAAACACCCACCAGACGATTCGCCACCAGCGTTTCAGGGAAATGGTCGACTGGGCGAATCGAATTGATGGGGCTAGATACGAGTCCGTCGAGCAGGCGGTTCTTGGAGATGCGCCGGCCTTGCGTATCAATTTCAGCTTCATGCGTGATCCATCACCTCTATACTGCCGCTATTTGGTTGATTCTCTCCGAACAAAGAGCCTCGCCGACGTTGCGGCGTCCCGAGAAGTCGACGAACGCTACCAAAGTGCCCGGAAAGAACTTCGCATTGGTCAGAAACAATTCAGGAAGTCCGCACGGTTGGAGCGCGACGGGATCGTCGTCTTCCATGTCGACCACTCGGCCTCGCCGAGTATCAGCCGCTATGCTCCTTATTTGGAGTTTCCCAAAGCACTCTATTCGATCGGAATTCTGAATTCCGACGATGGGACCAAAATTACCGCCATGCGCAACCCGTGGCGGCACTTCCGGAGTGTTCCTTTGGGCCAAATCTTTCGGAACTACGGCGGAGGTGGACACCAGCGCGTGGCCTCCGTTCTAGTCAACTCTCGCGATGCCGAACGCACGCTCCAATCGATCCTGACTGATTTGCGCAGGGCAAGATCTCCGAAGACGTCACTAGAGAAAGACATGGTAACAGGTGATTAAGCAGTTCAACTTTTATGATGTCTACGGTTACCTGCTTCCCGGCATTGCCCTCGTTGGCCTGATGTGGGTGCCGATCGGCCTCATTTCGAAAAGCTGGCCGGACCAAGACATTTCAAAAGCGCTCTTTCTGGTGCTTCTGGCGTATTTTCTCGGTCACATCCTCCAAACGATTGCGACCAACGCCGTTCCTTCGAAAGTCATGCGGGACCAGGAGGATCGGCCGCGCTTTCCCTCCGAACGCCTGCTCGACGCGAGCGTCACGACCCTCAGTTCAGATTTCAAGACCAGATTGGCCGAGCAAGTTCAAGAAAAATTCAAGCTCGACCTTCATATTCAAGAAGACGGAGACGGTACGGGCAACGTCTTTTCCGATCGAAATACGGCATTCTTTCAGGCTCGGGGCTACTTGATCGCGAAGAAAACCGCTCACCTACGTCGAACAATTCGAGGGCCTATACGCGATGATGCGCGGTTTAGCCTGCGCATTGCTCGCGGGAAGCTGCTACACGTTGGGGTGGGCCTTAGCATTTCATCGCAATTCGACATTTCTCCGAGTGATAACGGCCGGATTTGGGATCCTGGCTATCGGAGTCGCCCTCATCAGCGCCCTGATCGCACTTTCTCGAGATTCGAAGAGAATGACCCGAGCAGTGACCGTTTTGGCTGTCTCGCTGCTGGTTGTCTTCTGGGCTGGCGGATTTTGGGCAGGAGACGGGCAGCCAGCCCCATTCTGGAACGGCGCAACGCCTCGCATCGAGTTGCTTCTCTGGCTCGCAGCCTGTCTCACGCTCATTGCTGCGGCGCGTTGCTTCTCATCCTATCGCTCGTTTGCGATCCTGTTCGCACAGTCCGTGTGGCGGGATTTCTCAGTGCACCTAATCGTCCAGGAATCAAACACTGACCAAGGCACTGGCGGTGGTAAAGGCGATGACGAGGACGAGGATGCCTGATCGTGCCGGAGTGAATCGCCGCACAGAATTGAGCGATTGCGCAGTCCGACTGAAAACTGGTCAAAGAACCCGCTTTAGAGACCGGTATCTCGAGGGGCAGCGCGATTTGAACGCCGCTTGCGGTTCCCGAGTCTCTCATCGAGAGGAACAAGTGGGCATCTGCGGGTGTCACTGAAGTCGAAGAGGTCGCGTACGTCAATGCTTAGTCCACGGCTCAGCGAATCAAGAGTCTCGGGGTCGGGCCAAGTCCCATACAATTCGTAGTTGGCAATTTGTCTTGCATCCATGCCAACGCGTTCACCGAGCTGCTCGCGGCTCAATTGCTGTGAGATCCTCAATTCTTCGATACGTAAGCCTAGGGAGATCCTGAGGTTCGGCACATTTCAAATGTGCTCCCATTAGAGTTCAAATAAAATGATCTAATATTTCACTATTTATGATCTTAGAATGCATGATAAGGTAAGAATCGTTTGACAAAGACCTCGCCCAGAGAGGCTAGAGCGCTCTGCGAGGGAGTATCCGAGACGGAGAGAAATCGAATAGATCTCGTACTTCGACACTGAAGGATTTGGCAATACGTTCAAGCGCAGCAGGGCGAGGCCAGCCTTTCCCCAATTCGAGGGATGCGACTCGTCGAGCGCTGAGGCGCACTTTGGCAGCGTACTCTTCACGACTCATACCGGTAAGACCGCGCAGTTCACGTATTCGCGACCCGAGTTGAGCCTGTAGCTTCGACACGATTTAAGTGTTGCGAATTTAGCCGTCAAGGAAAATGATCTCTAACTTCATAATTCATGCTGATTGTTGCATATAGCAATTTCTCGGAGCATTCCGCAGGTTCCAAGGATTTGATTTGATATGAGCACCGAAGCCGTCTATTTTCCGAATGGATTGACCACGGTGCCGGAAGTGCGGGACGAAGCACCAGATTCTCAAGAGAGCCTGTCTTGTCCTTCGGGCAATATCCGCGAGGAGCCTGTTGGCAAGCGATTGCCCGACATCTCCGACGAACAACTGCTCGAGCAGGTGCACATCGGCTCGAAAGAGGCTCTGGGGGGTCTCTTCCGTCGATACGGGACCGCAGTCCGCAATGTCGCCTACCGAATCCTGCGGGACGAAGCAGAAGCGGACGATCTTGTACAAGAGGTCTTTCTTTTCATCTTTCGCAAAGCAACGCTCTACAATGCCGCCAACGGAAGAGCAGCCACATGGATCATTCATGTGGCCTATCACAGGGCTTTCGATCGGCGAAGACACCTCAACTCCCGACGGTTCTACGCAAACCAGGAACTGAACGATGCCTGCCTGAGCATCACCGATCCAAAACAAGAGGCTCCTTTTTACGAGCGAACACTCGAAGGCACCCTTGGGAAGAAGTTGCTCGCCGAATTCGATTCAGAGCTCACGCCAGAGCAGCGGGAGACCATCCGGCTATTCTTTTTCGAAGGCTACGCTCTCAAGGAGATTGCCCAACTTACCGGGCGCTCGCTCTCGAACGTCAGAAGCCACTACTATCGAGGGCTAGAACGATTGCGCAAATACGTTTTGCCCAAGAAACTACGGTCAAAGTGAGCAGATTCGTAGACAATGGCTCCAGTCAGGGAGCTTGGATGGTGCCAACAGATCCTCACGAGGAGTTTCGGGAACTTTGCGCTCTTTCGACGACCGGGGAGTTGACGGCGGAGGAATGGAGCCGGTTGATGGATCACCTCGCCGGTTGCAATGCCTGTCGGAAAACCAAAGAGCAATACGATCAAGTAGCGGAACTGATGATACCCGCGTTGGCTGCGGAAGCTGGAGAAGATGTCGGCCAAGCCTCGGTGCCTGGTTCCTGGTCGCTCGAAGGCGCAGAAGCGAAGCTGATGGAATCGCTTCGGAATGAAGCGAAGCCAACACAACTCCCTGATCGGCCAGTTCCCCATTCGGGACCTCAGAAATGGCGAGGACTTCGAAGGTACGCCCTGGCCGCGGCTCTGCTTATTGCCTGCGCAGTAGGAGGCTACCGGGTTGGGACCCTCCGAAAGCATAGGCGAGTCGAGGGTGAGGCCGCGTTGAATCAACCTGCTGTGCAAATAGTGTCGAAGGCTGCCCAGCTGGCCGTACCTTCCATTC
>JAJPKO010000007.1 GCA_021323655.1 Acidobacteriaceae bacterium
ATCGCCGACGAAATACGCCAGATGATCTTCAGGAAGCCACTCCCGCAGGCTGGGCGGCAGCAGAAAATCCTGCTCGGGAAAGTACGGCCGGTAGCTCTTCGCCATACTTCCAGACTCGCAGCTTCACTGTTGCCCATCAACCCCGTTCTGCAAAAAGGACGTGATTACTCAGACACGCTCCTAGTGGCTAAGGCACATTTTTGATGAATCTGATAGGTTGGCTGAAAAGCTGTTCTGTACTGGTATAGTCAACTACTTCAACTCGCACGTATGAAATCGTAGGGCATCCGTCAGGGCCAGTGGGAATCTTGTAATCCGCTTCCCTTGCAAAATGACTCGCTACATTCTGCTTATCCGAAACGGCATCAGTAATGAAGCTGATATTCGCCGGCTCATTCAATGCAACGGTCAGACGGTTATCCTCCAGGTGAATTCGGGTAAATTGCAGTCCAGTACCGATAATCGTCCCGATGAATGCGCCTTTGCGGTATGCCTTGAGACATTCATACTCGGTCAAAGCAGGAACCATGAGGACATTCTTTCCTCTCGCGACGGAATGGTCGGGAACAAAGAAACCGAGGCATCTACGGCCGGTACAAAGAATCTTGTCCCACAGGTCTACTGCTATTGGGGAACCATCCTCGCCTCTGGTGTACGTATCGCCGTCGTTGTAAACCTCGATTCCGAGGACCCGATGGTCGAAGTCCAGCATCCTGGTAATATCCTCGAAAGGTAGCCTTGACCAAATAGGATGATTTATCGTGATTCCGCCTGCGTCGGCGTAGAGCAACTGGTCCGTCATCTTCTTGAACGCGATCTCCCACGGAAGTCCGGTTCCGATTGCGTAACCATGTTCTTGTGTCTTGTAGACATCGTGAGCGTCAAAATTGCCGCTACAGTACAGAGAACCCACAGCACAAGCGTGCAATTCGCTATTTAGAAAACCATGATGCTCCGCATTTGGAGAGACAAGAACATCGTCAGGAACATTCTTGAAAATCAAGTCTCCTAAACGGAACGGAAGATTGGCCTGTAAACTAGCGGGCAATTCGTGAGCCCAAGCTCGTGGACCTTTGGCTATGATGTCATTCCACCGGAAGGGTCCTTCAACAAATTTGCCGTCAGCCCATCGCGCCTTGCCCGTCTTGGTGGGGTCTAGGTTAACTATCATGCCAAAATCCTGCTCTACTTTGTACTGGTTGTATCGAATAGATTTCAACGGATATGCAGGGGCGGATGGATAGTAATTTGAAATGGCGAAGTGACGTAGACCAAATTTGTGATAGTAAAGGTCCAGCTTTTCCTGGTCTTCCACATGAACGTGGGTCGTCGAAGTAACACACGTCGTTTTGGTCCAGTCAACTTCGGCATAGGGATTATCCACCAGAAACGAACTGGCGTCTCCAGTGTTATTGCCAATGGATTCTTCAGGGGCATCGCTACGTGATCGCTCAGATTCGGCAGCAATGGACCGATACGAAATGAACGCTGCTCCTCCACCAATAAATTGCTTAACAAACTCTCTTCTTGTATGCATGGTTTCGTCCTTCATCGCAGTTGATAAATCGTGGATAAGCTGGAAGTTATGGCGCGAATTCGGCCAGCGCTTTTGGGGAACCGCAAACGTTTGGATTCAACTTGAACTCGAGTGCCGCGGATCACTTCGACCGCTACTCCGGCAGTTCAAGTTCTTCAGCTAACGTGTGCAGAGCGGTCTTCCAGAAAATTGCTTGGGGGTGACCGGCTCACTCTCTAAACCGGCCTGGAAGTGGCCTGCCCCCATTTCCCGCATACAAATAATACTCAGTTCGCCGCCGTTGAGGCCCCCGCTTCCATCTGCTTGACCGCCGCAATCATCTGCGCCTCGGTGTGCTTGCTCCTCAACATCGTTCCGCACCTTCCTGAATACGAAAATCGTACTCGGTTCTGTCCGGAAAACTGGGATCACGCCAGTAGACGAATGCAAACAAGTCAGAATGCTTCTTCTTCCTGTTGTTACACACAGTTCAATTTTGCTTTTGTTCTGCCGCATTCCTTCCATTAGAAGGAATGCGGCAGTTTGCGGCTCGTTATTGTTGGGTGCGCAGTTCAGAAAGAGAACCGACCAGAGAATTGAAACCGTCGAGGTGACACCAGCATGGAGCCATAGACGCCAACCTGTGAATCTGTTGACACCCTGTCGATTGACTCTGGGTCAAAGCGTGCGGAATTCGAGACGTTGTAGGCTTCGGCGGCCACGTCAAGTCGGTAGCGTTCGCGGAATGTTAGCACCTTATGCAGGCCAGCATCCACATCGAAGTAGCCGTCGCCGCGGTAGTGATTACGCTGCTCCGCTTCGCCCGGATAGGGGTTGCGCATGGCCTTCAGTGCCGTGGTGGGATTGTCAAAAACTTGCGGGACTCCGTTGCTATTGATGTGCTTCCGGATAGTAATGGGGGCCGTTTGAATCATCGTGCTGGCGATCTCCCAGTTGGTCGTCCATCCGGTGCCGTTCATGATCATAAATGGCAGACCGCTCGACAGACGAGCAATGCCGGTGAAAGTCCATCCTCCTACGAGCTTGTCGACAAGGACACCATGGTTGGCTAGAAAGTGTTCGTTCTTACCGGTCGGGATTTTGAGAACCCAGTCCCCGGTGAGCAGATGTCTCGTATCGAAGTCCGACACTCCGTAGTTCTTATGTGGGTCCCAGGAGTCTCGAACAACGGAGAACAGAGACGAATTGGTTTCGGTGTCAGAACCTAAATCCAGTGATTTAGAATAGGTGTAGCTAACATCAAAACTCACGTTGTTCTTCATTGGATGGCGCAGGATGAATTGGCCAGCGTTGTAGCTGCTCACCCCAACGGAAGATTTAACGAAAAGAGAAGAATATTGACTGGGCCAATACTGCAGTTTCCTTCCGTGGGCACACCCGGGTTGACAGTACACGTCCAGATCATAAAGAGCGGCCGTCTCATTTCCCGCGGCTCCGCGCCAAATACTCGTATAGATGTTTTGCGTGGCGCTCATGGTAGGCGTTTTCGCGTTAGCAAACAGGTCTTCAAAATATGGAATAGCAGGGACGTTCGTTGCTCCAGCATTCGCATACTTTGTGAGCATTGTCGCCGCCGTGTAGTAATCCATTCCTCCACCATCGGTCAGATCGCTGGGTTGGGCCAGATCGATTGACTCCAGCAGATGGCGTCCTAGCCTGCCAACGTAGTCTGCCTCAAGCGTGAAGCCTCCAGATAGTTGGCGCTGCCAGGAAAGATCAAAGGCTTCGGAATAGGGCGTCTTGATGCGGGAATCGAGCCCTGAAGTAATCAGAAAGCCACTGCCGAGTGGATCATCGGACGGCGTTTGTGGGTATGAAATGGAGGATGCCGAAGAGGAAAGGAGACCGGGTAGGTTATGCAGTCCGGTATAGCGAGGGCTGGTGTCAGCAGTCAATACGTAAGCAGCATTAGACTGAGTGGAGTTGAGACTGTAGGACCCGCCCTTCGAATAGTTGGCGATAAGCCCTTCACCAAAGTTGTCATAATAGATGCCGACTCCGGCTCGGATCGAGCTCTTACCGGAATCCCCAAATATGGTGTGAAGAAAACCACTGTCGGAGGTGTACGGTGCAAACGCGATTGAGAGGCGTGGAGCCACGTTGCCCCAGCTCATGGGGAAGAAGGGCTTACCTCCGCGCGCCTGACCGGAAGGCCCGAATGTCAGTTCTGGTTGCACGCTCTGCCCAAGCGCGGCATTGACACCGCGATTCACAAACCACTGATGCAAACCTTCCTTTGGATCGGACAGAACATAGGCAGATACCTGCTGCCCGTTAATTTCGTATGGTGTCTGGGCGATGCTGTGGCGGATACCAGCGATAATCGTTAGATTTCGGCGTGGCTGCCATGTGTCGGCAATGTAGTACTCGAACTGGTTTGCGTGAAAGGCATGTTGTACCGAGACACCGTCTGCAAGGCTCACTCCTGTGGTTCCATTCTTGGAAATGGTGTAGTTCAGAGCGTTGACTTGCTTGTCCACAAGACCAGCAAGCTGAGTCACGGCGGTGTTGTAGGTTGTCGAATTCGCAGGTGCAGGAAACCCGAATACGGTTGGATCAAAGGATCCGCCAGACCCGACGTACCCTGCTCCTCGAAGCCAGGTGTAGGTTCCAATCGCCGAGTTGTAAGAGAGTCCGTCCGTTGAGCTTTCGAAAGTAAACCGACGATAGTTCACCCCCAATTGCAGCGTATGTTTCCCGCCGGTATAGCTAAAGTCATCGAGTAGATTGTGCATTGGAACCACGGCTCCGCTGCTGCGCGTGCTCGATTCAGGAAGGCTCAATCCGTTGAATGAAACATAGTCACCGTTCCCGGCACCCGTCGTCCCATAGCTCTGGCGTATGAAACCGTAACGCAGATTGTTGATCGCGCGAGATGAAATCGTTTTGGTGTAATTTACCGCGATCCCTCGTGAATCATCGGTGGAAGTCGAGGAAGGTCCCTGTCCGGGGAAGAACTCCGCTCCTCTATCTGACATGCTCTGCAACGATCCGCGAACATAAAGATGATTAATGTCATTTGGATTGAAATCAAGTCTGCCGACATAGACATTCTGGATATTGGGCGCCGGTGACGTGAAAATATAGGTTCCGGTGTTGAGGCCGTCTCCTCCCACCGTGCTGTTGCTCTTGGGATAAGTGTTGAAGAGTTTCAAAACGTTTGGGTTAACTCCCGGTCCGCTCGGGCAGGTTCCGGTAGACGAACACTTTGAGTCCATGCTGGCAAACTGTGCCGGCGTCAATGTAGTGACGCCTCCTGCAGTCCGGTAACTGAGGTTTCCGGCACTGAAGCTGTCTGTGGGCACGGTCCGTTGCACGACTGTGTTCGAGAAGATTCGCTGTCCTTCATAATTCCCAAATAGGAAAAGTGTGCCTTTCCTGAGTGGACCGCCTACTGCAGCGCCATAAACATTCTGCACCAGCTTGGGAGGGAGGTTCGGTTTGCCCGAAGCCAGTTGCGATTGTTTGTTGAACCAGTCGTTTGCCACGCCCAGAGTGTTGCGATTGTACTCGTAAACCGTACCATGAATTGAATTTGTTCCAGCCTTGGTCACGAGACTTACTTGACCGCCAGAGGAGCGGCCGGAGTCAACATTTGCATTCGATGTTGTGACACGGAATTCCTCAGTTGAATCAATGGGAGTGTAGAGGACACCACTGAATGCACTCGGATAGACTTGGTTATTGTTGTCAATGCCGTCCAGAGTAAGGTTCGTCTGATCGGACCGGGCACCGCTGACAACCCCGTTTCTGCTTTCGGAACTGCTGGTGTTCTCTCCGATAAACAGGACGCCTGGTTGAAGCGCAAGTAGGGTTGCAGGATTGCGCCCGTAGGATGGCAAATCCTGAATTACCTCGTTTGGAATCGCGTTGCCGATGGTCGCGTCCGTTGTGTTCAATGTTTGGGTAGCAGCACTGACATTAATACTGGTTTCCGTTGCTCCGAGGCTTAGCTGTGCGTCCGCTGTTGCCGGCTGCGCTACTAAGAGCGTCGCATGCAACGATTGTGGGGCGAAACCCGGTGCCCGCACAGTGATGACGTATTCGCCCGGTTTCAACTGCTGAAAGAAATACCTTCCGACTGTGTCAGATTTTCCCTCGATGTGAAAGCCTATATCGGAATCTTCGATCACTACGGATGCAGATGGAACTGGTGCGCCGGTTGGGTCGGTGATAACGCCCCGGAGTGAAGTCGTGGTGCTCTGGGCAAATATGGCAGGCACTAGGAAATTTATGCCAATAAACCAGTAAAGAAGGTGGACGTACCTGACGATAGACTTCTTGTGCGATAGGCTTTCGAGTAGATTGTGAAACACGTTCCGCCTCTGGCCTGAGCAACCCAAGCGCCGCACGGAAAGAATGCTGACTAGGGTAAGAGTCATTCTCAGTTGCATGAACAATCTCCTAATGCGTATTCATCACTCGTTAATATTTCTGTTCATGGAGAGCTTTCCTGCCACCAGAAGAATTGGGCGGGAATGCACACTACGGGAACAGGCACAGGGGCCTGCCTGTGCCTGTGTACAAGCTAAGGCAAGCCTCAGCGTCGCAGAAACGTTCTAAACGGTTTAGGATCTTCTACGCTGCTGAAAATAGAGAGATTGAGCGTCATTTCCTCGCCAGGATGCAGAGCGTCATTTTCATCAAATTGAAATCGACGCGGACTATCCTTTTTGAAGGGCATCCCACTCCATAACGGTTAAAGCGAACGAGCGCGATGACATTTGAAGGTAGAAGTGGCGAGGCGATTACTCAGCCTTCATCCACCATCCTTTCCGCAGTGGAGAGGGAGGCAATCGTTCACGAGCTGGAGGCGATCTGTAGCGACCGGCTATTTTCGCTGAGCCCAAAGAATAGAGAGTTCTTGAAGTATGTGGTCTTCGAGACGCTGGCAGGATGTGGTGATCAGTTAAAAGAAAGAACCATTGGCGCGAAGCTCTATAAACGACCTGCTGCGTATGACACGGGGTCGGATTCCGTTGTCCGAGTGCGTGCCAGCGATCTTCGAAAGCGCCTCGGGGGGTATTACGAGAAACACGACTCTGTAGCCGGGTGGCGTATTCACTTGCCGCTCCATTCCTATGTCCCCCTGTTTCAGCCAGAGTCAAACGGTCAGAAATCGACTCATGATGCCATTGGGGATATACGTCCCACCAAAATCAAACCAACGCTGCCGCTACTCCGATTGATGCAGCCAACTGTAGTGGTTCTATTTCTTTGCGCGGCGGCTTTTCGGTGGGAGATTTTCTCAAGTACTCCATATCTCGACTTCTGGGGAAGGCTTCTCAGCGATCACCCAAGTATTGAATTAGTCTTGGATTCGCGTTCATCCGATTCGCGCGATATCAGTCTGGATGATGTCAATACTGTGGAACCCTTGGAAAGGCTTGCTATTGCATTTCATGCCCCGATGCGTTTGGAGAGTTCACCTGATGGTGCTCCTGGGCAGTCAAGTGCGGTCTCGATTCATCTCACGCACACATTATCGGATTTCGCTCAACAAACGATCGATCAAGATGCGGCATATATCACGCTACTGCCCGGAAATCGCCCAGAGCTGTGGATTAGAAGTCGCACTTCGCAGGGTTTGAGACAGGCAGTCGATTCCATCTGCAATGCGGAAACCTTTCCCTATGTACTAGTGAGGGCTTTGCATTCTAATGTTCAGAGCACATTTAAGATATCGCCTGAACAGGGAGGGCAACTATCCGCTGTCGTAAGAGGTAAACCATGAAGGCATCGGATACTGCTTCTTTGATTGATCCTGGAACGCTCGCGGAAAGGCGTTCCTACTGGTGTTCGCGTGTGTTTGCCGCAGCGTGGATCGCCTATGCTGGTTTCAATTCGTGCAGAACATTGGTGCATTGGCAGCCGGTTCCAGTTCACCAAGATACATCGCTATCAAAACTTGCTGATCTGAAGGTTTTCTTTAGCTTGGGTTATGTTTGCGGTCAATTCGTGGCGGGATGGGCCGCTGATCAGTATGGCGCACGCCGCACTCTATTATTTGGTGGTCTGATTTCCGTGCTCGCAACGATTTCGACTGCTTGGAATAGCCCACTCATGGTGTTCTGTATTTTGCAGATAGTGAACGGCTTTGCTCAAGGATTTGGGTGGCCGGCTATTAGCAAGCTTTTTAGTCTTTGGCTTCCCCGGGCAGAGTGGGCTGTTGGATTCGCATGGTGGAGTACGTCCTATGTACTCGGCAGCTTTCTTTTCTCCGCTCTCTCGAAGGGAGCCTCGAGAATCGGTACTCTCCCGCCAGTTTTGGCATCTCTAGCTCCAGCTTTAGCGCCGGCATGTGTGCTGTTGCTGACTACATGCTTTTTTTATGCTCGCACGAAAGACTTGCCGGAAGATGTAGGATTGGAGCCAATCAATCCCCCGGGAAGACCACCCGCGGAATCAAGCGGCTGGAAAGGAATTCTCGGAAATCCCACTATCCGACTGCTTGCAGTCATGTACTTCTTCCTCAAGTTGACAAGGTATTCGCTTCTTTTCTGGCTACCGCTGTATCTCTTGGAGACGCAGCGCTCTGAACGTTCCTCATTTGCCCTTTCTTCATTGCTTGAACTTGCGGGCTTTCTTGGAGCCTTGATAGCAGCTTATGTATCCGAACGGCTGTTGGGCGGCCGCCGATATCCAGTTGGCTCCACAATGCTCTTCTTGGCGGCCTTCATCTTCTTACTTCATCCTGTCGTTTGGATGCTGGGCAAAATTGCAATCGGCATCGGGATTGCATGCACTGGCATTCTCGTATGGGGACCCGACTTGTTGATGACATCTGTAGCCGTTCTTGAGGCTGTGCCTTTGGAGCAGGCTGGTCGAGCAAGTGGGTTTGTTGACGGGGTGGGGTCTGTAGGACAGATGATCTCGCCCTTGGTCATAACGATGTTTGTTCACTCGTTTGGGTGGGATAATCTGTTCAATCTCTTCTTCTTTTCGACATTGATTGCGGCATCACTGCTCGCAAAAAATTGGAACAAGTCGAGAACTGATGACAGAGAAGACCCAGCGTCCGGTAGAATCTCCGAGTGGAAAGCCTTTGCGCTCCACAACACCATTTCACCAAAACGTAGTCAAAACTAAACTCCCAGATTGGCGAGAGCAGTCAGCGATAATGAAGAGTAATTTCGTTGACGCATAATTGGAATAAGACATAGCCTGCCCCCATTTTCCGCATACAAATAATACTCAGCCAGCCGCCGTCGTAACGGTAGAAAAAGTGAAAAACAGTAGTATCGTTCTTCAAGCAGGCGAGGCCTGCGTCTTTTCCACCGCTTGCTTGTGCGGCGAACTCTGGATAACGTAGGATTTCTTTCGCACAATTGGTTCGGCTTGTAGGCTTGGAAGG
>JAJPKO010000024.1 GCA_021323655.1 Acidobacteriaceae bacterium
AGATCGTTCTCCAGCGGCGAACACGTCGAACTTCCTGGGTCTCATGCATGGACCGATGTTCGACCAGGGCCGTGATCAATGACTAGAGGGGATCGGCGTACGCTTACCATAACCAACGGCTGCGAGTAGGAGCACGCCTGGGAGCAGGCGGAAGAACCGTCCGGGAATGCTGATAGGAACGGCTTGTGATGTTCGATCGGGTAGTGCAACAGAATCTGCCATGATCTTTCTCCTCGCTTACCAGGGAACACTCTTGATGACACCGAGCCGGATGAGTCCGGCGATGACAAGTGCGAGCACGACGGCCCAGCCATCGAGTGATAGAAAAGGTCTCTTTGCGGGAATGCTCATAAGAACGCTCCTCAGCGTGCAAATTTGGATGGATCAGGTTTTGGGGGAAGAAGGGCTTGGCTAGCTGAGACAACAGCTACAGAAGGCGACGGGATGGAAAGCAGATGTCATTGCTTTTGAGAGATATTGAAGCATGGATGTAACTGTGATGACAATGTCTCGGAGGCTTATTCTAAGTTGAATTTACGGAATTTTTAAGCTGGCACGAGGGAAGATCAGAATCTTTTTATCCTTGTTAGCCGTAAAATGCAGCGCTTGTTTAGCTTGTTTATTAGACGAGAGTTTTTGGAGAAGATGGCTGACTGTCTTAACCGCCAAAATGTTAAGCAACAAGTTCTCGTATTGTCGCCATAAGCGGCCAGCCGAATGCAGGTTGGGCCTGGATGCCGAACGAGGGTACGAGTGCAACGGCATCATTCACCACTTGTAGTCTTCACAGCTGTCCTGGAGCCTCTAAATGAAAAGGTTGAACAAACTAGTTTGTTCAACCGCAGCATTCGTAGCCATAGTTGCTCCGATTGCTGCAGTAGCTAACGCCAAATGTGCTCAGAATTACAACCCGGCGCATTCGAGACGCTTTTAATTCCAATGCTTGACGTATATTCCCTGTCGGAGTTTTGGTTTATCACGGATCTCAGGATGATTGATATGGGCAAGGCCGCCCAAGTGTTAGATGCGCTATAGCCGTTCCATCGCCTGCTCCATCTCGGGAGGTTCAGATGGGTCTCGGCGGATATTGGCTGCTGGTTTTCTGGTGCAGCGGTCGCGTTCTGCGCCACGGTTTCTGTGATGATATCCATGATTCCAGCAGAAAAGGCTGCGCGTATATCGCCAGCGACCCTACTCGAGGATGGATAGGATCGCTGGCAGGAAGATTCTCTTCAGTAGTTCAGCAGCGGACGATTTTGGGTGAAGAGATGCCTTTGGTGGCATTGCGCGTGTCTACCACCAACTGAGACTCCTGGACGATGCGCTGGTAGTCGTAGTCGGAGTGATCGGTGACGATTAGCACACAGTCGAACTGCCCCAGATTGTCCAGCGGCGTGCAGTGCATGTCGAGGTTGTAATGGCGCCCGCGGCCTACATAGGGGAAGAACGGGTCGTTGTAGGAGACGTTTGCGCCTTTTTGTCGCAGCAGTTCGATGATGGTCAGTGATGGAGATTCACGTAGATCATCAATGTCCTTTTTATAGGCCATGCCGAGCACCAGGACCTTTGATCCATTCAGAGCCTTTTTGTGCCTGTTCAGCGCTTCCACTGTTTGTTCGACAACGTAATAGGGCATGGCGACGTTGACTTCGCCGGCCAGCTCGATGAACTTCGTGTGGAAGTCGAACTGTTTGGCCTTCCATGAAAGGTAGAAGGGATCAATCGGGATGCAGTGACCGCCTAGTCCTGGACCGGGGTAAAAGGCCTGGAAGCCAAAGGGCTTGGTTTTGGCCGCGTCAATGACCTCGAAGATATCAATGCCCATGCGGTGGCAGAGCTGCTTGAGCTCGTTGACCAGTGCGATGTTGACGCAACGGTAGATGTTTTCCAGCAGCTTGGTCATCTCGGCGGCCGCGGGTGAGGAGACAGGGACGGTGCGGTTGAAGATGCTGGAGTAGACAGCGGCGGCGAGTTCTAGTGCTTCGGGGCCGACTCCGCCGACGACCTTGGGAATATCTCGGCGCGCAACGGTGTCATTACCTGGGTCTTCCCGCTCGGGCGAGAAGGCGACGTAAAAACCACTAGCGCCGGGCCCGCGAGAGACCTTCAGTCCGGAGCGGTTCTGCTCTTCAAGGATGGGGACGAGCAGCTCCTCTGTCGTGCCGGGATAGGTGGTACTTTCAAGGACGACCAGCTGGCCTTCGCGCAGCTGCGGGGCGATGGCTTCGGCAGTATTGCGGATGTAGCTCAGGTCTGGCTCGTGGAACTCGTTGAGCGGGGTAGGGACGCAGATGATGACCACGTCCATACTCTGAATTTCAGAATAATCGCAGGTCGAGTGGAAACCTTTTTCCTTCGCCGACTGAATTTCCGTTCCCGGAATCCGGACAATGTAGGAACCGCCGCTGTTGAGCGTTTCGACTTTCCGGGGGTCAATATCGAATCCGGTAACGCGGAAACGCTCTTCAGTGAAGAGCAGGGCGAGTGGAAGTCCCACATAACCCATGCCTACCACGCCGATACGGGCAGTTCTTGATTCAATTTTGTCTTTGAGCTGACGGGCGCTGCCAGCAAGTGCCGTGGCCATGAGTTCGGTTCCTCCAAGAACGATACTAGACATCACGGCATGATGGAAGCAATTTGAGGGCCATCCTGGTACTGTTTTGACCAGGTGTCTGAACTGCCGCGCGTCAGGAATCAGCTCTTTGTCTAATAGGAGGTGGTAGGCGAGACAGGGATCGAACCTGTAACCCCCGGCTTAGAAGGCCGTGGGTTACAGAATTTCGGCGGTTGGCCGAATCTGTCTCATCCATTGCAGACGAAAGAACGTTCGTCGCAAATTGAAACTGTTGTGACGTTAG
>JAJPKO010000054.1 GCA_021323655.1 Acidobacteriaceae bacterium
CGACTGACGCGTTCCCATCCCCATGGCTGAAGACTACGAATTCCGCATCGCAAACACCAGCATTTTCAACCACCATGCACCCGGACTTTAACCACAGGCTGTTAGACAGTCTGTGATCTGGCAGCATAGTTTTCTGCAGGCTCTTCATCCACCGCTAAGAGCGGAAAGAAGATCATGAAAATTGTCCCCGGTTGGCGTCCCGGGTGCTCATCGTCCAGCACGCGGCTGCGGATTCGAATTTCCCCATGATGCTTCTGGATGACTTCAGCACTCACCCACAGGCCAAGCCCAGTCCCTGTCGCTTCCTTGGTGGTAAAGAATGGCTCAAAGATGCGCCGTCTCACATCCTCTGCCATTCCACATCCCGTGTCCGCCACCGAGATACGAACTCCGCGGATGGAAGGGTCGCGCCAGGAATGAGATCGCCGCACGCTCAACGTCAGGGTTCCTGGACCCGGCATCATAGCATCCAGCGCGTTGCTGATCAGGTTGGCAAAAAGCTGCCGCATCTCTCCGGCAAAGCAAAAGACCTCAACGTCCGTATCGTAAAACTTGCGCACCCGCACCTGGAGCGTGTTCACGCGTCCCTGATGCAGCGTCAGCACCGAATCCAGTAGTTCGCTGATGTTGGCCGTGATGGGAAGCGTGGACTGGCGATAAAAACGCAGCGTCTGCTGGGTGATCTCTGAAACACGAGCCAGCTCATGCTGCGCCAGTTCCACATACTTCTCTACATCAGTAGGAAGCTTCTCCTGAAGCCGAATCAGATAGAGCAGATTGGTCACAGCTTCCAGTGGATTATTAATTTCATGCGCAATGGAAGCCGCCAGGCGTCCGGCAGCCGCAAGTTTCTCTGTCTTTCGTAGCGCTTCTTCTGAATTACGCCGCTGCGTCGTGTCCACAATCACCGCACCCACCCAGCGCACGGTATTCGTGCCGGTCTGTACCGGATAAATATTTGCCAGCCACGAGCGGACCCGCCCCGGCTGCTCTTCCATCTCTCCGGTCAGCTCCAGGTCCTGCACCGGGCTGCCGGTGGCGAAGACCTGATCAATCGCCCGCTGTAAAGGTTTGGCAGCCGTTTCAGGAAAGACCTCATTCACGGCGCGCCCCAGATGACGGCTGATCGTGCTGCGGTTCATGTTCGCAAGAAACTGGTTCACGCGCACAAAACGAAATTTCCGGTCAAAAAAAGCAAAGCCGATCGGAGCATTCGCCAGCATCGAATCAAGGAGCGCCAATGTGTCATTTAACCCGGAGCGCTGCTCCTCAATCGAGGTGACCATCATATTAAAGGCGGTCGTCAGGTCAGCCGCCTCATTCTCCGAAGTAACCGGCAGAGGAAAGCTGGAAACGTCCTCCGGGTCCCGCACAATCTGCCGGGTCGCACGCATCAGCGCGTTCAGCGGTTTAGTGACCGTGCGCGCCATCAGGGTCGCCAGAACTGTGCAGCCAAGGGTCGCCAGAATCGCCGAGATCAGCGTCACTCGCAGCAACGAATGCAGCTGCAACCGGTCAGCTTCTTCATTGGGAGAAATCCACACCAGCGCCTGCACCTGGCCATGCGCGATCACCGGCGTAACAATCTCCCGCACGTTCTTTCTAAGAGTAAAAATAGTCGGCTTGTCCAGGCTGCGAAGGTAATTGCGCTCTGTAGGCGTAAGGTTAAGCTTGCCATTCATCGCAACATCAGCACCGGCAATGGCCACGCCCTGCAGATCAGTAATCTGCACGCTGCCAATGCTCGGATACCTGAGCATCGCGCTCACCATCTTTTGCAGGGATTCTCTCTTGCCCTCCTCAAGGGCGGTCGCCGCCTGCTCGGCAAATTGTAATCCCTGGTACTCCAGCCGGCGGTCAATCCGCTGCTGTAGCTCTTTCCGCTGTTCCCGCACCAGAAACGCGGTGAAAAGGCCAAGCGCAAGCAATTCAAAAAGCACCAGACTGGCAATCAATTGGCCCCGAATTGTCCGTGGCTTTATCAAAAAATACTTCTTCCGTCCTTCCAACAAAGCGCAGTTGAGAAAATTAAATCTAAGATTACGCCTTTAGCGCGGCAGAGAGTTTCTCTTTCAGGTCGGCTGCAATTTGCCTGCCATGGAAGCGTCCATTTTCTATAAAAATCTCGTTCGTCCGCTCACCGGCAATGATCACGCCTGCAAGGTAAATCCCCGGCACATTGCTTTCAAGGCTTTGCGGATCGCACTCCGGGCAGCGGTCTTTCACTCCCAGGCGAACGCCCATCGAGGTGAGAAAATCAAAGTCCGGATGATAGCCCGTCATCGCAAAGACAAAGTCGTTTTTCAGCGCAACTTCTCCCTGTGGCGTTTGCAGCACTACTGAATCTTTCTCGATGCGCTTCACCGTACTCTGAAAATAAGCTGTAATCTCGCCATTTTTGATGCGGTTTTCAATATCAGGAAGGATCCAGTACTTTACATGCTTGTGCATGGCCGCACCACGATGTACAAGCGTCACTCGCGCCCCGTGCCTCCAAAGGTCCAGCGCCGCAATGGCCGCAGAATTTTTGCCTCCAATCACCAGCACATCCAGATCGTAATAAGGATGCGGGTCTTCATAATAGTGGTGTACCTTCGGCAGGTCTTCGCCTGGAATACCCATAAAGTTAGGCAGATCGTAATATCCTGTGGCGATGACCAGCTTGCGCGCATGGTGCACAATCACCCGGCCAAACCTGTCTGTTACATGGACGCGGAAATCGCCGTCAGAACCGGAAATTGAGTTCACCGTCTGGTACTGGCGCACGTCAATCTGATAATGCTCCGCGACCTTGCGATAATACTCCAGCGCCTCATTGCGGGTTGGCTTCTGGTTCACACTCGGAAAAGGTACGTCCCCGATCTCCAGCAGCTCCGGAGTGGTAAAGAACGTCATGTTCGACGGATAGTGGTAAATGGAGTTGCATAGACAGCCCTTGTCCACCAGAACGCTGCGCAGGCCAATACGCTTGGCCTCAATGGCGCAGGCCATGCCAGTTGGTCCGGCCCCAATCACAAGGACATCGAAAATTTCCGGCGGAGTGCGATCATCCATGACTTTAGATTAGACGATGCGTCAAGAAAAGTTCCCCGCTCCGGCATCAAACGCAAAACGGAAAATCAGCATCTCAGTAAAAAATTTCCGGGAAATCATTCAGTCTTATGACCCTACTTCTGGTGCAGATGTCCGTCATTCTTGCCGTCACCTTGGTCTGTGGCTGGCTGGCCCGCAAACTCGGGCAGGCCCGCGTCATTGGTGAAATGATTGGCGGCATCCTGCTGGGCCCTTCGTTGCTTGGCCGGATTTCCCCCCATTTCTCGGCGGTCCTCTTTCCTCCCGGTTCGCTGCATCTTCTCGAAATCCTCTCGACTGTCGGGCTGATTCTGTATCTCTTTCTCATCGGCATGGAGCTCGACTACGACCAGCTTGTCCGCCAGCGTAAAACGGCAACCCTGGCCAGCGCTACCAGCATCATTATTCCCTTTATTACCGCCGCAGTCCTGGCCCATTCCCTTCGGGTCCGCTTTGCGCCGCATGGCATTGGCAACATTCCCTTCGTGCTCTTTCTGGGCATTGCCATGAGCATTACGGCCTTTCCCGTACTGGCGCGCATTCTGGAAGAACGGCGATTGCACAGCACCTCGCTCGGCACCACGGCTCTGTTGTGCGCCGCTGTGGACGATGTGGTTGCATGGTCGCTGTTGGCCCTGGCCCTCGCCCTCATCGGTGCGGATGGCGGCTCGGCTTCCCTGCCTACCCGCCTGGCCTGTCTTGCCGGATATCTTCTGTTGATGCTTGGCGTAGTGCGTCCGCTCGCGGCCCGCGCCGTCCATATGCGCAAAAAGCCCGATCTCTCGCTGGAATTGCTCGGCGTCATCATCATCGGCTCGCTGGCTTCCGCCGCAGCCACTGAATGGATCGGCGTGCATCCGCTCTTCGGCGCCTTTCTCGCCGGCGTCTGCTTCCCGCGCATTCCGCATTGGCAACAAGCCATCCGGGCGCGTCTGGACATGCTCACTTCCGTGCTGCTGCTGCCGCTTTTCTTTGCCCTGACCGGGCTCCGCACACGTCTCGACCTGCTGAATGACGCCACCATGTGGTGGTGGGCCGGAATTGTTCTGGTTGGCGCGGTATTCGGAAAAATGGGCGGCGGCGTTCTCGCCGCGCGCTGGACAGGCCAGTCCTGGCGCAATGCCTTTGCGCTTGGGACCCTCATGAACACGCGTGGGCTGGTCGAGCTGGTTGTATTGAATATCGCCTACAACGTCGGCGCATTCTCGCCCACACTCTTCACCATGCTGGTAGTCATGGCCTTGATCACAACCATGATTACCACCCCTATCCTCAATCTGATGGGCATCAAAGATGGAGACGCTGATACCGAGCCGGCCGAGGTTGAAGTCGAGGCCGCATAGTCCGAAACATCAGACTGCGCTCAACTCCTGAAGAAGCTGCTCTGCATCGCTCGAAGGCGGCTGGCACGTGTTCCCTTTGCAGAGAACAGCAAAGCTGCCGCTGGAATGCAGGTTCGGCAAAGAAGGCAGTGTTTCTGCAAGCGCAGGAGGAAGGTTCTCCACCGTTACCTCCTCGCGCCGTAAAGCAATCACCGATTTATTCACTGCATACCGTGCTGTCGCCATTGCGGAAAGATTGTGCGCGTGTTCATCATTGCCAATCACCACCACTTGTACCGGCGGCAGGAGCAATCTCTGGAGTGCCAGCCCGTACGTTCCTGCAAAAAGCCCGAAGTGCTCCACAATTCCACCAAAGTGTTCCAAAGTGTCTTCGGCCTTCTCGCGGAAGTCGGTGCGCCCGCTCAGCGCTTCAAGGCGAAGAAGCGCGGCGGCAGCAGCCGGGTTTCCCGCAGGTGTCGGCGTGTCCTGCAATGGCTTGCGACGTGCAGAAAGGGCGCCGATCGCATCGCTCACGTTGCTTTGGGTATCGAAGAACCCTCCGCCGGTTTCGTCATAAAATCGCGCGATCATCGCATCCGCAATCTCAACGGCCACGCTGTAATACCGCAATGTGCCACTCGCCTGCCACGCATCCAGACAAGCATGGATCAGGAATGCGTAATCATCGAGGCCCCCTGCCACGCGCTGCTTCGGCGCCACTCCATCGGCGTATGCAATCACATGCTTCAGCCCCCGGCCGGCACTCCATCCTTCGTCCAGAATCCTGTCCAGCGTCTTGAGTGCGAAGTTGCGCGCCGGGGCGATTTGCAGCACATGGGCTGCTTCAAGATAGGCGGAGATGGCCAGAGCGTTCCAGCCTGTGTAGACCGTCTTGTCTACAAACGGGGTCGGACGTTGCAACCGCTCCGCATAAAGTTTCTGTTTTGCCGAGGCAAGATCGCGCCCGACATCTTCCACGCTGCGCGAAAGTTTTTCCGCGACCTGCTCGACCGTGTAGTTCACATGCAGCACGTTCTTTTTGGGATTGTGGTGCATGTCACCCATCTCGCCGATGTCATAGTACAGCTCGGTTACAGCAAGCTCGTCATGGTTCAGAACGGCCGCTGCTTCCTCGCGCGTCCAGGTGAAATAGTCCCCATCATCGTCCAGCGAAATGTCCGCGTCCTGTGATGCGTAAAAGCCGCCCCGCTCGCGGTCCGTCAGCCACTCATCCATCCAGCGCATCATATCTCTGGCAACGCGCGCGAACTCCGGCTGGACCAACGTCTGAAAGGCATGGACGTAGTTCTTCAGAATTTCGGAGTTGTCATAGAGCATCTTCTCGAAATGCGGCACCACCCAGCGCTCGTCCACGGAATAGCGATGAAAGCCTCCGGCAAGATGATCGTAGATCCCTCCAGCGGCCATCTTTTCGAGCGTGACTGTGGCGACCTTCTTCGCGCCTTCGTTCCCGCGCGCAGCAGCATCCAGCAAAAGATCAATCGCTGCTGGATGCGGGAACTTGGGCTGTGCACCAAAGCCGCCATACCGCGGATCATACTGGCTCACCGTGTTCACGATCAGCTTATCTATCAATTCAGGCCCAATATTGGACGCGCGGCCGGAAAAGGTCTCGCTATGCTCAATGGCCGCAAGCACGCTCTGCGCTGTTTCGAGCGCTTCGTCCCGCTTGTTCTTCCATACCTCCGCAAGAGTACGCAATATGCGTTCAAATCCGGGCCGCCCATAACGGTCATCCCGCGGGAAATAAGTTCCACCAAAAAATGGCTTGCCCTCCGGAGTCAGAATAGCGGTCAATGGCCACCCACCCTGTCCGGAAATGGCCTGTACCGCCGCCTGATAGCGGCTGTCCACATCCGGGCGCTCGTCGCGATCTACTTTGATGGCAATGTAATGCTCGTTGATGACCTCAGCCAATGCCGCATCTTCATAAGACTCACGGTCCATCACATGGCACCAGTGGCACCACACTGCGCCAATGTCGAGCAGGACAGGCTTGTCTTCTTTTGCCGCAAGCGCAAAGGCCTCCTGCGACCACTCATGCCACCGCACTGGCTGGTGCATGGCAGAGCGTAGATAAGAGGATGCGGCATATTCAAGTGCGTTAAGTTGGGCCATTGTACGCAGTGTATCGCGTTATGAATGGTTGGATGCCAAAGGGTGCGGTCAGCGTTCCAGTGAGCGCAGATATGTATGCGCCGCAATGCCGGAAAACACAGCCGCAAACAGCGCATAAATAGCGAAATTCATCAGCCCCACTCCATCCTGATACCAGTGCGTCCACACATGCAATTCGTACGCCACAACCAGCAGGGATGCTGCCACACTGAGTACCACCACGCTCTTTCGCCGGGAAACAAGCCTCCCGGGGTGAATCAACAAAGCAATCGGCGTGGCAATGCATATCCAGCAGAGCAAAACGCCTGCAAGCGTAAGCAGAAACCACACGGCAAACCCATAACCCAGAGCAGAGACGATCAGCGCAAGGCTTCTGCCGCCGTTACGCAACACCTCAACAATCTGAAAAGGAGAGGTCACAACAAAGGCAGCCAGCCATCCAATCAATACGGCCCAAGAGACCTTACACCATCGGGCTGCACGCGTCATCATTCCGCAACTTACCCCACCAGGCGCTTCGCCACTTCTGTATAAAGGTCCACCGCCTCCAGCAATTCCCGCTTCGCCAGCTTTTCATGCGGAGTATGCGCCACATGAATCGAACCCGGCCCCAGCAGAAGAGGCTCGCCCCAGTTTGTAAGCGCTGGAATGTCCGTAGTAAAGGCGGCAACCATGGTCGGAATGCCTTCCAGCGCGCGCAGGCGCATGAATGGTATTTCCAGCGTGAACTCCACGTCTGCGAAGCCGCTCACGGCATCTTCAATCGCCCTGCGGGTCGGCCCCGACGGCCCTACAAGCCGGACCAGTACCTGAGCCTCTGCATGGTCTGCAATGACATTTGGCGCGCGCCCACCCTCCAGCAGTCCAATATTAAGCGTGCTGGGGCCAACATCATCCGTCACCGGCAGCGGAACATCCAGCACTCGGTCCAGCGCCTCCACCAGCTTGTGGATCGCGCTCTCGCCCAGCTCAGGATAGGCGGAGTGCGCCATCTTCCCCTTTGCCCGGATCGCTCCGCGCAATGCTCCCTTGGAAGCAATCGCCAGGCGATTGTCCGTAGGCTCGCCATTGATGAGAAACCGGCTGCCCTTCGGCTGCTGATTGGCCACCTTTGCTCCCGCAGAGTCCCGCTCTTCTCCCACTAGAAACAACAGGCCTGCCTTGACACCGAAGTCTCTAAGCCGTTCCGCAGCCGCAACCTGGGCAGCAATAATGCCCTTCGCATCGCATGCACCACGGCCATAGATGAATTCGTCATCCTCGCTGCTCGGAATAAACGGCGGCACCGTGTCCATGTGCGTGCAAAGCACAATCTCCGGCGCCTCGCCCTTCGCTCCCGCGTACACATTCAGGCGGTCCGCGGTTTCCACCGGAGTTGTTTCCACGGCAAAGCCGCGCTGTGCCAGGAAATCAGCCAGAAATGCACCCACTGCGCCTTCGTTGTAGGTAATGGACTCGATATCAATGAGTCTGCGGGTCAATTGGACTGGATCAAATGTCATCGAGTCTCAGAATACAATGTTGTTGGACCATGACAACGATTCATTCCGGATCCACAGCGCTCCGGGCCATTGGTGACCTCCGCTCACCCGCGGGAAAGCTCGAAGCCTTGCTGAACGCAGGCGCCTCCGATGCTCCATTTGCCGCGCTGGTTTGCCACCCGCACCCACTCGGTGGCGGCACCATGCACAACAAGGTTGTCTACCATGCCATGAAGGCGTTACAGGCGCTCGGGTTTCCGGTTCTGCGCTTCAATTTTCGCGGAACAGGCCTGAGCGAGGGCCAGCACGATGATGGACGCGGCGAGTGCGAAGACGTTCAGGCCGCACTCGACTGGCTTGAGCGTGAATTTCATCTCCCCATCCTGTTTGCTGGCTTTTCCTTTGGCGCCGCGGTCGGTTTACGCTCCTGTTGCGGCGATCCGCGGGTCAGCGGCCTCATCGCCCTGGGCTTGCCCACCTATGCCGAGGGCCGCGACTACCGCTACCATTTCCTCGGATCCTGCACGCAGCCCAAGCTCTTTATCAGCGGAACACGCGACCAGTTCGCCCCCAGAGAACAACTGGAAGAAATCTTTCACAGTGCTGCTCCTCCCACGGAAACGGTCTGGATAGACGACGCCGAGCACTTCTTTCTCGGTAAACTGGACACTGTGCAACAGGCGATCCGCAACTGGGTGGAGGTGCATTTCCTATGAGCACGCTTGACGAACTTCACGCCGCAGCCGAGGACATCTTCCACCATGCCCTTAATGCCTCCGACATTGGCAAATCCTTCGACCGCCATCTGCATTTTGAAGGCACAACGCTCGTCCGGCATCCCTCCGCTGCGCTCAAGCCAATCTCCACTGACCTGAAGAACTTCAAAAAAGTCCTGGTGATTGCCTTCGGCAAAGCGGCATTGCCCATGCTCGATTCCCTTCTGGAGCGCCTGCCGAAGAAGATCCATGTGCATGGTGTCTGTTCCGCACCGGAACTGCCCCGAAAGCGCAATTGGCGCATCCGCTACTTCACCGGCGGCCACCCTTTGCCCAACAAACATTCCTTTGAAGCCGCGGAGACCGCCCTTAAGCTGCTGAAGAGCGCGCGCAAGGATACCTTCATTTTCTTCCTCATCAGCGGCGGAGGTTCGGCCATGTTCGAACTGCCCCGCGACCGCAGCATCACTCTGGAAGACACCATCGCGTTTCATGAAACGCTGGTTGCCTCCGGTGCAACAATCACGGAAATCAATACAGTCCGCAAATATTTTTCAGCCGTTAAAGGAGGCCGCCTTGCTCTCACCGCTCCTGAGGCCGAAAAGCTGACCCTCCTGGTCGCCGACGTACCCATGAAAGACCTCGGCGCCGTGGCATCCTCGCCCACACTGCCTGATCAGTCCACGCCCGAGCAGTGCCGCAATATTCTCGAGCGTTATAATTTGCTCGAAAAACTTCCTCCCGCGGTCCGAGCATATTTTGAATCGCTGCCGCCTGAAGTCACAGCAGAAATCCATGGCCCGGTTGCAAGTGAGAGTTTCAGGCACACGCAGTTCGATACGCTGCTCTCGAATTACGACTTTGTAACTGCGGCGCGCGATCGCGCCCACGAGCTTGGCTTTCGCGTCATGATTGACAACACCTGCGACGACTGGGACTATGCCGATGCCGCCCGTTACCTGCTCAGACGCTTTCACGAGCTTCGCGCCGAACATCCCCGCCTGTGCCTGCTCTCAAGCGGTGAAGTCACCGTCCAGCTCGGCCCAACGCCTGGCTGCGGAGGCCGCAATCAGCAATTTGCCCTGGCCACAGCACTGGATCTGGCAAAGCATGAGGGCCAGCTCATGGCGGTCCTCAGCGCCGGATCAGACGGCATAGACGGCAACAGCCCGGCAGCCGGGGCCATTGCCGATACGACAACAGTGTCCCGCGCACGCGGCTATCATTTCGACCCGGAAGACAATCTTCGCCGCTTCGACACGTGCCCTCTGTTCACGGCGCTGGGAGACACCATCATCACCGGCCCGACAGGAAACAATCTGCGCGATCTCCGCATTCTGCTCGCAGTCCGAGACAACAACAACCAGCCGGCCTCCTGATGGAAATTGCTCCTTGACAGCCTTGCTCTTCCGGCATCGAATTTCGTCGTACACGATACGTCGTATACGACGAAATTATTCAAGAGAGACGGCAAGCTCACCTCCGTGGAATCCATTCGCAACGCATCCTCTTATGTTTGGCTGGCGCTATGCATCGTCTGGTCCCTGCTTAGCTTCAGCACCAAACGGACCGTGCAGAAGCAATCTGCTCAATCGCGGATTTGGTATGTTGCCTTGCTCATCCTGGGCTGCTTCTTCATTTTTTACAAAGGAACGATCAACAACTGGCTCGATACGCGCCTTGTTCCTCTCACTCCCCCCGCCGCCTGGGCCGGATTCGTCATCGTGTGCTTCGGCATCGCCTTCAGCATTTGGGCACGGCTGGTTCTGGGCCCCAACTGGAGCGGTGTTGTCACCATCAAGGAAGGCCACACCTTGATACGGCGCGGGCCCTATCGCATCGTACAGCACCCCATCTATACCGGTATCCTGCTCGGAATGTTCGGGTCGGCTGTTCAATACGGCCTGCTGCGCAGCTTTCTCGGCGTGGTGCTGATTGCTGTTGGATTCTCGCTTAAATCACGCACAGAAGAACTCTTCATGGTGCAGCAATTTGGTGAACAATATCTGCGCTACCGCGAGCAGGTGCGCGCGCTTGTGCCATTTGTTTTCTAGCGGGGGCCTCTTTGACTCAACGCAGCACATCCAAGGAATCCGTTCAGGCACTTGCCCGTCAGGTGGAGATGAAGCTCCAGGTAATCCACAAGGCCATGCGCAAATCGCTGGAAGCGCAACATGCACGCGGCCACCTGACAGGCCCGCAAACGCATGTGATGGAAGTAGTGTGCAGGCATGGCGGCGTTAGCCTGAAGGACCTGAGCAAGGCTGTAAATCTGGCACATAGCACGGTTTCCGGCATTGTGGATCGCCTGGAGAAACGCGGCTTTCTGGTTCGGACACCGTTCCCTTCTGATCGAAGAGTGACACAGATTCTTCCCTCGCGGGCCGTAAGCGAATTTCTGCAGAAGCGTGCTCCTGCGCTCAGGCAGCATCCGCTGACCTTTGCTTTGAAAAAAGCGTCGCCCACCGAGCGGCGGTCCATTACCAGAGGAATTTCAACCCTGGAAAAGCTACTGACCAGGAAATGATCCTTCGCCAAGATTGAATGCTTGGGCGAAGGCGACTGTGTATCATCCTCTTGCCGAGTGCCCCATCCTTTGCGCAGCAAAGGATGGGAGACCACAACTGCTAACCCCACAAAACCCTGAGCAACATCGAAGGCCCCACACCGCTACATGGAAGGCAACCTCCCAAAGAATCTCAAAACCTGCTGACGAAGGAATGGGTCGCCTGCTATGCTGTCTGTGATTTTTCCCTCAGGAGTCATCGCGTGGCTATTTTCTCTATTTTCAGCTTTGTGACAGTCTTTGCTATCTGCATTCTCTGGGCGACCCGCAAACCCGAGAGCAGACATTGATGGAAGGCACTGCTCCCGTTACAATGCCTTTGGCGTGAATACAGTAAAAGCCATCTATCCCGGCAGCTTTGACCCCGTGACGAATGGTCATCTTGACCTGATTACACGCGGAACCAAGATTTTCGACCACCTCGTGGTCGCCATCCTCAAAAATTCAGGTAAGAACCCTCTTTTTTCTGTAGCGGAGCGCGTTGAGATGCTTTCTGAGGCGCTGGCCGGCTTCAGCAATGTCTCCGTTGCCACGTTCGATGGGTTACTCGTAGACTTTGTTCGCGAGCAGCATGCGCAGGCCGTCATGCGCGGCATTCGGGCCATCAGCGATTATGAATACGAACTGCAAATGGCGTTGATGAACCGCCGCCTTGCCCCTGATCTGGAAACCGTCTTCCTGATGCCTGACGGAAAATACTCCTTCGTCAGTTCGCGCCTGGTCAAGGAAGTCTTTACGCTGGGTGGTTCTATTGAAGGTCTGGTCCCACAGTTTGTGATTGAACGGCTCAAGGCCCGTGTTCCCAACGGACACCCCTGATTTACAGCCCCTCGCCGGTAAACGGGTTCACTTCGTTTGCCTTGGCTGAGGTTGGGTCCGCCACGGCGACGGCTTCGTTCTTCGGCACCTGCCTGCCTGCTGCTCCGCTTCCATAAACACGCAGCGGATCGCCCGGCAACAGGCCATGCTGCTCCAGAGCAATGCGGATGCGGCGCTGCGTTTCGCGCATGGCGGCCCATTGCTTGTCGGCCACGGTCTTCAATTGCACCGGATAGATCACCTGCGATCCCTTGATGGTGTCTACGCCCAACAGGTTCGGGTCATCCAGAAAGACGTCTTTGTATTCAGGATCATTGCGCACGCTCATCGCCACATCTTTAAGCAGCTTCATCACTTTGTCCGGATCGGCGGAAAAGTCCACAGAAACATTGATGGTTGCGACAGAGTAATCGCGGGTCAGGTTGGCGACCACCGTAATCTGCGAGTTGGGAATAACGTACAGCGTGCCATCTCCGTCGCGCACCAGCGTTTTGCGCAGGGAGAGCGATTCTACGATGCCGCCTACTCCCGCAATCTTGACCTTGTCGCCGACGTTGTACTGGTCTTCGATGAGGATGAGCACGCCATTTAGGCAGTCTTTCACGATGGTTTGTGCCGCGAGGCCAATAGCAACTCCGGCCACACCGGCGCTGGCCAGCAGCGGCTCGAGCTTAAACCCAAGAAGGGGGAGGACTTCCAGTGCCGCCACGAATATGATGAAGCCAATCCCTGTAGCGCGAATCACGGAAGCCAGGGTCTTGACCTGCGCGATACGCGATGAGCTGGCCGCATGACGTTCCGTGATTCTCACCATGCGGTGGGTCAGCGCCTGCAGGACCCGCGTCAGGATCCAGGCCGCCACCATGATCACGATGATCTTCGGGAGTGCCCTGTAGGCAAAATCCATCAGGCCATCGAAAAACTCGGTATTCAGCTTCGCGAGATGGCTGCCCTCGCTGGCAAAAGTAAATAGAGAATTTGCATCTGTTAAAACCATAGGCGACATTCCTATAATGACCTGATGCGGTACTTCCATGCCAATTCCGGGTGGCAGGCGTTGGCCCTTTCGCTGGTTTTTCTGGCTGGCGATTTTGCCGCCTCGCCCGCACAGCAGCAACAGCAGATTCCACAACTTCCTACTGTGGCCCGACCCAACTCACCGAACCAGCCCTCTGTGCCTGGCGACGAATCAGCGCCTGACCCGCTGGCCCGCCGCATCATGCTGGAACAGGCAAAAAAGCGCAACCAGCAGCGTCAGCAGGCCATTGTGAACGACACGAACAAGCTGCTTCAACTCGCCCAGCAGCTTAAAACCGAGGTAGACAAAAGCAATCAGGACCAGCTTTCGCTTTCCGTCATCAAGAAGGCTGAAGAAATTGAGAAGCTCGCAAAATCAGTCAAAGAGAAAATGAAGGGCAGTTAACACGCACCTCCAACAGCCAGTCGAGTTCGTAGATAGGCATCTCAAAAAATCTTCAGGTGGATGGTCAGATATTTCTTCGGGTTCTGCCGGATGGCAGTAATCAGCTCGTTGCTGTTCTGCATGACCTGGTCAGCGTGATCATAAAGACTGCGGTTCCGCATAAGCTGACCAATCGTGCCTTCGCCATTGTCCACACGGTTCAGGATAGAGTCCAGCTTCGTCACCGTGTCATTCAGCTTGTCGGCAAATTTCCGGTCCTTGGCCAGAATACCGATGCTTCCCTTGCCCGCATTGATGTCCCGGAGCAGAGTATTCAGGTTTGAGGTAGACTCGCGCAGATTGTCGTAGAGCGTCTCGTCCTTGAGCAGTTTGCCGATGGACCCTTTGCCCTGGTCGAGATCATTGGACATCTTTTCCAGCTTACCCACCGTCACGTTGGCGCGGTTGTAGAGCGTGTCATCGCTGATGAGCTTGCCGATGGAACCTTTCCCGTTGCTGATCTGGTCTACCAGGCCTTGAATTTCATTCAGGATACCGTTGGCGCGGTTGTAAAGCCCAGGATCATTGATGAGCTTACCGATGGAACCCTTCCCGGTATTGAGGGCGTCCACCAGATTGTCCACTTTCGCGAGGATCGTATTCAGTTGCTCAATCGTCCCCTGGCTCGACTTGATGACATCGCTCAGGTTGGGTGACTCGGTGGTCTGTAACTCGGCTCCATCCTGCACCTGCGGGCCTGTGGCAAACTTGCTGTCAATGTTTACGACCGTATCGCCGAGTACGCCAACCGTTTCCAGGCTGGTTTTGGAGTCAGTGTGCAGCGCAGGCAAGTACTTCTTGTTGATGCGCATGACGACTTCCACCGGCGTCAGCTTGCGCTCCGGTACGATCCGGATGCCCTTCACATTGCCGATGGTCACACCTTCCAGATTGACCGGCGCGCCAACTTTGAGAGCTGCCGAGTTCTCAAAGTAGGACCGAAGCATAATCTTGCCGCTGAGAAAGCCGCCCGTGTTGCTCGACATGAGGAACACCAGGGCCGTAAGCGCAGCCAGCGCCACCAGCACCAGAACGCCAACCTTTAACTGTGACCATTGAACTTCCTGCTGGCTCGGCACAAACCCCCTCGCGTGAACAAAGTGGCAAATAAATCGTGCTGCGACTAGAGGATATCAAACAGAGCGGTCTTCCGTCGCAGTCTACATTTGGATGTAGAACCGGGAATCGCCGTTGCAAAAGCAGCTCGGCCCCAGAAGAGGCTGGGAATGTATGGCCTGTTTATGCTTGTTCGCTGGCAGACTTCTTTGGCGGCTGCAGGCCCAGTTCGGCCATGGCAATCTGAAGGTCCTTCCAGGCTTCCTTCTTCTGGCGCGGGTCACGAAGAAGAAAGGCCGGATGGTAGGTGACAACGAGTTTTGTGCCATGCATTTCGTGGACGCGTCCGCGCAGTGCGCTTAAGGGCGACTTGCCGCCGAGCAGGTAGGTTGCGGCGGTTGAACCTAAGGCGACGATGATCTCCGGGCGGATTACGTCTATCTGGCGGAGAAGGAACTGTGAGCATGTTATGGCTTCGGCCGGTTCAGGCGTGCGGTTCTGCGGCGGTCTGCACTTTACGATGTTGGCGATGTACACCTGCTCACGCTGGAGGCCCATGGCGTTGATCATGTTGTTGAGAAGCTGTCCGGCACGGCCTACGAACGGGCGGCCCTGGGCATCTTCATCCGCGCCTGGGCCTTCGCCTACAAACATGAGGCGCGCATAGGGATTGCCTTCACCAAACACCACCGTGTGGCGTCCCTGGAATGCAAGCGGGCAACGGGTGCACTCGCCAATCTCTTCCTGAATGATCCGCAGGGCCTCAATTCGGTTCTCAGGCGCGACGGGTGTAGATGTTTCGGGTTCCTGCAGGGCGATGGATTCAGTCTTCGGCATTTGGTCCTGGGCAATATCCTGGGGTGGAGCTTCGGCGACGGCCTCTGCTGTGGCGCTGCCACGTTGGTAAAAGTCGAATACGCCGAGGTCGCGGTAGTAGCGCAGGCGCGCAGCGATGTCCTTTTGAAGTTCGGGAGTGAGCGGCATGGTGCTAACGCTCTGCTACGACGGTTTGTGGACGACGCAGGGACATGACTTCCTCGAGAATGCGATTGGCGAGTTCCCTCTTGGACATTTCAGGAAAATTGAGTGCTGTTTGCCGGGTGAGGAAAGTAACGGCGTTGCGGTCCGAATCAAAGCCGATTCCTTCGCGCGAAACGTCATTCAGAACGATGGCGTCTGCACCTTTGCGAAGAAGTTTGTCGCGTCCATGGGCCAGCGCGTTTTCTGTTTCCGCGTCGAAACCGATGACGAGCAGACCTTCGCGACGGCGCTGCACGACCTCGGCCAGAATGTCTTCGGTGGGCTGCAGTTCGATGGTGAGAGGGCCAGAGCGTTTGAGCTTCTGTCCGGAAGGCACGACCGGGCGGTAGTCAGCCACTGCTGCTGCCTTAATGACGATAGTAGCTTCATCGAGGCGCCTGAGCACCGCGGTGCGCATTTCTTCCGTGGTGGTAACGGAGACGAGTTCGCAGCCGAGAGGCGCGCGGAGCGCTGTGGGTGCGCTGACCAGAATGACTCTTGCGCCACGGCGTAGGGCAGCCTCCGCGAGGGCGTATCCCATTTTGCCGCTGGAACGGTTGCCCAGAAAGCGGACGGGGTCAATGGCTTCGCGAGTTCCTCCAGCGGTAATGAGGATGGTCTCCCCAGCAAGATCATTGCTGCGATGAAGCACGTCGAGCACGGCCTGCACGATGGTTTCTGTTTCCGCCAGACGGCCGCTGCCGACCATTCCACAGGCGAGATATCCGCTGTCCGGAGAGACGATGCGGACGCCGCGATCTTCAAGCAAAGCAAGATTGGCGCGGGTGGCCGGGTGGTTCCACATATTGACGTTCATGGCCGGGGACACGATCACGGGCGCAGTCGTAGCCAGATACATCGTAGCGAGGAAATCGTCGGCAATACCCTGAGCAAACTTTGCCAGAACATTGGCGGTGGCCGGAGCAACAACGAGCGCGTCAGTGGAGGTAGCTGCATCAATGTGTTCAATACTTTCGTCGGAGCCGCTTTCCCATAGACTTGTAATGACTTTGTGTCCGGTGAGCGATGCAAAGGTGAGCGGCTGAATAAAGTGCTGCGCCGCTTCAGTCATGACCACATGAACGTCGAGTGCCTGCCGCTGTAACGCCCGCACAAGCTCCGCGGCCTTATAGGCGGCAACGCCTCCTGTGACTCCAACGGTGACCTTCATACACAGAAGATTTTACGCTGGATTTATGCCAGATATGTCCGACAGGCCAGCCTGAGGAAAACCGGCACGAAATACCAGGGACGTAATATCGGAAATTAGGAGCCGCAAATTACTCGAGCAAACTTTTTGCAGGTAAATCTGGCTCCTCAGGTAGGACTCGAACCTACAACCCTTCGGTTAACAGTTGAAAATTCGGCCCGTTCAGCGTTGCTCAGAATTTGAAAATTCGGCCCGTTCAGCGTTGCTCAGAATTGCTCTATGTCGCCCATTATCAATGCTTTGCAGGCGACATCAATTTTTATAAGACTGTGGGTACTACCCAGAATTTCGCACTTTTGAAGGAGTATACCCACAAAAGTCCCACAGTTTTTCTCATCGGCGATCTTCCAAAAAGGTGGATAATCATCCATCTGGTGTTTGATTATCCACTACCAGATGAACGTTCATAGAGTCATGTTTCGTCACAATCTCACAGGCCAGCTCATCGAGATACTTGCGGATACCCCTGCCGTTTTCGTCACCACATTACCTTCGACGATCTAGGAGTGTTGGCCGCTGCTCACAGTAGACCCTAATGGTTCCTTGCTGGCCTGCCGTTCCGACCACGCTCGACGAAGTCCGACAACTCCCAGAGAGCTCTTTCCGGTGATCAAGGCTGCCATAGACCGCCGGTGCCAGCCCGGTCAGTTTCTACTCACCGGATCGGTGAATGTCATGCTGCTGCCGAAGATCTCGGAGTCCCTCACCGGACCATAATCCCTAGCCGCGATTTCTCACGGGCAGTCAGCAAACAGTAAAGGTTAGGAAGAAAAAAGTAGCAAAAGGTCGCTGAATTCGTGGCATAACTGCGTTGTCTGTGCGTAGTTAAATGCCTTGAGAAAGGAGCGGCCTTTAATGACAGAGTGTATCCAAGAAACGTTTCCGTTTACAGCCCATTTTTCGCGTCGAGTGGAAGCCGGGTTCACGGCTGGTCAAGTATCCACGGATGGCGGGGCGTTGTTGTTGCGGGAAGTGGATCGCAAGATCGACCTGCTGGGGCGTGTGACCAGCTGCTTCCTGGACGGCCGGTCGCCATCGCTGGTTACGCGCCAGCTCTCAGAAATGCTCTCGCAGCGGATCTACGGGCTGGCGCTGGGCTATGAAGATCTGAACGATCA
>JAJPKO010000019.1 GCA_021323655.1 Acidobacteriaceae bacterium
ATCCGCGATCTTGAGCTGGTTCTTGCGTTGCATGAAGAAGGTAATGTGACACGCGCTGCCCAGCGCGTCGGAATCAGCGAACCGGCATTCAGCAAGCAAATACAGAAGATTGAGCGCCGTATTCAGATGCAGCTATTCGAGCGAAGTAACGGCGGCGTAGCCACAACGATCTGGGGGCGGGCGTTTGTCCCACATGCTTATGACAGCGTTCATGCGTTCTACCGCGCAGTGAACGAGGGGCATGAAAGTAGTGTTGGGAAGGGACACAAGCTGAGGATTGGAGCCTCCTGTTTCCTGGGAAAACGGTGGGTGGAGCTTCTGCAATCCGTTGAAATGCGCTCTTACCGTGAATTGAATGTTGAAGTGATCGCAGCCTACACTTTCGATCTGGTGTCACGGCTCCAGCGCCATGAAATTGATTTGGCCCTGGTGACATCGCCTCCCGCGAACACGGCAATCACAACGGTTTCGGTGGCGAGCAACCCGTTTATCATCGTGCTGCGCGAAAGCCATCCTTTGGCCGCAACGAAATCCGTCAACCTGCAAGATGTAGCGCAGTTTCCATGGGTGTTTTTTGAGCGCAACGTACACCCTGCTCTCCACGACCAGATTCTTCACAAGATGCAGGCCGAGAAGCTGAACGCGCGCATCTGGCACTTGGTCAGCCAGGCGGATCAAGTGTCGGCTCTCCTGAGAGATGATTCGCTTCTGGCATGGCTCACTCCTGCTGGCGCAAAGCGCGTCGTCGGTGATGGACTGGTCGGAATTCCGCTGAATGATTCGGAGATTCGGCTGGAAACGCATTTGGCAGCACTCGCTGCGAACAAATCGCCGCTCGTTAGCGAATACTTCCGGGCTTTTGTGAAGCGTGTCGAAGAGGATCGTGGCCCCATTCAGTTGACGTTACCGATAAGGATGGTCAGCGCGGTATGAGAGGGCTTTAATTTGTGAGTCAGCTTTCCAATAGTCAATATCTGTGGTCATACAAGACAGGCTGGAAACGGACTGAGGGCCAAACCAAGAGCAGAAGGAATATGTGTGCGATAGTGCCTCGAATGAGCATTACGAGAGATGGGATCAAATAATCTTATGGTTAGAACTCTCCTTGCGAATCGCACGATAACCCACGGCGCTAATTTTTTTCTTGCGCAATTCAGTGGGAAGCATGGCATCTATCTCGTCGTCAGAGAACGTCGTGTGCCTCTTTTTTATCATCTCTTCAGCTCGCGCGTAGGCTTTGGCTGATGTATTAGGCGCGAATTTGTAGACTGCGGTTAATTCACGGTTGATAGTATCAAGAGACTTCTGAAGTCTGTCGTCCGGGACGGAAGGCAGGTGCGCGTCCATAATGAGTAGGAGAAGCTGCTCGCGTATCCAAAGTAACTCTTTGGCAGCAGTCCTGAGCTGCGCTTCCCACACCAATGCGCCTAACCACCATCAATTTCAACCAAAGACGTTTACACAAAAAATTTGACACTACCTTGGCCTACGGCTCAGGCACTTGGTAGCCAGGCCATTCCCAGTGCTCCAAGTCCTCACTCCATGCGATGCCGATGCTGCACCAGCTGTCAAATCCCCCGCGCTTGTCGTCTTCCGGATAAGCGGAGCCGTGAAAGAACATGATCGCCCTTGCGATCTCGGGCACCTGCCTTAGGTCGAGCACAAATCCAGCTGTCAGCCGCCCCTGGGCCCAAGGCCATTGAGTTTGTCCGAGCGTTAAAATGCCCTGATCGCGCCAGGTAATCAAATTGCGCGACCGCTTCACGCCGATTCCATTGTCAGGAGAATAAAACAGCACATATTCGCCTTTATCTAGTATGATGGTCGGATTCTCTCCCGCATCGATGTATCGCTCGAACCTCCAGTTCTCAAGATCGAACGACGATGAAATACCGATACCGTTTTGCTTATAGAGGCACAACCACTTTCGCGAGTCATCCTTATCGTGGAGCAGGTAAGGATCGATCATGCGTCCCATATCCTTCGAGGAAATTTGAGGTCCTTTCACGCGCAGCAGGACCGGATCATCCCAATGCGCCAGATCCCGGCTGCGCATGGTCCAGATGCGGCAGTCACAGTTCCCGTACTGAATGCCATAGGGACGAGGATAGGTTTGCAGACACATAACCCAAGCCTTTTTGAATCGGACGATGTCGCCAGGCGAGGAGAAATTCAGATTCTGATCGCGCGGAGTCAACCGCACGACATCTTGCCATGTCTGCAGATCGCGACTTCGGGTCCAGGCAGTATACATATAGACCTGTCCATTAGGTTCGATAATCGTCTGGGTGAAATAAAGGTAAAACCAACCTCCCACGTAGACGGCCGTGGGATCGCGATAGGCTGTTGTTTCATTTCCATGAAGGAGAATCGGAGAGCGTAGACTGGAGAGCAGATCGCCTCCACCTGGGCGGCCGATGCCGAAGCTCAAACGCCTCGCGATTCCTGCTCCGGCCGAGAGCAGTGCGCTGCGCAAGAGTCTCCTTCGACTGAAAGGTACCGTTATTTGCCGACGATTCATCACCTATCTCCGCTCAGACCCACCGCACCGACGGTGTTAGCCCACTCGCAGAGTCCTCGTCCAGATAGACAGTTGCGTCCGGATGGGAACGCAGCACCGTCGAGGGGCATGCAGTTGAAACCTGATCCTGGAAGGTGCGGCGCACTGCCTCGGACTTACGCATGCCCGGTACAGTAATCACCAGTTTCGGAATGCGAAGAATGGTTGGAATTGTGAGTGTATACGCGCTCCTTGGGATCTCCTCGAGCGAGGAGAACCATCCTTCCGCCAGCTGCTGCTGGTGGCAATTCGAATCCAAGTAAACCTGCTTCATATCTAGCGGGTCGTCAAATTCAGCTTCATGAGGATCATTGAACGCGAGGTGCCCGTTCTCGCCGATGCCAAGCAAGCAGAGTTGTGGCGCGGCGTTTCGCAGGGCGGAAGCATATTCGGCGCACATGCGCTCGCCGTTCTCTGCATTTCCGTCAATCTCGTGAAAAGCCCCGATCGGTACACGATCGACAAGCTGCTCACGAAGGTAGCGTCTGAAAGAAGCAGGGTGACTTAAGGGCAGTCCTACATATTCATCGAGGTGAAATCCATGGATTTGTTTCCATGGGATATCCGGAAGTGACGTCAGGTGGCTCAGCATCTCCATCTGCGATGTGCCGGTAGCGAAAACAACTCCGATCTGACTGCTGCGCCTTGCCATCTCGCGCAGGTATCGACCCGCGCACTCCGCAGCAGCCCGGCCAGCCGATTGACTGTCAGGATGGATTTCGATGTGCAGTTTTTCTACTTCAAAGCGCCTAACAGTCATGCATGTATCTCCGTTTCTTGTCCTTTGTCTCAAATGCTCTTGGTATTCAGTTACTTTGAGACGCCAGGCAGATACGCACTCGCCTTCAACTCAGCGGTGTCTTTCTGCGATGAATTGTGCCGGTCCGCGATCCACAGTGGACCTTTCTGTCGTAAATGCTTGCAGAGCCGGAGCCAGCGCTTTGCAGGAATCTCTCCGAACGAACTCTGTAGGAATGATCACGTGCTGCGGAGCCTGCTCGGGATTCGCAATCCGGTTGAGAATGAGCTCGACCATACAGCGGCCGAGCTGCTCCGGAAACTCTCGAATGGTTGTCAGCCCGGGGTGGAGGAATCCACCAATTGTATCGTTGCAACCAGCCACACTGATGTCGTCAGGAATGCGTAGGCCGCTCTCGCGCAGAGCGCGGTAAACGCCATGTGCGGTAGGATCGTTTCCCGCGAAGATCGCGGTAACCGGCTTCCCGCTGCCCAGTAGAGATTTCGTTCCCAAGTAGCCAATCTCGTTCTCCTCCTCGGAATCGATACTACTCAGTTGCGGTGGCAAGTCGGCCTCTTCCATGGCCTTTAGATAGCCCTGATGGCAGCGCGCAAACCATGGCAACCGCGTGTTGCCGACAAACCATATCTGTTTGTGTCCGAGTTGAATGAGATGACGGGTGATCTCTTCTCCTCCTTGCCGGTCGTCGGAGTAGACCGTATCGATTTCGTCCGCGATCTGCTGATCTCCAATTACGTTGTTGCCCAGAACGGCGAAAGCAATGCCCCGATTGACCAGCAGTTCAAGGAGGTTGCTCGAGTTGGTCCCTGCCAGGATGATCGCCCTCACGACGTCATGGCGTTGCACGATTTTGGGAAGGTTCAGCTCTCTCCATGGCGTTAGCGGAGAATAACTGAACGACAGAAACACCATATCCCAGCCCTGGGATGCGCAGTAAGCTTCGGCTCCCATTAGGATCCGCGAGTGAAATGCGTGCGACATGACACGATTGCTCAGGAGGAAAGCGAGTGCCTTGGTTTTGTTCCGGCTAAGGATGTCAACATCGTGCGTAGCCGCGGCGTCGAGCACCAATCTGCGAATCTCTTTCGCAACCGTGGTGCTGCCATTAAGCACCCGTGACACAGTGGCCACGCTCACTCCGGCTGTGGCCGCTATCTCTCTCAATCCAGGCTTACCTTTGCGTGACGACTTGACCATAGAGGAGCCGATCACTCCTGCCATTACTATAAAGAAAATATTCTGCTCTAGCAAGAAAACGAATTGATATTGAGGTAAAACTGGAGACCTTATCTAGCAACTATCCTTGTGATTAATATGCAATAATCAGTTGAATATAATAACTTTATATCATTTAGAAATTTTTCCCATGAAAGAGAAAATTTTCTTGACATTATCTATAAGCCGTACCTAATATGTCTTCATTTGCTGAGCCGCTATCGAGCTGATGTGGATCAAGGAGGCCTTCCGATGACCGTTTCTCGCATGAGGTTTTATTCCGTAGTCGTGACCGTGCTTTTGCTCTTCGCTGTCCGCTTTGCATTCGCACAAGTGGGCACCGGCACGATCACGGGTACGGTGAAGGACGACTCCGGAGCAGTAGTTCCAGGCGCGGAAGTGAACGTGTTAAACGTAGAGACCGACGCGCTCCGCATTACGCAGAGCAATGGCACCGGTCTGTATACAGTTTCGGGAATTCTTCCTGGGCACTACTCTGTTTCGGCAAAAAAGCAGGGATTCCAGGCCACAACGGTGGAGAATCTGGTGCTGCAGGTCGACCAGACCGCTGAAGTTGATCTCAAGCTGAAAGTGGGTAACGCCAGCCAGACGGTGCTGGTGCAGGGATCCGAAGAAATCTTTGACACGCAAACAGCCGACCTGGGGACGGTCATCGAAAACCAGCGCGTCATTAACCTGCCGCTCAACGGCAGAAACTTTCTCGATCTCATGATTCTTTCTCCGGGTGTAACCTTCACTAAGGATGCGAACAACACCTTCGAAGAGGTGCGCGAAGTCGGTCGACGGGTGACAACGCAGTATTCGGTGGGAGGTGGCGAAGTACAGGAGACCAACTTTCTTCTAAACGGCGATACCAACACCGAACCGAACTTCAATACGTTCGCGGCGGTTCCGTCGGTCGACGAAATTCAGGAATTCAAAGTGCAGAGTAATTCCTATTCGGCGCAATACGGACGAGGTGCCGATCAGGTCAACGCGACGACCAAGTCCGGCACGAATACCTTTCATGGCTCAGCCTATGAGTTCGTACGGAACGCGGCGCTGGATGCGATGAACTACTTCGACGAGATTCTCAATCCCGGCTCGCCTAAGCCTGCCTTTTCACGCAACCAGTTTGGAGCCACTGTCGGCTACAAGGTCCTTCGCAGCAAACTTTTTTTCTTTTCAAGCTATGAAGGACTGAGGGAGAGAACCCATGTGACCAGCACAGCGACTGTGCCGGTAGCCAACGCGCGCAGCGGCAATCTCTCGGATTATGGAATGCCGATTTATTTGCCGCACACCACCGCGCGGGACTCGAATGGCAATACGGTTCAGCTCTTTGCTGTGAACAACTCCATACCTGCCGGCTGTTACAACCCAGACCCAACCACGAACGTCGCCTTTCCGAACGAAACCATCCCAGCGCAGTGTATCAACTCGTCAATTTCCAAATTCCTCACCTCGCCCTACGTGCCGCCTCCCAACAACTCGTTATTGAAGAACAATCTCGTCAGCATACTGCTGGTGCCGACCGATTACGAGCAGGGAGCTGGACGCCTCGATTACTTGCTGAACCCGGCGATGACCATCTGGGGGCGCTACTCCTATGGGGATGAGTCGGGTTATAACCCTAATGTCTTGCCCGACACGGGCGATACGCAAGACGTTCGCACTACGACGATCAATATCCATCATGTCTGGGTCATCAGTTCCAGTATGACCAACGAAGCGAAGGTTGCTTATCTGCGTTATGTTGATTCCGATATCGGTGACCTTGCCTTCAAGCACAACGTGGCCGCAGATATCGGAATTCCGGGCACATCCAAGGCGCCTCACGACTGGGGCGAACCACAGTTTAGGGGCGACGACGGCTATCTGACGCTGGGAGAGAATGCGTTTGGACATCCGCTGCAGAATGCAGACAACATCTTCCAGTACGGCGATGACTGGGCTTGGGCGCGCGGGCGACAGTTTTTAAAGGTAGGTGCCGAGTTCCGCCGAGAACAGATCAACATCTTTTCCGATAATATGCCGCGTGGGAGCTTCACTTCGTATGCCTCAGCGACGGCTCCAGTTCAAATCAATCCCGATGGATCCACCTCACCCGTGGCCGCACAGGGCCTGAGTGTGGCATCCTTTCTGCTCGGCATTAGTCACAACTCTGCGGTGGCGGTCGGAAACACCGACACCCATCTACGCCGCTGGGCGCAGTCATATTATCTTCAAGACAATTTCCAAGTGACACCCCAACTCTCTCTTACAATAGGCGCGCGCTATGACTACGCACCTTATTGGTACGATACGGACAATGGAATCCTCAACGTCGACTTCGGCAGTGGCAACTACTTTGGTTTGGGAACGAACCATGTAGCTACCATGGTGCGTGCGGGAAGCGGTGATCCGTATCAAAACTTTCCTGATGTCCGCCTAGACTCCGATCCGACCTCTCCCACTTATTTGCCGTTCGTTCGCGATGGACGATTTGGCCGCTCGCTGGTTTTCCCAGACCGCAGCAACATCGTTCCCCGTGTCGGACTATCCTGGAGCCCGGCGGTGCTGCACGGCAAGACTGTGATTCGAGTCGGCGCAGGAATCTTCTACTCACCCGTCATCGCCAATGTGTGGTTCGATCTGGCGCGCGGTGCACCGCGTTCCGTCCGCCTGCAGAACTCCGAAACCAATACAGTTTTCAATCAGGCGTTTCTTACCGAATCCGAGACGCTGATTAAACCAGGCGGTGGAAGCTATGATCCCCGCTCACGGACGCCCCGAATACAACAGTGGAGTCTTGGAGTTCAGCAGGCGCTTACAAACAATCTCAGCATCGAAGTGAACTACGCCGGGTCCGAATCGACCCATCTGCCGCAGGAGATCGATATCAATCAGCGTCTGCCAGACTTTAGTGGATCACAAGTTTCCCAGCCGGTTCACTACAATCAGCCGCAATTCCCGGGCCTAGCTTCCTTTTTTGGCAACACGAACCATCATGGCACAGCGAACTTCAATGCCCTCGAAGTCAAAGTCCAGGAGCACGCTTTCCATGGCTTAACTCTGCTAAGTTCCTATACGTGGTCGAAGGCACTGGATGTCGCATCGGCTACGCGCACCGGCGGCTACGGACCCGCAACGCCCCACATATGGAATCACCATTTGGATTACGGTGTATCCGACTTCAACGTAACGAACAATTTTGTAACAAGTCTTCTCTTTGACCTGCCGTTCGGTCGTGATCGCCATTTCGGTTCGAACATGTCACCGGCTACCAATGCTGTGCTGGGCGGGTGGAAATTGAGCGGAATAGGAATTCTGCATTCTGGCTTCCCGATCTCCTGCCTCGTCGCAAATGATCCAGCTGTCACGAACGTTGGGTTTGAGCAGGATAACTGCTCCCTTACCAGCAATGCAAACCCGAACAGTGGGCCACGATCGATCAGACAATGGTGGAACTTAGCAGCGTTTCGACTGCCCACCAATGCTCAGGTTTTCGGCAATGCAGCCCGCAATGTGCTGCGCGGTCCAGGGTTCGCGGGCTTCGACATGAATGCCTCGAAGAGCATTCCTATTCATGATCGGCTAAACCTGCAGTTCCGCTTTGAAGGCTTCAACATTTTGAACCATCCGGTTTTCAGTCAGCCGTATCCATTTTTGGACTCATTTCCTGCGTTTGACAGCAGTGGACGACCGATTGCGAGCACCAATAATCCTATTGGGGGATTCGGAACGATCCAGAGCACGGCAATCGACAATCGTGAACTTCAGTTGGCGGTTAAACTCCTTTGGTAATGGTATACAGAAAAGCAAACATGGGATGGTCGCGATGACGACGAATGTGCAAGAAGTCACAGTGCACTCTCAAACCAAGTTGGAGAGGAATTCTCAGTGTGTGCGGGAAGTAGACCGCCGCACATTTCTCAAGACGACGGGCACTGCGGTTGCAGCGGCTTGCTTGAATGCAAAGTCTTACGCACGCGTTCTAGGAGCGAACGACCGCATCCGTCTGGGACAGCTTGGCTGCGGAGCCAGGAGCCAGGGCCACGTGCATATGGCCCAGCTCGCTTCTGCCTCTATTCCAGTGGAGATTGTTGCAGTTTGCGATCTGTGGTCAGTGGCACGCGAGCGCCGCGCCCGGCAGGTCGAGAAGGTCTTTCATCTGACGCCGACAGTCCATAAGTATGCCGAGGAGATGTTGGAGCGAAAGGATATCGATGGAGTCATGATCGCGACCGCCGATCATCAGCACGCCAAACTATGCATCGACGTTGTGAGTGCAGGCAAGGATTGCTATGTCGAGAAGCCATTCGCCAATGTGCTGGAGGAAGCCAAGCATGCACGGGACGCGGTTCGCGCCTCCAGACAAGTCGTTCAGATGGGCACGCAGCATCGTAGTCAACCTTTTCCCCTTGCCGTTCGCGATATTGTTCGTTCCGGTCGAATTGGCCAGATCGTGCACATCGAACAGGAATGGAACGTCAATGAGGAGCGGTGGCGCTTCGTCGAGGCAGACACGGGTATCTCGGAGAGTATGTTGCGGGACGAGAAGATGGAGTGGAGTACATGGCTCCATCAGCGCACATCACAACTTAAAGAAAAGGATACAGATTGGAATCGTTGGCTCCTTGGGCGCCCCTATCGTCCTTTTGATCCGCACGTTTATCTGGAGTTCCGTCTGTATAAGGAATTCTCATCGGGCATTTTTGATCAGTGGCTGAGTCATGGTTGCGACCTCGTACATCTTTGGACCGATGAGGCCTACCCGGAGAGCGTCGTAGCAAATGGCGGAATCTTCGTGTGGAAAGACGAGCGAGAGAACCCGGACACGTGCGTCGCAGCTGTCACATATCCAAAGGGCTTTCTCTATACTTATAAGACGACGTTCGGCAATAGCTACCGGAGCTTCTCACGCATTCAGGGACGTGACGGTACGATTGAGAATTATGGAGGTGAGGGCGCTTCGTTATTTGTTGTGACGCGAGAGGGCGGTCGGCACGAATATGATCCCGTGGACTCTGGCCCGATCTATCAGCAAGCACCAGATGCTGGTCCAGCGGCGGATGAGAGAGCCTATGTCCGCGTGCCCAGTGCCCCCGTACCCAACACTGCGGGGCCGGACGACGACGACAAAAGACACATTCTTAATTGGCTCGAAGCAATGAGAGACCGAAAAGAACCCAATGCGACTGTGGAGCATGGATTTTCACACTCGATCGTCTGTATCATGGCTACCCAATCTTACTGGAGCGGTAAGAAGCTGTACTGGGATCCAGTTGCCGAACAGATCGTCGATCACAAGATCAACTCGTAATTCGAATCGTGGGCGTCCTGGAGGGGTGACACTGAATTTGCGGGGTAAATCCTCAGGACGTGTGCGCTGGCTGATTGTGTGGACGCTCTTCCTCTCCACCGTGATCAATTATATGAGCCGGCAGACGTTCTCGGTTCTCTCGCCGCTGATTGCTCGGCAATTCCATTTCGCACACAGAGATATAGGAGCGATCCTGAGCTCGTTCCAGGTGTCCTATGCCACTGCTTGGTTGGCCGGCGGGATCCTGCTGGACGCCCTCGGCACGAAGGCTGGACTTGTGATCGCTGCAGCCTGGTGGTCCGCGGTGAGTCTCCTCAGCGCGCTTGCGAGCTCGGTTCCAGCCTTCGCCGTTTTTCGTTTCATGCTCGGCGTCGGAGAGGGGTTCAATTGGCCGGGAGCTACGAAGGCTGTTGCTGAATGGTTTCCTGCCAAGGAGCGTGGTGTAGCCGTAGCTATCTTCGACAGCGGATCCAGCGTTGGCGGTGCGTTGGCCGCAATCTCGATCCCCTGGATAGCATTGACGGCTGGGTGGCGCTGGTCCTTTGTGTTCACAGGCATTCTTGGTTTAGCGTGGCTGACTCTATGGATTTTTGTCTATTACCCTTTGGATAAGCACCCGCGGGTCACTTTAGAAGAGACCAGTCTGATTCGAGACGGTCAATCTCCACATGAGTCTGCAGTTGAGCCAAGACTAAGACAGTGGCCCAAACTCCTGCGGGACTCGAATGTCTGGGCTATTGTCATCGGCCGGTCGCTCACCGATCCGATCTGGTGGTTTTATGTATTTTGGCTTCCCCAATATCTGAGTGACGCGCGTGGATTCAGTCTCCAGCGCATCACGATGTTCGCCTGGATTCCCTTTGTTGCCGCTGACGCTGGCAACTTTACTGGGGGATTTCTCGCCGACTTCTTTGTTCGACGTGGAATGCAGGTTGTGCGGGCCCGTTTGATGGTTTGCTGCATCAGCTGCATTCCAATTCTTGCTGGAATCCCCGCAGCACTTGTTCAGAACAGCTATTGCGCGCTCGCACTCATCTGCGTCGCTTTGTGGGGTTATGCGGCATGGTCGACGATGGGCCTTACACTGCCCGCCGACATCCTGCCGCAATCCCACGTTGCCTCCGTGACAGGTTTGAGCGGCCTCGCCGCGGGGCTTGTCGGAGCTGCGTTTACTTTTTCGGTCGGCTTTCTTGTCGATCGAGTTTCATACATGCCAGCATTTCTCGCCGCAGGGATTCTACCCATCATTGCTACCGCGGCCGTCTATCGTCTGATTCGCGCCCGGTAACTCTGGTGCACCCCTGAATCCGCAAATCCGCAACATCGCGCCGCACAGGAAAAATGCGGCGCGATGTTGCGGCTGGTAGCTGCGTTGGTGTTGGCGTATGGCATAACGATGCTCCTTGTGTGGATTTGCCCGTTTTCGGCCCTGGTGGGCCAAAAAAAGACATTCGTTTCATGGCTGGCGAAAAAGAGCGCAGCGAGGCGCTGTCAATCCCCGAAGCCCGAAGGGGCGCGGAAGCGAGCACGGCGCGCAGGTTGCGTCGCGCGGAGCTGCACAAGCGGGATTGACAGAAGGAGCCGAGCGGAGCGTAGAGTTCGCCTGGAAACGAATGCCGAACGGCAAGGCCAGCCGAACGCTGCACCGCATGGTTTCAGTGTCGGGCGTTACGGGGCAGGAACAGATGGGATGAGAAGGCCAGTACAAGCCTTATGGGAGTACGGTTTTCGTATGAGCTTCACAGCCGGAGGAAACAGCGATGAAGACAGTCAGACCAAAGACCGAAGAACAACGACTCACGATTGGCTTGGACCTCGGGGATAAATCCAGCGCCTACTGCGTTCTGGATGCCGCAGGCATAGTAGTCAACGAACATAAGGTACGAACTACACCAAAAGGTCTCGCAGAGTATAGCGCTCAGTCGTGTTGCACTTGAGACTGGGACGCATTCACCTTGGGTAAGCCGTCTCATAGCGAAGTTCGGTCACGAAGTGATCGTGGCGAACGCTCGACATGTGCGACTGATCGCTCAGAGCCGCCAGAAGGATGATCGACTGGATGCACGGACATTGGCACGTCTGGCCAGAGTCGATCCGAAGTTGTTATCTCCTGTTACCCATCGGAGCGCCCAGGCCCAAGCAGACCTTTCTCTTGTTCGGGCCCGCGCGGCGCTCGTCCGCTCGCGTACTACCCTCATCAACACCGCTCGTGGATTGGTGAAAACGAATGGGGAGAGATTACATGGATCAAGCAGCCGCATTATCAAGCCGGATGTAAGCTCAGATCTCAGTCCAGAACTGCGCATCGCGATGGAACCAGTGCTCGCCAGCATCAAGGCGCTTACGGGGCAGATCAAAGAGTACAACCGCAAGATCATCGACCTCGGGAAAACGTCATACCCGGAGGTTGCACTTCTAACCCAGGTTCATGGCGTAGGGCCGCTTGTCGCATTGACGTTTATCCTGACGCTAGAAGACCCACACCGATTCGATAAGAGCCGAGATGCAGTTGTTATATCGGTCTCCAACCAGCTCGTCGCAACTCTGGGAATAGCCAGCCACAATTACACATCACGAAGGAGGGCGATCCCTACTTGCGTTCTCTGCTGGTTGAGAGTGCGAACCATATCCTCGGTCCTTTCGGAGCCGATAGCGACCTGAGACGCTGGGGACTTGCGTTGGCCTCGCGTGGTGCGGGTCTTGGAAGAAAGCGGGCCATCGTCGGTGTTGCACGCAAGCTCGCTGTCGTTCTCCATCATCTCTGGGTTACTGGAGAAGTCTATCGGCCATTGCATCAAGCGACCTTGGGTACTGCGGCAGTGGCTGCATAACAGAGATCGTCGTAACGCCGAGTTCGGTGACTGCGTCAAGCGGGTTTGGCAACTCCTATCCACAGAGATAGCGAGCGAAGCCGCGGAACAGGTGGCAGCACCAGCTGAATCGAGTAACACCCAACTTGCACCGGGCATACATCAAGCCCTCACAGAGTGCGGATGGAAGGGTGGCGACAGTTTGATCGGCAAGACGTTATGGCATTTGAGGAGAAGCGCTCTCGATTGTTCTTACGATCCACTCTGCATGTGGGAGTCCACTGGATCGCACAGCTTGAATCTCTCGTTCGAGCTCATACTCCACGCGACGGATTTCGACTTGGAAACCGTCGATCAAAAGATAGCTCGACCGATGGTCCCCATCGTGCGGTTGTCCAACGCTTCCGGAATTGGCTATGGTTTGGGATCCGATTCTTCGGACGAAAGGCTGGTGAATATGTCCATAGACGACGATTGTTTGGGCGATTGAGGAATACACAGAGTTGAATTGTTCATCGCTGTCTTGCGCTGAAGGTGCAACCCAAGGATTTCCGGGGCTTGCATGAACAAGAGCGACCAGCTCATTTATTTGCATCAGAGGAAGGCTGCGCAGCCATGACAGACGCTCTTCTCCTAATCGTTCACGCGTGAATGCAGCCATATTCCGGATGGCGTCCCAGAGGGAAGCTAGTTTGGGAGCTCGATTCGCGAAAGTCTCAAACGTTTCTGGAGATGCGAGCATCTGGTCTGTGTTTCCGGCGACACCTTTCCATCCGAGGTTGCGAATCTGATCTACGATCTCGACCGGCCCAGATCCAGCATCCGCGAGGTCTCCACCGTGAAAGACAATATCGGGAGAAGTCTGCTTCAAATCGGCTAAGACAGCTTCAAAAGCCGTCCTGTTGCCGTGAATGTCAGAAACGATAGCAACTCGCATCGCAGACTCCTTCCGTTTCGGACAGGATCGCAGAACGCTATTCGCTTGACAACCGGGGGCCTTCTCATGGAAGGCCCCGTTGGGATGGGTGGCGAAAGATGCCCGCATTTTGGCGGCTGGAGACAGGGAAGGTGCTCCTTCCCCTTGAAATCAGATTTGTCCGGTCAGGAAAAAGAGCCTATAATTACATTTGTAATAGTTTGTCATAATGTTTGTCTTCGACTCATCGACGTTGATCCTGATTGCCAGGATCGAATTGCTGGACCTGTTTCTGAGCGAAATCGGGATGGAGGTTGCGATACCGCGGGCCGTCGAAGAGGAATGTTGCGGCGGCAAAAAGACTCTCGACGCTCTCGTGATTCAAAAAGCGGTAGACGAGTCGAGAATCACGGTATGGAGCGTGAAAAACAGGAAGCTGGTGCTGAAACTGGAAGCGGACTTCAGCATGGGGCGCGGAGAATCGGAAGCCGTCGCCCTTGCCTTGCAGGAGAAAGCGCGGCTGATGGGCATTGATGACAAGCGCGGCATAAATGCCTGCAAACTGACGGGAGTTCCTTTCACCACGGCAATCGCTATCCTGCTGCGAAGCCGGCAGAAGAGGCTGATCGACAAAGACGAAGCGCTGGCTCGTCTCGCATCACTCGCAAGGTACGGGCGTTACAAGAGTTCGATTCTCGAAGACGCGAAGCGAAGGCTGGAGGACTAGGCATGACCAAGACGATGAGTATCCGCATGGACCGGGAGAATTACGAGTTCCTCAATGCGATCAGCCGGGAGGAGCGGAGCGACCTGTCAAAGGCGGTGCGCGATCTGGTGACGCGCGGCAGGGTGCTGCTTGCCTTGGAAAAGTACAGGAAAGGCGAGGCGTCGCTGGGCAAGGCCGCTGAAGTGGCGGGTCTGCCAGTCGGGCAGATGATGACGCTCCTCGGAGAATTCGGGGTGCGGACCAGAATTGACCAGCAAGATTACCGTCAAAGCCTGGAGAACCTTGCCAAGGTTTGGTGAGTTCTGGGATCACTCTGCGTAGCCAAAGCGATTTGCATCTCGGAGGCGGCGTTCAGGGATTAGGCTGAAGCCCAGTTTGCCGAAAGCACCTCCGCTTGTTCCAGCACAGTTTGTGTGGCACGCTCTTGTTTATCCGGCGGATAGCCGTATTTACGAAGAATGCGTTTTACCAGGACGCGCAGATGGGCGCGAACGTTCTCTCGAATTGTCCAATCGATGGTGGTGTTCTTGCGCACCGTTTCGACCAGCTCGCGCGCAATCGTCTTCAATGTCTCGTCGCCGAGCAGGTTCACGGCGCTGTCGTTGGTTTCGAGGGCATCGTAAAAGGCTATCTCGTCGTCCGTCAGATTCAGTGCGACGCCCCTGGCCGCGTCTTCCCGCATTTGCTTGGCGAGGCCAATCAGTTCCTCTATCACCTGGGCTGCCTGGATTGCGCGATTCTGATACTTGCGAAGACTGTTTTCCAGGAGTTCGGAGAAGAAGCGCGACTTGACCACGTTACGGCGCGATCGGGTGCGAATTTCACCGTTGAGCAGCTTCCGCAGTAATTCCACGGCAAGGTTCTTCTGCGGAAGCCGTCCGACTTCGGCAAGGAACTCGTCGGAAAGCACTGAAAGATCCGGTTTCTTCAGTCCTGCCGCAGAGAAGATATCAACGACTCCATCTGTGACGATGGCGCGGGAAACGATTTGCCGGATAGCGGCATCGAGTTCTTGGTCCGGCCGCTGCTGTTGATCGGCTGATTTTGCCAGAACATTCCGAACGGCCTGGAAGAAGCCGACGTCATCCCGGATCTTCATCGCTTCATCGTGCGGAACGGCAAGGGCGAATGCGATGGATAATTCGGTGACCGCCTGGGCCAAACGGCGCTTGCCGTCTGCCTGCCGAAGAATGTGCTCCTGAGCATTTGGAAGGAGAGCGAGCTTTTGGCTCGACGTGCCGCTTATCCATACGGACCAATCGAAGCCGTGGAACAGCCCGCGGCAGATTTCGTATTTTTCCAGCATCGTCGCGACAGCTTCTTCCTGCGGAATCGCGGTGCGACCCTGACCGCCGCTTTCCGTGTATATCGCCAACGCCTGCTTCAGCTCATGCGCAATCCCAAGGTAATCGACCACGAGGCCGCCTGGCTTGTCCTTAAATACGCGATTCACCCTGGCTATCGCTTGCATCAACCCATGCCCACGCATGGGTTTGTCCAGATACATTGTGTGGAGGCATGGCGCATCGAAACCAGTGAGCCACATGTCGCGAACAATCACCACCTTGAATGGATCCTTCGCGTTCTTGAATCGCTTGGCCAGAGCTTCGCGCCGGGGCTTGTTGCGGATATGCTGCTGCCAGGCCGGACCATCCGAGGCGGAACCAGTCATCACGATTTTCATCAGCCCGGCGTCGTCATTGTCGTTATGCCAGTCAGGACGCAGCTTCGCAATTTGGTTGTAGAGCTCAACGCAGATACGGCGGCTCATGCAGACGATCATCGCTTTGCCATCCATAGCTGCCAGTCGCTCCTCGAAATGCTTCACGATGTCCTGGGCCACAAGCTGGAGACGCTTTTCTGTGCCAACCAGAGCTTCTACGGCAGCCCATTTGGTGCGCAGCTTCTCTTTGCGCTCAATCTCTTCGCCTTCCGTGGCCTCCTCAAAGTAAGGGTCAAGTTTTGGCTTCTCGCGCTCGTCGAGATCGAGTTTAGCCAGGCGGCTCTCGTAATAGATGGATACCGTCGCCTTGTCTTCAACCGCTCGCTGGATGTCATACACGCTGATGTAATCGCCAAAGACAGCGCGGGTATTAGCATCGGTCTTCTCAATCGGTGTTCCGGTAAACCCGATGAACGATGCATTCGGCAATGCGTCCCGCATGTGCCGGGCAAAGCCGTCGATAAAATCGTACTGACTGCGATGAGCTTCGTCGGCAATCACAATGATGTTTCGACGTGTCGAGAGAGCCGGATCACGGTCGTCCTCGGCCGGCATGAACTTCTGAATCGTCGTAAAGACGACTCCGCCCGTCGTGACCTGCAGGCGCGCACGCAAATCGTCGCGGCTCTCAGCTTGCACGGGATCTTGCCGCAGCAATTCATGGCAGCAGGAAAACGTGCCATATAGCTGGTCGTCCAGATCGTTGCGGTCGGTAATGACTACAATCGTCGGATTCTGAAGCGCAGGCTCCAGTACCAGACGCCCGGCATAAAAAGCCATAGTCAGGCTCTTGCCGCTACCTTGGGTGTGCCACACTACCCCCACGCGCCGGTCGCCCTCTTCACGGGTAGCGGATAAAGTGGCGTCCAGTGCCCGGTTAACTGCGTGGAATTGATGGTAGCCGCTGATTTTCTTGGTCAGATTGCCGCCGCCCTCATCCTCGAAGACGATGAAATAGCGGAGAAAATCCAGAAGGCGCCGCTTGTCGAGCAGCCCCTGAAGCACGACCTGAAGCTGCGGCAGGGATTTGGGGGCCAGCTTTTCCCCCTCAATCGTGCGCCAAGGCATGAACCACTCCTGGCTTGCGGTCAACGACCCTACGCGCGCCTCTACTCCGTCTGACACAATCAGGGCCTCGTTATAGGCGAAGAGCGAAGGAATCTGTTCCTTGTACGTCTGGATCTGGTCGTACGCCTTCCAGATGGTGGCGTTTTCGTCCGCTGGATTCTTCAGTTCCATCAGGATCAGCGGCAGGCCGTTTACGAAGATCAGTACGTCGAGCCGGCGCTCGTTCTGGCCTTCCACGACAGTGAATTGATTGACCGCTACCCAATCGTTATTGGCAGCGTCGCCGAAATCGATCAGCTTGACCTGGCCGCCGCCGATGGAGCCGTCCGGCCGCGTGAACTCGACGTTCACTTCTTCGACGAGCATTTTATGGAAGGCGTGATTGCGGGAAGTGAGCGACGGCTCGTCCAGGCGTGTCACGCGCTTGTAGGCGTCATCGAGCGCCGCAGGCGGCAGCGTGGGGTTGAGTCGTTGAAGCGCCTGTTTAAGCCGCCGCTCCAGGACTACATCGCGATAACCGGAATCGTCGCGTTCGACGGCCGCCTCGCCGGCCGCGATCTCCGGCCCGTGGAGAACCGTGTAGCCCAGATGCTCCAGCCATTCCAGAGCGGCCTCTTCGACAACGGATTCGGTGAACTTGCTGGCCTCCATACCCTTTCCCTCGATCACGCTATAGCGGTCCGCCCGGATCATTGACAATGCCGAGCACTGCACGGTCAAACTCCGCGTCGAGCGGGTACCGTCGAGAACAAGATTTGGCGAATTTCTCATTCGACCAACTCCGCCTCGAGCGGTCCGCTGGCGGCCAGTTCATTCGTTGGCTCTTCACCTGGGTCATCCGCATCGGCCCTTGACGAACGAGACTCTATTGCACTTCAGCACATCAAAAGTTTGATCATTCGCATACGGATTCGTAATTTCATTTTCGAGAAATAGCTGATAAAGCAAGATCCAATATTGATCCAGCTCGTATGGAGGGTGGGCACCATTGAGTTGGCTGCAAAACTCGATCACCTTACGCTTGTGGATAGCTCCAGTTGCATGGGATAGCAACAGGAGGCTCATGCAATCACCGGATTCAATGACTGCTCGGGCTACGTCATCGTCCACTTGCTGCTCGAACCTCTTCAGGTAATGTAGCGCCCAGCACATGCCGTCTGAGCGGCGGTACCGGGCATTTTCCTTGGCGATTACGTTGAACTGCTTGCAGTAGGGGAATTCATCGGGGAGAACCGCCTGATTAAAGAGTGCATCCAACAGCGGCAAAAGTGTCGGCTGATGAAAGCAGAGGCCGATCGCTTGAGGCAGGAGTTCATTTGCCGCGTTTGCTGAAAGCTTCTTGCGCGATAACGTCTTTAACGCAAATTTCAGAACGCTTCCGTCTGGTGTTTCACGCGCCAACGAGAGCGCGAGATTGAAGTAGTTGTTTGCATCATATGGTTCGATGATTCCATCTCGTGGAGCATTCGCGGAGAGAACCGTAACCCAGCTATCAACGGCCGGTCGGGGAAGTCGGAGGATTTCGGTCTTCTTGATGTTGAGCGCGAGTTTGTATTGCGCGAGCAGTTCGCCCAGCCTTCGGATAAATTCTTGGGCTCGGTCCTCGGTCTCGCAGTATGCGGTGTAGTCGTCAATGAAACGTACGAATTCGAAACCTGCCCTCAGTAGCTGCTCATCGATCTTCGCGAGAATTGCTTCGCTCACGATGTTGGAGGTTGCGGGGCCTATCGCGATACCTTGGGTCTCGTTACGCTTCATCCATCTCAGCCTCTGGTCGAGTATGTTGAACCATTCATTTTTGTCACATTTCTTGCGCTTTGCTTCTGAGAAACCGACGAGAGCCCATGGAAGCGCGTGGGAGTACACGCTTGGGAAGAAATTTGCGATGTCGGTGTGAACAGCATAACGTTTGGCAAATTCGAGGCGCGCGATCCGGCGGCTCTTCTCTACGCTCTTCTCGTAGTCCATGATGATTAGGCGACCATCACGGTGCTGGCGAGGTCGAATCAGGCTGGCATGATTTCGGCCGATGTAGGCGAATTCGTCCCAGTGTTCGTGGACACAAAGTGCGAATAATGCGAAGCCTTGCGGATGTGGAATCGCCAGCGGGCGGGATATGCCGTTGAAACGGGTAAGCCTGTAGTCGACCGCATCCCAACCATCGTTCCGTGGCTTGACGTTCTCTACTAATTGCCGCGCCACGCTAGGCGAGAAGTCGAGGGAAGAAAAGATCGGCGGCAATTCTTCCCGTGACCTCTTCTGGCTCGGCAGAAAATTACGCTGAAGCAGCGCATTGAGCACAAAATCCTTGGTCGGCGCCATTAGTGAATGAGCTTCTCCTTCGCCACGCCAGTTCAGGCGGCTTCCTGTGCAGTTTGTTTCCACGCCTGCTGGTGGATCTTTGTGTGCCAAGTGTGAAACATGTTACCGAGCAGATCCTCGTATTCGAGCCAGTGATCCCAGCCTTCGCTAGGTACCGATTCGTATTCCGCGTCCCACACAGTTGGTCACGTCACGCGTTAGCCTCCACAAGAGATGCGACCCTGTTCAGCCGGATCTCGCCGGAGATGAGCTTGGGCAGCAATGAATCTCTAACATTTGCGAGCGTGACGGATTCATTCTGCAGATACTCCATACGAGCACGCAATGGACGGCAGCAACGCTCGAATTCGGAGAGCACCGAAATGGGAGGGAGCACGACCCTCAACTTTGGGATATTCCGGACATTCAGCGAGTCCAATATCGTTCCGCTGTCCGTCCGGAGGTCGATTTCCTCCAACATTGCCCTCGATGTCAGCGCCTGCACGAGAAATGTAGGAAATGGATGCCCGCTACGGCAACGAATCGCCGTCATGTTTCTGCCCAGTGCCGCTTTGAACCCTTCCGGAATTTGCGCGACCGCGCCGACACGGCCGACGTTTGTGATTACGCAGTCGCCGCGACTAGCCTCAATCCGTGAGATCCATTTTTCGTAGTCCTCCTCAGCGATGAAGTATGGATCGGTCATATCGAGGATGGCGTCCTGTCTAATGTTCCACAGTTGCAGCAACGGACGCCCTTTCACCCGCCGTTCCGGCTTTTTGGAATGTAGGCAGTCGATTACTTCGGCGAAAGTGCCGAGTTGAGATACGGTCCATCCTTTGGGAATCTTGCCGAGTGAGGAGTCTGCGAAGGAGTTGGGGAAGAGGGCGGCGATGGGAGCGGGGAGGCCGGTGTCGCGGCCTTCGGCTTTGGCGCGGACAGGATCGAAGTCCACAAACCACGACTTGAAGAGCGCTCGCGCCATCGCCTCCAGCGTCTCGTTCATCTTCCGGTTCAGTTCGATCTTGTCATCGAGCGATCCCAGGACATTTGCGATTACCCGCTGTTCTGCGATATCAGGTATTCGAATAGGGAATTCCGGGAGTTCCACAAGTGGTATGCGGTCCACCGTGCTTCCATGAATCGTCCGCTCGCGGATAGTGTCCTGGAATTCAGGCCCAAGATATGCATAGAGGAGAAAGCGGCTGTCGATTGATCTGTTCTTAGGACGGAGAAGCCCCATGCGGCGACCAAGGCAGCACTTAAGATTAGGAGGTATTGCGGCAGCTTCGCCCAGCCTTGTTTCATAGGAAAAGACAATATCGCCTGCCGAGGGAGTTACCCTACGGCTCCATCGTTCAAAGTCGTTCTCTGAAAGATGCTCTGTTTCCGAAAGATCAAGCCTTCCGTTTGAGAAATTCCAGATGCCGAGAAAAACAGGTCCGCTGTCTGTCTTCTTAGGTGTAGCGTGAGGGCCGTCGAAGATTTCGACTATATCTCCAAGGCGAAACGTTTTCCACTCACCTGCCATACCCAAGCTCCTCTTCCCCCGCACCTTTCTTTCCCCTGCGTGTGCGTTTTGGCTTGGGCGTGCCCAGTTGCCGGACCTGTCCGACGGCGCGGTCGAAGTCTCCCGCTGGCTGGCTGGATTCAAGCTGGCTGCGCACCCACCCAGAGATGTCTGGTGGAACTGTCAAGCATTGCTTGACAGTTGCCTGCTCTGCCGGTTCGCTCGCTGTTTGAACTGGTAAAGAATCCTTACCAGTTGCCATCCAATCGGGTATGCCTTCGCGGTCCATGACGGTTCTGTCGGCCTCTATGCCGCATAGCGCAGGATTTCTACCTCGGCGCGGCGCTCGACGGCGGCCTCGCCCTGCCGGTAGACCTGCTCCGCGACGGGAGCATCGAGATAGTATTCGCCGCAGTTTTCGCAGACCTCAGCAGGCACTTCGCGTACCACCACCACGGTGGTTCCGCGCTCCAGCGTCACCGTCACCTTGCCGGGGTGGGTTGCGCCGTTCTTACAGAGAACACAGTTCATGATTGCCTCCTTGTCTTGAAGTCACTGCTCCATAGCGCAGGGTCCGGCCGATACACCGTGACCACGTGGCAGTTGCCGGTTCCGCTTTCCCGCGCGACGAGCACATGCACCGGCAGGCCATTGGGACTGCCAGCAGCAACACGCTCACTTGGAATTAGCTCACTCGCCATAGCCCAACTCCTTCAGGTTGGCGGCGATGGCTGCATCCAACCGGGCGGCCTCGGCCTGCTGCTGGCGGAGCGTGGCGGCAAGGCGAGCCATCTTCTCCTCGAAGGGCTCGCCGTCGTCCGCAACAGCCTCGGCGCCGACATAGCGGCCCGGCGTGAGCACGTGGCCGTGCTTGCGGATCTCTTCGAGCTTGGCGGCTTTGCAGAACCCCGGCACGTCTTCGTATTTGCCCGCTCCCTTGTCGCCGCGCCATGCGTGATAGGTGCCGGTGATGCGGGCAATGTCCTCGTCCGTTAGTTCGCGGTGCACGCGGTCAGTGAGTGTGCCGAGCTTGCGCGCGTCGATAAAGAGCGTCTCGCCTCGCCGCTCACGGAAGCCGTTCCGCTTTTTGCTACGCGTGAGGAACCAGAGACAAACCGGAATCTGTGTCGAGTAGAAGAGCTGGCCGGGTAGCGCCACCATGCAGTCCACCAGGTCAGCTTCGATGATGTTCTTGCGAATTTCGCCCTCGCCGGACTGATTCGACGACATAGAGCCGTTCGCCAGCACGAATCCGGCAATCCCTGTCGGCGCGAGGTGCCAGAGAAAGTGCTGCACCCAGGCGAAGTTGGCGTTCCCGGCGGGCGGCAGGCCATAGACCCAGCGCTTGTCTTCCTTGAGCAGCTCGCCGCGCCAGTCGCTGTCATTGAACGGCGGGTTGGCAAGCACGTAGTCGGCCTTGAGGTCGGGGTGCTTGTCGGCGTGAAACGTATCGCCATGCCCGATCTGCGCGTCGATGCCCCGGATGGCGAGATTCATCTTCGCCAGCCGCCAGGTGGTGTAGTTCGACTCCTGCCCATAGATGGAGATGTCGCCGATTTTGCCGCTGTGCGCCTCGATGAACTTTTCGCTCTGGACGAACATGCCGCCAGACCCGCAGCAGGGATCGTAGACGCGGCCTTTGTACGGCGCGAGCATCTCGACCAGCACGCGGACGACATGCGACGGCGTATAGAACTGCCCACCCTTTTTGCCCTCGGCGCTGGCGAACTGGGAAAGAAAGTATTCGTAAACGCGGCCGAGGATGTCTTTGGCGCGGTCGGCCGGGCTGCCGAGACCGATGTCGCTGATCAGATTGATGAGCTGGCCCAAGCGGGTTTTGTCCAGGCCGGGCCGTCCGTAATCCTTGGGCAGGACGCCCTTGAGCGAGGGATTGTCGCGCTCGATGGCCGCCATTGCGTCGTCCACGATGGTGCCGATCTTCGGCTGGGGCGCGCTGGCCCGCAGATGCAACCATCGCGCCTCTTTGGGAACCCAGAAGATGCGGACGGCACGGTATTCGTCCGGGTCCTCGGGGTCGGCGCCGTCTTTCCGCTGGCTCTCCAAGCTCGGCGTGCTTCGCTTCGAAGGCATCCGAAATGTATTTGAGGAAGAGCAGACCAAGAACAACATGCTTGTATTCAGCGGCATCCATGTTGTTGCGGAGAGCATCCGCCGCCGCCCAGAGCTTTGACTCGAAACCAATGGCAGTACTAGTCCCCACGAACTCAACGTCCTATCTTCTGGCAAGTATCTGAAAAACTATTGTTGTACGTGGAGCTGAACCGCACAAGAAAAAAAGGCCGGGATAGCATCGGCTTGCGGATGGTTCACCACGTTAGGCGACACTTTGCCGTTCATTATGTGGCATAATGTAGTTGATGAATGCCGCGAACACCCAAATCGGTGACTGGTTGGGGCTAGAGCCTCCGGCCACGGAAGATGAGATCCTCCGCATTGTGGAGGGGCGACTGGCACCCTCGATCATCAAGCGGCTGGCTGCGCTTGGACTGGAACGCGCGGAGATTGATGCTGTAATCATTCCCTCCCGAACCCTACAGCATCGCCGCTCCAGGCGGGAAAAGCTGACGGTCGAGGAGTCGGATCGCGTATTGCGCGTGATTCGTGTGTTGTCGCTGGCGGAAACGGTGTATGGAAGCCGGGAACACGCTCTAGCATGGCTGCGTAAGCCGCATCCGCGCCTCGATGGACGCACACCGCTCTCGCTACTCTACACGGACACCGGCAGCCGAATCGTTGAGGAACTGCTGATCCAGATTGACGAAGGCATGTTCGTCTGATGGTCTTGTGGCGGATCAGCCGTCATCGTGATCTGAGCGGAACGGGTGGGCTTCGAGCCGCCGGGCGATGGCATTACGCAGGACGTGCGATCGTCTATCTCGCCGATAGCCCAGCATCGTCCTTGCTCGAAGTGTGCGTACACACGAGCGCGAACGATGTACCGCCTGAATTCACGCTGCTAAAAATCGGTGGGCCGGAGATTGACACTCCGTCGGTCAGAACCGGCGAGCTGCCGGATGACTGGCGTGCGCGGGTTGAGGTGACGCGCGATCTGGGATCGGCGTGGCTGGAACGGAACGAGAGCGTCCTCCTCCGCGTTCCAAGCGTCATCGTGCCAGAAACCATGAACTATCTATTCAATCCCTCGCATCCGGATGCAGCCAAATTTCGGATCGTTGAATCGATCGCCTATCCTTTCGATCCGCGAATTAAGAAATAGAACTACCTTGGGTTCCGTCACAATCAGGACTGGGTTCAAACGTCCAAACAGATTCTCGCGACGCTATTGCGAGAATCTGTTTTCGGCTAGCAGTGGGCTGCCTTGTTCCATTTTCCAGTTTTGGTGCGGTTCAGTGGCAATCTGCAAAGTCCTCGCTCACTCTAGCTAATGGAGATTCCTTGTGTGATGAATTGGTCCTGGCGAACTTCAAGCGCCGAGGTCTTGCTCACTTCTGTTCCGAGTTGGTGCCCGAGCCGGTTCACGTCGTCCGTGAAGATCATGGCCTGGTGGCTGGCGCGCGAGACCGCGACATACCCGAACCGTGAACTAAGCAGGTCCGGATGCACAGTGGTATCGGCGTGGACGAGGACGCGCTCGGCGGTGAGGCCCTGGGAGCTGTGACTGGTGACCGCATATCCGTGGTCGAAGTGGCGATGCTCGGCTGGGTTGAATTCGATTTGACGATGGTTGTCGAGCCGGGCGGTTATGTGGCCGTCCGGCGCAATGGATTCGATGATGGCAAGATCGCGGTTGGCGACTCGGAGCGTTTTGTCCGGGGCCGTAAACTGGATGCGGTCTCCGACAGAGAACTCGTGCGTTGCTCCACGGTAGACGGAGACGCCGGAGAGGCGACGAGGATCGTAGGTGATGCGATTCCCGGCTTCGGTCTGAACTGTGAGGAGATTGGAGGCTGCTTGCACTCCCAAGACGGTTGAGTAGGAGCCAGCCTCGATGCCGACGGTCTTGCTGCCGCGCGTATAGCGGACCACATCGCCGATCTCATAATGGTTCGCCCAGGAGCGGTCCGCTCCCGTCATTTCCTGCCGCTGCACAAGAATGCCGAATGAATGCTCGCTATGAGCGAGTGTTCCATTAGCTCGCAATTGCTCCCGAACGGCGAGGTTCAAATCGCGCCGGGAGGCATTGTCGGGCGAAACAATCAGCGTATTTTCCGGCGAAGCGGCATACATCCGAGCAACGGTCTGAATACGCTTCTGCCGGTCCGGGATTTCCTGAATGCGTCCCTGATCTCTGAGTGCGATAAGAGCGGCGGCACTCCTGCCATGCGCCAGCAATTCAACGGCGGACTTGAGCGCCGGGTCTTTTTGCCGGACAATCTGGTCCAGCTTTGCCGTGCGCATTCCCGCCTGCTGCAACTGCTCGAAAGGACGGCCCGCTTCCACTCCCTGGTGCTGGCGCGTATCGCCGATCAGGAGCACGCGGTCCTGAAATCCGAGCCGGGCGAGAAAGTCGCGCATCTGGCGGGTGCTTGCGAGACTCGATTCATCAACAAAGTAAAAGTGCTTTTGTCCGGCGCCATCATTCATTTGGGCTGACTTTACGAGGAAACTTTGCAACGTGCTCGCATCCATTCCCGCCTCCCGAAGCAATTTCGCCGCGCGTGACGTGGGCGCGAAACCTTTCACGTTATAGCCTTGACCTTCCACAGCCTGACGGATTACGGAGAGCGTCGTCGTCTTACCTCCGCCGGCGACTCCCTGGATACCGTGAATGCGGTCCGGCGAGGTGAGTACATCCTCCACGACGGTTCTTTGCGAATGATTGAGATGCGGATGCCGGGCAGCAACGGTAACGGCGTGTTGCTGCGGAAACACAGGCGCAAGCTGGTTCTTCCCTGTGCGCATCAGACTGACGATTTCCTGTTCTTCCCGGATCGTTCTGGCCGTTGTGAACTTGCGTCCCGGTACATTGTAGGGACGTTTGACTGCCTGAAATTCACCCGCCGCAGTGCGGCTTTCTAGATTGGCGCGAACCTGTGAATAGGTAATTTCTCCCATGCCGCGGCGCAGGGCATCGCGGACGAGCAAGCGTTCATCCACAACAGCTTCGCGCTCAAAGTTCTTATCGCGGGCAAAGGTGACAGCCTCACGGGCGCGGTTCAGGGATCGCTCCGGCGACAGGTTGTACTCCTGATGCCGCATCCGTTCCTGCGCCGCGCGAACCACAGCTTCCGCCTGGTATCCGAACTCCGCGGCAAGTTTTCTGTGGGCGGCCATGACCTCCGCGGTTGAATGGACTTCCTTTCGGTCGCGCGTTGAATGGGCCGCGATTTCAGCAGCCTCACTGCCGGAGCGGCCCATGCGTTCCAGGTACTCCCGTATCTGCTGGCTGCGGGGACTGGACGCGTCCAGATACTCCTGCGTATAGCCTTTGATCTCCGGCGCGCCGCTGCGGCCTGCTGTGATTTCGTATCCAAGCTGGCGGAGTCGATACATCAGTTCAGATTGGTAGATGGCCGTGGCGAACTGCTGCGAAGCAAACAGGCTTTGCGGCTGGATGGCTCGGGTCTCGCCATTTGCCCGCTCGGTTACATTGAAGAGGACGGCGTGCGTATGGAGTTGGGGCGCAACATAGCCATCGACCGGACGCGCGGTGTCGTGCTCGAATTTTGCAACGATGAATTTGCCGGTAGTTTCTGGCAGATGATTGCCGCCGATGCGCGCCTGCGTATAGCTCTCCAGTTCCTTGAGCGCGGCAGTAACGGCCTCGCGGTGCGCCTCGCGCACACGATGGTCCCTGCCTACCAACGCTGTCAGCGACACGGATTTGGGGGCGGAAAAGGTCGCATCCCACCCGGCCCGGTGTTCCATCGTTTTGATAGTCTTCCCGTTAGAGTCCTCGTATTGATAGGAGGCGCGCTGCCGGACAAGCTGTTCGCCGGTTTGCGGGTGCTGTCCCTGGCTGAGCCGCGCGAAATCAGCCTCCGAGACCGGACCGCTCAATCCGAATTTTGCAGCCAATCTGCCCTGCCACTCGCCTGCAATCTCGCCGCGCTGCGACCAGTAATTCTGTTCCTGAGACGTGAACTCCTTCTTGTGGTAACTCTGCGCCTGACCGGAGGAAAGCGGCTTGGAGATGGTCAGCATGGTGGCTTACTCCACCTGAATTTGCAAGGAACTACCTGTCTCAGCGGGTGCAGGAATATGAGTGTCAGTTTCCTGCGGTTCCGGTTCTGAAACCTTCACGGGCACGATCAAATCGTCCATCTTGCGTTCGATGAAAGCGGGATGTTTCTCTTCAATTTCAATAAACGGGAAGGAGAAGCGCGCCACGTGATTGCCGTATTTGAGGAAGGCCCGGAGATCCTGAAGGCCGGAGATTTCCGAAGGCAGAACCAGCGGCTCCGTCTGCCGGTCAAGGGCAAAATTCCGGCCTGCACGGGTGCCGTCGTAATGGGTTTCGCGCAGCCGCTCAACTTCTACTTCGCCGATGGCCTCGCTGACCCATTTGGCGGCGCGCGGCTCGCTGGTGCGCAGAAAGATTTTCGTGGCCGGCTGCGACAGCATGGCCTCGGCGTCATCGCCGTAACGGGCTTCCATCTGGCTGCGCCCCTGGAAGCCGAGAACAACCGGATTTTGCGACTTGCGATTCTCGGTAATCGCCGTGTGAAGCTGCGGCAACCGTTGCAGGGTTGCCAGCTCGTCAATGACGAGCCAGACCGGCTTCTGGCCGGGGTCAGGTTCATTCAGCAAGCGCAAAACCAGCAGATCGATCCACAGGCTGACAAGCGGGCGCAGGGCTTCGCGCAAGGCGGGTCGTGAGGTAATGAAAATCCATCCGCGGCGCTCCTCGGCCCACTTTGTCGCGGTCCATGTCGAAGTAGTGTCTTCCTGCCTGGGGAGCAGCCGGAAACTGTCCGCGGTCATATTGAGCGAACCGAGCACACCTTCGCGCTGATGCGGAGCGCGCGGATCAATCAACGCCCAGTATTCGGTGCGGCGCACCCGCTGGTCGATCTCGGCGGGATTGGACATCCACTCAACCAACTCGGCAGGCGTGGGCAGGAAGGTGAGCAGATGGGCAAAGATTTTCTGTGGCGCTTCAACAAAGAACTTGTTGGTGACTCCCTGGGGCTGGTACATCGAGACTGCGATGGCCTTGGCCTCCGCTCGGCGGCGCAGTTCGAGTGATGGACTCCAGTACGGCATTCGGGCGTCGAGAGGGTTGAGCACGATGTCGCCGCGGCGCGGATGATAGAACTGCTTGATGAACTCGCAGGCCGGGTCGTAGACGATGGCGCTTTCGCCGCGCTTCTCAACCTGAAAAAGCATCTGCCGGATGATGCTGGTTTTTCCTGAGCCGGTGTCGCCGACAATCAGAAAATGCTTGTTCTCGGCGTTGCGCGGGATGCCTAACGGATGCCTCACGCGGGTGGTCGTAATAGCAATGCCATCGCCTTCAATCGCCTGGTTGAATTCCTTCGGGTTGACGAGAATCGGCCCTTTGAGGCGGCGGCCATAGCGCAGATCTTTGAGCCGGCGGATGTCTTTCGGAATCGAGAGCGGAAGCTGAATCAGGAAGACCGCAACTCCGAAAATGATTTGCCATGAGAAGAATTGCCAGACAGATTGCCCACCATAAATCCAGCGCGCAATCCAGCCGTGCAGCGCCTTATTAGAGTACCGGCGTGGAGCCTCACGAAAGAGAGAATGGTAGCCCTGTTGCCGCGCCTCGGCGGAGAGGGCAACCGGCAAGGGTTTGCCGGATGGCTGCGGTGTCAATCCCGGCTGCACGTCCGCATTGAGAGCGGGCCGCGTGCCCGATGACCCGCCGGAAATCAGAAGCAACTGGTAGACGCCGGACGGATGAAGGGTTCCGACTGTTTCGCTGCGGAGATAATAGGGCAGGTAATAGCGTTCGAGTGGTTGCAGGCCATACTCGAACCGGAGCCACGCGAAAAATCCGGTGGCGACCAGCGCAAGAAAGAACGCGCCCAGAGTGTACAGATACCCGCGCGGCGGCCAGATCAGGGACTCCCTGCGGCCCCATTGTTGTACGTCTGCCATGACTACTTCCCACTCGTCTGCGACCGCTTGATGAGAATTTCTCTCGCTCGTGCGGCCTTGGTTGCCTGTATCTCGCGGAAGATCTGCGCTGTCTGTTCACGCGAGAGTTTTTCTCCCCGGAGCAGCGGTTCGAGCGCATTCATTACCGCCAATTCAATCGCCACCAACTCGGTGAAGATGTGCATCTGAAGCGTTCCGGGATTTGTGCCATGAACACCGCGCAGCAGCACCTCGCGCGCCCACTCGCTCGGTGACTTTCCGGCTCGCAGGGCCGCTTCCTCAATGGATTTGGCTTCGGCCTCCGTGAGCTTGGTACTCAGGTTCTGCGAGCGTTTCTCCCGGACCTGCTGGTTTTCCGCTAACGGCATCAACGATCCATTCGCCTCGCCCATGCTTAAATCCCTTTCGCCGGTACAGATACCTTGGTATCTCTGCGGATACCGGCTGGCGGTAACGTATGTGTTTGCAATGGTATCTGTGGAGATACCCGGTATCTCCACAGTTCCCCTTTCAGGGGTGGAGTGTCGCAGCGTCAACCCGGTGCGTAAGCACCGAACGTACTCACTCCACCCCGCCTACTGCCTTCAGGGAGCGAACCTGTGCTACGTCATTCGCTTCTTTGGAGACCCGGCGCGGCCTTCCTCCGTTTCCGGCGGCATGACGGATGCGCAGACTGGGCCGCACATGGCCGGCTTCCGGCGTGCGCAAAAAGTCCTGGAACTCTCGGTCCTTGCTGAACACGTATCCCAGTGCCTTGTCTACAACCTCATCCGCGGAAGTGCGCAGAAAAGCCGCGTACTGGTCGAGCTGCGCTGCGATGGTGGCATCGAGCCGGATTGTGGCGCTGATCCGGTGAACCGGATTGATCTCAAGCAACGGCATAACCTGATTCCTTTCGAGAGTGGTGTCGTGACTGCTCCAAATCTTTCAATCGCGGAGACCGTTTCACTGGTTTAGAGAGCCTCATTGCTTATCTCCGGGGCATCTGGATTCGTTATCTTCCAACCCGCCGGATCGAAGAATGGAAAGGCATACTGTGCGGCATTCCAGGCGGCATTCTCATCCGCGTCGTAAACGGCCTCCGTTTCAAACTGCTGCTCCGCCCGGTTGTAATCAACGATGTGAATCACTTCGCGCACAATGCGGCGGCCTCGCTGCCGCTCCAGATGGATCACATAATTCACGGCCTCTCCGATCTCGGCTTCCACATCCGCAAGCATGGTCTGTGGATGGCTGCGGAGAACGAGATTGGCGAAGCGCCGAAGCGCCTTTTTCGCAGAGTTTGCATGAATGGTCGCCAGCGACCCTGCATGGCCGGTGTTGAAGGAATCAAGAAGCGTGCGCGCTTCCGTGCCGCGGACTTCGCCGAGAATGATCCGGTCAGGACGCCAGCGCAGAGATGCTTTCAGAAGGACATCGAAGCCGACCTGGTTGCGGTGCGTATCGGTCTGCGATTCGACGGCTACAATGTTCGGCTTCCTGATCTGAAGTTCGGCGGTATCCTCGATTACGACAATACGTTCGCAATCGGGAATTGATTGGCCGAGTATGTTGAGAAGGGTTGTTTTTCCAGTCCCGGTTCCGCCACTGATAAGGATTGTCTTCCCGGATTGAATCTGCTCTTCAAGAAACTCTGCAAGCGCCCTGCTCAACGTCCCGCGAGCGATGAGATCATCGACCGTGTAATTGCGGCTGGTAAACTTGCGAATGGTAAGCGCCGGAGCATGGCTCACAAGCGGCGGAATCAGGGCCGCAAGCCGGCTTCCATCGGGAAGCCGCGCGTTGAGCAGCGGATTGTCCTCGTCGAGCTTCTTGCCTAGATGGTTTGCGATAACTTCCAAGCCCGTGCGCAATGGTGCGGCGTCGAATAGAACGCCACGCTCCTGGCACAGTTCTCCCTCGCGTTCCACCCACCAGCTTGAATCGGGATTGCCCATGATTTCGCTGACATCTTCGTCGAGCAGAAGCGGCTCGATGGGACGCATGAACGGAAGGATTAAATCGAAGCCCATAACAGGTGCCTCACGGTGATAGAAGCCCGGCGTTTGCGCCGGGCTTCCGGGAGTGGTGGGGAAACGGCCTACACGGCCGCTTCCTCCGAATCGAACTCATCGTCCGGTTCCTCTTCCGCACCCGCTTTCTCAGCGCGGTCGAGTTTCAGGATGGACGTGGCGCGAATCTCCCAGATCCGGTGTTTCACGTCCTTGTGCTTCTTGTCGGCGAACTCGCGGCTAACCAACTCGCCATCGACCGCCAGATGCGTGCCCTTTTGGACCTTGCGAGCAAACTCGCTCAGCTTGCCCCATGCGATGACGCGGTGCCATTCCGTGCGGTTAACGTAATCGCCACTCTTCTTGTCCTTGTATGAGGACTGCGTTGCCAGCGACAGTACGACGTATGGCTTCTGGTTTTTCGTGGTGCGGGCCTCGGCGTCCTTGCCTGCGAATCCGATGAGTGAAACGCTGTTCCGGTACATGATGAACTCCTTCGTGTTTAAGCTCCCGATCTGCTCAGGGCACACCGGGCGGAGCCACGCGCAGGGCCCGGCTCCCCAGGCCAAGCCGTGCTTTCTGGAGCAGGGGCCCAAACTTGCTTTGGGAGAGGAGTCTGGAAAGCAGAGCGGCGCCGTGCCGCCAGGGCGACGGAATAGCCCAAAGCGGTGCCTGAGAAGAGCAGGGAGATAAACGGAGGTTCAGGCAATCGGAATGCGTCGCTTGATGGATGGAGCAAGGATGCAAGTTCACCGCATGACCGTACCGGAAGCCATGTGCTGCTGAGGATCGAACGCAGCCAGGACAACACGGCGATTGCACCGCACAATACCGCGTTTGGCAGGCAGGGACGAATGCTGGATTCAAACGCATCCAGCGAATCGAAGAGATGGCTGCCTGTGGCCGGCAAAAGCGCGTGTGTCCGATTTGGGAGATTCGCATCATGGCATCACTCGAACGCCTGGTCGGCGCGGAAACGGATGATGGTCAACCCAAGAGGGTTTACGGCCAGTTCGTTGTTCTTCACCTTGTCCCGAAAGACGTAGGTAACGCTCGCCGTCCATTGCTCCTGTTTAAGCTGCGAATGATCCGTGGGATTGGTAAATATCTTCTCAAATTCGATCCGCGCAGAATAAGGAGACTGTCGCAGATCGTCAAGAATGACACTTTTAACTTCCACATCGACGAATGGCAGGCTTGGATCATTTCTGTAATTTGTAATGAAGCCGCTTTTGCGCTCCTCATCGATTACTTGGCGTTGCACGTCGCCATTGAGGAAGTAGAGAGCGTCTGTCTGGTCACGCTCGATGGTGAAGCGATTACGGCTGAAATAAAGTTCGGCCCAGCGTGTGAGGTAATACTTGTTTTCCGCTTCCTGGGGCCGATATTGAAAATTGCGATAATCAATCGCTTCCGCTCTGCCAACATCGTTGATGCGGATGATGAGCGGGTGGAGATTGGCAAGCGCCATCTGGCTGCGGACAAGCAGGCCGCTGAGTGTCAGGGCCACCACGGCCAGCACCAGGATCGTGATCTTCAGGTAGGTGTTCATCACTAGCGGATCGCCGTATTGCTCCAGATACCGCTCGGCGGCTCGTGTGATTTCTGGTGACGCTTTTGTGATGATTGCCATGTCTTCGCCTCGCTTTAGATGGCCCTGAGAATCGCAGCGGTAATCAATCCACCCGCCCCAATCCCATGCCCGCCGACATGACCGGAGAAGAGCGAAGCTGTCATGGTCGGAATCTTGAGCAGAATGAAACTGGCGACCAAGCATAGGATGAGGAGCCCTGGCATAAGCGTGATGAGTTGTTGCGGATCGGATACATTGTTGGCTCCGCTCGTGAAGTAAGAGATGAGCAGATGGCTTATTACGCTGAGAGTGGCGGCAGCGACGACCTTATAAAACTCAAATCCAACGAATGCTTTGAGCCATCCCCAAAAGAGGAATTCTGTTTTATCGAACACCATCCACGGAATGAAAACTGGCCCTACCAAGCCAACGATTGTTGCGCCGATGGCACCGTAAGCAATGATGACTCCAATGAGCGCCGTGAGAATGGACAAGATGATTTGTACTGTCCAGGTACAAAGGAGTGTATAGGGTTCTGTGAATGAGGGGGACATCGTTCCTACCTTGTTTAATGCGGCGTGAATAGTGTTTTGCACTTCCTGAGTTGAGTCGCTACCAATGTAATCAACCAGGCTGCTGGTGCCACCACTAACGAATCCTTTGAGGGAATAACCAATACCCGGAATGCTGCCGTCATAAAATCTCACGAAAGAATAGGCAAAGGTAATGAGCAGGAAAAAGCTCAGGAACTTCCCGACATTGAATCCAGGACCGCCGTGAGCGGATGCAAGGGCTTCCTGTACCCCGAACCAGACCAGCATGATCGTGGCAAGCGACAGAACCATGTGTAGTCCGAGCGCATCAAGAGACGGCGCGGCTGTCGCGGTCAGATTGTCGCAACCATTCTTAATAAGGATGAGGAAGTCCATTATCGCCTCGCGTGCTCAGTAGTGGAGTGCCCAATTTGTCCCGGCGCTGGTCTGCTGAGGCGTCACTGCGTTGAAGTTTTGTTCATAACTGTTCGCTGTAAGGAATAGTGATTTCAGATTGTCCTGTTGGACCTTCTGCCCAATAATCTGCTGCAAGACGACAGCCTGGGTAATCTGATTGGCTTCCTGTTGTTCCTGAATCAGCAAAATCAAGGCTTTGTTGATGCGCTGCAAGGTTGCTATTTCCGTGTGCTGTGCCGGATCAGACGATTGCGAGGCGCTGATAAGCGCATTGATGTCTGCTTGGCGCTGTTCGGAATTGGCACGGATTGTTCCGAGGGTCTGCATATTGCTTGATGTGACGGAATTGCTTAGATCGACGGTGGCTCCCTGCGCTGCGATTTGCTGTTGCCCCAACGTGCTCAGGTTCCCGTAGCCATTGATTTGGCCGGTGACAGGGAGCGAGGCTTGCTGGTATCCAAGACTTGCGCCGGTGCCTGTATTGACGGCATTAGTCCACTGTTGGGTGTTGCCGTAGGTGTTCGCCGCCCTATTCAGCGCCATCCAGTAGGTTGAAGGCGACAGGAAGGGCTGGTAGAGGGTTTGAGGAGCCAACGACATTTCGTGCGCAAGGTTATAAGTGGCGATGGCATTGTCGGCCAGTTTCACGGAATTGGTGAATATCTGCTGCCCCTGCCTGATCTGCTCGATTGCGTGCGCCGACTGCGTGGGGTCATAAACGATCCCGGAACCGAACTGAGCGAATGCGGGCAACACTTCGAATGTCACCGCGAAGATCGCGGTCGTGAGGGGAAATCTCATTTTCGCTCCTTTACTACTTCTTTGCGCGTTCAGCTTGCAGCCGATTCCAGGCATCGCTGAGCTTTTGCTTTTCGTTAGCGCACTTCGGGCTCAGCTTTGAGCCAACATTGGTCAGCTCCGCAAAACAATCCTGCCGATACTGTTGACCGAGCTGGTCATACTGTTTCTGGAGATCAGTAACCTTTGCCTCATGGCTCTGGCATCCCGAAACCAGCAACAGAATGGTGAACGCGGCAAGCATCCTACCTTTGTGCATAAGCGCACTCCTGCTTCAAAAGGACTGCGGAATGGTGTGGTTGTCATACGCAGGCAGCAACATATCCTGCGTGAAATAGACTTTGACGCGATGACCCTCCCGGATCGTTATTGTGGGCGGAATCTGCATGAAACGGTCAAGGATGGTCGTGGCCGATTGTGAAACGCTGGCTGAAGCGCCTGTGGCAAAGGCTTGAGAGCCGCTGGTCGAGATGGTCCCGCCGCCTTCTTCAATTTCACCTGCGCCGGCAATGACGCCGAGTGCAATGGAAGTACCGAAGATTTGCAGGTAGTGATTGTTCACCTTGTCCTTCAGGCCCTCTTCGCCGATCTGGTCAAGACCGTGGAACTGGTCAAGGTCTACGGAATAACCGTCGGGCATGATAAGACGGTGGAAAACCACTGCTATCCGGCGCTGTTGTCCGAATCCCGCCGCGCCGATCTTCCGTGCCTCGCCCAGCACAACAGTTCCAGCGGGGATAAGCACGTGTTGGCGGTCGTGAGAATAGACAGGGTTGGAGACGAGCACCTTTACCGGACCCGGTGCGTCTCCGTCAAGGCGATTCATGAGAACGGTATCCAAGGTCGTTCCCTCATAGACCACATAAGGCTGGCCGGTCGCAGAATCAATGTTGATTTCCGGCCGACGCCGATCCTGGTTTTGCGCAACCGAACTTGCCGGCGTAGCCGGAGGATTGGCCGGCGTTTGCGGGCCGATCAGATTGCTGGCCGCCTGCTCCGGTCGAGATTGAATCGAACCGGCACCCGGCTGCGGGCCGGTGACGCCTGTGCTTTCAGCCAAGGCAGGAGAGGAAGGTTTGTCCGGCTCTCGTGTGTAGACAAGATTAGATGCGAATCGGGAATCGTAAGTTAGCTCCCTGTCTTTGGCGGCGAGCTGTTGCTCTGCCTGCTGAGCGGGGGAGAGTTGCTGTTGCGAATACCCGCCGGAGGTTTGCGTGCAGGGCTGTCCGGGAGCACAGGAAATCGCCTGCCCGTTGGGACCGTAAGTAGCCGCCGCGGCCTGCTGTGCGGCTGTCATGTTCTGAAGCGCAGGATTCCAGGCGTTTATCCGGTCCTGCTCCGCTTTCTGTTGAGCGGCAGCAACGTCATTTTTGAGGTCCTGCACGTTGTTATCCGTGTTGTCCTGGAGAGTCGGCTGGGGAACTTGATGCGCATTCGCCGCCTGTCGCGCCGGGGTTTTGGAGTATGTCTTGCTGAAGATCGCTGCCATGATGACGAGCGCCGCCGCGCACAGGTAGAGCGCAGGCTTGAGGTATTTTTGAAGGACACCCTTCGGGTCGTCCTGACTGCGGCGCAACTTCGGCTCGCTCGGCGGCTGATTGGGCGTGCTCATCATCGGCTCCGGCATACGTTTCATCCCTTGCGCGTGAAATCCATGCGCTTTTTGCCCAACTCGACATATCCCGAATCCATCACCTTGGGGATAATGTAGGTTCCGTTTTCAAGCTGGTATGTGACGAGATTCGGCTTTCCGTCGCGCATCTCGTAAATCGAGAATTTCTCCGGCGCGTTGGTCTTGATGTACGTGAATTTGTCGTCGTGATAGATGGCCTCAATGTTGAACGGTGCTTCGTTCGCATGGAAGGTGTAATCAAACTTGAGCGAGACCGGGTAGGCGCTCTTGTATTCGTCTACGGTTTGCGTGATGTGGGACTCAACGGCAGCGAGTTGTTCCTTCGACTGTTCCAGTTGGGCAGCGGGGACGAACTGCGCCGGGCCAGTGGAGGCAATAATGGAGGAGCGATCTGCGGGTACGACAATGACTTTCAAATCGGGCGATTGGCCGGTTTCCGATACATCCTGGAGGGTGAAGGAATAGATGTTGCCTTTGTCCGTAATCAGGTTGAGGTTCGAGCTGATGCCAGCCTTGGCCGGATGCACAAAGCAGAAATTGCCTACCACGTCCACGATCCAGAAATCCTTGTCGCCGGTGGCGGCTTCCATGATCTTTTCCGTCGAAGGAAGTTCGATCAGGGTGGTGTACTTCAGCTTTGCGTGAATCTGCACAATATCCTGCGAATGGTATTGGACGGTGCGCGCCGAAGCGTCTTGCGCGACGGCGATGGCGGGGGCAAGCGTGAGCGCGAGCCCGGCGAGGGCGAAAGTGAGATGGTTCATACAAAGACTCCTTGGGGAGTGAAAGTGATGCCGGCCGTGTTGCGTGGCTGTGGTGGAAACTCGTCCGCCAATCGGCGCAACCCGTCGGCGAAGCCGTGCTGCTCGAAGTATTGCCACCTCTTCAGGTTTTCGTTCGTGCCGTTGGCTGCGATCCAATAGAGAATGGAATCGACGTTGAGACGGACCTTCTTGGAGCTTTGTGCTTTGCGGATGAGCATCTGGCCGGGCGGAACGAGGCCGGCGATCAGGTCCAGTTCGGTGTCGTTCAAGTGGAATGCCTCGGCATATACAGAACGATCCATCTCCGGGTTTGCCAGGAAGATTTTGGTGGGGCAGCACTCGGCAACCACAGGCAGCAGGCCCGATTCCTGCAATTCCTTGAGCGATTGGGTGGCAAGGATCATGGCGGCTTTGTGCTTGCGCCACGTCTTTTCGGCCTGGACGATGTAGTTGCGGATCGTTTCGTTGCGGAAAAAGAGCCATGCTTCGTCCATCAGAAACATTTTGAAAGTTCCCAGCTTGGCCGGATCGGTTATCTGGTTCGATGCCCGGTGAAGGATGTAAAACAGCAACGGCTCCAATAGCTCCGGTGAATCGCCCCATCCGCGAAAGTTGAAGGTCTGGAATTCCCGGAACGAGAGCGTGTCCTCGGCATTATCGAAGAGGAATCCATACTGTCCAGCGCGGGTCCAGCGGTAGAGTCTGTCCTTCAGTTCTCCGACTATGCTGGCGAAGTTCGAGATGGTGCGCTGGGCTGGCTCCAAGACATAGATTCGTTCGATGGCGTTCCAGAGCTTTTGCTCCTCTTTGAAGTCCATCCTGTAACGCTGATCGCGGCCTTCGATGAGGACGCGGAAGAAGCTGAACAGAAATTGCAGATTCTCCGGCGTGGGAGCGAGCGAAAAGGGGTTGATAGTAAAGTTGCGCGACTCGCGTCCGACATCGATGTAAGTGCCGCCGAAGATCGCTGTGACAGACTCATAGCCGCTTCCGATGTCGAAGATGTACGTCTGCGGTCTGTATTTTTGCGCATTCTGAATAAGAAAGACAGAGAAAAACGTCTTACCCGATCCAGTCATGCCGAGGATGAGAGAATGGCCCACCTCGCCGCAATGCAGGTTCAGGTAGTAGGGCGTGTCGTTGTCGGTTTCGAGCACGGCCAGGTATTCAGAGCCCAGGTAGGAATTGACTTTTTCGCCGGGCAGAATCGTGAACAGGAAGCTGAGATCGGCATAGTTTGTATTGAGCAGGTATAGCCTGCGCAGATTGAAAGCGTAGTTGCCTGGCACGATTGCAAAGTAAGCGTTGAGCTGATTGTAGGTTTCAACAAAGAGCGTTCCGTCCGCATTGGTAAAGACGCCGGCAAACTCGCCCACAAGCTGATTGAGTGCCTGCCGTTCTTTGCCATACAGCACAATGGTTAAGGAGAACTCGCCTAGTTGCTGTCCCTCGCCCAATGTGCGCAGGCAGTCGCCGAGGTCTTCTATGTCAGCTTGTTTGGACTCGTCCACGAGCACATCGCGCGGATTTGTTTTTGCCGGATCGTTGCCAAGTTGCGAAACAAAGCCGGTTTTTGAGACATTGAAGTGCTTGCGCCGCTTGTTCACTTCTTTGCGTGCCGTGGCCTGCGGGAGCGGTGCCCATTCCGATACCGCAAGAAAATTTGCGGGAATCTTGAGCAGGGCGTCGAGCGCCAGAGGGCGGGTTTCGCCAATCGCCTCCTTCATCGTCAGAATGCGAACGTAATCATCCCCGACGCGAAGATGATCGCGTTCGGCTTCGATGTTGGAATTCACAACCTGATAGTCGAGAAACTGCGATGTCTGTGGTTCTCCGGCAATGCGCCAGTCCTCATAGTTGAGGAGCCGCCGGAAGAGACGAAACTGGCTTTTCTGGTCTAATACATCGATCCGCACGAAATCGGCAAGCTGGCGCACAAATGCCTGAACTAGCTGTTCGAGCTGCGCCAGGTCGCGCTCGATTTGCGAGCGCAGCAGCGTCTTCATGCCTTTGTTGGTGAATTGCGCTTTCAGTTCGTTCCCGGCTCCGGCTGGATCATGGAAGAGGCGTTTGAGCGCAACGCGGACGCCGGTCTTTGACCGGGAGCCTTCCAGCAGGATGCAGTAGTAAATCTCGATTTCAAATAGTCTGTCAGCCTTGTCCTGAAATAACTGCCGCCGCCGATCCACTCCGGCCTGTACAACGGGGTGGTCATAATCGGCAAATGGAATCTCTGGACGATTGGTTTTGAAGAGATATTGGTAAACGTGGAAACCTGATCCGAAGTTTTTGAGCGCCGCTTCCAGGCGCTTCACAGCGTATTCCTGCTCTCCATGGTCGAGACTTTCGTAGTCCACGCCGGTAACGCGCAGCGCCATGCCGAGGTCGCCGCTTTTGGTCAGAAAGGCAGTCTGGTTCCAGAAGCCGTACAGATTGATGTAGTCGCAGAGTGCTGCGCTCTCTTGCCACGGTTTGATGATCTTGTCGAGACGGAACATCACAACACCTCAACGCGCGGCAAAGCCTGCTTCGCCGCGTCATAGCGCGCCCTGTACCGCTCGGACTTTGCGAGGATGCGCAGAAAAGCCGGGTCGGTGTTTGTGACCCAGTGGCCGAATGCAAATCCGCCAAGGAAAACGGCGATTCCTGCAAACAGGCTGTTGAACAGGTTGAAAGCTCCCACTGCTCCCACGCAGACAAAGAAGAACAGCGTGCGCTCAACGCCCAGGTATGTGAGAGGCTTGTGCAGGCTCTTGAAAACCCTGTTCTGCCGGCGAGTTGTTGCCTTTGTCTGCATCGCAAGCCCCTCACGTTTGCAGAACGCACATGACGGTAGTTGCGGCTTGGAGGCGGTTCACGGTCAGATGCCCCACAGCCAGTTGAGGACGTTGACAGCGAGCACGGCGATCCCGGTTCCGGCGGCGACGCCGGCGAGTGTCCTCTTTGCGCCTGGCTCGCCATGCGCGAACTCGTAACCGCCGATCACGATGGCGATCAGGCTGGCGACTTTGGCAATCGTTCCGGTAAAGAGGTTCTGCAAGGCGGTGAAGCCGGTATCGAACGGCGATCCGCTCTGGGCAAGTGCCAGCGCCGGAAAAAGAACGAGCAGAGAAAAGATAGTGACGGGTTCGCGGACTCGGTGCAGCCATTGCCGTGCAGCAAGGCAACGCCGCGGATAGGGTGGGGAAAGGGCAATCATCGGGCAACCTCCGGCGGCCCGTTTCAGACCGCGTTATGCCGCGAACATAGGCCGATTCCGCGCTCGATGTCCAATAACTTTTTGGATTTTGACGATAACCTTTTAGGCGTTAAGGTCGGCCGCTGGGCTGAATCGCACGGCGTTGCTTGACGACTCGATGAGTACGTTGTCCTGTTGGCAACAGTTGAGGATGGTATTCGTAACATAAGCCGACTTCACGGTACTAATGCAATGAGAAGAAGGTTTCCGAAGAATTGTCATGCCGCAATGGTGTGGTCCTTGCAACAGCACACACAAGCTTTTGCTCACTTTATTCGGCCGACATCCTGACTTTGGTTTCACCCGATGCAAGATCCCGGTGCAGAGATAACCTCACCTTTTCTTGCAACACCCACTCTGCGGTTTGTGGCCTGCCCCCATTTTCCGCATACAAATAATACTCAGCCAGCCACCGCTTGCTTGCGCGGCGAACTCTGCCGGTGTCATGTAGTTCAGGCTGTTATGGGTCTCCGTTCGCTGTAATCGCGACGCCAAGCGGCGATGATCCTCCTGGCTTCGAACAGGTTCTGGAACCAGCTGACGCGAAGGCATTCCTCACGCAGCTTGCTGTTTAAACTCTCCACATACGCATTCTGCGTGGGCTTGCCCGGTGGATATGGCGCAGCTCGATCTTCCACTCCAGCGCCTACGCTAGGAAATGACGACTCGTAAACTCCGGGCCGTAGCACCACGGGAAGGAAGGTTTGCTGGAAAGAAAATTCGTTGGAAGGCTGGGAAATGGGCCGAGGGAGCGTAGTGACCGAGGGCCATCTCCCAGGGCAGGTTGGCCCGCAGGTCTCTTAAGTTAAATGTATGCAGAACCTTCATCTTAAGGAGCGAACCAACCATGCCAATTCTCCAGAGTACGCAAGAGCTTGCTGTTCTGGTAGCCATCGACATTGCCAAGTCGCGTCACGAAGTACTGATGGAAGCTCCTGGCTGGAAGAGCCGCAAGCGCCTTGTCCTGCTTAAACACCGCCGTCGAGTTCTGGCGCTCTGCCGATTACCTGCACATCCTCAGGCATCCTGTCCGTATCGTTTTTGAACCCACCGGCAACTACCATCGTCCGCTTGCCCACTTTCTGATGGCAGAAGGCTTTCATCTCTCGCTGGCTCCTTCGCTGGCCGTCGCTCGCACTCGAGAAGCCATGCACAACTCATGGGATAAGAACGACCCCAATGCACAAGTGCTGCTGCATCTGCTCAAGACCGACGTCATCCAGCACTACCACGATCCGCTGGCCAACCATGTCCATGATCTGTAGGAGTTGTCGATGACTCATGCACAGGTGTCGCTGGAAAAGACCCGCACGCAACACCGCCTGCTGACCCATTACCTGCTCCTCTATTTCCCCGAAATCGAGCGCTATTATTGCTCCTCGCGCTCGGAGTGGCTGCTGGATCTGCTCTATGCTTTTCCCACCCCGGCTTCCATCACCCGCCTTCCGATGGATGAGTTTGTAAAACAAGCCTGGCCGGTTGCCGGCCGCAAGGTAGCCAAACAGCGGTTACTGGAGGGTATCTACCTCACTGCGCAATCTTCGATCGGTTTGCCGGTCAGCAAAGATTCTGAAGCCGTCTCCATATTCCGCGTCGTACTCTCCGAGCTGAAACACCTTTGCCAGTTGCGCCATCAACTGGAAGAGGGGGCAGAGCACCACCTGAACGATAGCAGCGATTTTCAGCGGTTGCAGAAGATTCCCGGCATCGGTCCGATCCTCGCACTGACCATCCTGGCCGAAGCCGGCGATTTGCGCCGCTTCCATCATCATCGCCAATTCCTCAAGTTCTGCGGACTGGATCTTTCAACGCAACAGTCGGGCCAGTTCCGCGGCGCCACCAAGCTGTCCAAACACGGCAACGCGCGATTGCGCTGTGCCTTCTGGATGGCGGCCACGATCGCCGTTCGCCAGACCGAGAACAGTTTTTCGTGACAAGTTCGAACGATATCTCCGGAAAGACCCCGCCAGTGCCGACCGCAAGCGCATGGCTTACGTGGCCGTGGCAGCCAAGATGGCCCCGCGCCGTCTACGGGGTAATCAAGTCCGGAACCGAATACCGCTGCTTCCATGAAGTGGCGGCCCCAAGTGGAAGAGCCGATTCTGTACAGGCCGTCGAGGCCGCAAGGACCTCGTAGATGTAGATAATGTTTTGGCCTTCCACTTGGCTGAGATTTCGTTTTAAGTACAGTCAAGACTGCACACCTGCAGATCTTGTGTCGTGCGCCCGTGGAAGCCACTTGGACTTATAGTCAGGATCATCCTATCAGCCTGTGGTTAAAGTCCGGGTGCATGGTGGTTGAAAATGCTGGTGTTTGCGATGCGGAATTCGTAGTCTTCAGCCATGGGGATGGGAACGCGTCAGTCGCAGGAG
>JAJPKO010000027.1 GCA_021323655.1 Acidobacteriaceae bacterium
CGGTTGGTTCCATCGTCCTCGTCCCGGAGGTCTCGCTCCCCCTGTTTGTACCAACCTTCCAAGCCTACAAGCCGAACCAATTGTGCGAAAGAAATCCTACGTTATCCCTACGTTATCGCTACGTTTATCCCTACGTTATCTCCTACGTTATCCCTACGTTGTCCTGCTCATTTTGCTTACAAATGATTGGCCAGATACTGGTATAAGGATTCCCTTCCACACAAACAATGCATCAACTACTACTACTTTGTTTTAGCGGATGGGCTAGAGGAATGAACAAAGGAACTACTTGGCAGTAGCTGCATCCAAACCATCTTTTCCGTCGAAGAATCTTCTTCGGGAACGCCGAAAGACAAAATACTGTTAAAAACTAATCTCCACTCGGAGGTTGCCTTCACGCACGGAATATCTTTCAGCAACTTGTCACGTTTGAAGACGGCAACCCCCTCAGCATCGAAGTTATTTCCGATACCGGTGTAAACAACATAGCTGAAAAGTCCGTTGCGAAAACGAAGGTACTCATCATCTTCGCCTGTTGCATCATTATTCATCTCGGATATGGTTAAATTCTGACGGAATGTGGCTGGGTCTTTTGGTAATGAGATCTCCACATGTTGATCTTTGGTCCCATATATGTACCGTATACTGCCAGATTTTTCGCTCAAATCAGGAGAACCACATATGGAAGCGAGTTTTCCGTTCATGAGTTGACAGGTGAAAATAGGCGATTCTTCTTCGGAGCAAAAGCTGACCTTCTGTGCATAGGAAAGGCGGCCCCATGACAACATTACAGTTGCGCAAATCAACCATATTACTTGCTTCATAGTTCATCTCATCCCGGAAAGGGAAAGCGTGTTCGCGTAGGCATTATTTACAAGATATCTTGCTAAGAAAGCGCGCCCATCCTCAATCGCACTTTGGAAAGTGCGCAGGTTGTGGGTCCCACCGTTTACGGCACTGCGAGCTGATTTGAAATCATTTCGTTTCAGTGCTGCACGAATCCGGCTTTCATGGTTTTTCAGATATCTGGCCAGCAACATCGCTGCCGCCCATGGGTCATTCGCAAGATCTGGCTTGGAATCTAAGGGCCAGCCGAAATATTTTCCATATTTCGCATAGTTTCCACGTCCAGTAAGTTGGACAAAGCCTCGTCCGCAATAGTTGGCGCCATCGGGAGGTCCATTGTTTCCCAGATCATGACGGTAATCGTATAAGTCGAATAAATGCGTCCCGGGTTCGTGACGCCTGGCAGCAAGCGACGAGTTATATTTTGAGATTCCCTCAGAAACGGGTGCAGCACTGCCGGTTTCAGCTGCAATCGTGGCCAGAGCCATCAATACCATTTCTGTATCCGCCAGACCATTATTGGCTAATGCCTGAAGAATGTATGGCAAGTAGATGGCAAGGTGTTTCGCTGCGAGATTGCCGGGCAGCATGATATGCGCCAACTGGTACATCACTGGAGAGTAGCGCACAACCAGATTTGCATTTCCTGCGGCCAGATGTACGATGAACGCGAACAATGGACTTCCATTAGCAATAATCTTCTGTCCAAACGGGCTGGCCATCCCGGAAAGGTATTTATTTTCGATAGCGCCTAGGGCCCGATCCAGATTGATGTCCCAGGAGCCGGTTTCCGGAAGACGAGTTGCAGCTTGATCCTCAAGATAACCAAGATCAATCAAGATGTTCACAATCTGCTGGACGAGCACAACGTCTTCAGGAAAGTTCGGTTCATTCCAGCCAACAGAAGAAGCAAGCATCGGGGGCTCGTAGGCCCAAGCGGATGGATCATCCCTGAAGCTGGTATAGGGGCTGAACAGGCTGTAAGCAGGCAACGGGGGACAACCTCCTGAATCGCCGTTCAAGATTCTAACACTGCCATGTTATAAAATTTGCGCAGAGCTGAGGGAGGAAGGTCTCATCTCTTCCACTGTTGGTATGACAAGCAATAATCTGAGCAGCGTAACAGTGACAATTGGCGATCTTAAGATCGATGCCTATTCGGCCCATGCGGGGATTGCCGCCCTTCCGACCGAGCATGTGGGGATGCCGGCCATGGGTACAGTCGAACCGAACATCTCCTTTCAGATTGACCTGAACAACCAATCCAACCCCGACACGTTTCCAATTGTTCAAAAGCTGTTTGATCTGTGCAATCGAGTCACAAAGGACAAGATCGTACCCATGAAGCTCGAGTTCTGGAAAGACCAGAGCCATCAGGATGTGCATTTGAGCATGAGCTTCGAAGGGTGGGTCAGCTCCTGGCATGTATCGAGCGGAGTCGGACATAATCATGTTCTGGCTGTATCTCTGCAACCCAAGCTCGACGCCCAGCACTTCATCAAAATTGATTTAGGAAATTAGCCAGGAACCTTGATGCTGCGTACAGGGCTTACTGGCGGGCTGGGGAGTGGGAAGACGACCGTCGGTGCCATGTTTGCTGCGCGCGGCGTGCATGTGATCTCTGCCGATGAGGTGGCGCGCAGGTTGATGCAGCCGGGTGAAGCGGTGTATCGCGGTATCGTTGAACATTTTGGCCCGGGAGTTGTGCTTCCTGATGGACAGCTTGACCGGAAGAAGCTGGCGGAACTGGCTTTCCAGCGGGGACGTCTCGATGAATTGAACCGGATTGTGCATCCTCCGGTAATTGCCGAGCAGGAGCGATGGGCCGATGAAATTTTTGCTCGCGAGCCGGATGCGATTGTGATGGTCGAGTCGGCGCTGGTGTTTGAGGCAGGTGCGAGTGGCAGCGTTCCGGAGTGGCACAAGCGATTTGACCGCATTGTTCTGGTGACAGCTCCGGATGAGTTGAAGGTCCAGCGCTTTGTGCAGCGGATGGGCGCGGGTCGTGGTGAAGCTGAGCTCCGGAAGATTGCAGAAGATGCGCGTGCGAGACTTGCGGCGCAGATTCCGGATACTGAAAAAGCTGCGCTGTGTGATTTTGTGATTGATAACAGCGGGATGCTTGAGAATACCGAGCGGCAGGTGGATGAGGTGTTTTCGCAATTATGGCGGCTGTAGACCAGGGCTCAGGGCAAGGCATAGTGTCAGGGGCAGGGGCCAGGGCGCAGGTAAAAGATTTGTGGGAGTTTCGTGCAACAACTGGATACCGCAACCTGGGCAGTTCTTCATCGTTAGAATTGATGTGATGCTTTAACTCCGCCTGCGTCCATAACGCATACGGGATTGGATAATGATTGCCATGATTTTTCGCAGAATTCTTCTGGTGCTATTGCTGGTTGGCGGCTTCTGGTATGTGGTGAACCATAATCATCCGGCAGGTCTGGTGCCTGGTTCGGGAATGGGAGAGCTGCATCTGAGTGAGGCCCATGCCGCTCCTGAATACGACGCGGAAGAACTGAACAATATTGCGGTCTATAAGAAGGTGCTGCCTTCGGTTGTAAACATTACGGCCACATCGCGCGTACTCAACTTCTTCTTCGAGGTAGTGCCGCAACAGGGACAGGGGTCGGGATTTATTCTGACGGCTGATGGGAAGGTCCTGACGAACTTCCACGTGATCTCGAATGGAAACGGCAGCGTGCAACGCGGGACCGTTGTGGATGTGACCACCTATGACAAGCGCCACTACAAAGCGAACATTGTGGATGTGGACCCGCATCATGACCTTGCACTGCTACAACTGCGCGGTGCGAGCAACCTGACACCGGCGGTGCTGGCGGATTCGCGCAATCTGGTGGTGGGCCAGAAGGTATATGCGATTGGCAATCCCTTTGGCCTGAACGGGACCATGACGACGGGAATTATCAGCGCGATCCGTTCGATCCACGGGCCGATGGGCGACCCGATTGAGAATGCGATTCAGACCGATGCTGCGATCAACCCGGGCAATTCTGGTGGACCGCTGCTGAATTCGCGGGGCGAGGTGATTGGAATTACTTCGCTGATTGCGACCAATCCGAATGAACCGGTGGAGCAGAATGCGGGCATTGGGTTTGCCATTCCGATTGACACGGCGAAGGCCGTCCTGAGCGATTTTCAGAAATACGGGCGCGTGCGGCGTCCGTGGATGGGCATTTCGTCGCTTGAGATTGGGCCTGATCTGGCTGAGCAGATGGGGCTGGCGGCCGAGTACGGGCTGTTGATTGACCGCGTGCTTCCCGGAGGCCCGGCGGAGCGGGCAGGGCTGCGCGGAGGCAATGAGCCTGCGTTGCTTGACAACCAGCAAATCCACATTGGCGGCGACCTGATTGTGGCGATTGATGGCAAGCAGGTGACCAGCCAGCAGGACCTGGCCGACATTATGAATACCCATCAGGTGGGCGATTCGGTGAGTGTGACTTACTTCCGCGGGCGGCGGAAGATGACCACGCGGGTGACACTTGGCGAAGCGCCGAGCGACCGGTCGCTGTAATACAATATGTAATACGAATGAGGTACTGGGGCCGGCAAAAACCAGGCCAACCAGCGCAAGCATGACGGAACCTTATTCGAGATGGCCGCTCTCGTCTTTGAGGATGAGCGCTGTCTGGTAGCTCCAGACCGCACAGATGCCACCGGAGAAGAGCGATAGCATGCAAAGTTGGTGCCGTTCGTTTAGAGCCAGAAACTGAGGCCATTCTCGTGGTCGTTCATGTGTGCAGGGAGAACAGACATGGCGAGGAAATCATCCGCATCATCCCAACGCGCAGAGATGAAAAGCGTCAGATCAGAAGATATCAGGAAGAGGCGCCGGACTGAAAAAGAGCGCAGGGCCGCGCGAATGGCTGCGCTTCGGCAGGCGGCGGGAGATGACTCGGATATTGATTGCAGTGATGTCCCTCCGCTTACGGGCGATCAGTTGGCCAATCTGGTCGCCTCTCGGAAATCCGGGCCTAAGGTCCCTGTAAGTGTCCGTCTGGATCCGCGCGTCATCGAATGGTTGAAATCCAAAGGAACCGGGCACCTTACACGTATCAATGACATACTGACAAACCTGATGGAAGCGGAGAAGCGTTTCGCAGCTTCCCGCCATTGACCTGTCGCCCATGAAGCCTGCTTCTCAGCCCGACTTCTCTCCCATGCACGTGCTGGATGGAGGCATGGCGACTGAGCTTGAGCGCAGAGGATGCGACATCAGCGGGCCGCTCTGGTCGGCGCGTGTGCTCGAGGACAATCCAGAAGCAATTGAGGCGGTCCACCTGAGCTATCTGGAAGCCGGGGCCGATTGCATTCTTACGGCGAGCTATCAGGTTTCGGCTTTGGGGTATGGGGAAGGCGGCAGGGCCCGGCTTTCGCAGAATGCGCATCAGGCGGCAGCGGCTGCTATTCACAGGTCGGTGGACCTGGCTGTTTCTGCGCGGAAAAAATATCAGCAAGAAGTCGCGCGTCCGGTCTGGATTGGCGCTTCGCTCGGTCCCTATGGGGCCGCTCTGCATAACGGGGCGGAATACCACGGCAATTACGACATTGGCTTTGCGGAGCTGGTAAGGTTTCATGCAGAACGGCTGGCGGTGGCTGCGGATACCGAAGCTGATTTTGTGGCCATCGAGACGGTTCCTTCCATGGAAGAAGCGAAGGCGGTGGTGGAGGCAATGTGTCAGCATCCGACGGCGTATGGATGGATTTCCTTTACCTGCCGCGATGGTGAGCGCGTCGCGCATGGGGAGAAGCTGGCAGAATGCGCAGCACTTCTGGATACAGAGCCGCAGGTCCTGGCCGTTGGCGTGAACTGCACACACCCGAAATACGTCACTTCACTGATTGGGAGGCTTAAGCGGGCTACCCACAAGCCGATTGTGGTTTATCCCAACTCCGGTGAGGGTTGGGACGCCAGGAACCGCCGCTGGACGGGTACTTCGAGCGCAGCGGAGTTTGGAGAGATGGCGCAGGAGTGGGTAAGGGCTGGGGCCCAGATAGTTGGAGGGTGCTGCCGTACCGGGCCGGAGCATATTCGGGCAATCCGCGAGAAGCTGCTGAAGTGGCAAGCTGAATAAAACGCCTACCCTCTCTTACGGCAACGAGGAGCAACCATACACGAAACCCTTTCCGCTGGAGCGCAATCCCCATGCGACAATAGAGTTGTAACCATCATGAAATCTCAACCGTCCGCTGCCACTGTTACGCCGGAGCTGCTGGCGCAGCACGGCATTACGCTTGATGAGTACGCGCGCATCGAAGCCGCTCTGGGACGCACGCCCAGCCTGACCGAGCTTGGCATTTACTCTGTGATGTGGAGCGAGCATTGCTCCTATAAATCTTCGCGGGTGCATCTGAAGCGGCTGCCTACCAAAAGCGATCGCGTGGTGCAGGGGCCGGGGGAGAATGCCGGAATTATTGACGTGGGCGACGGATGGGCCTGCGCCTTCAAGATTGAGTCGCACAATCATCCTTCTTATATTGAGCCTTATCAGGGAGCGGCGACCGGGGTCGGCGGCATTCTGCGCGACATTTTTACCATGGGCGCGCGTCCGCTGGCGGTAATGGATTCGCTGCGCTTTGGGCCGATTAGGGATGACGGCAGGACGCCGCACGAGATTGTCCATAAGAACCATTCCATTCTGGAAGGCGTGGTCCACGGGATTGCGGGATACGGAAACTGCTTCGGCGTTCCGAACCTGGGGGGCGAGACGCGCTTTGAAGAGTGCTACTCAGGCAATCCGCTGGTGAATGCTTTTGCGCTGGGGCTGGTGCGGCGCGATGAGATTTTCTATGCCAAGGCGACGGGCGTTGGCAATCCGGTGATTTACGTCGGGGCCAAGACGGGACGCGACGGAATCCACGGCGCCACGATGGCGAGCGAGGAGTTCAAGGAAGGCTCGGAGCAGAAGCGGCCCAATGTGCAGGTGGGCGACCCGTTTATGGAGAAGCTGCTGCTTGAAGCCTGCCTGGAGGCGATGAAGACCGGGGCCATTGTCGGTATTCAGGACATGGGCGCCGCCGGCCTTACCTGCTCGACCTGCGAGATGGGCGCGCGCGGCGGGGTGGGACTGGAAGTGGAGCTGGACCATGTGCCGCAGCGCGAGACGGGCATGACGGCCTACGAAATCATGCTGAGCGAATCGCAGGAGCGCATGCTGCTGGTGGCGGACAAGGGCCGGGAGAAGGAAGTGCTGGATGTTTTTGCCAAGTGGGGGCTGGATGCGACGATTGTCGGCACGGTGATTGCCGAGCCGCGGCTGCGCATTCTGCACCATGGCGAGCTGGTTGCGGACATTCCGAACCAGTCACTGACGGATGATGCTCCGGTATATCACCGCCCGGTAGGCGAGTGGAAGGCGCCTGTTCCGGCAGAGCCGACGAAGAGCGCACTGGCCAGGCTGGGCTTTGAGGACAAGGTTTCGGACCGCGATTACACCGAAGATTTGCGTGCGCTGCTTGGTTCAGCCAATATCTGTTCGAAGTGCTGGGTACATGAGCAGTATGACTCGATGGTGCAGACCAACACGGTGCAGGGGCCGGGCGGCGAAGGCGGCGTGATGCGCATCAAGGGCACCAGGCGCGGACTGGCGATGGCGCTCGATGGCAACGGACGCTGGTGCTATCTTGACCCAAAACTTGGCGCGAAGCTGGCGGTGGCGGAGGCGGCGCGCAAGGTGGCTTGTACTGGCGCGACTCCGATTGCTGCGACGAACTGCCTGAATTTTGGGAATCCGGAAAAGCCGGAGATTATGGCACAGCTTTCCGCCGCGATTGACGGCATTGCGGAGGCCTGCACTGTGCTGGGCACTCCGATTACGGGCGGGAATGTTTCGCTGTATAACGAGACCCGCGGTGAGGGGATTTATCCCACACCGGTGCTGGGAATTGTAGGCATTCTGGAAGACATTACGAAGACCGTGCCTGCGGACTTCCGGCAGGAGGGCGATGCTGTTCTGCTGATTGGAGCACGGAAGCTTCCGCCAATAGAACATCGGCTGCGGGAGTTTGGCTCTTCAGAATACGCGAAGACTGTGCTGGGCGAGGTGTGGGGAGCGCCGCCATCGCTTGATCTTGCAGCGGAAGCGGCACTGCAAAAATGTGTGGCGGAGCTGGCCGAGGCCGGCCTGGTGCATTCGGCACGGGACATTTCTGACGGCGGGGTTGCAGTTTCGCTTGCGGAAGCGGCATTTGCCAATGGCGTGGGCGTGAGCGCAAATCTGACGGAACCGGCGGATTTGCCTGCGGCCTGGGCGTTGTTCCATGAGTCGGCCACGCAGGTGATTGTTTCCTGCGCGATGGCTTCGGTGGAGAAGGTCAAAGCGGTTGTGCAGAAATATCCGGAATTGCTGGTTGCAAATCTGGGCGAAACTGTAAAAGATAGTCTGCGCATTCAGATCAATGGAAAAACAGTGATCGAGGAACATATTTCCGGATTGCAGCATGTGTGGGCGAATGCGCTCGAAGCCGCACTTCATGAAGAGGTGCTGGCGTGAAACATCTGCTGGTTGAAGGTATTGCGGGAAAAACCTCTTTCTTATCTCTCCATGCGGAGGAAAAGCAGGTCCTTCGCTGCGTTCAGGATAACAAGGGAGAAACCTGGGTGCCTGGGGATTCGCCGTATGACAAGCTGCGGGAAGAATGCGGTGTTGTTGCCATTCACGGACACCCCGATGCAGCGCGGCAGGCGTACCTGGGGCTTTATGCGCTTCAGCACCGTGGGCAGGAGTCTGCTGGAATTGCCACGGCGGACGGCACGAATCTCTTCAACATTAAAGGCATGGGACTGGTTGCGGACATCTTTACTGAAGAGGTCCTCTCAAAACTTACCGGCGACATGGCCATTGGGCACACGCGCTATTCGACGACCGGAGACTCGGCGCTGCTGAATGCGCAGCCAATCCGTGTGGACTCGACGAAGGGACTGATTGCGATTGCGCACAACGGAAATCTCGTCAATCTGGGGAATGTGCGGGCGCGGCTCGAACGCGAGGGCGCTTTTTTCCAGACGACGAGCGATTCTGAGATCATCGTGCAGCTGATCGCGCACTCGAAAGAAAGTACGCTGGTGGAGGCCATCGCGGACTCGCTGCGGCAGGTGGACGGCGCGTTTTCCATTGTGATGATGACGCGCGACCGCATTTTTGCTGCGCGTGATCCGCGCGGCTTCCGGCCGCTCTCGATGGGGCGCATTGAGAACCCTGATGGGCCGGACACGATTGTGTTCGCCTCAGAGACCTGCGCCTTTGACCTGTTGCGCGCGAAGTTTGAGCGCGATGTGAAACCGGGCGAGCTGGTAATGGTCACGAAAGATGGCGTGACTTCAGTGCAGTATGCGAGTGGGGTGCCGCAGTCGAGCTGCATTTTTGAGCATGTGTACTTTGCGCGGCCTGACAGCAAAATCTATAACCGCTGGGTGCAGGAGAGCCGCGAAGAAATGGGGCGGCAGCTTGCACGCGAGTCGCATGTGGATGCAGACCTGGTTGTCCCTGTGCCGGACAGCGGAGTGACGGCGGCGATTGGATATGCGGCGGAGAGCGGCATTCCGTTTCGATTTGGGCTGATTCGCAATCACTATGTGGGGCGCACCTTTATTGAGCCGGAGCAGCGTGTGCGCGACTTCGGCGTAAAGCTGAAGCTGAATCCGGTGCGCAATCTGCTGGCGGACAAGCGCATTATTCTGATTGATGACTCGATCATTCGTGGCACGACGAGCCGCAAGATTGTGCGCATGGTGCGTGCGGCAGGCGCAAAAGAAGTGCATATGCGCATCAGTTGTCCGCCAACCACGTCACCATGCTTCTACGGCGTAGACACCCCGCGCAAGAAAGAGCTGATTGCCGCCAACAAAACAATCGAAGAGATTCGCCAGTTTATCGAGGCCGATTCGCTCGCGTATTTGTCACTGGAAGGGTTACAAAAAGGCTGTGATGGCGGTGAGGGCAATCGCTTCTGTGTGGCCTGCTATACGGGCGAGTACCCGACGGAGTGGGTGGACGTGGAAGAGATCCTGCCTGCTGCTGCTTCGCGGTAAAACACTACTTCTTGGGCCCCAGGTCCGCTACACAAACCTGGGACACCCGTGTTATCAGCCCAACAAACAAATTATTTAGCGACTGGCGCGTCGAGGATGTGCTTCTTCAGACCTTGCAGAGTGCGGCCAGATGCTCCTTCAAGGTCGAATACCACCACTTCATTCTCGCCGGATTTGAGCCAGGGACCAGGAACGTAGAGTGTCTTCTGCGGGCCGATGTTCCAGATGCGGCCGAGGGCGTGCCCGTTGAGCCAGACTTCTCCCTTGGTGAAGGCGCTGGTGTCGAGGAAGGTGTCGGCTGGCTTCTCTGCTTTGAATGTGGCGCGGTAGAAGCATGCTCCGTTGCAGGTTGTGCTGCGGTAATGGAGCTCCTGCGTGTTCTTCATGGGTAGGGAGTAGATGTCCCAGCCGGTGACAGGCTTGCCGTCGAGTGTGACCTGCTTTGTGATTCCCTTACGCTCACCGCGGATGACCTTGGTGAAGTTTACGCGGCCCGTGTTTTCGACGAGAACGTCGAGGCGCGCTTTCTGCGCAGATATGTTGAGCGGCAGAGAGTTTTGATTGAGGCGGCGGTCGAGCGTGCCGATGAGTTTTCCATCTAGGTAAATCTGCGCGTAGTCATGGAGCTGGTCGAGGGTGAGATCACCGCTGACCGGACCGTTGAGAGTGGTGCGGTAGAGGATGTAGCCGTAGGCCTGGTTGATGTCTTCCATGGAAAGCGGCTGTTTGCTGTGGATGGCTTTTGGCAGGTTCTGCCAGAGTGAGGCGGATTGTGTCAGCGGGAACGCCGGGACTTCGATTGTGGGGGCAACGGGCGGGACCGGCGGCGGAGTTTTTCCGGTGGCCTTTGCAATGGTGTCGCGGAAGAGGAAGTATTTTGCAGTGGGACGGCCACTTTCATCGAGCGGTGCATCGTAGTCATAGCTGGTGACATCGGGCTCGTAGTTTTTGCCATTGGAGTTAGCGCCGTTCATCCAGCCGAAGCTGGTGCCGCCGTGGAACATATACAGGCTGATGGAGTAGCCCTGCCGGAGCGTCCAGTCAATGTCTTTCGCCTCCTGCTGAGCATCGGTGACCTGGTGTTTTGAGCCCCAATGATCAAACCAGCCGTCCCAGTATTCGCTGTTCATAAAGGGACCTTCGGGGCGCAACTTTTTCAGGGTGGCGAATCCCTTTTGCGATTCTCCCGGGCCGTAGTTCACTGCGGCGGGCAGCTCGGGCAGAGAGCCGTTCGGGACCTGCTCGGGGCCATCGGCCGTGTAGAGCTGGGCCTTGGTGAAGCCGGCATCCACGAGCATGTGGTGGATGTCCTCCATATATTCGTGGTCCTTGTCGAAAGAGCCGTATTCGTTTTCCACCTGGACGAGGATGATGGGACCGCCGTTCCCAATCTGAAGGGAGGCCAGTTCTTGTCCGAGACGTGTGAGCCAGCGCTTCGACGCGGCGAGGAACTTCGGATCGCGGGAGCGCACAACCATGCTGTGGTCTTTGAGAAGCCATGCGGGGTAGCCACCGAAATCCCACTCAGCGCAGGCATAGGGGCCGGGGCGGAGGATGACGTAGAGCCCTTCCTGCTGGGCCTCGCGCACGAATTCGGCGACATCGTTGTTTCCGGAGAAGTCGTAGACGCCCGGCTGGGGCTCATGCACATTCCAGAAGACGTAGGTGGTGATGGTGTTGAGGCCCATGGCCTTTGCCATGCGGAAGCGGTCACGCCAGTAAGCGCGGGGGATGCGGGCGTAGTGCATTTCACCGGAGATGACCTGGAAGGGTTTGCCATCGAGCGTGAACTGGCCGTGCTCGGCCTTGAAGGTATGCGGCGTAGATGCAAACGATTTCACAGGCAGGAAGCTTGCGGCCAAAAGTAGCAGCGCGAGGTTGCGTTTCATGCTTGAGGGTTTTCTCCTGAACAAGTAGTTTACAGCGGCGGGTTGCTGCCCGGGAGTTTTGCATTGCCTGCCGGATGGGGAGATTTTTTTATTGGTTTGACCGCTCCTCTGATCGCGCTTCGTTTTGTGGGGCGGCAACATCGCGCGGTCTTTCTTCTGTGGCAGGCGCTGGGCATGCTGGATTTAGTGACGGCCGTGAGTTCGGGGGTGCTGAATGGAGTTTTCGGCTCCGGACCGGTGACGATGGACCCGATTGCAGCATTGCCTTTGAGCCTGATTCCAACCTTTGGCGTACCGCTGTTTTTTATTCTTCACATCATCAGCATTGCGCAGGCGTGGCAGTGGCAGGGCGCAGATGTGCGGCTTTCAACGGTTGCTGTTTGATTTCTGGCCTAGCCCACAACCCCATACATGCTTCGGCGTGTATGGGGCGCATCTCTTATTAAAGAGTCTTAAGCGCTTATGTCGGATTTGCGCTTTCCTGCATCTGAATGAGTAAAACTAACTAAGGACGAGGGCGCGCAATGCCGAATGTAAGCCGTTATGTGTGTATTCATGGGCACTTTTATCAGCCCCCGCGAGAGAATCCATGGCTGGAGCAGGTAGAAACGCAGGACTCTGCTGCGCCGTTCCATGACTGGAATGAACGGATTACCTCAGAGTGTTATGCGCCGAATGGCGCTTCGCGCGTGGTGAACCAGAAGGGCGAGATCATCCGCATTCTGAACAACTACGCGCATATGAGCTTTAACTTTGGGCCGACCCTTCTCTCGTGGCTGGAAGCGCTGGCGCCGCGCACGTACCGGATGATTCAGGAAGCGGACCATGCCAGCCAGAAAAAATTTTCCGGGCATGGGTCTGCGATGGCGCAGGTTTACAACCACGTAATTATGCCGCTGGCGAACCGGCGCGACAAGATCACGCAGATCCGCTGGGGCATTGCCGATTTTGAGCGCCGCTTTGGACGCCGGCCGGAAGGCATGTGGCTGGCTGAGACGGCGGTGGATTCTGAAACGCTGGAGCTGCTGGCCGAAAACGGCATTCTGTTTACCGTGCTCGCGCCGCACCAGTGCGCGCGCGTGCGACCGCTGGGCAAGGACAAGGATGCACCGTGGACGGAGGTGAATGCGGACACGCTGGACACGAAGCATCCTTATGTGGTGCAGCTGAAAAACAAGAAGAAGATCGCCATCTTTTTCTACGATGGTCCGCGCTCGCGCGCTGTGGCCTTTGAGGGCCTTTTGAACAGCGGTGAGGCGTTTACGGCGCGGCTTACAGAAGGATTCGCAGACACCGATGCTCCGCAGCTGGTGCACATTGCCACGGATGGCGAGAGCTATGGACATCATCACAAGCAGGGCGAGATGGCGCTCTCGTACACGCTGAAGCTGATTGAGCAGGATCCTGACACAGCGCTGACGAATTATGGAGAGTTTCTGGAGAAGTTTCCACCGCAATGGGAGGCGCAGATTGCGGAGAACACATCGTGGAGCTGCGCGCATGGCGTGGAGCGCTGGCGCTCCAACTGCGGGTGCAATGCGGGCCATGTGGGATGGAACCAGGAGTGGCGCGGGCCGCTGCGCGAAGCACTGGACTGGCTGCGGGATGCGGTGGCTCCGTTGACGGAAGAGGCGGGAAAAAGGCTGTTCAAGGATGTGTGGGCTGCGCGCGATGAATATGTCTGCGTGGTGCTGGAACGCGCGAGCACGAATGAATTCTTTACCAGGCATGCGACCCATGGGCTGAACGCAGAAGAGCGTATTGCTGCCCTGAAGCTGATGGAACTGCAACGCCATGCGCTGCTGATGTATACGAGCTGCGGGTGGTTTTTTGATGAAATCTCCGGCATTGAGACGGTACAGATTATTGCCTATGCGGCGCGAGTATTGCAGCTTGCGGCGCAGCTGTTCGGCGCCAGAGGCGCAGCGCTGGAGGAACAGTTTGTTCAGATGCTGGGGAAGGCGAAGAGTAACATTCCGCAGGAAGGCGATGGGGCCTCGATTTACCAGCGCAGGGTCGGGGCGCTGAAAGTGGGCCTGGAGCAGGTGGCGGCGCATTACGCGATCAGCTCGCTGTTTAGTAATTATCCTGATGAGGCGACGCTGTTCTGCTACACGGCGAGAAGACTGGGCTATGAGGTGGTGACTTCAGGCCGTTCGCGGCTGTTGCTGGGACAGGCCCGGATTACTTCGCAGATTACGGAAGAAACCCAGACTGCAAGCTTTGCCGTGGTCCATTTTGGCGATCAGAACATTAACGCGGTGGTGCAACGCTATGACGAATCGCAAAGCGCCAGGTATGTGGAATTTGCGGAAAAGGCGCGCGCGGCGGTCACGAATGCTGATTTCCCTGAAGTAGTGCGGCTGTTTGACCGGACCTTCAGCGGGCCATCGTACTCGCTTCAGTCGCTCTTTAAAGATGAGCAGCGGCGCATTCTGAATATGATTCTGCAGTCGCCTGTGTCCGAGGTGGAATCCAACCTGATTGCGATTTATGAAGACCACGCTTCCCTGCTGCATTTCCTGAGCCGGAACGGATTTCCTAAACCGCGCGCGCTGGAGCTCGCCGCCGACTATGCCGTGAATGCGGGCCTGCGTCGCGCGATTGACAGTGACCCCATTGATGCATTGCAGGTGCGGACGTGGCTGAGAATTGCGGACACTGACAAGATTGAACTTGATGTCGGGCTGCTGCGCTACATTGTTGATCTGAAGATGAAGCGCGTGATGGTGGCGTTGCAGGGCGCTCCGGGACGCATGGACCTGCTGGAAGATGCTCTGCTGACGGCGCGCACAGTGAGCGAGCTGCCCTTTGATCTGAATCTTTGGCAGGCACAGAACATCTGGTATGACGTGCTGAAGCTCTCGTGGAACCAGGACCTCCCGCAGGAGTGGAAAGACAAGTTCCACGAGCTGGGCGAGCAGATGAAGATCCTGGCAGATGAGCTGGTGGTGGAGGAAGAGGCGACGGGCGATGCTCGCGAGGAGAAGGTAGAGAGCGCTGTCTCTTAAAAAAGTACTCGCGCTCGGATCCAGCGGGATGGCTGTTTGATGAGGTCTGCCACCACGGCCCGGCGGAATATTCGTTCCGTCCAGAGCATGAATACGCGCGCCGCCGGTCATTGATACCAGCCAGTTGCGTCGGAGTTGTGTAGCCGTATCTGTCCTGTTCATACCAGACGCTGTAAGGATCCCATCGCTTCGTACTTGCAGAGTTCCTTCCTGTACCATTCCGTCTTCAAATTGGCCAGTTTGTGAAAGGTCCTTTGATCAGCACTCCCAGAAGAAAAACGATTTGGTATTCCCGAAACGGTTATGCTGAAATATTCCGTTGCCTCGAATCCAAATCCGGCAGTACAGTGCATATATCAAGACATGCTATCCGTAGGAAAGGGCCAAAGGCCTGAGGACAGGTGTGTAAAACAGGATGTCGAACCGGCAGCACGAGAACAAAGAAGGAGACGTTGTGGACGTGGACCAGGAGCTGGCGCGCGATGTGGCCCGGTTGTACTCATGGGCAAATGTGGATGAGCCTGCGTACCATAGTTTTGCGCGGCGGCGCAGACTGCACTCCAACCCGCCCGTAAACAATCCGGTTCAGCGGGAGCAACAACAGCAGTCTTCCCTTCCATCTGCTCCCGTTGCACCCAAACCGGTGCTGCCTCTCGCGGCGGAAGCGCCCGTAGCCGCTCCTGCACAGGAAAAAACAGCCTGGCCTGAAGTAGCGATTGCGCCACCGAACGGCGCCTCCTCTACCGCGATTGCCGTGTATTCGCTGGCTGGCGGGGTAGGAAAGACCACTCTGTGCGCCAACCTGGGTCGCATTTTCTGCTCTTACGGTGAAAGAGTCCTGCTGGTGGATGGGTCCGGTTGCGGCCTGTTGCCTTTTTATTACGGTGCAAGCGACTTTCGTCCCGGAATGAGAACGTTCGTTGCGCCCGGCGGTAATTATGCGCCCGTACAGGTCCTGGGAGCGGAGGAACCGAACGCCGACTGGCTGGAAAACCAGGTGAAGCCAGCCATGCAGAAGGTGCAGCGGGTCATCTTTGACCTCGGTACAGCCTCCGCCAGCGTGCTGCAGCAAATTCTAAGCCTGTGCCGCGTCGTTCTCGTGCCGGTTTTGTCAGATTTGAACTCCATCCTTACCATTTCCCGTATCGAGGCGACATGGAAAAACATGATCGCCGATGGCGCAAAGGTGCCCTCGCCCTTTTACGTCTTCAATGAGTTTGATCCACAGGATCCAATCGAAGAAAAAGCGCGCTCCCTCGTTGCTCGCCAGATCGGCGACCGGCTCCTGTCCCATTCCATCCGTTATAGCCCCGCTGTGGCCAACGCCATTGCTGACCGTATGACTGTCGCCGACCATGCTCCCGATTCGCCCGTCGCGCAGGACTACATGGAGCTGGCGCTTTGGCTGCAAAAAGTTGCTCCAGTCGCCGAACTACCGCTGACTGTTCGCAGGCGATGGAACGAGCAATGAAGCGTATCTTTACCTTTTGGAGCTCACTCGGCACCCGCTCTAGTTTCTTCGCAACCCTGGCGCGTTTTATCGTCTACACCGTCCTGCTTTTCCTGGCGATTGAGTGCATTACGATTCGCTTCCAGTGGCCCGAGCAGCTTGTGCTTGGTACTCTCACCATTCTGCTCGCCTATGCCATTCACCGCATCTCCGATGGGGAAGTGGTCACTCTGGCGTTGATGTTCGCCTCCATGCTGGCCACCGCGCGCTACGCTTACTGGCGCATCACCACCGTGGCGGAGGCCATTGCCAGCCAGGGACGGGCCATCGGGTGGATCAACATCCTCTTCATGTTCGTGCTTCTCTCCGCCGAGTTCTACGCCTTCAGCATCCTTTTTCTTGGCTATATCCAGACCATTCGCCCGCTGCGTCGCAGACCCATCCCTTTGCCCCGCGATATTGATGCATGGCCGCACGTGGATGTCCTGATCCCCACATACAACGAGCCGCTCTCCGTGGTCAGAAGCACTGCCTTCGCCGCGCTCAACATGGATTATCCGCAGGAAAAGCTCCATGTGTATGTCCTTGACGATGGCAGGCGTGAGGAGTTCCGCAAATTCTGTGAAGAAGTGGGCGTCGGCTACATCATCCGCAAAGACAACAAGCACGCCAAGGCCGGGAACATCAATCATGCCCTCAAGCTGCTCGATTCCCCCTACGTTGCCATCTTCGATTGCGACCACGTGCCCACGCGCAGCTTCCTGCAGGTCACGCTTGGCTGGTTTCTGAAAGACAAAAAGCTGGGCATGCTGCAAACGCCGCACTTCTTCTATTCGCCCGACCCTTTTGAGCGGAACCTGCACCAGTTCATGTCCATCCCCAATGAGGGAGAGTTGTTCTATGGCGTCGTTCAGGACGGCAACGATTTGTGGAACGCCACCTTTTTCTGCGGCTCCTGTGCTGTCCTCCGCCGCGAAGCACTCGAAGAGATCGGCGGAATTGCAACCGAGACTGTTACAGAAGATGCGCACACCTCGCTGCGCATGCAGATGCGGGGATGGAACACGGCCTACATCAACATTCCTCAGGCCGCCGGACTGGCCACAGAGAGCCTCTCCAGCCACGTTGGACAGCGCATCCGCTGGGCACGTGGAATGGTGCAGATCATGCGCACAGACAATCCTCTCTTTGTCAGGGGACTCAAATGGCCGCAGCGGCTCTGCTACTTCAACGCCATGGTGCACTTTTTGTATGCGGGTCCGCGCTTGGTCTTCCTCACCGCGCCTCTTGTGTACATGCTCCTGGGTAAAATCAATATCCCCGGCTACTGGATCGCCATCACGGCCTACGCGCTTCCCCACTTGTTTCTCGCCAACGTGACCAACTTCCGCGTGCAGGGCAAACACCGCCACTCGTTCTGGAATGAGGTGTACGAGACCGTACTCGCGCCCTACATTCTGGGCCCAACTCTGCTGGCATTCGTCAATCCCAAGCTGGGTAAATTCAACGTGACGGCCAAAGGCGGCATCGTCAAAAAAAGCTATTTCGACAAGCGTATTGCCCTACCATATATCGTTCTCATTTTGCTGAATGTCATCGCCCTTCTGATTGCTCCCATCCGCTTCTTCTACTGGAACGCGGGCCATCCCGGCACAGTCATCATGAATGTGGTGTGGGTGCTCTTCAATATGGTGATCGTGGGCACCGCCAATGCTGTTGCCTTTGAATCAAAGCAGACGCGCAAAGACGTCCGCATCTCTCTCAAAATGCCCGTACAGATCAAATTGCCCAATGGCAAGAGCCTCTTTGGCGAAACTGCCGACATCTCCCGCGGAGGAGCCTGGATACGCTCCGAAATCCCGCTCAACCTTCCATCGTCCACCCGGGTCAAAGTCATCTATCCCTTGCGGGGACAGGAAGCCGAGTTTCCCGCCGTGGTCGTCAAGACCGAGGGGCTGAATCTTCGCCTGCATCATGCTGAGCTTTCCCTTGAACAAGAAGAGCTTTTGACCCTGGTCCTGTATTCGGGTGCTGATACATGGCTCAGCCGCAGCGAATTCCGCGAACCCGACAAGCCGATGCGCAGCTTTCTCCGTCTGGTGCGCCTCTCAGTCAAAGGCGTCTGGCTGGCCCTGACCGCAGTCGTCCCCACAAGAAAGTCCGGTGCTCTCAAAACAGCGCGCGCAGAAGCAGCCATTCTGTTGGCAGCCGTGCTGCTGGGAAGCTGCATCTCCGCTCGCGCGCAGACCGCCCCACCCGCCGGACCAGCAGAAGGTACCTTTCGCTCTGATTTTTCCCTGAAGGACATAGGTATTCCCGAGGCCGTCGTTTTTCGCGGAGTCGCATCCGGGCGCAACATACCTTTTTCCCTGCCCCAGACGAACATCGTCCAGCAGGCATCGCTCAAGCTGCAATATGCGTTTTCCCCCGGCCTCATTCCACAGATGAGCCACCTGAGCGTTCTGCTCAATGGAACGCTGGTCGCCACAGTTCCGGTCCCGCAAAACAAGGCAGATGCCTCAGTCAACCAGACTGTGACGCTGCCTCTGCCGGCTGATTTGCTGGTGCGCAACAACGTGCTCTCCTTCCAGTTTGTGGGCCACTACACGCAGCAGTGTGAAGACCCCGCCAACACCACGCTCTGGGCGCGAGTGGAAAATACCTCTCAGATTCAAGTCTCCGGCTCGTTGATCCCTCTCGCCGATGACCTTGGGATATTGCCGCTTCCGTTCTATGACGGGCAGGTAAGCAGCGCCTCCAGCGCCATCCCTTTTGCCTTTGCCTCATCCACCGCAGATCCATCTGTGCAGCAAGCGGCGGGCATCGTCGCCTCATGGTTCGGCGTAGTGGCCAAGTCTCGCCCCCTGAACTTTCCCATCAGCACAGGAGACATTCTCCCCAAAGGAAACGTTGTCCTGTTCGCAGACAATTTCTCTGATTTGCCGCCTGGGTTGGACGTTCGCGACGATGGCCCCGTCGTCGCCATGCGCGTGAATCCCAGCGACCCGTACGGAAAGGTGCTCATCATCGCTGGCGGCAACGGTGAGCAGTTACTCACTGCTGCCCGCGCCGTTGCTTTAAGCAGTCCGCTCCTCCAGGGAAAGACCGCCCGCATCACTACCTTTCAGGCACCTGCGCCGCGTCAGGCGGATGACGCACCTCTGTGGCTGAAGACCGACACAACATCCTCGCTCTGGGACTACGCCGGAGACACGGACCTCCAGAGCGATGGCTCCGGCCCACTTGCCGTCTATCTTCACGTACCACCCGACCTGTATTACGGCGATCGGCAGAACCTGCCGCTTCACGTGGACTACCGCTACAACGCCATCTCTCTTGCCAATGCCTCCACGCTGCGCATCACCGCCAACGGCGGACTGGTCAACGAGCTGCCGCTTCCGCACGAGAACAATCCCAAAAAATCCCTGTCTTATGACGCCGACGTGCCGCTTTCCGATATGCGGCCCTTCGCTAACACATTTCTCTTCAACTTCTATTTTCAAATCGCCAAGATGGGCAATTGCCAGGACACTCCGCCCATCAATCTCCAGGGCGCCATCCTGCGCAGCTCTTATCTCGATCTGCGCGGGCTGCACCACTGGGCTGCCATGCCCAACCTCGAGCTCTTCGCCAACGCCGGCTTTCCCTTTACGCGTTTTGCTGATCTTTCCCAAACCAGGATCATCCTTCCCTCCCGCCCTTCTCAGCAGGAGATGGAGGTCTATCTCACCTTGCTTGGATACTTCGGCGAACAGACCGGCTACCCTGCGTTGCGCGTCCAGACCGGAGACACGTCCAAACTCGGCGGCGATGAAGACTACCTGGTTCTCGGCACGGCCGCAGACCAGCCCGCCTTCGATCGTCTCAACGATCACCTTCCCGTCCGCATTCAGGAAGCTGGTCTGACCGTCCGCGATACCGGCGGTCTCTTCGCCGCCATCAAGCGCGCGTGGTGGCAGGTGGCGGAAATGCGCCCTGACTGGTGGTGGAAGATCGGCCGTTTTGATCGCGATGGTCTCATCGAAAGCCTTGGCCAGCTACCCGAAGCCCTGTTGCAGGGCATCGAATCGCCCTGGCAGCCCGGCAGGTCAGTGGTCACCATCACCTTTCGCGACAAAGACTCCATTGCACCCTTCACCACTGCCTTCTGGAAGACATCCATGTCCGGCGATATCAGCGAGTCGGTCAGTGTCCTGAACGGCAAGCAGTTCCACTCCTACCGTCTGGGAGAGCGCTATTACCACGTTGGCGACCTGCCTCTGTGGGCTCGCATCCGCTACTGGATCCGCAGCTTCCCCTGGCTCATCGTCGTGCTCACCTTTGTATTGGGTATCTTCATCGTGCCGTGGACCAAATTGTGGCTGGACCACAGGGCGCGGGCCCGTCTTGAGGTCAAAAATCTATGAGAGCAGCAGTCCTGATGGCGGCCGCCCTGTTTTCGCTTGTCTCTCAAGGTGGCACGACCCGGAAAGCCTGGCCGTTCTGGGAGCAGTACGCGTCCAGCTTTATCAGTCCGCAGGGACGTGTGATTGACCCCGACCGCAACGCCATGACCACGTCGGAGGGCCAGTCCTATGCCCTCTTCTTTTCGCTTGTCGCCAATGATCGCGCGACCTTTGACCGCCTGCTTGCCTGGACAGAAAAGAACCTGGCCGGAGGCGATCTCGGCAGACAGCTCCCCGCATGGAGCTGGGGCACAAAACCCGACGGCTCCATGGGCATCATGGACCCCAATTCAGCCTCCGACGCAGATCTCTGGATTGCGTATTCAATCCTTGAAGCCGGAGACCTCTGGAAAAATCCTGCCTATACCCAAAAGGGAAGAGCGCTGCTTTCGCACATTGCGCACGAAGAAGTGGCCACAGTCCCCAGCATTGGTCCCGTGCTGTTGCCGGGAAAAGAAGGCTTCCATCCTACCCAGAACGAATGGCTCCTGAACCCGAGCTATTTCCCGCTTCCTGTCCTCATGGGAGCGGCCCACTTCGCTCCGGAAGGTCCATGGCTGAAGATGGCCCAGGGATTACCGGCATGGCTGAAGGAAGCAAGTCCTGCCGGGTTTGCCATGGATTGGGTAAAATGCGATGGCAAAGGCATTTCCGCAGCCGTCCCGCTGGGAAATTCATCCGAAGCGCCACGCGGCAGCTACGATGCAATCCGCGTTTACCTTTGGATTGGGATGGCCCCCGGAGAAATGCCCGGGCAGGCGCAACTGCTGAGTACGTTTGCTCCCATGGCGAAATATGTAAAGGCCAATGGAGCGCCGCCCGAAAGTGTCGCACCCGATGGCCGGGTTTTGAGCGCGGCCGCCCCTCCGGGATTTCTGGCTGCCGTCTTCCCTTATCTGCAGGCTACTGGCGATGTGTCCACGGCAGAGGCCCTGCTGCGCGAAGTCAAGGCGCGTATCCCACTTTCCACTGGCCTGCTCGGCACACCTGCCCGATATTACGACCAGAACCTGGCGCTCTTTGCGCTCGGCTGGTATGAAAAACACTTCCGGTTTGCGCCGGACGGGACACTGAGGCTCGCATGGAAAAACTGACCCGTCAATCAGCCCGAATCTGCACCCTTGCACTCCTCTGCGCATTTTCCATTGGCACCTCCACTCCTGCACTGGCCCAGTCTGCCTCAGAAAAGGCGCTGCTCGCCAAGGCCCAGAAACTGGCCGAGTCCGGCCATCTGGACATGGCCGCCCAGACGTGGGAACAGGTGCTTCTCGCTGACCCCAACAATCGCGAAGCCCTTCTCGGCATCTCCAAAGCGGACATGCAGCTGGGCAAGACCGCTGACGCGCGCCGCTATCTTGACCGCCTGCGCGCAGCCGGAGGAACCCAGCAGGAAATCACAAAGATTCTCGAAACACCCCGCACCCAGTCGCGCTCCGAGCGCCTCGAGGAAGCCGGACGTTTCGCCCAGGAAGGCAACTACTCCGAGGCCATGCGCGTCTACCGCGAGGTCTTTGGTGACAAGCCCCCCGCGGGAGACTATGCCCTGGCCTACTATGACACGGAAGCCGCCATTCCCTCCGAGCGCGCCCACGCAGTCGAAGGGCTGCGCAGTCTTGCAAAGCGGTTTCCTGCCGATTCCCGCTACGCCGTCACTCTCGGCCGTGTCCTCACCTACGATCCGAAGACCCGCGCCGAAGGCATCGCCATCCTCCGCCAGTATCCGCAGGTGCCCGATGCACAGGCCGCTCTGCATCAGGCCGAGACATGGAGCGCCAGCACTGGCAATGCCGCCGCCCCGGAACGCGTCACCGCCCCTGCCGGGAATCCACTCGAGGCAGCCGCGTATCACGCACTCAACAGTGGACGCCTCAATGAAGCCAAAGAAAAATTCCAGGATCTGATCGCCAAACAGCCCCGCAATGCCCGCGCTCTCGCTGGAATGGGCTACCTCTACATGCGGCAGCAGGATTTTGTCTCCGCCGCCGATTACTTTGAGCGTGCCCGCGCTGCCGGAGAGCACGGCCTCGACAGCGCCATTGCCAATGCGCATTTCTGGCAGAAGATGACCGATGCCGGAAATGAGCTCGGTTCAGGCCGCGCCGAGTCCGCCATCGCAGGCTACCAGGCCGCCCTGCAAATCAAGCCCAACAACACTGATGCACTCGAAGGACTGGGCAACGCCTTTCAACAGACCGGCGACTACCAGCAGGCCGCGCAGACACTCGAAAAAGTCGTTCGCCTTGACCCGCAGCGCACATCGGCATGGCGCAATCTTCTCCTCACCCAATCCTCAGCCAACGACTCGCAGGCCGTGGTGGACACAAGCGTTCGCTTGCCGCGCAATGTGCGCGCGCAGCTTTCGAGTGACCCGGATTACCTCCGCGTCCTCGCGCAGGCATATCAGGCCCTCGGCAGAAAGTCCGACGCCGACAAGGTCATCGCCCAGGCACTTGCCCTGCCTTTTCCCAATGAAGGGCGCGACCTGCCCGTTGCAAAACAGCTGCAATATGCCGGCCTGCTGCTCGCCGCCAGACGTTATGCCCCTGCCATCCGCCTTTATCGGCAGGTAGTGGCGCAGGACCCTGAAAATGCCGGGGCATGGCGCGCCCTGATCGCTGCCCAGCACGAGAGCAATCATGATGAGGAGGCCCTCACCACCATTGGCCAGATGCCACAGTCATTGCTCGGCCAGCAGCAGAATGATCCCGACTTTCTCGTCCTTGCCGGATCCATCTATCAGTCGCGCCACGACTATCCTCGCGCCGCAAAGTATCTGGAAAAAGCGCTCTCGCTGAACCCGGCTTCTTCCACCACCGTGGCCCTCCAGCTTGCCGATGTCTATGCCGCTGAGGGAAACACGCAGAAGGCATACACCATCTATCGCGGAGAACTGGACCAGGACCAGTCCAGCCAGCAGGCATGGCGCGGGCTGTTGAATGCTCTGCATCAGTCAGGGCGTGACCGCGAAGCACTGCGCCAGATCGCCTCCATGCCGGAACCAGTCCGGCTTCGCCTGGAGGCCGATCCTGGCTACCTGCAGACGGTTGCCGCCATTCAGGTCTCCACTGGTCAGTCTCAGGCTGCCCTGCGCAGCTTCCAGCGCATCCTTGATATTTATCACGACCAGGACCAGGATGTCCCCGTCGCCACGCAGATTCAATATGGATGGGTACTCCTCAAGGCCGGGGATGACCGCAAGCTGTATTCGCTGGTCTCCAGCCTCTCTGCTTCCGGTGAGATGACCGACGAGCAGCAGGCTGACTTCAACAGCCTGTGGGCCGCCTGGAGTGTGCAGCGCGCCAACACCCTTCTCGCTGCCGGAGATCAGCGCCGCGCTGTTGCCATTCTGCAGGCCGCCACACAGGCATTTCCCAAAAATCCGCGAATCTACTCGGCACTCGCCGCGGCCTACCTCAAAGCGGGCGAGCCAAAGCAGGCCGTCGCCATTTATTCCTCGCTCGATATGGACCACGCCACGCTGTCCCAGTATCAGGGCGCGATTGGCGCAGCACTCGCCGCGCGCGACATGAAGCACGCGCAGGACTGGCTCGAAAGCGCCCTGGGCCAATACAAGAACGACGCAACCATCCTGAAGATGGCCGCGCAGTATGAGCAGGCGCGCGGCAACGCAGAACGCGCCGCCGCCTACTATCGCGCCGCCCTCGACGCCCTGGGCCCTGCTTCACCCGGCGATGTTCTCTCTCCCTCCGGCCCGTCCGCTACACAGCAGTTGATGCAACTGCTCGCTCCCACCGGACGCGCCACGCTCTCCGCACCGGACAACATCAATCAGCACGGCACCGATGTTTCCTGGCAGAATGCCCCCAGCGAAACCACGCCCACTCTCGGCGATTTCGCTGAATCCGGCCCGGGTCAGTCTGCGGCTTCGTCCATCGAGCAGCAGAACACAGCTACGCTCGACAGCTTTTCCAGCGATGCCGAGACACCTTCCGGCCATCGCTCCATCCACCCCGCAGAAGCGCCCCCCACGGAGGCCGCCCCGGAGACCGCTGCCCATATCGAATACCTGCGCCCCGCACCAGCCCGCGTTGCCTCCATCCAGCCCGCCGCCACGCAATCTCCGGCGCAGTCTCACCATCGCCTTACCTTCACGAATGATCCCAATCCAGCCAGCCGCCTCCAGTCCGCCGTGCAGGAAATGAACGGTCAGGCGCAACCGCCAGACTCCGGGACACCCGCGCCCGTCGAACCAACTGCACGGCCTCAGCAGAATTTCCTCACCACTCCGGCCCCCGCGGCAAAAACAGCCGAATTGCCTCCTCTTACCGGCCCCGCGCCCACGCACGTGGTACGCCAGAAGACCGAGCGCGAGCAGATTGAAGACCAGCTCGCCAAAATCCGGGGTGAATCCAGCGCCTGGATCGGCGGCTCCTCCGGTGTGGACTACCGCAGCGGTCAGCCCGGATACGACCGCCTCGCCAACTACACCACCGAAATCGAAAGTTCTGGCATGATTGGCCCAAACGTTCGCGCCACCGTCATCGCCCGCCCCGTCCTGCTCGATTCTGGAACAGCCACCACCACCGCCACCTTCCAGCAGGGGACCCTGCCCGCCACCTCCACCCCTTATTTGCAGTCAGCCGCGGGCATCGGCGGCGAGTTCCAGCTCCGCACCTCATCCTTCGGCGCCAGCATCGGCTACACCCCCCACGGTTTCCTGATTGAGAACACGACCGGAAGTCTCTACGTGCATCCGCTACAGTCGCACTTTACTCTCACCTTCAACCGCGCTCCCATCATGGACACGCAGCTCTCCTACGCCGGACTGCGCGACCTCGGCAGCAAAGGACCCAACTATATCGGCAATATCTGGGGTGGAGTCATCTCCAACGCCGGCGAAGTGCAGCTTGCCTTCGGTGACGCCCTCTCCGGATGGTACATCCAGGGCGGCGGCCAATACATCACCGGACGCCATGTGCAGGACAACCGCCGCCTCGACGGCGACGCCGGTGCCTATTGGCAGGTCTGGCACCATCCCGACTACGGCACCGTCAGCCTGGGCATGAACTTCTTCGGTATGCACTACGACCACAACCTGCGCTACTTCACCTATGGACAGGGCGGTTATTTCAGCCCCGCGGCTTACATGCTCGCCGGAGTGCCCTTCACCGTGAACGGCCACCGTGGCCCGCGCTTCCACTACCGCGTGACCGGTAGCTTTGGCGTCCAGGCATTCCAGGAGAACTCCACTCCGTATTATCCGCTCGATCCCACCATTCAGTACGCGCGCAACAATCCCTACTACCCTGAGAGCACCAGCGTCAGCGGCAACTACAGCCTTGACGCGGAAGGCGCCTACGCAGTGGCCGAGAAATGGTATGTGGGCGGTTATCTCAACTTCAACAACACCCGCGACTATGCCTCCAACAAGATCGGCTTCTACCTCCGTTACCTCTTTCGGCCGCAGCCTGTGGGCGAAAACGGCCCCACCGGGCTCTTCCCCATACAGGGTGTCCGTCCGCTTCAGGTGCCATAACATGGTCTTGGCCTGAAAAGGGTTGCCCGTAATCCTTTTCAGGCCATACACATCTAAGCATGGGGACAGAAAGGGACACCTTCCTCATGCAGAGAATCGAAGATTATGGCGCAATCGGCAACATGCGCTCCATTGCTCTGGTAAGCACACGCGGCGCAATTGATTTCTTCTGTTTTCCAAGATTTGACTCCCCGACCGTCTTCGCTGCTCTCCTCGACGGCAAGTCGGGCGGCACCTTCTGCATAGAACCAGACCTCGGAAATCTTCGCACCAAACAGCTCTACCTGCCCGATACCAACATCCTGCTCACGCGCTTCCTCTCCGATTCCGGCGTCGTCGAGCTGACCGACTTCATGCCCATTCTTGCCGGAAAAAAAGGCGAAATCTACGCCCACCAAATCGTCCGCATCGTCCGCATCATCAAAGGAGAAGTCCGCTTCCACGTCCGCTGCTCTCCCCGTTTCAACTACGCCCGCAGCGGGCACAAAGCCATCTGCGGCGACAACGCTGTCCTCTTTTGTCCCGATTGTGCAGACGTCCCCAGAATGGCCCTGCACGCAACCGTTCCGCTGCTCCTCGATGGCAGCGACGCCATAGCCGATTTCACGCTCAAGCCCGGCGAATCCGCTACCTTCACCTTTGGCGAAGCAAGCCCCGAAATCAAAATCCTCGACCCCGAGGCCATCGAGAACCACTTCCAGCAAACCGCCCATTACTGGCGCGACTGGATCAGCCGCTCCAGTTACAAGGGCCGCTGGCGCGAGATGGTCAACCGCTCTGCGCTCATGCTCAAGCTCCTGTGCAGCCAGGAGTACGGCTCTCTTATTGCCGCTCCCACCTTCGGCCTGCCGGAAAGAATCGGCGGCGAGCGCAACTGGGACTACCGCTATACCTGGCTCCGTGATGCATCCTTTTCCCTCTACGCTTTTCTCCGCCTGGGCTTTACTGAGGAGGCCCGCAGCTTCACCGAGTGGCTGCACGGCCGCCTTCATGAAGACGCCGAGCACGGCCCGCTCCAGGTCATGTACCGCGAAGACGGCAGTCAGGAGCTCGACGAGTCCATCCTTGAAAACATGAGCGGCTATCGCGATTCGCGCCCCGTCCGCATCGGCAACGGCGCCTCCAGACAGTTGCAGCTCGACATTTACGGCGAGCTCATGGACGCCATCTACCTCTCCAACAAATATGGCGACGCAACTTCCTATGACGATTGGCGCGGTGTCTGGCGCATCCTCGAATGGCTGGGGAACAACTGGCAGCGCGCCGACGAGGGCATATGGGAGGTGCGCGGCGGCCGCAGAAAATTCCTGCACTCCCGCCTCATGTCCTGGGTCGCCTTCGACCGCGCCATACGTCTCGCGCGCAAGCGTTCGCTCAACGCCCCTCTGGGCGATTGGCTCAAGACCCGCGATGCCATCTACGACGACATCTTCAAAAATTTCTGGGACGATTCGCTTCAGTCCTTTGTCCAGTACCAGGGCTCAAAAAATCTCGATGCAGCCACTCTGCTCATGCCGCTCATGCGCTTCATGAGCCCCGTAGACCCGCGCTGGCTCTCCACCCTGAAAGCCATCGAAGATCGCCTTACCGAGGACAGTCTCGTCTATCGCTACGACACGCAAGGCGAGCACATTGACGGCATGACCGGAATGGAGGGCAGCTTCACCGCCTGCTCTTTCTGGTACATCGAGTGTCTCGCCCGCGCCCATCAGTTGGACAAGGCCCGCCTGCTCTTCGACAAAATGCTTGGCTATGCCAACCACCTCGGCCTCTACTCAGAGGAGCTGGGCAGCAGCGGCGAACACCTGGGAAACTTCCCCCAGGCCTTCACCCACCTGGCCCTCATCAGCGCCGCCACATACCTGGACCGCGCCCTGTCAGAAAAAGAATTCGGCCCCTGGCATTGAGCGGAGCGCGCTGCCGAAAGGAACCGCATCATAACGCGTGCGATTTGTTGCGCGAGCAACCACCTTCCCAGAGCGCATCGGGCAGATCAATCCTCGGTGCCCGGGTGCCTGCCCCATGTCTTGAATAGACCTGGTCCAAACTAGTCCGCGCGATGCAGAATCCTTCGCAGGATGACTTCCGGCATAGGAATGCTCGACTGACATAAGAAAGAGATGAAGAAGAGAAATGGTCGGGACGGGCAGATTTGAACTGCCGACCCCTCGCACCCCAAGCGAGTGCTCTACCAGGCTGAGCCACGTCCCGACACGAGGGTTCCTCTTCAGTGTACACGACACAACCCGCTACTTAAGGTACGCCTACTGTTGATAATTCAGTCGAGCCGGCCCCTGCCGCTGTGTCAAAAATATCGCGGAAGGAATGTTTCTCCTAAATCCCCTGAATCGTAGACTTTACGCGCAAAGTACCCAAGGTCAGTAGTAGAGATACTTCCTCCACTTCACATCGCTGTGCCCGATCATCCGCATGATGTGCCGACTCGTGTGCAGGGTAAAAGGACGAGGCTCTCGCAGCAGCTTCATGTCCTCAAGCTCATGCAGAAGCTGGTTTCCCTTCCGGCGGTTGCAGGAGTGGCAGCAGGCCACAAGGTTCTCCCACGTAGAAGCACCTCCCCGCGACCGGGGAATCACATGGTCCAGCGTCAGTTCGCAGGCTGGCAGCACCACGCCGCAATACTGGCAGGTGTTCCGGTCACGCAGCAGAATGTTCTTGCGCGATAAGGCCCGCGTCTGGTGCGGAATGCGCCTGTATTCCAGCAGCCGGATCACCGACGGCAAAGGCATCCGCACCCGCGCCGCATGCAGCGTAGCCCCTTGTTCTTCTTCGGTCTTGGCGACGCCCTTCAGCACCAGCACCAGCGCCCGTCGCGCCCCGCAGATGTTGATCGGCTCATAGGAGGCATTCAGCACCAGCACCGGGGCCTGCATCACCGTACTGGTGTGGACGCGCACCTCTTCGCGTGGAATGGCAGCGTGCTTCTGTTTACGCGCGTGAATCATGGCCTTCCCCAAAGACATTTCTTCTCCCTCACTGTCCAGAGATGAAATGAGCACAGTCCCCGGCCTTATGTGCCGCGGACCGCAGGAACAAAACCCGGATCCCAGAACGCCACGTCTTCATGCATGGGCACTTCGACCATCTCCAACCGCTGCGCCCTTGCCACCGTCGCCACCCGCACGCTCTTTGCTCCAGCGCGGCGCAAAGCCAGCGCACACGCGCGCGCCGTGGCCCCCGTGGTGTAAATATCGTCAATCAGAAGCACGTCTGCGCCCTTTACCTTTTCCGGACGCGGAACAAAAAAAGCGCCGCGCACATTCGCGCGACGCTGGTGCGGGGTAAGCCCCGCCTGACTTTCCGTGGCGCGCCGCCTCTCAAGCACTCCAGCCGCCATCGTCCAGTGCATCTCAGGGCGGGTTTTCTGGAGCATCCTGACTGCGGCCCGCGCCAGCAATTCGGCCTGATTAAACCGCCGCTGCCTCCCCTTGGCCCGGAAGAGCGGCACTGGAACTACCATCACCTTATACGGAAGCTCATCGAAGCGCAGGACCTGTGCAGCCACCAATGCGCCCAGCCGGTCCGCAATCGGCTCCATTCCCGAATACTTCAGCAGATGAATCAGCTCCCGTAGCCGACCCTGATAGAGACCATGCGCCACTGCCTTTGCAAACGGCGGAGCAGCCACACGGCAAGGACGGCACACATCTCCTGGCCGGACCGGCACATCGCCAAATCCTTGCGCACCAAGCGCTTCGCCACAGACAGTGCAAAGGTTTCCAAACTGTTCAGGAAGTTGTTTCCAGCAGGAATCGCAGACAGGAACGCGGGTCATCCGCGTCAAAGAATCGCCGCAAACGCGGCAGGAGGCAGGAAATAAGACGCAGCAGAGGGCATCAGCCGGACTTCGTAACACGCGAGCAACCGCTCTCCATGCCGAGGTCCCAGAGGACGCATGTGCTACACGCTCACTGCTGAAGACGCACCTCTCACAACGGCCTTTCCGCTGTTGCCCAGAGTATACCGCGAAATACTGCACAATTCCAGGTGCTTCAGAGAAAAGGAGGCTGCGGTCTTGCGATGTGCGCATCCCAGGGTTGGGTTCTCCCTCTGCATAAGAGCAATCCTTTTCGCTCTGGGCTGGATCCTGCGTTCAAGATTGTTGGTAACTCCGATATACGATGCACGACTTGTGCTGGCTGCGATGCAAGTGTAGTAAGGCAATTGGATTGATACTGAATCTGATGGTCTGACGGTAAATAAATAAAAATGGGTCCTGTATTGTGCTGAGGATGACATAAGTTTCCCACCCGCACTAAGGCTCTCTTCTCTTCCGGAAAATGACCCGCAGCCGCTGCCGCCAGTGCTCATCCAGCGCCACCAGCACCCACTCGATCTCTGGCTTCAGATACTGGAGCACAGTCTCATTCGCTGGATGAATTCGCAGCGCCGGAGCCACAAGCATCAGCAGCGGCGGCTGCTCTGATAACTCCACCTGAGGGAAATACCCATGTTTCCGCAACTCGCCATCTGCAAGAACACGCCGCACGCGTATCCAGTAGTCCAGCCCCTGCAGCGGCAGATGCAAGTCTTCATCCGCCTTGATCTCAATCACCACGAGTCGGCCCGCTCGCGTCACGCTCAACAAATCAATCATCCCGCGGTCACCGGCCGAAAACGCCGGCACCTGCGAATAGACCATATTGCCGCGGACCGACGGCTCAATCTCAGACAGGCATCTCCTCAACTCCGATTCCAGCCATCGTTCGGGCTGCATTCGATAAAGCGGGTCCCTCGACGAACCTGCCGCCGTTCGCGCCTCTCCCAGACGCCCTACCAGTTCGCGAAACAGGTCCTCTGTCTGCTCCGTAAGCAGGGTCTCATTGGCTCCCGTGCCAAACGTAATCGCATCCTGCCGCGCAAACGATCCCGCCGCCAGGCTATGCTTTGCCCGTGCAAATTCCAGCCCGTGCAACCTGAAACCAATTTCCGCCGGACTGGCCGCGCGCAATTCCACGCGTGGCCGCAGCGCCTCCGGAAGCAACGCAAAAACGCGCTCAATCGCGCCCTGCATCCGCTCTCTGACGCGTTCCTGATCAAAGACATGCACCAGCCGTGTCTCAATATTGCCTTCTACAATGATGAGCGCCTCCAGTTCCTCCGCCCGCTCATCCAGCGCATACAACTCCCACTTCGCCAGCGCCGGATTCAGCCACGCCATGCGCGCTCGCGTGACCTCCGCTGCTCCTGCTGGCACAATCACCTTCAGCCCTTCAAAGACTCGCCGTCCGCCGCTGCGCTCCCGGCAATAAGTAAGCCATAAAATACCCAGCGTGAGCGCTCCATCCACGGTGGCCTGCATTTCTTCGGCATTTACTGCAATCACAGCCCATGCCTTTGGCCCGCGCACCAGAGTGGCGCGCGCATACGCTGGACCAAAGCTGTGCTCCAGGTCCATTGCGCTGTGGAGACCACCAATCTTGTAGTCAGGAAAGGCCCGCGTCAGCACGCGTTCCAGTATGCGGAGATACCGCTTTCGGGTCGTCTCACGCGCTGTCGGAGTGCGCCGGTCCCGGTCTGGGACCACCTCCAGAATCTGCGGCTTTGCCTGGCCAAAACGTCGGGTCTCTATGCGCAGCGTATCTTTGCGGACAGCGGTCCCGATGACGGTGCGCACCATATTGCGCTCCTCTGACCACAGTTGCAGAACACAACGTCCATGCTCGGCAGAAAGTGCATAGCGCGTGCGCTGCATCTCGAAAAGCACCCGCCCCTCTTCCAGTACCGCCGCGCGCGGATGTTCTGCAAAAAAGACCTCGAGCGCGCGGGCAAGCTGCGCAGCAGAAATCTCAGTTGTCACAGAAGGCATTAAGAAAACTATGCTTGCCCGCCTGAGGTGCGAGCAAGCATTTTTACGCTACCAGCCGTTGCGCTTCCGCAATTCGGTAATGTGCGCCACATGATGGCGGCAATGCCAGTCATAAAGCTGGACAACATCAGCCAGCTTCTGCCGCCCATTTTCCGAATGGACATAGCCCCGCTGCCAGTCCGCGTCCGGCAACGATTTCAGCAGCGCGGCCCACCGGATATGCAACGCATCCAGCAGCTTCAGAGATACTTCCACCGGCAGCGTTTTTGCATCCGGCAGTTCCGCCCATACCTTTTCGTCATATGCAGCGACCGCCGGCCAGTCCTCCGTCAGCGCCTTGCGCGTGCGCACATAGGCATTCGTATGGCTGTCCGCCACATGATGCACCAGTTGCCGGACCGTCCAACCGCCCTCACGATACGGAGTATCCAGTTGCGCTTCCGTAAGACCACTAACCGCCGACCGCAGGTTTTCCGGCAGTGCCGCCAGAATCGCAATCGAAGCCCGGCGCTGCTCCGGGGACTGCTCGACTGGTCCGCCAAAATCACCAATGGGATAACGCATGTCTTCACTCATACGCCGAACAGTATCACAGAAGACATGTACCCGGCACTATTGCGCCTTGTGATGAAAATGGTGTGCCCGATGATGGCGATGATGATGGGTTTTCGCAAATGCTGAGGCCGAAGCCAGCAGGACCAAAGACAGAACAATCAGCTTCTTCATGCCGTGATGCTAGCAGGAAAAAGTACCTCTTTCGCATGTGGAAATTCGCTACAGGAACCAAACGCGCCAATGCCGCCAGCGGTAAGCCGGTTCTCCGTCACCGGCTCGTAACATCCAGGCCGAGGATGCCGAGTCCACAGACCGCAATCAAAATGGACACAAACGCCGCCCATCGCGTTTCGCGACCAGCCTGAATGGATATGGCCCTCGCGGCCCCCCAGTAAAATCCCGCCCCCATCAGCACAAGCAAAGCCTCGAGAGAAGCGGACAGCATAGGAAAGCGCCACAATCCCCACCCGAGCCGAGGTAAGTGCCCCAGGTTCGCAGGCAAAACAGGCATATCGGCGCGATGAACAATCAAATCGAGCACCCAGTGCGAAACAGCTACCAGGCCGATGACGATTGCGCTTCGCCTGCCCCAGATCGGCCAACAGAAAGTTGTCAGAATCGCCGAGAGCACAAGCGCCCCTACGATCGAATGCGTGTAGTCGGCGTAGATCACCGCAGCCCCGTATCCTGAGTGGCTCGGTACGGAATGCATCGTCTCTTTCCCTGCAAGGAAAAGAGGAACAAACACAATATCAAGCCACACCGACGCCAGCATCAACATCCAAAGGGGCGCAGACCGCTCCCGGCCCTTCACAACCGCAGCAAAGCCGAAGTGCCCGGCGATCATATACGCGTACCTTCCTTTTTACTTGCAGGCCAGGGCAGCCGGGCATCCAGTGCCCCTATCACCACAACGAAAAGAAACACACCAAGAATAAACTGCACGCGATCCACTCTCCTTCACTCTCTGCATTATCACCCACATACTTCTGTAGCAATTAAGGTTTGAACAAACTTTGCGAAATCTAGACGTCCAGGCGCTAGCCAGAGAATAATCAAAACAACCAATGCTCACGCAGTCCGCAGCTTTCAACCCGTCCACACCCAAATCCGCTCTGGCGCAGGTTCCCTCTCAAGCCGGGGTCTTCGCCCTTTTCGGCCCTGACAAACATGCCGAACCCTACATCAGCCGTACTCCAAACCTGCGCCGAAGGCTCGGCCGCTTTCTCGATGCGGGTCCTGCACAATCCAAACGCTTGAGACTGACAGAAAAAATCTCTCGTATTGAATGGTCCACCACTGGCTCCGAGTTCGAGTCGCTCCTGCTGCTCTATCGCATCTCTGCCCAAATTTTTGGCGGAGCAACGCGCAAGCGCATGCATCTGCGCACCCCATTTTTTCTGCGCATGGCCATGGAAAACCCTTACCCTCGCCTTTATGTAACCAACAAAATTACAAAACCCGCGTGCCACCATCTCTTCGGGCCTTTTCCTTCACGCGTTGTGGCAGAAAAATTCTCAGATGAGCTGCTGGACCTGTTCCAGCTACGGCGTTGCCATGAGGACCTCCATCCCCATCCTGCCTTCCCCGGCTGCATTTATTCCGAGATGAAGATGTGTCTCGCCCCCTGCTTCAAAGGATGTACAGACGAACGCTACGCCGAAGAAGCAGCCGGCGTGTATGCTTTTCTCCGGACGCGCGGCACCAGCCTCAAGGAAAAGCTGACATCGGAGCGCGACGCCGCCTCCGCTGAACTGGACTTTGAAAAGGCAGCACAGCTCCACGCAAGGCTGCAAAAAGTAGAAGCAGTTTCATCTTTGCTTTCCCCGGCCATACAGCAGCTATCCAGCCTGCGTGCGATCATCCTCCAGCCCTCAGTAGAACCAGAAGCGGTTTCACTCTTCCTGCTCTCGCGCGGAGTTCTCTCCGGTCCAGTCCCCTACTCCATTGCCGGAATGCGCCTTCACAACGAGCGCTCCGGCTCTACTTCGCTCTATGTGGCTCCCGTCGCAGTCGAGGCCGTTCCGCTCGCTGCTCCTGTACAGACCGCACCTCACGATGTCCTGCTCCAAAGACTCGACGCTGCACTCCAGGCGCTCGAATCTGAATCAGAAAAAATCAAGGCAAGTAGCCAGGCCGTCTCTGACCATCTCTGCCTCTTCAAACGCTGGTACTATCGCCCGCAAACCCAGCGCGTTGGAGAAATATTCTTCGCGGATGAAACCGGCGCACTCCCTGGAAAACAAATCCTGCGCGGAGCCTCCCGTGTCTTCATCAGCACGCAAAAAGAAGAGGCCGGAGACGCGCTCCGGCCCTGAGAGAATGGCCCCTCCTGTTTCCTTACTTCTGCGCTGCAATCCACTCCTTCAGTTTCGGCCCCTGCTCACTGCGCAGTTCAATACAGTCATTGATCTGGTCCTTCGCGCGCGCCAAAGACCGGTCTGACGCCGGCACCTTGTGCGTAGAGAAGAAGTCCACCACCTGGTCGCGTGCCTGGGCGCTGCAAAATGCACCCGTCGCACCCACAAGATACGCCCCCATCGAGGTCGTAAGCTGCGCCTTCACCTTGTCCCAGTTCTGCTGAATATACTGCCATGCTTCATCACGCGTTTCCTGCCCATGCAGCATAGTCAGCAACTCAATGGCGGCATCCTGGTTCCGCACCTTCCCGGATACGGTGTAGTCCAGAGCGCGCTGCTCCAGCGGATGGCTCTTGAAGAGCGCCAGCATGCGTAGGGCACCTTCCTGAAGCTGAGGATTGTTTGCCGTTTCATACACCTTCTGTAGCTGATTAAAGAAGTCCTCGTCCCCGTGCTCAGCGGCGATACCTGCGGCCGTCTGCGCCAGCGTGGGTTCCACCGACGAAGGATCCGTCAGAAACTTCTCCGCAATCTGCTTTGCTTCCGCAATTACTTCAGGATCTTCCCCAATCGTACCCAGTGCCCCAAAAAGCGACGCGCGCAGCTCTTTCTTCTCCGGCGAATCACTGTCCGATGCCTTGCCCAGCCGCTCATACGCGGGCTTAAAGTTCTTCACCACCCACACAGCCAGCGCCTTGTGCTCTTCATCAGTAGAAGCAATCTGATCATCAATGGTGCCTACCGCGTTCAGAGCAGTCTGCACCACAGCCGCACTTGTGTCGTCCTTCACTGCCGCCGCAAGATTCAGATAGTCTCCCACCTCCATCTTGCTCGCGCGCACCTGCGCCCACACATCGCCAAGCAGGCTGATGCGTTCTTCCGGAGCCAACCCCGTCTCTACATTCGAGACGACTTTCTCATACACATCCTTCGGATACGTGCTGCGGTAATAACCCTTGCCGCCCGCATTGGCAAAGAAGAACTGCGCCTGTGGAACTTTCAGCGACTGCTGCGCCGAAGTCAGTACCTGGCAATCGCTCGCCGTGCCCGTCTTGATGCACACCGGCACCGTCCACGATTGCGCCTGCTCCGCCTTCACGCTCGGGTTCAGGAAAAACCGCTGCTGAGAGACTGCAACGCTGCCATCCTGCGGCTGACTGAATGTCAGGATCGGCTCGCCAGGCTGGACCACAAAGCTTTCCATGATCTTGTCCACAGGTTTATGGCTTGTCGCCGTCTGCGCATTCCAGAAGTCTTCCGCCGTGGCATTGCCGTACATATGCGCTGCAAGATAGTTGTGCACACCCTTGCGGAAGGTCTCTTCGCCCAGATAGTTCTCCACCATCAGCAGCACCGCGCCAGCCTTGCCATACGTAATGCCGTCAAACATCTGGTTGATCTCATCTGGCGTATCGGCCTTCGCACGAATCGTGCGCGTCGTGCGCTGCGCATCCAGATTCAGCGTATTGTTCAGTCCCTGGGCCACACCCTGCGGAATGTTCCATTCCGGATGCCACGCCGCCACCGGCTTGTTTTCCATCCATGAGGCAAAGCCTTCATTCAGCCAGAGATTGTTCCACCACTGCATCGTCACCATATCGCCAAACCACTGGTGCGCCATCTCATGCGCTACCACCAGCGCGACGTTTTTCTTCGCGCCCACCGAGGAATTGTTTTCATCTAGCAGCAGGTCGGTTTCGCGATACGTGATCGCGCCAAAGTTCTCCATCGCGCCAGCTTCAAAATCCGGCAGCGCAATCATGTCCAGTTTCGGCATTGGATACTTGATGCCGAAATAGTTGTCATAGTAATGCAGAACAAACTCGGCGGCCTTCACCGCATATTTCGCCAGCTCCACTTTGTCCGGGGTCGCGCATCCGCGAATCGGCACGCCATCACTCTCGCCCGACGTGCACTGAAAATCACCTACGAGAAACGCCACCAGATACGTAGACATCTTCGGCGTCGTCGCAAACTTGATCGTGTGCTTGTCCTCGCCCGGCCCAGGCGTATCAGAAATAATATTTGTGTTCGAGATGGCCGTGTCGCCCTTGTCTACAACAATCGTCACATCAAACCTGGCCTTGAAGGCAGGCTCATCAAACGAAGGAAAGGCCCTTCGAGCATCCGTCGGCTCGAACTGCGTAACCGCATAGTTGCGCTTCGCCGTCTTTGAAAGATAAAAGCCCCGCAGTTCGTTGTTCAAAATGCCCGAGTAATCGATGTCCAGTGTCAGATGTCCCGCCGGCAGCTTCTGGTGAAAATCAAATGTCGCCTGCTCTTTGCCCGCATCTTCTGTGACCGCAGCGTCCAGGGTTTTTCCATTCAGCGTTGTCTTCACGCTCTGGAACTTGATCTCCGCCGCATTTAGCGTGATCGAGTCCGCGGGCTGCGACAGAACGACATCAATGCTCTCCTTGCCGGTGAACGTTGCATTCTTAAGATCAGGCGTCAGCACCAGGCTGTAGTGCTCCGGGCGGACCGTCTCCGGCAGCCGTTGGGCCCTTGCTTCCTGAAATGACGAGAGCCAGAAAGCAACACAACAAGCGGCCCCCAAAGAAATACGAAAAAATTGCGACATAGGCCTTCCTTTCCAAACTGCTCTATTTACCATAACGCAAGCACACCCCACAAATTGCCGGCCCACTAGACCCGTAAAAGTGCTTTTGTCTCAGGACCACAGGGTGCCCACATCTTGAAAAAATGTGGGTTTGCAGAACACGGAGCAAACCTTTCTTCGGCTGGTGCCAGACGGGCCACAGCAGTCTTCTAAGACTCCCGATAATCCAGCAACACCAACCCCACCAGCACCAGACACACAGGCCAAATATACGAAGCGATTTGAGACCAGCGCTTATCAGGCAGCCGCAACTCCAGCCAGCGGCCCCATCCTGCCGTCGCGCCCAGCAACGCAATCGGAGTATGGCTCATCTCCGCCAGCATCTCTTCCTTGATATTACCCAGCGCGTGCTGATGGGTCAGCAAAAGGGCGCCTCCCGCCGCGCACAACAGTGGGAAGACATACGCCGCCCACCGCGCGCGCACGCGCTCCGTCTCCACCGCCCACTCGAATACAGCAAATGCAGCAATCAGCAGCGCATAAAGCCGGTGCTGCAATACATCCGGGCCGGTAAAGCTCGCCCAGAAAGGACGCGGCCCCAGCGGCCAGTTCTCCGGATCAGCACGCAACAAAATAAAAATGGAGAGCCCCAGGAACAACAACGGCCAGTGCCGCGCACAACCCATGCGCCGCCATCGTGCCAGCAGCGCAAACAATCCTGCACACAGCACAATCAGTCCGGCCCAGTGGTGGTTATACTCGCTCCATGCACGATCATTTGCATCGCTCTGGCTTCCACCATTGAACGTGGATACCGGAATAGCAACACTCAGCGGACTCGGCGGTGCCAGCGCCTTCAGCGGCGGACTCGTCATCCGCGGCCACTCCCAGCGCATCCGCTCCACAATTTCGTGCCTTGTTAAACGATCATGCGCCAGGTCCACCGCCGGAGGCTGCGACGTCATCGAAGCCGCCGCCAGAATCGCCGTAAAACCCAGGCCAATCTCTGCTTCGCTGAATCGCCGAAGTCGCACTAGCAGCGGCACAGGCGCACGCTCCACCTGCCGCGCCAGGAAAAAATTCCCTGCCCCAAGTCCGAGCACCACCAGCAGCAGGTACACTTTCGCCACCAGCATCACGCCGTAGCTCGTGCCATACAACCCCTGCCACGACCCCACATAAAACAGCGCCATCCCAATGCCGCCAGCCAGCAAAAACACAACTCCTGTTATCGCGAGAGAAGAAAACCTCTGCGTATATCGCGCAGCTTTCGCTTCGTCGCCCTCTCGCCGCAGCGCAAGCAGCAAAAACGGCATCGCGCCAATCCACGCCGCCGTGCCCGCGTGATGCAGCGTCGTAAGCACCAGCAACAGCGGGCGATGATCCAGTCGCGCCGCAGCATGACTCATACCGACAGAAGCCGTGAGCACAAGAACAGCAGGGAGCATGCAGAAAAACAGGGCCTTCCGGGAGCGTGCGCGCAGCAGCAGAAACAGCGCAGCCGCACTCAACGCGAGCACGCTGCCCAGAAGAAAAAAATCCGCCGAGAGAACATCATGAAAGCGGAAGCCCGATCCCCCCACAAGAATGGCCGAGCTTACAGCAACGGATAGGATTTCCGCCGCGCACAGACTCAGCGCAGCAAACGATGCCGCCCGGCGCAAGCCGCGCAGGCGCTCTCCATCCATTCCACAAGGCTGGGCGATGAAGAACAGAAACACCACACTGCCCAGCGTCAATGCTTCCAGCGCAAGCGCTGCCGCACGCAGCAGAACAGAAAGAAGGTCGAAATCTCGAAGTAGCCAGATCAAAATTTGAACAGCAAAGAAGAAGTTATCGCGCTTCGCAGGTTCCCCCGTCGTTCTGAGAAGCGCATAGCGCGACGAAGGGCCCCAGCGGCCTTACGCGCCATCATTCCACAGTAAAAGGAATCTCCCCACGCGTAATGTGCCCGTCCGTCGCCAGTGCCTGCCAGCGAATCGTATACGCTCCCGCACTCAGCCGTACACTCTGCGCGGCAAGTTCATCCGGAGCAGCCTGCCCTGCCAGCACCAGTGTCTTCACTTTGCCATCCGGGCCAACCAGATACAGCCGAGAGTGCGCGCCATCAATGCGTGAATTGAATTTCAGCTGGATCGCTACATGCGGCCCCTTCACCGAGGCATGCGCAGCAGGAGTAGAAGAAACCAGCACAGCGTGGGCCAGAGCATCCCTGGGCGTGAGTAGCAGCAAACTCAGCACAGCCACAAACAGCCCCATCCTCGAAACAAAACGTGCAGTCTTCATATCATCAGAGACGCACCGAAATTGCATTCGATTCAGGAAAACTGCACCGACGCGGCACGCATTGACTGCCCACTGATCTCCGCCGCCCGCGCCTCAGCATACGCCGCAGCACCCATCAACGCTGCGCGGCTTTCCAGAATAATGCGCACCGGAGTGTGTACCAGAAGGTCGCTCAAACGGCCCTTATCTGTAAAGGCCTTCATAAAAGTGCCGTCTTTCATCTTCTTAAGGATTTTGGGAGCAATGCCGCCGCCCAGATAAATACCACCTGTTGCCAGTGCCTTCAACACCAGGTTCCCGGCCTCCGCTCCATACGCGGAGACAAAAATATCCAGCGTCTTCGCGCACAGTTCGTTCTCGCCACTCTCGCCCAGCTTGCCAATGACGGCATTCGGGTCTTCTTCCTTCATGCGGTCGCGCAGCCATGCCGGCTCATCCATCTTCTTCTCATCACGCAAAAAGGAATAGATGTTCTGCAAGCCAATGCCAGAAACCACCCGCTCATAACTCACGCGCCCATTCAACTGCCGTTGTAAATAACGCAGCAGATCAATCTCCAGATCGTTGCGCGGACCAAAATCGCAGTGCCCGCCCTCTGAAGCCATCGGCACATGCGCGCGTCCGTCCCAAACCAGAATCGCCTCACCCAACCCGGTTCCTGCTGACACGAGTCCACGATTCCCCACCGCCGCCGCGTCACCCTCGCTCAGCACATAAATCTGCTCCGGATGCAGCTCCGGAATCCCATACCCATTGGCTTCGAGGTCATTGATAAGAAACAGGTGCTGGATATCGAGGTTTTTCGAAAGCTCACGGCTGTCCAGTACCCACGGCAGATTCGTCAACTTCAGCCGTCCCTGGCGCACGGGTCCCGGCACTCCAAAACACGCCGCCGTGACCTCAGGACCACCGCTTTCTTCAATAAACTTGCGCGCAATCACTTCCAGCCCTGCATAATCCTGCGCAGGAAACTTCTCATCTCGAACGTGCGTCAGTTCGCCCTTTTCGAACCCATACAACGCCAGGTGGACCTTCGTTCCGCCCACGTCTCCGGCCAGAATCATCGTTCAATCTCCAGTCTTCCTTTTCCATCTGCGCCAGGCGCCGGCAGTTGCGCCCCTGCATTCTTGTCCAGAAGCAAAAGCAGCTTGCCGCTCTTCGGTCGAATCAATTGCGATGGAAGCGCCTCCGGATCATACGGCCCCTGCAACACACGATGCAGCGGATCGGCCTTGTCCTTGCCGCCAATCAGGAAGAACACTTCACTCGCCTCAATCAGCACAGGCCAAGTCAGCGTGATGCGCCACGTATCTTTTTGCGGAACATGGTTCGCCACCACAATGCGCCCCAGTTCATGGATCGCCTGCGTATGCGGGAACAATGATGCCGTATGCCCGTCATCGCCCATGCCCAACTGGACCACATCAAAGCGCGGTACCTCCGCGCCTTCCAGCCGAAAATTGTTCCGAATCAGCGATTCATATCGCGCCGCTGCCTCTTCCGGCCCCAGTTCGCCTTCCATGCGAAACACCTGCTCCGGTTTCAGCGGGACCTTCTCCAACAGCGCTTCGCGCGTCATGCGATAGTTGCTGTCTTTGTCCGTTGGGGGGACCGTGCGCTCATCCACCCAGTACAGTTCGAGTTTGTTCCATGGCATCGCCGCAAGAAACTTCTCTTGCGGATTCGCCAGCAACTCAAACGTGCGCTTCGGCGTGCTCCCGCCGGAGATAGCAATCCGCGCCTTCCCGCGTTGCGCCACGGCTTGCTGCACCGCCTCCAGAAAGTGCTCCGCCGCGGCATGGGCCAACGCGTCCGGCCCATCATATACGCGATATTCGACTACAATTTTTCTCGCCATTTTGATCTCTATGCCATAACCCGGGTGCCCCCACATCTCTTGAGAAATGTGGGCTCAGGGCTAAACAGAAACACGAGACACCCGTAATTTTCCTGCCACATCACAACTGGTGCCACTTCCTGCCATCCCGCCCAATCAAACCATCCGCAGCCTTCGGTCCCCACGTCCCGCTGGTGTAATTCGGAAAGTCTCTCGGCTTGGCCTTCGCCCACGCTTCCAGCACCGGAGTAAACAACGACCACGTCGCCTCCACTCCATCGCGGTGCGCAAATAGAGTCTGGTCTCCCAGCATCGCATCCAGCAGCAACCGCTCATACCCGTTCGCCAAATTCACTCCAAAGGCCGACGCATACTGGAAGTCCATCACCACCGGGCACACATTCATGTCCGGCCCCGGCACCTTTGCACCAAAGCGCAGCGAAATACCCTCGTCCGGCTGAATGCGAATCGTCAGAATGTTCGGTTGGATCTCATTGCACGGCCCAGCGCCCGAGCGGTCAAACAGTAACAACGGAGGCTGCCTGAACTGGATCATGATCTCTGTCGCGCGCTTCGCCAGCCGCTTTCCTGCCCGCAAATAAAACGGCACCCCGGCCCAGCGCCAGTTTTCAATCTCCAGCTTGATGGCCGCAAATGTCTCCGTCGTCGAATTGGGGTCCACGCGGTCTTCTTCACGATATCCCTGCACCTGCTGACCATCTATCGTGCCCAGCGCATACTGCCCGCGCACAGTATTTTCAATCGCAATCGGCTTCACCGCACGCCACACTTTTACCTTCTCGCCGCGCACCGCATTCGCCTCAAACGATACGGGAGGTTCCATCGCCACAAACGAAAGCAGCTCCATCATGTGGTTCTGCACCACATCGCGCAGCGCTCCGGCCTTCTCATAAAACGGGCCGCGGCCTTCAATGCCAATGCTTTCCGCTGCCGTAATCTGCACGTGATCAATAAAATTGCGGTTCCAGATCGGCTCAAAAATCCCATTCGCAAAGCGAAACACCAGGATGTTCTGCACCGTCTCCTTGCCCAGGTAATGATCAATGCGGAAGATCTGGTCTTCATCAAAGACCCGGTTCACATCATCATTCAGCTCTTTGGCCGACTTCAGGTCATGACCAAACGGCTTCTCAATAATGACGCGCGCATATCCCTTCTCCGGATGCGCCATTCCATGCTCACCCAGCCGGTTGATGATGTCCGCAAAGTACTCCGGCGCAACCGCCAGATAAAACAGCCGATTGCCCTGTGTACCGCGCTCTTTGTCTATCTTGTCCAGCAGCGATTTCAGCTTGGCATACCCGGCATCATCATCAAAGTTCATCGCATGGTAGTCCACCTTGCTGATGAAGTTGTCAATCGTGTCATCCCCGTCCTTGCCGCCGCCGAACTTCAGAATGCCGTCTTTCATATCAGCGGCAAATGAAGACTTGAGGTCGCGCCGGGCCACACCCACAATCGAAAACTCGGCCGGAAGCAGCCCCTGCTGCTCCAGATGAAAGAGCGCCGGCAACAGCTTGCGCTTCGTCAAATCGCCCGACGCGCCAAAGATCACCACGACTGCAGGATCAGGGATCCGCTCGCTGCGCCGTGCTGCCGCCCGCACATCCTCCGGCGCTACCCTTACTTCCGTTGCTGTCGCCATAACTTACTCCTGTTTTTCGGTCTTCACCGCATGGCCGCCAAAGGCGTTGCGCATAATCGCCAGCATGCGATCGCTGAAGTTGTTGTCTTCGCGCGAACGAATACGCCGGATCAGCGACTCAGTAATCACCGGCGCCGATACATTCAGATCAATCGCCTCAAACACGGTCCATCGCCCTTCGCCGGAATCGGCCACATATGCTTCCAGACCCTCCAGCGTCGGGTTCTTCTTCAGAGCATCCGCCGTCAGGTCCAGCAGCCATGAGCGCACCACGCTGCCATAGCGCCAGATCTCTGCAATCTGGGTCAGGTCCAGATTCAGCTCTTTCTTGTGGCCCATAATCGAGAACCCCTCGGCATAGGCCTGCATCATTCCGTACTCAATGCCGTTGTGGACCATCTTCACAAAGTGCCCGGCACCCGCAGGCCCCACATGCCCCCAGCCTTTGTCCTTCGCCGGGGCCAGGGCCTCAAAAATCGGCCGCAACCGCTCGACCGGCTCCTTATCACCGCCGACCATCATGCTGTAGCCCTCTTTCAGCCCCCACACACCGCCCGACGTTCCAACATCTACAAAGTTGAAGCCCTTCGCGGTCAGCTCTTTGTACCGCCGCTGCGAATCCTTGTAATTTGAGTTGCCACCGTCAATAAAGGTATCGCCCTTCTGCATCAACGGCTCAAGTTTGGCAATCGTCTGGTCTACCGGATCACCCGACGGCACCATGATCCACACCGCACGTGGCGCTGACAGGTTCTTCACCAGGTCTTCCAGCGATGAAACACCCACAGAACCGGCATCTGTCAGCCGCTTCACTGCATCCGCACTAAAGTCAAAGCCGACAATCTTGTGACCGGCTTTGCGCAGACGCTCCGCCATATTGCCGCCCATCTTTCCCAGACCAATAATGCCCAGCTCCATACTTCCTCCAAAAAATCTCGAAATAAAAACGCTGTCATCCTGAGCAAAACCGGGGGCCCACATCTCGCAGAGATGTGGAATATGTTTTACCCCACACTCACCGCAAAAACACCAAATTCCGTCAACTTCGCCTTCAACTTCTCTGGGCCTTCATACACAATCCCGTGCATCCCAACGCTGGTCGCCGCCTGCACATTTCCAGCACGGTCGTCCACAAACACAATCTCACCAGGTTCCCGCTGGAGCACGTCGCACGCTAGCCGAAACATCCGCGCATCCGGCTTCCGCAGTCCCACATAGCACGAGCTCAGGAACACACCAAAAAAATCTGTCAGCCCAAATTGCTGAATCCGAAAATCATTCAGCTCGCGCGCTTCATTGTTTAGCATTCCCAGCATCACCGCTTCGGATGCCGCAATTTCCTTCAGGATTCCCAGAGCGCTGTCCTCCAGCACCTGCGACTCGGCCTTCATGGCATCTACAAATTCCGGGACAGTAAACTTCCGCGGCTCATAAAAGACCGTCCGCGCCAGATATTCCTCAACCGGGACCAGCCCCTTTTCCCAAGCGTCATTCGCCTCCGGATGCCGCTGCTCAAACGCATCGCGGTCCAGCCCGAAATGCGAAAGCACCGCCGCGCGCTCCTGATGGCCCCACCCATTTGTCAGCAAAACTCCGCCCACATCCCACAAAATCGTGCTTATGGTTGCCATTTACGCTCCCGCGCTGCATTCAAAGAGTGCTGTCAGCTTTCCACAGAGTAGAAGCACCGGGCTTCAGCCCGGTGAAAAGACCGCAAATAAAGAAAGGGGCTTCAGCCCCGGAACACCTTACGCCGAATGGTTCTCTGCCTTCGCTGCTTCCGGCATGTTGCGCGCCTCAATCGCTTTCACTTTATTCAGCCTGCGCACAAAACGCTCTTCCTGCTTCTGGAAGCGCGCATTCAGATACGACGACACCAAATCAAACGCCAGCGCCGGGCCAATAATTCTCGCCCCCAGCACCAACACATTCATGTCATCGTGTTCCACGCCCTGATGCGCTGAATACGTGTCATGACACATAGCCGCGCGGACCCCCGGCATCTTGTTCGCCGCTACGCATACACCGACGCCGCTGCCGCATATCAGGATCCCGCGTTCCGCACGCCCCGCTGCCAGCGCCTTACCCACAGCTTCCGCAAAGTCCGGATAATCCGATGGCTCCGTGTTATAAGCTCCCAGGTCCACGACTTCGTGCCCCAGGCGCTCCAGATAGCCGCGGACCTCCTCCTTTAGAGGAAAGCCCGCGTGGTCAGCCGCAATCACCAGCTTCATATTTATTTCCCCGCCAGTGCAGCTTCAGATTTACGGACGCGCTCCACCAGCGCCTTGCCGCGGGTAGCAATGTTCCCCGCACCAAAGCCCAGCTTTTCCAGTACGACCTTGCCCGGGGCCGATGCGCCAAACCGCTCCAGTCCGATCACGTCACCGTGGCGGCCTACATACTTCCACCACCCGATCGGGCTGCCCGCTTCCACCGCCAGCTTCGGCAGATGGTCCGGGAAAATCGAAGCCTTATAGTCTTCGCTCTGCTCCTCGAAAAGCTTCCAGCTTGGCATGGAAACTACCCGCGTCGCAATTCCTTCCTTCTTCAGTTGCGCCGCCGCTCCCAGCGAAGGCCACAGCTCAGCGCCCGTCGCCACAATCAGCAGATCAGGCGAGTCCCCTCCCTTCTCCACAATGTAGGCCCCGCGCTTCACGCCTTCATAAATGTTGTGCTGCGCAGCATCCAGCACCGGCAGGTCCTGCCGCGAAAGCGCTATCCACGACGGCTTGTTCCGCTCAAGTGCCAGCCGCCATACCGCCGCCGTCTCATTTGCATCTGCCGGACGGAAATCCGTCAGCTCCGGCACCGCGCGCAGCGCCATCAGATGCTCAATCGGCTGGTGCGTCGGCCCGTCCTCACCCAGTGCAATCGAATCGTGCGTAAATACAAAGATCGAATGCACGTGCATGATCGCCGCCATGCGCAGCGCCGGCTTTGCATAGTCCGTGAACACAAAGAAGGTCGAGCCATACGGAATCACACCACCATGCGCCGCCATTCCGTTCACCATGGCGCACATCCCAAACTCGCGAACGCCGTACCAGATGTTCACGCCCTTGGGATCCACATGGAAATTCCCGCCGTCCTTCACAATTGTTTTCGTCGAAGCCGTCAGGTCCGCCGCGCCGCCAATCAGCTCCGGCACCTGCTTCACAAACGCGTTCATGATGAGGTTGCCGGCATTGCGAGTCGCCACGGCCTTGTCTGTCGGAAAGACCGGAATTGTCTTCTCCCATCCGTCCTTCAGCTTGCCCGCCTGGGTGCGCTCAAACTGCTCGGCCAACTCAGGAAACTGCTTCTTATACTCGCCAAACAGCTTGCTCCACTCGGCCTCATACTTCGCGCCTTTCTCTTTCACTTCCTCCCAGTGCTTCCGCACTTCATCCGGGACATAAAAGAACTTGTCCTCCGGCCACCCAAGGTTCTTCTTCGTCTCCGCCGCCTCTGCCGGCTTCAGCGCTTCACCGTGTACCTTGTTCGTTCCGGCAATCGGGCTGCCATAGCCAATCACCGTGCGCACCGCAATCAGCGACGGCTTGTCCTTGACCGCCTTCGCCGCTTCAATCGCCTGCGCAATCGCATTCAGATCATTGCCGTCCCCGACCTTCTGAACATGCCAGTGATAGGCCTCAAACCGCTTCAGCACATCTTCGGTAAACGAAAGGTCCGTCGGTCCATCCAGCGAAATCAGATTGTCGTCGTAGAAAAAGATCAGCTTGCCCAGTTTCAGCGTCCCGGCCAGTGAAGCCGCTTCATGCGAAATGCCTTCCATCAGGTCGCCATCGCCGCAGATGCCATAGGTATAGTGGTCCACAATATCAAAGCCAGGCTTGTTATAGGTGGCTGCCAGATGCTTCTCCGCAATCGCCAGCCCTACGGCCATGGCAAAACCCTGCCCCAGCGGTCCGGTCGTCACTTCCACGCCATCCGTATCGCCGCGTTCCGGATGCCCGGGCGTATTCGATCCCCACTGCCGGAAATTCTGCAAGTCCTCAATGCTCACCTTGTAGCCGGAAAGATGCAGCACGCTGTAAAGCAGCGCCGAGGCGTGTCCATTTGAGAGCACAAAGCGGTCACGGTTCGACCAGTGCGAATTCGCCGGATTGTGGCGCATGTACTTGTGAAACAACAGATACGCCAGTGGAGCATCGCCCAGCGGCGCTCCCGGATGCCCGCTGTTTGCCTTGTCTACGGCGTCCACCGCAAGAAAGCGGATGGTATTAATCGAAAGTTGTTCTATGTCACTCATAACCTGAATTCACGCTCCCAGAAAATTTCTCTTTATCACCTGGACATCAATTACCGGCGCACCAAAGAACTTCCGCCCCTTCCTCTTCCTATTCTCACCCATGCCGCACAAAACGAAAAATCAGCAGATTTTGTCCCAACATCGCCAGAGTGGCCCTGGGCCCTGGGCCCTATTCCACTTCCACCTCAAAATTCCGCCCTTCCCACTGTTGCCGCTCCGTCCAGAACAGTGTGAACACCAGCTTCCCGCTCTTCTCTGTCGAAATATCCGCGAAGGACCCCGCATACCCCACGGTCGAACTCACAGCAGACTGCTGCGTCTTCCACTCATCCATCGTCCACTGCACCTTGAACCGCTCCTGTGCCGTGATTCGCAGCCTCTTGCCTGCCGCCACCTTCCGCACAGGACGCCGTAGCTTGAAGACCTCAATCGGGCTCTGCCGCTTCTCTCTGTACCGTTCCTCTACTATAGAGATGCGGTCGAACACCCGCCCGTCCGTGACCGAGCGCAATAACTTCAGGTACTCGGCATGCGCCCACACCAGCGGCATCGCCGACCCCGCCGGGCCACCACACACCAACCCATGCCGGTCAGGCTCTTCCCATATCTGCTCCGGAAGCATTCCGCCTTCCGATGCATAGCGCTCAATCGCCTCAATCAACGGCCGCACATCACGCCCCGCCGACAGCTCGTAGTGCGCCCGCTCCCCTACCAGCAGCGGCCAGGGACGTCCCTTTCCATGTCCCAGAAATGGCCCGCCATCCTCCCGCTGCCCATATCCATCATGGTTGTAGCGGTACCAGCACGGCCCCTTCGGGGTCTCCACTTTTAGCACATGGTCAACAACCTTTAATGAATCCACGATCAACGGATCATCCGCCCGCCGCACCCCATACCGCACCAGCTCCAGAAATCCGGCGTCTATAATCTCGCGCGCCTCATATTCGTTCTTCTCACCCGGCTTTCCATTCGCAATGTGCACCAGCTCCGTCCCACACTCCTCATGCGCATAGGGCTCTCCGCACTCCGGTGGACGAATCCTCATGTAGTGCCGCTTTACCTCCGGATGCAGCACGCCGTTGTTCGTTACCGTCCAGTCTTCCAGATGGCTCTCAATCCAGTCCGCGTGCTCTTCCAGAAACTGCCCCAGCTCCGCCGAATCGTGCGCCCGCGCAATGTCCGCCGCGCACACCAGTGCTGAAATCACCGCCGCCAGCGTCGAAGGCGAATACCCCGCCGCTTCCTCCCACCGCTCCTGCTGCGTCACGGGAGCATACCGCACCAGAAACCCCGCCGCGCGCTCCACAAATGGAACAACATCAAACTTCCCCAGCCCGCCGCGCTTCCACAGCCGCCACGCCAGAATAATCGGGAAGGCCACCTCATCCAGTTGAACTCCCGTCCAGTACGGTGTCCCGTCAATCCAGAAGTTCTGCGCAAACCCTCCATCCGGCTTCTGCGTGCAGGCCAGATACACCAACGCCCGCCGTGCCGTTTCAATCCTCCCGCACGCCAGCAGTGCCGTCGCGCTCTGCACCATGTCGCGCGTCCACACCAGGTGATACCCGCCCAGGTCATCGTCACTCTTCGCATACCCCCAGGGGATCGAAGCCGAAGCAATAAACGCGCCGCCGTAGGTTTTGTCCTCATGCGCCAGAATGATGTTGTGACTGATCTGCATCAGCCTGCCGTCATCAGCTGAACTCGCCGCCAATTCCCTCGGACTGGCTGCCCGATGCCACTGCTCAATAAACCGCTTCAAGTGCTCTTCAAATGGCTTGGCCAGTGCCGCCATCGTCACCGCCAGCGCGGCATGATGCCCATCGCCAAACCCCAGCGCCACCGTAAATTCCAGTTGAGATACCGCCCCATCCATCTCTGACAATGACAATTTGTCATCCTGAGGCAAGGCCGAAGGGCCTGCTTCTTCTGTGCCCAGCGCCCCATCTTTTGCGCGCGTAGTTTGGACAAAGGGTGGGATCTTTCCCATCACCGCAACATTCCCATCCAGCGCCGCCCCGACCTCCCAATCCATCCTGAAGTTCTGTTTCAGGTCCTGCCATCCATCGCTCGCGCCCACATAACCACAGCTCGCGCGCGAGAACCCACAATCCGCCGCCACAGCCAGCGATGTACGGTCCTTCCACGCCACCAGCACGAGCTCACCCGCCACATCCGCCACACGCGCACTGTTCCCCATCCCGCCGCACTCAATATGCGGAGAAACCAGCACATACACCTTCAGTCGCGGCAGCAGGTCAGCGTCACCCTCAATGCGCACTCGCGTCAACACCACCGGATAATGCGGATCATTGATGATCTCTTTTGTAATGCAATACCGCCCCTCAGCATCCCTGTTTCGAACGCGCACCGCCAGCGCATCCGCATCAATGTACTCAAACTCGTGCTTCAGATCGCGCCGCTCTTCGTGGAAAAATGTCTCGCCATCGGTAATAAGCAACTGCATGTCCCGAATCTGCGCGCGGTCAATCGTCGGGTAATAGACCTCGTTCAGAATCCCATGCGAAACCGTGTACCAGGCCCGGCTCGAGGAAGAATAAGCAGTTCCCACCGCGTCCTTCGCGCTGGAAGTCCATCGAGGCTCCAGTCCCGGCCCGCCAAACGCACTCCCCTGCCCCTCCACCCAGCGATACTGTGGCGCAAGCAAAGCCATTCCCGAACACTCCTTTCCCTCAAGAAAGAACAGAACTGTAAATGTACTCCAAAACCTTGGATTGCCACGGAACAGAAATGATTCTTCAGAAATTTTTCCGAGGACCCTGATTACCGCCCAGGCAAGGCTTATACTCCAGAATTGTCATATTAAGAGACCAAAAGAAGATGCAGCCTTCTGAGTTAGAATAAGAGCATGCAGTTAGCTCCTGCCAACAGCGCTCTTCTTTAGCGGCCTCCGCCGCCGATACATCTGTCTGTCCATTTTCCTGTAACAATTCCATTCAGCAGCCGCATTGCGAGAGAAAATTCCATGTTTGAACGTTTAGACCAGATTGCCGCCCGTTACGAAGAGCTTGGCGAGCAGCTCGCTCGGCCTGATGTTGTTTCCGATCCACAGAAGTACCAGAAGATCGCCAAACAGCACCGCGAGCTTGAGGCCGTTGTAGAAAAGTACCGCGAATATAAACAAATCCAGACCGGCATCAGCGATGCCAAGGCCATGCTCAACGAGAGTGACCCGGACATCCGGGCCATGGCTGGCGAAGAGCTGGCCGCACTGGACGAGCGCCAGCCGAAAATTGAAGAAGAACTGAAGCTGCTGCTTTTGCCAAAAGACCCCAATGACGAAAAGAACGTCATTCTGGAAATTCGCGCTGGAACAGGCGGTGACGAGGCATCGTTGTTTGCCGCGGAAATTTTCCGCATGTACTCGCGGTTTGCCGAGCAGCACCACTGGAAAGTGGAAGTGCTGTCGAGTTCTGAATCGTCCGTTGGAGGGTTGAAAGAAGTCATCGCCATCATTGAAGGCGACCGCGTGTATTCGCAATTGAAATACGAGAGCGGAGTACATCGGGTGCAACGCGTTCCCGCAACGGAAACACAGGGCCGCGTGCATACTTCCGCGATCACGGTTGCGGTGCTGCCTGAGGCCGAAGACGTAGACATAAAAATTGAAGCGAAAGACCTCCGTGTGGACACCTTCTGCTCTTCCGGCCCCGGAGGACAGTCGGTGAACACGACCTACTCGGCCGTTCGCATCACACACCTGCCTACCAACACCGTCGTAAGCTGCCAGGATGAGAAGTCGCAGATCAAGAACCGCGAAAAAGCAATGCGTGTACTGCGCGCCCGTCTCTACGAAGTAGAAATGGAGCGGCAGCAGGAGGCGCTGGCCAAAGAACGCAAGCAGCAGGTCGGCTCCGGGGATCGCAGCGAAAAGATCCGCACTTACAACTTTCCGCAGAACCGGCTGACGGACCATCGCATCGGGCTTACCATCCATCAGCTGGCGGACGTAATGGAAGGCAAGCTGCAGCCTGTGATTGACGCACTGATTGCTCACTTCAACGCGGAACGGCTGAAGGCCGAAACCGCATCGGCTGCCTGAGGCAAGTACAAATGGCCCGCCAACACGGCGGGTCTTTTTACCAGGGCACTCCAGTTTGACGAAGCCACAGCGTCCCGCCGCACAGTACAGCCAGGGTAGGAATGACGATTAATAGCAGCAGATAGTAGACCGGCTGCTTGTCTTTCATCTGCAATGCGGAAAACGCGCTGAACAAAAGCACCACCAAAGCCAGCATGAGTGCGTGGACCAACGGATTACCCTGGGAAAAGCGTGCCGTGATGTATCCGCCAAGCAGCGATGTCGCCAGGCCGATGCCCACATTCACGGCCATGATGAATGGATCGGCGGGCGCGTTTTCATCCGTCAGCGACGGCACCACCCTTTTCAGCACCACTCCGGCAATTCCGGAAAGGCCAATGATCGTAATAAATCCGGCAAGGATGGCAAGAAACGACTGCGCAATGGACTTCATTTCCTGTGCATTTCCGCTTCAACCGCGTCGGCTTCCTTGGGCAGAGCGCAGGTAAGGCATTTAAGTTTGCCATTCTGGTCTGCATAGAACACGTCTTCAATCCTCACGCCGATTTTTTCTTCAGGAATGTAGATCCCAGGCTCGATCGTGAAGACCATGCCCTTCTGGATGGGCTGCGAGTAGTCATAGGGGTCATGCACGTCAATGCCGACCGAGTGGCCGATTCCATGAATAAAATACCTGCCCAGTGGTGCGCCGTGCAGGTCTTTGCCGTGCGCATTCATGTAGTTCCAGGCAATTGTATCGAGCGAATCAGGATACTTGTGCTGCGGATCATTGATGTGTGACTTCCCTGCTACGAATGCATCCATGGCGGCCTTCTGCGCACCCAGGACGATGTCGTAAATCTCGCGCTGGCGTGCCGTGAAGTGGCCGCTGACCGGGACGGTGCGAGTGATGTCCGAAGCGTACATGGAGTATTCGCCGGCCGCGTCCACAACAACCACATCGCCGTCCTGCATGGTCTGGCTGTTGTCGGCATAGTGCAGCTCAGTAGATTTTTCGCCGGAGCCAACGATGGGAGCATAGGAGGGACGCTCGCAGCCATTCTCCATCAGCTTCTCGATAATGGTCCCGGCAACAGTGCGTTCTTTTTGTCCGGGGTGTATCGATTTCATCATGGCGAACTGCGCCTGGATGGAAGCATCAGACGCTTTGTGCAGTAATGTGAGCTCACCCGCATCCTTGATGGCGCGTAACTGCGCCACCTGTGCGCGTACATCACTGACAGGAGGCGTGCTCTCCATGCCGAGGGTCGCCGCCGTCCAAGCGACGAGCGACTTTGCCTGCTCAACATCGGGCTCAGACCAGATGCGATACATGGCTGCGCGATTTTCAGCCGCAAGCTGGTTAAGGGTGACCGCCAGTTCGCTCATGGGCTTTACTTCATCCACACCCGTCACCTGCGGAGCATCGGAGGCGGCAGCATCCAGCTTCCTGCCCGTATACAACTCCATGTGCAGATTGCGTGTGGGCAGAAACATGATCTCGCGGTAAGCGCGCGCGGGGTGCGGGCCCTGCGCTGCGAGGGGAGCTTCAATGAGCAGCGCTGCTCCCGGCTCGTTCCAGCCGGTAAGATAGTAGAAATCCGAGTCCTGCCGGTAAGGCATGAAGTCGAGCAGCGGTTCCTCAGCAGCAAAAAGTACGGCCACGCCGCCATTCAGCTTACCCGCCAGGGCCATGCGGCGGGCGTGATAGTCAGCATTTGATTGGCGGTCGAGGGCGTGGGCTGCTGTGACGAATACGAGAACCAGAAGAAGTGATACCAGGGTGCGACACGAAGATTTCATGACTAGCCAGTGTAACGTGTAGCTGGTTTTCTCCATAGAAACTGCCGGTTTGTGCCTTGAGAATTTCTGAATTGCTTCAAACGCCCACTGGATAGGGCTTCGGAGATGACTCCTCAAAATTCGCACCGGAGCGCCAGCGTTCAAAACGGCCCTGCAATAGTGACAGCAGCCCTGTATACCAGTAGCCCATCACAAAGATAAACAGGAAGGGCACGGTGAAGTAATTCTCATTGCTGATGGCATACCAGATCGTCAGCGCAAAGTAGCAGCCAATCAGCAGCTCAATCCAGGGAACAATCCCCAGACGCTTGCGGTACTTGGCAGCTTTTGATTTCTCGCCGCGCTTCTGAACGCGATACTTAGGAGTGCGCTTGAAGGAACTCTGGATCCCGAAGAGGGCTTCCATCACGGCCTTCGTATTGGTCACCGTCAGCCCGATTCCCAGCGCCATCAGGAACGGCAGGTACAGAAATGTCTTATACCAGCTGCGCGGAAAGAGTTCCTTTTGCGAGACCAGATAAAAGGACGAAATAGAAAACGTAGATGCCATAAAGAGTGGTACGTCAATCAGCAGCATCTGGAACCACCCCTGATAGAAGCGGATGATCATGGCCGGCATGAGCAATGTTGAAAGCACCACCATGAGCGGGTAGCTGATGTTTGCCGTGAGGTGATACCAGGCCTCAATTTTGGTATGAAAGGGGACATCGCTTTTAAAAACTCGAGGCAGAATTTTTTTCGATGTCTGGATGAGGCCCTTGGCCCAGCGCGCCTGCTGGGTTTTGAAGGCCGTCATCTCAATCGGCACTTCCGCCGGGCACTCCACATGCTGCAGATACTTGAAACGCCAACCTTTTAATTGCGCCCGGTAGCTCAGGTCGGTGTCTTCTGTAAGAGTGTCATGTTGCCAGCCGCCGGCCTCTTCAATCGCCTTGCGCCGCCACATGCCGGCAGTTCCGTTGAAATTAAAGAAGACATCCGCACGCGAGCGGCCACCGTGCTCCAGCACAAAATGCCCATCGAGCAGAATGGCCTCCACCTGGGTAAGGAAGCTATAGTCGCGGTTCAGGTGTGTCCAGCGGGTCTGCACCATGCCCACATCTGGCTGGGCAAAGTGATGGATGACCTGCATAAGCCAGTCGCGCGGAGGCACAAAGTCCGCATCAAAAATGGCAACGAATTCACCTTTCGCTGTTTTCAGGCCATGGTCGAGTGCCCCGGCCTTAAAACCATGCCGGTCCTCGCGGTGGATATAAACAATAGGGTTCCCAGCCTGCCTGTACTGCTCAACCAGATTGCGCGCCACCTCTTTAGTTTCGTCGGTCGAGTCATCGAGTACCTGGATTTCCAGCAGATCGCGCGGGTAATCGAGGTTGCAGCAGGCCTCAATGAGACGGTCAATCACGAACTGCTCATTAAAGATAGGCAGCTGGATCGTCACGCGTGGCAGTTGCTGAAACTGCTGCGGCGGCTCAGTGGCAGCGTTTTTACGGTGTTTGTAGTACAGATACACAAGCTGATAGCGGTGCATTCCATAGGATGCAAGCACGATCATGACCGCAAAATAAGGAATGAGCAGCGATGTATCGAACCAGTTCCAGCGGTACAGATGCTCAAAGGTGCGATCACCATAATGAGAACGCAGATAATGGGAAAGGCTATGCTGGCTGAGTTGCGCCAACAGCGAGATACAACCATGCATCGCAGGAATTGCAGTCTGGGTCAGCAGAGCCTTGTCTCCACAGATGAATCATTGGTTATTTTACGGGATGGCGCGCCAGACTACTCCTGCCTGCAATAAAGCTGGAGGAGTACGACGGGCCCCAGAATCATTTCCATACAGGAATCTTCGATATTCAGAACAGCGCCATCATCCGGTAAAGTGCGTCCCGCTGCGCCGGACGGAAGCCTGCTTCCCGAATCACCCTGCGGAGGTCCTCTTCTGTCGTCCCGGGAGGTACCGGCCCAGCATCGTTCGCGCCAAATCGCAGGGCCATCTGCAATACTTTCAGTCCCTGTGCCGTCGCACTTGCCTGAATGTGCTCGACCTCCGGCACATAGAGGCGGGATATGGCCACCATCTTCAGATATTCCACTCCGGTTGGAGCGTCGAGGTCTCGTGCAGGCGCGTAGCTGATGGGAGCAAGAGCAAGAAATCCGCCCGTTTCTGCCTGCAAACGACGGATTTTGTCGAGAATGTCGAGACGCAGGCTGAAGTCATCGCCCTTTCCGAAGATAAAAGCAGCGATGGTCTTCATTCCCGCGCGGTGCGCCGAGCGATGCACGCTCAACCACTCCTCCACATCTGGTCCGCTGGCCAGCCCATCCTCTGCCACCGAATCCAGCCCCGCAGCGTGAAGGCGGCGAAAAATTTCATCCAGACCCAGACCACTCGACCCGGCCAGGGAAACCACGGCCCACGCGGACACAAGGAGTTGTGAATGGGGGAACTTTTTGCGGAACTCCCGAAGCGATTCTTCCAGACCTTCGAGTGTCTCGGATGTTTCAGTTTTGATCCGAATCGCGCCGTCTTTGAGTTCGGACGAAGCTGTCTCGCTGAGCGAATAGGTCACCACTTCTTCAGGATGGGCCGTTCTGCGGGCGGCATCGGCCTCCATCCCCAGACCAATGAGGTCGCTCGAAAGAAAAGATTCAAAGGCTTGTTCGCGGGTCATGTGCTTCTTTTTATTGTATGAGTTCCATTTGGCATGGCCCAAATGGAGTACCGCGATTTTTTCTGTGCTCTGTTGTCACAAATCCGCATGCTTCTTCGTCTTGGCTGCGGAGGAAAACTGAGATGGAATTCTATGTGGTGATTGGTGGCGGACTGACTGGGCTGACTGCGGCAAATGCTTTGGCGGATGCCGGCCATCGAGTCAGGCTCGTCGAGCAGGCGCACGCTGTGGGCGGACGCGCGCAGACCCAGCAACACGGTGAATACCGGATGAACCTCGGGCCGCATGCCCTCTATTGCGGAGGCATCGCCATGAAGACCTTCCGTAACTGGAAGCTTCCGTTTTCCGGAAATTTCCCGCCCGCGGAAGGACGCAGCTACTTTGTACGCGAGAACAAGCTGTATCCAGCCGTGCGTGATGTAAAAAGCCTCCTCACAACGCGCCTGTTTTCTCTGGGCGAAAAGCTGGAGGCCGCGCGCGTCTTCAGCGCGTTCTCCCGCGCAAGCGCGGAAGACGGAGAAACCATGCAGCAGTGGATAGATCGTCATGCGCAGTCAGAGCACGTCCGCGAGTTTGCTGCTACGATTACGCGCATCGCCACATATACAACGGACATGGATCGCCTGAGCGCAAAAGCCGCAGTGGAGCAGATCGCGATGGCGGTCCGCCATAATGTGCACTATCTGGATGGAGGATGGCAGACGCTGGTGGATGGCCTGCGCGAACGCGCAACGCGGCTGGGCGTGGAGATACGTTGCGGCGAACATCTGACGTCACTCGATCATCTGGATGCAGATGGCATCGTGCTGGCCGTGGGTCCGGCAAGCGTGCAGAAGCTTACCGGAAAACAGGTCCCGAACCAGCAACCCTTACGCATGGCAACGCTTGACATTGGAATAAGAAAGCTGCCGAAAGGCGCTGCGCATGTGGCATTCGGATTGGACCGGCCCCTGTATTTCTCCGTGCATTCCCGTTCCGCACGCCTTGCGCCCGAAGGGGCAGCGCTCGCGCACGTTGCCAAATACATGGACAACATCCAGGCTGATCCAAAAGCATTGCGCGAAGAACTGGAGGAGTATGCTTCACTGGTGATGCCGGGCTGGCAGCGCGAAGCAGAGGCCGTCCGCTTCCTTCCAAACCTTACCGTTACGCCGATGATGGTCACTCCGGAAGGCCGCCCGGATGTGGATTTCCTCGGTCTCGACAACCTGACCGTTGCCGGAGACTGGGTGGGCGCAGAAGGCATGCTGGCAGACACAGCCGTTGCCAGTGCTCTGAAAGCGGCGAGTCTGATACAGAAGCAAAAATCAAACGTATTGGTTGCGTGACGATGGACCGTGAAGCTGCATTTCTGGAGTTAAAACCTATGCTCTTTTCTCTGGCCTATCGCATGCTGGGCATACGCGCCGACGCGGAAGATGTTGTGCAGGAAGCCTATCTCCGCTGGCGCGATGCGGCCGAAGAGGAGATACGCTCGCCCAGGGCGTATCTCGCTACCATCACGTCCCGCCTCTGCCTCGACTCACTGAAGTCTGCGCAGCGCAAACGCGAAGTTTATGTAGGACCATGGTTGCCCGAGCCTTTGGTCGGTCCGCTCGAACAGCTTTCCGTGGACATGGCCGAGTCACTCTCGCTGGCATTCCTCCACCTGCTGCAATCGCTTTCGCCTCCGGAGCGGGTCGCGTTTCTGCTGCATGAGATATTCGAAATGCCGTATTCGGAGCTCGCCACAGTGCTGGAAACATCCGAGGCCAATTGCCGCCAGCTCACGGCGCGCGCCAGAAAACATATTCAACAGAAGAAGCGCCGCTTTACCGTGGACCGAGAGCAGCATCGCGAAATTGTCGAAAAGTTTCTTTACGCCTGCACTTCCGGCGATCCGGCACAACTTGCTCTCCTGCTGCATCAGGACGTCGTGCTCTACTCAGATGGCGGCGGAAAGGCACGGACCGCTTTGAACCCAATCTATGGTGCGGACAAAGTCATGCGCTTCTTCATAGGAATCATTCGGAAGCACGCTCTCGAGGACTATTCCGCCAGATTGACTGAGGTGAACGGTGAACCAGGAGCGGTCTTCTACAAGAACGGTGCGCTGGCGCAGGTGCTCGGTATCGAAGTAGATGAAGCCGGTCGCATCATCCATATCTTCGTAGTGGCAAATCCGGACAAGCTGTCCGGGAAAACTTCGCTTCAATTGTAGTAACAAGGGGCAGGTATCATAAGTACATAGATTCTGCATGGCAGATCAGCCTCCAAGTACCCAGCCCACCGGCTCAGGGGCAGTAGCATTTCTGTCCCGCGATTTTCGCCTCTACCAGCTTGCGCGCGTGCTCGTCATTATCGGCGCAGAGGCGCAGACGCTCGCCATTGCGTGGCTCGTTTATCAAATTACGAACAGCGCGCTCTATCTTGGATACACGGGGCTGACACTCTTTCTGCCCGGACTGCTGTTTGTGCTGCCCGCCGGACACGCCTCTGACCGCTTCGACCGGCGGCAGGTGATTATTGTCTGCTACACGCTCCAGATTTTCTGCACGCTGACGCTGTTTCTCTTTGCATGGCATGGCCTGCATCGCGTCTGGCCCATTTACTCTGTGCTCTTTTTAATCGGCACAGGGCGCGCCTTCAGCGGGCCAGCCAGTTCTGCGCTCATTCCACATCTTGTTCCTAAAGAACATTTTGTGAATGCGGTCACCTGGGGGGCCACTGCCTTTCAAGTCGCAAACGTAGTGGGGCCATCCATGGGCGGCATTCTCTACACGCTGCCTTTGCATGACCGTATTGCGGGCGCACCTGTGGTGTTTCTCTTCACTCTGGCCACACTGCTTATTTTTGTCTCGCTAATGCTTTCGCTGCATGTGCGGCCGGGCCGCATGGAGCACCGCGCCGTTTCGGCTGAGGTACTACTGGCCGGGCTGCGCTATGTGTGGAAGACGCAGCTCCTTCTTGGGTCTATTTCGCTGGACATGTTCGCCGTGCTGCTCGGCGGCGCAACCGCACTGATGCCGATCTTTGCCAAAGAAATACTCCATACCGGTCCGCGAGGCCTGGGCCTGCTCCGCGCAGCGCCAGCCGTAGGAGCGCTGGCGGTTTCCATCTGGCTCACGTGGATGCCGATCAAGCGGCGTGCCGGAGCAAAGATGCTGATGTGCGTTGGAATCTTTGGGGCCGCTACGGTCGTCTTTGGACTTTCAAAGAATGTGTGGCTTTCGCTTGCAGCGCTGTTTTTTGTCGGCGCATCTGACATGGTCAGTGTGGTGACCCGCTCTTCGATTTTGCAGCTCGCCACGCCGCAGCAAATGCGCGGGCGCGTCAGTGCTGTCAATTCCCTCTTCGTCGGCGCTTCAAACGAACTGGGAGAATTTGAGAGCGGCCTCACTGCTTCCTGGTGGGGAGCAGTGCGTGCCGTGCTCTATGGCGGTATCGGATCACTCGCCATCACTGGCTTGTGGAGCGCTTTCTTCCCCAGCCTGCGCCGCGCAGATCAGCTTACAACTGAAGCTCTCCTGCATCTGGAAGAAGAGGAAGCAGCCCAGGAAGTGCGCAAGCTATGACGCCCTGATTGCCTCCTTCTTGCAAGTGCGGCGGAGTTTTCTCCTGCCGCATCTTTTATCCAGCCAGCGCGGCCAGTTTTGTTCCGGCTGTGACAGCTTTGGTAATGATGTCAATCACTTGCGAAATCTTGTCCAGGTGGTTTGTGCAGTCTTCAATTTTCGCCTGTTCATCGTGCATCTGGCGCACCAGCGAGATCACCCGCGGATCATCCTCATGGAAAATTTTGTTGACGCAGCTCCAGTAGTTTCGCCGGGCCGTGACATACTGCGTCATCAGATCGTCACGTTGTGTCTGCGTCTGACACGCCGCCAGAAACAGGGAGAGTTGTTGGGTCAAAAACATATACTGGTCTTCCAGTGCCTTCAAAGAATCTCCCATGTCCGCTCCATGTCATAGGCAGATTACTCGCTCCCGCACGCAGACGGAAGCAAAGAAGTGAGTATTGCGCCAGCCGCGTGAGGACCGATAGCGTATGGAGCAGAGATTCCATGCAGCGAAAAAGATGCTTCGTATTCATTGTGCTGCTTGCTGCTTCGCCCTCAGTGGCGCAAAGCACGCGCCAGAATGCCCTCGCGCTGGAAAGCCAGGGCCAGTTCGCCGAAGCGGAACAGGCCTGGCAGCAGATTGCCGAAAAAGGGCCGCGAAATGCTGAGGCCTTCGCCCATCTGGGTCTGCTCGAAGCGCGCCAGCAGAACTACGGCCAGGCCATCACTTGGTACCGGCGGGCACTGGCCCTCGATCCGTCCTATCCCGGCCTTGAGATGAATCTTGGGCTCGCGCTCTTCAAGGCCGAACGCTTTCAGGAAGCCATCCAGCCATTCACCGCCGAGCTGAAAAAGCATCCCGGCGACCAGCGTCTTCTGATCCTGCTCGGCATGTCCCACTATGGGATGGGCGACTATCTGGCCGCCGTGCCTTACCTCAAACGCGCTGCGGCCGCAGACCCGAAAAACCTGCCTCTCCGTCTGGCGCTGGCCCATGCCTGCCTGTGGAGCAAGCAGAGCCAGTGCGTCATGAATGTGTACAAGGAGATCCTCGCACTCAATGCCGAATCCGCAGAAGCCGACATGCTCGCAGGAGAGGCCCTGGATGAGGAAGGCAAAGTCGTCGAAGCGACGCAGCAGTTTCGTGCCGCAACCAAAGCCAATCCGAAAGAGCCTAATGTCCACTTCGGCCTGGGCTATCTGCTCTGGGAACAGAAGCAATATGACGAAGCACTGAAGGAATTTCAGGCGGAGCTTGACAATGATCCGCAAAGCTCGCAGTCCCTGGCTTATCTGGGAGACACCTATGTCGAGCTGAACGACTACGACAAGGCCCTGCCTGCGCTCGAAAAAGCAGCCACCGCAGTTCCCTCCACCGCGTTCGTTCACCGCGATCTCGGCGTTGTGTACGCCAGCCTGGGACGCAAGGATGAAGCCGTGGCCGAACTACAGAAGGCCATTGCACTTGACCCGAAGGACGTAACTCCGCACTGGCGCCTCGGTCGCCTCTATCAATCCATGGGCAAAAAAGAAGAGGCCAAAGCGGAATTCACCAAGGCCAGTACCATGAATAAAGAGTCCGTACAGGCGCTGGTCGAGAAGCTGGGCCAGGACCACAGCACTCCACAACAGTAGGAACGTTGTTCCAGGCCGCGCCGATTCTTAGGCCCACTCGCCCTGGCGCATCAGCGGTTCCGCCGCGCCGGAGGCCGTGATTCCGTCAATGTCCAGCTTGTCTGAGCCGATCATCCAGTCCACGTGAATCAGGCTGCTGTTCGCCCCTCTGGCTGCAAGCTGCTCCGGTGTGAGCTTGTCTCCATCCTTCAGACAGGAGCTGTAGGCCTGTCCCAGCGCAATGTGGCAGGCGGCGTTTTCATCAAACAACGTATTCAGAAAAAGCAAACCGCTCGATGCAATCGGCGAGGAATGCGGCACCAGCGCCACCTCTCCCAGACGCCTCGCGCCCTCATCGGTATCAAGCAGCTTTTGCAGGACCTCCTGGCCCTTCGTGGCCTTCGCATCCACAATGCGGCCCTTTTCAAAGCGCACCTGGATGCCTTCGATCATTGTGCCCTGATGCGAGAGCGGTTTGGTCGCCGTTACAACTCCGTCGGTGCGGTCCTTATGCGGAGTGGTGAAGACTTCCTCCGTGGGCATGTTCGGGATGCAGTAGAGCCCATTGCCGGCCGTGGTCCCGCCGCCCAGCCACAGATGACCATCCGAAAGCCCCAGCTTGAAATCCGTCCCCGGGCCGCGATATTGCAGCGCCGCATAACGCTTGTTGTTCAGGTACTCGGCGCGCTTGTGCAGTGTAGCGTCATGCGTCTTCCATGTCGCTACCGGGTCCTCTGCATCTACGCGCGAAGCCTTGAAGATAGCATTCCACAGCTTTTCCAGCGCAGTTTCAGGTGCGTCATCAGGAAATACAGCCGCGGCCCAGGCTGGCGTGGCGCTGGCCACGATGGTCCAGTTGATCTCGTGCCGGGTAATCAGTTCGAGAGCAGGGCGGTACGCTTGTGACACGGCGCGATTGGCACGGCCCACTTTTTCCGGATCTTCATTCGAGAGCAGCGATGGATTCGCGCCTGCCACAGCCAGCCTTGCCGCGCCGCTTTTAAAGGCCGCGCCCATTCCGTCATAGAGCCACGCCGCAGCGCGATCAAAGCTCTCGTCGGGCGCAAACCTGTAGCGCATCAGCGTGGATTCATCATCGCTGAATAGAGTCGTGACCAGCGAGGCCCCGGCACGATATGCATGCTCCGTAATGCGCCGCACCAGCGGCAGCGCGTCCAGCGATGCGGTCATGACCAGCTCTTGTCCGCGTTCAAGCCCAAGGCCAGCGCGAATCGCAACTTCAGCGAGGCGGTCGAGCTTCTGTTCATGCGTAAGATGTTCGGTGGCAACTGCTGCTGTCGTCATAGATCCAGTGTATTCCTTACTTCTGCGCGCACGCGACGCGCGGAATCCCCCGGAGATCGCTTATAAAGCCCAGATTTCTCCATCCAGAAAGAAGATGTGCCAGCGCATCATCCTGGCCCTGACCCATTTCCATCACCAGCCAGCCATCCTGCTTCAGCAGCGCGCGCGCCTGGGGAATCAGCCTTTCATAGATATCCAGTCCCGAAGACCCTGCAAACAGCGCATGCGCGGGCTCATAATCACGCACCTGTGGCTCCAGGGACGCCCTGTCGCCTTCCGCCACATAGGGCGGATTGGAAACAATCGCGTCAAAACTCTCTCCTGCCACTGCGGCCAGCAGATCGGATGTGACAAAGTGAATGCGCTCGGAGACATGATGCCGTTCCGCATTCCTGCGCGCTATCGCCAGCGCTGGTTGCGAAATATCCAGGGCCACCACCTCGGCCTGCGGCAGAGAAACAGCCAGCGCCACCGCGATGGCCCCTGAGCCGGTGCCCACATCGGCAATGCGTAACGGCTCGCCGTGCGGCACACGCTCCAGGAGGGCCTCCACCAGATGCTCCGTCTCGGGCCGGGGAATCAGAACGTCGGGCGTGACAGAAAATGTCAATCCGAAAAACTCCTGCTCCCCCAGAATGTATTGGATCGGCTCATGGGCGGCACGCCGGTCCAGCCATGCTTCGTAAATTTCGCTTTGGCCAGATGCAAGCGGTGCATCAGGATGCGTCAGCAGGAATGCTCGGTCGCATCCGAGCACCTTCATCAGCAGCAGTTCCGCATCCAGTCGCGGCTGCGCAGAGATACCCTGCAGCTTGTCTGCGCCTGTAGCGATGGCCTGTTTCAAATGAAGTTCTGAAGAATGCAGGGTTATTCTGCTCCGTTACCGAAGACCATTGTGGCAGCGCAGTCGCGCTTCCTGCAATGTGACTGGTCTGGGCGGACGAGGCCATCCGCCCAGAATGCATAGAAGCTACCAGCGGACGCCAAAGGTAACAGGCAGGGTCCCGAAGCTGCCCGTGCCCTGCTGTGTTGCCGTGGCAGACGGCGAATCTACCCAGACATAGCGGACTTCAGCAAAGAGTTTGCCATTGCTGTCAGGGCCGAAGGCCTTCCAGGTAAACCCGGCGCCAATGTTCATGCCGCCCTGGTTGCTCGAGAAGTGCCCGATTGTGACATTGGTGACACCCTCATAGCAGAAGCCAAAGTAGTCGCAATACAGCACAGGCTGCGGCGAAGTAAAGGTAGTGACTTTGCGGTAAAAACCGCCGCCGCCCGTAAAGTATGCCCCGAAATTGCCCCTCGAGGGCAGGTAAACAATAGGATCAATCGTGAACGACCACACATGCACATTCCCGCCAGGAGCACCCACCGCGGCGAGCGTCCGGCCCGGAATTTTGTCCGCAATAAACTGATACTCCACCAGCGTCCCGAGCCACTTGTTGAAATTCCACCCTGCTCCCAGGGTGATGTTTCCACCATAGGTCGCATAGTTGGTGGTATGGCCCACTGGCGCGTTAAACCCTCCGCCTGCCTCAAACGCCACGTGGCTCCAGCGGTTCTGGTACGACGGATACGAGTTGGTCTGGCCATACTGCGGCTTCGCAGACGGCGCAGGGTTGGGAGCGGCGGCAAGAGAATCGCCGTCAATGTCTTCACTCAGATAAGCCTTGTAGTCCGATGAACTGGACACAGCAGGCCCGCTGGTCTGGGCCTTGGCAGTAAATGGAATTGCCGTCATTGCCAGGGCAGAGCAGGCAAGGACCATCCGGAAAAAAAACGAGCGGGAAGGACTGGAACTGACCACCATAAATTTCCCTCAGTGTTTTGGATTGGGGGCTTTCGTGGGACAGACCCCTAACAACCTGTTAACACTACTCGGATGCTTTTGATTCGGCAGGTGATGCATTTATGGCAAATCGATCCACCCTATCGAACGGCGCATTGGCCTTGCGCTACCATGAAAGTGAATGCCCTCCGTCCGCCCCAAAGCCGTTGTGAGCCTCTCTGGAGGCATGGATTCCTGTGTGTGCGCCGCACTCGCCGCCCACGACTATGACGCATACGCCCTGCACTTCAGCTATGGCCAGCGGACCGAGGCCCGCGAGCTGACAGCAGCAAAAGCGGTGGCCAGTCACCTGGGGTTTAAGGATTTCCTCCACCTGAAAATAGACCTCTTCCGTCGCATCGGCGGCTCCGCGCTTACAGACACGAAGATCGCAGTCCCCGACGCCCCCCACGATACCCAGATCGGGGCAGAGATTCCCATCACCTATGTGCCGTTCCGTAACGCGCATTTCCTCTCAGCCGCAGTAAGCTGGGCCGAGGTACTGGGTGCCAACAGAATTTTTATCGGCGCCGTCGAGCAGGACAGTTCCGGATACCCGGATTGCCGTCCGGCCTATTATGAGGCATTTCAGCAACTTGTCCGCACTGGAACCAAAAATGGAGACATCGAAATCGTCACTCCTCTCATCCATCTCCGCAAGAAGGAAATCGTGCGGCTCGGCCTTGAATTAGGTGCGCCCCTGGATTTAACGTGGTCATGCTATTCAGACGAAGATACCGCCTGCGGCGTATGCGAAAGTTGCGTCCTGCGACTCCGTGCTTTTGAGGAAGCAGGAACTCGAGACCGCATCCCATATGCTGCGCATCATGCATAAGAAAGCGGCCCGGACCCGCAGTAGACGGTCGGCCTGAGCAGATTTTTGAAAAATACGCGCTGGATGGGCGTGTGAAGGAGAAAAACATGAGAAAGATGAAGTTCTGGCTGGTATTCATGCTTGCGGCATGCCTGCCAGTGTTTGCACAGGAGCAGACCGGGAAAATCCACGGTCATATCCAGGACCCGGCAGGGGTGGCCGTGACCGACGGCATCGTGACCCTCTCGAACGACGGTGGCAAGACCGCCAAGTACACCTTCAAGGCCGACGCCAACGGCGATTACAAAGGCGACGGCATTGCCCCCGGCACCTATACCGTTTCTCTGCGGCGGCCCGATACACCCGCCGACAAGGTGCTGGACCAGTTCCAGAACGTGAAAATCACCGCGGGTGAAGACACCCTCCAGGATTTCGACATGACCCGCGCTGATTACATCTCCAAGCTCTCACCCGAGCAGCGCAAGCAACTCGAAGAGCTGAAAAAGCAGAATGCCGAGGCGATGAAGGAAAACTCCGTCATCAAGAACCTCAACGCTGATCTGCAAAAGGCCCGCGAGGACAACAAAAACAAGAACTACGCTGAGGCCGAACAGCTGATGCAGAAGGACACCCAGGCCAAGCCGGACGCTGCTGTTCTCTGGCTCGAGTTGGGAGCGGCACAGGCGGGCGAGAAGAAATGGCCGGATGCCGAGACCTCCCTGAAGAAGGCGATTGAACTCGACAGCCAGAGCAAGAAGCCAAACCCGGAAATCGAGGCCGCCGCCAACAACTCGCTTGGCGAAGTGCTGGCCAACCAGGGCAAAGTGCAGGATGCGCAGGCCGCCTATGAGGCCGCCGCCAGGATAAACCCAGCCCAGGCCGGGATGTATTACAGCAACGAGGCCATCGTCATGAGCCGCGCCGGCCAGTCTGACGCCACCGTGGCTGCCGCCGACAAGGCCATCGCCGCTGATCCCAATAAGCCAATTCCCTACTACCTGAAGGGCCAGGCCCTCGTCGGCAAGGCCACCGTGGACCAGAAGACCGGCAAAATTGTCGCTCCTCCGGGATGCGTCGAAGCCTACCAGAAGTATCTGGAACTCGACCCCAACGGCCCCTTCGCCAACGAAGTAAAGGGCGTGCTGCAGGGCATGGGAGAAACCATAAAGAGCAGCTACAAGGCGCCCAAAAAGTAGCTCCTCAGACAACCGCACATCAGGGCGTCCGCTTATGGACGCCCTCTTCTTTTGCGCTGCGTCACCGCCAGAAACTCCCCCAGCAGCTTTCCGCGCAGCCGTTGCACCGTCTTCATCGCCAGAACAAAGTGCCGGTCCCGCTCATCTGCAAGAACGGCCATCAACTCCCCGCCATGCTTGTCCAGCGCCGCCTGCGCTTCTTCGGCCAGCACCAGCCAATCATGCCAGTCTCCGATCTCGTCCTGCAGTTCCTTGAGCGCTTTCCCAACCGCCTGCGCATGAGCATCGCCTTCTGCGGACTCAGCAATATATCGCGCCTTTTTCGCACCTTTGCGAAAATCATGCAGGTTCTCCGCATTCAGATGCGGCATCTCATGTGCGAGCCGGGCAAATGCCTCCAGCGCCACCACCGCAGCACTCTGCGCCCTGCGTCTGGGACTACGTGAGGCGCCCATGGCCGCATGCAGCGCCGCGGCTTCTTCGTCGAACTTCGGCAGCCACTTCGCCGCCTTCTTCCTCAGCGCCGCCGCCCGATGTTGCCGCGCATGGTGCAGCCACGCGTCCAGATCATCTGCCTGCTTTTCTACCGCGCTTACAGGAAGTTCCGTTGCAGGGGCCTCTATCACGTCCGGCACAGGTGCTGTCACGGCTCCGCTACCGGTCTTCACAATCTGCCCGGCGCCTGCATGGTCGCTTCCATACTTCATCAGCTTGCGCAGAAGTTTGCGATGCACATCCAGGTCGCGCACCGGGGCGGCCGCGCGGCGCAACTTCTTCAGCAGATCCAGCCAGCGCTCTGCCGCTTCTTCCAGCGCGGCATCCTTCCGCTCGCGCAGCATCGCTTCCACCATCGCCTGCACGCGTCGCGTTCCCGTGCGCAAATCGTGGACCGGGTCCACATCCGGGTCCGCGGCGCACTTCTCCAGATTGCCGCGCAAGGCCGCAATCAGTTTCTGCAAGTGCGCATCTCGCCCCGACGCTGCTCTGCCCGTCACACTGATATCCTAAAGCTTCGAAAACATCATGGCTGAATCTACTTTGCCCGGGGTCCATCCTCGCAAACCCGCGCTTCTTTCGTCCGTCTCCAGGAGCTGGACGCTGCTTCTGCTGGTCTTTCTCGCAGTGCACTTCGCCGCGCTCTTTTCGCCTCCATTATTGGATGACGCCGACGCAACCCACGCCAATGCCGCGCAGCACATGGCCAAATCCGGCGACTGGGTCACGCTCTACGTGAACGGCATCCGCTATCTGGAAAAACCCCCGCTCCCTTATTGGATGGCCGCAGTGGATTACCACATCTTCGGCTACAATGTCTTTGCCACGCACCTTCCGGAAACGCTCGGCGTGCTCGCCTGCGCCATTCTCGCCTGGCTGTGGGCACACCGCGCTTATGGAGATCGCGCTGCCTTCTATGCCGCACTGGGCATGCTCACCAGCCTTGGCGTCTTTCTGTGGACGCGCTTCTTCATTCCCGAATCCATCCTGACGTTCTTCATCGCACTGGCCCTCTATTGCTTTCTCACCGGACTGGATGACCGCCGACCCACACGGATCTATGTCATGTACGCATCGCTCGCCATCGCAGCGCTGGCGAAAGGTCTCATTGCCCCCGTCTTCTTTCTCGCCGCGGTCCTTCCTTATCTGGTCATTACGGGCGAGTGGCGCAAGTGGCGGCAGCTTCGCCCCATCACCGGCCTGCTGCTGTTTCTCGCCATTGCCGCACCGTGGCACATCCTGGCCGGCATCCGCAACCCGGACCATGGCAATCCCGTCGGCAACGTTCCTGCGCCCGGCCACGTCCACGGCTTCTTCTATTTCTATTTCATCAACGAGCACTTCCTCCGTTTTCTCGGCAAGCGCTACCCGCACGACTACAACAAGCAGCCCGTCTGGGTCTTCTGGATCGGCCAACTCGCCTGGCTCTTTCCCTGGAGCCTCTATTTTCCCGTCGCCATCCGCCGCGCGTGGCGCAATCGCAGAATCTTCTGGGCCGATGTCCGCTACGACGCCTCAAACACCCTGCACTTCCTTGACCCCAAAAGTACTGCCTATGAGGCCGCCCGCATGGCCGCCCGCGTCCGTTTCCGCGCACGCACAGGCCTTCTGCTGCTTATCTACGCCGCGTTCATTCTGGTCTTCTTCTCCATCTCCACCAACCAGGAGTACTACACCTGGCCCGCTTATTTTCCCATCCTCCTGCTGACCGCCGGCTCGCTCGCTTCCATTGAAGAAACTCCCGATGCAGGACGCTGGATCAACAACCGCAGCAAATGGCTCACTGGAGCACACGCGGCCTTCGCCATTGTTGGCATAGTTGCGGCAATGGCCCTCACCGCAGGACTGTGGAGTAGCCGCAATCTGCCCTATGTGCCGGACATTGGAACACTGCTCGCCCATCGCGGAGTAGGCGATTATTCGCTCGCAACGTCCCACTTGTTCGACCTCACCGGCCCGTCCTTCGCCGCTCTGCGCCTGCCCGCGGCGCTTGCCGCAGTTGCGCTGCTCATTGGCCCGCTCGTGGCCTGGGTCCTCCGCAAACGCGGACACGCATTTGAGTCCACTGTCTCTGTCGCATTTACTGCTGCCGTCTTTCTCATCGCGGCCCACATTGCCTTCGTACGCTTTGGCCCCATGCTCTCCTCGCGTACGATGGCGGACACGATCAACCGCCTCGCATCGCCCGCAGACCAGTTGCTCATCTACGGCGACCAGGCCGACGGTTCGTCTGTCATCTTCTACACGCAAAGACAAGCACTGCTTGTACACGGCACAAACTCATATTTCGAGCCAGACAGCGACCACCCCCAACAAACCTTCGGCAGCTCCATGATCTGGGGCGCAAATTATCCCGACGCACCGCACATTTTCCTGGACGATAAAGACCTTCTGCCGATGTGGGATACCGGGCCACGAAAGTTCCTCTTTGTGCCCGGAGAATACAACGCCCACGTCGAGCAGATTCTGCACGGCCGTCTCTACAAATTGCAGGAAGTCTCCGACAAGACGCTCTATACCGACAGGCCCCTGTAACGGCTGAAGATGAAAGCTATCTGCGGAATATCTTCAGTTTCGTCATCTGAGCAAAGCCGGGCGCCCCAGGTTCACGAAGCTGACCTGGGCCCATCCCCGTCCGCTCCCCCTGTGGAAAATTCTTGTCAAGCCCTCTTCCCCGAAACTTTCCAGTTAACCCGCACAAAATAAATAAGTTATTTACAACCACGCATGGCCGGTAATTTCCACCCAATTTGTTATCCTGAAAATAAGAACCAAAGTTCCAACCAGCGCCCGCGCTTGCGGGCGTTTTCTTTTACAGCTCACGAGGCCAACCCCCTCGTAAGTTGTTGAAAACACTAGTTAGGCATTAACTCCAGCAGAATCAATAGGATAGCGGGGGATGATCCCCCGCTAAGTCATTGAAAACAAATAAAACTGCTCCCGATAAGGGAGGGGGAGGGGTACTCACCATGTCCGCCATTCAGCCATATGTCTACACCGAATGCCAGCATGTCCGTCCGAACGGAGCCAAGTGCCGGGCCATCGCCATTCGTGGACATCGCCTTTGTTACTTCCACCTTCATGTCCGCCGGCAAATGGCGAGCATCGTACCCGCAGCAGCTGTTGACAATGAATCCATGGCCCCCGCACAGGAAGCAGCCACTCTTGCGCTTCCTGTCCTCGAAGATCGCAGCGCTGTTCAGATCGGTCTCTCTCAGGTATTGCGAGCCCTGGCCGCCAACCAGATAGACACAAAACGCGCCAGCCTTCTCATCTACGGCTTCCAGATAGCATCAAAAAATTGCACTGAAGAATCAATCGTCGCCCCCCACCCCGTTCACGAGCTGACTCTGACTCCGGAAGGAGAAGAACTCGGCCCTGAAATCGAATTCGAATAGAGAAGGCGTTTCCGAATAAGCAGTTGAGTAAGGGACTACGCCGTAACAACAGGCTCGCGTTCTGGCGCAGATTCGGAGGCAGGCAGCATCAATCCATCCTGCGCCAGGCGATATACCTGCCCCCGCCATACGATATGGTTGCTGGTATAACTCGCCGCCCAGTAGAAGAAGCCCAGCAGGTCACGCACTGGGTAAAGCAGCGCTGTCCGCAGCAGATGGCGCTCCTTGACCACCGCTGCGCCAACCACCAGCGCCATCACCACCCGGGCCACAACGCTCCACGCCAGCAGCAGCCACGCCAGATGAGGCATGTCCAGCCACAGGCCAGACACAAAAGCCAGCAGTCCAAACGGCACCGCAAAGGTCAAAGCTGTACCAAAGTGCCCCTTCGGACGCGAAAAGCGTGTGGACTTCATCCACCGGACCTGGTGCTTCACCGAAGCATCCAGACTCAGGTTCAGCACCACATGATCAATCACATGCTCTGAAAGCACGACTTCATACCCGTTCGCGGCAACCCAGTTGCCCAGCAGAAAATCGTCAGAGCAATACGGACCGAGGCGGCCAAACCCACCCCATTCCCTTACGCACTCGCGTCGTACCGCCATTGTAGGACCAAGAGCAAACTTCATGCCTTCCATCATGTTGGCCACCAGCACGCCAGAGGTCATTTCAATGGACATGCCTGCCGCCTCCAGCATGGACCACAGGCCCTCGTCCGCCACACCACGATAAAGGCAGGTCACCGCACCGACATTCTTCCGCGCAAACGGAGCCACAACCTCTCGGATATAGTTCGGCGTGACGCGCACGTCGCTGTCACTGATGATGAAGATATCCGTGCTGGCTGCCGCTGCCATCTTTTCGAGCGAGGACACCTTGGCATTGATGTAGGTCTCTTCTCCGGTACAGAGAAACTTTGCCCGAACATGCGGGTAACGCGCCGCCACGCGCCGCGCAATCAGCAATCCAGGATCGTCTGCCGCCCGCGCGCAGAAAAGGACTTCATAGTTGGGATAGTCCTGCTCAAAGAACGTGGCAATGTGGGCCTCCAGATTCGGTTCTTCCCCATGCAATGGTTTGAGCAGGCTTACCGGAGGCAAAAAGTCCTTCCGCTCTTTGCCAGCCCTGCCAAACCGCAGTACCCCGGCAAAGACCATCCCCTGAAAGACAGTCGAACTGATCAGGCCGAGTATTCCCAGCCCCAGCAGTAGATCGAAGATGTGCTTCGAAAACACATATTCAGGGTACCGCAGCGCTTGGTCTTTCGTCTTTAAGGGATACTGCACGGATGCAATTCATAATCATTCACAAGCAGGTCATGCATACCCGTCCGTACCTGGAAAGTATCGTGGTCCTGCAACGAACCGAACACTAGGCCCTGCTGGCCGTCAGTTTTTCCAGCACTACCGGAGCAAGCTGCGAGATATTCCCCGCTCCCAGCGTCAGAATGGCGTCGCCTTTGTCCGCGTGTGCCACTGCGCGTTCGATGGCCTCTTCCGTGGTCGCTGCATAATGGACCTCCGGATGCTTCATTCCCGCCACCAGTTCCTTCGCGGTAATTCCGGGAATAGGCTCCTCGCTGGCCGCATAAATGTCGAGCACCTCCAGCGTGTCGGCATCCCCAAATGCAGTCTGGAACTCCTCCATCAGGTCGCGGGTCCGCGTGTAGCGGTGCGGCTGGAAGATGACATGCACTTTGCCGTACCCGCATTCCTTTGCCGCTCGCAAGGTGGCGCGGATCTCCGTCGGATGGTGTCCGTAATCATCAATTACGGTCACCCCGCGCTCGCAGCCTTTCGTCTGGAAACGGCGGTCTACTCCGCGAAAGCTGTTCAGCCCTTCGATAATCGCGGCCGGTTTGATCTCAAGCTGCGCAGCAATCGCAACCGCCGCCGTCGCATTCAGAACATTGTGTCTTCCCGGCACCTGCAGCTGGAATGGGCCAAAGACCTGTCCATCCGCAGCCACCTCAAAGCGTCTGTCAGCCAGCACCCGCGTAACAAAGTCTGCCTTGGGGTCCATCCCATACGTAAATACGCGCCGCCGGACGCGCGGCAGAATCCCGGCAAGTTGCGGATTGTCCACACATGCAACGCAGCTCCCGTAGAAAGGTACGCGATCCATGAATTCCAGAAAGGCATCTTCCACATCGCCAATGTCGCGATAGCAATCCATGTGCTCGCGGTCGAGATTGGTGACCACGGCCAGAATCGGAGACAGCTTCAGGAACGAACGGTCGCTCTCATCAGCTTCTGCCACCAGATACTGCGACTTTCCCAGACGCGCATTCGACCCAAGCGCATCCACGCGTCCGCCAACCACGACGGTCGGATCCAGCCCGCCTGCCGCAAGCACGGTGGCAATCATGGAGGTCGTCGTGGTCTTGCCATGCATTCCTGCAACAGCAATGCCATATTTCAGCCGCATCAGCTCAGCCAGCATCTCAGCGCGCTGGATGACAGGGATCTTGCGCGTCCGCGCCTCTGCTACTTCTGGATTCTGCTCATTCACAGCAGAACTGGTGACGACAACGCCCGAGCCGATCACATTGGCCGCCGCGTGGCCTTCAAATACCGTCGCGCCAAGTGAAGCCAGCCGTTCAGTAATGGGAGAACGCCGAAGGTCCGAGCCAGAAACGGCATAGCCAAGATTCAGCAGTATCTCGGCAATGCCACTCATGCCGATGCCGCCAATCCCAATAAAATGTACCCGTTGTGCTTTTGCGAACATTTCAGAATGCTGTGATTACTCTATCAGCGCATGGAACCCAGCAGCACATCTGCAAAGACAAACCCGTCTCGCTCCACTACTTCGCCGCTTGTGACTGCAATCTCTTTCTGGAACATAGGCCCGCCGTAAACACAGGTGTGAAACTCGCCATTCTCCCCGCACGGATCAACACCGTCTGGAAACTCCCGCAACAGGCCCTCGCCGTAATTGCGTCCAGCGAAATCGCCCGGTAATTTTCGCGGATCAATGCACACGATACGCGCTTTCATCCCGGCAGAAGCCATCTCTTCCGCCAGCAGCCTGGTGTTCTTGCCCCATAACGGAAAGATGGGCGTCAGACCAGAGCCCGCAAGACGTTCTTCACGATAACGCCGCACATCCTCCAGAAAGAGGTCTCCGAAGGCAATCACTTCGACTCCCTCCGCAACCGCCCTCGCGCACGCCCCGCTCATCGCGTACTCATACATCTGGTTGGAGCAGGGCCACGGCAAAGGAACGGTCCACAAGGGCAATCCAGCCGCTGCGGCTTGCGCCTCCAGCACTTCACGTCGTGTGCCGTGCATGGCCACGCGATCAAACGCTGTATTCAAAGCGGCGAGCAATCCGGCGATTTGGTATTCGCCGGATTGTTGCAGAATGTGCAGTGCCCAGGCGCTGTCCTTCCCGCTGCTCCAGGAAACGATCGCCTTCTTCACAACTTCGCCAGGGCCTGATCGAGGTCCGCAATGAGATCGTCTACGTCCTCAATTCCAACTGACAGGCGCACCAGCCCATCGGTGATGCCTAGCCTGGCCCGCATCTCCGCGCCTGTTGCTGCGTGGGTCATGGTTGCAGGGTGCGAAATCAGGCTCTCCACCCCGCCCAGCGATTCCCCCAGCGTGCAAAGCCGCACATTCTTAAGCAGGGTCTTTGCATTCTCAAACGATCCCGTTTCGAATGACATCATGGAGCCGAAACCATAAGCCTGCTTCTTGGCCAGCTCGTACTGCGGATGGTCCGGCAATCCGGGATAGAAGACCTTCTTCACTTTAGGGTGTTTCGCCAGAAATTCTGCGATCCTGCGGCCATTCTCGTCATGCTGCTTCATGCGCACCGCAAGTGTCTTCACACCACGCAGCACCAGCCAGCATTCAAATGGAGCAAGAATGCCGCCTGTGGACTTCTGCACAAACCCAAACCGCTCTTTATGCTCCGGCCTGGTACCAACCAATACTCCGCCCAACCCGTCGCTGTGCCCATTCAGAAACTTCGTCGTGGAATGCATCACGATATCCGCGCCAAGCTCAATCGGACGCTGTAAATATGGCGACATAAACGTGTTGTCCACGCTCATATCAATTCCGTGCTCATGGCAAATGTCAGCGACGGCGCGAATGTCCGTCAGTGTCATCAGCGGATTGGTCGGTGTCTCGATATGAACGAGTTTTGTAGATGGCCGGATCGCGCGCCGCACATTTTCCGGGTCTGATGTGTCCACATAGGTGAACTCAATGCCATAATTCACCACGATCTGGTTAAAGAGCCGCGTTGTGCCGCCATACACATTCTCGCCGCAAACCACATGGTCACCGGATTTCAGCATAGTGACCAGCGCCATGATGGCTGCCATTCCGCTGCCAAAGGCGCACGCATTTGCGCCGCCTTCTAGCGATGCAAGACTGGCTTCCAGTGCGTCGCGAGTGGGATTTCCGGCGCGGGAGTAGTCCCATCCTTTGTGCTTACCCACCTCTTCCTGGGCGTAAGTGGAAGTCAGATACAGCGGCACACTGACAGCACCCGTCTGGGGATCAGGGGCCTGTCCAGCATGAATGGCACGGGTGGAAAAACCGGAGTTTGATTTCGACATGGCCATGATTCCAAGTTTAAATGGATGAGGTGAGTATGACCGGACAGCTATTCCTCGAAAATCTTCTTGGAAAGATACCGTTCTGCTGAATCCGGAACAATGGTAGCAATCCGCTTCCCGGGGCCAAGCCGTTTTGCAACGGCCAGAGCAGCATGCACGTTTGCCCCTGCGCTTGACCCGGCGAGCACGCCTTCTTCTGCGGCAAGACGCCTGACCATAGCGAATGCTTCAGCATCCATCACGCGGACAATTTCATCAGCCACGTCGCGGTCAAATGTTTTGGGTACAAACGATACGCCAATGCCTTCCACCTTGTGCGGCCCCGGCTCGCCGCCTTGCAGCACAGAGCCTTCTGTTTCTACCGCGACCGTCAGGATGCGCGGATCTTTTTCTTTTAGCAGGCGTGCGATCCCGGAAAACGTCCCTCCCGTCCCAACTCCTGCCACAAACGCATCCAGGCGGCCTTCCATCTGCTCCCACAGCTCCTGCGCCGTCGTTTCGTAATGGAACCGAGGGTTGGCCTGATTATCGAACTGCATGGCCGGGAAGATACTCGCATCTGTCTTTGCCAGGACCAACGCCCGGCGAATGGCTCCGCTCATGCCCTCGGCTTCCGGGGTGCGTACCACGGTAGCGCCAAATCCCCTCATCAGCATGCACTTTTCTTCGGCATAGCCTTCAGGAACAAAAAGTACAACCTTATATCCGCGGTTCACACCTACCAGAGCCAGTCCCACTCCGGTATTTCCGGCTGTAGCTTCCACAATCGTTGAGCCCGGCTTCAGAATGCCCCGAGCTTCTGCATCAAGAATCATGCCCAGCGCCGCGCGGTCTTTCACGCTGCCTCCGGGGTTCAGAAACTCCAGCTTGGCGTAAACATCCGCCATCTCAGGAGCTACGGTCCGCCCCAGATGCAACATAGGCGTCTGGCCCATCAGTTCGGTTATGTTCTCGGCAACGCGCAGACTGCGAACGGGCTGAAGAGTGGTAGGTTCTTTCATAACAAAACCTCTCAGTGTAGCAGGGACAGGAGATGCACGGGAGCCTACCTGCAATTTCCAGAAAGAAGCATCGTCATCCATCAGCATTTTATTTTCTGGTGGCCGCCTTCAAATCTGGATACACTTTTTAAACGTCGGCTTTGGAAAACCTGAACACATCTCCGCTGAAATCCAGAAACAGGACCATGTTTCTTCTGGGTCTGGGAGCTCTGGGATCTGTCATCTTCCAAGGCGCAGCCGCACTGCTCGTGTATCACACCACGAGAAGCCTGCTTTCTGCGCGCGACTGGGAAGAGCACTCTCAGGAAGTGCTCAGCACTCTTCAGCTGACTTCTCAGCGTCTGGACCGGCTTGACCTGACCAGCAGACTTTATTTCAGTGAGAAAGATTCTGACGATCTGCGCAGCTGGTTTTGTTCGGCTTCCTGGTGCGCGATGCCGCCCATCAGTTTAAGTCCGAGCAGGAAATTTCAACTGCAAATGCTCAATTGGCGGCAACGGTCCATCTCATGAAAGAGCGCGCCATCGAATCGGCCCTGCTGGCAGATACAAGAGAAGAGCTGCAATTATGCACTCACGTTACGCAGGCCTATCAGGTCACGGTCCGCCGCTGCTCCCAGTTGCTGCCCTCCGCCAGCATTGCCTTGTTGATGATCAACAATTCACGGCAGATGGTGGAACTGGCCGCGGCATCCGATGGGCTTACCCATATTCTGGAAGGGTTTCCGCTCGATGCCTGCTGTGGCCTTCGCGGCGGTCAGGTACGCTGGCGCAAGCCCGACCAGCCCGAAATTGACTGCGACCATTTTGTCGGCGTGCCTCCGGAAAATTACCTGTGCCTGCCGCTGGCTGCCCACGGAGACACTCTCGGCATTCTTTACGTAGAGTGCCCATCCACCCCGGACATGCAACAGATGGAAGCGAAGGTCGAAGCACTCAAAAGTATCACAAAAGTAGCAGCTGTCTTTTTTGGCAGCCTGAATCTTCGCGCCCGTCTTGAGCACCAATCCATTCGTGATGGTCTTACCAACCTCTTTAACCGCCACTTCATGGAAATTTCTCTCGACCGTGAAATTCGTCGTGCCGCAAGAAGCCGTTCAGAGCTGGCCGTTCTCATATGATGTGGACTACTTCAAACACTTCAACGACACCTTCGGCCACGAAGCTGGAGACTTCGTTCTTCGCGAAATTGCCGAAGTGTTCAGAAGCGTTGTCCGGGCTGAAGACATCATCTGCCGATACGGCGGCGAGGAATTCGTCATCATCCTGCCGGACACCAACGCTGAAGCCGCAAAGATGCGGGCAGAGGAAATCCGTAAACGGGTCCAGGGCCTGCAGCTCCGTTTCCGGGGTGAAACCCTGCGTGAAACCACCGTTGGCGTTGCTGTCTACCCTGAGCATGGAGGCTCTCTGGTCGAACTTCTCCGAAATGCCGACCGTGCGCTGTACGCAGCCAAGAACCGCGGCCGCAACTGCGTTGTGTCCTCATTGACTGAAGTACCCGTTTAGCTCTTATTCGGGAATCCTTCTCCGGATCCAAGACTGCGCCGGACGCTCCACAAATTTCATCGTTAGCAGGGCTGCGGCAGTCAGCAGAAAATAACTGATCCAGGGGTCGAAGGCCGACAGGTGCATGTTATCCAGTACATGCGATTTATGGATGATGTCCCACAGATTAAAGTGCAGGATATAGAGGCAGTAGCTGGCCTGCCCTATGGCCACAAATGGCGCGAATCCAAAAAAGTGGGCAATCATGTTGCGTCCGGCCAGCCCCAGAATCGCCAGCGCAAACAGCGGCATCAACAGGCCGTCGTGCATCATGGCGTAAGGCATGTGGTCGCCGTAATACAGGATCACGTACAACCCGGCAACGCCAAGGGCACCCAGCCATAGACGCATACGCGATTCACGTGCAATCAGAGCATCCACGTCTGCCAGTACAATCCCAAACAAGAAGGACGGAACATGCGGCGGCGGAGAAAACTTCAGCGCCCGAATCCAGAAACTATCTGTATACCGTCCCGGATGCTGCCCGTCTGGCTGAAAAATGGTATAGAGCGCCGGCAGCACCATTCCCGCAGCCCACAGCGCGAACAGCAAAGCTATCAGTCCACGCCAATGCTTTGGCCTGCGCCACAGAATCACAGCGGGAAAGATCAGGTAAAAAAAGGCCTCGGTACACATCGTCCAGGCCGGTGTGTTCCAGAAGGTGGCGAGCTTAGGAACCCATCCCTGCAATAGCAGTGGCGTCAGCGTAGCTCCCAGGACAAATTCGCCCACACTGCGCACGTGCCACTCTTCGATTAGCATGCCGACTGACACCAGCAGCGCAAACAGATATACCGGATACAAACGCGAAAGGCGGGCCATCCAGAAGCGTGTGGCCTTAAGCTGCCCCTGCCGTGCGCGGTCGCTGTAGTTATAGGCCAGAATGAAACCGGACATCAGCAGAAAAAAGCTGACCGAGGTGTAGCCATTGTCCACAATAGGAGCAAATGGTCCAAACCACTTTGGGTCTGAGAAGTGAAAAAAAACAATGTTCAGCGCAGCAAAGGCGCGCAGGCCCGAAAGCGCCGGCAATCTCGGTTTGCTGATCTTCTTCGGTTGTTGAGACGGCTGGTGCAGGGCTTCGTGCGGTTCGAGTACCGCAACAGGAATCTCCGCAATGTGCGGTTGCGCGCTCAGGCAGTCACCAGTGAGCCGACTTTCTCCCCGCAAATCACGCGGCGGATGTTCCCCGGCTGGCTCATGTTGAAGATAATCATGGGCAGATTGTTGTCTTTGCACAGGCTTACCGCAGTGGTGTCCATTACCTTTAACCCCAGCCGCAGAATTTCCATGTAGGTAATCTGCTCAAATTTCACAGCGTCAGTTTTGATGACCGGGTCGGCGTCAAAGATGCCCTCGACCTTGGTCGCTTTCAGTAAGACGTCCGCCTTGATCTCCATGGCGCGCAGCGAAGCTGCAGTATCTGTGGAAAAATACGGATTTCCGGTTCCGGCGGCAAAGATCACCACGCGGCCCTTTTCCAGGTGCAGGATGGCACGACGGCGAATATACGGCTCGCAGACCTGGGGCATTTCAATGGCTGACATGACGCGCGCATGGCAGCCCTGCTTTTCCAGAGCATCCTGAATCGCCAGCGCATTGATGACGGTCGCCAGCATGCCCATGTGGTCAGCCGAAACGCGGTCCATCTCCTTGGCCTGCGTAACACCGCGAAAGAAATTGCCGCCGCCCACAACAATTCCCACGTCCACGCCCAGCTCGCGTACTTCGGCAATCTCCCCCGCAATCTCATGGATCCGGGTCCCGTCCACGCCAAAGCCACGCCCGGCGGCCAGCGCTTCCCCTGAGAGCTTTAAAACCACGCGCTTGTACATTCTCTTTGAGTATCGCATGGGGTGGGGACAGGACAAAGAGGGGAGAGGAGAAGCTATTGCCAGCAAACCTCGCCCCCTATTTACGCGCCTGTCTCAATCACTACCCTGAACCTCGCTTTGCCGCTCATCATTCGCTCGTAAGCTTCGGCCGCGCGGTCGAGAGGATACTTTTCAATCAGAGGAAGGACTCCGGACAGCGCGCTGAACTTCAGCGTGTCTTCTGAATCAATTGAGGTCCCGCTCGGCCATCCGCGCACGGACTGACGCTGCATTACAAGCGGCCCGGTATGGATCTGGACCGGATCGCTCGGCACTCCCAGGACGACAAATTCGCCCTGATGCCCCAGTCCTCCGATCGCGGCTGACATTGCGCCAGCATCCGTCACTGTTGCCAGAATTACCCGCGCCCCGTCCAGCTTCTGCAATGCCTGGGCGACGTTTTCTGCGGAACTGTCAATGTAGTGGTGCGCACCAAGCTCGTGCGCGAATTTTGCCTTGTCCTGCCCGCGAGCAATAGCAACAGTGGTGAAGCCCATTTTTGCCGCGAACTGCACGCCCAGGTGCCCGAGTCCACCCATGCCCAGAACGGCGACCAGGTCCGGCGGCCGCGCTCCTGTATTTCGCAGCGAGTTGAAGGTGGTGATTCCGGCGCAGAGAAGAGGCGCGGCTTCTGCGCTCTGCAGTGCATCGGGCACCGCCGCCAATGCTTCTGCCGGGGCGATGACGTAATCGGCATATCCGCCATCGTAGGTGACACCCGGAATCATCGGATTTCTGCAGGCGACCATATCTCCGCGACGGCAGGGCCCACAACGGCCACAGTGGCCTCCAAACCACCCAATGCCAACCCGCTGCCCGGCCTTCCATTGCGGAACACCGTCTCCCACCGCGTCAACGAGGCCGACAATTTCATGCCCCGGCACACGTGGATATTGAATAAACGGGAAAATGCCTTCTTTGGTGACAGAATCGCTGTGGCACACTCCGCACGCCTGTACCCGGACTCGTACTTCGCCCGCTTTTGGCCCAGGCACTTCACGGGTGATAACTTCCAGCGGCGCTCCAGGCTTCCTGATCTCGACGTATCTTGCCTGCATCCTGAATCTCCTTCAATGAGACTACTCCCAAGTGGAGCACAGGGAGAAGCCAAAGCAGGAAATCCACGGTCGTTACAAACTCTTTCAGTAAGGCCGGAGCGATATACTCGGCGCATGGGCCAGCATCTATTTGATCTGATTCGCCAGGGGAAGGCCGCCGAAATTGCTGAACTCGTAGGTACGCAGCCGCAATTGGCCCGTTCGCGCGACGCCCAGGGTCTCTCTGCCCTGATGCTTGCGGTATACACGCAGCAGACCGTCATCCGGGATTTTCTCCGGGCGCACTGCGGAGATCTGGACATCTTTGAAGCGGCGGCAGTAGGCGATTGTGCCCGCCTTCATGCGCTGATTGCAACAGATGCCACACAAGCACGCGCCGTTTCAGCCGATGGCTGGACGCCGCTACATCTGGCCGCCGCCTTTGCCAGACCGGAAGCTGTAACGCTGCTCATCGAGCACGGAGCGCACGCGCACCAGGTCTCGCATAATCCCTTGCGCAACCAGCCGCTGCACGCCTGTGTTGCGCTCAACAACTCAGCAGATGCAGTGCGTGCGTTGATCGAAGCAGGTGCAGATGTGAACGCAACCCAGCATGGGGGATTTACTCCGCTGATTCAGGCCGCCTCTGCTGGCAAGAAAGAGATTGTGCAGGTCCTGCTTGCACACGGAGCACGCACCGATACACGATGCGACCAGGGCAGGACAGCCTTGGACTATGCGCGGGAACGCAGGCATATGAGCATTGCGGAGCTCCTGGAACAACATTCATGAACAGATGAAATAACAGCCGGGCTCCTAACTGCCCATCATTCGTTGTCCGCGAAGGATGGTTTCAATGACCTCACCTTTCGGGGAGAGGACCGTGATATCTGCCCGGCGCCCCGCCTCGAGCGCACCAATCTGTGAATCGAGCCCAGTCATGCGTGCCGGATTGCGCGAGGCAAGAGTAACCGCGGTGCCAATTTCTACGCCTGCAAACTCCGCAAAATTTCTAATGCCTCTGTCGAGAGTCAGCGTGCTGCCTGCGAGTGTGTCTTCGCCAATAATGCACTTGCCGTTTTTCACCCGAACATCAAGTTCGCCCAGCTTGTAGTTGCCGTCAGGCATTCCCGTGGCGCTCATCGCGTCAGTGATCAGAATGGCGCGATCGGCCCCTTTCGCCCTCCAGAACATACGAACGACTGTGGGATGAACATGCAGACCATCGCATATGATTTCCGCAAATAGCTCATCGCGCTCCAGCACCACACCCAGAATCCCGGGATCGCGATGATCAAAGCGCCGCATGGCATTGAAGATATGCGTCGCCGATACGGCGCCGGACTGCACTCCGCGCAATGTCTCCTCACTCGACGCGTTGCTGTGTCCAAGACTCACACGGACACCCAGCGACACTGCGCGTTCAATCACCTCAATCGCGCCGGGAAGCTCCGGCGCAATGGTCATCAGGCGAATATGGCCTTCAGCGGCCTCCCACATGCGATTAAATAGTGCAACAGATGGCCGTCGGATCTCCTGCTCTGGGTGCGCTCCCCGTTTAGAGTGCGATATAAATGGCCCCTCAATGTGAATGCCGACAGGCCGTGCACCTTTCAGGTCCTTTCCGATGAGCTTCGCCAGCCCACTAAGAGATTGCAGCGTCGCATCCACCGGAGCGGTAACCGTTGTCGCAAAGTAGGCACCCACTCCATGCTTTGTAAGAAAGCCACCTATCGTATTCAGCGCGTCTTCAGTGGCTTCCATCACATCACTGCCGGCGCTCCCGTGAAAATGGACATCAAAATATGCAGGGACCAGCAGCGCTCCACGAAAATCCAGCCGCCGCCCCTCCGGAACCGGGCCTTCGTCGCGAGATAGAATGCTCGTGATGGCCCCGTCCTCAATAACAACGGTTGGATGACGGAGGATCTCCTCTGGAGCAAGCAGCTTTTCGGCAGTCAGAATTGTTCGCATAGATTGTCTCTTGTATAGCTGTATAGTCTATTACTTTTATTGATTTGAGATGAACAAGAATCTTGTACGCATTGGTATACACCTTTCTACTGCCGGAGGCGTTTACATGGCTGCCGAACGAGCTCAGGCCATCGGCGCAAACACCTTCCAGATTTTCTCCTCCAGCCCGCGCATGTGGCGCCCTGCGCATATTGAACCTGCACACTGCGAGCGCATGCGTGAATTACGTGAGAAATACGGCTGCTCGCCCCTGGTCATCCACACCAACTACCTGGTAAATCTGTGCAGCCAGTCAGAAGAGGTGCGCAGCAAGTCCATCACTGCATTTCACGGCGAAGTGGAACGCGCTCTCGCCCTGGGCGCGGAATATCTGGTACTGCATCCCGGCTCATGGCGCGGGTTGACTCGCGAACAAGGGCTGCTGCTCGCTGCTGAGTCCGTCGAGCGCGCGCTCGATGGACTCGACTGGCACACGAGCCACTTCAAAATTCTGATTGAGAACACCGCCGGGGCCGAGTTCTCGCTTGGCGGCAATTTTGAGCAGGTCGCCGAACTGATGCACCGCCTGCGCGACATAGCCCCCGTCGGCTCGTGCCTCGATACCTGTCACACGCATGTGGCCGGATACGACATCGTCACGCCAGATGGATACGAACAGACCGTTCGGCAAATCGAAGAAACCATAGGTCTCAAGCATGTTCACGTCTGGCATATGAATGACGCCAGGGCCGCCCGCGGGTCAAATCTCGACCGCCACCAGCACATTGGCGAGGGGACGATAGGATCCGATGCTTTCCGGCGCCTCTTACACGACGAACGCTTCGTTCATTGCGCCTTTATCGCGGAAACGCCCGTGGATGAGCCAGGAGATGACGAACGGAACGTGGCCCGGCTGCGTTCGCTGGCCGCAGTCGCCTTCCCGGTAAAATAAATCCATGTCGTCAAGCAAGCCAGAAGCTGCCCCCGCGGCGGCCGCCAAAGAATACCGCTACAATCCGGCTGAGATTGAACCGCGCTGGCAGGAGCGCTGGGCCGCGCAGCCCGACCTGTACGCCACGGAGCCAGCCTCCAGCGAAAAGCCCAAGTACTACGTACTGGAAATGCTGCCGTACCCCTCAGGCCAGCTCCACATGGGACACGTGCGCAACTACTCCATTGGAGACGCACTCGCCCGCTATATGTGGATGCAGGGCTACAACGTTTTACACCCTATGGGATGGGATGCCTTCGGCCTTCCCGCAGAAAACGCGGCGCTTAAAAACAACACGCCTCCGCGCGAGTGGACCCTCTCCAACATCGCCGCCATGAAGCGGCAGATGCTGCGAATTGGCTTCAGCTACGACTGGCGCAACGAAGTCACCACCTGTCTGCCCGACTACTACCGCTGGAACCAGTGGTTTTTCATCCGCATGTTTGAGAAGGGGCTGGCCTATCGCAAAAAGAGCAAGGTCAACTGGTGCCCGGAATGCGCTACGGTCCTTGCGAACGAGCAGGTCGTGAACGGCCGCTGCTGGCGCCATGAAGACACCATCGTGGAGCAGCGCGATCTGGAACAGTGGTTTCTGCGCATTACGAATTACGCCCAGGAACTGCTCGACGATCTGCAAAAGCTCGATGGCTGGCCGGAGAAGGTCCGGACCATGCAGCGCAACTGGATTGGCCGCAGCGAGGGCGCGGAGGTCGAGTTTGCAGTAGAAGATGACACCAGCGTGCCGGAAGACGAGCGGTCGCAGCGCAGGAAAGGAACAACAGTACTGCCCGCGCGAGAAGATGCGAAAACAGCAGGCAAGATTACTGTGTTCACCACGCGCATTGACACCATCTTCGGTGCAACCAGCATCCAGCTTGCTCCCGAACACCCCTTGGTGAAGGAATTTGCTGCTTCCGATTCCAACCTTGCAGACGAAGTAAACACATTGCTCACACAGCAGAAGAAGGCGCGTGAAGCAGGCGGTCTCGGCGAAATAGAAAAGCACGGCGTATTCACCGGACACTATGCCATCAATCCTTTCAATGGCGAACGGTTGCCCATTTGGGTTGCAAATTACATTCTCGCCGAGTACGGAACAGGTGCGATCATGTCCGTGCCTGCACATGATGAGCGCGACTACGACTTCGCAAAAAAATACGGGCTGGAAATTCGCGTCGTCATTCTGCCCAGCCGCAATGGCGAACCAAATACAAATGGCGAAGAAGAGAACCTGCTGCCATTCACCGATGAGCAAAGCCTGCTGATCAATTCAGGCGAGTTCAACACGCTTGGCTGCAAGGAAGCCCAGCAGAAAATGGCGGCATTCGCGCAGGAAAAGGGTTTCGGCAAAGCGACCATTATCTTCCGCCTGAAAGACTGGGGCGTAAGCCGCCAGCGGTATTGGGGCACACCCATCCCCATGCTCTACTGCGAAAAGGACGGCATCGTTCCTGTTCCGGACGACCAATTGCCTGTGCTGCTGCCGGACAATATCGAAATTACGCAACAAGGCGGCTCACCTCTGGGCAAACTGGCTGAGTTTGTGAACACGAAATGCCCGAAGTGCGGTGCCCCTGCGCGGCGCGAGACTGACACCATGGACACCTTTGTGGATTCATCCTGGTACTTCTACCGCTACACCAGCGCGAAGTACGACAAAGGCCCATTCGACACCGCCACCGCAGCCTACTGGTTCCCGATTGACCAGTACATTGGCGGCGTTGAGCACGCCATTCTGCATCTGATTTATTCGCGTTTCTGGACGAAGGTAATGCGCGACCTCGGCCTCATCAAAAATGATGAACCGGTGACACGCCTCTTCACCCAAGGCATGGTGATCAAGAACGGCGCAAAGATGTCCAAGTCCAAGGGGAACGTGGTCTCGCCCGACGACATGGTCGCCCGCTACGGCGCGGACGCCACGCGCATGTACGCGCTCTTTGCCGCGCCCCCTGACCGCGACCTCGACTGGCAGGAAGACGGCGTCGCTGGTGTCAGCCGCTTTTTGGGCAAAGTCTACCGTTTTGTGATGAAGCACGCAGAAGCGGCCCGCTCTGTAACCAATACAGATACAAATGCTGCCGACGCAGCCTCGCAGGCGCTTCTGCGCAAACTGCACCAGACCATCGGAAAAATCACAGAAGACTTCGCCGGCCGCTGGCACTTCAACACCTGCATTGCTGCCATCATGGAACTGGTAAATACGCTCACCGCTGCGGAGGAAGAGCTTACCTCCGGCAGAGTCCCGGCAGGCGTCCTCAAAACATTGCTGGAAAACCTCGTCCTTCTGCTTGCACCCTTCGCGCCGTATCTTGCCGCGGAACTATGGCAGGAGCTTGGCAAAGAGCAAAGTATCCTGCGTACCCCGTGGCCGAAGTATGACGAAGCGCTCGCCCGCGAGGACGAGATCGAAATTCCGGTGCAGGTGAACGGGAAATTACGCACAGTGGTGAAGGTCGCTGCCGGTACCGACCAGGACGCTTTGCGTGAAGCCGTCAAGTCCGACGCCAAAGTGCAGGCCGCCGTAGCTGGAAAAGAGACCGTCAAGGTCATCGTCGTCCCCGGCAAGCTGGTCAACATCGTTGTGAAATAAAATGGCCGCTACGCAGCAGGTACGCGGCACACAATCACTCGTCCACACCATCGGCGAGTGCTGGCGGCGCCCTGCGCTCCTTCTGTTGGAACTCGCATGGCGCTGGCTCTTCGGAATTCCAGCGCTTGCGCTCCTCAGCTTCGAAGCGTGGCGAATTTATTCTGCAACTGCGGCCCAGCTTGCAGCAGCAGGTCTTTTCGAATTTTCCCTGCAGGACCCGATGCGCGCCGCCATCATCGTTTCCGACGTCTTCGCCATCCTGTGTCCTCCGGTGCTTCAAGTCCTGATCTGGCTTGCACCGCTGCTGACCGCTGGCTGGGCCATCGCTTCGGGTATTGGACGAAACATGGTCCTGCGCCGCTATGATCCGGCGCTGCCCCGCCATAGCACCGCACTCGTTCTATTGCAGCTCCTCCGAGTACTTGGCCTCAGCGCAACATTTATCGGCTGGTTCGCCTCCATCCACTGGGCTGCGGGATTCTCACTCTCCAGGCCCGAACCGAATCTTGTCCTTTACTGCGCACTGGTCATCTGCATTTCACTCGGCGTTTTTACCCTCTGGGCTTTGCTGAGCTGGATATTCTCCATCGCGCCGCTCCTCGTTCTGCTGGAAAACCGCAGCGCCTTCAGCGGCCTCCTGCAAAGCCTGCGCCTCGGTCCGCTTGCCAGCAAACTTGTAGAAGTGAATCTTGTCATGGGCATCATCAAACTGGCGCTCGTAGTACTCGCCATGGTGCTCTCGGCCTCGCCTCTGCCCTTTGAGACGGTAATGCAAGGCGACGCGCTTTATCTCTGGTGGACGTTCGTTTCTATTCTCTATTGCGCCGCTTCTGACTTCTTTCAGGTGACGCGTCTGGTGGCCTTTATCCAGTTCTGGCGCGCCTATAAATGAGGACCTGATTTCCTATTGAACTACACGCAATTATCGCCCGGCAGTTACACGCAGCTTGCGATCAAGAACAAGGCGGCGGGCCTGTAATGAAATTCGCTTCTGAATGGCCCCCAGTGAGTGATGCCGCAGTAATTCAAACACATGCCAACCGGGTACGCGGGCAATCGTTGAGACGGCATGGTGCGGTGCCGTTGCAGATTCTCTCTCGGCGAACTCTGCAATTCGGCTCTTTAATGCTTTCTTATACTCCTGCCACCACGCATAACACCCCATCCGGAAATCTTCCATGCGGACCGTATCGGATGCAATTTCCGCGACAAACCTGCGCGCCTCGCTCCACCTGCGAAAGGTAGGCAATGGGTTCGGCCCAAATAGGTGATCGAAATAGTTCAGGCCTACTCGTCTTTCAAGAATCGGGACCGCACCGGATTCCAGTGCCTCATAAATTCGCCAGCACTCCAGATTTACGTTCCCCATCGGCGAAGGAACAAACACTGATTGCAGTAAAACATCCTGATACTCTGATCGTGACAATGGTATCTGCGGCTTGCCGCGATCATCAGTCACATACACAAACTGCGGCCGAATGGAATGCATCGCGCTCAGCATCTCCGGCCTGGACGCCTTATTGGCTTCCCCCAGAAAGCTCCACAAATACTTTCTTTCATGCGCTTTGGGCAAGTTTCCCGGCGGTAGCGGTGTCTGCGTAAATCCCAGAGGAAATGTCATGACATACGCAGGGTCAAAAACAGAGGACCAGTAGTTGCGAAACACCCCCCGAAAACATCGGTAATACTCGTAGCCTCCCTCATATGTTTCATCCGAAAGGTGGACGAGGAAGGCATTTTTCCCCTGAAAGGAACGGTAATACGCAGCAGGTCTGGCGTGCAGATACTGGTCAATCACCAGGCAATGGTCCCGAACAATCTCATGTTTGCCGTCATACACGTTTTCTGCGATCAGGTCGCCAAACACAAACTGGATCCATTCCAGTTCCTTGATTCGCTCGATTTGCCAGATTGCCGTAAATGCCATTGTGATCGTATGCCCTGTTATTTGTGTAACACATGGTCTCGCCGCACCAGATAAAACAGCAGGCTCCGGATTCGTTCCGATCATTTTGTAAACTGGACTGTGGACACATCTTCGATCGTCATCCTTGATTTCGGCTCTCAATACACCCAACTGATCGCGCGCCGCATCCGCGAGCAGAATGTTTTTTCCGTCGTACTGCCCTGCACTGCGAAGCTCAAAGAGATCGCGAGCTACAAACCACTCGGCATTATTCTCTCCGGCGGCCCCAGCTCGGTGTATGACTCAGACGCGCCGCCCGCCGACCCCGGCGTCCTCCAACTAGGCAAGCCCGTTCTGGGCATCTGCTATGGATTACAGTTCATCACGCATCATCTTGGCGGCAAAGTGCGCTCCGCCGAAAAACGTGAGTATGGTCACGCGCAGGTCTCTGTCGTAGACGCGGCGACTCCGCTCTTCTCCGGTCTTCCCGCTTCCCTCCAGGTCTGGATGTCGCACGGCGATGAGGCCCTCGACCTGCCTCCGGGCTTCCACCTCACCGCAAAAACATCCAATGCCGTCGCAGGCATCGCCAATCCTGAAAAGAAAATCTGGGCAGTGCAGTTCCATCCTGAGGTCCACCACACTCCGCTCGGCACAGAGCTTCTGCGGAACTTCCTCTTCAATATCTGCAACGCTAAGCCAGACTGGACACCCGAGCACTTCATCCAGTCCACGGTTTCTGCCATTCGCGATAAGGTCGGCGATGATCACGCCATCTGCGCGCTTTCCGGCGGCGTGGATTCTTCTGTCGCAGCCGTGCTCGTGCATCGCGCCATCGGAGATCGCCTTACCTGCGTCTTTGTAGACAACGGTGTGCTCCGCAAAAACGAGTTCTTCAAAGTACAGGAAAATCTGCGCGGCAAACTCGGCCTCAACCTCGTCGCTGTAGATGCCAGCGGACGTTTCCTGTCGAAACTCGCCGGCATCACCGACCCAGAAACCAAGCGCAAGATCATCGGCAACGAATTCATTGCAGTGTTCGATGACGAAGCACACCGTATCGCACAGCAAACTGGTGGCGTGGACTGGCTGGTACAGGGCACACTCTATCCCGATGTGATCGAATCATCCTCCGTTAAAGGCCCATCGCAGACCATTAAGAGCCATCACAATGTCGGCGGCCTGCCGGAAACGATGAAGCTCAAGCTGATCGAACCGCTACGCGACCTCTTCAAAGATGAGGTCCGCCGCATCGGTCGGGACCTGGGTATGCCCGACGACATTCTCCAGCGCCAGCCATTTCCCGGCCCCGGGCTCGCCGTACGCATTTTAGGCGAGATCACGCCCGAGCGGGTCGCACTCCTGCAGGAAGCCGACGACATCGTCGTGACAGAAATCAAGGCTGCAGGGCTCTACCAGCAAATCTGGCAATCCTTCGCCGTCCTGCTGCCTGTAAAGAGCGTCGGCGTCATGGGCGACCAGCGTACATACGCTTATACCTGCGCCATCCGCGCCGTGCACTCTGAAGATGGAATGACCGCCGACTGGGTGCCGCTCCCCTATGATGTGCTCAAGAAAATCTCCAGCCGCATCGTGAATGAGATTCGTGGCATCAACCGAGTCGTCTACGACATCACCTCCAAGCCTCCCGGCACCATTGAGTGGGAATGAGGTTGACTGCGCAAAGCGGAAGCGCTTTCAGCGCAAATGCCCGTCGCCTACGGGCCTCTCTGGAATAGAATGGCAACTGCTGTCATTTGATCAACAGGGAGCTATTGAAAATGAGAATCGCCGAAGTGTTGCTTACAGATTTTGATTTTGAAATTGCGAATACCCGCCGCACGCTCGAACGCATCCCCGCAAATCTAGCTGAATACAAGCCTCATGAAAAATCCATGCCTATGGGACGATTGGCCATGCACTGCGCCACTATGCCTCTCTTCGGCTGCTACATTCTGGAAGATGACTCCATGGATCTGGCTGCACCCAAGCGTCCTCACGCAGACCTGACCTTCAAATCACAAAAAGAGTGTCTGGCCACTCTCGATGAGAGTGCCGCGAAGTTTCGCGCCGCCCTGGAAGCAGTCACAGACGAACACCTTCAGGAAAAATGGCCATTCACCTGGGGCGAGCACACCATCTCCAACGAAAGCCGCCTGCTGACCTACCGCCAGTTGTTCTTCAACCATCTGGTGCATCACACGGCACAACTGGGCGTTTATCTTCGCCTGAACAACCTTCCCGTTCCCGCACTCTATGGCCCTTCCGCAGACGAGCAATGGTCTCCTAAATAGGAGCCGTATAACACAGGCCTCGATATGACCTCCTCTCTTTTATTTGTTAAACGGCACTGCGATGAACAGCGACTGCCCACCGCGCAACACTTGCACCAGCGCCGGGCGCCCGCCAGATTTCGCAAGCGCAGAGGCCACATCATTCGCATTGCGGACCGGTTGATGATTGATCTGCTGAATGACATCGCCCTGCTGAATGCCCGCGCTTGCCGCTGGACCTGTCGGGTCTACAGCAATTACTGCCAGCCCCTGCGTATTGCGTGGTACTCCAAGCTGTGCGGCAACATCCGGCGTTACCGGTGTGGCCTGTATCCCCAACCGGCCTGATGGTGCACCGCCGCTCTGCCTATTTTGCCCGGAAGCTGCTACATTCGGGTTGAACTCGCCCAGCTTTACCCGTATCTGCTGATGTTTACCATCACGAAGGACTGTGAGCGTGACCTCGGTGCCTGCTCCAGCAGAGGCCACTTTATTACGCAGCGTGTTGACGTCGTCCACTGAAGCACCATTAAAGGCAAGAATCACGTCCCCCTGCCGGATGCCGGCCTTCTCCGCAGGCCCTCCCGGCTGGACACTGCTCACCAGCACACCCTGTACCTGCTTCAGTCCCAGGCTCGCCGCAAGATCAGAATTGATGTACTGCACCGTGGCCCCAAGCTGACCGCGTGAAACCTTCCCATGCGTAATCAGCTGCTCCATCACGTTCTTGGCCATGTTTGACGGAATGGCGAAACCAATACCGATATTGCCGCCATTCGGCGAAAGAATCTGCGAGTTGATGCCAATCAGTTCGCCGCGCGTATTCACCAGCGCTCCGCCTGAGTTGCCCTGGTTGATCGGCGCATCGGTTTGTAGAAAATCTTCGAAGCTGCCATCGCTCAAATCGGTCTGGCGCCCTTTGGCACTGATGATGCCCGCAGTGACCGTTTCACCAATCCCCAGCGGATTGCCCACCGCGAGACAAACATCCCCCACGCGTACCTGGTCTGAATTCCCAAGTGGCAGCACAGGCAGGTTGTTTGCTTCAATCTTCAGCACAGCCAGGTCGCTGGGTTTGTCTGCACCTACCAGTTTTGCTTTAAAGGTCCGCCGGTCCACCAGGTCTACGCTGATCTCTTCCGCACCATCAATTACATGGTCATTCGTGAGAATGTACCCATCCGAGCGCACAATCACGCCCGAACCAAGCGCATGCTCCTCCACGGGAGGACGTTGCGCACCCTGCTCTCCACCAAAAAGCCAACCAAAGAAAGGATCATTCGAAAACGGAAACTGTTGCGGAGCGCGCACCCGCTTCGCCGAGCGCACCGTCACCACCGCCGGGGCAACATGGTCCACCGTATTCGCATAAGAAACAATATTCCCCTCCGGTTCAATGTGCCCGGAGATGCTCTGGCCCGGGGCCATTCGCCCCTCCGATGCCCCGGCAGTATTTCCGTTCTCATTTCGATTGCAGGCGGTAAGAAAAAGGCAAACGAGCAGGACAATGACAGAACGGCGCATGAGCAGCACCTCACTGAAAATAAAAGTTTTTAAGCCCACTTATTATACTCCGCATCTGGCAGAAGAGGATGCATATAGAGGGAACAGCACCATTCTTCGCTGTCTAAAAAAAGACCGAAAAAAGACTGCAGTTCTGCTATGGTTTTTGTTTATGGATTTCCACCGCCGTTGTCATGCCGCTCTGCCTCTTGCTCTGCTGTTGTGTGCCGGGTCTGCCACGCAGGCGCAATCGCTCGATAAATATGTGGGCCAGTACCGCGACAATGCCGAGCCTGAAATCATCTACTCTTTCTTTCACGAAGGCAATCAGCTTGCGCTCGAATCCACCCGCATCCCGCATACGCCGCTACACTCTGTCTCGCAGAACACCTTCGCTGCTGAGAACAACAACGAGCGCTTTGTCTTCACCTCAGATGCGAGCGGCAAAGTCTCCGCTGTCGAGCGCATTGCAGAAAGCTCTCACGGTAAAGAAGAATCCGCGGCCAGTAAAATCAGTGACCAGCCGCAGCATAATCACTTCCGCCCGTACAGCCGTGAAGAAGTCATGATTCCCATGCGCGATGGAGTTCGCCTCCACGCCATCATCCTTCGTCCCACAGACACAAACCAGCCACTACCTTTTCTCATGCAGCGCACTCCCTACGGCGTAGATGGCTCGACCTCTGACTCAATCAATGCTCGCTACCCCGAACTGGCGCAGAGCGGTTATATCTTCGTCATGCAGGACATCCGTGGCCGCTACGGTTCCGAAGGCCAGTTCCTCATGAACCGTCCCATCGTGAACCACCATGACCCCAGCTCGCCCAACGAAAACTGGATTGACGAAACCACCGATGCTTACGATACCGTTGCCTGGCTCATCAAAAATATACCCAACAATAATGGCCGCGTCGGCGTGATGGGCATCTCCTATCCCGGTTTTCTTGCCATCGAGTCCGGCATTGATCCTCATCCTGCCGTAAAGGCCATCTCCCCACAGGCCCCCATGACCGACATCTGGATGGGCGACGACTTCTTCCATAACGGTGCCTTCCGCCAAACCTATGGATACGACTACGCCATCGGTCTTGAGACGAGCAAAGAGAACGCCTTCGGCAAGCTGAGTGAAGATGCCTACGACTACTTCCTTCAGGCAGGCTCCTTCGCTGGCGCTGTGAAAAAGGCAAACGTCGGGATCCTGCCCACATGGAAGGCCTTTTTCGACCATCCCGCTTACGACGACTTCTGGCAGTCCCGCGCAGTCGAAAAGCACCTGACCCAGGTCAATGTGCCCACGCTCGAAGTAGGCGGCTGGTGGGACCAGGAAGATATGTGGGGACCACAGGCCGAATATGCCGCCCTCGAACCCCATGACAAGCACCATGAAGTCTTTCTCGCCCTCGGCCCATGGAACCACGGCGAGTGGGCCCGTACTACACGTTATCTGGGGGATGTAGACTTCGGCGCTCCGACCACCGACCAGTTCCGGTCTCAGATTGAAGCACCCTTCTTCGCGCATTATCTGAAGGACGAAAGCGGCTTCAACCTGGAAGACACCGCCTCCTTCCAGACCGGCACCAACCGCTGGATGCGCTACAGCCACTGGCCTCCAAAAGAATCCACCGAACGCAATCTGTACCTTGAAGCCGACGGCTCCCTGAGCTTCAACAAGCCCAGGGGAGGCGACGCAACCAGCTTCAGGAGCTACATTTCTGACCCAGCAAATCCAGTCCCCTACCGCAAGCGTCCCATTGAAACAACGTATGCGCCCGGTGGCTCCGGCTGGTACACCTGGCTCGTACAGGATCAGCGTTTCCTTGGCGACCGCAAAGACATCGCTACCTGGACTACTCCCGTCCTCGACCACAACGTAACCGTTACCGGAGACGTCGTCGCAGACATCTTCGCCTCCACCTCCGGCACAGATTCCGACTGGATCGTAAAGCTCATTGACGTGTACCCCAACGATCCCTCACTCGGCAAAATGTCAGGAGCTGAATTAATGATCGCGGACGAAATCTTCCGCGGACGCTACCGCAAGAGCTACGAGCATCCCGAGGCCATTCCCACCAACCAGCCTGAAGAGTACAAGTACAGTCTGCACGGTGCCGATCACGTCTTTCTGAAGGGCCATCGCATCATGGTGCAGGTGCAGAGTACCTGGTTTCCGCTCTACGACCGCAACCCACAGACCTTCGTGCCGAGCATCATGACGGCCACGCCTTCAGACTACAAAGCGGCCACGCAGCGCATCTACGGATCGGCAGAGCACCCCTCTCACCTGGTTCTTCCGATAGCCGCAGACCAGACACCATAAGCAATTTTCCTGTAATCCCAGAAATAATTTTTATGACATAACCGCTGTCTCACCAATTTGACTGACGCTTCCCTGCCTATACAGATACGCTTTCGCAATCCCTATGCACCGCGGCTGATTCGCGGCGCTTTTTTATGCTCACAATTTAAGGAAAAATTCAGAAAACACATTGGCGGCATAGAGTTGTGGCAGTTCGCATGATACGCTCAAACTTCCTATGTTTTTCAGGCATTCCGCACTCCTCCTGGCCCTTTGCTGCGCCTCCGCTGCGTTCGCGCAGGACGCGCAGAACGACGACTGCTCCCTGCATAACCTCAAGCCGTGTGTGACCCACGTAGTACAGGATGAAGTCGGCATCGTCACCAGCCCCCTGCGTATGAACAGCAATGACCTGCTCTGGGTCGCGCCATTTGGCATGGCCACAGGTCTCTCTCTGGACTACGACGCGCATATGATGCGGGACCTCGGCGTCCATCCCGACCGCGAAAAAAAATTCAAGAGGTTTTCTGATTACACCACCTACGGTGCCTCCGCGGCTCCCGCCATTGGCTACCTCGTGGGAGTGGGCACACACAACGACTACCTTCGCGAGTCTTCTGTGCTTGCAGGCGAAGCAACCATGGACGCCCTCATCCTGAACACTGGGTTGAAATACGCCATCAATCGCGAACGCCCCAACCAGGGCGATGGCACAGGCCGCTTCTGGCCGCACGGGACCCGCACCTGGCCCGACGGCCAATCCATGCCCTCAAATCACTGCATTATCGTATGGTCATTCGCGCGCGTCATTGCCGGACAGTACAACACGCCGGCGACCAAAATCACCGTTTACTCGCTGGCCACCGTTGTCTCAGCCTCCCGCGTCCTCGCGCGTGAGCACTTCCCTTCAGACGTGATCGTCGGCAGTACCTTCGGCTATCTCATTGGCGACTATGTCTTCCGCCACCGTTCGCGGGAAGCCAGCCTCTTCTCACTGTCCGCCGTCAGCACACCCGCCGGACATGGAGTGCAGCTCAACATCAATCTCGGGCGGCGCTGAGTTAACCCGGAGGCCAGTGCATCTGCCGTCCGCCCAGAAGGTGCAGGTGCAGGTGTGACACTGTCTGCCCTCCGTCCGCTCCGGTATTGATGACGGTGCGGAAGCCCTGCGCCAGACCCTTCTCCCGTGCCAGCTTCACCGCCGTTGCCTGAATATGCCCCAGCAACCCAGTATCCGCCTCCCCTGCTTCCAACAGCGAGGAAATGTGCTTCTTCGTCACAATCAGAATATGTACCGGCGCTCGCGGATCAATGTCCGCAAAGGCGTACACCTGCTCATCTTCATAGACCTTCTGTGAAGGAATGGTTCCGGCAATGATCTTGCAGAAGATGCAATCCATGCCGACAGAATACCGCATGCCGCCCGGTCATGTTTTCCGCGCTATTCGTCAGGTTCGCTAAAATAAAGACCAACGAGTCCTTTATTTATGCAATCCAGATTCAGCGTGTTTGCTGCTTTTGCCGTGGTGCTTTCTGCCTTTGTTCCAGCCACGGCGCAGTTTTCCAATCCGCAGGCCGAAACCACACAAGTGCACAATGCCCGGGCGTTGCGTCCGCCTGCGGGAGCACACGTCGCAATTTATGAATTTGAAGACCTTGAATGCCCCGACTGCGCGCGCGCGAATCCTCTGCTCAAAGGGGCCTCCGAAAAATATCACATCCCCTGGGTACGGCATGATTTTCCATTGCCCTTCCACACCTGGAGCTTCGATGCGGCAGTAGATGCACGCTGGTTCGACACAAAATCAAAGAAGCTCGGCGATGACTTCCGCGATGCCGTCTTTGCCAATCAGCCCAGCATCACCACGCAGGACGATCTGCGAAACTTCGCCCAGAAATTCGCACAACAACATGGTCTTGCCTTTCCATTTGTCGTAGATCCGCAAGGCAAGTTGGCCGCACAGGTCAAGGCTGACTATGATCTCGGCCAGAGCATCGGCATCCAGCACACGCCAACTATCTGGATTGTTACCAGCAAAACCAGCGGCACCCCGTTTGTAGAGGTCGTGGACCGCAGCCGCCTCTACGAACTGATTGACCAGGCACTCGCCGAAACAAAAGGCGAAGGGGACAGGCATCACTCAGGCGGGAAAGACTAAATTTACATCTTGCAAGGAGTAAGCAACACCATGCCTTTATACGAATATCAGTGCAAAGCCTGTGGGCATGTCTTTGAGAAAATCAAGAGCTTCAGCGGCCCTGAGGAGAAAGAATGCCCCATCTGCAAAAGCGAAGTAGAGCGCCTGCTCTCCGCTCCAGCCGTGCAATTCAAAGGGTCGGGCTGGTATGTGACCGACTACGCCTCGAAGGGAGGCAATAGCAGAAAAACCTCCTCTGCTTCGGGCGAAAACAGCGGAAGCAAGCCTGCGGAGAACTCTTCCTCCTCATCCGCAAGTTCGTCCTCTTCCATCACTTCTTCCAAAAGCGAATGACCACCGGCCCGGCTACGCGCGCTGGATAGCAGCAAGCCAGGCCGGCGCTCCCACTACTCGTACCGAATGGCCTTCACCGGATCGAGCGCGGCGGCTCTCTGCGCAGGAATCCAGCATGCAAACAGCCCCACAAGCGCTAGCAGTAAAGCCACAATCACAAAAAGTATCGGATCAGATGGCGTGACCCCAATGGGTAGAGTGCCAATCAGGCGTGAAGCAGGCACCGCCAGCGCGATCCCCAGCGCGAGCCCCGCGGCAATCTGCCACAGCCCACGCCGCATCACCAGCAGCATAATATTGCGCGCAGTCGCGCCCAGTGCCATCCGCACCCCGATCTCCTGCGTGCGCGAATTGGTGGCATTTGCAATCACTGCATAGATACCCACAGATGCGATCAGAAGCGCAATCAGAGCAAAGCCCGCAAAAAGCTTGGTAAACAGGCGGATGTACCACAGCTGATGATTCAGCGCCGCCTGATACGCATATACATCACGCAACGGCAGGTCCTGGTCCAGCCCCTGCACAGCGCTGCGGACCGCATTCATCGGATTGATGGTCGCCCGTATCAACAGCGCCATGCTGCCCCAGCCTTTTTCCCGGTACGGCAGAAAGAGAATAGGGTTTGGATTAGCAACATCCACCTGCTGCACCAGGTTCGCTGACACTCCCACCACTGTAATCCAGTCTCCTGGCTTGTTTTTATCGTCGTAGAGGCGAAACCGCTTTCCAATGGGATTCTGGTTGGGCCAGAAATACTGAGCACATTCTCGCGTCAAAATCGCCGCTTTGTGATTGGCGCTCCCATCGGTTTCGTTAAAATCCCTCCCCATCAGTAGTGGCAGATTCGTGATTTCGAAATAGCCTGGAGACTGCACCAGATAACTCACCCGGGGACGATGCGCCGCATTCTGCACCCCCGCGTGCTCAATCTCAATGTCCGTCGAATTGGCCCACAGCCCTGGCAGATCGGAAACCAGCGCAACCTGCTTCACGCCCGGAAGCGCCTTGATCCGCGGCAACAGTTCGTCGTAAAAGCGCTGTCGCGCATCCGTGTCCTTATAGCGGTCCTCAGGAAGATCAAGACGCGCGGTCCACAACTGCTCCACCGGTAAAAAGCGGTTGGCAGAGAGACTCTTCGTCAGGCTCTGCACAAAAAATCCTGCCCCGGTCAGCAACACAAGCGTAAGCGCAAATTGAAAGATGACCAGCAGGCCCGAGAGTCCACCGCTGCGTCTTCCAGAACTTCTGGCTCCGTCCTTCAACACTTCATTCACATCTACCCGTGACGAGCGCAGCGCCGGCGCCACTCCAAACAGCAGTCCGCTGCCGATGCAAAGCGCAGCAAAATAGCCGAAAACACCATAATCCATCGTGAACTGCACCCAATACGGCTTGCCCACATTCTGCGTGGCGAGATCAAACCAATGCACGCCCTGCACTGACAGCGCCAGCCCCAGCACGCCGCCCAATACGCTCAGCAGCACACTCTCCATCAATAACTGGCGCACAATCCGCCAGCGCGAAGCCCCCAGCGCGGCGCGAATGGACATCTCTCTCTGCCGAAGCAGTGCCCGGCCCAGCATCATATTGGCGACGTTGGCGCACGCAATCAGCAGTACAAAGCCCACGGCCGCCAGCATCAGCAGAAAGACCATGCGGATATTCCCGCCGTTATACCGCTGCTGAAATGTCAGCACGGATGCTCCAATATCTTTGTTCGTCTCCGGATATTGCTTTGCCAGACGTTGCGCAATTCCATTCAGGTCTGCGCTTGCCTGCGCAATGCTTATTCCCGGCTTCAGAATTCCAAAGAGCTGCAATTGTCTGTTTTCCCGCTTCTCCAGATCAGGCGTAGGCGTCAACGGCATCCAGAATTCGGTGTCAGACAGAAACTTGAATCCCTTCGGCATCACGCCAACAATCGTCGTTGGTTTGCCATTCACCCGCACTTGTCGCCCAATCACCGTAGGCGAACTGTTATATCGCGCCCTCCAGACCTCATAACCCAGGACAACAACCGGTGCGGCTCCAGCCGCGTCATCCGTCGAAAGAAATCCTCTCCCCAGAATCGGCTGGATCTGCAAACTGGAAAAGGTCCCTGCCGAGACGAATTCCATATGGTACGACTGCGCAGGATTGCCGCTCTCGCTCAGGACACCTTCATCATTCGCCGCCGCATTCAGCGACTCGAACGACGTTGTCTGCGCGCGATAATCCACAAAATCAGGATAGGAAACCCTGTTGACGGCACTCTCGCCCAGCTTCCTGTCCACGCTCAGGATGGACACCAGACGTTCGCCATTCGGAACCGGCACCGGTTTGATCAATGCCGCATTCACCAGGGTAAAAATCATCGTATTCAGCCCAATGCCCAGGGCCAATGTCACAACGATGGCGGCTGAAAACCAGCGGTGCGAGAAGATCATCCGCAAAGCGAAGCGCAGATCGTGTGTCATGGAAGCCCATACGCATCCATCCCTCAAACGGTTCCTCACCAGCCAGATTTAATTGAAGCCAGACCGAAAAACATCCATACAGCATCATGAGACGAAAAGATTCGAGAAGACATGGCTTGAACCGGATGCCCATGTTAGTGAAGCCGAAGCCGTGTTAATGTGGGTCAGTCAACTCTGCGCGAAGCGCACTCCCATTTCCAACCATCCTCCAGAGGGAATGGAAAGAAGGTCCATAAGGGCACAGCAAATTACTGCTATGCTGCTTGAGCCACCGAGGGAACGGGATATTTGCTGAAATACTTCAGGGCAAAAGATAAGCGCTTGCCGTAACCACAATTCCGATGGCCCCAAGCAGCATACCCGCATACCAGAAAGAACGCTGTCGCGTCAGCAAGGTAATAGACGTAATCACCAGCGCAACCTCCAGCAACACTTCTCCAAAATCAAAGCGGCTGCCGCGCCGTTCAGCGCGATGCACTTCCGCCTCCAGTTCCTGCGCTTTTTCCTGCTCACTGGTCAGGTCGCCCGCCCATTTATCAGCGTGTTGGCGGTAGTTTTCAATGAGCTTTTGCGCATTCGCATCATGGGCTGCCAGTGTGGAAAGCAGGTCCGCTGTAAGCTGCGTCTCGTTCTGGCGTATCTTCTTGGCCTGATATTCGTTCCACTGGTCGCTCGCTTTGGCCTGCGCCAGAATGGCTTCTGAGTGTGTTCGATGGCCCAGCACTGTGCAAGCCGCCACCAGCACCGCCAGCAGGCTCATGGTAAAGGTCACAGGACGCAGACTATGGTCTTTCTCCGCTCGCTCCTGGTGTTCGTGCAATTCATGGACTTCGTTTGGTTCCATCGCGTTCTTACGCTGTCTTTCTGCTCCAGAACGCCCTTCGCAGCAGGTGTAGCTTCTCTGCCTGCTCCGGGTCTTTCTCCATGCGGGAAAGGCCTTCCTGTGTCAGGGCCAAAAAAATCCCAATCACCAGTCCCGCAAAAGCAGCGATGATCGTAATCAGACCACGTTTCGGAAAGGACTTGCGGTCAGGAACAACTGCGGGATCTACCACCTGAATCAGCGCGCCTTCTCTCGCTTCATCCAGCTTCGCCAGTTCATATTGCCGCGCCAGTATCTCAAAAATCGTTTCGTAGTACTTCACATCGCGGTATTTTCGGATGTACTCAAGTCCGGCCTGCGGCACCTTGCCTTTGGGAACAATCAGCCCGCTGCCTTCATCCGTATTGCCGCCAAGCTGCGCCAGTTGTGCGCGCAGGGCATCCAGCTCTTTCTGCGTCTGTACCAGTTCCGCGTTCTGGTCCGTCGCATAACTCTTCATCGCCTGCAATTGGACTTCCTTCGCCGCAATCTGCGCGCGCAGGCTGGCCGCTGACTCAATCAGAGCGCGTGCCTGGCTGTCCAGTTGGATCATGCCCGTCTGCTGCTGCGTCTCCTTAAGGGCTTCTTCTGCATTGGTCAGGTTGTCTTTTGCCTGCTGCAATTGCTGCTCAAAAAACAACCGCCGCTGCGCTGCCTCTCCAATCGCAAGATGTTCAGAAAGGTGCCGGTACTCTTCCACGTAGCCATTCGCCATCTCTGCCGCGCGTTTCGGGTCGTGGTCTTCCACTGAAATTGTGATCAGATTGTCCTTTGTGCCCGACTCCACCTTGGCATGGTCTTCAAACGCCTTGCGCGCATCAGACATATATTTCTTGTGGTACTCATCCATCAGATGAAATCGCTGTACCATCGCATCTTCCACCGTGCGGCTCTTGAACATCGCCACATACATATCATTGGGATTTTTCAACCCCATGCCGGCTCCCGCCAGGGCGCCCAGTGAGCCGAGGCCCCCGAGCTGGGACATGATGGAAGATGAGAGTGAAGAGGACTGTTGTGGTGGCAACACAATCGTGGTGGCCGTGTAACTCTTGGGAAGAAACAGAGTCACAATCAGCGCAATAAGTGCAAGCCCCAGCATAGTGCGGATGATCGCCTTCTTTCGTCTGGCCAGGACAACCAGCAGATCAATGAGGGATATCTCGTTTTCCTCTGAGGAATGAGCTCCGGGGCCTTTCTCAGCGGCTGTCGGCTCCAGTTGCCTGATTTCTTCGGTGGTTGTGTTCATTCGCTGCCGGTCTGGGCTATCGTGCTTCTCTCAGGCTACCAGAAACCAGGCTGCTGAGAACACGTTTCACGAGTCCTTACCCGGATGCCCCGTCACGTCTCCCATGCCCTCCGCATCGGCCGTATGCCCATGGGTCGCCCACAAAATGGCCGCCAGAAAAACCAGGGCAAACAGCAGGAGTACTCCAAGCGTATTCGGCATCTCGCATACCTCCTGAAAATTAAGAGCCTGCGAGGCGGGAATTTGGTTGCGGCAGCCGTGCAACTGCGATTGATTCGCGTCAAACTAATCAAAGCAATGACATTCCACCTCTTCGAGCAAAACGATTCCAGTCCGCAAAATGAAGAAATCGCTCCCGGCGCGGTCTTTCTTCACCGTTTTGCTCTGCCCCATGAGGCCGCCATCCTCCAGGCCCTCAGCGAAATTACTGCATCTGCTCCATTCCGCCATATGGTCACACCCGGAGGCCACCAGATGTCCGTCGCCATGACCAACTGTGGTCTTCTCGGCTGGATATCCGATAAATCCGGCTACCGTTACAGCCCCGCAGATCCCCAAACCGGCAAAAACTGGCCCAGAATGCCGGAAGTATTTCTCCGCCTCGCCACCACCGCCGCCAGCGAGGCCGGATTCGCCGGGTTTGCTCCCGACGCCTGCCTCATCAACCGCTATCATCCCGGTACCAAACTCTCTCTGCATCAGGACAAGGATGAGCGCGACTTCAGCCATCCCATCGTCTCCGTTTCGCTGGGCATTCCCGCCGTCTTTCTCTTTGGCGGGCTCAAGCGGACCGGCAAAACACAGCGCCTCCCCGTCCAGCACGGCGATGTCATCGTATGGGGAGGCCCAGCGCGTCTTCGCTTTCACGGCATCATGCCGCTGAAGCCAGCCATCCATCCAGCACTCGGCAGCTTCCGCGTCAACCTTACGTTCCGCAAAGCTGGATAACAGCGAGTGGATGTTTCATCAAGATGCCCATAGCAATCTCATCGCATCCGAAATAACATTCTGTCCACCGGAATTTGGACACGGAGTTACCTCATACGACCCATGAAAACTCCCAGGCACTACCTCGTTTGCGCCCTTGTTCTGCTCCTCACCCATGGCCTGTATGCGCAAAGCGCTGCAGACAACATTCGCACCGTACTCGCCGCGCAGGTTGCTGCGTGGAACCGCGGTGACATTCCTGCCTTCATGCAGGGCTACAAAAATTCGCCCGACACAACCTTCATCGGAAAGTCCGTACAACACGGCTGGCAGCAGGTCCTTGAACGCTACCAGCACACCTATCCCACAAAAGAAGCCATGGGTACCCTCGATTTCTCTGAAATCAATGCGCGCATGCTCGGCGCTGACCACGCCGTAGTCACCGGAAAATTCCACCTGGCCCGCAGCGCTTCCGCAGGAGGCGACGCCAGCGGCATCTTCTCGCTCATATGGGAAAAGACCCCGCAGGGATGGAAGATCATCCTCGACCACACCAGCTAAAAAAACAAAGCCCCGGAATCATTCCGGGGCTGATCAGTAAAGCTGCGCCAGATCTACTTCGCCGCAAGCTGCCGCAACACATACTGCAAAATTCCGCCGTTCTCGTAATAGAGAATCTCCTGCGGCGTATCAATCCGCACCTTCGTCTCAAACTCCTTCACCTTGCCATCGGGTGAAGTCGCCTTGACCTTCAGCGCACGTCCGTTTTGGAACTTCGCATCCAGCAAAGCCTTCAGTCCAGAGAAGTCATAAACTTCCTCGCCCGTCAGGCCCAGGCTTTCAGCATTCTGTCCATCCACAAACTGCAACGGCAGAATCCCCATGCCCACCAGGTTCGAGCGATGGATTCTCTCATAGCTCTCCGCAATCACCACGCGTACACCCAGCAGACGCGGGCCTTTCGCCGCCCAGTCACGCGACGAGCCGGAACCGTATTCCTTGCCCGCCAGAATCACCAGCGGAATCTTGCGCTCGGCATATTTCACGCTGGCGTCGTAGATGCTCATCTGCGCGCCTTCCGGGAGCAGCCGTGTCACTCCGCCCTCCGTTCCTGGAGCCAGCTTGTTCCGCAGCCGCACATTCGCGAAAGTGCCGCGCACCATCACCTCATGGTTGCCACGCCGCGATCCATAGGAGTTAAAGTCCGCAGGCTTCACGCCATGTTCAGTCAGGTACTTCCCGGCAGGTGAGTTCGCCTTGATCGACCCAGCAGGTGAAATGTGGTCCGTCGTCACGCTGTCGCCCAGCACCGCCAGCACCCGCGCACCCCTGATGTCCTCTACCGGAGCAGGCTTCGCAGGCATTCCGTCAAAATACGGCGCCTTGCGAATGTAGGTCGAGTCACCCTCCCACTGGTACACATCGCCGCTCGGGAACTTCAGCCCCTGCCAATTGCTGTCGCCTTCGGTGACCTTCGCATACTCTCTGCGGAAGCTCTCCGAATCTACGCACGAAGCAATTGTCTCAGAGACTTCTTTCTGCGTCGGCCAAATGTCCTTCAGATACACCGGCTGGCCGTCCTTGCCCTTGCCAATCGGTTCCTTCTCCAGGTCAACATCAATCCGGCCCGCCAGCGCGTAGGCCACCACCAGCGGCGGAGACATCAGATAATTCGCGCGAACGTCCGAATTAATACGGCCCTCAAAGTTGCGGTTTCCGCTCAGCACCGACACGGCCACAAGCCCATGGTCTTCAATGGCCTTGGAAACGTCCATTGGCAGCGGGCCAGAGTTTCCAATGCAAGTCGTGCAGCCATAACCCACCACGTTAAAGCGCAGCTTATCCAGATATGGCAGCAGCCCCGACTTCTGGTAGTAGTCCGTCACCACACGCGATCCCGGCGCAAGCGACGTCTTCACCCACGGCGGAACGCTAAGTCCCTTCTCCACCGCCTTCTTCGCCAGAATTCCCGCAGCCAGCATCACCGAGGGGTTCGACGTATTTGTGCAGCTCGTAATCGCAGCAATCGTAATCGAGCCGTGGTCAAGATACTTGTCCACATCCACACCGAAGCGCTCTTTCACCGTGGTGATCGGCCCCGTCTCATGCGCTCCCGCCACAGCATCCACCGTCTCCGCCGGATGACCGCCTTCACCCTCCCAGCGGACGACCTGGCGCTCGCCGTTCTTGTTCGCATTAGGCCCAAGCAGGTTCGGAAGCTGCTTCTTAAAGTTCGCTCCCGCCTCGCTCAGGCGCACGCGGTCCTGCGGACGCTTCGGTCCCGCCACACTCGGCTCAACCGTTGAAAGATCCAGTGCGATCGTCTGCGAATACTCGGCCTCGGACGAATCCGCCGAGTGGAACAACCCCTGCTCTTTGTAGTACGTCTCCACCAGCTGGATCTGCTCATCGCTGCGCCCCGTCAGCTTCAAATAGCGCAGTGTCTCCGCATCCACCGGGAAGATACCGCAGGTCGCGCCATATTCCGGCGCCATGTTGCTAATGGTGGCGCGGTCCGCCAACGGAAGCTCGCTTATGCCCGGTCCGTAGAACTCCACAAACTTGCCGACTACACCCAGCTTGCGCAGCATCTCTGTTACAGTCAGCACAAGGTCTGTGGCCGTTGCACCTTCGCGCAGCTTACCCGTCAGCTTAAAGCCAACCACCTGCGGGACCAGCATCGAAACCGGCTGCCCCAGCATCGCCGCTTCAGCTTCAATTCCACCGACGCCCCAACCCAGCACGCCCAGGCCGTTGATCATCGTCGTGTGCGAGTCGGTGCCCACCAGCGTATCAGGATACGCACGCGGCTTATCCCCATCGGTCGTAAAGACCACACGTGCCAGATACTCCAGGTTCACTTGGTGACAGATGCCCATGCCCGGAGGCACAGCCGAAAAATTACGGAAGGCCGACTGCCCCCACTTCAAAAAGGCATAGCGTTCACGATTGCGCTGAAACTCCAGCGCCGTATTCAGGTCATAGGCACGGGCCGAGCCAAACTCATCCACCTGCACCGAGTGGTCAATCACCAGCTCCGCCGGTTGCAGCGGATTGATCTTCTGCGGATCACCGCCCAGCGTCTTCATCGCATCGCGCATCGCCGCCAGATCCACAATCGCCGGAACGCCGGTAAAGTCCTGCATCAGCACGCGCGCAGGCATGTAGGCAATTTCGCGCGATGGCTCGGCCTTGGGGTCCCACTTGGCAAGAAACTCAATATCGTCAGCTGTCACGCTCTTGCCGTCTTCCTGCCGCAGTAGGTTTTCGAGCAGAATGCGCAAACTATAGGGCAGCCGCGCTAAGTAGATGCCCTTCTTCTCCAGCGCATCGAGACGGAAGATTTCATAGGTCCGATTGCCGGACTTCAGCTCGGACCGGGTGCCAAAACTATTTCCAACCTGGCTCATAAATGTCCTTTCTTTTTCAGGCGAAGGAATAATTCGCGTCGCGCGAGCAGCGGCGAGCGCCGCACGTTCCTGCTTAGCGCGAAAAAACTTTCAGCACTTAAAGACTAGTCAGAGAACAGGCCCTCGTCCACGGTCCGGGCGGCCCCGACGAAAACGCTTCAAACGTGGCGGGACAAGATTCATGGTTCTGCAACTATTTTACCGCGTTAAATTCCCATGGAATCTCCTGAGCAGAGCGCGTTTTTACAATTTTGCCATCTGAAGTGGGCGCGAAATCGGGGACGTGGCGCACCGTCGAAGAACCGGTTTTTCTCGCAGATCTTCCAGCAAACGTTGCCATCCTGAGCGAAGCGCCGTAGCGCATAGTCGAAGGTTTTTCTCCCAACCATCACCCCTGCCCCGTAAACGTCTGCCACACCAGAAACCCATTCAGCGCTACAATCACGCTCACCGTAAGCCACCCCAGCCCGCGTACCAACCGGTTGTTCACAAACTCGCCCATCACTCCGCGGTTCCCGGTCAACAGCAGCAGCGGGACCAGCGCAAACGGCAGAGTAAAGCTCAGGCACACCTGCGACAAAATCAGGATCTTCAGCGGATCCAGCCCAATCGCAATCACAACAATCGCTGGAACCAGCGTAATCAGCCGCCGCAGAAAGATGCTGAACTTGACCTTGAGAAATCCCTCCAGAATCACCTGCCCGGCCATCGTTCCCACCGTTGAAGACGAAAGTCCGGAACAAAGCAGCGCAATCGCAAATACCACCGCCGAGGTCGGCCCCAGCAGCGGCCGCAGCGTGCGGTGCGCCTCTTCAATGGACATGCCATTCTGCCACTGTCGCCCGGCAAAGGCCGCCGCAGAGACCACAATCATGGCCGAATTCACCAGCCACGCTCCATTCATGGCTGCAAAAACGTCTATCGTCTCAAAACGAAGGTGCCGCAGCCGCGCCAATCGTTGACGCCTCGGCGTCTCAGACATCTCTTCCCGGACACGCGGCTGCACCAGCGCCGAATGCAGGTACACCACGTGTGGCATCACTGTTGCCCCCAGCATGCCTACGGCAATGTAAATGCTCTTGCTGTCAATCGTGGGAACAATCGTGTGGTACGCAATCGCCTTCCAGTCCGGATGAATAAAAAACATCTCCACGGCATAACAGAGTCCAATCAAACAGACAAAGCCCATAATCGCAAGCTCCAGCCTGCGAAAGCCGTACAACTCAATCGCCAGAATGGCGAACACGCATACCGCTGAAACAACGGCCGCTCCCAGCAGAATCTCCGTCTTGCTCCAGCCCATGCCCGTGAGCCACGGACCAAACAGCAGGTAGAATCCGAGCGCCGCCCCCAAAAACTCGGCCAGGTCCGTAGCCAGCGCGGAAATCTCCGCCGCCACCCACAATCCAATCGCTGCCGGCCTGGAAAACTCCTCCCGGCAATTTTCCGGCAGCGTTCTTCCTGTAGCGATCCCGAGCTTGGCCGCCAGGTACTGGATAAGGATCGCCATGGCATTCGACCACAACAGCACCCACAGCAACCGGTAGCCAAATCGCGCCCCGCCATCAAAGTTCGTGGCAAAATTTCCCGGATCAATATAGGCAATGCTGGCCACAAAGGCTGGTCCAAAGTAGTACCAAAGCTGAGACGAGCGCAACCGCGGCAGCTTCTGCCGGACGGTTTCAGTCACAGATTCTGTCGGAAGAGATCCCATCGCACTCCTGTCTTTGAGTATATGATGGCTTCCTCTCCAAAGAAAACTATAGTTAACTCATATTCATTAACAATTATTGATATAAATGTCTGGCGCTCCAGGTTCGCGTGGTCTTCCACCTTCCGGAGCTGTGGCGAGAAGCAAAAGCAATGTTAGCCACGAATCTGGAGCGCCCATTCTCAGGAAAGGCTGGAAACCCAGGTGAACCAGCCAGTACAGAGAAGGGCCTTAGGTGCACCATCATTATGTCATCCCTTACCAAGCAATATCGGCCATCAACCCATTCAGGTTCAACAACATACAAAAATCGTCCGTCCATGTGCCGTAAAAACCCATACCTCATTTGTTATCCTGAAACTAGAAGAAGAAGATCAGATCACATTTACTAATCCGTCAACTCCATGCAACATAAGTGATTGAAAATAAATGATATCTGTGCAGGCATCCGCCCGTAAGCCACTGAAAATACAGTATCTAAGTAAAAAACGGAAGCAGGGGCGTCTTATCACCTGCCGATACCCAGCACATTCCTCGTAACTCCCGATTTTTGACGACTTTAGCGGAAAAGCCTGGAGGGGGTTCTCCCGCTCAACCTGTAGAATAAGAATCCATGAAGGTCCTTGTCATTGGTTCAGGAGGCCGCGAGCACGCGCTGGCCTGGTCAATCCGCAATTCACCACGCATCAGCGAAATCGTATGCACCCCGGGAAACGGCGGAATCGCACAGGTAGCCCGCCTGGTTTCCGCCAGTCAGAAAGACCTGAATGACTTATTGCGTGTCGTCGCCACGGAGAATCCCGATCTGACCGTGGTTGGCCCCGAGGCCCCACTCGCCCTGGGCCTGGTAGATGAGCTGCAACGCCGGGGTCTGCCGGTCTTCGGCCCAACCCGCGCCGCCGCAATGCTTGAAACCAGCAAGTCCTTCGCCAAGCGCTTTATGCAGCGCCACAACATACCCACGTCAAATTACGCCGTATGCACTACCCAGGAAGAAGCGCTGGCTTCGCTCGACCTCTTCCACCTTCCGGTTGTCGTCAAGGCCGACGGACTCGCCGCAGGCAAAGGTGTCCTCATCTGTCAGACGAAAAAAGAGGCGCAGGATGCCATCGCCGGACTCTTCAGCGGAAAGCTGCTTGGCTCGGTCGAAACCAGCATCGTGATCGAAGAGTTTCTGGAAGGTGAAGAAATCTCCTTCCTCGTCTTGAGCGATGGAAAGCACGTCGCACCGCTCGTTCCCGCGCAGGACCACAAGCGCATCGGCGAAGGCGATACCGGACCCAACACAGGCGGAATGGGTGTCTACTCAACCGATGCGATGCTCGACCCTCAGATGCGCAACTGGGTGTTGCACCACATTGTGCAGCCAACGATTGATGGCATGGCCGCCGAGGACACACCTTTTGCCGGCGTCCTCTACTGCGGCCTCATGATGACTGCACGCGGTCCCATGGTGCTGGAATACAACGCCCGCTTTGGCGACCCGGAAACACAGGCCATTCTGGTGCGGCTGGAAAGCGATCTGGTGGACGCACTCGAGGCCAGTGCAAAGGGCCAGCTCAGCGATACTGAGTTACGCTGGAAGCCCGGCGCCTCGGCCTGCGTGGTAGCTGCGTCAGAAGGCTATCCCGGTAGCTACACCACCGGACACAAAATAACCGGACTAGATGAAGCAGCAAAAATACCAGGTGTCGAAGTCTTCCACGCCGGAACAACCCTCTCTGACGGCGGCTACCTGACCAACGGAGGGCGTGTGCTGGCCGTAACCGCCGCCGCCGCCACGCTCGAAGACGCGTTAGGGCTGGCCTACGAAGGGATCGGGAAAATCCAGTTCGATGGCATGTACTACCGGCGGGACATCGGCCACCGCGCGCTGAAGAAGTAGATAACGTACTTGCTTTGAACCTGGCCAAGCTAAGGCGGTGCCGTGATGCCTGTATCCACCATTCATGAAGCAAAAACCAATCTCTTCCGCCTGGTTCAGAAGGCCAACAGGCAGGTCTTCTTCCAGGCCGTTACAAAGACCATTTTGACCGTCTGCTGATAGCACAGGCGCAGGCCGAGAACCTTGTCTTAATCAGCAATGAAAGGCTCTTTGATGGCTATGGTGTCCGCCGCCTTTGGTGAGTGAGAGATATCTAACCATCCAGCTTCTTTGTCACCAGCTCATTCAGCAGAGCAGGATTGGCCTGTCCTTTGGAAAGCTTCATCACCTGGCCGACGAAGAACGCAGCAACGGTCTTTTTGCCGCCGCGATACTGTTCGACCTGCTTCGGATTCGCTGCGATGACCTCGTCAATCATCTTTTCGATGGCTGCCGGATCGGTAATCTGCTGCGGCTTTTCCCGCTCATACACTGCGGGAAAATCTTCGCCCGATTCGAAAGCGCTGTCAAAGAGCTGCTTGAGCTGCTTGCTAGAGAGTTTGCCCTCTTCTGCCAGATCAGCGGCAAAGGCAATGCCCTTCATCGTGATCGGCGATTGCTCGAGCTCAAGGCACCTGGCCTTCAGGCGGCTGGTCAGCTCGCTCTGAACAAGGTTGGCCACGCGTTTCGGATTCTTCGCCGCGCGAGCTGCTGATTCGAACTGATCGGCAAGCGAGCGGGTCGCGGTGAGGGTCTGCGCGTCCTGTTCGGTGATCTCGTACTCGGCGATCATACGCTTGCGGCGCGCTTCCGGAAGCTCCGGCATGAGCTTCACCACTTCTTCCTTCAGGCGCGCGGTCAGCACCAGAGGCGGAAGGTCAGGCTCGGGGAAATAGCGGTAATCGTGCGCCTGCTCTTTCGAGCGCATGGAATAGGTGCGGCCTTCGTTGGCGTTCCACAGGCGGCTTTCCTGCACCACGCGGCCGCCGCTTTCGATGATCTCGATCTGGCGCTCAATCTCATATTCGAGCGCGGCGCGGATGAAGCGGAAACTGTTGACGTTCTTGACCTCGGCCTTGGTGCCAAACTTCTCTGCGCCGCGCAGGCGGACGCTCACGTTGGCGTCACAGCGCAGTGAACCTTCTTCCATGTTGCAGTCGCTCACACCGGTAAAGAGCAGTATTTCCTTGAGCCGCGTGAGGTACTCGTAGGCCTCGTCTGGCGTGCGGATGTCCGGCTCGCTGACAATCTCGATCAGCGGAGTGCCGCAGCGGTTCAGGTCCACGTAAGTGCGCGTGGCCGAGTCCGGAAAGCCGTCGTGCAGGCTCTTGCCCGCGTCCTCTTCCATATGCAGACGCGTGATACCGATGCGCTTTGTGCCCGCAGGTGTCGGGACCTCGATCCATCCATGCTCGGCCAGCGGCTTGTCATATTGCGAAATCTGGTAGCCCTTCGGCAGGTCAGGGTAGAAGTAGTTCTTGCGCGCAAAAATGGAGCGGTCGCGCACCTGACAATTCAGAGCCAGCGAGGCCAGCGTGGCATACTCCACGGCTTTCTCATTCAAAACAGGGAGCGCGCCGGGCAGTCCCAGGCACACCGGGCAGACGTTGGTATTGGGAGGCGCGCCAAACTGGTTCGCACATCCGCAAAACGCTTTGGTTGCCGTCAGGAGTTGGACGTGGACCTCAAGCCCAATGACCGCTTCATACTTCGCCAGGATCTCTGGCGGAACGCTTGCCGTGGTAGCCATAGATAGCTTGATTTTAGCAGCGGAGGAGAGGCGGGAATCAGGATTCGGGAGCGGCCTCGCCTGAGGCAGCATCGTACACCGCGACCAACTGCTTCGCCAGCAAGTCTCCCAGCAACTTTTCCATAGGATCAAGCTTTAACTGGCCATTCTTGTATGAGTTGTCAACTTGCTCTAAGGCTTGGTAGTAGGGTTTCTTATTGTCTGCTATATGATCCGGAATGGTTTTTGTTCCTGGAAGTCTATATCCCAATCTTATGCAGAGCACCAGATAGGCGATTGCGCGGGCGGTGCGACCATTTCCGTCCACAAAAGGATGTATCCAATTCATGCGCCAAAGAACATATGCTGCAAGGTGCAATGCGGATTTCGACCAATGTTCATTTACATAATCGCATAGCTCTTCAATCAACTCAGGAACAAGGAAAGCTTCAGGAGGTGTGTGCTTACTGCCCCCAATTTCAACTCTGCCGGGACGCCATACTCCCGCATAGCGGCTGAGTCCCTGCAAAACAGTTCGATGAAGTTTCAAAATCAGAGATGGGCGCAGCTTAAAGGGATAATCTGGCTGGGTGAAGTGTTCAACTGCTTCTATGACTTCATCGAACTGCTTCAGTGCATTGCGCGCTTCGAGGGATGCAATGGCTTGCGGATCGTGCGAAAGAGGCTCTTCAAGGGCCCGGCTATGGCGCTCTTCTTCATTAGCCAAGGTTCTTTAGTCCCGCTGCTTCCTGGCAAGCTCTTCGGCCTCAGCATCCACTTTGGCACGCGTGACCATCGCATTTTCGATGTGAGCATTGCCGTAGGCGAAGCTCCTACGCTGTTCTTCCTTTTCAGCCGCAGTAAATCTTACTCGCGCAGCAGCGATAATCAGCTTTTCGAGATTCTCCGACACAACGTCCTCACTTTCTGCAACTTCGATAAGTTAACACATCTTTCCTGGATTTAGATTCGGCGTACATACATATAAGGTGCTTATATCGAAAGCAAAATTCGATGTCCAGGTCACGATTTGCAGCCTGGGTGGATCTCAACCCCATTCCTGGTCTACATGGACAAATTCCTCGGCCAGCTCAAGATTCATCTGGGCGTTAGTTGCATAGGATTCCGTCAACTCCGCCTCAAAATGAGTCAGAAGTTGTTCTTCGCTTCTGGAATTCTGTTCTGCTCGCTTTCCATCCCCTCATCATATCGGCAGTTTCCCACCACTTGCTAAACTAGAATTTGCATGGTCTTGCCATTTGTCCGCGAGCTGTTAGCGGACCTGGAGCATTCCCCATCTTTTGAACAGGCGCGAAGGCATCTTTTGCTCGCCCGTGGGCGCCGTCGTGTCTCTGGACTGACTGCGACGGCCCGGGCGCTCTATCTTCCGCTCTTTGCCAGGGCCTCCGGTGTTCCGGTCATCATTGTGGTTGCCGACAACAAGACCGCAGAAGCGCTCGAGACCGCCCTGCGTGCCGGGTGCGAGCTGACTGGGGCCATTGCTCCTGAGCGGGTGCTGCGGCTACCGGCGCACGATGTCCTTCCATTTGAAAATCTTTCGCCGCACCCTGATATTCAGGAACAGCGTGCAGCCACGTTGTGGAAGATGGCCACCGGAGCGGCCTCCATTGTGATTGCTCCGGTGGAAGCCGCAGCGATGAAGTTCTTCCCGGCGGAGTATTACTCTGGCCTGGCGCAGACGCTGCGACGCGGCGAAGAGATTGACCTGGACACCTTAATCGCGCATCTGACCAGCGTCGGCTACAGCGCGGCAGACATTGTGGAGATGCCCGGGCAGTTCTCGCGGCGCGGAGGCATCCTTGATGTCTACTCGCCGGAAGCGGACCGGCCGATGCGCGTTGAGTTTTTTGGCAATGAGATTGATTCCATCCGAAAGTTCGACCCGGAATCGCAGCGCTCCGCCACAGCACTGGATGAAACCACCCTGCTTCCGCTAACGGAAACGCCGATTACTGAGCGTTTGTTGGCTGCTGTCCATGCGCGGTTGAGCGGCGCGCGGATTGAGTCTGCTGAGGACCCGGAGCTGGTCGCCGAGGCGGTCGCTGCCGGCGGTGTAAGCGTTTTTCCAGGATGGGAGTTCTTCGCCGCTGGCACCGGAGCAGACAAGACGTTGCTTGACCTGCTTCCACGCTGTGCGCTGTTTGTGGATGAGCCCGCGATGGTGCGCAATCAGCTCGACCGCTGGTGGAACAAGGTGGAGCAGCGGCATGATCGCAGCGGCACCGGCTCGCTGGTGCAGCCGCAGGACATTTATCTGCGGCCTGAGATTTTGCAGGCCACGCTGGCTTCGCATATTGGTCTCGACCTTGATCAGCTGGGCGCAGTGGACGTGCTCGAAGACGATACAACGCTTGGCGAAATCGAATTCACGTCGCGTCCCACTCTGCGATTTCATGGTTCCATTCCCGCGTTCATCGAGCAGGTTCGTACGCTCATGCAGCAGGAAACACGCATGTTGCTGGCCGCTCCCAACCAAGGCGAAGTAGAGCGGCTGGCCAATCTTCTGCGCGAATATGAACTTCCATACCGGCTCGGCAGTCGCGTGCATCATGCTGGAAGCGAGACGGTGTATGATGAATCGAGCTATCTGGCCGGAGACCTGCGCACGCCAATTGTAGTACGCACGCAATTGGCGGCCGGCGTGAGCTTGCCGGATGCCAATCTCGTCATCTTTGGCGCGAATGACTTCTCTGATGAAGCCGATGTGACCGCGCGTCCTGCACCAAGAAAGTCGAAGACCTCGGCCTTCGTCTCTGATTTCCGCGACCTTGCTGTCGGCGATTACGTCGTGCACGTGGAGCACGGCATTGCTCGCTACATGGGCCTGAAGGAAATTGTTCAGGACGGCGTGAACATTGAGTTCATGATTCTCGAGTTCGCTGAGCAGGCGCGGCTCTATGTTCCACTCACGCGGCTCGACCTCATCCAGAAATACCGTTCGAGCGAAGCGGGTACCGCGCCTGTCCTGAACAAGCTCGGCTCGCAGCAATGGGCCAAAACCAAGGCGCGGGTGCGCAGGGCCATGCAGGACATGGCTGACGAACTGCTGAAACTTTATGCGCAACGCAAGGCCGCACAGGGTTACGCTTTCGCGGTAGACAATGAATTCCAACGCGAGTTTGAAGACGCCTTCGACTACAACGAAACCGATGACCAGCTCTATGCAATTGCTGACATCAAGCGCGACATGGAATCCACCATGCCGATGGACCGTCTGTTGGTGGGCGATGTCGGTTACGGCAAGACGGAGGTTGCGATGCGCGCGGCCTTTAAGGCAGTGCAGGACGGCAAACAGGTCGCAGTTCTGACGCCAACGACTGTTCTCAGCTTTCAGCATTTTGAGACGTTCAAACGGCGTTTTCAACAGTTCCCGATCACCATTGAGATGCTCTCGCGCTTCCGCACGCCGAAGGAGCAGAAGCAGATTGTAGAAATGGTTGAGGCGGGCAAGGTGGACATCCTTATTGGCACGCACCGCCTGCTTTCAAAGGACATTAAGTTCCACGATCTCGGTCTGCTGATTGTGGACGAAGAGCAGCGCTTCGGTGTGCGCCATAAAGAGCGGCTGAAACAGATGCGGCAGTCCATTGATGTGCTGGCGATGTCGGCCACGCCGATTCCGCGCACACTGCATATGTCCATGGTTGGACTGCGCGACATGAGCGTAATCGAGACGCCGCCGAAGGACCGCATGGCCATCCAGACGGTTGTGGCCAAGTTTGACGAAAAGCTGATTCGCTCGGCGATTGAAGTGGAACTGGAGCGCGGCGGACAGGTCTACTTTGTGCACAATCGCGTGGAGACCATCTATGAAATCGCTGCAAAAATCCAGGAGCTTGCGCCCACGGCGCGCATTACCGTCGGACACGGCCAGATGAGCGAAGGCGAACTTGAAAAGGTGATGCTCGCCTTCATGCACCATGAATATGACGTTCTGGTGGCGACAACAATCATTGAAAACGGCCTCGACATTCCGCTGGCGAACACGATCATCATCAACCGAGCAGACCGCCACGGACTATCGGAGCTGTACCAGTTGCGCGGGCGTGTGGGCCGCTCGAACCGCCGCGCCTATGCGTATCTGCTGATTCCCCCGGAGCAGGAGCTGACCGAGATTGCGCGGCGCAGGCTGGCGGCGCTCAAGGAGTTTTCTGATCTCGGCGCGGGCTTCAAGATTGCGGCGCTCGACATGGAACTGCGCGGCGCGGGCAATCTGCTGGGTGGCGAACAGAGCGGGCACATTGAGGCCGTCGGCTTTGAGCTGTACACCAGCATGCTGGAAGAAGCCGTGGCAAAACTGAAGGGTGAAGACCGGGCCCAAACTCCCGTCACACAGCTCAACCTTGGCATCAGCCTGCGCATTGACGAGAACTACATCCGCGAGGAGAACCAGCGTCTGCGCATCTATAAACGCATTGCCGGTGCCCAGACGGAGGCAGCCGTCGCCGATGTGCGAGCGGAGCTTGAGGACCGCTACGGTCCGGTTCCGGATGGCGTAAAGCTTCTGCTGGAGGCCGCTCTGCTGCGTGCCGAGTGCGAACGCATTGGCATTGCGCAGATAGACCGCAAACGCGACCAGCTGCATATCCGCTTCTCCGAAAAGGCAAACGTTGACCCGGTACGCGTGATGAAGCTGGTGGCACAGAATGCAAAACGTGGTGCGCAATTCACGCCGCAGGGCATCCTTAAATATCCGCTGACGCAGACCAGGCCGGATGAGGTGCTCATGGAGATTCGGCTTTTGCTGGACGAGTTGGTGACGGAACCGGTCGCTACGACGTAGTCCCCTTGTTTTGGTTTTCGTAAAGTATTGAAATAAAATAATTTAGTCTAATATGCAGTGGGTAAAGCATTCAAAATACGATAGTTACAGCTAAAGTATAGATATCAAATTACTTGGACGATCATTTTAACCGGTGAGGAGAAAGCAAATTTGAGTCTATTCCCTCCTCTGTCTTCCTAAAGTCCAGGAAACAGGTGACTTACAAGCAAAATATTGATAATAAACAGGTTGAGGGTAGATGCTGAGAGGCATTGGAAAGCAGGAAACAACCCCCCTTACTTTTCTAAAGTCCTACAATCAAAGCGTTTAGGAGCAAAGTACTGGGAATGGAAGAGGTTTTGACCTGTTTCTATTCCAAAAGAAAAAGCCCGCAGAGGCAGGCGTTTTCAGGAAAGAATGCTCCTATATATTCATGTTAGCAAATCAGGCGGAAATTCCCGGCATTGAGGGGATCCAAGAAGGAACAGGCCATTTGCTTCAAACCGGATTCCAGTGTGACTGAGTAAAGAGGACAACTTGAAATCAAAATTTTTCCTTGCGCTTGCTTTTGGAGGAGTCATGACAGCAACCGCTGCCCGCGCGGATGCCAATGCGGACTTTCGCGCGCTTGCCGACCAGTACTTCGACCAGGTGACGTTTGCCTTCAATCCTACGATGGGGACTTCGGCCGGGTATCACCAATACGATGCCAGGCTGGAGGACTACAGCCGGGCGAACATCGATGCTGAGATTGCAGCGCTGCACAAGTTTGAGACGAAATTTGAGGGGCTCTCCTCGGGGCAGCTTGACCCTTCGACGCATGCCGATTATGAGATGGTGCTGAATGACATTCGCAGCAAGCTGCTGACACTGGAAGTGATCCGGCCTTGGGAAAAGAACCCGGACAACTATTCGAGCGGCATTACAGCCAGCGCCTTTACGCTGATGGAGCGTAAATTTGCTCCGGCGAATGACCGGCTGCGCTCGCTGGTGTCGCGGGAAAAGCAGATGCCTGCGGTACTGGAGGCCGCACGCGAAAACCTGAAGAACCCTCCGCGGATTTATACGGAAATTGCGCTCGAACAGCTTCCGGGACTCATCAGCTTTTTTGAGACCGATGTACCTTCGGCCTTTGAGGACGCGACGGACAAGAACACCATTGCTGAGTTCCACAAGACCAATGCGGCCGTGATTGCCGCGCTGCGCGACTACGAAGCATGGCTGAAGCAGGACGTGCTGCCGCGTTCGAACGGTGACTTTCGTCTGGGTGCAGACACGTATGCGAAGAAGCTCCAGTATGACGAAATGGTGGACACTCCTCTGCCGAAGCTGCTGGACATTGCCTATGCTGATCTGCATAAGAACCAGGCTGAGTTTGCCCGCATTGCAAAAGAAGTAGACCCATCGAAGACGCCGCAGAAAGTATTGGCTGAGCTGGCAACGATCCATCCTGCGCCGGACCAACTGCTAGAGACCTTTCAAAACACCTTCAGCAGCCTGATTTCGTTCATCCACTCACACAACATTATTACGATCCCTTCAGAGGTGTGGCCTACGCTGGAAGAGACGCCGCCGTTTATGCGCGCCACGACGCAGGCTTCCATGGATCCACCGGGACCGTTTGAGACGCACTCGACTACTGCGTACTTCAACGTCACGTTACCGGAGAAGAACTGGACAAAGGAACACATTGCCGAGCACATGGCCGCGTTTAATGATGGCACGATCATCAGCACCTCTGTGCATGAGGCATATCCGGGGCACTATGTTCAGTTTCTATGGACGAACCATGCCAATCTGAGCAAAGTGCGGAAGCTCATTGGAGCGAATACAAATATTGAAGGTTGGGCGCACTACTGCGAGCAGATGATGCTGGATGCTGGCTACGGCCAGCCGGGCACGGGCGCGAAGGATGCGCGCGAAGCCAAGCTTATCCGCCTGGGGCAGTTGCAGGATGCGCTGCTGCGCGATGCACGCTTTGTGGTCGGCATCAAGATGCACACGGAAGGTATGACGCTTGATCAGGCGCGCGAATTCTTTGTGAAGGAGGGCTACCAGTCGCCTTCAATCGCCGATGTTGAAACCAAGCGCGGCACCTCAGACCCGACCTATCTTTACTACACGCTGGGCAAGCTCCAGATTCTGAAGCTGCGCTCAGACCTGGAAAAGAAAGAGGGCAGCAGCTTCTCTCTGCAGAAGTTTCATGATGACTTCATGCGGCAGGGTGGAGCGCCGGTTAAGATAGTCCGGCAGGCCATGCTTGGAGATGACTCGCCCACACTTTGAACGGAAAATCTGCATCTTATTGCGTTGGACAATTATGCGGTAGAATCCTCTGTCACTTTGAGGTAAGGACAACGAATGAATAAAAAAGTACGGAAGGCAGTATTTCCTGCGGCAGGGCTGGGCACGCGTTTTCTCCCCGCGACCAAATCCATTCCCAAAGAAATGCTGGCGCTGGTGGACAAGCCCATTATCCAGTATGGGGTGGAAGAAGCTCTGGCTGCGGGCATTGAGCAGATCATCATTGTTACCGGACGCGGGAAAAGCGCGATTGAAGACCACTTTGATGTGAGCTTTGAGCTGGAATCTACGCTCGAGCGTCGTGGCAAAAAAGAATTGCTGGCCATTACCCGGAATGTGTCCAACATGGTTGAGCTTTCTTACGTGCGCCAGAAGGAAGCGCGCGGTCTGGGCCATGCCGTGCTGATGGCGAGAGACCTGGTGGGGGATGAGCCTTTTTCTGTCATTCTGCCGGATGATGTGATTGATGCGCCTGTTCCTTGCCTGAAGCAGATGCTGGACGTTTTTAACCAGCTTCAGGGATCAGTCCTGGCGACGCAGATTGTGGAAGGGCCTGCGATTTCAGCCTATGGCGTGCTGGATGGGAAGCAGGTCGCGGGCAATGCGCGCGTGATGGAAGTAAAGGGCATGGTAGAGAAGCCCAAGCCCGCGGAAGCTCCATCGAAGAATGCGATCATTGGCCGCTACATTCTAACGCCGAAGATTTTTGAGCTGCTGGAGAAGACCCCTTTGGGCGCTGGCGGCGAACTGCAACTGACAGACGGCATCAAGGGCCTACTCGAAACCGAAAAAGTGTATGGGTATATCTTTGAGGGGACCCGTTATGATGCGGGCGACAAGCTGGGGATGCTGAAGGCGACCGTGGATTTTGCGTTGAAACGCGAAGACCTGGGCCCGCAGTTCAGGGAGTATTTGAAGTCACTCTCGTTGTAATGGAAGATGTCTTCTGTCTCAGATTTGTGGTTTCCCATCTTATCGCGCCTGAATTAGGCGAGATAGGACGGGAAACCCGAGATCGTATCCGCTCGCGCCGAAGGTGCTCCCACCTGGACGGCTAGCCCTCTTTCCATTTAATGTTGCAGCCGATGCTGGGCTTCTGTACTGGATGCACGGGCTTTCCTGCCAGCAGCGCATCCATAGCGGCGCGCAAATCTTTTCCAGTTACAGGAACGTCGTTGCCAGGGCGACTGTCATCGAACTGCCCGCGATAGGCCAGCTTCAAGTCCTTGTTGAAGAGGAAGAAGTCGGGTGTGCAGGTTGCGTCATACGCGCGCGCTATCTTCTGCGACTCGTCATAGAGATAAGGGAAAACGAAGCCGAGACTGCGCGCCTGTTCGGCGAGGCTTGGTGGCGCGTCGTCGGGATAATTTGCCGCGTCGTTGCTGCTGATGGCGACAATGCCAATGCCTTTGCCCTGGTAATCCCGGCCAAGCTGGGCGAGGGACTTTTCCAGGTGCTTCACGAACGGGCAGTGGCGGCAGATAAACATGACCAGCAATCCTTTTGGTCCAGCTGCGGACCTCAAATCCACAGTCTTGCCGCTCACCACGTCGGGCAGCGAAAACTCTGGCGCTGGTGTTTCAAGTACGAGCATGGCTGATTCAGTGCGTGCCATTCGAAATTCTCCTTGAGGGTTGGATTCACGTCTGGCTAAAAAAGCGTCGGGTTCTGCTTGCGCGGCAGTGGAAGCCCGAAGTGTTCATACGCGAGCCGGGTGGCCACTCTTCCGCGCGGAGTGCGTTCGAGAAAACCAATCTGGATCAGAAATGGCTCGTAGACCTCTTCGAGGGCATCTTCTTCTTCGGCCAGGGTTGCGGCCAGTGTGCCTAAGCCAACGGGGCCACCGTCATATTTTTCGATGATGGTCTTCATGAGGCGGCGGTCCAGCTCATCGAAGCCGTGGGCGTCCACTTCGAGCAGCTTGAGCGCCTGCTCGGCTGTAATGCGGTCAATTACGCCGGAGCCGCGTACCTGGGCGAAGTCGCGGACCCGGCGCAGAAGACGGTTGGCAATACGCGGGGTGCCGCGGGAGCGCATGGCGATCTCAGCTGCGCCGTCCTCGTCTATGGGAATATTCAGGACTTCTGCCGAACGTTCGACGATGTAGCGCAGGTCGTCGTCGGTGTAGAACTCGAGCCGCAGAAGGATGCCAAAGCGCGAGCGCAATGGGGAGGAAAGCAGGCCCGGGCGAGTGGTGGCCGCGACGAAGGTAAACGGCCGGATGTCCATGACGTGCGTGCGGGCGGCCGGCCCCTGGCCAATCATAATGTCGAGCTTGTAGTCTTCAAGCGCGGTGTAGAGTTTTTCTTCGAGCACCGGTTGCAGGCGGTGAATTTCATCAAGAAACAACACCTGGCGCTCGCGAAGGTTGGTGAGAATGGCCGTTAGATCGCCTTGTATCTGCAGGGCCGGCCCTGAGGTCTGCTGAAAGCCAACGTCGAGCTCATTGGCAATGATGGTGGCGAGTGTTGTTTTGCCAAGGCCGGGAGGGCCGAAGAGCAGTACGTGGTCGAGCGCTTCGCCGCGATTTTTTGCCGCCTCGAGGGCGATTGCAAGCTGCTCCTTCAGTTTGGCCTGCCCGATGAATTCTTTAAGCCAGCGCGGACGCAGCTTTAGTTCAAACGAGCTTTCATCCTCGGCGCGCGTTGCGCTTACCAGCCGTTCCGGATCACTTTTTGCTGCCATCACTTCGGAGTGTAGCAGCTACTGCCACAGCAGCGGCAAGCTGGTGAGGCACAAGGCGGCCTGTGCGACCAGAATGCCGCCTGTGATCCAGAGAAATGGCCGACGGTAGCGGGTTTCGAGCACATCGGCAAAGAGACCGCCGACAAATGTAAGCAGAAATGGCAAAGCCCAGAGCCAGGTTTGACTGTGCACCCCGGTAGTAATGAGCGCCAGCAGTATCAAAGAGACGATGAGCGGCGTGGTATTGCCGAAATAACGCGAGCGCCGGAAGATGAGATACAGCCCGGCCGCGGCAATGGCGGCAATGGTGATGCCGGCATTCTGGAGGGGCGCAAACAAATCGCGCGATTGGCCGGGAGAGATCCACATTTTGCCTGCGGCACTGCGAAAGACATAGCTGAAGGCATCGAGACGGAAAGCATAGCAGGCAAAAAGGAGGAAGAAGGCGCCCAGCACCCACAGGATCAATAAAGTGGGGAGGTATGCGCGGCGGCCTTCCGCCACATATGCCATGAAAGCAAGAGCAAGAACCAGAGCCAGGACAAATGCTGAAATATGCGCGGCGGCGGTGAATCCGAAAGCCAGCGTCAGCAGCACGATGCGGGGACGCCACTTGTGGTTTGGGCCCTGCATGGCGTGAGCCACGCCGATGGCAAGATAGACAGCAGAAAAGAGCCCAAATGCCACCAGAATCTCATTGTTGGGATACGTACAGGCATGAATGACAGGCGGAGCAAAACAATAGAGCGCAAGCGCAATGTATCCTCCAGTGTTGCCATAGAGCCTTCGCGTCACCCACCAGAGGCATGCTCCGAGCGCGAGTCCGGCGGCAATAAACGGCAGCCGGATGAGCAACAGGACGTAGCTGATTTCGTGGCGCATTTCCCAGGTAGAGGTGGAAGAGGCCTGTCCGCTGAAAATGCGCTGCAGGGTCAGCGGCAGTCCTGCAGCGCGGTAGGCGAGCGTTCCGTCATGAACATTGCCGCAGGTGGTGAAGTAGCCGGCCAGCGGAGAAGGCTTCTCCCACATCTCGCGTCCGCAGCGGGCAAATTCGTAATCGGTCTGGCTTAACGTCTGATGCCGCGCGACCCAGAGACACTGCCCCAGAAGGATGAGCAGCAGCACTGCGGCGATTTGTTGAGGGCGATTGAAACGGAATTTGCGCAGACTGTGGGCGGTCGAAGGGGGCATCGTGTCTTAGAGTTGCTGCCATCAGTGTACCGGACGGAGAATCCTGGGGAAGGCCAACGAACAAGGGCGGCAAAAAATCAGAGCTTGAATAATTCGCGCAGGCGTTTTGTCTGGGCGCGGCTTACCGGAACCTCTGTCTGCTTTTTGTCGTCCATGCGCAACTGGTAGCTGCTCTTGAACCAGGGCACGACTTCTTTGATGTGGTTGATGTTCACCACATAGGAGCGGTGTGCACGCCAGAAGACGGCCGGATCAAGCTGCTCCAGCAGTTCCTCAAGCGTGCGGCATTTGGACTGCCCCTCAAGGACAGGCGTGACCACGGTAATGACGCCTTCATCTATGGAAGCGAAGCAGATGTCTTTCTGGTCTATGAGAAAGAGGCGGCTGTTTGCCTGGAGGACGATCTTTCCGCTGTGGCGCTGCGGCTGTTGCTGCTGCTCGATCAGTTTAAGCAAAGCGTTCAGGCTGGCATTGTCGCTTAGATTGCCGATCGTGTCGTGGCCGTGGACTTCCTGCAGGCGCTGCCGCGCACGTTCAATGGCCTGGAGGACGCGGTCACGATCGAATGGCTTCAGCAGGTAATCAATGGCGTTTACGTCGAATGCTTTGACTGCGTACTGGTCGTAGGCGGTGGCAAAAATGATCTGCGGAAGGTGCTCGTCTTCGCCATGCTCCAGCAGCTTTTTCAGGACGGCAAAGCCGTCGAGTCCGGGCATCTGCACGTCGAGAAAGACGACGTCCGGCTGAAGAGTGCGGATGAGGTCTACCGCTTCTATCCCATTGGTGCCCTGTGCCAGGACTTCCACGCTGCCAGCGGTGTCGAGCAGATACTTCAGCTCTTCCCGTGCAAGTTCTTCATCGTCAATAATGAGCGCTGTCATGGCCATGGGTAGAACTTAAAGTATAGGAAGCGGGGAAAGTAGTGGTCAAACCTGCGCCCGTTTCCGAAGCCGGGTGCGGAGCAAGTGCCGCTTAATCATGGAAGGCGTGCAGGCGGGCGGGACGGTTGTCGGTCGAGAGATTGTGTCCGCAGTGGACGCAGAACTGGTCTGTGATGCGGACGCTGCGATAACACTTTCCGCAGGAAGCGGAGATATTGTAGGCGCACTGCGGGCAGAAATGGTATTCGCTCTGGACGCGTGTTCCGCAGGCGGGGCAAAGCGTAATGATGGGCTGGCGCAAAAGGAAATAAAGCACTGCGCCGATTCCTCCGGGCATGACCAGGCAGATGATGATCCAGATGCGCGCGCTCATGCCGCGGCGCGGCGAATCATTGCTGACATAGCCGACCATCAGCATGTAAAGGGACGCGAGCAGGCCCCAGGTGATTCCGAGATAGAGGCGGATGCCGATGGGCGGGTGATGATGGGCACCGCGAGGAAAGACGATCCAGAAGAGGTATTCCATGCCTACGAAGGCAAAGAGTGCGGCTGCAACGGACCAGCGCGGAATAAGCTTCAGCTCACTCGAGAAGGAGGCATCCTCTTCTGTCCGGATTGGAAAGTTTGTTGCCATGATGAACTAGCGGCGTTCGTGCCGTCCGAAATGCAAAGGGCCGTTGTCCTTAAAGCTGATCAGCAGGACGCCCACGACGGCAGAAAACAGGACCAGGGCAAGCACGGTGATCATCTCCGGCCATTCGAAGAAGTGGTCCCCGGCAAAGTAGTCGTCCAGAGTGCTCCAGATGGCTGGAGTCAGCAGCGCGCAAATTGCAATGAACACGAGAGAGACAAAGGCGATGTTCCGGCGGTTACGGCGGCGCTGCTCACGCATTTCACTGGCGGCCTGCATGACGGCGCGGCGTGTACGCTGTACGGCGGCCAGACTGGCACTGGTGTTCAGCCCGGCGAGCATATCTAATACTTGCGGATCAGGGGCTTGCAGATCAGGAATGCGCTGCGTGCTCATTGCGCCTCCTTTGCGGTCAGGGCTTCCAGACGCGGCTTGAGTGATGCCAGTCCGCGATAGAGCCGCGATTTGACAGTGGAAAGCGGTGCGCGAGTGACCTGTGCGATTTCCTCCAGCGCAAGTTCTTCATGAAAGCGAAGCACGAGGACTTCGCGGTGCAGTGGATCGAGCGCCAGCAGCAACTCGGCGACGATGCGACTGTTCTCATAGCTCTGGTAAAGCTCAAATGGATTCGGGTCGTTGCCGGGAACCTCAAAGGGCCGGTCATCTTCACTGGAATCACACATTTCTTCCAGGCTGACCATACTCTTGCGGCGGAGGAGGTCAATGACCAGATTGCGGGCGATGGTGAAGAGCCAGGTTTCAAAGCGGGCATTCCCGTTGTACTGGTCGCCGCGCATCAACACGCGCATCCATGTTTCCTGAAAGAGATCTTCAGCAAGGTCGCGGCTTCCTGTGAGGTAGAGCAGATACCGGAGGAGGCGGTGCTGATACTGCACAATCAGCTCATCGAGCAGGCCAGCCTCGTGGCGCTTCAGACCCTGTGCAATGAGGGCGCTTTCTTCACGCGCCTGCGCAGTCAATGTGATGGATGCAGTGCTCATTCCTTTGTTTGAGACGGGAGACCCATGGGGGAAGACGCGCTTCGTCAAAAGATTTTCGAGCTTTTTGAGAGGGCTCATTGAGAGTCGGCAGTTTTTAGTTGTCAGTTTTCAGTCCAAAGCTATAACGAAGGCTGGGGCTGGCGGCCTGGAACTAAGAACTTCCTTTATTATCCGGCACATAGATGACGCGGGGCAAGCGATAAACTGAAGAGATGGAAGTCCTTTATGGCCTGCATCCGGTAGAAGAGGCCCTGCGGGCCGGAAGCCGCCGGTTTGACCACGTCTGTATTGCCCGGGAACGGCACGACCAGCGCCTCCAAAGCCTGGTAGATGAATGCCGGAAGGCGGGGGTCCGGCTGCGGTTTGAACCGCGCGAGCATCTGACACGGCTGGCCAAGACCCCTGGACACCAGGGAGTGGTGGCGGTGGTGCGGGAGAAGGCCACGCTGGAGCTGGAAGACCTGCTGGATGCACCTTCTGAAGGGAAACCACAGTTATTTCTGGCGCTTGACGGTGTGGAAGACCCCCAGAACCTGGGTGCGCTGCTGCGTTCCGCAGACGGAGTTGGGGCGGACGGCGTGATTCTGACAGAGAGACGCTCAGCCCCTTTGAGTGCGGTGGCAATGAAAGCGTCTGCGGGTGCGGCGGAGTATGTTCCCATTGCGCGGGTCGTGAACCTGAGCCGCGCACTCGAACAGATGAAGGAGCGCAACCTGTGGTGCGTGGGGCTGGATGAGCGCGGAACGCTCTCTTACGACGAGTTCGACTTTACGTCTAATACCGTAATTGTGCTGGGGCGTGAGGGCGCGGGACTGCACGACCTGGTGAAGCGGCACTGCGACCATCTATTGCGGATTCCGATGGCGGGCAAGGTGGCTTCGCTGAATGTTTCAGTGGCCGGGGCTGTGGTGCTGTATGAAGCGGCCAGGCAGCGGCGCGCGGGTGGAGTGAAAACCGCGTTTCCCGCAAAGAAGAAAGAAAGAAAAGGTCTGGGTTTAAGTTGATGATGTTTGTTCGGCCGCTTTTGGCGGTCCTTCTCTCTGGCGCGACTGCGTTGGCGCAGCAGGCAACTCCCAATCCGCAGCCAGAAGCACATGACAAGGTATTGTTTTCCCGTTCGGGGGATGATGCGCAGCATCCGGCTGAGGAAAAGAAGCAGCAGGCCATCCAGGCGAAGGCGACGGATGCAGAGCGGTCAGCGATTACATTCACACGGTATGATCTTGATGTTCATCTGATGCTGAAACAGCAGGCGATGGCAACGCAGGCGCGAGTAACGGTCCGCAATGATGGCGCTGCTCCGCTGGCACATGTGCCGCTGCAATTGTCGTCATCGCTGCACTTAGAAACTATCTCGCTGGAGGGAAAGAAACTCGCCTTTGCGCAGGACCTGGTCCCAAGCGATGCAGACCACACCGGGCAGTTGCGCGAAGCTGTGGTTGAGCTGCCGCAGCCGCTTTCTCCGAAATCTGAGCTGACGCTGGAAGTGGCGTACAGCGGCGAGATTGTGCCCTCGGCAAAGCGGCTGGAACAGATTGGGACTCCTGCTGAGATTGCGAAACAGTCAGACTGGGACGAGATATCAGAAGACTTTACCGGGCTGCGCGGATTTGGAGACGTGGTGTGGTATCCAGTGGCTTCTGTTCCGCATCTGCTGGCAGAAGGGCCGCAGCTCTTTGCAGAAATTGGACGGCAGAAGTTACGGCAGCAGGACGCGCGGGTGGCGATGCGTGTGACGGTAGAGTACCTCGGAGTTGCTCCAAATGCCGCGGCTGTGAATGGCCACTTTGTTGCAGTACCTGCGCCGAAAGTGACGCCTACCGCTTCGTTCCCCGGAGTGGTGACCTTTGCTGTGCCCGAACGGCGCCTGGGTTTTGGAACACTGAGCCTTTTTCTTGCTCCTCGTTTTGCCTATGAGTCGAACGGAGTAAGGACATTGGCCACAGCGGATGATTCGCCCGCCGTACAGAGCTATGAAACGGCAACGACGATGGTGCGGCCGCTGGTGGAGCAATGGCTCGGCACGGCAAAGGAACCCTTTACGCTGTTCGGTCTTCCTGAGAGAGAAGACGCTTCGTTTGAGCAGGGCGACATCACTGCGACAGGACTGCAAATCGTGGACCCGCAGAAGCTGACGGGCGTGCTGGCCCATGGGCTGGCCCATGCGGCGTTTCAGTCGAGGAGGGAGTGGCTGAATGAGGGCGTGGCGAACTTTCTGGTCACGCTCTGGATTGAACAAAGCAAAGGCCGTGATGCTGCCCTGGAGTATATGGGATCCTCACGAGGCGCGCTGGCCATTGCGGAGCCGTCCAGCCCCGGAGAAAGCGCGGGGCAGCCGCTCATCCACGCTTCGGATGCGATCTACTATCGCACGAAGGCGACCTATGTTTTATGGATGCTGCGTGATCTTACCGGAGACAAGGCACTGGCCACGGCGCTGCACAACTACGATGCGGAACAGGACACAACGCCTGAGTATTTTGAGCACCTGATAGAACAGGCGAGCGGCAAAGGCCTGAAGTGGTTTTTTGATGACTGGGTTTATCACGACAAAGGTCTGCCTGATCTCTCGATCTCCGCGGTGTACCCGAGTGCTACATCGCAGGCGGGGCAGTATTTGATTGCTGTGGACCTGGCCAATGATGGTTACGCAGCAGCGGAAGTTCCGATCACGGTGCACACACGCCAGGGGACACAGACGGAACGCGTGCAGATTCCGGGGCGATCGAAAGTGACCCGGCGCATTCTGATTACCGGACTGCCCACGGAGGTTGTGCTGAACGACGGCACTGTGCCGGAGGTGCAGGCCAGCGTGCATAAGCATGAGATCACGATTACGGGCAGCGGAAATTGATGGTGCTGTAGAAATCTGCCGCTCTGTGGTGAAATCTCTTTTGTGCTCCAGTCTCTCAGCAAGGGGATGTTGTTTCGCTGCCTGATTGCTCTGATTGCCGTTTCAGGCTGTGCGGCGTACTGCCAGCAATTCTCTGCGGCACAGGCGCTGAAGCAGGCGGTGGATGGCACGCCGGCGATAGCTGTTGTGCTCGATGTGAAGAGGGGAAGGACGCTTGCGGTGGAGCGTACTGATGAAGCCAGCGCGCTGCGCAGTACTCCAGGCTCTACGCTTAAGCCGTTTTTTCTTGCCTATGCGCTGGAACACGGTCTGGTTCAGCCACAGGCAGCGGTCTACTGCAGGCGAACGCTGCGCATCGCTGGACGCAATGTAGACTGCACGCATCCGCAGAGTGAAACGGTATTCAACGCGGAACTTGCGTTGGCGTATTCCTGCAACAGCTATTTTGTGGAGCTGGCGAAACGCTTTTCTCCTGACAATGCGAACGAGGTACTGCGCGAATACGGCATAAACAACGGGGTGCCGGAGCAAGTGCCGCTGTTTGTCCTGGGTCTGGAAGGAGTGGCGGTCGCACCTGACACTCTGGCGCGGGCCTACGGAAAGCTGGCGTCTCATTGGACGGGTCTGCCTGACGCGGTGAGGCGCGGACTGGAAGAGTCGGTGCAGTTTGGCATGGCGCACAATGCGTATGTTGCCGGTTTGCACATTGCCGGGAAGACCGGGACGTCGAGTGATCCCGGGCAGCCGTGGACGCATGGATGGTTTGCCGGGATTGCTCCGGCCGACCATCCGAAGATTGCCGTTGTTCTTTATATACCGCATGGAAATGGCGCGGATGCTGCGCGTATTGCACAACGCTTTTTTGCTGGCTACAAGGACGCGCTGCGATGAAGGCTGCTCTGGCTTGTCTCCTGCTGTTGGCTGAAGCATTTGCGCAGAGAGCGAGCCAACCCCCTGTGCTTACGGTTCGATTGTTTTCCGCGCGGCAAGTGGATTCGCTCACGCTTACGCCACTTGGATCCGGCGGTGCGTTCTGGATCTGTTCCAAATGCTCTGAGAAAACACTGCGGATGCCACTGACGCTGAAGAATGCTCAGGGGCGGATAGTGTCCTCAGATGGAGCTAAGTTGGGCGCGAGCGTCAGCCTGAGTGGAGCGTTTCGCATCGGCGCAGAACATTCTGAACAGAGCGAAACAGCGGCTGGGCGATGGACGATCACTTCGACCAGAAGCGGTCTGCGCGTGCTGCTGGCTACTACCCCTGAGCGCTATGTGATGGCGGCGTTAAATGGAGAGGCCGCTCCGGATGAGCCGCTGGAATCGCTGAAGGCGATGGCAGTGGCGGCGCGCACTTTTGCGCTGGTGAATCAGCATCGGCATACGCTGGATGGATTTGATCTATGCGACAGCACGCATTGCCAGGCGCTGCGCTTTGGAGAGGCGCGCCCGGGAATCGAACAAGCTGTGCATGCAACAGCAGGCGAAACGCTCTGGTTTGGTAACCACCGGGCCAGCGTGTATATGACGCAGCATTGCGGCGGCGAGACGGAAGATGTGTCCAGCGTATGGCCTGCGCTGCACGAAAGCTATCTGCAAGCTCATGCTGATCCATATTGTGTGCGACGTTCCAAAGCGAAGTGGCACACGGAAATGGAGCTGCCGCAACTTGCGCGGATTCTGCACGAAGAAGGATGGAAGACGCCCCTGCAGATTGACACAGTGCAGATTGAGAAGCGGACCCCGACAGGAAGAGCGCTGTTGTTGCAGATTTCAGGACAGGGAGGCAGTGCGGAGGTTTCTGCCAGCAGCTTCCGGTTTGCTGTGAATCGCGCGCTGGGATGGAACCAGCTGCGCAGTGACTGGTACGAGATTACGCGGAACAACAATGTGCTTCATTTTGAGGGGAAAGGCTATGGGCATGGTGTAGGGCTGTGCCAGGCCGGAGCGTATGAGATGGCGAAGGAGGGGCACGGCTATCGTGACATTCTTAGCTTTTACTACCCCGGAACTCAGGTGCGGATTGCAGAAACAGACCCAGGATGGAAGCAGGTGCAGGCGCAAGGCTGGACGCTGCTGACATCGGCCGCGGCCGGCATGGTGCCAGATGGAAATGCTGCGTGGGCGAAGGCGCAGTCGCTGTTCCCGCCCAGGTCTGGAGTCCATCCAATCGTGCATCTGATGCCTTCGACGGAGTTGTTTCGCCAGACGACAGAAGAGCCGGGATGGATGCTCGCTTCCACGCACGGCGCAGATATTTCTTTGCAGCCAATTGCGGTGTTGCGGGCGCGTGGCGACGTCTCCGGAGTTTTGCTCCATGAGTTTCTGCATGTGCTGGTGGAGCAGGAGGCGACGGCAAAAGCGCCTTTGTGGCTGCGCGAGGGGCTTGTGGAAGTCCTGGCCGGAGGCGTTCACGGTGGAAACAGCCTTCCGATGAGAGCTGCGGCGTTGGAGCAGGAGATTGCGCATCCGGCGACGATGGCGGAATCCCAGCGGGCGCATCTTGATTCAGGGCTTTTCGTTCAGGCGCTCGTTGGGCGATATGGTCTTGACACGGTGCGAAGCTGGCTGCGTACCGGAGTGCCTTCCACAGTGCAGTTTGGGGATTAGTTTAGAATCTGACATATGCGGATGCGCGCAATGTTCGCCGTGCTCATAGCGGTCCTGCTGGTCGCCGGAACAGCGGCATCAGCGGTGTGCGAAATGACGTGCCTTCCGCAGACACAGACGCATGGTTGCTGCCAGCATCATTCAGAATCCGTGCGCCTGACGACCGCTCATCTCTGTGAACATCCGCAGAACAGCGCAACAATCGCTATAAACGTTGTGACGGTTCCACCATTCACAGCCACGGTTGCGCACTTAGCGGGTGTGGCACACACACCTTTCCTGCACATGGATTTTTCTTTAGAGGGCACACTTCGTCCGCTTGCGCCCATTCCTCTTCGCATCTGATTGTTCCTGCTCCTCGTGTACCTCTATTGGGTTGTTGATTGAGTTGTTGATTCACGGAAGAGGAGTTGTTGTGAACAGAGTCATTTTTCTTTTGCTGTTTTTTTGCGGCACTGCGGCTGCGCAGAACATGTCAGAGATGATGGGCGGCAGCAGCCATACCTTCACGCAGCAGATTGTTCATCATGCGTCCTCGGGTACAAGCGCAGCGCCAAATTCCACTCCTGCGCCGATGTGGATGAAGATGCAAGGCGAGTGGATGCTGATGTTCCACGCCAATGCGTTTGTCATGGACGAGCAGCAGACGGGTCCGCGGGGAGGAGACAAGTTCTTCTCGACGAACTGGTTTATGCCGATGGCGCAGCGCCAGCTTGGGCCGGGATATCTGACGGTGCGCGGCATGTTCAGCCTGGAGCCGGCAACGGTGACGCAGCGGCGGTATCCGCTGCTCTTTCAGCAGGGAGAAACGGCGTATGGCAAGCCGGTTGTGGATGGCCAGCACCCGCATAATTTTCTGATGGAACTGGCAGCTATCTATGACTGGAAGCTGGGGGAAAAGTCATTGCTAACATTGTATGCTGCGCCGGTGGGTGACCCTGCGATTGGGCCAACGGCCTATCCTCACCGCGCCTCGGCATTTGAAAATCCGGTGGCGACGCTTGGGCACCATCAGGAAGACTCAACGCACATTGCCGATGATGTAGTGACGGCGGGGTTTACGCATGGCATTGCGCGCCTGGAAGCCAGCGGCTTTCATGGGCGTGAGCCGAACGAGCATCGCTGGCAGGTGCAGCAGGGCGCAATGGATTCGTGGTCCGCTCGGCTGACTTTGCAGCCATGCCAGAACTGGAGCGGGCAGTATTCCTATGGGCGCATCCACAGTCCGGAGGCGCTCTTCCCGACAAAAGACCAGGAGCGGATGACGGCTTCTGCGATGTACAACCGATCGTTGCGGCATGGCAATTGGGCCAGCACGCTTGCGTGGGGCAGGACGCGGTCGCTGACGGACAATATGATCCAGAACAGTTATCTGCTTGAGTCAACGCTGCAATTTGCGGCGAAACATTACGTCTGGACGCGTATGGAAAATGTGGACCGCACGAGCGAACTTCTGCATGAAGAGGGTGCGGAAGGACCTGCAGGCCGTGTTCAGGCTTACACGTTCGGTTATGATCGCGATTTTGCTTTGTTGCCGCATTGGGTGACTGCGCTCGGCGGACAGATCACGGTCTACAGTCCAGGGTCGCGCTTGCAGCCTGTCTATGGAAGCGACCCGATGGGAGTAGTGGTGTTCCTTCGATTGCGTACAGCAGGCGAGTGAAGCCCTCCTGAGTGCTGCGACATCGAATGGATAGAACCTTGAATCATTCACAGGTCCGTAAAAGCCAACACCTGAAAAGGCGGGTCTTTTAAAAATATGAAAACTGCCGAAATACCCCACATCTTTTCAAGATGTGGGGCACTCGGCATCCACAATTTCCGGAATCTCTAGCTAGCCTCGCAGGCTGGCTGGCGGCGGATTTACGGCTGATAGTTCTGCGAATTTGTCCTCGGGCAGATTGAGGCCCGCGGCAGCGATGTTTTCTTCAAGGTGCGCAACTGAGGAGGTCCCAGGGATCGGGACCATGACCCGGGAGCGCTTGAGCAGCCATGCAAGGGCCACTTGCCGCGTAGATATTCCGAGTTCGCCGGCCACTTTCTCGATCACATCGTGGGCTTTGCGGCCTTGTCCTAAAGGGGCCCAGGGAAGGAACGCGATATTGTTCCGCTCGCAGTAATCGAGAACGTAGTCCCACTCACGGTCAGCGAAGCTGAAGCGGTTCTGCACGGAGACAACAGGCACGATTTTGCGGGCGCGCTCGATGTGTTCCAACGTGACGTTGGAGAGTGCGACGTGGCGAATTTTGCCCTGCTCGCGCAGGCGAGCGAGCGCATCCATGGAGGCGTCGAAGGACACTGCCGGATCGGGTACGTGGAGCTGGTAGACATCTATGCGGTCGAGGCGGAGGCGCTTCAGGCTTCCTTCTGCTGCCTCGATGAGGTGCTTTGGGCTGGCGTTGTGGATCCACTGGCCTGGACCGACACGCAGCCATCCGCCTTTGGTGGCGATGACCAGGCCTTTGGGATATGGGTAAAGAGCCTCGGCAATCAGTTCCTCAGAAACATATGGACCGTAGGAATCGGCGGTGTCTATAAAATTGACGCCGAGCTCGACGGCGCGGCGCAGAGTGGCGATGGCGGCGGGCTTGTTGGCGGGGAGCCCCCAGATGCCATGGCCGGTGATGCGCATGGCTCCGTAGCCCATGCGGTGAACGGGCAGGTCGCCTCCCAGGGTGAATGTTCCGGCAGCGGCAGCAGAGATGGTATTGATTGTGGTCATCTGAAAGTCCTTCCTTCGGCTACATTCCGCCTTGTCCTATGTCCATGCTTTTGGCGATGGGGTTGCGCTCGTCAATATACTTTTCGATGACTTCTTCGAGGATACCTTTTGCCTCAAGGATAAATTCGACGGCATCGCGTCCGGCACCGTGGCCGCCTGGGTTCGGGGTGATATAGTGGGCGGCATCTTTGGCCTGCTTGCGAGCATTGGCAACGGCGATGGAAAGCCCGACCTCACGCATCACGGGCAGATCAATTACATCATCACCGACATAGGCGATTTCTTCGAGCGTGACGGACTCTTTTGCCATGATTTCGCGTACGGCCTGCATTTTAAAGGCCTGTCCCATGTAGACGTATTCAAGGCGCAGATCGCGGGCCCGCAGGGCGACCGTCTCAGAGATGCGCTTGGTGATGATGCCGCACTTCATTCCGCCGAGGCGGGCCAGAGAGATGCCGGAGCCATCGTGCGCATTAAAGCCTTTGGCCTCGACCATGTTCGCGGAATGGATGGCGTATCCGCCTTTGCTTTCCATTTCTTTGGCGTGCTCGGCGGTGGAGTGGCTGGGGGCGGGAGCGGGAAAGATCCAGATGCCTCCGTCGGTGAGAACTCCATCTACGTCAAAGAGGATGATTTTGATGCGTCTGGCGCGATCTTCAGCAGAGAGGTTTTGTGTCGGCATATATTCGCATTGTAATGAGCCATGCGGCTTGCCAGAATGCGAATGCCCCGGCGCGCCGGGGCATCAGAGCCGGAATATGGACGGTTAAGCGCGCTCGATTTCCTTCAGACGGGCGGCCTTTCCGCGGAGTCCGCGGAGATAGAACAGCTTGGCGCGACGGACGCGGCTGGAGCGGACCTTCTCGACCTTATCAATCACTTTGGAGTTGAAGGGGAAAATGCGCTCTACGCCCTGGCCGAAGCTCATTTTGCGGACGGTGAAGCTGCCCTGCGGGCCGTTCTTGCGGGCAATCACGATGCCCTCAAATGCCTGAAGGCGTTCTTTGTCACCTTCTTTAATTTTGACCTGTACGCGCACCGTGTCGCCGGGGACAAAAGGGGGCAGGTCCGTGCGATTGAGTTTCTCGGCAAGGCGCTGCATGACGGGATGGATAGACATAGTTCTTTCCTGCAGTTGAAGTCAGAATTTTCAGTTTACACGAAAAACAGGTGTTTTTACAGAAGCGACTGTTTTCCGTGGCCCCCCTGGTCTTCTGTTCGGAGATTTGTTCATTTTCAATAACTTAGCGGGGGATCATCCCCACCTAAGTTGTTGAATCTATGAGAGTTAGTTACTACCTAGTGTTTTCAACCACTTACGAAGGGATCCCAGGCTTTTAAAGCGCAGCGCTTTCTGCCTCTTTGTTCCGGGAGTATTGTTTGACCCTCTTAATTTCCGGCTGATAGACTTTGGACATCTACGCAGACAGCCCTTTTTCTGAGATTGTCTGCCGAGTTTTCCTGCCCAGAAGGATTTCAAAAGGACCCGAGTGGATACACAGACACGTCACGCGCTGAAACAGGACACTTTCGTTCAGGCCACGGCTACTGGCCTTTCGTGGCTCGATGAGCACCGGGCGACGGTCATCCGCGCCTCGATTGCGATTGTTATTGTTGTCGCCCTCTTTTTTGCGGCACTGATTATCTACAACAACCGTTCTGAGCGCGCTGCCAGCCTGTTTGGGCAAGCAATGGACATTTACAACACTCCCGTAGCGCAGCCGGGACAACCCGCGGAACCGGGCGTGAAGACCTATGCTTCGGCTGCGGAGCGCGCGAAGGCCGCTTATCCGCTGTTTGAGGAAGTGGCCAACAAATACAGTTGGCTGAAGGAAGGCGCGAATGCCCGCTATCTGGCAGGGATGACTGCGCTTGCGATGGGCCAGAGCTCTACGGGCGAGAACGAGCTGAAAAAGGCCGCCGATTCGAGCAACAGCAATGTGGCTGCATTGGCAAAGCTTTCGCTGGCAGGAATCTACCACCAGACGGGACGCGACCCACTGGCGATTGAGCTGTATCAACAACTGATTGCGAAGCCGACGGCGACGGTCCCGGCGAGTCTGGCCAAGCTGCAGCTTGCCGCATTGTATGAATCGAGCAAGCCGGATGAGGCAAAGAAGCTGTACGCGGAAATTAAAGACCAGGACAAGGGCACTGCGGCTGGACAGATTGCGGCGCAGAAGCTCCAGGGTGCGACGGCGGTTCCGCAGCAGTAGCTTTCTGAAGGACCTCACATCCTTTCAGGATGTGGGGTGCCCGGTCCGATTGAAGAACACTCTTCCCTGTTGTCATTCCCTCTTCCATTTTGTGAAAGCCACGTTCTCCTCTTTGAGCGCGGAGGGGAGTTTGTGCGTCCTGCATACATCAGGAAATGGGGATGCTTGAGGCACAAGCCGCTGTCTGGTTTTACACTCAACCTGTATTGAAAACGCAGGAAGATACAGGCGAAGTTATTACCGCGCTCGTTCGGGAATACTCGACGATGCTTTACCGCGTTGCGTATTCGGTGACGCGGAATGCCGCCGAAGCCGAGGACATTGTGCAGGAGGCGTTCCTGCGTGTCCTGAAGCACCGGGAAAAGCTCCAGGAGATTCGCGATGCACGGGTATGGCTGGTGCGGATCGCCTGGAACCTTGCGCTCGATCGGAAACGGCGCGCCAAAACGCGTCCGGAAACAGAACACATTGATACGCATGCGCGTACGCTGACGACCGCGGAGCGCCGGGCTGATGAATCCGTCATCTCCTCCCAGGAATGCGCGCGTATTCTGGAACTGATTGACCGGCTGCCGAAGAAAGAGCGGGAGGCGCTGTTGCTTTCCGCAGTGGAGGAACTGTCCACGGCGGAGATTGCGGCGATCTGCTCGACGACGGAGTCTTCCATCCGTTCCCGAATTTTCAGGGCCCGGAAAGAACTTGCGTTACTCCTGGCCAAAGAAAGGAGGGGCCAATGAAACCCGAACTTGATAAGAAGATTGATGCGGCCCTGCGCCGGCTTGCGCATGTACAACCCGAAGCGGGTATGGAAGAGCGTATGCGGGCAAATCTGGAGCGCGAATGGGCGCTCAGACAGAAAAGCCCCGCTGTGCGGCTGAGGAAGTTCTTCTTTGCCCAGAGGCTTGCGTTTGCCACGGCGGCGATGCTGGCCGGATGCGCGGTGATGGTTGTGGGCAGCGTCGAGCATTCGCGACAAAGGGCACTGGAAGGAGGAATGCCTCCGGTTGGAGTTCACCTGGGGGCACCGGAGAGCGGTGTAGGTGCTGCCTCGGGGGCGCGTATTTCTCCGGAGCCGATCGTGGCTCCGGAGAAGAACCATGCCCGCTCAGAGCGCAAGGCTGTGAGCGGAAGGGCGACTGTGCAGAAGGACGCGCACAAACCGACAGGCGTCGCTGTGCCGCAGTCTCGGCAAGAGTAGGCCAGGAGATGCGCTAGTTCGACAGGGCCTCGAAGAGCATGTGGAGGATGGCGAGGACGGCTGCTCCGATGAAGGCTGCTCCGAAGCTGTTGACCTGAAAGCCGGGCACGACGGCGCTTGCCATTTTGAGAATGAGCGCATTGATCACCAGGAAAAACAACCCCAGCGTGAGAATGCCCAGTGGCAGGGTGATGAGCTTGAGGAAAAAGCCGAGCGTCACATTCAAAAGGCCAATCACAATGACGGCGACAAGTGCTGAGGGAAGATTGACGACCCTGAAACCTGGCACCAGCCATGCCACGATGAGCAGAGCAAGCGCATCAAGAAACCATCTGAGCAGTAAATACAGCATTGTCTTTGAACGAATTCCTTTCGCCCGGAATGAGCACCGCCTTCCGGAAAGTACCAACGTAGCGTAGCATAAGATGCTCTTGTGAAGAACCTTCTGTTCCTGCTGCTGATATTGTTCAGTGCCGCGGCCCTGGCGCAATCCTCAGAGGCGCCGCTGCCGAATGTGCCTACGCTGATTCAACAGGTACAGGAACATCAGCGCAAACTGGACCAGGTGCGCGAAAACTATACCTACCATGAGACGGCGGTCACCAATGAACTGGACAGGAACGGCAAGATAAAGAAGACCGAAAGCGAGGAAATTGAGGTCTTCTTTGTGAACACGCATGAGGTCCACCGCAAGATCAGGAAAAATGGTAAAGAGCTGAGCCCGGACGATCAGAAGAAAGAACAGGAGCGTGTGCAGAAAGAGGTGGAGAAGGCGCTGAAGACCCCTCCCGGGCAAACGACGGACAAGCATGAGGTTTCGATCAGCCGCATGCTGCAGATCATGAAGGTGTCGAATCCACGCAGGGAGCAGATGGACGGACGCAGCGTGATTACCTTTGATTTTGAAGGCGATCCACACGCAAAGGCGCAGGGGGACGAGGCCGTTCTGAAAAAGATTTCAGGGACGATATGGATTGATGAGAAGGACCGGGAAGTTCGACGCCTGACGGCGCGTTTTGATGATAACTTTCACCTGGGCTTCGGCTTGTTTTCGATTGGTAAAGGCAGCAATCTGACCTTTGATCAGAAGCTGGTGAACGAGGAACTATGGCTTCCGACAAGCGCGCAGATCCACATTGTGGCGCACGCAATTGGCGTGATTGGATGGCGCGGGGACATTGCCATTACGGACAATGATTATCAGAAATTTCATGCTGATGCGGCACAGCAACCGGGAGCGACGGTCGTGAATTCAGATGGGCCTCCGCATTAACGAGGACTGCCCCACACAAGCTTTTAGGCTTGTATGGGGCATCCGCTGTTGATCCGTTACTGCTGAGGCTGGGATTGCGGCTGAGGCTGGGCTTCCGTACCGCCCTGCGCGCCTTGCCCGCGGTGATGGCGTTCCTGCATCCGCTGATGCATGGCTTCGAATTTCTGCTTCTGCTCATCGTTCAGCACGGCTTCAATCTTGCCTTTGGTGTCTTCATGAATGCTCTGGACTTTAGACATTCTGTCCTGCCGTGAGAGCGAGGTGTCCTGATGGACCTGTTGGATCTGCTGTTGCTGATTTTCAAGCAGGGGCTTGATCTGCGTCTGCTGGTCTGAGGTGAGGTTGAGGGCCTTGGTCAGATGGGCGAGCTGGGCATCGGGATTGCCCATTTGATGACGAGGTCCGTGCATGGGTGGGGCTGTTTCAGGCTGCTGCTGGGAAGAGGCATCCTGCGCGATTGCGGCGGTGACGCCGAATCCCAGAAGGCCAGAAAGGGCCAGGGTACAGAGTAATTTTCGCATTGTGTGTGTTTCCTCCAACACTGAATCCAACACTGTTGTGCGTGCCGGGTTGCGCGTCCATGCACATAGACGCAGAAGCGGCACTTTAAGATGACCGAGGCCCGAGAAATTCGCTGTCAAATTATCGTGAGTTTGCGGCCAGGGGAGGCATAATTACCGGCCCGGAGCGGAGGCCACACGGCAGCAGACCGTCGGCATGTTCTTGCGGATGAGGCACATAGGCATAGGCAAAGACAGCGCGATACTCGCGTTCGCCGGGATTATTGCAGATGGCGCAACTGGGGCGGTAGGCGATGGCGGGATGTTCTTTCATACTTTCGGCCCATTCCTGTGAAGAATGAGGCGGGATGGTGATGTATTCAGGATGCTGCGGCGGCTGACTGGGTTGATAGGCAAAGACCTGCCCCTTCTCATTGTTGGCATCCACCAGACTGCCGCCGGAGCCGCTCGAAGCGCGCCACAGCCACCTTTGCCCGACATGCGCATACCAGTGTGCGCTGGTAGGCACAGGCTTTTCCAGGCGAATCTCCTTATTTGTATCGTTATTGATTACAAATAAAAACCCTGGTCCTTTGGTGGGGCCTGCTTCCGCAAGGTAACTGGCGCTGAGCGTGATGTGCGAGCAAAGAGGAAGGGCCAGTCCGGGATGATGAGTGACGGCGCCACCTGTAGAAGCGGCAATGGCGGGGAGTAAGAGGGACACGCAGCGAAAAAGGAATCCAGACTTCAGCATCATCTTTGATTCCAGACTAACGTGTGCGATTGGAATTCAGAAAGGGCGGATGTCCTGTGCTGACCAAAAAAAGAAGCCCACCGGACTTCTCCGATGGGCCAGGGAGGTATGAGTCTAGAAGTTAAAGCGACCGGTGAACTGCACTTCGCGGTGGCCGTCTGTTGGACCACCAATGACGTAGCGAGGAACGCCGAAATCATTGTTGTAAGGCTGCGTATCGGGCATTCCGAAGTTGTGCCGGTTCAAGGCATCCAGCAACTCGGCCTTCAACTGGAAGGTGAGCCGTTCTGTGATGCGCGTGTTCTTGATGATGCTGATGTCCTCATTGAGGAAGTGGAAGTTGCGGACTTCACCGGTCACACGAGGTATGTTGCCCAGGCTGAAGGGACCGCCGTTCCGGTTGGTTGCGTGGTTCTGGTCATAGAGTGCGGGATGCGGCTGCAAAGCAGCGTATCCTGCATCATCGTTTCTGGACAGGCCATTCCAGATGCTGTCCACATTAGGATCAGGGCCGGGGCGTGAACCTGCTCCGGGATAATCCAGCGCATGATAATTTGCATGATGGAGATGGCTGGACAGACCAGAGCCCTTCAACCTTGAGAACATAATGCAGTTGTCCCACCCGGGGATACCGTTGGCGCAGCCAAATGAGACAGGCTCACCAGACTGATAACGGTGGACTGCACCAACCTGCCATCCGCCGATGATCCGATCTACTAATCCATTGCTGCTGCCCAGGAAGTGTTTTCCTTTTCCGAAGGGCAGTTCATAGATGTAGCTCAGAACAAAGGTCTGCGGAATGTCCTGGATGGACAGGGCTTTGGCATTACGGTGGTCGAAAGGATCCTGCTCCTGATTCACGCCGCCATTGATGCCGGGCAGGATGGAGTCAGCATCGGTGAGTGATTTGGACCAGGTATAGGAAGCTTGGAGGTTGAGGCCATTCGAGAAGCGGCGCTCGAGGGTAGCGAGCATCGCCTCGTAGCTGGAGTGGCCAACGTTCTGGAGACAGCAATCTGTGGCGATAAATCCATATTGCGGGAATGGGCGCAGCGCCTGCTGCACTTGTCCGTTGAATCCGGGATACGGCGCCTGGACTCCTGCTGAAGCCAGATCATAAGAGACGAGCTGGTCGCCACGGGCGAAGTTCGCCTTGCTCATGTTGTTGATGTTCTCGATACCGGAGCGCAGATTCTGCGCAGCCTGACCGATGTAGCCCACGGTCAGGATCAGGTCTTTGGCAACTTCCTGCTGCACCTGGAAGTTCCATTGATTGACCATGGCCGGACGGCCGTATTTAGGCGCGATGTAGGAGCCGCCGACAGGCTGAGGAGCAGCGGCGTTGCCGTTGTCCAACTGGCCGGGATCGAGGTTTGGCGGCGGTGTATATTGCGGGAAGCCATTAGAGATGACGAAGGCTGGATTAAAGCCGTCAGAGCCGAAGCTTGGGTTAGCTGCGTATCCAGTAATCATCGAACTGCCGAAGTCGGCATATTGCAATGGACCGTAGAGGACGGCGAATCCACCACGAAAAACGGTCTTGTTGTTCAGATACTCTGGTGCATAGGCAAAGCCGATGCGAGGTGCAATGTCTTTAAACCAGGTATCTGCCCAACGGGTGTTGCAGTGTGAGCACTGCGTTCCGAAGACCAGAGCGCCCGGTAATCCGCTGTGGGGATCAATCGCAGTGAGGCTGAAGTTTGAAGTGAAGTTCTTTGCTTCGCGACGCGGCTGATCAATACTGTAGCGCACGCCGAGGTTGAGAGTGAGAGAGTTGGAGACCTTGAAATCGTCCTGGACATACCCGGCCCAGTAGTTGGAAATCCAGCGGGGCTGGTGCAGGCGCTCGCTGAGATTGGCATTGTCCACGTAACCCAACAACATACTTGCCAGAGCGTTTCCGGTGCCCGCGTTGGAGCTTGGCTGGTCACTCGATGCTGTTTGGCTGCCGCTGAAACCGAACGTTCCCATCTGGTTGTCAAACCCGATGTTGGAATATTGCTGATAGCGGTAGTCAAAGCCGAACTTAAAGCTGTTCCGGCCCTTTTGCCAGTCTACGTTGTCAGCAAAGCGGATGCCGTTATCTACGTTGTCATCTACGTTGGCGCGGCTCAGGCTGACATAACCGCCCACGTTGATGATCGGGAAGTTTGTCGAGTTGATGTTGCCAATGCCTAGCCGCGAGGCATAGTTGGTTTTACCCAGCGCGGCCGCAGTATAGTTTTTGGAATTGCTGCGGTTGGTGCCGATGATCATGTGGTTCAGCACGTTGGGCGAGAGGATGTAGTCCCAGCCCACGCGGACAAAGTGCGTGATAAAGTCCTGGACCCATTCGTTCGGGTCGACAGGATCAGGCAGCACGCGATTGCCCGTTCTGCGGGTATTGTCGCGGGTGTTGTATGTAAACCAGAGCTTGTGGCTGTCGCCAATGTTCTGGTCCACGCGAATGGAGTAGGTAGTATTCACGATCGGAAACGGAGCGCCATAGATGAAATTGTTTTGCAGGTTTGCGTTCTGCGGCGCTGGGTAGTACTTGAGAATATTCAGCCCGGTCTGGTTCATCCGGCCCTGAGGGACCACATTGCCCGGGAATGCAGTGCGGCACCGCACGGTCAGCGGGTTTCCGTGACTGTCGGTTGTGTGTACTGTTTTCTCGGTTGCGGGGTCAAAGATCTGTCCGTTCAGGATCGGAGTACCATCGCAGGGATTGGTCTGCCCGGTTGGGCCGCCAATAAGCCGATCAGAGAAATCACCATTGCGTTCTGCTGCGGTGGGAACGGTAACGGGACCCGCGCCTCCTACGGTCTGGCGATACTGCTCCCAGGAAAAGAAGCCGAACGTGTGGTCTTTCGCGTTGTAGAGGCCGGGAATGCTCATCGGGCCTCCTGCGCTTACACCGAAGTCGTTCTTCTTATCCGGGCCGCGCTCGTTGTTTTTGCGGCACTCCACATCACCCGGTGCGCAGAGGGCCTTGCGGCCTGCGGCAAACCAGTCGTTTGCATCAAGCACTTCGTTGCGGAAAATTTCGAAGGCCGAACCGTGATAGTTGTTGGTACCGGATTTTGTCACAAAGTTTTCAATGCCGCCCGTGGTGCGTCCAAACTCTGCGGAAGGCGTGGAAGTGGTCACCTTGAATTCCGAAATGGCTTCTACGGACGGGGCTTCTTCGTCAAATGAGGAGCCGTTTTCTGAACGGGTCTGACTGAGGCCGTCAATCAGCACTTCGTTTCCGAAGTTCTGGCCACCGCCAATCTTGGAAATAAAAATACCGTTGGGGCTGTTCGCGGATCCTGGCCCAACCGTTCCAGGCACGAGAAACACAAACGCTTCCGGAGAGCGCAAAGCGCCCACACCGCCCAGCGCCAGCGGTAGTTCCAGCACCTGCTTGGTGGTAACAACGCCGCCCACATCAGAGGACTGCGTCTGGATCGTGTTCGCCTCGGCATTCACAGTCACGGTTTCGGCTGCGCCGCCCACGGCCATGCGAATATCAAAAGCAGTCACGTTGCCAACGTGAATTTCCAGGCCATTCGTGACGGACTGCTTGAATCCCTGAGCGTTGGCAGTAATGGTGTATTTGCCCAGCTGAATCGAAGGAAAGCGATAGCTTCCCGCGCTGGTCGAAGTTGTATGGTAAACGGAGCCGGTAGCTTCATTCGTTGCGGTAATGTCCGCATTTGGTACGGCCGCGCCTGTTGTATCCAGAACGTTACCTGCGAGTTCGCCCTGATTGGTCTGCGCATATAAAGTCACGGCGCAGAACAGCAGCGCAAACACGAGCGCACTGGTTCTCCAAAATTGATAAAGGGTCCGCATCTCTCCTCCTGAAATGCTCTTGCTGTTCCTGGCGCGAATATTCGCGCTCCTGTTCTGTTTCAAATCACTCTGGAAGTGGTTTTTTTCTGTAAGCGTTTCCATTTCCAGAGCTGGTCTCTATCGCTTTTCACCCGCAGCTTTCCTTAAAAAATGGGAATACTTCCTTCTTTATGGAAGCGGTTACACGGCTTCATTTTGATATAAGAAATCAGCGACGATTGTCAATGAAATTTTTACGCAGCCGAAATAAAGGCCTCATTCCCACACTCTGGATGGTCGCCCTGACCGGGTGCCTCGCAGGTTTTGCCGGGTGTCAGAGGGGAGCTTACCGGGTGGCGGTGATTCCGCGGACGACGGCGTTGACGATCTGGGAGGCGGTGCATGCGGGGGCCGAATTTGCGGCCCGGCCTGCCGGGATCCAGGTGTACTGGAATGCACCTACAAGCGAAGACGATATTCAGCAGCAGGCCGCACTGGTGGACCGGATTGTGGATGAACGCTACGACGGCCTCGTGCTGGCTCCGGACCAGCCGCTGGCGCTCATGTCTCCGGTACGACGGGCAATTGCGGAAGGGGTGCATACGGTGGTGATTGCCTCACCGTTGTCCATTCCAGCGCAGGAAAATCTTGCCTACATTGTGAATGATGACGAGGCCACGGGGCGCATGGCAGCGATACGGCTGGGCCAGGTGCTGAATGGGCATGGCAGCGTGGTGGTAGTCGGGATCAATCCGGAATCACTCAGCGACTTGACGATTCTGCATTCGTTTGAGGCGGCGTTGCAAAGGCACTTTTCCGGAATCTTGATAGCCGACCGGCGCATGGGCACGCACAACATTACGGAAGCGCAGCAGATTGCAGATGAGGTGCTGGCCACGCATCCGAGGCTGGATGCGATTTTTTCGCTTTCCGCAATGACGAGTAATGGTGCGGTGGCGGCGCTGCAGGCGAGAAATCTTACAGGGAAAGTAAAGCTCATTGGATTTGAGCAGAGCGTTGAGCTAGGAAATGCGGTCCATTCGGGCAGTATGGACTCGCTGATGGCGGAAGACACCTATGAAATGGGCCATCGCGCGCTCAGCCTGCTGGCGCAATACCGCTCGGGGAGCCTGCCACCGGTGGAGGTCCGGCTGCAACCGGTGTTGCTGACCAGGGCAAATATTGACACTCCAAAGGGAAGAACGCTGATCAACCGCGACTGGGGACAGAAACCATGAAGAAGACATGGTTCTTTATCGCGGTTTCGATGGCGGCAGTTGCGGCCGCGCTGCTGTTTTGGCGCAGTCCATGGCGCGGACTTCCCTATCAGGACTCCTTTGCGGCGGGAAAGATGAGTGAGTGGAAGCCTTATGCCGGCAACTGGAGCGTGCAGAACGGCGAGATCAGGAATGATTCCAATGAGCGAGGCGCAAAGCTGATTACAGGATCGCTGTTTTGGAGAGACTACTCGGTCGAGGCTGATATTGAGCTGCTGGGGGATGGCGGCGATGCCGGACTGATGATTCGAGCGAGCGATACGGAGCGCGGAGTTGATTCTTATGACGGCTATTACGCTGGCGTGCGCACGACGGACCAGGCGCTGGTGCTGGGACGCGCGGAGCATGGATGGATCGAGTTTCCACCTGTGAAGATGCCCGGAGGGGTGAAACCGGGCAGGTGGTATCACCTGAAGCTGGGTGCGTTTGGTTGCAGCATCAGCGCTTCTGCGCAGGAGATTGGGGCAAACAATGCGCAAACGATCACGGCGCATGATCCAAACTGCTTCCGCTCAGGCAAGATTGGCCTGCGCTCCATGGTGGCGGGCGGTGTGTGGCGCAATGTGCGGGCCGAGCGGCTGACGAGCGCAGAGGCGGCAGTGCTGACCTCAGCGAAATATCCGGTGCAGATGGCGGTGTATCCGACGAACCAGGGAACTTTGCCGACGTCGGAAAATGTACCAGCCCCAGCTGCGGAGGCCCCGCATGAAAGCGGGCCGGTTGTACCGATCCAGAATCTGCGGCTGTTTCCGGTCCTGGAACCGACGGACGCTGTGGTGCGAGGCACCGTCATTCTGACCGATCCGCTGTATGTGCAGGATTCGAGCGGCGGCGTTGAGGTAGAGATGCAGACGCGCGCGCTGCTGCGCATTGGCGATGAGGTTGAGGTGGAAGGAGACGTGTATCCGCACGGGCTGACGGCAACGATACGGAATGCGATGGTGCGTCCGCTGGGTGGGATGGCGCCAAAGCCGCCTCTTTCCGTCACTGCGGACCAGGCGGCGACGGGTGCATACCACGCCATGTTTATTGAAGTGGAGGGAACGCTGCAGAACAAGGCTGCAACGGCAGACGGCCTTACAATGCTGGAGCTCCGCGATGGACAACAGGTGTTTCGCGCTTTGCCGGCTTCGATGGCGGTCTCCTCGTCGTTGAAGAAGTTGAAGAACAACAGCCTGCTGCGCCTGCGCGGTGTTTGCCTGGTAAATGCGGCGTATACGCAGAATGCTGTTCCGTTTGCGCTGCTGGTGAGCTCGAGCGAGGACGTGAAGGTCCTGGTCGGGCCACCGTGGTGGAGCGCGGAACACCTGCTGGCGCTCGCGATTCTGATGCTGGCGCTGGGATATTTTGTGCATTTTCTCTATAGCCGCGCAGAACAATGGCGGCTGCGCGCGGTGATAGATGAGCGCGAGCGGCTGGCGCACGAGATCCATGACACGCTGGCGCAGAGCTTTGCCGGGATCGGGTTTCAGCTTCGCGCGATTCGCAACCGGGTGTCGCGGAGCACGGCCCCGCTGGACAACTCCACTTTGCTGGAAGAGCTGAACCGCGCGAGCGAACTGGTGCGGCACAGCCATGACGAGGCGCGGCGCAGCATTACGACGCTGCGGCCCGATGCCACAGAAGCAGGCGGTCTGATTGCTGCGCTTGAACAGATTGCGCGGCAGATGGTGGGGCGGCACCCGGTACGCATTGAGACCTCGGTGGAAGGCGAGGCCAGGCTGATTCCGCTGCGCGTGCTTGATTGCCTCTTCCGCATCGGGCAGGAATCCATTGCAAACGCGGTGCAGCATGGGCATCCGGGAAAGCTCAGCATTCGGGCCATTTATCTTCCGGCGCAGATTACGCTCGTGATTGAAGATGACGGATCAGGCTTTGTGCCACGGCACGATTCAGACGGTTTTGGGTTGGCGGGAATGCGACGCCGTGCAGAAAGCATTGGCGGCTCGCTGAAGATTGAAACGGCCCCGGGCCAGGGTACGCGTATTGTTGTGGAGGCCCCGGCGCCTCCGGAAAAACACAGACTGCTGCGGATTGCTTATGATGAGGAGAAGCATGTCTCGAATTAGCATTCTGATTGCCGATGACCATCCGGTGGTGCGCGCAGGGCTGGCGAGCATGCTTGCCACTTATCCCGACCTGGATGTGGTGGGCAACGTTTCGGATGGGCAGCAGGCGCTCGATCTGATCAGGACGCGGCCGGTGGACATTCTGCTGCTGGACCTGCGCATGCCGTCGCTCAATGGTGAACAGACGTTGCGGGCCATTCGCCAACTGGACGCGCCTCCCCGCGTGATTGTGCTGACAAGCTATGAGAGCGATGAGGACATCTACGGCGCAATCCGCGCCGGGGCCCATGGTTATTTGCTGAAGGCATCTTCAGAAGAAGAGATGATGAGCGCCATTCATACTGTGCATGCGGGCAAGCGATATCTGCCGCCACATATTGCTGCGCGCTTTGCCGATCGGGTGCCGCGGGCCAACCTTGAACCCCGGCAGCGCGAGATTCTGGACCTGATTGCCGAAGGGTTGACTGACACGCAGATTGCCGAGAAGACCGGATTGGGTATTGCTGAAATCTGGGACGACCTCAACACCATTATCGAAACCCTGGATGCGCTGGAAGAGAGTCGGCTGCAGGCCGGCAAGATTACGATTGCCGACATTGCCCGCGAGGCCGGGGTCTCGATGGCAACCGTCTCGCGCGTGCTGCACAATAAGGGCAAGCACACCGAAGAGACGCGTAAGGCAGTGATGAAGGTGGTGCGGGAGTATGACTTCCAGATTAATGACAAGGCCGCTTCCCTAGCCATGATGCGCAGTTCTTCGTCCCAGGAATAGGACTCCCTGCATTTCTTATAAAGTATTCATATTGAATTAGTTACGGTGATCCTGGGCTAAAGCACCTTGCCTGGAGAATGCCGAGTGCCTGAAGGCCAGTGCTTCTATCCTTGATTCTGCCCTTCCTCTGCCATGCTTCATTGCGCCTTTGTTCTATGCCCCCTACTTTCTCGGTAAAGTATTCATAAAAATGTGGTTAGGTCTTTTTTTAGAACGCGCTTTGCGCGAAACCGGCCTGGATCCGCTCGCTTCGCGAAACGCAGGCATCTTTTAACTTAGATTGATAATAAGACGCTCATATTTTATGCAACTCATATGCTATAGTCTGAATCAGATGGGATGTAAGCAACTCTGAAACTCTTTGGAGGAAACTTCCTATGGCCATTACTCGTTGGGACCCTTTTCGTGATGTACTTGCTCTGCAGAACCGCCTGAACTCGCTCTTTGACGACTACACACGCGGACAAGGCGACCAGGAAGCTCTGACGGCGACTTTCGTCCCCCCGGTGGACATCTATGAGGACGAGCACAAGGTTGTGCTCAAGCTGGAAGTTCCGGGCATGAAGCAGGACGAGCTGGATGTTCGCCTGGAGAACAACACGCTGACTGTTCGCGGTGAGCGCAAGTTCGAGAAAGAGGAGAAGCAGGAGAACTTCCACCGCATTGAGCGGCGCTATGGCAGCTTCTACCGGGCGTTCACGGTGCCGAGCACAATGGACACCGATTCAGTACAGGCAAACTATGATGCCGGCGTGCTGAAGATTGAGCTGAACAAGAAGGCGGAAGCCAAGCCGAAGCAGATCAAGGTGAATGTCGACTCCTCACCCAGGCCGATTGAGGCAGACAAGACCGAGAAAACGGCGGCATGAGCCGATAGAACATCTAAATCAGTGGGGGCGGGGTTGTTCCCCGCCCTTTTTTGAAGAGCGAAAATGATTCGTTGGTTTCCATTCCTCAGTCTCCAGTGCCAGGGATTTTAACGATCACGAACATTCCACCTGGGGATGCGGCAGATAAAAACCGGCTCTCAGCATGACAACGCTGGGGGTAACAACCGTGGACTGGCAACTGACAACTAACAACTGGAACAACTGGAAACTACTATGGCAATTCGTTGGGACAAATTTACAGTGAAATCGCAGGAAGCGGTGCAGGCGGCCAGCTCGCTGGCCACGGAGAATGGCAATCCGGAGCTGCTGCCGCTGCATCTGCTTGCAGCTCTGCTTGGGGACAAGGAAGGGATCATTGTTCCGGTGCTGGAGAAGGTGGGCGTTCCGGCGTCGCAGCTTTTGCTGAAGGCGCAGGAGGCCATTGGCCGGTTGCCGAAGGTCTCTGGTTCCGGCGTGCAGCCCAGCATGTCTGCCGCACTGCAGAAGGTGCTCGAGCAGGCGTTTAAGGAAGCAGACAACTTTAAGGACGAGTACGTCTCAACGGAGCACTTGTTGCTGTCGCTGGCGCAACAGAAGAATGATGGAGCGCAACTGCTGCTGGCATCCTTTGGAGCGACGTATGACGCGATTTTGAAGGGACTGACGACGGTACGCGGCAATCAACGGGTGACGGACCAGAATCCTGAGGCGAAATACCAGGCGCTGGAAAAGTATGCAAAGGACCTGACCGAACTGGCGCGGCGCGGCAAGCTTGACCCCGTGATTGGGCGCGATGAGGAGATTCGGCGTGTGGTGCAGGTGCTGGCGCGGCGCACCAAGAACAATCCGGTGCTGATTGGCGAGCCGGGCGTGGGCAAGACGGCGATTGTGGAAGGACTGGCGCGACGCATTGTTTCTGGCGATGTGCCCGAGGTGCTGCGCAGCAAGCGTGTGATTGGGCTGGACCTTGGGGCGATGCTCGCCGGCGCGAAATATCGCGGCGAGTTTGAAGACCGCCTGAAGGCCGTACTGAAAGAGATTGAGGAGTCGAACGGCCAGATCATTCTGTTTATTGATGAGCTGCACACGCTGGTGGGTGCGGGCGCGGCCGAGGGCGCAATTGACGCCTCAAACATGCTGAAGCCTGCGCTGGCGCGTGGCGAGCTGCGCGCGATTGGCGCGACAACACTGAATGAATATCGCAAATACATTGAAAAAGATGCGGCGCTGGAGCGGCGTTTCCAGCCGGTGTATGTGGGCGAGCCGAGCGTGGAGGACACCATCGCCATTCTGCGTGGACTGAAGGAGCGTTATGAGGCCCACCACAATGTCCGCATTAAGGACTCGGCGATTATTGCCGCAGCGGAGCTTTCGCACCGCTACATCTCTGACCGTTTTTTGCCGGACAAGGCGATTGATCTTGTAGACGAGGCGGCGGCATCGCTGGCGATCCAGATTGGCTCAGTGCCGACGGAAATTGATCAACTGGAGCGCGAGGCCACATCACTCGAAATTGAAAAGGCGGCGCTGAAGCGCGAGAGCGACGAGAACTCAAAGAAGCGGCTGGAAGAAGTGGAGCGCGAGCTGGCTGCTTTGCGCGAGAAGACCACTGGCCTGCGCGCACGCTGGCAGAGGGAGCGGGATGCGATTACGCGGCTGGCTGAGCTGAAGAAAAAAGTGGAAGCGCTGCGCTTTGAAGCTGAAGAGCAGACGCGGCTGGGAAATCTCGAGCGCGCGGCACAGATCCAGTACGGCGATTTGCCCAAGCTTGAGACGGAGCTGCGGCAATTGAACGCAGTACAGGACGGCAACGCCGATGCGCAGCGCATGCTAAAGGAAGAGGTGGACGAGGAGGACATCGCCCGCATTGTTTCCAAGTGGACCGGTATCCCCGTCTCGAAAATGCTCGAGGGTGAGGTAAAGAAGCTCATCCAGATGGAAACGCGCCTGCACGAGCGTGTGATTGGGCAGGATGAGGCGCTGGCCATTGTGGCGAATGCCATCCGGCGCTCGCGAGCAGGGTTGAGTGATCCGAAGCGTCCGATTGGTTCATTCATCTTTCTGGGGCCGACGGGTGTGGGCAAGACCGAAACAGCGCGCGCACTGGCGGAGTTTCTGTTTGATGATGAGCAGGCGATGGTACGCATTGACATGTCCGAGTACATGGAGAAGCATGCTGTCGCGCGCTTGATTGGTGCTCCTCCGGGCTACATTGGCTTTGATGAAGGCGGGCAGTTGACGGAGGCGGTGCGGCGGCGTCCTTACTCCGTGGTGTTGTTTGATGAGATTGAGAAGGCGCATCCGGATGTATTTAACGTGCTGTTGCAGGTGCTGGATGATGGGCGGCTGACAGACTCAAAGGGCCGCACTGTGGACTTTAAGAACACGGTGCTGATTATGACGTCGAACCTGGGAGCGCAATTCCTCAATGCTGAGTCGCTCTCGAATGAAGCGTCGTTTGAGCGCGCGCGGCAGAATGTGATGGATGTGCTGCGGCAGACCTTCCGTCCGGAATTCCTGAACCGCGTGGATGATATTGTCATCTTCCGCCCGCTGGGCGAAGAGCAGTTGACGAGCATCATTGATCTGCGGCTGAACGACTTGAAAAAGCTGCTGGCCGACCGCCATATCACCATTACGCTGACGGATGCGGCAAAGCACATGCTGTTTACGCAGGGCTATGATCGCGCCTACGGAGCGCGTCCGCTGAAGAGGGCAATCCAGAAGCTGCTGCAGGACCCGCTGGCCATCAAAATACTGGACGGCGAGATTCTGCACGGTGACGAGGTGAAGGTGGATGCGGACCCGCGCAACAACAAGCTGAGCTTTGATGTAACAAGCCGCGCCGGGATTGCGCTGGAGAGCCATGTGCCAATTGGCCGGGCATGAACCGAGTGCGGGAAATTCAGACTCAAGTCTGTATTTCCCGCATACAATCGAACCCACCTTATGAATACAGCCATACAAAATGTTCCGCTGTACCGCATTACTCCGGAATGGCGAGGTAGCGGTGCGATTTTTCCGGACACACGACCGGATGATACGGCGCTGATTTCTGCGATTGAGAAGGAACTGGACAAGTAAGCGAGCGCGCCGGTTGTACCTGGGATTGATTCTCTCGATTCCGTAGCGCACAACCCTTCTGCTTTGTTCCGCCTCCCACACACTGGAGGTAAGTACGATGCCTGCAAAAAAGAAATCGAGCGGCAGGAAGTATGGGCCGAAGGCCTCAAAGTCAGTGGAGCGCGAGATGCACGCGATGAAGCGGGGCAAGCTGAAGAGCGGCCGCAGCGGAAAGAGAGTCACGAATCCAAAACAGGCGATTGCCATTGGACTTTCTGAGGCGCGCAAGGAAGGGGCGAAGGTGCCCAACCCTCCCAAGAAAAAAGGCGCGAAGAAGAGTTCTAAAAAGAGTACGAAGAAAAGTTCCGCGAAAAAGAGTTCTGCAAAGAAAAGTTCCGCGAAGAGGCGTTCCAGAAAGAAGAGTTCCAGCCGGAAATCGAGCCGGAAATAGCTTGCGAAAATACCCTGGTGAAATTCCAGTCCCCTTTCCCTCTGGCAATTTCCCCAGCGGTAAAAGCATTTCTTACGGTATTCTAGGCGGCAGATTCAATCCTGCATCTCTTACGAGGTTATTATGCCGCGAATTTCCCGCCGTGAACTGCTTGCATCAGGTCTGGCTTTGTCCGCATCATCTCTCGTTACGCGTTCGGCATGGGCCCGAACGTCTGCCTTGTTTCAGGAAGCTGCTGTTCCTGCGGTCGCTCCGCGGGAGCAACTGCTGTTTGATTTCGGCTGGAAGTTTACTTTTGGTGATGGTAATGACCCTGCGAAGGACCTGGGGTTTGGCTTCAGCCAGGATGATTTTGCCAAGACCGGCGACTTTAAGTTTGCCAAGGCGGGCTTTGATGACTCAAAGTGGCGCGCGCTGAATCTGCCGCATGACTGGGCGGTTGAACTGCCATTTGTGCGCGATGATGAGCTGAAGTCGCATGGCTACAAGCCGCTGGGGCGGCGCTATCCGGAGACCAGCGTGGGCTGGTACCGGCGCGAATTCGATGTTCCGGCGAGCGATCTGGGGCGCCGCATCTGGATAGAGTTTGATGGGGCTTTCCGCGATGTGCTTGTTTTTGTAAACGGTTGCTTCATTGGCCGCAATAATAACGGCTATATTCCCTTTCGATTTGATCTGACGGATTTTCTTAATTACGGGCAAAAGAACTACATTGTGCTGCGTGTGGATGCAAGCTTTGGCGATGGCTGGTTCTATGAAGGCGCGGGCGTGTACCGCCATGTGTGGCTGACGAAGATGGATCCGGTACATCTGGGCAAGTGGGAGAGCACGGTTCGCGCGACTGTGCAGGGCAGCTCGGCGCATCTGGAGCTTGCCACCATTGTGCAGAACGAGGGCAAGCAGGCGGCCAATGCGAAGGTGACGTGGAAGATCCAGGATGCGAAGGGCGCGACGGTTGCCACGGCCAAAGCTCCGGCGCAGCCGGTTGCCGCAGATGGCGCAGCGAACTACACAGCAACAGCGGAGATTGCGAATGCGGCGCTGTGGTCTGTGGACGCGCCGAACTTGTACACGGCGCTCGTGAGCGTGGAGGCTGATGGCAAGGTGCTCGATGCGGAACGTGTGACGTTTGGCGTGCGCACGGCGGTGTTCGATGCAGACAAGGGCTTCGCGCTGAACGGCAAGCCGCTGAAGATCCAGGGGACATGCAACCACCAGGACCATGCTGGTGTGGGTGCTGCGCTGCCGGACCGGCTGCAGTGGTTCCGGCTCGGTGTTTTGCGCGAGATGGGCTGCAATGCGGTGCGTACTTCGCACAATATGCCGACTCCTGAGTGGGTAGAGGCGTGCGACCGCCTGGGTGTGATGATGATGTGTGAGACGCGCCAGATGAGCTCGAGCGCAGAGGGTCTGCATCAACTGGAGCTGATGGTGAAGCGCTATCGCAATTCGCCTTCGATCATCATCTGGTCCATTGGAAATGAAGAATGGTTACTACAGGACACGATGGCCGAGCAGGGAGAGAAAATAGGCGCGCGCATGGTTCGACTTTGCCATGAACTGGATCCGACGCGCGCCGTCTCTGCGGCTGTGAATGGTGACAACGAGAAGGGACTCTCCAATGCGCTGGACATTATCGGCTTCAACTACAACACGCGGAAGTTTCCGGAGGCGTTTCATAAGGAGCATCCGAAGCGGCCCATCTTTGGTTCGGAGACTTCGAGCGCGATCAGCACGCGCGGTGAGTATGCGAATGATCCGCTGCGCAATCTTGTGAGCAGCTATGACGGAGTAGTCCCCTGGGGCGAAACGCCGGAGCAGTGGTGGACGTTCTACGGAACGCGCGAATGGGAAGCGGGCGGCTTTGCGTGGACGGGCTTTGATTATCGCGGTGAGCCCACCCCGTACGGATGGCCCTCGATCAACTCGCAGTTCGGCATCGTGGACATGTGCGGATTTCCGAAAGACTACTTCTACTACTACAAAGCGTGGTGGCGGAGTGAGCCGTCGCTGCACCTGTTCCCGCACTGGAACTGGGAAGGCAGAGAAGGCCATGAGATTCCGGTGTGGGTGTACTCAAACCTGGAGGAAGTAGAACTGATCGTCAATGGCAAGAGCGCCGGACGGCAGAAGGTGCCGCATCTGGGACACGTGGAGTGGAAGGTGCGCTATGAACCGGGCACGATTGAAGCGCGGGCCTATAAGAGCGGCAAGGTTGTTCTGACAGAAAAGCGCGAGACGACCGGAACCACAACTTCGATCCGGCTTACGGCAGATCGCACGGAGATCAACGCGGATGGTGAAGATGTCGCGCTGGTCAAAGTAGAGGTCCTGGACAAGGAAGGACGTCTGGTGCCGATTGCAGACAACAAGCTTGCCTTCAAAATTACCGGGGCCGGAAAGCTGATCGGCGTAGGCAATGGCGATCCGAATTGCCAGGAGAGCGACAAAGAGCCGAAGCGCTCCGTCTTCAATGGCCTCGCGCAGATCATTATCCAGAGCACAAGGCAGGCAGGCGAGATCCAGATTGAGGCGGAGAAAGATGGCTGGGATGGGCCGCCGCTGACTCCGGGGAAGCTGGTCATCCAAACGAAGCAGGTGCAGCCTCGGCCTGCTGTGTAAGTGACGAGAGCGCAGGGACCTGAAATCAGGTCCCCGCGCTTTTTCCAGGCTTCCGCTGATTGCATGTGAAATTGTATACAATTGGACTTCCGGAGAAACTGATGACGACTCGCCGCGATTTCCTTTTCCGCAGTGTGCCTTCCGCTGCTGCTCTCAGCCTCACTGCGCCACGATTTGCGCTTGCTTCTGCTGGAAAAAATGCAGCGACGGCTGCAAATGTTGACCTTGATACTTCGTCGAGCGAGTTGCGGCCTTATATTGAACGCTTTTCTGCCGATCAGGAGCTGTTGCGGCGGTACTACAGCATTCCTTTTGCGAAGCAGACCCGCGAGCGTATGCAGAAGTTTTATGGCGAGTGGCAGTCGCGACTGGATGAGGTGCATTTTGATGGGCTGAGTAAAGATGCGCGCGTGGACTATCTTCTGTTTCGCAATTATCTGGAGCGCCAACTGGCGCACATGGAAGAGGATGCGCAGTTCCAGGCCGAGGCGTCTGCTTACACGCCGTTTGCGGATGTGATCATCGCGCTCTTTTTTGCGCAGCGCGAAGTGGAGCCGGTGGATGGAAAAGAATCGGCCGCCACGCTTGCACGGATTGAACAGGCGTGCAAAGACAAGCAAAAGGAGTTGGAGGCGAGTCTTAACGCAAACAAGGAAGACACGAAAAGCATCGCGTACCAGCGTCGGCGTGAGGCGGTAAACCGCGCAGTGGAAAACCTTGGCGCATTGCGGCGGGTGCTCCATAGCTGGTTTGCGTTTTATGACGGCTATGACCCCATGTTTACCTGGTGGGCTGAGGAGCAGTATAAGACGGCGGACGCGGCGCTTGATAGCTACGGAAAATTTCTCTCAGAGAAAGTAGTTGGCCTGCGCCCTGCTCCGGGAGCAAAAAACCTTCCTCCAAGCGGCGAAGGTGATGAGGATGCGTATCAGCAATCTATGGCTTCGGCGCATCCCGGAGACAGCAGCGACATTATTGGCCATGCCATTGGCCGCGATGCACTTATTCGCGAACTGAACTTTGCCATGATTCCATACACTCCGGAAGAACTGATTGCGATTGCGGAAAAGGAGTTTGCGTGGAACGACAATGAGATGATTATGGCCTCGCGCGAGATGGGCTTTGGCGATGACTGGAAGAAGGCGCGCGAAAAAGTAAAAAACACCTACGTGGAACCGGGTAAGCAGAAAGAACTGGCACGGAAATATATTTTTGAAGCGCTAGATTTTCTGGACAAGCACGACCTGGTGACAATTCCGCCGCTGGCGCGGGAAACATGGCGCATGACAATGATTCCAGCGCAGCAGCAACTGGTATCGCCTTTCTTTCTGGGCGGCGAAGTGTTGCAGGTGTCGTACCCCACGAACACGATGTCTTATGAGCAGCGCATTACGACGATGCGCGCAAACAACATGGCCATGTCGCACGCGACGGTGTTTCACGAGATGCTTCCGGGACATGAGTTGCAGGGATTTATGGAAGAACGGTTTCATGCTTACCGGCAGGCATTTGGAGGCACTCCATTTCTGATTGAGGGCTGGGCGCTGTATTGGGAGATGCTGATGTGGGACCTGGGCTTTGACCGCACTCCGGAAGAGCGCGTAGGAGCGCTGGCGTGGCGGCGGCACCGCTGCGGGCGCATCATCTTCTCGCTGAATTTTCATCTGGGCAAGTGGACGCCGCAGCAATGTATTGATCTGCTGGTAGACCGCGTTGGCTTTGAAAAGCAAGCGGCCATTGGCGAAGTGCGCCGCTCCCTGGGGGGAGCGTACGGGCCGCTCTATCAGGCGGCATACCTGCTGGGCGGAATGCAGATTTACGCGCTGCATAAGGAACTGGTTGGTTCCGGCAGGATGACCAACAGGCAGTTCCATGATGCGGTGCTCAGAGAAAACAGTATCCCCATTGAGATGATTCGCGCAGCGCTGACAAACCAGAAGCTGACGAAGGACTTCCATACGCAGTGGAAGTTTTATGGAGATGTGAAGGCGTAATATGTGGGAAGCCTGTGCATGCACAAACCTCCCACGATGGTTTAACGGGAAGCTTTCAATGAGTTCAGTACACCTTTCACATGGTTCTTCTGCTCCCAGTCTAGTGAGGGCGAATTTTCAATGTTTTGCATCACAGCAATGGCTCTGCTTTTGTCTGTAGCCGTTGCTCCTACAGCGTCAATTGCGGCTGTCCGCACCTCGGGATCGGAATCATAGAGATACTTCTGTGCGGACTGAAACAGAGTCTCAGAAGGAACATTGGCCCCAATGATTGCATAGAGCATATTCAATCTGTGTTTGGCGTCCGGAGCTTCGTCCAATGCCTTGCGAACCAGTTCCTGATTGGCTTCAGCATTCAGACCTTTTTCTTTCAGCAGGCCTACCACACCAAGCTGAGCAGTGCGGAAATTGCTTGAACTTAAAGACTTGACAAAAATATCGTGGGCTTGCGCTGGAGGTCCGGCAGGGTTCATCGCCAGAGCGAGTAACGAGTCATTTCTTACGTAATCAGTTTGGTCTGTCGCTGTTACAAGCAATTGTGGAAAGCATGAAACGACGACCTGATTGTGCTGCGGGGCAGCTACTACTATAGCTCCTATTATGCCAGCGGCTTGTTGCCGTATCATGGAATCTTTGTCCGTTAAGGCTTGGCACAACGTAGTAGCGTCTTTCTCAATCGTAGGCATTTCCTTCTCCGCCAGTAATGCCATACTGTCTCTGGCTTTCTTCACTATCTCTGGATCGTTGCTGTGCATATCGGCAAATGCCTTTGAGAGGGGTGTTTGGGCCACGCATTTTAGTGCCAGTCCGCTAAAGAGCAAAATCAAAAATGTAGACGCGCATCTCTGCATATTCATCATCTTGTTCCTTTTCACGTGTTGATCTACAGCACGGGCCCTGGTGACTGCGGAGGTGGCCTGCCCCCATTTTCCGCATGCAAATCATGCTCAGCCAGCCGCAGCCGTAGTGGTGGGAAAGTGAAAAACGGCAGCATCGTTGTTTCAAGCAGGCGAAGCCTGCGTCTTTTCCACCGCTTGCTTGAGCGGCGAATTCTGCCGGTGTCATGTAGTTCAGGCTGCTATGGGGCCTCCGTTCGTTGTAATCGCGACGCCAAGCGGTGATAATCCTCCTGGCTTCGAACAGGTTCTGGAACCAGCTGACGCGAAGGCACTCCTCACGCAGCTTGCTGTTGAAACTCTCCACGTAGGCATTCTGCGTGGGCTTGCCCGGCTGGATGTGAACCAGATCGATCTTGCGATCCAACGCCCAGGCAAGGAAGTGGCGGCCCGTCAGCTCCGGGCCATTGTCACAACGTATGGCCCGTGGCAAACCGCGCTCGGCGATGATCTGGTCAAGCACCCGGGTTACGCGCATGCCCGCGAAGCTTGTATCCACTTCCATGGCAAGGCTCTCGCGGGTGTACGCATCGATGACGTTCAGCACGCGGATCGAGCGGCCACAAGCCACCGCATCATGCACAAAGTCGAGCGCCCACTCCTGGTTGGCCGCTGTATAGGTCCCCAGCGGCGTGCTCAGGCGCACACAGTGCTTGCGCTTCTTGCGGCGTAGCGCCAGGCCGACTTCGCGATAAATGCGATGCACCCGCTTGTGGTTCACCTGCTCGCCTTCACGGGCTAGCAGCACGTGCAGACGACGATATCCGAAGCGGGGCTTTTCGCGAGCCAATGCGATCAGACGCTCACGCAGAGCGTCGTCGTTATGCCGCGGCTGGTAGCGATAGCTCGAAACGGGCACCAGCAACAGGCGGCATGCTCGGCGTTCGGTGAAGGCAAACTTCTGGCGGATGTGCTCGACAGATGCCTTCATCGCTGCGAGCTCCATCCGTTTTTTTCTATCACCGACTGCAGCGCTTCTTTGTCCAGGCTCAGATCGGCCACTAACTTGCGCAATCGCGAGTTTTCATCCCGCAGCCGCTTAGCCTCCTGCGCCTCGCTCACATCCATGCCCCCGTACTTCGACTTCCAGGCATAGATCGTGTGGGCACTTACCCCAACTTCCCGGGCCACATCCTCGGCCTTCCGGCCCGCTTCCATCTGCTTGACCGCCGCGATCATCAGCGCCTCGGTGTGCTTGCTCCTCGACATCGTTCCGCACCTTCCTGAATACGAAAATCGTACTCGATTCTGTGCGAAAAACTGGGATCAGGCCATAATAGGTCCGCTGAGGAAGCTTCCTGATGCACTTGGATTGCCGGTAAAGGACTGTGAACCCCTCGCATAGGAATCGCCACCAGTGTATATAGCAGAGCTGCTGGTTACGTCATAGTACAGGGAAGCCGTGTAGTCTTCTTCGGTATCAGCGTAAGCGGAGATTTCCCGCCACAGAGTGTAACCAGGCCAGCAGGACCCGTGGCCACAAGGGTTGAATCCGTGTTGTGGAGTAGGTGAAACCTTGACTGTGGCAAATGAGAGTGTAGACATGCCCCAGATTTCCTGTGCATGAGCTCCGCCCATTGCAACCAGCAGAAACAGGAGGATATAAGAAACGCGAACAATCTGTTTCATTGTCCCCCTTGGCGCTGGCTGGCCCGGTAATCCTGCCAGTTTTGTAGCTCAAATGGGTCGCCCGGCGAATTTGGTTGTCAATGGCACCAAAACGGGCTTCGCCTAAGCTTGCTTTTAGACTCGCAACATGCTTAAGCGTGACAGCATCGCGCTGCTGTTGTAATTCGATCAGCTCGGGTGGTACTGGTGGAGGTTGTTGTCCCGGAGACAGATGTCCGCCCGATGTTTTTGCGCGAATGGCAAGAATGATGGCATGGGCCTTCTGGTCAATCGGGTCTACTTCCGCTTTCCAGGCCTTTGCTTCTGCAAGAAGGGCAACATTTTCGCTCGAAGTAGCACCAACTCTATCTGAATAAAAGTGGGCGATGGAAGGGGACGGCGCTCCCGCTACTTCCGGGGCTTCTCCGTTGGCCTGCAAATAAAGTAGATGCCTGAAAAAAAGCGAATAAAGCCGCTGGTCCGGCATTGGCGCCGTATGAACAGGGCTAGAAGTTGATTGGGTGTGGACGGGTGTTAAAGGGTGCCCCCCCCCGCACACACATATACGATTACAGCGTAGAAGATTGCTCTGCGCATAAGTCCTCACGATTGGATTTTGAACGTCAGGAACAAGGCAGACCGTTCGGGCCGGTAAAGGACTTTGACTGCACGCCGGATGTCAGACTCAATCCGATCGAATGTGAACGAACGATAGCACTGCTCATTTGGGTTGTGCAAGTAAAAATTCTGGTAATCTCTCTGCGGATATCGTAATCAGAGGAAACTGCATGGACACTACGGAACATGGCCTTCGCGCAGAGATGCTTGAGGAATTAGAGAAACGCAACCGTCTGGCTGAAGAGGGCGGCGGGAAAGACCGCCGCGAGCGTCAGCACAAAGACGGTAAGCTGTCGGCGCGCGAGCGCATCCACCTCTTGCTGGATGAAGGCACCTTTGAGGAGACAGACAAGTTTGTCACGCATCGCTGCACGGACTTCGGAATGGCGGAGAAGCGCATTCCTGGCGATGGGTTCGTCACCGGACACGGCAAAATAGACGGGCGCACGGTCTTTGTCTTTGCGCAGGATTTCACCGTCTTTGGCGGCTCGCTGTCGGAGGCGAATGCAGCGAAGATCGTCAAGCTGATGGACATGGCGATGCGCGTTGGCGCGCCCATCATTGGGTTGAATGATTCTGGCGGAGCGCGCATTCAGGAAGGCGTGGTTTCGCTCGCCGGATATGCGGACATCTTTCTGCGCAATACGCTGGCGAGCGGCGTAGTGCCGCAGATCTCGGCCATCCTGGGACCGTGCGCTGGCGGTGCGGTGTATTCTCCCGCGATTACTGATTTTACGCTGATGGTGGACAAGACTTCCTATATGTTTGTGACGGGACCGGACGTCATCAAGACAGTCACGCACGAGGAGGTCACAAAGGAAAAGCTCGGCGGCGCGACGACGCACAACGAAGTCTCCGGCGTGGCCCATTTTATGGCGCATGATGATGCCGAATGCCTGGCAATGGTGCGCGAGCTGCTCAGTTTTCTCCCGTCGAACAACCTCGATGACCCGCCGCGGCGCGCATGCAGCGATCCGGCAGACCGCGCCGACCGCGAGCTGGACACGATTGTTCCGGCTGAGTCGAACCAGCCGTATGACATCAAACAAGTCATCGAGCGCATTGTGGACGATGGCTATTTCTTTGAAGTGCACGAGCATTTTGCGCGGAACATCGTAGTCGGATTTGCGCGAATGAATGGGCGCCCGGTGGGCATTGTGGCCAACCAGCCGGCGTTTCTGGCCGGAGTGCTGGACATTGATGCAAGCGTGAAGGGTGCGCGGTTTGTGCGTTTCTGCGATGCCTTCAACATTCCGCTGATTACGCTTGAGGATGTGCCGGGATTTTTGCCGGGAACGCAGCAGGAGTATGGCGGGATTATTCGCCACGGTGCAAAGCTGCTGTTTGCCTTTGCAGAAGCGACTGTGCCCAAGCTCACTGTCATCACGCGCAAGGCCTATGGCGGAGCCTATTGCGTGATGAGTTCCAAGCACATTCGTACCGATGTGAACCTTGCCTGGCCCACGGCGGAGGTCGCTGTGATGGGGCCGGAGGGCGCCGTGAATATCGTCTATGGACGCGAGCTTACGCAGGTGGTGGCCGATGCGGAGGCGAAGGAAGGCCCACTGAGCGAAGCACGCAGGCAGGAGATTCTGGACAGCGTACGCGCGGAGAAAGTGCACGAGTTTCGCGAACAGTTTGCCAATCCGTATATAGCAGCGGAGCGAGGGTATGTGGATGCCGTGATTCTTCCGCATGAGACGCGTCGGCGTCTGATTACCGCGCTTGAGATGCTGGATGGAAAGCGGGACAAGAATCCGCCAAAGAAGCACGGGAATATTCCGCTATGAGTGAGATATTGATTCAGTCACTTTCAAATGATTGTTTTTTAAATTTGAAACGTCGGCAATAATAAAAAGCGCTTTCCTCATAATATATAGTGCAGCCACTGTATAGCCAGAGCACTGTGCGGTTTATCGTCATTTCACAACCATCAAGTCATGGCGACCGCATCTCGTAAATTTGCATCTCACTTCTAACAAAACAAGGAGATGCTTTATGACCGCTTCACAAAGGAAATGGTCCGCAAAGGTAACGACCGATTCCACGCATCCTCCTCACGGACTTTTCACAAAAGAACCTGAGGCCATTGCGCGCGCTCTCGCGTCAAAGAAGGTATCGCCAAAAGGCCCCGGATCAGGCATGAGAATGCTCACGTTTTACATTAACCGCGCTGGAAAGAACTTGAGCGCGACAGACAAATCCAGGCTGGAAAAAGCCAAAAAATTATTGTCAGAACGCATACACCATAAGAAAAGCGCCGCATGAGCAGATGCGGTATTGTGAACTGTCCTATTCGCGCGTAGTTTTTATTCATTTGAGGTGAATGATGGCTTCGTCCCGCATTGAGCTAAAGAGCAGCCACCGCAGAGCGCCTGCGGCTGCAACCCGCATCGGCCCGACCTCCCCACAGAAGACCATCAGCGTGTCGATAACGGTGCGCCGAAAGAAGCCGCTGAATCTGGCAGAGCTGCAAGGCCGCCGGCTTTCGCATGAAGAATTTAATGAGCAATACGCGGCTGATCCGGTGGACTTCGAGCGGATTCGCACATTTGCGAAGAACCATGGGCTTACAGTGGACGAGTCCGCGTCGAGCCTGGCGCGCCGGACCATTGTGCTGCACGGGACGGCTTCGAATCTGGAGCAGGCCTTTGGCGTGACGCTGCACGATTACGAAGGCGATAAGCACCACAGGCGCTTCCACTGCTTTGAAGGGGCCATTACGGTCCCGGCGGAGATTGCGGACAGCGTGGAGGCGGTGCTTGGGCTGGATGCGCGTCCGGTGGCGCAGCCTCACTTTCGCGTGCTTGACCCGGCGACCCAGGCCACGGCGCAACCGCTGAGTGCGCCGCAGGTAGCCCAGCTTTACAGCTTCCCGACCAACCTGGATGGCACGGGGCAGACCATAGGCATTCTGGAGCTTGGCGGCGGATATAGCGACAGCGACTTGCGGACGTATTTTCAGGGGCTGGGGCTGAGTGTGCCCACGGTGGTTTCTGTTTCAGTAGATGGCGGTACCAATTCTCCGGGCGACCCCAGCGGTGCGGATGGTGAAGTAGATCTGGACATTCAGGTGGCGGGCGCGCTGGCCCCGAAGGCGAAGATCGCGGTCTATTTTGCGCCGAACAGCGACCAGGGCTTTATTGATGCGATCACGACGGCTGTCCACGACACGGCGAACAAGCCCTCAGTGCTTTCCATCAGCTGAGGCGGGCCGGAATCAAGCTGGTCGCAGGCTTCGATGACGGCACTGGATAATGCGTGCCAGTCGGCTGCGGCGCTTGGCGTTACGATCACCGTCGCTTCGGGAGACAACGGATCGAGCGACGGCACCAGCACGAATACTGTGGATTTTCCAGCATCGAGCCCGCACGTGCTTGCCTGTGGCGGAACTGCGCTCTACGCCAACGGCACCCAAATTTCAGAAGAAGTAGTGTGGGACGACCAGGCCTCTGGAGGCGGCGCGACGGGCGGCGGTTTCAGTGCGACGTTCCCCGCTCCCACATGGCAGACCAGCGCTTTGCCTTCCGGAAGTTCAGGCCGGGGTGTTCCGGATGTTGCCGGGAATGCTTCGCCGGAAACGGGCTACAACATTGTGGTGGACGGCCAACAGGAAACCGTGGGCGGAACAAGCGCTGTGGCTCCGCTGTGGGCCGGGCTGATTGCGCTCATCAATCAGCAGCTTGCACAAGAAGGAAAGCAGACCGCAGGCTTCATAAACCCCACGCTCTACCAAAATACTGCTGATTTCCAGGACATTACCCACGGCAATAATGGCGCTTATTCGGCAGGACCGGGGTGGGATGCATGCACGGGTCTGGGTTCGCCGAAGGGGACAGCGCTCCTTTCGGCGCTCAGCCAATAAGTCAGATGACTGCGAAGGACCTGAAAAGCAGGTCCTTCCCTTCTGCTCAGGATGACAGCTGAGCCTGCTCAGCGTTGGCTGGCTTCCCCGGCCAGAACTTTCCTGTTGAATTGGGCAGATTGTTTGCGTGGCACGCTCAGAGACTTCCAGTCCGTAGACTTGAGGTGCTTGGCTAGAAAGACAATCTGGCCTACGTGATAGGCGTAATGCGCGACCTGGCGATTGATGGCCTGCAAAACGGAGTGTGCTTCTCCGCGAATGGTAATGGTACGGGTCAGGTCGTCGTCGCCCAGGGGCTCCAATGCGCGGAAGAGGCGGTCCCAGCCTTCTTCCCACTGCGCCATAATTTCAGCGCGGGTTGAGGCGGGCTGCTCAAATTCACTGTCGCGGTTGCGATCGGGCTTTTCACCGTCGCTGGTAAGGAAGTCGGTCCAGCGCGAACGCATATTGCCGGCCATGTGCTTCACGATGATCGCAATCGAATTGCTTTCCGGATCAATCGTGACAAGCAATTGTTCTTCACTAAGCTGGGCCATGGCGCCTTCGCCAAGTTTTTTGTACTGGCGGAAGATGGCGAGTGAGTCCTGGATGTAAGAGGTAGTAAATTCGAGGGCCATATACTCTCCGATTCAGAGGACCCGGCTAGGTTTCAGAAAAAGTGCTCAGCCTGCGTGCCGCCAGCATCTGATTTTGCGCCTTTGTCCTTACCCCAGGTTTTGTAAAGACCAAGATAGCCGTAGTTCTCCGTCTGCCCGGCGACGGAATGTCCATAGGCAAAAAGCAACTGGAGTCCCGGCGACTTGAAATGGTAGTAGCCGCCCACGTCTATCATGGCCGATGCCTGCGTCTGCGCGGCGGCCAAGCCCTCGCGTGCATGTGAGAACAGTTCAATGGAAAGCTCCAGCTTTTTGCTGATCTCGCGCTTTACGAGATATCCACCATACAGATAATTTCGATAATCTTTCTGCGGAACGACCGCATATCCCATTCCGCCCACCAGGCTCCACGCCCCGAACTCCTTTTCCATCCAGAGGGGTAGTTTGTACCATACGCGGCCCACACCAAGCCCTTTGGAGTAGCTCCCCACAGGAATCTCAAACATGGTGAAAGAGCCTATCTGCGGACGATGCGCCGTTTGCCTGATGAATCCATACTTCACGCCCAGTTCCATGTCCGTCAGCCCGTATTCAGCAGGACCTGTGCCAGCAGGAGCATAGACAGGATTGTTCGAGGGCATTACCGCACCAAACGGCAGAATGGCATGGAGCTGGACATCAGGAATGGCCCCCCAGTTAAATTCAAATGCCGGAGCTACCGGATCAAGCTCCACGGGAGTGCCATCTACGGTGCCGAAGATGTAGGCCTCATAGTGGCCCAGGTCTACTGGCGTAGGATCGTCGGTCTGGAACGGCGGCCCAGCCTGCGCCCACGCTCCTGCAGCAGTCCACAGGACAACCAGCAGAAGCGCGCATTTTATGCGGGCTGCCATCGTAGAAATCAAGAGTACAGAAGGCCCCCGACTGCAGAGATGGTTTTGCTCTGCCGTCATGAAAAGGACCTACCGAAGCAAGGGCCGTGAGATGATGGAATGCAAAGCGAGGTAACTCTCCGCGATGAGACACAGACGCACGAAGATCACGCTGGTGGTCGTCGCCGTCATTCTTCTATTGTTGGCCTTTGCTGTGTATCTACGCAAGAAGGCCCCGCCGGAAGCAGCCCGCCTGCTGCCCGAATCGGACGGAATTGTCTACATCAATCTGCGCCCGCTGCGCGCTGCTACGCATTTCGACAAGCGTCCGGTGCAGCACGATCCTGACTATCAGAAGTTTATTGATGAGACGGGCATCCAGTTTGAGCGCGACCTGGATGAAGTTGCGTTTGCACTGCATCGCATGCCCGACCCTTCAGGTCCGAATGGGCCGGTGGCGTTTTCTGAGGTCTTTGTGGGCCACTTTGATGGGCGCAAGCTGACGAAGTTTCTGGAAGACGAAGCGCGGTCGCAGGAAAGTTACGCGGGGCACACGATCTACAGTATTCCCAGCGAAGGCCGCACCGTGCGCGTGGCGCTGCTGGGCTATGACATGGTGGCGGCAAGCAATACACCAACGGCCGAGCAGATCCATTCGATTCTGGACCGGTACCGCTCCGCTGCGCTGCCGTTTTCAGGTTCAAGCTTGCTGAGCGAGCATTATGAGGATGTGCCGCTGCTCTCACTCGCCTGGGGCATCGGGCAGATTGGCCTGCCGTTTGGCGATAGCAGCGGGATCCAGGTGCTTGGGGTGCGGCTGCCGGTCACATATGATTCCACCTTTGTTGCATCGCTGCGCTGGACGGGCGCGCTGCATCTGCGCGTGGAAGAGATTGCGCCCACGGAGGGGGAGGCTGCTGCATCGGCGGAATCTGTGCAGACGCTGGTAGGTCTGTTCAAGGCGGAGCAGCCTGATCCGGAGTGGAAGCCGGTGCTCGACAGCATCAAAATTGAGCACCACAAGGACCGGGCCGTGCTTCGTGCTACATTGCCAAATTCATTCTTTGAAAAGCTCATGGATCCGGGGACACTGCAAGCGCCCCGGTAAAAATCGTTTAACTCTACAATAGAAGAGTGGTACGACCACTGGAGATACAAAACATGGGAAGAGGTTTCTATCGCGGTGTTGTGTTCATGGCGGCAGGAGCTTTCCTGCTGTCCGCTTCGATTGTGAGGGCCGACGGTCCTCCCTCGGGAAAAGTATTGACGGGCAAAGATGCCTTTACGGATTACAGCAAGGAAAGGCCCGGCGTCCGGCGCAAGATTACTGTTGCGGACCTTCCCGCTCCTTACGCGACGAAGGGCGTGGACAATGGCGCAGATATGGTTCCTCGGCCCAACGATGCATGGCCGCAGGCGCCCAAAGGATTCAAGGTAGAGCTGTATGCAACCGGACTGAACCAGCCCCGGCTGATTCGCAAGGCACCGAACGGCGACCTATTCGTCGCCCTCAGCTACCAGAACAAGGTCATGGTGTTTCGCGGCGTAGGCCCCGACGGCAAAGCGAAACAGGTGGAGACCTTTGCTGACAATCTGAACATGCCTTTCGGCATCAATTTCTACCCTGCCGGGCCCAACCCGAAATGGATTTATATCGGCAATACGGACTCTGTTGTGCGCATTCCCTACCAGGTGGGCGACCTGAAGGCACGCGGACCGGCGCAGAAGCTGGCCGATCTGCCCGGCGGCGGACGCCTGCGTGGGGGCGGTCACTGGACGCGCGATATCGTCTTCTCGAAAGACGGCACGAAGATGTTCGTCTCGGTCGGCTCGCACTCGAACGTGGATGACCCAGACACGCATCCGGAAGAATTTCATCGCGCCGATGTGCTGGAGTTCACGCCCGAAGGAAAATTCATCAAGGTGTATGCCTATGGCATTCGCAACTGCGTAGGCGAAGCGATCCATCCGATCACGGGCCAGCTGTGGTGCTCAACCAATGAGCGCGATATGCTGGGTGACGACCTTGTTCCTGACTACATTACCCATGTGCAGGAAGGCGGATTTTACGGATGGCCCTGGTGGTACATTGGGCCGCACCAGGACCCGCGGCATGCAGGCAAACATCCGGAGCTGAAGAACAAGGTCATTGTTCCCGACGTGCTGTTACAGCCCCACTTTGCGTCGCTGGAAATGCTCTTCTATGAGGGCGGCCAGTTTCCGGCCGAGTACAAGGGCGATGCCTTTGCCGCTGAGCACGGCTCCTGGAACAGGGCAAACCGTTCCGGCTATGAAGTGATTCGTGTGCCCATGAAAGATGGACACGCAACCGGAGAATACGAGGACTTCCTCACTGGATTCACAACTCCGGACGGAAAAGTGTGGGGACGACCGGTGGGGGTTGCTGTAGGGGATGACGGATCCCTGTACGTGACTGATGACGGCTCCGGCTCCATCTGGCGCGTCAGCTATACCGGAAAGTAGCCTTTTATGCAGCGCTGACGCACCTTTGCTCATCCTCTGAAGCCGCGCATTCCTGTGAGTGCGCGGCCTTTTCTGTTCCATGTTTGTACATTCTGAACCTCTTTTCATTTTCGACCGATGCGGGAAACATGCCCGTTTCAAAACGGGAAAATCATGGACCTGCATTCCTCTTTGCTTTTTGTTCTCTCTTATCTGGTGCTCTTTGCGCTGCTGGGGGATTTATTTTGTCCCTGCCTTGGTTGCTCTGTTCCGAACCCATCCGCAGCGGGGCCCTGTATTCATCCTGAATCTGCTGCTGGGCTGGACGGGGATTGGCTGGGCGGCGGCACTGCGATGGGCCTTGCGGCACTTTGAGCCACCCGCCAAAAAAGAGATCAACCCCGAGGTCGAGATTACCCAGCTGATTTTACCGTGTAAACCGGACTACGACTTCCGTGCCCACGGGTACCATGGTTCCGGCGACGGGGACCTGCTCACGGGCAATTCCTGAACCGAGCACTTGCACGCCCAGGCCTGATGCTCCGGCATGTTCAATGACGCTGCGGACAGGCTGCCCCACGAACGAGGGCACAGGGACGCGCTTGCCTGCATCCACAACGACCGGGCCTTTCGCTGGCGGAGCGGCCACGGTGGTAATCGGCGGCGCTGACGTTTCCAGTATGGACTTGAGAGGATGCGGGGTCACCGCGCCCGCCACTGTTGTGGCTGCAGGAGGAGCGCTGGTTTGCTGCGCTGCATCTTTTGCCACTGGCGCAGCCTGCCCGGGTGTCTGTTGCGGTGCGCGCAGCGGGTCGTCGGCGGGAAGATCATTGACGCTGGCGAAGAGCGAGTTCAGGTTTTCGTCATTCTCTTCGAGCGCGTCTTCTTCAGCAACGGGCGGCTGGTTTTGGGCGACCTGGGTCTGCGGCCGCATCTCCTGGTCGTGGGGCACGCCCAGGTATTCAAGGATCTGCTGCGCCAGGTCCTGAAAGACAGGCGCACTGGCCTGCGCTCCAAAGTGCATGCTGTGCTCGGGCGAATCCATCACGATGACGATGGTGATGGCGGGATTGTTCACCGGAGCAAAGCCCACAAAGGACGCGACGAACTTTGTCTTTGAGTAGGTATGCGTGCGCGGGTCAATCTTCTGCGCCGTGCCGGTCTTTCCGCCGGCGCTGTATCCATTCAGATGCACGACGGCATGGGCCGTACCCATGAGCACGACGTCCTGCATCATTTTGCGCATCTGGGCCGCGGTCATTTCAGAGATGACGCGGTGCGCGCCTTCCGGCAGCGGGTTGGGCAGATCGCCTTCCGGGTGAAAAGTGACAGGCTTGAGTTTCGGGTCGCCCTTCATCAGGTCAGTGCTCTTGAGCAAAATGTGAGGCGGCAGATAGACGCCACCATTGGCAATGGTCGAAACCATCGTGGCGATCTGGATGGGGGTGACGGCGATTCCCTGCCCCATGGGCACGGCGCCCATGGCCGCTGGCCCCCAGCGCTTGATCGGTTCCAGCAGTCCTCGGGTTTCGGCGGGGAGTTCGATGCCGCTGCGCTCCCCAAATCCAAAGGCGCGGATATATTTGTATAGTTTTTCCGGACCAATCTTCTGCCCTACCCGGATGGCGCACACATTGCTCGAAACCGCGAGTGCCTTCCATGCCGGAACGACCCCAAAATGTTCACCCGGAGCATCGTGGACGGTATGGCCTGCGATAAAAAGCTGGCCTCCGCCGCAGTCCACCGGTGTATCAGGCGTAATGGCTTTTTCCTCGAGCGCAGCCGAATAGGTGACAGGCTTGAAGGTCGAGCCGGGCTCATAGACATCGCTGACGGCGTGGTCTTTCAGCAGGTCTGTTGTGGCGTGGCGAAAGTCATTCGGATTAAACGTAGGCCGAATGGCGAGGGCCAGTATCTGGCCGGTGTGTGGGTCCTGGACAACGATGGTGCCGTTTTCAGCGTGCGTGCGCTCCATGTTTCGGTCGAGCGCCTGCTCGGCCATGAACTGGATATTCGCGTCAATGCTGAGGACCAGGTTGTCTCCGGGCAGCGGATCACGCTCTTCGCTGCCGAGCACGTGGCGGCGCGCGTCAATCGCGGTCAGCATGCGGCCGGGTGTACCATGCAGCTCGTCGTCAAAGTTCTGCTCAAGGCCGCCAAGCCCCGTGTCATCGAGCCCGACATAACCGAGCACCTGCGCGGCAAGCTGGTTGTCAGGATAAAAGCGCTTGAATTCTTTCTGGAAGTAGACACCCTTCAGATTGAGCGCCTTGACCTTTGCGATGATCGAGGGGTCCTGCTTGCGTGCGACCCAGGCGAAATTTCGGGAAGCATTCAGCCGGGCGAGAATCTGCTGTTCGGAAGTGAAGGAATCGGCCGGGTCCGTATGGACGACCTTCGCCAGCGCCGCGGCGGTTGCTGCTCGCGCATCGCCAATTTCAGAGGGCACGGCATAGATAGAGTCGGCGAGCACGGTCATCGCCAGCTCGTGCAGATTGCGGTCATATAACACGCCGCGACGCGGAGCGACTTCGAATGTCCGCTGCTGCTGCTTTGCCGCGCGTTCAACAAAATCATGGTGACGAACGGCCTGAAGCCAGACGAGGCGCAAGCCGATAAGGCCGGCCCAGGCAGCAAAGACCGCAAGTACGTAGACCAGACGCAGGCGGCGTATGGGTGTGATGACACCCGGCTCGGCAGACAATGGGGTCTCTGGTTTTTTCTCGGACTGGAAGGAGAAGTGCTTCAATGCGCCGTCATCCTGTGCGAAGCGGAGTCGAAGGACCCGCATGAGCTTTGAATCTGCACTTCTGGTGAAATCCTAAAGCTCATGCGACTGGGCTGCCGGTATGAGCGATGATATGTCAGCCTCGCATCATTCGTTTTCATACTTCGGATGCAGCAGATGGTGCAAACTTAGCGGACTGGCGCAACCGGCGTCATTTTGGCCATCACCGGAGCGTTCGGGTCCATGCTGCTTGCATCGGGGCGAACGACTTGTCCGGGCGCGGGGGCCTGCAACCCATACTGGCGGGCGATGCGGTCAATACGCTCAGGAGACGCAAGCTGGGCCTCGGTCAGGCGAAGCTGACGGTTCTGCTCCTCAAGCTGCTGCACCAGCTGCTTTTCTGACTCGACGCGGTAGCCATATTCAATGGAGGAGAAGTGCTGCCAGCCGTAGACCATGACGAGCGTCAGAAGCAAAGCCATGGCACAGGCGAAGCTGCGCATCTCTTTTACCCGCTCCGGGTCGGCGGCCTTCACCAGACGCGAGTTGTCAAAACGCTTTACGAAGAAGACCTCCGGCGTTGGGCCGCGGCGCGCGCGTTGCTGCTGCGCCAGAAGAGACAGGTTCCGCTCGGCGGCCATGGCCTCAATGCCTTTGCGCCCGCCGGTGATGACTGCATGGGTTGCGATGACCTGTGTTGCCATTGGTGTTCTCCTGCAAGAACTGCCGGCTTTCCCGCCATCAGCTCTTTTTCTTCCAAAACTGAGTTTTCCCCGGCAGCCAGAAGCTGCCTCTTCCTCCTCGAACGACCGGGCCAAGGCCGCTATTTCTGAGGAGGGACATACCTGAAGTCGTCTTGCACTTACTTTCGCCTTGTACTACGGTGGGACGACCCCGGCCCGATCCCTTTTGCTGGTGTTCAGGTCTCAGGGCGCAGGGCACAGTATTTCATTCCTGCGCCCTGAGACCTGTGACCTGAGCCCTGTCTTCTCCGCCGCCCGCAGTTTCGCGCTGCGTGCCCGCGGATTGCGATCCGTTTCCTCGGCTTCGGCCACCACCGGCTTCCGCGTCAGTACTTCATAAACTCCCTGCTGCGCGCCTTCGCGCAGCGCATCCTTCACCAGCCGGTCTTCGAGAGAGTGGAAGCTGATGGCCACCACTCTTCCTCCTGGCTTCAGCAGCCGGGGCGCTGCACTCAGCAGCGCGCGTATCTCGTCGAGCTCGGCATTTACGTAAATCCGGAGGGCCTGAAAGGTCCGCGTCGCCGGATGAATCCGCTCGGATTTCATCGCCGGGGCTGCGGCCGCTACGACTCGGGCAAGTTGTGCCGTCGTCGCGATCGGCCGCGCCCTGACAATGGCTCTGGCGATTCTCCGCGACCTCCTTTCCTCTCCGAATTCGTAAATCAGATCAGCAAGTTCTTTTTCGCTGACCTGGTTTACCACCTGTTCGGCGGTCACGCCCTGGCGCGGATCCATCCGCATGTCCAAAGGCCCTTCCGCCTGAAAACTAAATCCTCTGTGCGCCTCGTCGAACTGCATCGAGCTGACGCCAAAATCGGCAAGCAGCCCATCCAGGCTGTCCGGTCCCAGCAGGTGGGCCATCTCAGAGAAGGCCACATCGTGCAGAATGACCTTTGGCATCGCCGGACCCAGCGTTTCACGCAATGCGTCGAGCCGCTCACGCGCTAGCGCCAACGCTTCCGGATCGCGGTCAAACGCAATCAGCGTGCCACGCGGGCCAATCTGCCGCGCAATGCCCGAGGAATGCCCTGCCAGCCCCAGCGTGGCATCGCAATACGTGCCGCCTGGACGCACATTCAGGTATCGGATCGCTTCCTGAAAAAGAACCGGCACATGCCGTTCACGTTGCGTCATGTGCTCCCCCTTGGGGGCAATTCACTACAAACCAAAACCCGCCAGCGTCTGCGCGTCCTCTTCGGTCAGCGGCTCGGTTTCAAGCTTCTGCTCGAAGGCCTCTCGGTTGGTCACTTCGAGATAGGTCTGCATCCCGAAGACCACCACATCGCCCTCAACCTTCGCCGTCTGACGCAGAATCTGGGGAACCAGAACGCGTCCCTGCTGGTCCATCTCGGCCATCTGGCCGTAGTAGTTCACCCGGTCCAGCAGCTTCTTCTTCGCAGGATTAAAGCTGGGAATCGCCGCAATCTTCTGCTCGATCTTTTCCCACTGCTGCAAGGGATAAATTTCGGCCACCTTGCCGTCCTTGCTGGTGATGTAGAACTGCGTTCCGTAGGCTTCTTCAATCCGGCGCTTGAATTCCGCGGGAAGTTTCAACCTTCCCTTTTCGTCAACGCGCGCTGGATGGTTTCCTCTGAACATCACTACAAGCCCTATCGGCACAAGGAGTAGAATTTCGCATGGGCTTGCGTCGAAATTCCTGCTCTTTGAACCATTTTTGACCACTTTGGCCCACTCACATCGTAACCTAGTAGATGTTGCGCTGGAAGTGTGATTTGCTGTGGAGATTCAGATTTTTCAGGCTGAAAGCGGATGCGGTTTGAGGAGAGGTCGCAAAATCCAATTACTCCGGGTATTCTGCTTCTGATACCGCAACATATAGTGTTTATAGATTTGGTTCAAGCATCCGATTCCTACTTGCAAGAATCTATGACTCAGGATAAGGCATTTTCGCCTAATGTTCTCCCTTAAGGACGACCTTTGCACCCTTTTTATGGCGCTGGCGGATTCTCCACTGTACATAGAACACCAGATAAATCACGACCAGAACGTTGATCAGGGTCAGCGCGGCCTTGGTCCAGGTGGGGTGGCGCAATATCTCGAAGAGCTCCCATGGGAGGAAGGAGGCTGTCAGAATCAGCGTCAGATACTCGGCCCAGGTTTTTTCCAGCACCAGGCCTGTTCCTTCGATGAAATCGAGGCCTGCGTAGCAGAAGATAGCAATGCTGATCTGGCGCATGCGGTGGGCGTCAATCAAAGCGGCTTTGTCCAGAACCAGGTTGACAAACCTGCTCTCCGGATCAAAGTGCATGTTGATGAGCCAGCCGGTGACGACGTCCAGGATGTCGCGATGGATGAGCCGGAATGCGCCAATGCCCAGGAGCACAAACAGCACGCCCTTGAGCAGCTTGAAAAATCCAATGAGAATGATTCCGCGATCCAACCGGCTGCGTTTTTCCTGAGAATGGTGCCCCGCCAATCCAAACTCCCTTACTTCCATCATGATACGTGGTGGGAGAAGCCGGGGGTTCCACATCTCGCAGGAGATGTGGTCTTCGAACACCGGGCAACTGGCGGAAGCTTTCTTCCAGCGCTGCGAGTTATTGCCCTTTACGCCCGGAAGCAGTATCTTCTGCAGCTACTTTTTGCAGGTAATCCCGCACCATGCCTGTTAGAGTCGTCTCTCTCACAAGTGTGCTTAACGTCTGACAACACCCACGCGGGACATCTTTCTGAGATACGGAGCAAGCTTTTCCAACGCCGCTTCCACACTAATGCCGTACTTCGCGCGGAGCTGTTCCACTTTTCCGTGCTCGATGAAGTGGTCGGGCCAGCCAATGCGGACCACCGGGACCGAAAGCTGCATTTCATTCAGCGCTTCCATCACCGCGCTGCCGAATCCGCCCATCAGCACGTGGTCTTCAAAGGTGACAATTACGCCTGCGCGCTGCGCGTAGCGGGCAAGCATTTCGCGATCAAGCGGCTTTACAAATCGCGGATTGATGACTGCGGCTGAATGTCCCTGGTCTTCGAGCTTCGCGGCCAGCTCCTGCGCCATGGGCAGCAGCGCCCCAAGTCCGAAGATGGCAACGTCCTCGCCATCCTGAATCAGCTCGGCTGTACCGATGGGAATCGCCGCCGGATGATCTTTGACTGGAGTGCCTGGCCCGGTCCCGCGCGGATACCGCACAGCGGACGGCCCATCATGCAGCATGGCCGTGTAAAGCATGTCCGCAAGCTCGTCTTCATCTTTCGGCACCATGTGGACGATGTTCGGAATGCCGCGCAGATAGCTGATGTCAAACAGGCCGTGGTGCGTAGGGCCATCATCGCCGCTCAGGCCGCCGCGGTCCATGCAGAAAACGACGGGCAGGTTTTGCAGGCAGACGTCGTGCACGATAGGATCGAAGGCCCTCTGCAGGAAGGTCGAGTAAATCGCGCAGAAGGGCTTATATCCCTGCGTCGCCATTCCAGCGGCAAAGATGACGGCGTGCTCCTCAGCTATGCCCACGTCGAAATACTTCTTCGGATGATGCGGGCGAAACAGATCGAGCGCCGTTCCGTTCGGCATGGCTGCAGTGATGGCAACGAGCTTGTCATTCCCGCTTGCCAGCTTGACCAGCGTGTTGGCGAAGACCTCAGAATACGTTGGCTGCCCTGCCGATTTTGTCTCGCCTGTTTCGGGGTCATACGGCCCGAGACCGTGAAATTTCTTCTGCTTGTCCAGAGCGGGCTGGAAGCCGCGTCCTTTTTGTGTAATGGCGTGCAGTAGCACCGGGCGTTCCTGCGCCTTCAGGAACTGGAAGGTCTCAATCAGCAGCCCGATGTTGTGTCCATCGAGCGGCCCGTAATACGTGAGGCCAAATTCTTCAAAGAGGACTGAAGGCCACAGCAGACCTTTGGCTGCTTCCTCAGCGCGGCGTACTACGTGTACGGCGGTCTTGCCTGTTTTGCCGCCGAAACGCTCCAGCAGGCGTGCGGCGCTGTCATGCAGATGAGTCAGATGCTCGTTGGTGACAATTTTGTGCAGGTAACGGGCGATGGCGCCTACATTGCGGTCAATGGACCACTCATTATCGTTGAGAACAACAATCAGGCGTTTGGTCTGGTCGGCGATATTGTTCAGTGCCTCGAACGAGATGCCATTGGTGAACGCCGCATCTCCGGCGAGGGCGATCACATTCTCTTTGCCGCCGGCGAGGTCACGCGCCACCGCCATTCCCAGCGCCGCAGAAAGGGCGGTGCCCGCATGGCCCGCGCCATAGCTGTCATGCTCGCTCTCCGTGCGCAGCATAAAGCCGTTCAGGCCGCCGGGCTGGCGAATGGTTTCAAACTGCTCGCGGCGCCCGGTGAGAATTTTGTGTACATAGGCCTGGTGGCTCACGTCGAAGACAAACTTGTCCTGCGGAGTATCGAAGACGTAGTGCATGGCGAGCGTCAGTTCAACGACGCCGAGGTTCGGTCCGAGGTGGCCACCTGTTTTGGAAAGCGTGCGGACGAGGAATTCGCGGATTTCCTGCGCGAGTGATTCAAGCTCGGACACAGAGAGCTTTTTAATGTCGGCCGGCGAGTGGATGGTATCGAGTAAATGTCCCATTCAGTGATCAGAGCGCCCGTCAAACGAACATCGGGAAACGCCACCTTCTCCCTACCAAAAAAGACCCCGGATGCGGGGCCTTCGTCTACACAGGAAAGGATGAATCCTCTGAATGTCAAGTATACCAAGAAACGAAAGGTATGATGCAGGACCGCCCCCGCTCGCAGAATTTCAGATGGCACGCCTGGCGGCTCGACTTCGGCCCCGCAGGCAGCGATCAGACGATTTACATGATCAGACTTGTCCGTTAAGCATGCATCTATCCAGGTCAAGATAAATAAGGGCACTCCACCACGAAAGCAACAACATCACCCTTCAGCGCCCGCGCCACAGGAAAAACCAGGCGTACCATAAAATCCTGAAGAGGTATTCATTCCGCAATGCGATGGTTTATTTTCTGCCTGATGATTCCCATCTCAGGGTTTGCACAGCAGCTTCAGCTTGATCCTTTGCAGAAGCCTGCGCAGCCGACCAACATGAGCGGGGCATTGACTGACCCGACACTCTCGCCCGGAGTCGCGTTCCTCTTCCAACTGGAAGCAAAGTTTGCGCAGGACACGGCCAAAGGCGGCGGAAAGGCCTTCGCCTCCTGGTTTGCCGATGAAGGCGTGACGCTGGCCAATGGCAAGGCCCCCGTGCGCGGCCGCGCTGCCATTGCGGCAGAGGCCACATGGGACCCCAAAACCTATCAGCTTACATGGACACCGCAGGGCGGTCAGATGTCTCTTTCCGGCGACATGGGCTTTACCTGGGGCCACTATGAAGGTCGCGCCAAAGACCGCAGTGGCAAGACTATCACCACATCAGGCCGCTATATGACCATCTGGAGGAAGCAGGCCGATGGCACATGGAAGGTTGCGCTCGATTCAAGCAACGATGAGCCTCCCGCGGCGGGCGACTGCTGCAAGCTGCCATAATGCGATACTCCACTTTCAAGGTGGAAAGGCGGAGTATCGGCAGTCGCTGCTCCGACAGTGCATAGATGCGTACTGGCCCCAGCAGCCTTGAGGATGTAACAGTGCATTCCGAGGAAATGCGAGGAAGATGTCGTCAAGATGAAGAATTCGTCATGTTGTTGTGAAAAAAGATCCCAGAATCGTCCAATAGAGGGAGATACCTGGGAGCGAACATGTCTACTTCTGTAGCGAGCACAACACTTGCTTACTGCCAGTACGTAAATCCGCAATGGGCACGGCTTCTTGATGTACTCGGCATGAATGTCGAGTACCGCCGGTGCCAGGGAATTCATCTCACGACAACAGAAGACATTGTTCTTAAGGACTTCCTCTCCGGATATTGTGTGCACAACATTGGACATAACCATCCCCGTGTGGTTGCCGCTTTGGTTGAAGAACTGGAGCGCAACGGCCCTGCCATGCTGCAAAGCCATGTTCCGCAACTGGCAGGCGAGCTGGCCGCTCGGCTTTGCCAGCTTGCAGGCTCTTCGCTCTCCAAAGTTTTCTTTGCAAGCTCAGGAAGTGAAGGTATAGAAGCGACCATTAAGTTTGCGCGCGCCACCACAGGTAGAAATGGACTCGTCGCGGCAAAAGGGGCCTTTCATGGACTCACCTGTGGCGCTCTTTCTCTGATGGAAGGCTCTTTCTGGAGCGAAGGATTTGGCCCCCTCCTCCCCGATACACATCAGGTCCCTTTCAATGATCTTGATGCACTGGAGACAGTTCTGCGTTCCAAAAAGATTGCTGCCTTCATTGTTGAACCTGTCCAGGCTGAAGCAGGTATCTACACACCGAAAGAAGATTATCTGATCAGGGCACAGGAACTCTGTCGCAAATATGGCACCCTCTTTGTGCTCGATGAGGTACAAACAGGGATGTTTCGGACGGGCCCGTTCCTGGCCTTCCAGCACTGGAAGTTAGATCCTGATATGGTCATTCTTGCAAAGGCACTGAGCGGAGGTCTGGTTCCTGTTGGCGCAGTGCTTATGACTGAGACCATTTATGATTCGGTATACAGCTCTCTGCGCCGCGCGATTATCCACACCTCTACTTTTGGTGAAAATCATCTGGCAATGCGTGCTGGGCTGGCCACATTGGATGTGCTTCTCGAAGAAAATTTGGGACAAAATGCAATAGAACGAGGACATCAGCTCCGTGCGGGACTACGAGCAATTGCTGGCGAATATGAAATGATTGCTGAAATACGCGGAATAGGATTGCTTTGTGGCATCGCATTCCAGGCACCTCATGGATTCTTGTTGAGAAGTTCTTTTGAAGCATTTCGGAAGGTCCATCCCGCGTTGTTTGGGCAGATGCTTGTTCGTCATTTGTTTTTGCGTGAACATATTCTTACGCAGATCTGCGGTAATAACTTCATGGTCTTAAAGGCAGCTCCACCGCTCAATGCGAGCACAGCTGATATTGAACAGTTCCTTCACGCTTTTGCCAATATGATGAAAAGCATTCATCATTCCACGGCCTTTTGGACAGAGGCCTTGAATATCGCTCGGAAGGCGGTAAATATTTAAGGCATGGCTGCAGAACCATGAAGATTCTCCTAGTGGAAGATGAACTCGGTATCCAGGACTTCATCTGCCGCTCATTGATGGAAATTGGTTACAAGGTGGATGTGGCCTCCACTGCAAAAGAAGCAGAATTACGCTCGCTGGGAGAAGAATATGCAGCGTTAGTACTCGATCTTGGCCTGCCTGATGGAGATGGTCTTGACATGCTGGCGCGCTGTCGATCTCAGGGGTTCTCCGCCCCTGTATTGATCCTTTCTGCTAGAAGATCCGTAGATGAGCGAGTGATCGGACTGGAGCAAGGTGGCGATGACTATCTGACAAAACCCTTTGCCATGGCTGAGTTGATTGCCAGGCTGCGTAATCTGCTTCGACGCTCCGCTCCGGCCACACAGGGTGTGACAAAGCTCCGCGTTCTTGACCTTGAACTGGATCTGGTCCGGAGAGATGCCTGGCGAGCGGGCGTACAGTTGCAGTTGACTCCACAGGAATTCACGCTGCTTGAATACCTCTGCCGAAATGCAGGTCGCGTGGTCACGCGCAGCATGATCTTGGATCAGGTCTGGAAGATGCGCATTGATCCGGAGACAAATGTCATTGATGTCCATATTTACCGGCTGCGCACAAAGATAGATCAAGGTTTTCCACATCCGCTCATCAGGACCATCCGAGGCGTAGGTTATGTCCTCAGAGATAAATAAAAATAAGACCTATGGGACGGCGGCCTGGAGAATTGCAGCCTGGGCGACATTCGCCTTCGCTATTAGTATGGCAGCCGTCTGCATTTACCTTTACATTCTCGTCCTGAACAGTTCACAGGAAAGAGATGACCGTTGGCTCACCGGCGAGATCGAGGTGCTGTCCGAAGTTGCTCAAAAGACGCCAAAGGGAGACTTGTATCATCGCATCGTAGGCGAAGTCGCTGAGCTCGCAACTACAGAGGTCCCGCATGATCCTGGAGATACAAAGGACCTGAACAACTCCGTCTTTTTTGCGCAACTCTCCTCCAGTGGAGATCTGGAGCTATGGGTCGGTCCTGTCAACCGCACTCCGTTTCTCACGGCCTTGCATGATACGCAGCTCGAACCAGGACAACCCAGGACCTTGAGGGTCAAATCGCGCTACCATCATTTCCGCACAGTACGGCAGGTCCTGCCTAATGGTGGTTCTGTATTCTTGGGCTTCTCCGAGCACACGATCCACCGTTTTCTCTCTGCCTTGCAGCTACGTTTTCTTGTCCTGTGGTGCAGTATCGTCATTTGTGGTTTTGCAGTGATCTTCTTTATCACGCGACGCATGTTAATGCGCGTTCAACAGATCACTGAAACTGCTGCCAGCATTGATCAAAGCAATCTCTCGCGCCGTGTTCCTGTAAGGCAAAGGAACGACGAGATCACACGCCTGGCAGTGACATTCAATCGCATGCTTGACCGCATTGAATCTGCCGTTGGCCAGCTCCATACAATCACTGGAGCACTTGCGCACGATATTAAAAGCCCGCTCACCTCATTGCGCGGTAAACTGGAACTCGCTCTGCTACAGAATGAATATGGAAACTGGTCCGAGCAGGCAGGATCAGCACTCGAAGAAGTGGACCGGCTTACGGAGTTCCTAAATAGATATCTGGATGTCTCCGAAGCAAAGGCCAACGCCCTCAGTCTTCACCTGGAGCCGGTTGAATTCCGCTCTCTTGTAGAAACCATGATGGAGCTTTTCTTCCCCTCCATAAATGAAAAGGGAATGATAGTGGAGCTTAAAGGAGCGAGGGAACTCTGGATGAATGCTGATCGGACCATGATGCAGCGCATGTTGACCAACCTTTTTGATAATGAGATCAAACATCCCCCTCCGCAAACCTCGATTGATTTGATACTTGTCCGTGAGCAGGATGAAATGCGTTTCGAGATATGCGATAACGGCCCCGGCTTCCCGGAAGAAATTCGTGAACGTCTTTTCCAGCGCTTCTCTAAAGGACCTGATTCTCAAGGTCATGGGTTAGGCCTTGCATTTGTGGCTGCAGTGGTCCGCGCTCACGGTGGGGAAATCCATGCAAAACATTCTTCAGGGCGGGGAGTACACATCGTGATACATCTGCCCCTTATTCCTTCGTCCAATCCCAATGGATATTCTTATGCTGAAAAATCATCCCCTTGCGCTCTTTAGCAGAGGACGTGTCTTGCTCCGTATGTTTTTATCTATCATCCTGTTATCTTGTCTTCTGAGGGGGAGCGCAGTTTCAGAAACACAAAACCATTTAAACCAGGGCTTTGATGATATGTATAACCTCGCATTTCAGAATGCGCATTATGAATTTGCCGTCTGGATGAAGGAGCACCCAGACGATCCAATGGGGCCGGCTGCTGATGCATCTGCGTATCTCTTCAGCGAATTCGATCGACTTGGCATCCTTGATGTTGAGTTGTTTTCTGATGATCAGCGGTTCGAGCATCGGAAGCGTCCTGCACCCGATATTGCTGCCAAAACTGCCTTTCTTGAACGAATTGGCGCGGCTGAAAAACTCGCTGATAAGATCCTCCAGTCGGTGCCGAACAATGCTCATTCTCTGTTTGTAAAGACGCTGGTATATGGCCTGCGATCTGATTATCAGGGGCTGATTGAAAAGGACGACCTTGCTGCGTTGGTCTACAGCAAGCGTGCCGGAGAATTTGCAAAACAGACTTTGGCAGCAGATCCGACCCTATATGACGCTTATCTTGGGGTTGGTGTAGAGAACTACATTTTGGGATTAAAGCCAGCGCCCGTACGATGGGTCCTCCACCTGGCAGGAGCAGAAACAAACAAGATGGAAGGACTCCAGCAGTTACAACTCACTGCGGAAAAAGGAAATTATCTTGCGCCTTTTGCTCGCCTTCTTCTGGCTGTCGCCGCTATTCGCGATCATCAGATCCTGCGTGCGAAAGAACTGCTTACGAATTTGCATCATCAGTATCCTGGGAATACGTTGTACTACCGAGAACTCGTCCGCTTACATTAAAGTGAAGCAGTGAAAGAGCAAAAAGTTTTTTACAAATGAGATTCCGTGTAACTAAGGTTTCCTCTTCTGCCTGCCTTCTCCATGAACAAATTGTCATTCGGAAGTTATGGAAACGTCATTCACCCTCCTAGGACAGCCGAGGGCCAGTCCAGTCTAATTAACATATGAAAATTGCGGGTGTTGCAGGAGCATTTCCTCCTTACTATTTCACACAACAGGAGGTCTTTGAGGAGCTGAAGAAATTCTGGGAGAAGAGTTTGCCCACGCCTGATCTTATCGCCCGCTTTCACAGCCGTGTGGGTGTTCAAGGGCGCTATTTTTCCCGCCCGCTTAAAGATTATGCAGCGCTCGACACATGGGGGAAAGTCAATGATGTCTGGATCGAAGTCAGCCAGGAGATAGGAGAGAAAGCAACTCGCCAAGCATTGATGCGCGCGGGTCTCAGTACACAGGACGTATCCGCATTGATCTTCGCTTCTGTGACCGGGATCGCCAGCCCATCCATAGATGCACGCCTTATCCAACGGATGGGTCTGCCACCGACCACACGGAGAACGCCGATTTTCGGGCTTGGTTGCGTTGCTGGCGCGTCAGGCATTGCGCAGGCTGCGGACTACGTACGGGCATATCCGGATCGCGTGGCCGTTCTGCTTACAGTCGAGCTATGCTCTCTGACCTGGCAGAGAAATGACGTTTCTATTGCGAATCTGATCGCAAGCAGCCTGTTTGGTGATGGCGCAGCAGCTGTGGTTGTTGCAGGCAGCGATGTTCCTGCAGCGGGGCCAGCGATTATTGATGCCGTGACCAATTTATATCCTGATACCGAAGATGCTATGGGGTGGAACATTTCTGAAGAGGGTTTCCGTATTGTTCTTTCTCCCGACGTGCCACTCATCATAAGAAAGTATCTGGCCCACGATGTGGACGCATTTATTGCGCAGCACCAATTGACACGCGCAGACATTGGCAGTTGGATCCTGCACACAGGAGGCCCTAAAGTACTCGAAGCAATGGCCAGTTCTCTTGGCATTTCTTGCGGAGCGTGCGAGGCCTCATGGGAATCGTTACGCAGAATGGGCAATCTCTCTTCCGCCTCAGTGCTTATGGTGCTCGAAGATGTCATGCTGAACCGACGTCCAAAGCCGGGCACATGGGGAGTTCTTGCCGCAGCGGGACCGGGCTTCTGCTCTCAACTCGTACTTTTGCGCTGGTAACTGCTTATGGCTCTGTCCACAACAGATGTGCTTATCGTTGGCGGTGGCCCTGCTGGACTGGCCACAGCAATCGCTGCCTGCCGTTATGGTTTGTCCGTGATAGTTGTAGATGCTC
>JAJPKO010000029.1 GCA_021323655.1 Acidobacteriaceae bacterium
CCTTCGTGATCGCCGCCGTCAACGTCGTCTTCCCGTGATCAATGTGTCCAATCGTCCCCACGTTCACGTGCGGCTTCGACCGGTCAAATTTCTCCTTCGCCATGTGCCTCAGTCCTCTCTCGTATGACTCTACTTCTCAAAATTCACCGGGCCCCAATGGAAAACCCGGCCCATAATCCCACAACTTACTTGCCCTGATTACGCCCGATGATTTCTTCAGAAATCATGCGCGGGGCCTCTTCATAGCGGGCAAACTGCATCGTGTAGGAGGCGCGGCCCTGCGTTGAAGAGCGAATATCGTTCACGTATCCGAACATTTCCTTCAGCGGCACCATGGCCTTGATCACCTGCGAACCACCCACATGCTCCATACCTTCGATACGGCCACGGCGGGAGTTGATGTCGCCGATGATGGTACCCATGTGCTCCTCGGGAACCGTGACTTCCACTGCCATAACAGGCTCCAGAAGCACCGGGTTTGCCTTCTTTGCGGCTTCCTTGAAGGCCATTGAACCGGCAATCTTGAAGGCCATTTCGTTGGAGTCCACTTCGTGGTAGCTGCCGTCAAACAGCGTCACCTTGAAGTCCACCATCTCGTAGCCGGCAAGAACGCCGCCCATAGCAGCCTCACGGATGCCCTGCTCGGTCGGCTTGATGTATTCACGCGGAACCACGCCGCCCCTGATCGCATCAATAAACTCGTAACCTTTACCCGGCTCGTTCGGCTCAATGCGGATCTTGACGTGTCCGTAGTTACCTGAACCACCCGTCTGGCGGATGTATTTGCCTTCGGCCTCAGCAACCTTGCGGATGGTCTCGCGGAATGCAACCTTCGGCTCGCCGACGTTGGCTTCCACCTTATGCTCGCGCTTCAGGCGATCCACCAGAATTTCCAGGTGAAGCTCGCCCATGCCGCTGATGATCGTCTGACCCGATTCCTGATCCGTGCGGACCTTAAAGGTCGGGTCTTCATCGGCCAGCTTTGCCAGCGCCAGAGCCATCTTCTCCTGGTCACCCTTCGTCTTCGGCTCAATTGCAACCGAGATGACCGGCTCAGGGAAGTCGATCGCGCCCAGAGCAATCGGAGATGTGGGCACGCAAAGCGTATCGCCTGTCTTGATTTCCTTCAAGCCGACGCAGGCGCAGATGTCGCCAGCCAGAATCTCAGTGATGTCTTCACGCTTGTTGGCGTGCATTTTTACCAGACGGCCCACGCGCTCCGTCTTGCCCGTGCGCGGGTTAAGCACCGTATCCCCCGTCTTGAGAGAGCCCGAGTAGACACGGATGAAGCTCAGCTTGCCGAATGGGTCGTTGATCAGCTTGAAGGCCAGCGCCGCGAAAGGAGCGTCATCGCTGGTTTCACGCGTAAGCACAACCGAGGTATCACGCGGATCCACACCCTGCACCGGAGGAATGTCCAGCGGACTGGGCAGGTAATCCACCACTGCATCAAGCAGCGTCTGCACACCCTTGTTCTTGAAGGCCGACCCGCAAAGGACCGGAAAGACCTTCATATCAATGGTGGCCTTGCGGAGGGCCTTTTTCAGCTCTTCCGGCGTAGGCGTCTCACCCTCGAGGAACTTGTGCAGCATCTCGTCGTCGTTTTCGGCAACGGTCTCAATCAGCTGCATACGGAAGGCTTCAGCCTTCTTCTGGAGCTCGGCGGGGACCTCTTCCACTGAATACTTCGCACCCATCGTTTCGTCGTGCCACAGGATTGCGCGCATTTCGATGAGGTCCACTACCCCCTTAAAGTTTGACTCGGCGCCAATCGGAATCTGAATCGCCACGGGGCGGGCACCAAGACGCTTGCGGATGGTTTCAATGACATGCTCAAAGTCTGCACCGGCCTTGTCCATCTTGTTAACAAAGCAAAGGCGCGGAACTTTATACTTGTCGCCCTGACGCCACACTGTTTCCGTCTGCGGCTGCACACCGGAGACGGAGTCAAACAACGCCACCGCGCCATCCAGCACGCGAAGCGAACGCTCTACCTCGGCGGTAAAGTCCACGTGGCCCGGGGTATCAATAATGTTGATGCGGATATTGTTCCAGAAGCAGGTGGTTGCAGCGGAGGTAATGGTGATACCACGCTCCTGCTCCTGCTCCATGTAATCCATCGTCGCAGTGCCTTCATGCACTTCGCCGATACGGTGCGTAATGCCTGTGTAAAACAAAATGCGCTCGGTCGTCGTCGTCTTTCCGGCGTCAATATGCGCCATGATTCCGATGTTCCGGCAACGATTTAACGGTACTTGGCGAGCCACAGTTATCTCTCTAGTTCTCTCAAGCCTTTGACGGCCCAAGGTTTAAAATCCAGCGGGAAATCCTTCGACCCCGCCCTAATTCCATCTGCGCATCCGAGCGCGACTACCAGCGATAGTGCGCAAAGGCCTTGTTGGCCTCGGCCATGCGGTGGACATCTTCCTTCTTCTTCATGGCAGCGCCACGGCCATTGGCAGCATCGAGCAGCTCATTTGTCAGCTTGTCCACCATGCCCTTTTCGCCACGCGCGCGGCCATAGGTCACCAGCCAGCGAATGGCCAGTGAAGTACGGCGGTCCGGATTCACTTCCACCGGGACCTGATAGTTTGCGCCGCCGACGCGGCGGGTCTTGACTTCAAGCACTGGCTTGCAGTTCTCAACCGCCTTCTTGAACAGCTTCAGCGCCTCATCGCCGCCCTTCTGCTCCAGGTTCTTCATGGCGGTATAGAAGATGGACTGCGCCGTGGACTTCTTGCCGTCCCACATCATCGAGTTGATGAATTTTGTAACCAGCGTGGAGCTGTAAACCGGATCGGCTGCAACTTCACGCTTCGCAATGTGACCTTTTCTCGGCATAAAACCTTTGACCTTCTAAACTCTGTTAAAGCAGATCCTACTTTTTGCCGCCAGCAGCAGCAGCGCCGCCCTTGGCGCGCTTTGCGCCATACTTTGAGCGCGACTGTGTACGCTTGGCCACGCCGACCGAATCGAGCGTGCCGCGAACAATGTGATAACGCACACCCGGGAGGTCCTTCACACGGCCACCGCGGATGAGCACGATCGAGTGCTCCTGCAGGTTGTGGCCCTCACCAGGAATGTACGACGTAACCTCAATGCCATTCGTCAGGCGGACACGCGCTACCTTGCGCAACGCCGAGTTCGGCTTCTTGGGCGTCTGCGTGTAAACACGCGTGCAGACACCGCGCCGCTGCGGGCAGGCCTGCAATGCGGGCGAGGCCGTCTTGTACTTCGGGGCAGTGCGCCCTTTTCTTACGAGCTGACTGAATGTAGGCAATCCAGACTCCTTACCAACTCAAAAACTTCCGCAGACACGCAAAAACCCGCGAATATCCGTAAAGCAGGGCCTTCACTTCGCACTGCTTCGCGCTGTTTTCGCGTCCGCTCTGGTTCAAAACCTCAGACGAGAACTGCGACGGTGACCGCACGTTCCTTACACAAGAAAGCCGATTCCGTTTCGCGAATTCCGGCCCGCATGGCCTTTCAAGGTGAAAGGTGTCGCAGGCGCCGATGCGATTCGCCCATCCCTGTGAGCTGGATGAGGTCCGCAGACTTATTTCCCGGCCGGTTCTACGCGGCCACATCTGCAAAACTGAAGGATCGCTGCTTTTATGTCTTTCCGGGATGATCTACTAGCAGGAAAAACACACTCACAGAACCCTTTTAGAGTAGCAATTCCCTATGGTTGCGTCAACAAATTACACAAAAAATTTATGAATTTTCGCCTTCCTTGGCCATCAGAAATCCAAAATCGTAGTGAGAGGCCTATTTGGGCTACAAAAAATTCTGCGTGCGCCCTGTGTTACATTACATGATATCCATCCTTGTAAGACTTATCCGAAAATGTAAGTCTGAGTGCGGCTGAAATCACGAATCTGCTACCATTCCGCATCATGCACCTTCGCAAGTGGATTGCTCCTTTCTTTTGCCTCTCGTTCGCCGTTTCCGCCCTCGCCCAGACAGCTCCGATATCACCTGCCCAGAATTCTCGCATGGGAGAGATACTGTCGCAGCTTGAGTCGGTGCGCACGCCCCGTCAGACGGCCATCTCACCAGACGGCCAGTGGATTGCCTGGACAGTAGCGAGCAAAGAGGGTGGTTCAGAAGTGGATGCCGCGCCGCTCTCCAATCCTCAGGCGGTGCACCGCATCACCGTCTGTGCGGGCGATGAAAAAGGCAATGAGAACGACATCGCCTGGTCGCCTGACTCGAAGCATCTCGCCTTTCTCTCCAATTGCAGCAGCGACCATCAAGAAGGAATCTACCTGGCCGAACCAGGCTCGAACCCCTCTGCTCACCGTCTCAATGCATTGCATGGTTTTGCGCATGATCTCCAGTGGTCGCCCGATGGGAAATACGTCAGCCTGCTGTATGTAGAAGGAGCGACACGTCCTGCCGGAGCGCTGGCGGCCATGAAGCCGCCTTCAGGCGTGATTGGCGTGGAAGGAATTGAAGTGCAGCGCGTGGCTGCGGTGGATGCCACAAATGGTGAGCTGTCGCAAGTGACTCCCGCCAACCTGCACGTATATGAATTCGGCTGGTCACCGGACTCAAAGAAGCTGGCCTATGTGGCCGCGCCTCCTCCGGGAGAGAACAACTGGTGGGTGGCGAAGCTTTATACGCAACGATTTATGCCGGGGGCCAGGCCTGTCGCCGGAGGCCGTGCCGGATTTGATCCCGGAATCCTCGTAGACCCGAACACTGCTTCCAGCCCGGTTCACGGTCTGCAAATCGCTGTCCCGCGCTGGTCGCCGGATGGCTCACAGATCGCCTTCATCAGCGGCCTTATGTCTGACCAGGGTTCAACCGGCGGAGACATCTACGTGGTCCCCTCGACAGGCGGTGAGCCAAAGGACATTACGCCTGACCGGAAGGCCAGTCCGGCATGGTTTCAGTGGGTACAGGGAAACATTCTCGGAATTACAGAAATCTCCGGCGGCTCCTCGCATCTTTTTGCCTACGATATTGACTCCCAGCAGGTCATAAACGAGCACAGCCTCACGCTGCCTGAGAGTATTGGTTCGGGCGAGGAGATGATGAGCCTCTCCATTGCAGACACAGACGAGCATCCCATCGCCTTCATCCGCAGCTCCTTTTCCCGTCCGCCGGAGGTCTGGGCGGGCACACTCGATAATCTGAAGCAGATTACGCACTACAACGACAATCTGAAGCCGGTGTGGGGCAAGGCCGATTCGGTCGAGTGGGAGAACGAAGGCTTCCACATTCAGGGATGGTTGATTCAGCCTGCGAATTACGACCCGAGCAGGAAGTATCCACTGATCGTGATGGTGCACGGCGGCCCGTCGTCTGCGGTGCTTCCGCGCTGGCCGGAAGCGGGTTTTGGCGGCGCTCCGTTTTCAGCGCTGGGTTATTTTGTGCTGATGCCTAATCCGCGCGGCAGCTACGGGCAGGGCGAGAAGTTTACGCAGGCCAACCGCAAGGACTTTGGCTATGGCGACCTGCGCGACATTCTTGCCGGTGTGGACACGGTGACAAAGAAGAACCCGATTGATCCGAATCGCATTGGTATTACCGGATGGAGTTATGGCGGCTTTATGACCATGTTCGCCGTGACCCAGACGGACCGCTTCAAAGCGGCAGTGGCTGGAGCGGGAATTTCAAACTGGCAAAGCTATTACGGCGAGAACTCGATTGATCAGTGGATGATCCCCTTCTTCGGTGCGTCGGTGTATGACGACCCGGCAGTGTATGCGAAGAGCTCGGCCATTCACTTCATCAGGAAAGTGAAAACGCCTACGCTGGTTGTTGTAGGCGATCGCGACGGGGAATGCCCTGCGCCGCAATCGTTTGAGTTCTGGCATGCTTTGCGGGATGAGCATGTGCCGACGGAACTGGTGGTTTATCCGAATGAAGGCCACGGCTTTGTGAACCGTGAGCACCGGATTGATGTGCTGGAGCGGGCGCTTGCGTGGTTTGAGAAGTATATGCCGGTGCAGTGAATAGGAGCGCGCTTTCGCGCGGTTGGAATCGTCCCAGGTCTCTCTCGGCGACCTGGGACACCTGGCTTTCAGTTAAGATTTAGCCTCTCCCGAGATCGTTCTGCCAGGGCTTCGCTCAGGATGGCAAATTTTTCGAGCGCATTGTTTCTAAAACCCATTTACAACCCATTTACTAATTGCTTGCTTTTTCAAGCGGTAAAAATCCACAGGAATTTTTACCGGTGAGTTGACGTGTATCGAGAACTGTGCCAGAGTCATACACACTGCTTATGAAACAGAAGCACTCATCCGCTGTTCTTTCCTGTACTTGTTAGCCTTCCGGCCTTCTGCCGATTTCTCAGGTTCCCGAAATTAGTCTTCCTGTTGTCCCTGCGTCCGCTGCATTCTGTGAGCCGACGTAAACACTCACCCATCACACAGGAGATGAACCCTTATGTTGCAGAAAGCACACCTCCCCACGTGGGTGCTGCTCGCTGGCACCGCTTTTCTGTCTGGTCCAGTGATTCACTCGCAAGCCGTGATTGAACGTCCACAGGTGGCCAATGTTTCTTCTGATCATGGGCCGCTGCAGCCCACCCAGTCCCTGACTTTTACTGTTCATTTGAAGCTGCGCAATCAGGCGGCTTTCGATAAAGCTGTGCGGGACCTGTATACGCCTGGTTCTCCCACCTATCACCACTGGCTCAACAATGAAGACATTGCGAAGTACGGGCCTTCGTCGGCAGATGTTGAGACGGTAACGAGCGAGTTGAAGTCCCATGGCCTGTCTGTTTTATCGGTCAGCCCGGACAATCTCTCGATTCGCGTGCGCGGCTCGGCTTCATCGGTGGAGAATGCGTTTCACACGCAGATCCACGAGTTTGAGCGGCAGGGGCGCGTCTTCCATGCCAACGTATCCCCGGCGCAGCTTGGAGGGCCGGCGGGAGCGCTGATCCATAGCGTGAGCGGGCTGACCAACTTCCAGATGCGGCCTTTTCTGAAGTTCCAAGTAGACCCGAGGACCGGCAAACCTCATACCCTGCCGACGAAGTCCGGAACACTGGCAACAGCGGCGGCTGGTACTGGCTTTGCTGCCATTGCCACCAATGATTGCTTTAAGAACCCGGCAAGCATCTCGCTTACCACGCAGGGGGCATCGCTGCCTCTGGGGCAGTATTACGGCAATACCTATGACCAGGGTGGTCTGCTTTGCAGCTGGACTCCGGCGCAGTTGCAGCAGCACTACGGGCTGAACGCTGGGTATAAACAGGGGCTTACCGGAAAGGGCCAGACGATTGTGATTGTGGATGGCCCGACGGATGGTGACCTGCTGACCAGCGACCTGAAGCTGTTCTCGCAGCTTGCGGGTCTGCCGGCCATTACTTCGTCCAACTTCAAGGTGCTGTATCCGGATGGGAAGCCTACTCCTTTTGCGCTGCAGAATCAGAACTGGCAGGGCGAGGCTTCGCTGGATGTGGAGTGGGCGCACTCGATTGCTCCGGGGGCGAACATTATCATCGAGATTTTGCCGACACAGGACTGGGACGAGCTGGAGTATGGCATTGACTATGCCCGCACGCATAAGCTGGGCAATGTTATTTCCAACAGCTACGGTTATCCTGAGGCATTGTTTGGGGCCCATACGGTAGATGGCTTTGAGCAGGTGCTGAAAGTGGCTGCCGCAGCTGGCATCGCCGTGAACTTCTCAAGCGGTGACAGTGGCGATGCAGGCACGGGATCGCCGAGCGGAGGTGGGCAGTCGTTCCCTGCCACATCAGAATACGTAACGGCCATTGGAGGGACCAGCATTGGTATTCCGAACGGGACCAGGAATGGCGCGGAAGTAGGCTGGGGCAACAATGCGGCAATCCTTTCTGCCTCGCTGGACTACGTGTTTGATCCGCCGATCAACTATGGGTTCCTTGGTGGAGCTGGCGGCGGCGAGAGCACGTTCATCACCAAGCCGTGGTGGGAGAAGTCGCTTGCCGGAAAAGGCCGCGTGGAGCCGGACATCTCTGCACTGGCTGACCCTTATACCGGGGTCGTGCTGGTAGAGGGAGGCGTGGCACAGGCCGGAATCGGCGGAACGAGTCTGGCCTGCCCGATCTTTTCTGCGATCTGGGCGATTGCTGATCAGAAGGCGGGTGTGTCGCTGGGGCAGGCAGCACCGCTGATCTATAAGCTGTCGTCTTCGGCGATCAACGATGTAATTCCGGTGAACAGTCCAACGAATGTTGCCGGAATCATCTTTGATGCCAAGGGCGCGAACTACTATTCGCCGGATGCGCTGCTGGCTCCTCTGTATACGACGACGCAGTATTTCAGCGCGGCGTGGAATCTGGGTGAGTCAGGCGAAATTGTGGACCTGAGTTTCGGCACGGACACCTCTCTGACCATCAGCACGGGATGGGACAACGTGACGGGACGCGGCGTTCCGAATGGCCTGTCGTTTATCAATGCGGCGGCCGCTTTGAAGTAGCTCTGTGGGGCCACTCTTTCGCATGCAATTTGCGAAGGGTGGTCCCATCTGTTTTGTTCTGGTACTCAGGTCACCTCCCTGACGCCGCTTGCTCATCTTCTTTCCAGCTTTTACACTCAAACTTCAGAACTTTATCTTTTTTGAGAGGCTGCCGGAACACACCTCCGGCAGTGACAACCGTCTGCCTGGCAAGTCCATATACAGACGGGGAGGTTTCATGCAGCGGTTTTTCGCCCTGATTGCAGTTATCGTCTTTTCAGTTCCTGTCGGCATTTCCATTGCGGGCTGTGGCGGCACCAATCCCAACAACTATTGTGTGAAGAACGGTCACGGATACGGTGAGAAGGTTACCGACCTGGACCACATTAACCTGGGGCCAGCCACTACGGGCATTTCTCTTTCCTATGGGCAAATTGGCCAGCCGAATTCGCCGACCGGATACAACTGCAATGGCGGCACAGTCAGCGTGGCGCACTATGTTTATGGTTCGACCAATCTGAACCTGGTGGACGTAAACCCGGCGACCGGCCAGATCTGCGCGGGTACGTGGAACCGTCACAGCGCCTCAGGCATTCCGGACTTCAGCATCTGCACCCCATCTAACCAGTCAGGCGTGGCACAGATTACGGCGAGCGCCTCGGCTGTAACCAGTAATCCGGTGTATGTGTACGTGCATCCGCCCATTTCTGCGATTACGATACCTTCGCAAACGGCATGTGTTTCACAGAACAAGACCCTGCCAGCACCGTTAAGCGCGACGGTTTATGACAATGAAGGCAATCAGATTCCGTCACAATATGTTGGTACCGTCACCTACACTCCCGTAGATTCGACCATCGTGACGATCACAAACATCAGTGATACTTCCGCAGCAGGAACTGTAAATGGTACGGCTACGGCGCACCTGCCCGGTTCGACGGTGATTAACGCGACGCTTTCGAGCGTGACCTCCGCCGCGGGATACTTTTACACCTGCCCGCCGAAGAGCATCGCACTTTCGCTGAATGGCTCAACCGGATATCCGACGCCGGTGACGGTAAGCCCAAGCACCGTTCCCACGCTCAGCACGACGGTAACAGATACGACCGGAGCGACCATTGGCGGACTTTCGCTCGACTACGCCTCGACGCAGCCAAAACAGATCAGTGTAAGCAGCGCTGGCGGAATCACTCCGAGCTTTCCGGCGACGAGTACCATCTCCGCCATTTGCCAGCCGGGCACCTGCAATCCGGCGCCGATCAACATTATTGGACAACTGGGAACTGGTCTACCCGTCACAAGCAATACTGTTACGGTGAACACGCCGGGGCGCAGCAGCACGAAGATGTGGCTGGCCTCTTCGCAGTCGCAGTACTTTACACCGGTGGACCTGACGGCTACAGGAAGCCCGGTCCCGGTGAAGCTGCCCTACATTCCAAACTCGATGGTGCTGGACCAGAACGGCCAGACGCTGTACTTCGGCAGTTACCACGAATTGATGATTGTAAGCGCGGCGACCAATGCGGTGACAAAAGAAGACCCGAATGTTCCGGGCGTGGTGCTGGCGGTTTCGCCGGACAGCTCGACGGTGGTGATTAACGACCAGATCAACCAGATCATTTATCTCTACAAGAACAGCACGAGCAGCAGCACGAGCAGCACCTATACCAGTACGCATGGACTGGCGACGCGCGCGCGGTTTTCGCCGGATGGCAAGAACCTTTACATTGTTGGGCCGACGAACCTATACATCTACAATTCCCAGACAGGATGGCACACCTACAATCTCGCATCGGGGCAAGGGAGCAACTGCAACCTGAACAACAACAACGGCAGCGGGAGCTATGATCCCTTCTGCTCGCCGGACGTTGCGGTGACGGTGCCGAGTGTCGGGTTCTACATGACAGGAGCGGCGCAGACGACGGCGCGCAGCTTCTGCTACAACAGCACCAGCACGGGAGAGGCGCCGTTTTATCCGGCGGCGGATAGCGTGGCTTCGCCGACCGACCAAATCGCTTCCACCTTTAACGGTGGGCACATTCTTGGCGCGTCGGCTGCGAATGCTCAGATTACTGATATTCAGTTTCCGGCTTCGAGCAGCACGGCCCCTCCGGGACCACCGACCGGGGCCTGCCCGAGCGCCACTTCTGGCGCGCCGCTGACCTTCAGCACGACGCTGATGCAGGCTGGATTGGGCGTGAAGCCCTCTGAGATTACCGGCGTTGTGCCGTCGGAAGACTCCAGCCTGGCGTTTGTGACCTACAATGCCAGTAATGCGGGCGGAGTCCTGCCGGTGTACAAGGTGCCAAGCGCTCCTGGATCAGCCGGAAGCGTGCAACAGGTACAGCTGTCTACCATTGCCGGGACTGCTCCGCAGGCACCGATTGCAGGCGCGTTCAGCCCGGACAATGCTCTCTTCTTTGTAAGCACGTCGGGGGACAACCTGCTGCATTTTGTGGATACCTCTTCGCTGGCAGACACGAAGCAGACGATCAACCCGCAGCTACCATTGTGCACGCAGACTCCTTCAGGCGGTGCGGCGGTGTGCAGCACAACCAGCTTTGTTCCGGCGCAGTTTATAGCGGTGCAGCCGCGCCCGACGACTTAGTGCCCGTTGGTTCTCCAGAGACGGGAGAAGAATCGTTGATTCTTCTCCCGTTTGATTTTGGTGCCTGCTTCTACCTTTGCCACACCTTTGCTTCGCAAAGGATGGGTGCCCGGGTGTTCTTCCATTAAGAAATCAGGCCCGCTTGATGAGCGGGCCTGAAGGACTTTCCACAGCAAAGGTTATGCGTGGGCGGCATCTACCTTTTCGGGGTCGAGGTCTAGCTCCTGAAATGCCTTTTGAGCGCGCTTTGCGTCGAACTTGCCGTCGCGGGCCAGCTTGGAAAGCGTGGCGGCGACAATGGATTCGGCATTGATCTCAAAATGGCGGCGCAGGTACTCGCGATTGTCGCTGCGTCCGAAGCCGTCGGTCCCGAGAGATACCAGACGGCCCTGGAGCCAGGGGGCGAGCTGGTCGGGGACGACCTTCATGTAATCGCTGGCGGCGATGACCGGGCCTCTGGAGCCTTTGAGGGCCTGAAGGATGTACGGGGTCTTTTCCGGCTCAGCGGGATGCAGGCGGTTCCAGCGTTCAACGGAGAGCGCTTCGCGGCGCAGTTCGTTATAGCTGGTGACGCTCCAGACATCAGTCTGCACGGCGTATTTTTCAGCCAGAATCTGCTGGGCCTTGAGCGCCTCATTGAGGATGGTGCCGCTGCCGAACAACTGCGCGTCGGCCTTGCCTTTGGCGGCTGACTTGTACTTGTAAATGCCGCGCACGATGCCTTCGCGGACCTTTTCTGTGTCTGCCGCAGGCATTTCAGGCATGGGGTAGTCTTCGTTGTACATGGTGATGTAGTAGAAGACCTGCTCGTTTTCCTGGTACATGCGGCGGAGTCCGTCCTGCAGGATGACGGCCATTTCGTAAACGAAGGCCGGGTCATAGCTGAGGCAGGTGGGTACGGTGCTGGCGAGCACGTGGCTGTGGCCGTCCTGGTGCTGAAGACCTTCGCCGAGCATGGTGGTGCGTCCTGCGGTGCCGGCCATGAGGAAGCCCTTGCCGCGTGAGTCGGCGAAGGCCCAGATCATGTCTCCCACGCGCTGGAAGCCGAACATCGAGTAATACATGTAGAACGGGATGGCAGGAACGCGATAGTTGGCGTAGGCAGAGCCAGCGGCAGTGAAGGAAGCCATTGAACCGGCTTCCGTAATTCCCTCTTCGAGAATCTGGCCGTCTTTCTCTTCGCGATAATAGAGCAGCATGTCTACGTCATGCGGCTTGTACTTCTGGCCTTCCGGTGCATAGATGCCGACCTGGCGAATGGCTGATTCGAGACCGAAGGTGCGGCCTTCGTCGGGAACGATGGGGACGATGAGCTTGCCGATCTCGGGGTCCTTCATGAGATGGCGGAGGATACTGACGAAGCCCATGGTGGTGGAGACGGCGCGGCCTTTGGAGCCACCGGTCCACTCGGCAAAGTAGTCGAGCGCAGGGGCCTTGAAGTTGATGGCTGGAACTTCGCGCTTCGGCATGTATCCGCCGAGGGCCTTGCGGCGCTCGTGCATGTACTGGATTTCCGGAGCGTCGTCAGCGGGCTTGTAGGGGGTGCCGTGCTTGGCGGCCTCTTCGGGAACAGGAATGTCAAAGCGCTGGACGAAGGTGGTGAGAGATTCGTCGGTGAGCTTCTTTTCCTGATGAGCAGCGTTGCGGGCCTCGGTGGTGCCGAGGCCATAGCCTTTGACCGTTTTGGCAAGGATAACGGTTGGGCCGCCGCGATGTTCTACGGCGCGTTTGTAGGCGTTGTATATCTTGACCGGATCGTGGCCACCGCGATGCAGTGCGGCGAGCTGGTCGTCGGTCATGTCGCTGACAAGCTCGAGCAGTTCAGGATATTTCCCGAAAAATTCCTGGCGGACATAGGCGCCGCCTTTGGCCTTGAAGGCCTGGTACTCGCCGTCTACGCACTCTTCCATGCGCTTGAGCAGGAGGCCCTTGTGGTCGCGGGCGAAGAGGTCGTCCCAGTCGGAGCCCCAGATGACCTTGATGACGTTCCAGCCTGCTCCGCGAAAGACGCCTTCGAGTTCGTCAATGATACGCTTGTTGCCGCGAACGGGGCCGTCGAGGCGCTGGAGGTTGCAATTGATGACGAAGATGAGATTGTCGAGCTTTTCGCGCGAGGCGACGGTGATGGCGCCGAGGGTGTCAACTTCGTCGGTTTCGCCGTCTCCTACAAAGGCCCAGACTTTGCGCGGGGTCTTTTCGATGAGGCCGCGGCTCTCAAGATAGCGCATGAAGCGTGCCTGGTAGATGGCATTCAGCGGGCCGATGCCCATGGAGACGGTGGGAAAACGCCAGAAGTCGGGCATGAGCCACGGGTGCGGATGAGACGAGAGGCCGGGCTTGTCGCGGAGTTCGTGGCGGAAATTTTTGAGATGGTCGTCGTTCAGGCGGCCTTCAAGGTAAGCGCGGGCATAAACCCCGGGAGAAGCGTGGCCCTGAAAGTAGACGAAATCGCCGGGCTGGTCGCCATAGCTGGCATGGAAGAAGTGGTTGAAACCAACTTCAAGCAGTGTGGCCAGCGAGGAATAGGTGGAGATATGTCCGCCGATTCCGGGATCTTTCTTGTTCTGCGCATGGACCATGGCCATGGCATTCCAGCGGATGAGGGCCTCGACGCGGCGCTCCATCTGGCGGTCACCAGGGTATGGCACTTCATCATGTTTGGGGATGGTATTGAGGTAAGGGGTGCGGATTTCGCTGGGGGTGTTGATGCCTGCTTCGCGGGCGCGCTGTCTGAGCTCGTCCAGCAGCATTGCTGCCTGTTCCGGGCCTTCTTCGACGACGACCTGATCGAAGGCCTCAATCCACTCTGCAACTTCTTCCCAAATGTCCGCTTGCGCGGGACTTGCCAGTTTTGTAGCCATAGGATTTGTTTTCCGCACAGCAAAATTCGGCTTCACCGGAGCGATGAAGGAGTGCTCCCCGGCAATGACCGGCACGCTGTATACATCTTCAATTTTCGCAGAATATTCCGGAGGGTGCTAGTTTGGCCGTCCGGAAAGCGGGAATATCGAAGAATGCGGGTTCTCCGGCCCTAGAATCAGAATCACGACGTGAAGCGGCGGAACGCTTCCACGATTTTCGCAGGCAAGGAGTCACGATTCTGCCGGGTAAGCAGCTCGTGTCCCGCGCTTTCCACCGGAAGCAACTCCACGGCAGCGGGTATCAGCCTGATCGCGCTCGCCACTTCGGTGATGGAGCCGAAGATGTCCCGGGTGCCATGGACAAACAGCGCGGGCGTTCTGAGCGATGAAAAATGCGATGTGCGTAGCACGTCCGGCTTCCGTGGCGGATGAAGCGGGTAGGAGAGCAACAGGAGAAAGTCCACCAGATTGGGCTGAGTCGAGGCCAGCATGGATGCCTGCCTGCCACCATAGGAGTGCCCGCCCAGAAATATTCGCCCTGTAATTCTTTTTTGCATAGCTGCCACTGCGGCGCGAAGACCTTGCTGGTCACTTTCGGCACTTCCTCGGGGCGGCGGCCCCTGCGGCCGGGACTGGCGGAAAGGCAGATCGCACCGGAGAACAGTGACACCGGAAGAGCAGAATGCCTGGGCAAGAGCAACAAGGAGCGGAGCGTTGCAGTCGGCTCCTGCCCCGTGCGTCAGTATGAGGGCGTCTCCGCCTGGGGCAGCGGGCTGATGCAGGACTCCACGTACAGGCGCTTCGAGGAATGGTTCACAGTGGTTCATCTGACGTTGCGCTTTGCTATTGATTATCTCTTTGATTGCGACCGACTAACTGGCAGCGCGAAACCTGCCGTTTCCCCTCCCAAGAAGAAAAAGGATGGATTGACGCCGGGGTGTATCCATCGTACAGTTGCTGCACTTATCTGAGGCGTCCTGTTACCCCCGCTCCAATGCCTTTCGGTGGAGGACGAGCATGGGCTTTGAATTCGAAATGGATTCACCACAAAGTGAGCGCCGGGCCGAGCAGCCGGAGCGCCGGCGGCCTTCGTTTTACGACACAAGCATGAGTCGAAGCGGCGGGCTGGACCTGATACCGGGAAAGTGGCCGTCGCCGGAGTGGACCGGGTATACGGATGAAGTGCTGGCGAGGACTCCATCTTTTCCGGGTGAGATGCCGGAAGAACAGATTCGAGCTGTGCTATGGACCAGCGCGATCCAGAACGCTTTTGAATCGGGAGGGTATGCAAATGAGATTCCTGGATTCAGGATGGCGAGTTATGGCTTTCTTGACCCTGAGACTGAGGAGAATGCCTTTGGGGTCATTGCGTATGTTGCTCCTTCTCTGCATGGGCCGATACGGGGTGAGTTTCAGTGGATGACGGTGGACGGCGAGAGCTTTCCGGTTGTAGTGCGCCCAGCGGAGTGGAAATTGCATGCGCCGAGTATTCATCCGTCATTGGGTACGTCAACGTGCTGGGGCGAGTCGCGCCGCCCCTCGCTCAAAGGTAAACCGGCCATCGTAACCGCAAAACACGTGGTCGGAAGCACGACGCCGGTGGGTAGCTCTGTCTCTATGACAAGCGGGAGCGGCACGTTGCTGGACCTGGCGCCGGAGGGCATTGATGCGGCCCTGGTGCGTGTATCGAAATCGCACTGGCCAGTGAGCCGGAATCCATTGATGTGCCCACAGTTTGTCGCGCAATGGACGGATGTGGATGTGCATAGTCCTGCGGGTCTTTTTTCCACGAAGGTTACAGAGGTGAGCAGCGGGCGCGGCACGCTCGACTCGAGTGTTCCGCTGCGGATTTTTCTGGCCAATGCGGGACAGGGCGGCGACTCTGGCGCATTGGTTGTGGACAGCAATGGAAATGGCATCGGTCTGTACACGGGTGAGGTGACGACGCCGGCAAATCTGCAGGAAGGGTTCTGCCAACATTTAGGCCAAGTGGAAAAAACGATGGCGGTGGATCTGTTTCTTTGATACGAGAAAGGGCAAATGCTTATGAAGAAAAAAATTGCGCCAAAGACAGTGAAAGGCACAGACCTGAATGCACCGGAGATTGTTGTATTTCACGCACCCAAACCCGTAGCTGGACCAGGAACTGTTCAACTGCACTCCTTCGGCACAGTGATGGACAAGATTTTTGGCCGGACAGTGGACGATGTGAAGGCGGACTTTGATAAGGTTTCGGCCCAACTGGATGCGATCCTGACGAATGCGTTTTCGAAGGTGACGGCGGGGATGAAGATGGACGAAGTTGAAATTTCGTTGGGCTTTACTGCCGCAGGCAAGCTGGCGTTTATTGCAGAGGCAGGAATGGAGGCCAGCGTGAAGGTGACTTTTAAGAGGGTCTAGAAACGCAGGCCCAGTTCCCGGAAGCTTTCCAGTTGCAGCAATTGCTGGCCGTTCTGCGCTGGCTCTACCGCTTCATGCTCCAGCATCCAGGTATGCGGGTGAGGGATGAAAACGGCGTGCAGGCCCGCGGCCAATGCAGGATTGATGTCCGACTTTGGGCTGTTGCCGACCATCCAGGTGCAATGACAATCGAGGTCATATTTTCTGCGCACAAAGTGATAAGCGTCGGGGTCTTTTTCCTTTGGCACCTCGACCGCAGAGAAGTGGTGCGCCAGACCTGAACGCGCGAGCTTGTCTTTCTGCTCGAACTCATTGCCTTTGGTCATGAGGATGAGTTTGTGACGCGATGCCAGTGCGGGCAATACTTCTGAAACTCCGGGCAGGAGCTGGATTTCATACCGGCTGATGGAACGCGCAAAACCTACGACGCGTTCGTGCTTCTCGGGTGTAATGGGTGCGTTGCTCAACCGCTCAAAGCAGACGATGAGGGAATGCTGGAAGCTGGCCAGACCATAGCCGCGCTCGCGTACTGTTTCGCGCTCTACATCATTTAAGAATTCGCGGACTTCCTGGTGTGAATGATGCTGGTGGTCGAGATAGGAGATGAAGTCAGCTATGGCGCGCTCAAAGTAGATGTTGTTCTCCCAGAGCGTGTCGTCGGCATCCAATAACAGGGTCTGTCCGGGAGCAATGGTCGAAGAATAGGCCACTCTTTGAGAGTAGCAAAGGGGAGGCTGTGCGCGCATCGGTACGAGTGTGGCCGCTAAGATGGAACCAGAGGGTTGCCTGCTAAATAAATCTTTTTGCGAAAGATAGTCGCCATCTTTTCGTCGAAAAACGGGTCTACATACTTAGCCGCCGTTTGCAATTGGACCATTCTGTCAGGAGAGATTCTTGAAATGATCCAGAGACGCATATTTCTGACATTTCTGTGCGCCTTGTTTTTCATGTTTTTCTTTGGCCTGAGCGCCTATGCCGATGCCGCTCTGCTGCTGGAGGAGCCTTTTGGTGAATTCGGCAGCATGAACCCGACCGGACATGCGGCGATTTATCTTGACCATGTCTGCGCCGCATCGCTGACGGAGCTTCGCCTTTGCGGGGCGGGAGAGTTCGGCGTTGTCATCAGCCGGTATCACAGGATTGGCGGATACGACTGGCTTGCAGTGCCATTGATTCCGTATCTCTATGCGGTGGATGAGCCGGAGGATGTTCCGGAAACCATTACTCCGCAGAAAGAACAGGTGCTGCGCGACAAATACCGGCGTGAACATCTGATGGCCGTTGCTCCGGACGATGGAAAGCATGAAATTCCGGGCGGCGAGTGGATCCAATTGATTGGCGCGTCGTATGACCGGAAGATTTACGGCTACCAGATTGAGACGAGCCGGCAACAGGATGAGCGCTTGATTGAAGCCTTCAATGCGCGTGCGAACCGTAGTCACTTCAATCTCTTCATTAACAACTGCGCGAATTTTGCGGAAATGGTCTTCAACTTTTATTATCCGCACTCCATTCACAGAAACTACATTGCCGATGTGGGACTGATGACGCCGAAACAGGCCGCGAAAAGCCTTGTGGCTTATAGCAGAAGGCATCGCGACCTGAAATTCAGCGCCTTTGTCATTCCGCAGGTACAGGGGCCAATTCATCGCAGTGACTCGGTAGACGGCGTGCTGGAGTCGCTGGTGAAGTCAAAGAAATATGTAATTCCGATTGTGGCGTTCCATCCGTTTATTGCTGGAGGACTGGCGGTGGCGTACCTGGAAAATGGCCGCTTCCATCCTGACCGGGATGCGAAGGTGTTCGACCCGGCAAAGGAATTTACGCGAGGCAAGCTGGAGGCTTCTTCTGCCGAAGATGCGCCAGGAACAATCCGCTCTACGGGAACGGGAACCAATTAGCTGCTTCTGCAAAACGCTATTTGCTTAATGCGGCTTCGATGGCCTTCTCGGCGAGTGGGGCCATAATGCGGTATCCGGCGTCATTGGGATGCAGCCCGTCATTGGCAAGATCTTTGCGCATCATTCCGTTACTGTCCACCATTGCAGAGTAGTAATCGAGATATATGAGACCATTGACCTGGCAGTATTGGCGCAGCCAATGATTGAGTTCGACGATCTTCTGCGGTGAACGCTGGAGGAAAAAGGACGACCGTTCCGGGAAGTAGTTGTGAATGGGAGTCACGGAAGAAAAGATGATCTGGACAGAGTGCGCGCGTGCGAGTTCGGCCAGGGATGCATAGTTATCTTCGATCTGCTCCACGGTGACTGGCCCTGTGTTTCCGGCGATGTCGTTTGTTCCTGCGAGAACAACAACTACTTTGGGGTGCAGGTTGATTACGTCCTGGTGGAAGCGGACCAGCATCTGCGAAGTCGTCTGGCCGCTGATACCGCGATTGATATAGTCCTTGCCGGGGAAATAGTTATCCAGGTGCCAGCCCCACGTGATGGAATCGCCGAAGAAGATGACGCGGTTTTCTCTAGTACCAACAGGCGGCAACTTTACGTTTGCCTCTTGATATTGAGCAAGCTCGCCATAGTCATTCATATAGACCGATACGCGGCTTTCGCGCCACCGTTCAAGGCTGAGCGCGGCCTGTGCAGCTGGACTGTGTTCCACGTCAGGAACGGCTGATGGGGATGGAGTAGTTTGGGCAACACATAACGACGCGGCGGCAAAGAGGATGGCACAGAGAAGTTTTCGCATGAGCGCAAGATATCATCCGGGCAAAACGGTTTACCAGAAAGATGAGAGCTTCGGCATGATCTGCCTGCTGTCTCGCCTGGCGGAATGAAAATTAAATTTGTAACAACATGCTTGACAACTCCTGCATGAAGCAAGCATTCTTTTGCGTTTTGTTACTTTCACTTTGGTTGTATGCCTCCCTGGCCTGACAGACAATGTTCTATCAGGCCTATTTTTTATGCCCGACTTTGAAGAAAATCGCAGACCACTCGAATCCGGTATCGTTACTGATTTTCATGACCGCATGAGCTATGCGGGATACCTGTGCCTGGATGGGCTTTTGGCGCAGCAACGGCCATTGTCGAAACCTCAGCACCATGATGAGATGCTGTTCATCATTCAGCACCAGGTATCAGAGCTGTGGATCAAGCAACTGATCCACGAACTCACGGCAGCCATACATTTTGTGCAGCAGGACCAGCTTGATCCGTGCTTCAAAATACTTTCGCGGGTCAAACTTATCCAGATGCAACTGTTTGACCAGTGGGCCGTGCTGGAAACGCTGACGCCTTCAGAGTACATGGAATTTCGTGGGGTGCTGGGACATGCGTCGGGGTTCCAGTCGTTCCAGTACCGCAAGCTGGAATTTCTTCTGGGGAACAAGAACCGGGACGCGATCCGCGTGTTTTCACACGCGCTGGAGATTTACCAGGATTTGGAGAGAACGCTTCATGCGCCCAGTCTCTACGACGAATTCCTGCGCCACCTGAAGCGTCGCGGGCTGGCTGTTCCTGATTTATGCGTGGAGCGCGACTGGTCGGAGCCATACCACAAGAACGAAGAATTAGTAGAGGTCTTCCGGCTGATCTACGAGCATCCCCGCGAATATTGGGACGCTTATGAGATGTGCGAGAAGCTGGTGGACGTGGAAGAGTATTTCCAGCTATGGCGCTTTCGCCATATGAAGACTGTCGAGCGGATCATCGGGTTTCGCGCCGGAACGGGTGGCTCGTCTGGAGTCGGATTTTTGAAGCAGGCGCTGGAACTCACATTTTTTCCGGAATTGTTTGCGGTGCGCACATGGCTAAAACAGAAATGAATTCGATGATTCAGGACGCCGTGGCCTGTCTCGGCCCAGGGCCGCTCACGGAAGATGCTATTCAGCAGCATGTTGCACCGTTGTTCTCCCACGTGCTCGCGAGCGAGAGGATTTATCTCGCCAACCACTCGCTGGGGCGCCCGCTGGATGCGATGTCCGATGACGTACGCGAGGGCCTTTCGCTATGGGAAACAAAGCTTGGTGATGCGTGGGACGAGTGGCTCGCAGAGCGCGAGGCGTTCCGCGCTCGTGTGGCTGCGCTCATTCATGCTCCGCGTGCTGATTGCATTGTGCCAAGGACGTCTGCCGGGCAAGGGCTACGTGCTGTGTTGAATGCGCTTCCGGGCAAGCTGCGCGTCCTGAGCACGCGTGGGGAATTTGATTCGATTGATGTGATTTTGAAACAGTACGCTTCTGTGGGGCGCATCTGGGTGAGATGGGTGCAGCCGGACGCAGACGGCTACTTTTCTGTTGAGCGTGTTATCGAGCATCTGCACGAAGGCGTGGACCTGGTGGTCATTTCGCAAGTGATGTTTATGACCGGGCAATTGCTCGCGGGTCTCGACCAACTTGCGGAAGCATGCCATCCTGTGGGGGCGAAGCTGCTGGTGGACGCTTATCACGCCGTCGGCGCGCTACCCGTAGATGTTTCCACGATACGAGCTGATATTATGATCGGCGGCAGTTACAAATATCTGCGCGGAGGGCCGGGAGCAGCATTTCTTTATCTCTCGCCGGAGATTTTAGAAGGCGGGCTGCGGCCGCTGGATACTGGATGGTTTGCCCGCGACAATGCGTTCAGCTTCGAGCGGACGGATGTTCCTGTGCTCAAGCGCGGAGGGGATGCGTTTCTGGAAGCGACTCCGCCTGTGCTGACGTGGTATCAGGCGCGAAGTGGACAGCAATTTACGCTGGCGATGAGCGTGGAGCGACTGCGCGAATATGGCCTTATGCAGCTTGCGCGGCTGAAGCAGTACCTTGCTGACGCCGGTGTCCATGCTACGGGTGGCGATGCAGAGCATGGGGCTTTTCTGGTTGTGCGCCATGCGAGGGCCGGAGATCTGGTGAAAAAGCTGGAGGAGAGCGGAATCATCACGGATGCTCGCGGGGAGTGCCTGCGGATTTGCCCCGACTGCCTTACGCGTGATACAGAACTGCGTGCGGTTGCAGATGCTTTAAGCAGGGTTATTTCATCTTGAGGGACCTTTCTTCTCCCTTTGCTACATAAAAGATGGGTGTCCCGCTCTCTAACAATCAGTGCTGCTGCAGCGCGTCGAGAGCAAGGTTTAATTCGAGCACATTGACACGCGGCTCGCCCAGGATGCCAAACTGACGAGGCTGTATGTGGGCCATGACCAGATTGCGCACGACACTTTCGTCCAGGCCTCTGATCTGGGCGATGTGACGCACCTGAAACAAGGCGGCCGCGGGCGTGATGTCCGGATCAAGTCCTGATCCTGAAGCAGTAACAAGATCAATGGGCACCGTCTGGCCATTTGCCTCCTGCTGGTATTTTGCAGCATCTGCCTGGATGCGCGTGAGCAGCTTCTGACTGGATGGAGCGAGATTGGAGCCACCAGACGAAGTTGCGTCATAACCATTTCCTGCCGCAGAGGGACGGCCATGGAAGTACCTGTCCGCAGCAAAACTCTGTCCAATGATGCGTGATCCGATAAGCTGCCCGTTGCGCGAAATGAGCTGGCCATCTGCCTTGTTGGGAAAAACGAGGTGGGCGAATGCAGTTATGGCGAGCGGATACAAAATGCCCAGCAGCAAAGTGGTAATCAGCGTAAATCGAATCGCAATTATAAGAGTTTGCTTCATGGGTATCCTCACACCAGGTGCAGGCCGTTTAAGACGATGTCAATGAGCTTGATGCCTACGAAGGGCACGATGATTCCACCAATGCCATAGATCAGCAGATTGCGCCGAAGCAAGGCCTGTGCGGATTTCGGCGCGTACTTGACGCCACGCAGTGCCAGCGGAACAAGCGCAATGATGATGATCGCGTTAAAGACGACTGCGGAAAGAATTGCTGAGTGCGGAGTGGCCAGATGCATGATGTTCAGCGCATTGAGGACCGGAAACACACCCGCAAACATGGCCGGAATGATGGCGAAGTATTTTGCGACGTCATTCGCAATGGAAAAGGTCGTCAAAGCGCCGCGCGTCATAAGAAGCTGCTTGCCGATCTCGACAATCTCAATAAGCTTGGTTGGATTGGAATCGAGGTCTACCATGTTGCCGGCTTCCTTCGCTGCCTGAGTGCCAGTGTTCATGGCAACGCCCACGTCGGCCTGAGCAAGTGCGGGGGCGTCGTTGGTGCCATCTCCGGTCATGGCAACGAGTTTTCCTTTTGCCTGCTCACGCTTGATGAGGGCCATTTTGTCTTCGGGCCTAGCTTCGGCGAGAAAATCATCCACACCTGCTTCGCGTGCAATGACGGCGGCAGTCAGTGGGTTGTCGCCGGTAATCATGATGGTGCGAATGCCCATGGCGCGGAGGCGCGACAGACGCTCGCGCAGGCCGCCTTTCACGATGTCCTTGAGATAGACCACACCGAGCGCGACATTATTTTCCGCGACGACGAGCGGCGTTCCGCCAAGGCGCGCGATCTCTTCCACTTTGTCGCTGACCTGACGTGGGAGGGACGAGCCTTGCTGCTCCAGAAAACGCGCAATGGCATCGGCTGAGCCTTTGCGGACAGTGATACCGGGGAGGTCCACACCGGACATGCGCGTCTGGGCCGTAAAGGGAACAAACTGTGCCTGCATTCCAGTCAGGTCACGTCCGCGCAGGTTGTACTTCTCTTTTGCAAGTACGACGATGGAACGGCCTTCGGGGGTCTCGTCGGCAAGTGAGGCGAGTTGGGCGGCATCTGCGAGATGTTCTGTGGTGATGCCTGGAGCCGGGCAGAACTCAGTTGCCTGGCGATTCCCAAGCGTGATGGTGCCGGTCTTGTCCAGGAGGAGAGTGTTTACATCACCCGCTGCTTCCACTGCGCGGCCAGACATGGCAAGGACGTTGTACTGGACCAGGCGATCCATACCGGCGATGCCAATGGCAGACAAGAGACCGCCAATGGTTGTTGGAATCAAGCAGACCAGCAATGACACGAGCACGAAGATGGTCTGCGGTGCGTGCGAGTAGATGGCAAATGGCTGCAAGGTCGCGACGGCGAGCAGAAAGACGATCGTGAGTCCGGAAAGAAGAATGCTGAGCGCAATCTCATTTGGGGTTTTCTGGCGCTCGGCGCCTTCAACCAATGCGATCATGCGATCGAGAAATGTTTCGCCGGGATTCGATGTGATGCGAACCTTGATCCAGTCGGACAGTACGCGTGTGCCGCCTGTGACGGCGGAGCGGTCCCCGCCGGCCTCGCGAATGACGGGAGCGGATTCTCCCGTGATGGCAGATTCATCTACGGAGGCCACGCCTTCGATGACCTCGCCATCTCCGGCAATGAATTGTCCGGCTTCTACCTTGATGATGTCGCCAGCGCGAAGCTGGGAGCTGTTGACGGCCTCGGTGGTGCCATCTTTACGAAAGCGGTAGGCGATGGTTTCACCTTTGGCCTTGCGCAGCGTATCTGCCTGGGCTTTCCCTCGCCCCTCAGCCATGGCTTCTGCGAAATTCGCGAAGAGCACGGTGAACCAGAGCCAAAGAGTGATCTGCAGATCGAATGCGAAGCCGGCGCGATGCTGTATGAGGTCCTGAATAAGCAGGCCGGTGGTGACGACGCTTCCGATTTCAACCACGAACATGACCGGGTTCCTGACCATGACACGCGGGTCGAGTTTGGCGACCGCACCAACCAATACCTGCCGAAGAATTACTGGATTCCAGAGACTTTGCCTTTTTGCCATTGCTTTCTCCACCGCGCCTAAAAGAGCTGCCCAGCGCGCAGCAGCAGGTGTTCAAGGGTGGGCCCGAGACTGAGGACCGAGAAAAATGTGAGTGCGCCGACGATGAGGATGATGCCCGTGAGCAAGACAGTAAACAGGCTGGTATGGACGGGGAATGTTCCAGGCGATGGCGGCACGCTCTTTTTCCGGGCCAGATTTCCGGCCAGCGCGAGCACGGGCACCATCATGAGGAAACGGCCGATGAGCATAGTAAAACCGAGACTCACGTTATACCAATGCGTGTTAGTGCTAAGTCCGCCAAAGGCAGAGCCGTTGTTTCCCGCTCCTGAAGTGAAGGCGTACAGTATTTCAGTCAATCCGTGTGGGCCATTATTACCCAGCGCATTCAGCCCCATGGGCAACAGAGAAGAGATCGCGGTGAAAACCAGAATGACAAGCGGAAAGATGAGCACGTAGAGCATGGACATCTTTACGTCATACGCTTCTATCTTTTTGCCAAGATATTCTGGCGTGCGACCCACCATAAGACCAGCTATGAATACTGCGAGTACAACATAGATGAGGACACCATAGAGGCCAGATCCCACACCGCCGAAGACAACTTCACCAAGCATGATGTTCACAAGCGGAACCATCCCGCCCAAGGACGTGAACGAGTCGAATTGGGAGTTGATGGCGCCGCAACTTGCGTCCGTAGTAACAGTGGCAAAAAGCGCAGACTGCGAGATACCAAATCGCACTTCTTTACCTTCCATGTTGCCGCCCGCCTGCAAGGAAGTGGCGTGCTGGTCTATGCCGTGAAGTAGAGGGTGCGGCTGCGCTTCGGCCCAGTACGCTGTAGCGAATCCAGCGGCGAAGAGCACAGCCATACAGGCGAAGACGGCCCATCCATGTCCGGGTGATCCCGTCATCTTTCCCAGAGCCACGGTGAGGGCCGCCGGGATGATGAAGATAGACAGCATTTCAAGGAAGTTGGTGAAAGGCGTGGGGTTCTCAAAAGGATGTGCGCTATTCGCGCCAAAGAACCCGCCGCCGTTGGTGCCGAGCATCTTGATGGCTTCCTGTGAAGCAACCGGCCCCTGTGCGAGGGTTTGCGTCTGATGTTCGACGGTAGTGACGGTAGTGTAGGGTTTGAGGTTCTGGACGACTCCCTGCTGAACGAGCAAGCCAGCGCAAATGATACAGAGCGGCAGCAGGACATAGAGCACGGAGCGAGTGGCATCCACCCAGAAATTTCCGATGGTCTTTGATTCCCTGCGGGCGATACCGCGCACAAGGGCAATGGCCACGGCAATGCCAACGGCCGCGCTCAAAAAATTGTGATAAGCAAGCCCGACCATCTGGGTGAAGTAGCTCATGACGGCTTCACCGGAATAGGACTGCCAATTTGTATTCGTAGTGAACGAAGCAGCAGTATTCCAGGCGAGGTCAGGAACGATGCCGGCAAAGTGCTGGGGGTTCCACGGTAGCCAGTGCTGTGCGCGCTCAATGAAATACGTCAGCAGCATGGAGACGATGCTGAACAATAGCACCGCAATCGTGTACTGGCTCCAGGACATTTCTTCATCGGGACGAACGCCGAAGAGCCGGTACAGCAACCGCTCGATGGGACCCAACACAGGATCCATGAAGGTCCGCTCGCCCTGAAAGACGCGGGCCATGTATAACCCGAGCGGGCGCATGAGCAAAATGAGGACAAAAGAAAAAAGCAGGAATTGGAGCCATCCATTACCTGTCATCGTCAGAATTTCTCCGGATAGAGCAGGGTGGCCACCAGATAGGCCATCACAAGCACGGTAATTACAAGAACGATCAGCGTGAGTATGCTCATGGTGTTTACCTCAGGCGCTCACACGCGCGCACATAGATGAGCGCAACGGCAAAGAAAACAAAGGTGATTGCGACCAATAGAATGTCCCACATAAATGAGCTCTCAGGGCCATTTTTTATTTGAATGAGAGGCCGCTAAATCGCGTATAAGGAAGGTATAAGGAAGTCGTAAATACTGTTATTCAACCCCATCGGGAAGAAAGCGATAGCCCACCCATGGTTCTGTCTGGATATATTCCTTGCCCGGTGTGCTTCCCAGCTTTTTGCGGATCTGTCCGACAAAGACCCGCAGATATTCCGGCTGCTGTGCGGACTGAGCACCCCATACGGCGGTAAGCAAGGCGCGGTGTGTGATGACTTTGCCGGGGTTCCGTGCAAGATGCAGGAGAAGATCAAATTCTTTAGGAGTGAGATGCACGGTGCTGCCGTTTACGGTTACGACATGGGCGGCGGGATCAATCATGAAATCACCCGCCTCGATGCATTTGTCTGAGTCGCGCTCAGGGGCACGGCGCAGGTGGGCGCGGACGCGCGCAAGCAGTTCCTTTGTGCTGAATGGCTTGGTGACGTAATCGTCTGCACCGGCGTCAAGCGCCTCTATCTTGGTACGCTCCTGGTCGCGTACGGAAAGAACGAGCACAGGAACATGGCTCTTCATGCGCACGGCGCGGGTGAGTTCGATGCCAGTCATACCGGGCATCATCAGGTCAGTAACGATAAGATCAGGTGGCCAATCCTGTACCAGGCGTAATGCTTCATCGGGATCATTGGCTGTGCGAACATCGTAGCCTTGTGCTGAAAGCGATGCGCGCAGAACGCGTGTGATCTGGATTTCATCATCAACGACGAGGACCCGTGCAGCCATCACCTATCTAAAGTATCATCAGGAGCGGATGCGAAGTTACACCAGCGTCGTGCGATATCTTCTCTCTACCGCAGTCGTCGGTGGTCTGGTTGCGCTGTTCCGTCTTGTGGTGCATGTGAATCCTGCGACGGTAGCGTTGAGCTTTCTGGTGGTCGTGCTGCTGGTGGCTTCACGCTGGCGGCTTGCGCACTCGATTTACCTCTCCGTATTGTGCACGTTGCTCTATAACTTCTTTTTCCTGCCTCCGGTCGGTACGCTGACGATTGCCGATCCGCAGAACTGGGTTGCACTTTCTGTCTTCCTGGCAACGGGGATTCTGGTGAGCCATCTGGCGGAAAATGCGCGCAGGCAGAGAGAACTTTCAGAGCAGCGCCGGCGGGAAGTTGAACGGCTGTATGAGTTCAGCCAACAGCTCCTTTTACACGAAGACCTGCACACACTTGCGCGCGAGACGCCATCCATTGCAGCGCGCGTGTTTGGGTTGCAGGCAGTAGCAGTCTATGTACGTGAACGCGATGCGGCCTACTATTCCGACCCGGAACACCAACTGCTCTCCGCAGCGGAACTGAAGCAGATCGCGCTTTTGCCAGATTCAACAGCGAGCAGGCAGGCACGGATCTATTCTGCTCCGCTGATGCTGGGCATGCGGTGCCTTGGTTCACTTGCTATTGCAGACAGCGGGCTCGCGCAGCAAATGTATGAAGCGATAGGAAACCTGATTGCCATTGCCCTGGAACGCGTGGCCACGCTGGAGCGAACGAGCCGCATGGAGGCAGTGCGCGAAGGCGAACGCCTGCGGGCAGCCCTGCTGGACTCAGTGACCCATGAGCTGCGGACACCCCTGACGGCGATCCGGGCAGCCGCCACAAGCCTTCTGGCGCAACCGTCGCTGCCTGAACCAGAGCGCCGCGAGATGTACTCCATTGTGGATGAAGAGAGCCAGCGGCTGGACCGCCTGATTGGTGAGGCAGTTGAGATGGCGCAGCTTGATTCGGCTGGCTTGCAGGTACGCCCGGTCCGGCAAAACATTCAATATCTGATAGAAGCTGTGCTGCAGGAGGAGGACCCGCGGCTTCGCGGACGAACGGTGGATGTGTGTGTGCCGCAAGAAATCCCCGATGCACAAATGGACCCTGCACTGGTGCGACGCGTGCTACGCCATCTGATTGAAAATGCAGTGAAGTACTCTCCCGCAAAGTCACCAGTACAGATCAGCGCAGAAACTTCAGGAGAGCGCCTGCTGGTCCACATCAGCAACCAGGGAGCGGGGATAGCACTGGCAGAGCAACCATTCATCTTCGACAAGTTTTACCGTGGAAACAGCCAGCGCGAGCGCGTGGAAGGCAGCGGGCTTGGCCTCTCCATTGCCAAGGCCATTTTGACGGCACACGGCGGCGGAATTGGGCTAAGCAGCGAACCAGGAAAGGGTGCGATTTTTACATTCTGGCTGCCACTAAGCAGCCGGTAGACTTCTATTCATACGCGGCCTTCACGATGTTCGCTGATGGCGCATGACGGAAACGAGAGTATGACTGATACCTACTCGCAGATAAATTCCACGCGGCTTGAGGCCTTTTCAGATGGCGTCATCGCCGTCATTATCACCATCATGGTGCTGGAACTGCATGTTCCCCATGAGGACGGTCTTGCGGGGTTATGGTCGGTAGCACCGCGCCTTGCAATTTATGCGCTTAGTTTTTTTGTTGTCGGTATTTACTGGATCAATCACCACGAACTGATCCGCAGGACTGAGACGGTGGATTATGGAATTTTGTGGGCCAACATGGGCTTCCTGTTTTCACTCTCGCTGATTCCATTTTTTGTGGATTATCTGGACGAGAAGCTCTTCAGCACATTTGCCACTTTGCTGTATGACGGAGTGATGCTGCTTGTCGGACTGGCATTTTACGTTCTGCGGTGGCGAGTGATGCGCCGACAGAAGCTGAAGGGAGCACTGAGTGAAACGGACACATCCGAACTGTGGCGGCACAGCGCCAGCCTGGTGCTGTATATCGTCGCGGTTGCGGTCGCGTTTTATCGTCCATGGCTGTCGCTGGTAATTAGCGGACTGGTCACGCTGGTCTGGGTGGTTCCTGGAGCGCGTGTACGGAAGTGCGAGCAGCCACCCAGCCTGGGCGTGCAGAACTAGGCATCAGTTCCCTCTTGCTTTTTCAATAGCTTTTACCACAGCGCGAGATTTGTTGATGGATTCCTCGTATTCTTTTTCAGGAACAGAATCGGCGACAATTCCCGCACCCGCCTGGATGTGTCCCTTCCTCCCTTGCTGCAGGAGTGTGCGGATGGCAATGCATGAATCAAGGTTTCCGGAGTAGTCCGCGTAGAGGACGCTGCCGCCGTAGATGCCACGCCGCGTTGGTTCCAGCTCTTCGATGATCTCCATAGCGCGTACCTTTGGCGCTCCGCTTAATGTCCCTGCCGGGAAGCAGGCGCGGAAGGCGTCTATGGCGTGCAATTCTGGCCGAAGTCTGCCCTGGATTCCACTGACGATGTGCATCACATGCGAATAGCGTTCGACGACCATCAGCTCTTTCACTTCGACGGAGCCGTATTCGCTGACACGTCCAACATCGTTTCGCCCCAGGTCTACAAGCATGACGTGCTCGGCACGTTCCTTTTCGTCGTGCAGCATTTCATCTGCAATACGGAGATCATCTTCTTCATTCGCACCACGCGGACGCGTCCCTGCAATGGGGCGATACTGGATGCGTCCCTGGTGGACGCGGACCAACAACTCGGGAGAAGAGCCTGCGATGTAGGTCTTTCCGATCCGCAAAAAATACAGATATGGCGAGGGGTTGACGATGCGCAGGGCCCGATATACAGAAAACGGATCTACTCCTGTTTCCACATCAAAGCGCTGCGAGAGGACAACCTGAAAAATGTCCCCTGCGGCGATGTATTCTTTGGCTTTTTCAACTGCCTTCAGGAAATTCCTCTTGCGCGTGCGCGGGTCCAGTTTAAGTTTGCTGCCAATCTTTTTGGGCCTGATGCGCGGCAGAGGTGCAGCCAGGCGCTTTTCAAAGCGGTCAAGGCGCTTTTGCGCGTCCGCATAGGCTTGCTCTGGTTTTTGCCCGGAGAGGTCTGCGGTGACGATGAGAAGCATTTCTTTACGAATGTGGTCGAAGGCCAGCACTTCATGGAAGAACATGAGGCAGGCGTCGGGCAAGCCCAGATCGTCTTTCGCCTTCTCGGGGATGCGCTCGATCTGCCGCACTACATCGTAGGCGAAGAAGCCCACAGCGCCGGCAGTGAATGGCGGCAGTCCTGCAATGTGAGCCGGCTTATGGCTGCTGAGGAGTTCCTTCATCAACGAAAAGATGTCGCCCTGGGTCTGGCGAGCCTTGCCATTCTCCGTGATGACAATTTCCTGTCCGCGGGACACGATGGTGCGGAACGGATGGACGCCGATAAAGGTATAGCGACCAATTTTTTCTCCCTGCTCGACAGATTCGAGCAGGAAACACTCAGGCTCGTCTGCGGCGAGACGCAGGAAGGCAGTAACAGGCGTTTCCAGGTCGGCAGTGAGCGTGCGGTACAGCGGCACGAGCGTATGCGTCTGCGCCAGCTTCAGAAACTCGGCGCGGGTGGGAAGAGATGTCTCTTGCTGCGGCATGTGGTTCCAGTATATGAGGAGCACAGCGATGCAGGATTTCGGGTTTATCGAAATGCAGTCAATCACAGAGTGCGCTGCCGGCCATCCAACGTGAATAGATACAAAAGTGGAATGGGATACAAGCGGTTACTGCTCTTTATCGAGGACCATGGATATAGCTTGCCGGAGATGTAGACGCGGGCCTATACTCTGAAGGTTTGGCCGAAGGCTGGTTTTTGCCCGCAGCCATGCCAGACATGCTGGAAAGCCGGCCCCCTGGATGCGACCGTTCCGGGAGGGTCTTATGCCGCGTTCATGAGATGCTCACACGCGCGGTGCACAATCGGTCTGAGGATACTGGAGAGAATTTTCGATATGGCTACTATCACCCTCGAGCAGGAAATCAATCCCTGGGAAGCGCAGGCTGCTCGATTTGATTTTGCGGCGCGCAAGCTGAACCTGGATGAAGGACTCTGGCGCGTGCTGCGGCACCCTTCGCGCGAAATCATCGTGCATTTTCCCGTGCAGATGGACGACGGCCGCATTGAGGTGTTCACTGGCTTCCGTGTCCTGCATTCACAGGCGCGCGGGCCGGGCAAAGGCGGCATCCGCTATGCGCCGGACGTTTCGCTTGATGAAGTGCGCGCGCTCGCAAGCTGGATGACCTGGAAGTGCGCCGTCGTCAATATTCCCTTTGGCGGCGCGAAGGGCGGAGTCATCTGTGACCCGAAGAAGATGTCCCTGGGCGAGCTGGAACGCATGACGCGCCGCTACACCGCAGAAATCATCGAATTCATCGGTCCGGAAAAAGACGTTCCCGCCCCGGACATGAACACCAACGAGCAGACGATGGCCTGGATCATGGACACCTACTCCATGCACATGCGCCAGACCGTCACCAGTATCGTGACCGGAAAACCAGTCAATATTGGCGGTTCGCGCGGACGCCGCGAAGCCACAGGCCGGGGCATTGCCGTCATGTGCGATGAAGCACTGAAGTATCTCAACCTTCCACTGGAAAATTGCCGGGTCATCATTCAGGGGTTCGGCAATGTTGGCTCAAATGCTGCGAACCTGCTGCGGGAAAAGGGCTACAAGATCATTGGCATCGCAGAATATGATGGCGGCCTTTACAACCCAAACGGCATTGATATCTGCTCACTGCTTGAATACCGTCAGCGCAACGGAACAGTGCTCGGCTTTAAAGGCGCAGAGCCGTTCGACACGCACGAACTGCTCACAACAGAATGCGAAATCCTGATTCCGGCGGCCACAGAGAACGTCATCACCAGCCGCAATGCCGATAAGATCAAGGCGCGCGTGATTTGTGAAGGCGCCAATGGTCCTACAACGGCGGTCGCGGATGAAATCCTGGCTGACAAGAAAATCTTCATCATTCCGGACATTCTGGCGAACTCCGGCGGCGTGACCGCGTCCTACTTTGAGTGGGTGCAGGACCGCCAGGGCTACTTCTGGAAAGAAGCTTTCGTGAACGAGCAACTGGAGCACATCCTTGCAACCAGTTTTGACGATGTGGTCCGATACTCAGAAGCGCACGGCGTCAACAACCGGATTGCGGCTTATATGCTGGCGATTGATCGTGTGGCCTTCACCATTAAGCAGCGCGGCATCTACGCATAATTCCAAGACCATCGGGCCTGCCGGATTTTCTGGCGGGCCTTTCCTCTTTAGAGATAGACTCGCCGCTATGCAGGGTTGAGTGAAAATAGCACTATTTCAGCAGGAACTCGAAACGGACCTTTTCAATACAAACGCCGCCTACAGCTTGCGGAAATTTACCCGGGAGCAGGGGCAGGAAGTTTGCACTTAAAAAGCCAGAGAAATCTCAACCGCGCGGCATCCAATCCAGAGGTCACGCCACAGCATCTGGACACAGATACTCAGCCCTGATGCATGAGTTCGGCCGAGCGCGTGTTGAAATCACCTACACTGAAAAGCATGAAACATGCTGATGCGATTTCGCAGTCTTTTGGGCCTGCCGCGGCCGCTTATCTGGCCAGCGCGGTCCACGCGCAAGGGGCCGAGCTCGCCCGTTTGACAGAAATGATCGGAGCAACACCAAAGGCACGCGTCCTTGACCTTGGCTGCGGCGCAGGACACACGAGTTTTGCCGCTGCTTCCGCTGCCGCAGAGGTTGTGGCCTATGATCTGACGGCAGAAATGCTGGAGACCGTCGAAGCGGAAGCCGCGCGTCGGGGACTGACCCGTATCCGAACCAAACAGGGCTCCGTGGAGGAGCTTCCCTTTGATGATGGCTCGTTTAACTGGGTTGTGAGCCGTTACAGCGCCCACCACTGGCGCAATGTCTCGCAGGCGCTGCGGGAAGGCCGGCGCGTGCTTAAACCCGGCGGCACGCTATGCATCATGGACATTGCAGGAGGAAGCGAACCTCTTCTGGACACTTACATGCAGGCAGTCGAGGTGCTGCGGGACCCTTCGCACGTCCGCGATTACACGGAACAGGAATGGCTGGCGTTGTTCCAGACAGCTGGATTTGATGCCAGAACAGAACGGCGTTGGCGTCTTCGGATTGAATTTGCGTCCTGGATCCAGCGCATTGGCACTCCGGAGGAAAGAGCGGAAGCAATTCGATCGCTGTGGCAGGCTGCTCCTCAAGAAGTTCGGGAATATTATCGCGTGCAGCCAGACGGATCCTTCGAGATGGATGCAATTATGGTGCTGGGAAAGCAGAAGCCTGTATAGTAAAACAAACGCTTGTCTCTGAGGTTTGCGCTATCCATTATCTAATTTGTGGATTACTAAAACGTTTCAGTTTGACCATTATATTTTGCAGCCTGTAGCATCTCGTCGGAAACACACTCTCTCGGAAGGAAACCCATGCTGACTCGCACGTTGAGAAAATGCCTGCCTATTGCTTTGCTTGCAGCCGTGCCGCTACTGGCGCAAGACCGTCCCTGGATGAACAAGGGTCTTTCGCCGGAGGAGCGGGCCGATCTTGTTCTGAAGCAAATGACTCTGGACGAAAAGATTGATCTGCTGCACGGCAATGGCATGGCCCACACGGAAAACTGGCAAATGCCGTTGACGCACCTCTCCAATGGCGGGGCCGGATATGTAGTCGGCGTGCCCAGGCTGGGTATTCCGCCGCTTTATATTTCTGATGCGGCCTATGGCGTGCGTTCCAGCGGGGAAAATGGGCGTTACTCTACAGCACTGCCCTCAAACCTGGGCGCTGCCTCAAGCTGGGACCCGCAAGCAGCGTGCGAATATGGCGCGCTGATTGGCCGGGAGCTGCGGGCACAGGGTTACAACATGACGCTGGGCGGCGGCGTAGACATCACGCGTGAGCCGCGTAATGGCCGCACTTTTGAGTACACGGGCGAAGACCCGCTGCTCGCCGGGACCATGGTGGGCCATCTGATGAAGTGCGAGCAGGGAGAGCACGTCGTTGGCGACATCAAGCACTATGCGATGAACGACCAGGAAACGGGCCGGAATATTGTCAACGCCATCGTCTCAAAACGGGCCATGCGGGAAAGCGACCTTCTTGCCTTCCAGATTGGCTTGAAGATTTCCGATGCGGCCGCGGTGATGTGCTCGTATAACCGCGTGAATGGTGACTACTCCTGCGAAAACAAATATCTGCTGACGGATGTTCTGAAGCATGACTGGAACTTTAAAGGCTTTGTGCTCTCTGACTGGGGCGGCACGCACAGCACGGAGAAGGCTTCCGCTGCCGGGCTGGACCAGGAGCAGCCGATGGCAGACTTCTTTGGGCCGAAGCTGAAAGAGGCGGTGGAAGCCGGGCGCGTACCCATGTCTGAGATTGATGATCATGCGCGGCGCGTGCTCTGGGGCGAGTTCACATCCGGTATTGTGGATGACCCGGTACAGAAGAGCGTGGTGGATGCGGAGGGCGGACTGGAAATTGCGCAGCATCTTGAAGAGCAGAGCATTGTTCTGCTTAAGAACGAGAACAATGCTTTGCCGCTCAATCCGGCCAAATTGCACAGCGTGGCCGTGATTGGCGGACACGCCGATGTCGGCATGATCTCTGGCGGAGGCTCGGCACAGGTTGACCCGCCGGGCGGAAACGCGATTGCTCCTCCGGGGCACAAGGCCACCACATGGCAGGCACACATCTGGTTCCCCACTTCGCCGCTGAAGGCGCTGAAAGCCAGGCTGCCCAATGCAAAGGTTGAATACAACTCCGGAGAAGACCTTGATGCAGCAGCGGCGCTGGCCAAGAATTCTGATGTCGCGATTGTCTTTGCTTACCAGTGGGAATCAGAAGGCATGGACCTGCCAAACCTCTCTTTGCCCGACAACCAGGATGCACTGATTGAGCGCGTAGCGGCGGCCAATCCGCACACCATTGTGGTACTGGAAACAGGCACTGCCGTGACGATGCCCTGGATCGGCAAAGTCAGCGGAATCGTGGAAGCATGGTATGCGGGCAGCAGCGGCCATCGCGCGCTGGCGAATGTTCTGCTCGGCGATGTGAACCCGAGTGCTAAGCTTGCCATGACTTTCCCGAAGAGCGAACAGGACCTGCCACACCCTGAAATTCCGCCACTCTCGAAGGAAGATGAAGGCCAGGGAACGGGCGCAGTCAATGGCCCGGCCCATGCGCAATCCGGGTACAGTGTTCACTATGACGAAGGCGTGAAAGTTGGCTACAAATGGTACGAAGCGGAACACAAGGAGCCGCTGTTTCCATTTGGGTATGGTCTTTCCTACACGACCTACTCTTATTCCGGCCTGAGGGCCAACAGCGCGGACAGGACCGTGACCTTTACCGTGAAGAACACTGGCAAACGCGCCGGCGCTGAGATTGCCGAGGTGTATGCAGTGCTTCCGGAAGCCGCAGGTGAGCCGTTCAAGCGCCTGGTGGGGTGGCAGAAGGTATCACTTCAGCCGGGCGAGTCGAAGACAGTAACGGTCACAGTGGATCCGCTGATGCTCTCGATTTTTGATGAACAGAAAAACGGCTGGGATTTGCTTCCGGGAACCTATCAGATTCTTGCAGGCCCGTCGTCAGCAGAGACGCCGCTGCACGGATCCTTTGATATTCACTAAAGCATTTTTCCGATCCCCTCTCCTGTCCGGGGAGGGGTTTACTTTTACTGAAAACTCTGAGAAGTACTCGGCAACTCGCGGGATTCTTTCTTGAGTATGCTTGGCGCGAACTGGTTTGCCCCAGGTCCCTTCGGCTTCGCCCAGGATACGATTTTTATTCAATGGCTGGCAGTTGTGGTTTCCCATCCTTATGCGCAAGGATGGGAAACCCTGTGTCTGGACCCGCTCAAACTTTGGTAGAAATCGGACCGAGGACATAGCCTGCTGTTCCTGGCCCGGCTTAGCATCTCCTACAGCTTTGCGAAGAAGTCCCTCATGCGCTTCAGGCCTTCGTCTATGTCATTGTGTGAGACGGCGTAGGAGAGGCGGATGTGCTGTGTTGTTCCGAAGGCTTCACCCGGAACAGTGACGACGTTGGCTTCATGCAGCAGGCGGTTGGCGAGTTCCAGAGTATCCTTTGCACCCGGTTTGCCGAGATACGCTGAGACGTTGGGATATACATAGAACGCCCCTTCCGGCTTGGTGCACGTGATGCCCGGAATCTGGGCCAGTCCGGCAAGGATCTGGTCGCGCAGCTTTAGGTAATCGGCGCGCATTTCGACCACACATTCCTGCGAGCTGTTCAGCGCGGCGATGGCGGCCTTCTGCACAAAGTGCGCGGTGGATGAGGTGGACTGGCTCTGCAGCTTGCTCATGGCAGCGATGATGGGCTTGGGGCCGAGCGCATATCCGGCGCGCCATCCGGTCATGGCATAGGTCTTTGAGAGCGAGCCGAGGATGAGAACATGCTCTTTGGCTTCTGTAAACGAGCCTCCGCTGACCAGCGCCCCATTGTATTGCAGGTAGACGTAGCACTCGTCGAGCAACAGATAGATTCCGCGCTCATGCGCCAGCTTTACGATCTTTTCGAGGTCCGCCGGAGCGATAACAGAGCCAGCCGGGTTTGAAGGCGAGTTAAGGACAATTGCCTTGGTGCGCGGGGTAATCAGCTTTTCAACCGCCTCGGCTGTGATGCGGAAGTTTTCCGCCTCGTCTGTTTCGAGATAGACGACTTTGCCACCCGCGTACTGGATGATGTCCTTGTAAGAGACCCAATAGGGCACAGGCAGGATGACCTCATCGCCGTGGTCCACCAGCACCTGGACAGCGTTAAAGATGGCCAGCTTTCCGCCTGTCGTGAAGACGGCCTCGTCAGGCGAGTAATTGGAACCAAAGTCGCAGGCGTGGCGGTCCACGATGGCCTTGCGCACTTCAGGAATGCCGGAAACCGTGGTGTATCGGGTGAAGTTGTGATTGATGGCTTCAATGGCCGCGTCCTTAATATGGCGCGGGGTGGCGAAGTGCGGCTCGCCTGCTCCGAAATCCACCAGCTTCGCGCCCTGCGCGCGCAGCTTGGCGGCTTCCGCGGTGACGGCCATGGTGGCCGAGACCTCAATCCGTCCAATGCGGTCGGTGAAGACCTTTGCCTGGGTGCCTGTGGCTGTGCTCATGCTCCTATTTTTTCAGATTTTTGGGAAATGCAGGGAATGAAATTAAGCCTGTACCGTTGTGGTCTCACCGTGCTGCCAGGAGAGTTTGCTTGTTACACTAAAAGGTCGGCTTTATTCCCTCTCCACACGAGGTTTGTAACACTCCCATGGCGACGATCCAGCAGGAAGACCTGATTCAGAGCGTGGCGGATGCGCTCCAGTACATCAGCTATTACCATCCGGTGGATTACATCAAGAATCTGGCGCAGGCCTATGAGCGCGAGCAGTCTCCGGCGGCCAGGGATGCGATGGCGCAGATCCTCATCAATTCGCGGATGTGCGCCGAAGGGCACCGGCCGATCTGTCAGGATACGGGAATTGTTACTGTCTTTCTGAAGATCGGCATGGATGTGCGCTGGGACGCCGAGCTGACCGTGCAGGAGATGGTGGACGAGGGTGTGCGGCGCGCGTATCTGCATCCAGACAATGTTCTGCGCGCTTCAGTGCTGGCTGACCCGGCAGGCGCGCGAAAGAACACTCGGGACAACACGCCGGCTGTGGTCAACATTGAAATGGTCAAGGGCGGCGAGATGGAAGTGATTGTCGCTGCCAAGGGAGGGGGATCTGAGGCCAAGTCGAAGTTCGTGATGCTGAATCCGTCGGACTCGATTGTGGACTGGGTGCTGAAGACCGTGCCCACGATGGGCGCTGGGTGGTGCCCGCCGGGGATACTGGGCATTGGCATTGGCGGTACGGCGGAAAAGGCGATGATTCTGGCCAAAGAAGCGCTGATGGATCCCATTGATATGCAGGAGCTCATTGCGCGCGGACCAAAGAACCGCATCGAAGAGCTGCGCATCGAGCTTTATAAAAAAGTGAATGAACTGGGCATTGGCGCGCAGGGGCTTGGCGGGCTGACGACTGTGCTCGACATCAAAATTCGCGATTATCCGACGCATGCGGCGAACCTGCCTGTGGCAATGATTCCTAATTGCGCGGCGACACGGCATGCGCATTTTGTGCTGGATGGCTCTGGCCCAGCGGCGCTTGAACCGCCGTCGCTCGAAGACTGGCCGAAGCTGACCTATGACACGTCTTCCGCTCGCAGGGTGAATCTTGACACCGTTACACGAGAGGAAGTTGCAACGTGGAAACCGGGCGAGGTGCTGCTGCTGAATGGCAAGCTGCTGACCGGTCGCGATGCGGCACACAAGCGCCTGACAGACATGCTCAACCGCGGCGAGAAGCTGCCTGTGGACTTTACGGACCGCTTCATCTACTACGTTGGCCCGGTGGTCCCGGTGCGGGAAGAGGTCGTTGGACCAGCCGGTCCTACGACAGCGACGCGCATGGACAAGTTCACGCGCCAGATGCTGGAGCAGACTGGGCTTCTGGGGATGGTCGGCAAGGCTGAGCGCGGCCCCGCTGCCATTGAGGCGATTCGCGACAATAAAGCTGTCTATCTGATGGCCGTGGGTGGAGCGGCCTATCTCGTCTCCAGGGCGATTCGTGCATCGCGCGTGCTGGCGTTTGAAGACCTCGGCATGGAAGCCATCTATGAGTTCGAGGTCAAGGACATGCCAGTCACGGTCGCGGTGGACTCCAAAGGCACGTCTGTCCACGAAACCGGGCCGAAAGAGTGGCGGGCCAGAATACAGTCAGAGTTTGCCGGTGTGCCGATTCTGGCGTGAATCTTCTTTTGCCATTCTGATCAAAACAGGACCATACCGGAGTGCGCTTCGAGCGGACCATTTGACCCGGCGGGCCTTTTCGGTGGCGCCTCAGGATGACAATAGTTGATGCTGACGCGTTTCAGAGCATCTAATATCTGCGATGCCAGAAACACGTCAGGAAAAGGACTCCCTCGGATTCGTGGATGTTCCGGCGCGCGCTCACTACGGGGCGCAGACGGCGCGGGCGGTTGAGAACTATCCTATCTCTGGAATGCGGGCGCATCCTGCGCTCATTCGCGCCTTTGGAATGGTGAAGCGCGCGGCAGCAGAAGCGAACAAGGAGCTCGGGCTTGTAGACGCCAGGCGCGCGGACGCCATTGTCCAGGCTGCGCAAGAAGTCATCGAGGGCAAGTGGGACGCTGAGTTTGTTGTGGATGTCTTCCAGGCGGGAGCGGGCGTCAGCTTCCACATGAACACAAACGAGGTCATCGCCAACCGGGCGAATGAGATTCTGGGCGGGAAGCTGGGCGAGTATGCCTTCGTTCATCCGAACGACCATGTGAATTATGGGCAGTCCACAAACGACGTCTTCCCGACCGGGATGCGGCTGGCCACTCTGCTGAATCTCGAGACGCTGTATCCGGTACTTGATGTGCTGGCAGAATCTTTTGCCGCAAAGGCGAAAGAGTTTGATGGCGTGATGAAGTCGGGCCGCACGCACATGCAGGATGCAGTGCCCATCCGCTTAGGGCAGGAATTTGCAGCATATGGTATTGCCATTGCCAAAGGTAAACAATCTTTGCAACGCGCTGCGGACTCGCTTCGCGAGCTTGGTTTGGGCGGAAGCGCCGTGGGTACCGGCATCAATACGCATCCCGAGTACCGCGCGAAAGCGATAGCCAATCTGGCGCGCATCTCTGGGCAGCGGCTGGCGCCTGCAGATGATATGCGATGGGCGATGCAATCGAATGCCTGCATGGGAGAAGTCAGCGCGGCGCTGCGCGGCATTGCGCTGGAAGTAATTCGCATCTCAAATGACCTGCGGCTCATGTCTTCCGGGCCGAATACAGGATTCAATGAAATTCATCTGCCCAGTTTGCAGCCGGGGTCATCTATCATGCCGGGCAAGATCAATCCCGTCATGCCGGAGCTGGCGGCGATGGCCAGCTTCCAGGTCATTGGCAATGACACAGCGGTTGCCTATGCCGTTCAGGCCGGACAGCTTGAGCTGAATGTGATGATGCCGACGATGGCCTACAACGTGCTGCTAAGCACGACGATTCTCGCCAATATGCTGCGGCAGTTCCATGAGCGCTGCGTAGCGGGAATTACAGCCAATGTGGACCGCTGTAACTTCTACGCGCAGAGCACGGTTTCGCTGGCGACGGCGTTGAACCCGTATATTGGCTACGCGAAGGCGGCGGAAATTGTGAAGGAGTCCATTGCCTCGGGTAAGTCCATCATTGAAATTGCCCGGTCAAAGAAGCTGTTGAGTGAAGAAGAGATTACGGAAATTCTCGACCCGGTGAGAATGACGGAACCGCAGCCTCCATTGGAGGCTGCGAAAAAGCGGGACAAATGATCTTGAGCTGCATCAGAAACAGATTCTTCGCCTCGCTCCAGATGGCAAGCTACTGCCGTCCCCAGCGGTAGACGACGCTTCCCTGCCAGCCAAGATTGTTCTGGGAGGAGCTGCCGTAGCGGGTCATCAGGTAGCTAGGCGTGAGGCGAAGTGCCAAAGCCGGGCTCAGGTTGTAGTCCACGGAGGCACCAGCGGCCAGATTGAACGAATTGCCGTCAGGATAAAGATTGATAAGTGTTGGAGGCAGGCCGCCTGTTCCGGTGCCGAAGTTGCCATGGCCTACGCCTGCGAGCACATGCGCGGTCCAGCCCCAGTGCACGCCTTCAAAGAAGCGAACCGTTGGGCCTGCCATGAAGGTGTACTGGCTGATGCTGGGCTGATAGACGCCGTAAGGATTGCGTCCGGTATAGGCAGTTCCATAGTAGCCGCGGGCGTCGGCGGTGATGCCGATCTTGCCGAAGGCGTAGTCGGTGATGCCAACGTGCCAGCCTGACTCATTGATGTGTTGCAGGAGATTGCCGGGACGGAAGCGCAGATAGTTTCCGCCAAAGTAGACCTCATATTTGTGGCTGTAGGTGTCCCGGATGGTCTGTTGATCGCGCAAATGGCGGCGGGCCTTTACGCGTTCCTGCGCCTGGCGCAGGACTTCGGCGCGCTGCTGCTGGGTCTGTTGCTGAGGGGCGGTCTGCGCTGCGAGCTGCTGGTCAACGATTGGCGACGTCTGCTGTGCCCGTGACTGAGAAAATGCGAAAGAAGCAAGTGCAAATACCAGAACCGGATAAAAGCGGTTGGATCGAAACATGAACCTTAAATGCCTCCACTGCCGGCGAAAACAAAAATCCGGACCACCATGTCAGATCAAAATCAGTAGACCGGTTTTCAGGGCCAAAGCTCTTTCTATTCTATGGCCTTAGACGGGTTTCGAGGAAAATGGAAATCCAGAAATCCCCTTGCGCATTCGGCTTGTGCCTGTTTTTCTTAAGAAGGCGAGGAAATTGCATGAAAGGCTTCGTTCTCGGACTGATACTCGGGCTACTTGCCATTCCCGTGACCGTTTTTATTTATTTTCATAGCGGACATCCGCCGGTGGCCGTTGCCGATCAGCCATTTCTTCTGGAGCGCCAGTTGGTCCGTGCGCCGTTGCATACGCGTATCGAAAAGGAGATGCCGAAAAAGGCGCCGATTTCAGCCAGTGAGACCAACCTGATGATCGGAGCACAGATTTACCACCAGCAATGCGCTGCATGCCACGGTCTTTACGGACTGCCTTCCAGTTTTGCAGCCCATATGTATCCGTCCGCCCCTCAATTGTGGGCACCGCATGACAATGGTGTGGTGGGGGTGAGCGATGATCCGCCGGGCGAGACATTCTGGAAGATAAAAAACGGAATCAGGCTGACTGGAATGCCTGCGTTTGACCATGTGCTTAACGAAACTCAGATGTGGCAGGTGACGATCCTGCTGGCGAACGCGGACAAGCCGATTCCCAATGACGTGATGAATCTGTTGAAGCAGCCCTTGTCGTTTAACGCGCCTTCCTCACAGGGACCGACGCTCCCTGGCGTCAAGTGACCCCGACTCTGCATGTAAAGTCTGGATCCAGCGACGGTTACGAACCTTGGGGTGCTTATCTTATATTGGCCTGTACCTTCTTCTGGCGCTGCTTCTTTCCAGGGTATGACGGCGTTGACGCTCATACCCTCTCGTTCCTGACGTCGGGCATTGTGAGCCTGTGCTCGTCATATAATGCGCCGAGGCAGCTGCAACTGAGTATGCGGCTGAGCTTCTGAGCGGCTCACTTCATGCTCACGACTTCAATATTTCCGCTGCGCCGCAGAATGTCTACCCCGACACCCTGGGCGTGGCGGGTGAGCGCGAGGTCCACGGAGGCGTGACCGATGCGCAGGCCGCGGATGCGGATGCGTTCGAGCGATTCCGGAAGTGCGGCGTGCTTCAGGTAAATGCGCGATTCTTTCGCGTTGATGGAAAGACCGAGGCACGCCTGCAACAGCATGAATATGGAGCCTGCTGCCCAGGCCTGCGGAGAGCAGGCCACGGGATAGAGTGTTGGGCCTTTGCCGGGGCGGCGCGGAAAGCCACAGATCAGCTCCGGCAGACGATGCATATCTACAAAAAGCGAAAGATCGAGCAGGCCGGACATGATCTTCATGGCCAGGTCTTTGCACGCGCTTTGTGACACGCCATAAGCAATGATGGCATTATCGTGCGGCCAGACAGAACCGTTGTGGTAGGACATGGGGTTATAGCGCTTTTCTACGGAAGCGATGGTGCGCACGCCCCATCCCGAAAAGAGCGCCGGGGAAAGCAGCGTGTCGGCCACGGAGCGAGCATGGGCGGGCGAGGCAATTCCGGAAAAAAGGCAGTGGCCTGCATTGGAGCTGCGGATGCGGCACTGCTTCTTTTCGCCGTCGAGCGCGATGGCGAACATGGACAGCTCATCGCACCAGAAGGCAGGCGTGAAGCGGGCGCGCAGTTCTTCTGCCTGCTGACGAAGCTGGCTGGCGAATTGGGTCTTGTGCAGGTCGTCGGCAGCAGCGGCGATGCGTGATTTGGCCGCGTAAACGTAGGACTGCACTTCGCACAGCGCGATAGGGCCTTTGGCGATCTGTCCATTGGCGTGAAAGATGGAATCCTGCGAGTCTTTCCATCCCTGCTGGAGAAGGCCACTTTCGGCCTGGCGAGCGTATTCAATGAAGCCATCCCCGTCGGTGTCGCCGTAATCGTCCATCCAGCGGAGGGCCGCCTCAATATTGGGCCATATCTCGCGGAGGAAGTCGAGATCGCCGGTGCGTTCGTAGTACGCGGCAGCGAGCAGGACGAAGAGTGGAGTGGAATCCACACTGCCGTAGTAGCGGCCAAAGGGGACCTCCCTCAGCTGCGCCATTTCGCCCTTGCGCATTTCGTGGAGAATCTTTCCGGGCTGCGCATCGCGTTCGGGATCCGTGCTGGCAGCCTGAGTCGCGGCCAGATACGAGAGCACCCCCTTCGCGATTCCGGGAGCGAGCCACAAGGTTTCAAGCGCGGTAATGATGCCATCGCGGCCAAAGACGGTGCTGAACCACGGAACACCTGCGTAGGGATAGGGACCAAACGCGGTTTCTGTCGTCAGCATTTCCATGTCGGCCTTAGATCGGTTGATCCAGTCGTTGAACTGCTCGTTGGATGTGAAGATGTCTATGCCTGCCAGAGGCGAGGACTGGCGCGAGGTGCTGATCTCCTGCAGGGCATCATCGTAGGTGGGCTTTGCCGCCAGAGTTCCGTTGCTGAGGCATTTGATGTCGAGGAGGAGGCTGGTTTCTTCCTGCGGCCTCAGATGGAGCGGCACCTTCATGTGCTTATCGCCCATCGTACAGTTGGCAGCGCTGCATGTGATGCGGGTGAGGCGAAGCACGTCGTCCAGACCTTCGTAGGCGAGCGCGATGCCGGACTGGTCTACTTCCTGCGGGAGAATTTCGCCGCGCCGTTCACGCTTCTGGCCGCGCACTTCAAAGATGTCGGCAAAATCGGCGTCAAAGACGAAGGAGATCTCGATGTCTATGTCCTTCTGGCAGTAGTTGTGGACGGTGATGTGGTCAAAGCATGCTCCGTCGGCAAGAAACTTGGTGCGGTAGATGTGGACGGTGCCACTGGGAAGAAAGTCGCCGGATTCTACGTGCATGTCCGGGTTGGTCTGGTCCACGGCGAGGAGCACGTTATCTTCGCGGATGGTGGAACTCAGGAGCAGAGGACGCTGGCCGCAGATGCGCATCTCCAGGCGCGACAGATGGCGCGTTTCGTTGTGGAAGATTCCCTGCTGCCCGACGCCGAGGGGGAGGATGTCTCCATTACGGTCAAAGATGGCGAAGGTGTCGCGGTGCATCAGCACCAGCGTGCGGCTGTCCGCCAGCGACGACTGCGCGCGGATATAGAACTGATTGCCTATCTCGATAACGTCAGAATGAGGCATTTCTTTGACTGCCATTGGGCCATGCATCTCCAGAAAGAACTTGCATCAGCGGTGCTCTGGGGAATCCTTACTTCCATCGTTAGGCGGCCATCGTCAGGACATTGCCTGGAAGCGTAAATTCCGGCTCCTGGCCGACTATCTTCTGGTACACCTTTACGTAGTCCTCGCACATGCGGCGCGCACTAAAGCGCTGCTCGAAGATTTTGCGGCAGTGTTTCCGGTCGAGTACAACGACCCGCTCGACGGCAGCGGCGGCCTCTTCCAGCGATGAGACGATGTGTCCCGTGACGCCGTCTTCAAGAATCTCCGGCACAGAGCCCATGTTCCATGCGATGACTGGCGTTCCGCAGGCCATGGCCTCAATCATCACGAGGCCGAATGGTTCAGGCCAGTCTACGGGCGCGAGAAGCGCGCAGGCGTTGCCGAGGAAGTCGTTTTTCTCTTTTTCGCCAATCTCGCCGATGAATTCGATAAGTGGATGGTCGAGGAGCCTGCGTATCTTTTCGTCGAAGTATTCTTTATCGGCCCGGTCTATCTTCGCGGCAATTTTGAGCGGCATTCCCGCGCGCTTTGCGATTTCAATGGCGCGGTCCACACCTTTTTCCGGCGAAATTCTGCCGAGAAAGGCCAGGTACCTGCCTGTTCGCTGGTACGGCTTATACAAGTTCTCGGGCAGGCCGTGATGCACGGTGGCGATCCAATTGGCCCATGGAACCGGGCGGCGCTGTGAATCTGAGATCGAAACAAGATGCATCTCGCTGAACTCACGGAAGAGCGGGTGTATGTCCGGAATGTCGAGACGGCCATGCGTGGTGGTCACCGCAGGCAAGCCAAGGCGGCGGCTCATAGGAAAATGCAGATAGTCAATGTGATAGTGGATGATGTCGAACTCGGCGGCTCCCTGCGCTACGACCTCGAGCATCCGGACATGGTGCGCCAGAGGATCAATCACTTGCTTGCCGGCCAGCCGAAGCGCACTGGAACAAATGGCGCGGAGTTCGGCACTGGTGCGGGAATCGCCGCTGGCAAACAGCACGACTTCGTGTCCCTGACGAACCAGCTCTTCTGTAAGGTAAGAAACAACTCGCTCCGTTCCTCCATAGAGTTTTGGCGGCACACTCTCATAGAGAGGAGCAACCTGGGCAATCTTCATCTCTGCATACTCCTGTCAGCTTGCCTGCGGATGGCCCCTGAGCCGGAAGTCATGCGCGTTGGGGAACGCTGATTATTAAAATGTGGCGGTGTGCTCAGTGGTTTTGCAGGCAGATATATTTGCACGCAGGCCCGGGATGTACACAGGCCTGTTCTTCGCGCACAGTTTTAGTACTGATAGATGATGATGATAAGCGAAGGAAGGTTGCTTTATGCCACATGGCGTTGTGCAACCGGTTCCAGTTGCCCCTGCTCGACCTTTTCCTGGCACTCAATGCAGTAGGGTGTCCAGGGAAGGGCCTCCAACCGCTTTTCGCCAATGCGATTGCCGCATTCGATGCACTCTCCATAGCTGCCTTCGCGCAGGCGTTCGAGTGCGAGCCGAATGAGCGACAACTGTCCTGCTCCGCTGGTGCCCTGGCTGAAGAGCATCTCCTTCTGGTATGCGGTAACGGCAAGGTCCGCGGGGTCCTGGGTTTCTTCGGCCACGGTCTGGCGGCCCTGTTCAACGGCCGTCAGCATGGAGCGTTCAATGGCCTTTGCCTGCTGGCGCAGCTTCTCCTCCAGACGCTTCAAATCCTGTGTAGAAAGAGTCACGTTGGCTGTACTCCTTATTGGCATCATTGATTCACGTGCATGTTCACATATTGGACGCACAAGCCCCGGAAAGATTTGTTTCCAGGCAGGGAAATTTTGCTTTTTTGCGGCGGGTTGCGGCTTCAGGCCCTTGATACACTAAAACCAGCCATGTACGAAGATTTCCACGTGACTGACCGCTGGACCGGTGAAGACCTCCATGTTCGCTGGAAGGCCAATATCATTGCCATTGCTACACGCCATGCCGATGCAGTGGACATCCGTTTCGACGTAAACGGACGGCCTGTCTGGATTGCCATGCCTTGCCAGGCCTGGGTGGAGCAGAAACAGCGCACCGGCCATGTGATCACCGACCAGCTGGCTGCCCAGATTGCCGGCCTCTACCTGAAGCGGTCTATCGAGTCCGGCTATGACAATGGCCGTGAAATGTACACGATGAGCGTGGACGAGGTGCTTGAGCTTCTGGATGTGGTGCTGCATGAAGCCGGCCACACCAGCAAGCTGCCCACGCTGCCGGCTACGAGCGATGCCCAGCCTGTCCCGTAGGTGTGCATAAGATTGCATTCGATTTTCCAGGGCCCGCAGAAGATCGTTTGCAGGAAAGGCATCTACCCCGCAACTTTGGTGCGCAGAGCAAACGAGCCTCAACTCCCTCACAAAACATCCTGCGGTGAGGAACCGGTCACGGTGCCGGTCCTTCGCTTTTTGCTTTCTGCATGTCCCACACCTGGCTTGTTCAATGGCTGAAGCCTGGTGCTTCCACTTTTCTTCCCGCGAAAGTGCGCTCACTTCAGCAGTACTCATGTTATGAGGAGTCCGCGAGAGTTATAAAGGGATGTTGCTGATTTCCAAATGCTGAGGATAGTTTTTTGTCGGAGCATGTGATCTCTCGCCGCAGATTTGTTGAAGGGTGCGCTGCTGCAGCGCTGGTTTCGGTGCCGGTGCTGAGGAGCTTTGGAGGCTTGGCTGAGCGTGGGCCTGCCCTGGGAGTTCTGCCTTTGAATGAGGGCTGGCTTTTTGCCGGGAAGACCGGCGCTGGTCCAGAAGTCACGCTTCCGCATTGTGTCACTTCTCTCTCGTGGCAGAAATGGCAGCCGGAATCGTGGGAAGACATTTGGCTTTATCGCCGGAGGTTTGATGTGCCGCCGGAATTTCGCGGGCTGCGACTGTTTCTGCACTTTGAACGGGTGATGGCGGGCGCAACTCCGAAGCTCAATGGCCATGCCCTGCCACAGCACCTGGGCGGCTTTTTGCCATTTGAGTACGAAATTACGCATCTGGTAAGCAGCAAAGACAATGCACTCGAAGTTGTGGTGGATTCACGCTGGCTGAATGTGCCGCCATCCGGGTCGCCCGCAGGGCCGAAGTCGGTTGATTATCTTTTGCCGGGAGGGATCAACGGCAAGGTCAGCATTCGAGCGGTACCTGCGGTCTTCATCCGCGATGTATTCGCGAAACCGATGAGCGTTCTTGATGCGGGGAAACGGCTGGAGATTACGTGTGAAATTGATTCCAGTGTTTCTGTGCCTGCTCCCGTTCGCGTTGAGGCGGTATTGCGGGATGGACCTCGCACGGTGGCACGCACGGCGAAGGACGCTCAGTTACAGAAAACGAATGACCAGGTGCTGCTGACTCTGGATGATCTGAAGGACATTGCGCTGTGGGACGTGGAGGAGCCGCAGCTCTATGACCTGACCATTACGCTCTTTCATGAAGGCAAACCTCTCCACCGCTTTGAGACAAGGACGGGATTTCGGGATGCTCGGTTTGAAGTGGATGGCTTCTTCCTGAATGGCCGGAGAGTGCGACTTTTCGGGCTGAACCGTCATGAGCTTTATCCCTATGTGGGCTTTGCGGCATCAGACCGGAGCCTGCGGCGCGATGCGGAGATTTTGAAGAACCGCTTCAACTGCAATGCCGTGCGGTGCTCGCATTATCCGCAGTCGGGTGCATTTCTGGACGCATGCGATGAGCTGGGGCTGCTGGTATGGGAAGAGCTTCCGGGATGGCAGTACATTGGCAATGAAGAGTGGCAGAGGCTGGCGCTGCGCGATGTGGAAGCAATGGTGCGGAGGGACAGGAACCGTCCTTCGATTGTGATCTGGGGTGTGCGCATCAATGAATCGCATAACGATCCGGCACTGTATCAGCGGACGCGAGGGATTGCGAAATCGCTGGATGGCACTCGGCCGACATCCGGCACAATGACCGTTTTGTCCATGAAGGACTGGCACCAGGATGTGTTCGCGTTTGATGACTACCACTCGGCTGAAGATGGCAGCGTGGGAATCGCGGAGCCGCTGCCGGGAGTGCCGTACATGGTTTCAGAGGCAGTAGGCCAGTTCAATTATGGCGGCAAAGGTTTTGGCAGGAGATACCGGCGTGCAGGCGATGTGCAGCTGCAAATGCAGCAGGCGCTGGTGCACGCTGAGGCACATGATCGCGCCGCGCGTTATGAGCGGTGTGCGGGAGTGATTGCGTGGTGCGCCTTTGACTATGCCAGCCTGTTGAATGACTACGACGGGGTGAAGTGCCCTGGAGTGTCGGATTTTTTCCGCATTCCCAAGCTGGGGGCGTCGTTTTATCTGGCGCAGGTGGACCCGGGCGTAAGGCCGGTAATTGAGCCCAGTTTTTATTGGGACTTTGGGCCGCAGACGCCCACAGGCCCGGGCGAGCACGCTGCCATTTTTTCTAACTGCGAGCGGCTGGAGCTGTTCCTTGACGGCAGAAAGCATGCTGTTCTGTCACCGGACCGCGAAGGGTTTCCTAAACTGAAATACCCGCCGTTTTTTGCTGATCTGAACATGGATGGGACCGGAAAGCCGGAGTTGCGCATTGCCGGTTATGTGGGCAACAAGCTTGTACTTTCGCGATCGTTTTCGTCTGATTCTTCTTTGGACCAACTGTGGCTGCGTGCTGATGAGGATGAGTTAGAGGCGAATGGATCCGATGCAACGCGCGTGGCGTTTGGTGTGGTGGACAAGTTTGGCGCGCCGCGCCCATTTGTAACTGGTACAGTCTCTTTTTCCGTGCACGGGCCAGGCGTGATTGTGGGTGACAATCCATTTGATTTGAAAGACAGCGGCGGTGTGGGGGCGATCTGGATCAGGACACTGCCGCGACAAGCGGGTGAAATCAGGGTGGAAGCCAGACATTCTTTACTGGGAAACAGGGTCGTGGTTGTTCGGAGTGCCCGGTGACTTGCGAACCCTTTGCCGCGCTGTCTGTTGTGATCACGCAACTTACCGCTTCGCGAAAGGAAGGGCACTATTGCTGGGGCGGCTGATAGGGTTCGATTCTCAGCATGTTGCCCAGAATCGTGCGCTCGCGCGGGGAGAACTCCTGCTGAAAACGGGCCGAATCGAGGACAGACTGACGCTGCTCGGGGGGAACGGCCCTGAGGTCCTGAAAGGCCCTGCGCATGGCAGTCTGCCGGTCCTGCGGCAGCTGCGGAAATTCCTGCAAGGCACCGCGCACATTGGCCTTTTGCTCCGGGGTAAGGTGTTCGTACATCTCATTGCGCTGTACGAGGCGCTGGCGCACTTCCGGAGGTTTGCTGTCGAGATTGTGCAGGCGGTCCAACAGGCGCTGCTGCTGCTGAGGAGGAAGGCTCCTGAAGCCGGGCTCGCGGCGCAATGCATCTTCCTGCTGCTGTGGGGTGAGGTTCTGGTGCTTATTGAGCCACTCGGGAAGATGGCCAGGACGTGCCTGACCCGCTCCTGGACCAGCCATACGCTGCTGTACCTGAGGCTGCGGCTTTCGTGTTGGGGCTGAAGGCCGAGGCTGAGGGCGCGGCTGGGCCATGCGAGGCGGAGGAGAAAAGTGCGGATGCCCTCCTCCATGCTGAGCAAAAACAGTAGCGGAGGTGAGGCCCAAAGCGAATGCGCACAGAGAAAGAAATCCCGCCCGGTAAGCCAGCTTACCTTTGCAGGCAGAGTTCTGTTGTATGCGCGCGTTCATGAATGTAACTTCTCAGGTACGGCCTAAATCTGTTTTTACATGGCCACACCCGCTGCGCGTCAGTTGCGCATCTGCGTTCAAAGCGTGGCAGCATGGAATTCTCTTTTCGCCCTACAGGTTATCAGGCAAAGCGCTGTTTTCACCCTGGTTCTCGTCATCCAGCGCATTTAATTGCTGAAGCATCTGTGCATTCTCATCCAGAGAATTCAGGTCTTCCACCACGGCCGAAACCCGGACGCTGGAAGTGGAATGAGAAGAAGTCATCAGGCCAGCGTATGTGCCTCCGCCCACGATGAGCAAAAGGACCAGAGCGCCAGTGGCCACCGGGCGCAGATGCATATTGCTGCCATAGAGCACGCGGACCTTGATCCGCTCAAAAAAGCCGGCGGGTTCGGCGCGCTGTTCCTCGCGCAGCAGGGCCGACATGCGGGAGCCGAAGTACGGCGACGGCTCGGGCGCCTGCCAGTCGTCCATGAGCTTCATGGTCGCCTGAAGAGAGGCAAGTTCTGTGCGGCACGCGGCACAATCTTTCAAGTGGTCGCGCACCTCAGAGGACACCGACCCGGCATCGAGCAGCAGGTCAGCAAGGTTCGCTTTGACTTTACGGCAGATCATAAAAATTCCCCAATTACGTTACAAATTCCTTTAGCCTTTCGCGCAGTGTCTGATAGGCGCGAAAGAGCAGTGACTTGGTGGCGGACTCACTCAGCTTGAGGACTTCTCCAATTTGCCTGTAGTCCATGCCCTGATACTTATGCATGAGCACGGCCATGCGCTGGCGTTCGGGCAGGGCCATTACATGCTGGCGAATGGCGCGCATGCGCTCTTCCCGGACCAGGTCATGCTCGACCGATGGCGTGGTATCGGCCAGGTCGGGAGTGGTGCCGGTTTCCGGATCGGGCTGGTCGAGATAGACGTTCTGCGCCGCCCGCTCATGTTTTGTGTCCCGGGCGTAGTTTACGCCCAGATTGGTGGCAATGCGATAGAGCCAGGTGGTAAAGCGTGCTTCGGCGCGATAGGTCTCCCGCGAGCGGTAGACCCGGAGGAAGACCTCCTGCGCCAGCTCTTCGGCTATGGCCTGGTTGTGGACCATACGGAACATGAAATGAATGATGGGCTTACGATACTTTTCAATCAGATATTGAAAACCTGCATCATCCCCCTGGCTGACCCGCAGCATGATCTCGGCATCGCTCAGGGCGGTCCAGTCCGTAATCCTCTCACGCCGGACAACCTCACTCCGAACGTCTTGAAATACCGGTCGGTCTAGGGCAATGGTCGCCATACTACTTTTAGGAACACCGGTTTCCTCAGGAGGTTGCGGCAAAGATTCATGCTCTGGCGAAGGATTTCGGGCATCCCTGGCGTGCTCCGGGGGATGGAAAGAATCGTTTTCCGGAGGGCCGGATGAGTCCTGGTACGCCATGAAATTTGCCTGAGACGATTCTAACTACAGAACGGGAAATTTCGCCCGGAGTTTTGGCACCATCCACGGCAGATGGTAAGCTAGGAAATATCCCGCCTTCAGGCGCATGGGTCGCTTAGCTCAGTTGGTTAGAGCGCCTGCTTCACACGCAGGAGGTCGTAGGTTCGAGTCCTACAGCGACCACCATCCAGCGACCACCATCGTTTCAAACTGCCCCAGGTGAGGGTGTTTTTGTGAGGGTGTTTTTCAGGGTTTCCAGATACTTTTTGTCTTCTGCTGTCAGCTCGGCCGTTTCGAGCAGATCGGGGCGGTTGCGCCAAGTTTTTTCAAGAGCGCGCTCGCGGCGCCAGCGGCGGACCTGGTCATGGTTCCCACTGGAGAGGACCTCGGGAACGGCAAGGCCGCGAAATTCTGCGGGGCGGGTGTAGTGGGGGTAGTCGAGCAGGCCGCCGGAGCCGTGGGTGGAGCGGGGCGGACCGCTGCCATCTTCGGGGAGGGCGGCATCGGAAGGACCGAAGCTTTCGTAGGCGCTGGAGGCCTCGTTTCCCAGCACTCCGGGGACAAGGCGCATGGTAGCGTCGAGGATGACGGCGGCGGCGAGTTCGCCTCCGGAGAGGACGTAGTCGCCGATGGAAAGCTCGCGGTCGCAGAAGAGCTCGTTGACTCGCTCGTCCACGCCTTCGTAACGGCCGCAGACGAGCGCGATGCAGTCCAGCTTTGCCAGTTCGCGGGCGGTGGATTGGGTGAACCTGGCTCCCTGGGCGGAGAGCAGAATCACACTCTCTTTTTGGGGATCTCTGCTGTCTTTCGGCGCAAACTTCAGGGATTCGATGGCTTCTGCGAGCGGCTCTGGCTTGAGAACCATCCCTTCCCCGCCGCCAAAGGGCCGGTCGTCTACGGTGCGGTGGCGGTCGTGGGCGAAGTCCCGCAGATTATGGGTTTCGACAGAGAGCAGACCGGACGCGATACCGCGGCGGAGCACTCCATGAGTGAGGATGCCGGAGAAGAAATCCGGGAAGATGGTGATGATGTCGAAACGCATGAGGGACGGTTCTTATTTTATGGCTGGCGAGTGCTGCAAGCGCCGACTTTGTAAGTCATTGAAATAAAAGAACGACCGTACGTCTCCACCCCTCCCCCTATTCTGTACGGAATCATTTGTTTTCAATAGTTTACGAGTGAAGCCTTGTACGGAAATTATTTATTTTCAAAAACGCCCTTGCTTTTTCGCTTTTTATCACACGGGTGAAAGCCATGCTCCCTTCAAAAAACTAACCCAAACTACAACCCGACCGCCGTTTTTCAGTGGCTATGGCCGTGGTGGGCGTGGAAGTGGACTTTTTCTACGGCCATGACGCAGCCGTGGGCGACTTCGCAGCCTGAATTTTCAAACTGAATAGTGGTGTGGTCTATGTGGAAGCGCTGGTGGAGGACAGCCTTAATCTGGTCGAGGATGCGGGCGCTTTCCGAAGGGGGAATGTCGGCGATGGTGACGTGACTGGCCAGAGCGTGGGTCTGGGAGCCAAGGCTCCAGACGTGCAGGTCGTGGACATCTTCTACACCCGTGATCTTTTGCAGTTCGGTGCGGATATCAGTAAGAGAGATGCCGCGGGGCGTGCCTTCAAGCAGGATGTTCAGGGTTTCGCGGACGATGGAGATGGACGACCAGATGATGAGCGCGGCGATGCCGAGGGACAGGACCGGATCAACCCAGGAGTGGCCTGTCCATAGAATGATGGCCCCGCCCATGATGACTGCGGCGGTGGAAAGCGTGTCGCCGAGCATGTGAATGAAGGCGCTGCGAATGTTTACGTCTGTGTTGACGCGCGACAGCATGGCGGCGATTATGCCGTTCATAAGGACGCCAGCCGCGGCGACGATCATCATGAGTCGAGGGTGGACGCGGACAGGGTCGCTGAGGCGATGGACGGCTTCAATGGCGATAAAAACAGCAATGACGATGAGCGAAAGTGCGTTGACAAAGCCGGCGAGTACGCCTGCGCGCTGATAGCCGAAGGTCTTTTCATCGGTGGCAGGGCGTGTCTGGAAGTGGACGGCGACGAAGGAGAGCAGAAGTGCAAGCGCGTCGGAGATGTTGTGTCCGGCTTCAGAGATGAGGGCCAGGGAATGGGCACGGAGTCCGGCAATGAAAGTGAGGACGACGTAGATAAGCGTCGCCACCAGCGAAACACGAAGGACACGCTGCATTTTGCCCGTTGGAGCGACGTGTACGTGCATACGGTTCCAGTCTATCGTGTAGGGCGCCAGGAGCGGACCGGTTTGGGCATGGAGCGGCGCACGGGCACGGAGCTGGCGGTATCGCGCAGGCCACTCCAGTTTTCAGCGACGATGATGCTGTTTTCCGGTTTATGGGTGTCGTAACGGACGGAGCACGGGAAACCGAGGCGGCACTCGTAGATGTTGACCATGTCGCGGAGCGAGGTGACGTCCTGCGAGCACTCGTAGATGACCCCGCCAATTTCATATTTGTAAAGAATGAGCTGCATTCCGGTAGGACGGCCGCTCTCCTCCGGGCTGAGGTCGGAGATGTCGAGCAGAGTGCCATCAATGATGCGGCCATTGCTGACGAGGTACTCGCGCCTGTCCCGCTCGAGGTCGTCGGGGTCGGGGCGCTTTCGCAATATGAACCAGGCCGCAGCGCCTCCGAGGCAGAGGGCAGCCACGGTAAGTGTGCCGATAACGTCTGGATCGCGCAGGGAGAAACTGTTCATCCGGATGCTCTCGTGCCTGATAGCAGGATACCCCAGTTGGCGGGCGGATTCTGTGCAAGGCAGTGCGGGAAAGCTGAAATTTCAACGACACAGGTCTGAAACGGTCTTTGCCAGTGCAGAACTATGCCTAAGAACGGCGTGAGCCGAGGAAATTTTTGGTTGCCGGAAGAAGGCGGAGAGGCGTATACCAAGGGCGTTCCGAGGAAGGTCCCCCGCTCTATCCTTAGAATTTCAAAGAAACCAGGAGAAAACTTGTATGCAATGTCCTTCGTGCCACAACGAAGTCAACCCACAGGCCGCATTCTGCGGTTTTTGCGGGACGCCAGTGAGCGCTGCAGCCGCTGCGACTGCGGAAGGAGGAGCGACAGCTGTTCCGGTACAGGCGCCGACTGCTGGTGGACTCTCAGAAAACGCAGCCGCGGCGATTTCCTACATCACGATTATTCCGGCGATCATCTTTCTGGTGATTGAACCGTATAACAAGATGCGGCTGGTGCGGTTCCATGCGATCCAGTGCATTGCGCTGCATGTGGCGTGGGTGGCGGTGTGGGTGGCGGCCACGGTGCTGCAGATCGTTCTGCACTTTATTCCTTTTGTGGGCCTGCTGTTTGTGCTGGTGGATCTGGGAATTGGCGTGGCGTTCTTTATTGCCTGGCTGTTTGCGATCCTGAAGGCGAGCAAGGGTGAGTACTTTAAGCTGCCTGTGATTGGGGACTTTGCGGCGAAGCAGGCGGGTGTGTAGTTTTGTACTCTTATGCTCAGGGCTAGCTGTTGTGGTCTCTCATCCTTTGCTGCGTGAAGGATGGGACTCACCGCGCACAGTCGAGAGCAATTGGCCAATTTGTTGTTGAACCGGACCAGAGCCGGAAGGCGGCTGCAACCGCCTTCCGGGTCAGCGAAAAGACCGCGGCCAAAGCTCTGCTGACCGACAACGGCTCCTGCTACCGCTCGCTCCCCTATCGGCCGTAAACCAATGCGACGCCTAATTGCAGCTCTGGAACGACTTCTACAACTGCCTCCGCCCTCATGGGTGGCCTCAAGGGCAGGCCACAATCAGCCGCTCCTGCCCAGGTACAACCTCTTGACCTTCTGCAGGTGCCCGAACACCGCCGCCCGGCATTCGCATCCGGCGATTCCGAAAATGCTTGTCGGGCCGTTGTGTGGTTGTTGCCCTGGACTGCTTTCGTCTCTGGTCTGGCCGCGTCCAACCGTGTATCGTGAATATTTGTGGTATTCCCGAACCGAGGTTGAAGAAATAGCGTGAGTTTGAGCATCCGTTCGTTGCGCGTCCTGTTTGCGCTGTCTGCTTGTTTTTTTGCTTATACATCTTTGCATGCGCAGGTGCAGGCCACCGCCCCAGAGAGCGTGCTGCCGCAGTATGAGGAGCGCTGGGACCTCTATGGAGGGTTTTCCGGTGCGCACTTCAATCCGGGATCTGGCCGGAATGTGCGGGCGATCTGGCTGAAGGGCTGGAATGGTGACGCGACGGCCTGGTTGAAGCAGGTGGTTGGGCTGGAATTCTCAGTACGCGGATACTATGGGACGATCATTGTTCCTCCGAACAATCTGGGTATCTCGCAATCGAATATGTCGGAGCACCTGTTCCTGGTAGGCCCGAACTTCAGGATGGTGCGAAGAGACAGCTATGCGGCCGGATTCCATCTACTGATGGGGGCGGCGAACGGGTCATTCGACCAGGGATTTAAAGGGACGGGTGTCCAGCCATACCAGCTTACGCTCTACAACAACAAAGTGGCCTATGGGATGGCCGTGGGCGGATGGCTGGATTACAACTTGAATCCCCAGTGGGCAGTGCGGGTGACGACGGACTGGCAGCCAACCCACTACGGCTATAGCACGCAGAATGAATTTGCCGGGACTGTGGGCCTGGTCTACAAGGTCGGTCATCTGAAGTAAGGTTTCCAAATATACCTGTCATGCATGTGACGGCATGGATTGTGGCGTCGATTGCGCTGGCGCTGCTGCCCCTCTTCTGCTTTGGGTTTGCAGAGGAATGGCTGAAGCGGAAAGCGCAGCGGCTTCCTGTTTCTCTGCGGCTGGTTCTGCCTGCGGTTTGCGCACTTCCCTACCTGTTGGTTGCGGTCCCCCTGCACCGGTTCAGCGTGCACTGGCTTCTCCTGTACATTGAGCTCCCGATTGCGGTTGCGCTTTTGCTGGCGCTGGCTGCGAGGTTCGATCCGGACCAAAAGGGGCACTGGCTGGATTTCCTGGTGCTTTTCTCCCTGGGGATGGCGGTGGACCTGCGCTGGTTTGAGTCGGCGTGGCCACATACGCTGGTGGCGATGAACAAAGTACTTCTGCTGGATGCAGGGCTGTATGGGTTTCATCTTGTCCGGCAACTGGATGGCGTGGGTTTTGATCTGCAGTGGAGGGCGCAAGACTGGAAGACGGGCCTGCGCGAGTTTCTTTTCTACGCGCCGATGGCGATCCTGCTGGGCCTGGCGATTGGATTTCTGCATTTGCACGGGCATGTAGACAGCCCGTGGAAGGTGCCGCTGGTGTGGCTGTTTACATATGTGTTGATTGCGCTGCCGGAGGAGATTTTCTTTCGCGGATGGATGCAGAACCTGTTTGAGCGAAAAGTGGGCCGGAGTTATGCGCTGGTGATTACAGCGGTCCTCTTTGGGCTTTCGCACTTTAATAAACGCGCGGTCCTCTTTAACTGGCGGTATGTGCTGCTGGCGGCCATCGCGGGCATTTTTTATGGACGGGCTTGGCGGGCGGAGCGCAGAGTGGCGGCCTCGGCCATTACGCATGCGTGTGTGGACACTGTTTGGAGCGCGCTACTGCGGTGACTGGATGGTGCTCTTGGAATAGGTAACGTAGCCGATACCGACGCGCATGTGGTGGTGGATGGAGTCAGGCACGGTGATGGCGACGCTGAGGCCCAGGATGGCGTGCGCGATTCCCAGAACATACAGGTTGCGATAGCGCAGGTAGAGCGGGCAGGCGATAGCGCCCCAGATGAGGGTGAGCCACGTCAGCACAGGGTTGGGCAGGTGCGCGATGGCGAACATGGCTGCGGTGATGGCTATGGCAGCTTTGCGGCTGGGCAACAGACGCAGAAGGCGCAGAAGTACATAGGCCTGAAGGATGTATTCCTGCAGGAAGGACCAGAGAATGTATCCGCCGATGCGCAGGGCGAGGGGCACTCTTCTGCCAAAGAGCGGGTGCAGGGTGCCGATGCGTGCTGCGATGAGCATGGCAATGCCGGAAAGGGCGAGGGCGGCGAGGATGATCCAGACTGCGCGCGGGAAGGTACGCAGTCCCATGCCAATGTGGGAAACACTTTCGCGGCGCAGGACGGTGATGAGGATGATCCAGGCGAAGGCGATCCAGAAGAGGATACGCTGCGCTGGCATAGGTGCCCAGATAACGGCAACGATGAGGCCGTAGGCGGAGACGATCTCGAAGAGATCACGGAAGCGGGACATGGGTGAGTATCGGCCGGGGGCTTTGTCTTGCTCCTGAGCATTTCGATGGTACTGGCCAGCCTGCGTTGGCGGGTCTCTTTTTTTTCGCTTCAGTGGTCCATCGGCAATACTCTTTTTGATGGGTGTAGCTGGGCTGCTGAAAGAGACCTTTCACCCCGGCTTCATGTGCAATCAGCTTATTCATTACGGGCGCGTTCGGGAAGCAGAATGGGGATGCCGTCCTGAATGGGATATGTACGGGCGCATTGCTGGCAGCGGAGATGGGCTTCTTCCGGCGAAAGGCGGCCATGACAGACGGGGCAGACCAGAAGTGCGAGCATTTGCGGAGAAAGTGGCGGCGCGGACATGGTTTTAGTGTAGTGGCTACGCATCCGTTACCATGAAAAAAGATGATGACTCCACGCATTCTTGATGGAAACGCAATTGCCGCGCAGATCAAAGCCGAAGTAGCGGCAGAAGCGCAGGCGCTGGCAGCGAAGGGTGTTCGACCGGGGCTGGCGGCGGTGCTGGTGGGCAACGTGCCTGCTTCAGAGATTTACGTGCGCAACAAGGTACGCACGAGCGAGCAGCTTGGGCTGTACTCAGATTTGATTACGCCTCCGGAGACGGTGACGACGGAAGAGATGCTGGACGTGGTGGCGCAACTGAACGCGCGCGATGACATTGACGGCATCCTGATTCAGCTTCCGCTGCCAAAGCAGGTGAATGCAAAGCGTCTACTGGAGGCGGTCTCGCCAGAGAAGGACGTGGACGGGTTTCACCCGGTGAACGTGGGCCGATTGCAGACGGGACAGCCTGCGCTGGCCCCGTGTACACCGGCGGGGATGATTGAGATTCTGAAGCGGAGCGATATTCCGATTGCCGGGCAGAATGCAGTGGTGATTGGACGCAGCGACATTGTGGGCAAACCAATTTCGATTTTGCTGCTGCAGGAAAACGCGACGGTAACGATCTGCCACAGCAAGACGCGCGACCTGGCCAGCGTTACACGCAATGCCGACATTCTGGTGGCGGCGATTGGGCGGCCGGGATTTGTAACGCCGGAGATGGTAAAACCAGGCGCGACGATTCTGGATGTGGGGATCAACCGCATCAGTTCTCGCGAAGAGTTCGATAAGTACTTTGCCGGAGATGAGAAACGCGAACAGGCCTTTCTGCTGAAAGGCTCGACGATTGTGGGCGATGTGCATCCGGAGGCATTTAAGGTTGCGGGGGCATATACGCCTGTTCCGGGTGGCGTGGGGCCGCTCACCATCGCCATGCTGATGGCGAATACGGTGCGTGCGGCGAAATTAAGGCGTGGGCTGGTGTGATTTAGCGGAGCAGTGCAATACTGTTTGCTGATGGGCCTGTGCTATGGCACTCAGGACCGAGTCGCTAAGCCCAAGTCCGCGCGCCTTTTCAGGGGTAAACTCGATATCTTCCGCACAGCCTGCTTCGGCGTGAGATAAGTCGAATGGCTCGGCGATGAGCCTGCCGCTTTTGGCTTCTGGTCATAGCAGGTACGGCAGCGGTGGTACGTCAGGATCGTCCTCAAATGCTTCTTTGCATTCTTTACTGGCCTTGGCTCTTGAGAGGGCCTTCAGTAATGAAGAGAAATCGATAACGTACCCTATTTTTCGCACACAGAAGACGAGCTTGCTCTGCTGAGTAGTTTCGCATGCAAAATGGTAGTGTCCAGATGCGCCTGAATGCGCCCTTCGTCGATCTGAACCACCGGCCCCAATACACTCGCCGTCCCGCTCCCCGTTCCAACTCCCGCTTCCTCGGTTGGTTCCATCGTCCTCGTCCCGGAGGTCTCGCTCCCCCTGTTTGTACCAACCTTCCAAGCCTACAAGCCGAACCAATTGTGCGA
>JAJPKO010000002.1 GCA_021323655.1 Acidobacteriaceae bacterium
CGGCCTTCTAAGCCGTAGGTTGCAGGTTCGATCCCTGCCTCGCCTACCAGACCATGGAACGCTCCTTGCAAACAAAGGAGATAATTCCGTGGATACATCTCGCAGTGTCCTTCAGCCAACGGCTGAACTGTCCAAAATCGGACAGTTTTCCCTTGACCAGCAACGAATCATCATTCACATCCTTTTCGCCGCGCGCAATCTGGTTGATGTCCAGTTTGCGCGTTCGGCGGGCCGCGTGATTTGCACTGAATGTCTTACAGAGCAAATTTCAGATCGCAAGCTTGAGCACGCCGACTGGTGCCGGACCGGACGCATGAAGAGGCTGCTCGCAGAACTCCTCGATGTACCAAATCCAACAGAAAGGAAAAACGCACAAGCAGAAAAATCCTGTGAACCTGTGGACGCGGCTGTTGAGGAGCAGCCGCGCTCGCGGAATGTTCCTTTTTATGAGCCGTGGACGGTAGATGCGGGGCTGATCAAAGATGCGCAGGGCGCAATCATGGTAGATCCGCTTGGCAGCGACCTTTCTGTTGCCGATGAGTGGATGGTCATGCGCCGCATTGTAGCGTGTGTGAATGCATGCACCGGAATTTCGACTTATGAGTTGGAGCGCAAAGGCGGTGTGCAATGAACACTCGCGCACTCGTAATCTTTATTGTGCTGGCAGCAGTAGCCGCCCATGCTGAAATTCCTGATGCTCCACGACCTGCACAGAATCAAGATGCACTTCTCCGCGCTGTGGGCATGAAGCCGATTGTTAAGTCCTCTCCGCAGGATAGAGCGATAAATGGCGCGCTGTGGTCCGGCGTTGCCATCACGCGTTTTCTTGATTGGACCTCGACAGAACAATGCCTGCGCCGTCCTTATGCGCAGTGCCATGAGGCACTCTTGCCTGGTGCATTGGTGCGAAGCAAAACCGGATTTGCATTTTTTGAAGTGGGCATGACTGCGGCAAGCATCGAAGGCCAGCGTTTACTGGAGCAGCACCATCATGCGCGATTTGCCCGCATTGCGCAGATGGTGGATGTCGCTTCGATGTCCTATACCGTTATTCGCAATTACCAGCGTTGTGGTTCGACTCCAAAATCTGGTGCACAGACGCAGTCGCAGACATTGAGTCCTCCGCTGCACATCACGTTCGGAGGTGGGAAATGAATTCCCCCACTCCGGGCACCTGCCGGTTCTGCGGCTGCAATGGTGATTCGTGCAATCTTCCTTCGGGCGATAAGTGCATGTGGCTTGGTCCGTCGCGCACGGTCTGTACGAACCCGGCTTGCATGAGTGCGCATTTTGCTGAGGTAGCGCGCAAGAAGGCTGAAATAAGAAAGCTGACCAGGCGTCCAAATTCCGCGCAGATCCATGAATTGATCCGCAGGAAAAAGCGCGGCAAGAAAGGACGTGCGGCATGATTGCAGAAATTCCTGATGGTCTGCGCATCTGTCCAGGCTGCAATGAACTTACATCGGGTGCCGATGAGTACTGCTTTTCCTGTGCGCGATACGAGGAATTTTATGAGAGCCGGCAAGCCAGAGGGATACACGCAATCACCGACGTGCAACCGCGTGTTGTGGTTCCTGTTTCGCCTTTGTGCGAAGACGATCATTTTGGCGGCTGCATTCCTGGCCTGATGCGCATGATGGTGGTCATGTCTGCGCTTGGTGCATTCATTGTGTTTTTGCCCATGTTGGTACGCATGGCTTTTTGGCTGGAAAGGATGGTGGGCTTATGGCCGTAGATGTCGAACTGGTCCCGATCAATATCGGCAATATCAATGATGGCGCGATGATTGACGGATTTGACATTGAGTTGCGTCGCGCGTTGGCAAATATCGCTGACCCTAACACGCCGGCGACCGCCACGCGCGTCATCAAGTTGGAACTCATTCTTAAGCCGCACTCTGATCGCGTGACGATTGAGACTGAATTCAAGTGCTCATCGAAGCTGGCTGCCATCGAAACGCACAAGTCGAAATGCTTCCTGGGCAAGGCTGAAGATGGTGCGCTGGTTGCCTTTGCGAATGACCCGCGTCAGATGCCGCTTTGGAGTGCGCCAAAGCCGAAGGAAGTTCCTGTCATCGCTTTCGATGGAAGCGGTGCGATGAAATAACGTTTCTGCGCACCGCGCAGAGCAAAAAAGGAGAGAGCAAATGTGGGAAGACGTGAAAGATTTTACTGGTTTCCTTTTTGAGAAACTCCAGCGACGCTCCGCCGTTGAAGTCGTCAACGGTCAGCCGTATGCACTCAGGGAAGATGGAACGCTCGGTGCGCCAGTGCGCGATCTGGCGCCGCAGTGGACCAAGCCAACGCTCGAAGTAAGCACTCTGGCAGGATTTGTCGCGGCATATCAGGCGAAGATGGATGACAGGCCGGACAAGGTTGCTATTCGCATTGTGGGCCATCGCGTCGTTGAGCTTGTGTCGCAGACTGCTGATGACTACGGACGCAGACATGTGTGGCTGCGTGCCAGGTATGTGGATGAAGTGCCGTTCAAGTTTGATTCTTACTATGAGCCGGAGAAGTTCTTGATTGATTTCCGCTCCAGTTTTTACTTTAACGACAACGCAGTCAAAGTCCAGCAACTCTGCTCGACACTCTCTGCGGAGAATTCCGTGGCGGTGGCCGATGATGGTATGAGTCAGGTTGTAACGGTCAAGACGGGCACGGTGGTGAAGAATACTGTCACTCTGCCTGCCGATGGCGTTCCGCTCATTCCCTGGCGTACATTCCGCGACGCTGCTCCGGTTGAGTCGAAATTTTTGCTGCGCATGAAGAGCGTCAAAGATTCGCTTCCGCTTGTGGCGCTCATTGACATTGACGCAAAGTGGGAGCTCGACACTATGGGATCTATTAAGAAGTATCTGAGCGATGCGCTGCCTGATGCAGTGATTATCGCTTAACAAGCAGCGCCTGAGCATGGTGCTACGCGAGATGCGTAGACGGCCAGTTCGTGGCTCTTGAAACACTCAGGCGTGCAGATTTCGAGATTCGCACAAACAGAGAAAGCCGGTGGGCTGAGAGAGGCAGCGAGTGCCAGTCCGGGGAGCTACGGGGAATCCGGACCTTGTACCGAGCCAGCGGGTGCTGAAAGTAGTAGCGCAGGATGGGCCAAGCGTAGCGCCTCCAACTCACATCGGAGTACATGCCGGCATGGAAGTAAAACGGGCAGAACTGGCATCTGCCCGCAGATATTGATGATGTTTCCTGCGTGAGCGAGACATGCAGGGACAACATGCAGCGGCTTCGAGCGTTGCTGCTTGCTATCCGCGAGTACGCGCGAACGCTTAATGCCGCTGCATGTTCCACGTTACACGTTTTGTTCCACGGTCTTTTTGTTTTCAATGAAATGGCGTGAGAAAAAGACGAAATGCAACTGCGGCAGGCAATTGCGTCCTGGACAGCGTACATGCCGAAAGTGCCATGCGCGATACATGCGTGAGTGGCGCGCGCAGCGTGTCTTTGTATTGAAGAAAGACGTAGAGACGAAGAAATGGTCGGGACGCGATTGATGATGAAAGATTGGCGCATTTTGCAAGGCGATGTGCTGGAGCGATTACGGGAGCTTCCAGATGATTCCGTGCATTGTGTCGTTACGAGCCCACCATATTGGAGACTGCGCAATTACGGAGTTGTTGGACAGATTGGCGTGGAAAATACTCCCCATGAGTATTTAGAAAAGATGCTTTCTGTTTTTCGTGAAATACGTCGCGTGCTGCGCAAGGATGGAACTGCATGGGTAAACATAGGTGATTGTTATGCAGGATCAGGTTGCGGTGGTGGCGGAAGTTATGAATCAGAGCGTCGTGGCTGGCAGCAGTGCGTAACCAGGCGTGTGCCTCACTTAAAGCGCAAAGATTTAGTGGGAATGCCGTGGCGGTTAGCTTTTGCTTTGCAGGCTGATGGATGGTGGTTGCGACAAGACATTGTTTGGTCCAAGCCGAATCCGATGCCTCTCTCTGTTACCGACCGCTGTACGACATCGCATGAGTATATTTTTCTATTGACCAAGCGGCCGAAATATTACTTCGACGCTGCTGCTATACGGATTAGGGCCGCTCCTTCATCGGTCCAGCGGTGGCAACAGGATATTGACTCTCAAACTGGAAGTCTGAGAGCAAATGGTGGTGCAAAGGCCAATGGAACCATGAAGGCTGTTGGCGGACGTCCTACCACGGAATGCCGCGACAAACAGCGTGGACACTCACGGCGTCATGCCGGATTCAATGAGCGTTGGGACCATATGACGCATGCAGAGCAGCGAGCATTTGGTGCGAATCGCCGGTCCGTGTGGGAAATTGCGACGCAAGGGTTTTCCGGAATGCACTTCGCCACGTTCCCGGAGGAAATTCCGCGACTGTGCATCATGGCCGGATGTCCCGAAGGAGGAACCGTGCTTGATCCATTCAGTGGAGCGGGCACTACTGGCGTAGTTGCTCTGCGTCTTGGCCGCAAATATGTAGGCATCGAAATAAATCCTGAATACGTTGAAATGTCAAAACGCAGGATAGAGAATGATGCACCTTTGCTGAACAAAATATCGGGTGATTAACGTGGTTGATGTCACAAAAAATGTGAAGTGCATCTGCGGGCTGGAGCAGCCGCTGGCGCAGAAGTGCTGCGGGTGCGGCCGCTACTTTATCACTCCGCTCGAAGAAATGGAGCGCAAAGCGATTGTGCGCGCCATTGTGCTGGCTGGGAAAGTGGCACTTGCCGCGCGCTATCTCGGTGTGAGCAAGACGCTCGTGTATCGCAAGATTCATGCATATGGATTGACTGTCCAGGAGATTCAGAGAGGCAAGCGATGACAGCATTATTGACGGCACTCATCGAAAGCGAGACCAAAGAGTCGCTGGCCGCGATGGTCTGCGAATTGCGTGAAGAGAGCAGCACGGCTTCAGGTCTGAGGAAAGCGCACGAAATCGTCGCAGAATTTCTTGGCGAGCTTGAGAAGGCAGAAACGTGCGCAGGCATGGATACTACAGCGGAACAGGCCGCTGTTCTTGCTGTGGACAAGCGCATTCTGGATGCGCTGGAGGCCGCGCGATGAACAAGACAAGCATCGAATGGACGGACGCAACATGGAACCCGATACGGGGATGCTCGCGTGTGAGTGAAGGCTGCCGCAACTGCTATGCCGAGCGTGTTGCTCGTCGCTTCGGCGGCAAAGGTCAGCCCTATGAAGGACTCGTGCGCATCAATAACTCAGGCGAGCGAATGCCGCAATGGAATGGTGAAGTACGTCTCATCGAAGAACATCTGCTCGACCCGCTGAAGTGGAAGAAGTCACGGCGAATCTTTGTTAATTCGATGTCCGACCTGTTCCACGAGAACATGCCGGATGAGTGGATTGACCGCATCTTCGCCGTGATGGCGCTGTGTCCGCAGCACACGTTCCAGGTGCTGACCAAGCGTCCTGAGCGGATGTTGAAGTATTTTTACCTGAGTACAGACAATCGTGAAGAGGCCATTGGCTCTCAGGCGCTTGATATTTCCGCAGGTAAGCATTCTGGGATTCTGGAGTTGCCCTTGCCGAATGTCTGGCCGGGCGTGAGCGTCGAGAACCAGAAGACAGCCGATGAGCGCATACCGCTGCTGCTACAGACGCCTGCTGCTGTATGGTTCATCAGCGCAGAGCCACTGCTGGAAATGATTGATATTTACCAATACCTTGGCGGAGCGAGAAATCCTATCCGTGGACTCAACTGGGTGATTGTCGGCGGTGAAAGCGGGCCAAAGGCACGGCCCATGCATCCGGACTGGGTGCGCAGCCTGCGCGATCAGTGTCAGGCTGCGGGAGTTTCGTTCTTCTTCAAGCAATGGGGCGAATGGGAACCGCGTCTCTGGATGAACCAGCACGGTGCGCCATGTCTAAAAATCAGCGTTCCGAATCAGACACACTTTAAGCCTCGTGACAAGGAAATAATCTTCACCTGCACCGATGATTCGAGTATCAACATGGTGCGCGTCGGAAAGAAAGCCGCAGGCGCTATGCTGGATGGCCGGGAATGGCGGGAATTTCCGGAGGTCCGCGCGTGAAGCGAAAGAAGATACTCGCGAGAAGATTATCGGACAAGGAGTAACAGTTGATCGTCAGCCGCTTGCGATGTTGCGATATCTCATGATTCGCGGCGAATTGCGCAACCAAATTCATGAACTACGCGGCAAGAACCTTGCTTGCTGGTGTCCGCTAAATCAGCCGTGTCACGCAGATGTATTGCTGGAACTGGCGAATCGCTGAGTGGAGTTGTGCCTTGGGGAACATGGAAGACATTAAGCTGAGAGATAAGCGCAAGCCGGGGCATTGCTGGCAGGATAACGAGCTGTATGATGCTTTCCAGCCGATTGTGGGGCCACATGCCGTTTTGGTATACGTGCATCTCACGCGGGAATCCTATTCCGCGACGGTGAGCTATAGCTTGCGCAAGCTGGCCGATGCGACAGGAATCAGTCGCTCGGCAGTCTGGCGTAACCTTGCTGTCCTCGAATACGTCGGCATTTTGCGATTGCAGCGCGGGGAAGGTTCTGCGCAGAGCACATGCGTGTTGCTTGACCTGAAGGAAGCCGCAGAGCGTCTTGGTGCGGTCTACAATCGCAAGCGATCCTCGTATGTATTCACTGACGTAGCAATAGCCAAACTGCGCGCGGAAGTTACTGCCCTTCGTAAGCGTCTGCATCAGTCAAAAGCGAACGAAATTTGTGTCTCCCTGGGGGACACAAAATCTGAGGAAAACTTTTGCGCGCCTGTTTCCCAAGGAGACGCTAGTGTCTCCCTGCGGGGGGATTTGTGTCTCCCTGAAGGGGGTCCGCATCAATATTGTGAACAAAACACAATACACAATACAAACCCACCCCCTACCCCCTCCCTACTGGAGGGGGGTGTGCTCGAAGACGCGCTTGAGTACGTGATGCGCGAGTGCGGCTTCACCAGTGAACGCATTAAGCGCGCGTTGCGTAAGCAACTGGCCCTCTGGAAAGCTCGCAACACCGGAAAAGCCTATGACGCTGCTGATGAATTTATCTCCTCGTGGCACGAGTACTGCAAAGTCACGCCATTTCTGCGCATTCAGTGGGGCCCGTGGAAGTTCATCGCGGAGGGACATTGGCTGAGGCCTGACAGTTGGCCTCTTGACCAGCAGGCACTGGCTCGTTGGCGTGAATCGAGAGTGGGAGTGAGGCAATGAAACCGCGAAAATTTTTACTGCTGATGTCGAAGAATGAAACGGTATGCGGGTGCAAGAAGTTCTTGCTGGAGACGCGCGGGCACTATCGCGTGCTGGAAGCGCGCGATCCGGATGCAATGCATACGCTGCTCGCAACTCAAGATGTTTCTCTCGTGCTGATTGACCTGGATACGAATGCCAGCCACGTTGCGCAGAATGTGAAGGAATTCAGTGCATCTCTTCCGGTCGTTCTGTTCAGCAGCCTGCTCTCCAGCAATGAATATGACATCGGGAATGCAGATGCTTTGTTGACGCGGGATTCTACGACGGTGGAGCTTCTGGAGTGTGTCGCAATTCTGACTATGCGGTCCGAAAAAATGCAACAACGTTGCAGAATGCAACACAAACAGTAACGAAATAGGACTTTTGAAAAGAAATGTGTTGTCGGACGCCTGATTTGTTCTTATTCTGCATTTAGGATTTTTTTGGCAGACTCCTCAACTGCCGTAGAAAATAACGATCTACCGCGCCAGCATAGCTCTGGATGGCACTGCGTAGTGGGCCTTATAGATTGCCTCGACTGAGGTGTCTCTTCCGTTCACATGACTTTTCTGCTGCGCTTTTGAAAATAAAGCCGTGGCAAAGTTCCGCAAGAGAGAAACCAATCAGGAATTCCTGGTCTTTTCGGACAATACATCGCTTGGCTGGCGTATTATTCGCCGCACCAGTTTCTCCGCGGGCGAGTCGAGAGTAGAGAAAGGCATCTGGCGCAGAGTGTATGACGATATGAGCAATCATATCGGCTATCAGCCATTTGGTGCTGGTCCCACTGACAAAGAGATTCCATCGCGATCCTCGAATCCTTCCATTTCACTAAGAGAGATGGAGGCATTTGCGGGTACTGCGTTCGCGCGTGGAAAATCGCGGACTGCACATCTGTCAGAGTCGAGACGAATGGAGAGGATAGCGCGCAAATTCGCGCCGGAAGATTTCATCGAGCGCACGGCAGAAAAAGTCCGGCTATGGAAGCGGCTTGCGCCGCGACGTGAAGATCCGCTGTGCGTGAAGGTGTCACCATGTCAATCCTGAATGGACCTACGAACCAGACGCTGGACTTCAACCTGGTGGCAGCTACGCCGGGCATTGGTAAAACTATGGAGCCTAAATTATGCGAGTTCTGTGGCCGTCAGTTTTTTCGTGAAGTTCCGGAGCGCACCGAAGAAGGAAGAAAATATTGCGGGCGCTGTAACTGCCAGCGTTGAATCTGCCAACAATAGTGCGGGAGAGAAGCTTTGGATGAAGCCGTGCTGGAAGAGAAGATTGATGCGCTTCGAGATGATCTGCGCCGCGAAGTAGGAGAAAAGTATGACATCCTGCGACGCGAATTAGACGATAAGCATACACAAAACCGCAAGGACATTCACGATCTGCGTAATGGTCAGCAGAACATGCAGGACCGCGTGCTGCTCAAAGTGGAAGCCATCAACACAATGCTTCAGGACATGCGGATCAAACAGGCAGAAAGTACCGGGCTGCGGGAAATGGTAAGCAGTCTGGCGCAAAAGGTTGATGCGCTTACATCGGGCCAATCGCGACAAGGCGGGGTTTGGGAATTTTTGAAAGTGATTGTGCCGTGGCTGATTGCCGCTGGCGCAATGTTATGGAAGCACTCATGATGAGTTTTATTCATGCGATTGCGCGGCAGGAAGGCTGGTCGGTCATTGGCGCACGTTGTCGGCGCAATAACAATCCAGGCAATATTCGCTTTGGATCGTTTGCGTATCGGCTTGGAGCGCGTGAGCAAGACGATGCAGGCTTCGCCATTTTTCCGAGCGAAGCGCAAGGCTGGCAGGCCCTCCGCGAACTGCTGGAAGCCAATTACAAGGGCCTCACTATTGCGCAGGCAATTGGAAGATATGCTCCATCCGGCGAAAACAACACGCAAGCTTACATTGCTCATGTATGCGCGTGGACAGGTCTCAGCCCAGATCATGTGCTGGTAGATCTCGATTTCAATTAGGAGTTGAGTAATGGAAAAGCTGCGTGGGAATCGAACCACATGGATCGGGATTCTGACAATTGCCGGCGCGTTGATCCAGGCGGGCATAGCAGTGCTGCAACATCAGCATGTGGACTGGACGATGTTGTATAGCTCAGTGTCCACCGGGCTGGTTGCGATCCATGCGGCCGATGCAAAGCAATAGGTGAATTTGGAGAGAATGAATGGCTAACATACTTGTGAACATCGAAAAAGGTATCGAGGTGGCTGCTGAGGATATTTTGGGATTCTTCAGCAAAGCAGAAAAAGCTGCGCCTGGAGCGGTGGCAGCGCTGGCAGTGCTCTTAGGCGCAGCAAGCAAAGTCGTCAGCGATATTTCTATGGATGCGCATAATCCGGCGCAACTGCTCAGCGTATCGCTGACTCAGCAGCAGTGGGCCGACATCAAAAGCGTGTGGCCTGATATTGTTCACTTCGCGGCCGAGCTGGGGATCAAACTTTAGCGTGCCATCCATGCGGAAGGAAGAGCGAATACAGTTGCGTCTGGTGCGCAAAGCAATTGCTGAAATTGAGCAGCGGCGCAAAACGCTCACGGCGCAACTGAAATTCCTTCGTGCAAAACAAAAAGTTCTGGTGCGGCAATGACAGAGATGCATGCCATTCAGCAATTCACTCCTTTTACTCCTGTGAATTGGGAAACATTGAAAGCGGCAGTAAAGGAAAAGACTGGCATTGATATTACGTCAGATGCTGGCCTCGCAAGTTCGCGCGGGATAACGCTGCGCTGGGCTTACGACGCACAGGCGCAAACGCTCGAAGTGCAATTGATGGATCGCAAATGGTATGACCCAGATGAACCAGCGATTGATCAGATGATTCATGATCTCGCTGAATCCGTCATGAACAGTAAATAGAATGCCAAGTGCCGCGAAGGTGCCATGCCGTACACAAGGCTGCGCCAATCTTGTAGAGGTTGGATATTGCGACCGCTGTCGGGCAAGCGGAAAAGGGCGCGACCGCCGACAAACGGCTGCGCAGCGCGGATACGGCTATCGCTGGCAGCGTGCGAGCAAAGCATATTTGCTGGCGCATCCATTTTGTGCAGATCCATATGGGTTGCATGAAGGATTGCCGGTTCGCGCAACGTGCGTGGATCATATCGTGCCACATAAAGGTGCATACTGGCTTTTCTGGGATGCAGCGAATTGGCAACCGCTCTGCGATAGCTGCCACTCGCGTAAGACTGCTTCGGAGGACGGTGGTTTTGGCCGAGGGGGTGGGGGTCTATATTCCACGAAGGCGACCGCCCATAGACCGTGAGCCAATCAAATTTTTGCATCTCCAAAATTGGAGAATTGGGGATGCTGACAACACTCGGACGATCGGATAGCGACATAGGAAATGGCTTATTGAGCGAGATGCAGCCATTGACGCATTAACTCAGATGTAGGAGAGCGCCGCGATGGTGCAATTGCTTATATGGGCAAAGGAAGACCAAGAAAGCCAACCGCACTTCATGAGTTAAGCGGAACTTTCGATAGGCATCCAGAGCGGAAAAAGGAGCGTGCGAATGAGCCAAAGCCGGACGGCCCGCTCGGTCCTCCGCCAGCTAGCTTCTTAAGTGAATATTCGCCTACGGCCAAGGCGCTGTTGCAGATATGGAATGAGTTAGTCGAGCAAGTTCCACCTGGAGTACTTACATCAGCCGACCGCTGGCATGTAGAGTTGGCTTGCCGCCTGATGTATCGCGTTCGCAATGATCGAGCAAAAGCAGGTGATTATTCGCGACTGGATGTTTTGCTGGGAAAGATGGGAATGAATCCGGCAGACCGGTCAAAGGTGAATGTAGTGCCTACTGCTCCGGTGCACGCACCTACGAATCCATTTATTGATCTGGTAAATGAAGAAAGCGAAGAAGTCGGCAAGCCAAATTAGCTATGCCGAGCGTGCCGAATCTTACGCGCGCGATGTTGTAGATGGAACAACAATCGCATGCAAATGGGTAAGGCTTGCTTGTAAGCGCCATCTGGATGACCTGAGGTTGAGCCGACTCGATACGTATCGCTGGCGCTTTGACGCTGCAAAGGCCAATCGTTTCTGCCGATTTTTCGAGGGCCTGCCGCATGTCAAAGATGATTTCCGCGGAAACGCGGCGCGTGGTCAGTTATTCAAACTGGAGGGATGGCAAATTTTTGGTTTGTGCAGTATCTTCGGCTGGGTTGACAAGAAGCACGGCTACCGAAGATTTACGGAAGCATATTGGGAAGTGCCGCGCAAGAATGGAAAGACTCCGATTGCAGCCGGCATTGGGCTTTACATGCTATGCGCTGATGGGGAATATGGCGCAGAGATATTTGCCGGCGCAACATCAAAGGAGCAGGCTGGAGAAGTATTTGGTGCTGCTCGGAACATGGCTTTGGCATCGTCGCAGTTACGCGAGGCCTTCGGAATATGGTGCAATGCCGCCAGCATTGTAATTCCAACGAAGAACAGCGCGTTTAAGCCGCTCAAAGGTAATCCAGGTGACGGACCATCTCCTTCGTGCGTGCTCGTTGATGAGTATCACGAACACAAAACAAATTCCCTGGTAGATTGGGCGCGGACTGGAATGCAGGCACGGCGTCAGCCGCTGTTGTTTGAGATCACTACAGCGGGCAGCGATATGAGTTCTCCGTGCTTCGACAAACATCTTGAGGTGCAGGAAGTCCTGGAAGGGCATCGCGAAAATGATCGGCTGTTTGGGATCATCTTCACGGTAGATGAAGGAATCGGATGGACTACGAAAAAAGCCGTCCAGATGGCAAACCCAAATCTCGGTGTATCAGTCAATCCGGAACAGATATTTCACGATCAGAAGCAGGCAGCGCAAAGCGCACGGCAGCAGAACCAGTTTAAGACGAAGAACCTGAACATTTGGGTAAATGCAGATGTTGCCTGGATGAACATGGAGAAGTGGAACCAGTGCGCCGCGCCTCTCAGGATTGAGGATTTCGCGGGTGATATGTGCATTGAGTCCTGCGATCTGGCATCACGAATTGACACGGTTTCCAGTGTGCGGCTTTTCAAGCGAGAACAGGATGATGGTGATCACTACTACTGCTTCAGCCGTCACTATCTGAATCAGGTTGCAGTCGAGGACGAGAAAAACACGCACTTCCGCGCATGGCGGGACCGTGGATATCTCATCCAGACGCCTGGAGATGTGACGCATTACAGCCGCGTGATTGAAGACCTGGCAGCGGATTCTCGGACCCTCAACTTACGCGAGATTGTTTTCGATCCATTCCATGCCGCGGGCCTGATACAGTTCCTTCGCGAGCGTGAAGATTGGAACCAAAGTGTAGAGTGTGTTGAGATCAAGCAGACCATTGAGAATATGTCGGCGCCAATGAAAGAACTGGAAGCCATTGTGTTGAGCGGACGTTTTCACTTTGATGGTAATCCGGTCCTTAGCTGGATGATATCGAACACTGTTTGTCACCGGGACCGGAAGGAGAACATCTTCCCGGTCCGCAATCGCGTGCAGAACAAAATTGACGGGACCGTTGCTCTGATTATGGCGCTTAGTCGCGCTATGGTGCTTTCACCTGCAACCGCAGGAACGATCGAGGTCTGGTAAAAACCGGATGGAACTACAGACAGGCATATTCAGCGAGCTGCTAACGGACCTCCGCGAAAAGCGAAGCAGCCTTGAGAATCCGCAGACTCCGCTTAGCTATCCGGCAGAGTGGCTGCTCGATATCTTTAACGGCGGCCGCACCGATTCCGGCATTCGAGTCAGCGAGCTGACGGCCTTCCAGGCGGTCATCTTCCTGGCTTGCGTTGATTTGATTGCAGGGACTATTGCTTCACTGCCATTGCATATTTATGAGCGAAGCATTGTGGGCAATGGCCGGGCTTCGCATCGTATTGCTTTTGAGCATGACCTGTATGACATCATCCATATCGAGCCAAATCCAGAAATGTCGCGCCATACCTTTCTCAAGGCATACATGGCGCATTCGCTCGCATGGGGAAATGCATATGCAGAATTGCAGCGAGATGCTGGCAATCAAATCATTGGAATCTGGCCGCGCAATCCATACAAAACGCGGCCCCATCGCCTGAGTTCTCCTATGCGTCTGGAACCGGAGCCATGGCGGCCTTTTCCGGTAAACTTGCCCGCCGGATCGTTGGTGTATCGTACGACCGACGGGATTGACGATGCAGATCGCAGCGACGTGGATGCGGAGACTGCACGCGCTGGACGGTTCATTCCTGCTGAGGACATGCTTCATGTTCCGGGCCTGACGTTCGATGGGCGTATAGGACAATCTGTTGTCTGGCTTGCACGCCAGACGCTGGGTCTTGCCCTTGCAACAGATAAATTCGGCGCAAAGTACTTCGCCAACTTCGCGCGTCCAAGCGGAATACTTGAAATGCCGGCGGCCATGACGCCAGAAGCAAAAGAGCAGGCGCGGCGTTCATGGATGGAAGCGCAAGGGGGAGAAAACAGTCATCGCGTGGCGGTCCTTCCGCCTGGCTTCAATTTCAAGCCCATCAGCAACAAGCCGGAGGAGTCGCAGATGGTCGAAACAAAAGACCGCCTGCGAAGTGAGATTTGTGCCGTATTCCATGTGCCTCCGCATATGGTCGGTGATGTAAATAAGAGCACGCGGTCCAGCACCGAACAAATGGCACAGGAATTTTTCCAGTACACTCTTTCGCCATGGATGAATGCGATCAAGCTTGAGTGGAAGCGAAAAATGTTCCCTTCAATCGGCATTGGACGCACGCCAAAGAGCCGTTTCTACATTGACTTCGATATTACTGACATGCTGCGTCCTGATGCTGCCAGCCGCGAAAAATTCTATGGAACTGGCCGCCAGTGGGGCTTTTTGAATACGAATGACATACGCGCGTTTGAAAAACTCAATCCTATTGATGAGAAGTGGGCGGAAGACTACTGGATGCCTATCAACATGACGCTCACTGAGACGCCGCTGGATCCAAACCATCAGGATGGTGCTGGTGTTGGTGACAAGCCGGACGATCAGCGTATGCGTCCATTTTCACGAATATTTCGTGATGCGTTTGGGCGCATTATCACGCGACAGCAGCGGGATTTAAAAGCTATTCAAATGGCTTTTGGTCCTGTTCTTTTCAGTATTCGTGATGCATGGTTTGATGTGGCAGCACAATCACTGCAACTGGACGCACAGCCTGGATTGGAAAGCGGAAAATTTGTCGAGGAATATCTCGCAGCCATGCAAAAGCGTGCTGCCGAATGGACCGCCGAAAGTGCTGAAGAAACGGTCAGTCAGGAATTACAGCGCGCGGTCCGTGCATTGCGCATTGCCGCATACAGAGAGGCGGCAAGCCTCAAGGCAAAGGAAGGAGAAACACATGCCGCAAATTGAACGGCGGTTCATTCGTGGTGGTCAGCTTCGCGCGAAGAGTGGAGATAAACCGGGCATTGAAGGCTATGCCGCAGTCTACAATCAGAAATTTGACAATGGCTGGTTTTTCGAGAGTATCAAGCCTGGGGCCTTCAGTCGCGCACTGAAAGAGAAGCAGGATGTGCGGTGTTTGTTCAATCACAATCCTGACAACCTTCTCGGCAGGACAAAGTCCAATACGCTGCGCATGACAGAAGATGATACTGGACTGCATTACGAATGTGATACAGATCCTGAAATCCGCATCGCCGCGGATGTACAAGGCATGGTGGAGCGCGGCGATATTGATGGTTGCAGTTTTGCCTTTGTGGCAACAAAGCAAACTTGGCATGAAGAAACAGATGCGGATGGTCACATTATTCAGCATCGTGAGATCGAAGATGTGGACTTGTATGACGTTGGTCCAGTCACATATCCCGCCTATGAAGGCACAAGCGTAAACGCCCGGGCATTGTGGCCGCAGGGCATCCCTGCAGAGGTGCGCAGCCATGTTCCTTCACTTCGCACTGAAGACAAAAAGACCAAGCGCGTGGATGGAGAAGATTTGACTGCCGACTGCTTCCTGATCGTCGGCAACCCGGATGACACCTCTACTTGGAAACTGCCGTGGAAATTCTCTACCGATGAGAAGACAAAGGGTCATCTGCGCAACGCCTTGGCCCGCTTCGATCAACTCAAGGGTGTAAGCGAAGAGGAAAAGAAAAAGGCATGGAAAAAGCTGCTCCGCTTGTGTGAAGAATACGGCATTGATGTCAGCGAAGAAGACAAGCAGAAGTTCAGCCGTCGCGATGTAGAAGATGGCGATGGTGATTGCACTTGTCCATGCGGTTCCTGCCAATCTGGCGAATGCGAAAACTGCGATTGCGATGGCTGTGGTTCGGAAACCTGTGGCAACAGCAATTGCAACTGCGGCGAAGAGCGCATGCGACTGAAGAAGCGCGCCCATCTGGTGCAGATGAATTAACAGCAAAAGTTTCGCTGGCTGGTTCGTGCGGGATGCCGCTGTCTTGGATGACGAGCGTTCTGGCCGGAATGTGAGCACATGCGCGGCGCGCATGGCGCGACACAAATTCAATTACGCGAGAAGAAACAATGCCAATACAGGGAAGTTACGCAAAGGCCCGCGAACTGCGTGAAAAGCGGTTCAAGCTTGCCAAGGATGCCAATGATATCCTTGACAACCAATCTCTCAACAAGGAAGAGCGCAACGCCAAGGCGAGGCAGATGCTCGACGAATGCGATGCGCTTAAGGCCGAAATTGACGTTCTGGAGCGTGCGGCTGTTGCAGATGAGGAGACGCGCCAAACCGGCGCACCTCCGGCAGGCAGGGTCGGTGTTGATGCTGGTGTTACAGACAAAGAGAAGCAGGAACGCTACCGCAAAGTATGGGCGCGCTCAATGAAGTACGACGGTCCCCGGGAATATGGATTCCGCGGTGCCAACCTGACCGATGAAGAGCGCGCGTTGCTGCGTGAGTTCCGTGATATGGGCACTGGCGGTGGCAACGCTCTGCAGGGGACAGGGGGCGGATATTTCGTGCCCGTCGGTTTTGTGAACGAGGTAGAAAACGCCCTCAAATATTACGGCGACATGCTCAACACTTCAACCATCATGGAGACTTCTACAGGTCAATCGTTACCTTATCCTACAAACAACGATACGGGGACCACTGGCGAGCTGATTGGCGAAGGTCAGCAGGTAAGTGAAGGTGATCTTAGTCTCGGAAACGTGGTGTTTGGGGCCTACAAATATTCAACCAAGATGGTGAAAGTGTCCATCGAGCTGCTACAGGATTCCGCTTTCGACCTGGAATCTTTCCTGAAGGACCAGTTTGCGATTCGGATAGGACGCATTCTCAACAATCATTTCACAGTTGGGACTGGCACCAATCAGCCCAAGGGAATTCTCGTTGCCGCGACCGCAGGCCCAGTTGCGGGCGGGTCCTCGGGTAACGATGGTGGTTCGGAAACCGGCGGGACCTCGATTGGATCGGATGACCTGATTGAGCTGGAACACTCGATTGATCCACTCTATCGCCGTGGTGCGAAATACATGATGCACGACTCCACGCTGAAGCAGATCAAGAAGCTCAAGGACAAATATGGGCGTCCTCTCTGGCTCCCTGGTCTGGCTGTGAATGATCCGGACACGATCAACGGCTATGGTTACAGCATCAACAATGATCTGCCTGCCATCGCTGTAAATGCGAAGACTGTGCTGTTCGGCAAGCTGGACAAATACATCATTCGTCGTGTGAAAGAACTGTCCGTATTGCGGCTGGTCGAGCGCTATGCAGACTATGGACAGGTTGCCTTCATCGGTTTTGCACGCTATGACGGTAACCTGCTCGATGCAGGCACGCATCCGGTGAAGTATCTGACACAGGCGGCCGCCTGATAACGATTCAATTTGGGGAGTTGGGCCTTAGTAGGGAAATCCGAAAAGGCCCAATCTTTTTAAGATGTCTGATCAGCTATCATCCATTCCGCCTCGCCTGCGTGTAGAAGACATATGCGACTATTGCCGCCGTCAATTTGTTCGCGCGCGCGGCATTGCTGCCATTTGTCCTAGCTGCGGGCTGGAAAACGAACGCATGCAACCTGAGTCATCTATGCTGGTCCCGGCTGCTGAGAAAGCCATCAAGCCGCAGCCTGTTCCCAAACCACGCAAGCCCAGGAAGAGCACGAAATAACGTGGGATACGTCCGTCAAACTTCGCTGCCACAGGCAGAGCCGGTGACGCTTGCTGAAATGAAGAATTTTCTTCGGATTGGCAATACATTCACTGACGATGACCAGCTCATCGCTGGACTCATCCAGGCAGCACGCGAGCACGCGGAAAAAATAACAGGGCGGGCCATTGCGCAGCGCACCTTCCGTATGGTGCTCGACTCGCACCCTTATTACACGGACACCATCCAGAGTCAGCTTGCTTATCCGCCAAGCTATTATTCGTTGCCGCGCTATTCAACTACACTGTGGAACTATTCGCAGATGATTAAGCTGCCGTTTCCGCCCGTCATCAGCGTCCAGCAGATGCGATACATAGACCCAACCGGCAATGCGCAAATCATGCGGCAAGACGTGGATTTTGTGCTGGACCGCATGACGGAACCAGCGCGCATTTTTCCAGTGCCTGGGCAATATTGGCCTGCTGATCTTTATGTGGCAAACGCGGTCGAAATTGACTTCACGGCAGGCTATGATCCCAATCCTGCTGCCGCGCCTGATACGCACAACGTTGCGTTGAATCCACCGATGCAGCAACCCGATTCGACCATTGTGACTGCGGTCCCACAGTCGCTTCGGCGCACGATCATGTTGCTGGTTTCGAACTGGTACGACAATCGCTGGCAGGAAGTCCCGCCGGAAATTGACATGATGCTCTACAACGATGCGGTGATTGACTTTGCTCCAACGCGTGGTTAACCGGCCAAGGCCTTCGCCTTTGGCCATCAATTCTGGCGAACTGCGGCATCCGATCACGATTCAGGCGCCGGCAAATGCAGTCCAGTCTGGATCGTTCGGTGCGTCGGTAACGCCGTCGTCCTGGACCGTGGTGCGTTCAGATATGGCGTCAATCTATACCGCCGGAGGACGCGAGACATCGCAGGCCTCGCAGCTTGTGTCTGAGGTATCGCACGTCGTCAAGATTCGCTGGACGTCAGATGTGCTGAAGGCCGGGTATCAGATCGTATTCGGTGCACGGATATTCACTGTGTTGTACATCGAGAACGTGCAGGAGCGCAATCTGGTGCTCCTGCTCTATTGCAAAGAAGTGGATGGCGCACAGTGATTGATCAGGGGCTGGTAAGCATTCTTGCCGCAGATGCTGGTGTTACGGCGTTGCTGGCTACCGGCGATGCGCGGTCTATATTCCAGATGGTGGTCCCGGAAGACGAATCTGCTTATCCGTGCATCGGCTACCAGTTTGTCGGTGGATCCAGCGCGCCAACGTTTGACACGTCGGGTCTCCAGCGGTCTCGGGTGCAGATTGACTGCTGGGCAGTAACGCCAGAAGGCGCGAAGAACCTAGCTGAAGCTGTGCGCAAGGCGCTCAATGGATTTCATGGCTACCTGAGCGACGGCACGGTACTGTCGAACGCAATGATGCTGCATCCAGGCATTGACTTCTTCAGCGCTGATTCGCGGTTTTTCCGCCGGATGCTTGAGTTCTATTTGTTGTACACCTTCAATTCTTAGGAGAAAACAATGGCATATACGGGCAGCAAAGCGCAGGCGGGACGCGGCAGTGTGCTCTCGATTGGCGGCGTCAAGGGGGCTGGCGGAACAGAAACGTTCACTCCGATTGGCGAAGTAAAAACCAGTGGCATCAGCGGTGCCAAATGGAATACCGTTGACGTGACAAATTTCAATTCCGGAGCAGACCAGGAGTTCATCACCACGATCCGCGACAACGGAAGTCTGAAGCTCTCCGGCAACCGGGTGTCCAGCGACGCAGGACAGCTTGTCGTCGAGCAGGCGTTCGCAAGCGGGGCAGTCTACGATTTTAAACTCGTGCTTCCGCTGGCTGCCGGGCAGAATACAACAGGCGATACCTATTCATTCAGTGCGATTGTTGAATCGCGCGAATTTGATGTGGACGTAACAAAGGAAATCTCCTGGACAGTCGGCCTCAAGATTTCTGGACCGGTGACGCTCACGGCTGGCAGTTAAAATCCACAAGGAACATAAACATGTCGAAAAAGAAAACTCCTGTTGATCCTGTAAATCCTCCCGTTGAGTTAAACCTCGACGGAAAAGTATATAAACTGTGCTTTGATTTTGCTGCGCTTGCTGAAGCAGAATCGCATTTCATTCGAGCAGGGCACCATATTAATCTGTTGGCCGCGCTGCCGAAGCTTAACCTGTCATCCATCCAGATGATTTTCCCCTGCGCGCTGCATAGGCATCATCCGGAGATCGGTTTTGTGGAAGCGCAAGAGATGGTGAACATCTCTAATGTCTTTGGCATTGCCAGCGCCATCGCGGAAGCGTGGCAGAAGGCCATGCCAGAGGCAAAGCCAGACCCTACCGGGGCCGTGGACGCAGACGCTTAAAAGCGCCCACGGAGCCGCCGGAGAAGCAGTGGCTCAGGATTTGGTCAATTGCAAGATATGACCTCGGCCTTTCTGATGGCGAGTTCTACGCGCTTACGCCAAAGCAGTTTGATGCGCTGGTGAAGCGGCGTGAACATGAGACAGAACACCATGAATTTATGCTGGCCCAGATCGCCTGTTACCTGGTTAATTTCAGTATGTGCCGCCCTGAGAAGTCGGTGGAAGTCAAGGACTTCATGCCTTCGGAGTGGATGAAAGCGAAAACGGAGCGGCAGCCGGTTCGTCGCCGCAGACGTCAGGCCATCGCTCAGGAAATAAGGCTGGTAATGCAGCATTTCATAAGATAAACTATGACGGCATGAAAAAGGCCGCCATCGTGATTGCTGTTGTCATAGCCTTGAGCGGAGTAGGGCTGTATATTGCCTCCGTGGCTAAACACGCGGAAGCCGCTCCAGTTGCTATTCAGCAGGGATTTGACCAGGCCAATGCGCAGATTGAGGCTGAGAACCGTGACCTCCGCATCCGGAATACTGAAAAAGAGATGCAGATTATTGATATCGAACGAAAAATAGGGATTTCATCTGATACGAAAAAAAATCTATCTCAGTACGTGTCAGATTTAGAGTGGGCGAAAACTCAGTTTTCTGATGCAAATATTCAAGAGCAGCTCGATCGAGATATTGACTGGTGCAAAAGAAAGATGAACCGATGAAAATATGGGTACCTATATTATTATGCTTGACATGCTCTTTTGGTTTTGCCCAAACGAAAACCGTCTATGATGGTCCAGATTACAATGGCAGTGGTCGTCTGACGGTTACAAAGACGGACAACTCCGCCACTGCGGCTGCGGTTGGAAATGGTGTAGCAGTTGGAACAGGTGCGGGACTCACATATTTCCTGATCATCAGGCCTCGTCTTCAGGAGATGCACAACAACAAAATCAATCGAATTGAAGGGCAATTCACTCCTGTTTATGGATTGCTGGATGAGTTGGTTGCGAGTCCGATACCTGTAAGAGCGCAGCAAGCTGCTTCTGATATTCCGACGGTAGAAGGCCATCGTCTTGGCGAGTCCTGGAACGATTTTGTTGCGCGCGCTCCATATCTACAAAAGCGTATTGCGCAATGCGCATCGGAGAAACGCCCTGCTTCTGGAAAGCACATGAAGAAATATGTTTTCAATCCATGTGCTGATCTTTGGATGATGGCAGATAAACCTGATTCTGATCTGACGCTGGACTGTCTTCGACTCGGACTGGGTGCCAGCAAGGACATGGTTTGTCAGGACTTCAGCGGTGAAGTTAGCTTCCATGATAATAAGTTAGTATCTCTGAAGCTGATTCTTGAGGGCATGGATTGGAAGGGCGCATTTCCCGCACTAGTAGAAAAGTTTGGACAGCCTGATGGAAGGGACCAGGCGGCCACGCTCGGAGTATGGAGTACTGCTGAATATCATCTCGTGGCTGCGCAGGTGAACAATGATGTTGCCTTAGCATGGATGACTCCAGAGCGCTATCGCACCACGGTAGCAGCCGTTCGTTCAGCGCGGGAAGTTGGAGCAGATTCGTTCTGATCGAATTTCAATAGGTTATAAACAAATGCCGCCTGAAACTGGGCGGCATTTTTATTGAACAAAAATGGCAGATCAATTTTCCATGGCACTCGATAGCAAGGCGCTGGAAGAGCGGTTGAACTCGCTCAAGGCAGAAAAGCAGCAGCAGATTCTTGCATCTGCTTTTCGCAAAGGTGCCGTGGTCTATCAGGCTGCTGTGATTTCGTCGGCTCCGGAGCGGCCTGAGCTTCCATCTGGTACTGCTTTGCCTCCGGGTGCGCTAAAGTCAGATGTCATCGTCCAGAAAGCAAAGAGTACGGGCGGACCTATCTACGTTGTGAAGTTTGGCAAGCTAACGAGCCATGTTGCTCGCTGGGTGGAATATGGACACCGTTTGGTGCGAGGTGGTTATTCGCGTGTCTTGAAAAATGGAAAAACACGCGGACCTGGCATGGTTGTCGGCAACGTGCCTGCGCATCCATTTTTTCGCAATGCATTTGAGTCCGCTACTCCGGAAGCCATCCAGCAAATATCCGACTCGCTGTTTAAGGGCGTGAACAGGGCATATAAAGGCCAGATGGCGGAAGAGTGGATGGAAGAGCAAAGCTCTGTGGAGATGTATTAAATGGCAGATGAAAATACACTGACAATTATCATCAAAGGTGATGCTGCGCAGTTCACTCGCACCATCGCGATGGTAGAGGCAGGAATCAAGCGCGCCAACCAGGCAACGCGCGAATTCGGGCATACGGGAGTCACGAGCATGCAGGCGGCTTCCGCATCCATTCGTCTGCTTGAGGGCGACATCACACGCAATGTGCGCGCGGTAGAGCGGTTCCTGACAATGCTTCCAGGTGTTGGTACAGCTCTCAAGGCTGCCTTTCCAGTCGTCGGTGCGCTCGCGCTGGGCGGTGTGATCTATCGTCTCAGCGAGGAAGTATATAAATTCATTGATGGCGTCCTGAAGGTTCCAAAGGCCTTACAGGATGGTTTCCGCGACCTAAACCTCAGTGCGCAGCTTGCCAACGATCAGCTCGCCGTCACGAATGATCGGCTGGCCATGCAGATAGCTAAGTTGGAGCACCGGCCACAAAATGGTTTGGCCCTTGCTTTGGATGAGGCTCGTGTTCGCGCTGATGAGCTTGCGAAAGCTCTACTTAACGATGTGAAGATCATCAATGATCTTCTTGAAAAGCAGAAGATAGGAATCGTTGGCGAATTTTTGGGCAAAGGCGGAACCGGAGATGTGTCGAGGTTTGCTCAGGATATTAACGACCAAATCACTCGGCTTGCGGACCGCATGACTGAGGCTTCGTTCCAGCATGACGAGCAAGGCATGAGTAAAGCGCGTCAGGAATTGGCATCTTTTATTCAAACCAGCATAGAGAAAACCAAATCCCAACTTGCATCTCTGCCAACCGCGCAGCCTGAACTGGATCAATTTGGTCGCCCAATTCCCGGTACGTCGCTACCGTTAGACAACACAGCCAATCAGACAATACTGCAAGGTCTAATCCGAAACCTGGAAAACCGAGCAATTTACTTGCAGGAGATGTCTCAAAACGAAGGCTTAGAGAAGCAGCTTGGTTCTGACCAGGCGCGTCAGCAGAAACTTGAGGATGCGAGACGCGCGGCCGAGGAACTTCACAAAGTCCAGCAGCAGATCATCAAGAATGATGAGGATGCACTGGAAGCCCTGAAGGCATCCGAGGATGTAACAAAGCAACGGGAGATCCAGTTCTGGATGGACCGGGTGCTGATTGAGCGCTCTGGATCAGAGTCGTTTCTTCATGCCGTCAATGAGGCAAATAAGGTGTTGGCGTCCGTGCGTGCGGAAAACGTGCGTTCTCAGGCTGAATTCGAGAAAACGGCTTCTAGCCCGGTGAATCAGACTGATCTTGCAAAAACGGACCAGGCGTGGCTGCAACAGCAAGGAAAAGCGGCCGCGGACCTGATAAAAAACATCAACGAATACAATGCTATCCAGCGAGGCAATGCAGATGCCATCGCACAGTTCACGCTGCAAATGGAAGTGGCAACTGGCAGGATGTCGCGCTTGGACGCAGCGCAGATGAAGGCGCGCCTTCACGCGCAGGAGTATGCAGAATCTGTCGCGCAACTTCACGCAGTTCTGCAACAGCTTTCATCGGACCCAACACTCTCGATCATTGAAAAATCCGCCAAGATTGCAGAAGTCAACAATCAGCTAGCGCAGTTAGAAGGCCAGCGGCAAATTCAAATCATGCAGGACAACGCATCCATCTACGCTACTGGATCGAGCGCGATGGTGGGTGTTAAAGATGCGCTGAATGACTTTATCGCTGCTACGAGGGATGCTGCTGGACAGATGCGGCAAATTGCGGAGAGTACGCTGCGAAACATAAACGACCAACTCCTGAATGCCATGACAGGCAAGCGTACGGGTTTTGCCGGAGTTGGCGAGCAGCTATTCCGCGCAGTCGCTGGATTCAGTCTCGAAAAAGCAGAAGGCTCTATTCTCTCAGCCTTCGGTCTCGGGCCGAAGACAAAGCCGGACGGCACACAGTCCAATCCTTTCTGGGTGAAGAGCGCTGACCAACAGAGTGCGGCTGGTGGTATTTCATCCTTGCTTGGTGGAATGCTTGGTATCGGAGGCGGTGAGGCGGGAGGGGAAGCTGCCGGCGGCTTCTCTTTTGGAGATATCATTTCCTCTCTGCCGTTTTTTGCGGATGGTGGGCCCATACCTTCCAATCTGCCAGCCATTGTTGGTGAGCGTGGTCCGGAGCTTTTTATTCCGCGCTCGGCAGGCACGATAGTGCCGAATGACATGCTCGGCAATGGCGGCGGACACACATTTCACTTCAATGTGGATGCGCGCGGCGCAACAGATCCTGCGGGAGTACGCGCCCAGGTGATGGCGGGCATCCGCGAAATGACGCCCCACATCATTGGGGCATCTGTAGCAGCACAGCAGGATATGAAGCGTCGCTATCCGACAACAAAGAAGTAGCGACTAAACAATTTGATACGAGGCCGCCTTCGCGCGGCCTTTTCATTTGGGAGAAACCATGGGCTACACCACCGTCTCTGGCAGCAACCTCACCGACGCCAGCGGCAATAAGATCAGCAACGCGACGATCAGCTTTCAACCCTGCAATTCCAGCGGCACGCCGCTCTCTTTTCAGGTGGACGGAAGCGGGCAGGCGATTGATACTCCGGTCACAGCGCAAGTCAGCAACGGAGCATTCTCTGTCCAGCTTGCCGATACATCGCTCACCAATCCCGCAAATATCGCCTACAAAGTCACCGTCATAGACAACAGCAGCGGCAATAATCTGCTGGGACCCGGCTATCTGATTCAGCCCACCGGTTCTGCGTGGAGCTTCGATAACTTCATTCCCAATCTGCCCGCTCTGCCTACGCTGATGGCAGTTCCGAGGCCTCAGAATCGCGGCAACTGGGCACCGAACACTCTCTACAACCAGCTCGATTATTTCTTCTACCAGGGCAGCAGTTATATCGTGAACCAGTCTTATCAGAGCGGAAGCACGTTCGGCTCTGTAGACACTGCGAACACAAGCGTGTGGGCCGCCGGCGGGACTCTTTCAGGAACGCTTTCTGCTCCGCTGGTAGCACCGCAGGGTGCGACGATCACCGGTGGTCTGACGACTGACACGCTCACAACATCGAGCCGGAAGCAGTACGCGATTGCCGGAAACACGCAGCGCATTGGTTGGGTAGCTACTGTTGTTGATTCAGCGAAAAAGATTCTTTCCGGAATTGACGGCGCTGGCATCCAGCATTTCTTCTCCAAGATCACGCTTCATCGCTCCGCTACCTTTCAGCAGGGCGCGACGATCACGAGTGGTCTGACGACTGACGCGCTGACAACATCGAGCCGCAAGCAATACACAGTGCCGGGAGACGCGCGGCGCATTGGCTGGATCGCAGCCGTTCTCGATTCGGCAAAGAAGGTCCTTTCCGGAATGGATGGCGCTGGCATCCAGCACTTCTTCTCGAAGGTCACGTTTCATCGCGCTGCGACGTTTCAGCAAGGCGCAACTATCACCGGAGGACTCACCATCACGCAGGTCACCTATGGCGATCAGCCGGGGCAATATCTTTCCGGCTATGGACGCAGCGGTTGGCTCACTGCAATCGTAGACGCTTCGCGCAAGATCGTCTTTGGCATTAAAAAAGATGGCAGCGTCTGGCTGGGAAGCAAGCAGGTTGCCACGGTCAGCGGTCTGTCCGGCGTGCAGCAATCATTCGCTGACGCCGCAAATTATTCCGCGTTCACCATCACGGATACGAGCGGAAAATTTCAGGTCTGCTCGCGCGACAAAGCTGGCGCAGGCGGAACAAAGCAGGTAACATCTTCCGGCAGCAATAACTTCAACCCGCGTTTTACATCCGACGGCGCGAAGGTAATTTTCAACACAGATCGCAATCTCAATCCTCCGCTTGTGCGCGGACTGATGTATGTTCCTGCTTCCGGAGGGACCGAGTACCCGGTGTTTCCCATCAGTCCTGGCACGGCGGTTTGCTGGGGTGACAGCCTCACGCAAGGCGGCGAAGACGGCACGGGAGTAACCTACGAGACTGTGCTCGCAACTCTGGCTCCTCTCACGCTGACCAACAACGGCATTGGCGGACAGACCAGCACCATGATTGCCGCTCGGCAGGGTGCATATGTTCCGCAGCTCACCGTAAGTGGGAATGCGATTCCTGCCGCGCCCGGCTCAGTGCAGGTCACAGCGATTGATGGCAACACGATTCATGGCTGGTCACAAGAATTTGCTCTGTTTCTTTCGAGCGGTGCCGAGAATTACACTCACACCGTAAAGGGGACGTTAGCGGGCATTCACGGCACTCTCACACGCACTGCAACAGGCGGCCCGCCATCCACAACCGAGACGTACACTTTCACTCCCGATGCTGGTACAACAGGCGCAGCTTGCCCGGCCAATACTCCGTGGATCGCAGACCCGCAAGGCACAGACCAGCAATGGCAATTCATCTGGGTAGGCCGCAACGATATTCAAACGGGCAGCGCGGCAGAAATTCAGACGGTGCAGAACAACATCACCGCGATGATCAACTTTCTCAAGCCGCTGAACAAGAAAATCTGCCTGGTGTCTGTCACAAATAAGCGCGATGGAACAGAGAATTCAGGATCAACAAAATGGACTGCCATCACGAACCTCAATAACTGGATGCGCACAACCTACCCGCAATATTTTGTCGTGGACGCGCAGGGGCGCGATGTGCGCCAGCGCCTGGTGGCAAGCTACAACCCTAACAATTCGCAGGATGTGACGGACTTCAACAATGATGTACCGCCGTCATCGCTGATGTTTGATGTGACCCATCCGAACCAATACGGATTCACAGTGGTCGCGCAGATTCTCAATGAATTCATCACCGCACGAAACTTGCTCATCTCTTAAAGGAGAACCACATGGCTGATATTTTGCAGTACACAAACTACACCAGCAGCGATGCCACGCTTCCGACTTTGTACGCCGACGCCGCAGTTGACGGAGGCACAATTGTCTGCGCCGATTTTCTTGATCCTGCCGGATATCCCAACGGCTCATTGCCGGCGGCACCAATCGCGGCAGGTCAGCAGTTCTTCAATTATGTGGACCAGTCATTCAGCGATCTGTCGCTGGCAGGCGCAGGCAGTTCCGCCGGAATAGGAACGACCGGGCTGACGTTCGACACTCTCGGCGAGCATGTTTCATTGCCTGCGTCCTGCAAATTAGCAGCATCAGCTACGCACTGGATGGTAGGCGGATGGGTGAAAGTCGGAGCAACGCAACCCGGCTCAGGAATCCCTTGCGGGGCCGCGTGCGCTGACACTTCGTATTATCAGTGGGTCTGGATGCAGTCGAACGGCGGAGGTCTGCAATACAACTTCCGTGCCGGAAATTCCACCGTGAGCTATACGTTCCCGGCAGCCGGATTGTATCAGGTGTTTGCTGAATACATTGTCAGTGGAGGAAACATCACCACGAATGTGTACGTTGGCACGCCGACTGCTGCGCCGGTGCTCGTAGGCACAACCACCGCGGCGGTGCCAAGCGGAGGCCTGCCTGTCCCTACGTCAGCCCCGATTATCAATCCCAGTTCGCCATATGGGGGTTCATTCCAGGGCCAGCTCGGACGTTTCATCTTCGAGGACCTGAGCAAGCCGGGAGCCGCCAGCAGCGCCCTCGCATTTGTGCAGAACGACTATAACTTCAACAACGGACGGTTTAGTTAATTATCCGCGATGACGACAATCACAATCGGCAGCAACAGCTACAATCTCGTTGCGCTACCCGCTGCGCCTGGATTCGTTGAGGTGTCATTTTCGATGAATGACACCGTAGCGGAAGTGCTGTCGCCATTCTCGCGGCAGTCTCCGCAAGTCCAGGCGTGGCCCGGGGCGGACTGGTGGGAAGCGCAGGCTACGCTTCCGCCTATGCCGCGAGCACAGGCTGCTGCATGGCAGGCGTTTCTCGCGGAGATGCGGGGAAAATCCAATGTCGTTCAACTCGGCGATCCACTCGGAGTGCATCCACAAGGAGCTCCTCTGGGTGTTCCTGTGGTGGATGGTTCAAATTCTGCGAACAATATGCCTGGAGCAACCACACTCTACACGAAAGGGTGGAAGACGAGCACATTCCGGCTGTTGCTGCCCGGGGACTACATCCAGATAGGCTACCGGTTGCACGTTGCTTGCGAGGCCGTAAACTCTGATGCAAATGGCAACGCGCAAGTCCAGATATGGCCTTCACTACGAGAGCAGCCTGCGGACTCCAGTCCATTGGTGCTGAATGGCCCGAAGGGGATATTTCGGCTGGCTGATAACAAGCGTGGATGGCATAGTTCTGTAGCGCAGTTGACATCTTTGTCGTTTTCGCTTGTGGAGGCGCGATGAGGAACCTGTCATCGCCAATGGTGCAGGCGATCCAGTCCGACTACATCCGCCCTGCATTTTTGGCCATGCTTAACTTTACGACGGGCATCCAGTATGTATGGACCGGACCCGGGCCTTTGGTATGGAACGGGAATACATACACGGGCGTTGGCTCTTTGGGTCAGGTTGGGACCATCAGTGAGGCCACGGAGGTGCGCGCCGACGGCACCACGGTCACGTTGTCAGGCATTGATCCAGCACTCATGGGGGATTGTCTCAACGACGTGAGGGTTGGCGCGCCAGCCGTCATCTATTTCGCGCTTGTTGATCAGTCTGGTGCCCTGATTGGGACGCCGTATCCTTTGTTCTCCGGCACGGTGGACAAGCCTGTTGTAAGCGTGGGCCCGGATTCGATCTCTATTTCGCTTGCGCTCGAAAGCCGCCTCACCAATCTTCAGCGCGCTACGCAGCGGCGCTACACTGCCGCGGACCAGCACATCAAATATCCCGATGACACTGGATTTAACTGGGTGGAAATTTTGAACGATATCGCACTCAGGTGGGGAAGCTGATGGCATTTCCGAAGACGCTGGAAGAGATGAAGTCTTTCGGTTATCGCTTTGAAGGCCACGGCAATTGCAGCTCGTGTGGCGCGGAAATTGAGTGGTGGACCACGCCGCATGGGAAAAAACTTCCTGTAAATCTTATGGACAAACCTTCTGATCTGGTTAAGCCGCACTGGGCAATCTCCTGCAATGAGTCACGTCTTTTCTAGCTATGCTCACGCGTAAAAAACACTGGGACACCCGCGCGTTTCACGACTTTCTGATGTCACGCGCCGCTACTCCATTCCAATGGGGAGTGCACGATTGCGCGCTGTTTGCTGCCGATGGCATCCAGGCGATCACTGATGTAGATATTGCCGCAGATTTTCGAGGCAAGTACACAGATGAGGCCGGAGCATTTGCCGCAATTAAGAGCATCGCCGGCGGCGCTACTGTAGCAGATGCAGCCGCGTATTGTATGCATAAACGCGGCATTCCAGAATTGCAGCATCCGCTCATGGCGCAGCGCGGGGACCTCGTTGTCGTCAATGAATCTGGGCGTCTCATCGCTGGCCTTGTCCACCTGAGTGGGCGGCACATCGTGGTGGCTGGAGAAGATGGACTCAAGCGGCTTCCAATCACTTCTATCGTGAGGGCGTGGCATGTCTAAGGCGATTGAAGGCGCGGCGATGCTTGGCGGCGCTGTTGTGCTGGGTGCGGCCGCATTTCTTGATCCCGCGCTTGTAGCCACTGGCTGGTGGGAAAAAGCGATGGCGTCGCTCGTCATGGGCGGCATCTCCATGGAAGCTGGCGCGATTGCAGAGGCGCTCACGCAGAACCGCGGCATGAATATCACCACGCGCCAGCCTGCTTCCTTCCGGCAGATCGTCTATGGCGAGCAGCGCGTGGGCGGTGTTGTGGTCTATCGCAGCACCACTGGAAGCCATCATGACCAATACAACTATGTCATCGTTCTTGCTGGGCACCAGATTGACAGCATAGTCAATTTATATCTCGATGGGCGACAAGTATTTTGGCAGCAAGGCAGTGTTGGCAATGTAACGCGCAACGGTGTGAACTTCGGCGGAAGCGCCGATGGCAACGACCATATCGGTCCGAACGGACAGCACTACAATTTCGGCACTCTTGTCTACTGCGAAGCGCGATTTGGCGACCAGGCGTCCGGGGACGTGATCGGCGGACTCACTGCGAATGATCCGAACTGGGCTGCATCGTCGCAAGGTTCTCCGTATCTTGGTGGCTGCGCTTATGTATATCTCAAAGTTGAGCACGATAACACGATGTTCCCGGGTGAGCCGGAAATTCGCTTTACTATACGCGGGAAAAACAACATTTATGATCCGCGCACGGGCACAACAGGATACAGCAGTAATTGGGCACTATGTGTTGCCGATGTTCTTACTGATACGGAATTCGGGCTGGGCGATACGGGCAGCGTGAACCAGGCACAATTGATCGCGGCTGCGAATGTGTGCGATGAGCAGGTGCAGCTTGCCAGCGGTCAGACCGAAGCGAGATACGCGCTGCACTACCACTACGACACTTCGGTTGCTCCCGGAGATGTGTTGCAGCAGATGATGTCGGCGGCCGCCGGACGCCTGAGCCGTATTGGAGGCGAGTGGTACATCTGGCCAGCATATTGGCAGGGGCCATCCTTCGCATTTAATCAGGATGCACTGGTAGACAAAATCTCGTGGATGCCAAAGCGTGCGTTCTCTGAGCTTTTCAATCGCGTCACAGGCACCTATATTGCGCCAAATTTCCCGTATAACATCGCTGGCAACTTATACGACAGCAATGGATGGTATGCAGGCCAGATACAGAACAATTTTCCCTTTGCTTTCCAGCCTACAAATTATCCGCAGTACGCGTGCGATACGCTGCACGGCTATGCCGCGGACCAATATCTCGCGGAAGATGGCGGCATTCCTCTGCCGAAAGAGATCACGCAGAGCTGCGTGCTGTCGGTATCTCAGGCGCAGCGTTGCGCAAAGATTTACCTGATGCGCAATCGGCAGCAGGGCCGGGGAACATTACCAATGTCGCTGCTTGGCTGGCAGGCCCAGCCTACGGATGTGATTGCTTTCAGCTTTCCCGTCATGGGTTGGAATAGCAAAGTGTTGGAGGTTGACGCTGTACGCTTCAAGGCTGATAAGCAAGGTGAGAATTCTTCGCCACGACTCTACGTTGAGTTGGACGTAATCGAGACGGATCCATCCGTCTATGAATGGTCCGCTGCGGAAGAGCTTACCGTCTACGACGTTCCTGCGTCGCCGCAGCAGGCCCCTTACACTCCAGCTCCGCCAACAAATATGACGCTTGATTCTGGCGCGGACACAGCGCTGGTGAGTGTGGATGGAATTGTTACGCCGCGTGTGTTGGTAAGCTGGACGGCACCGCTCGATGTGCTCGTTACGCAGATACAGATTCAGTACCGTCCAAGCGGAACAACCACCTGGGTTGATGCGGGGCAGGCTGACGTAGCCAATTTTCAGGCATACGTGTCTGGTGGACTGATAGCGAACCAGAATTACGATTTTCGTATTCGCTCTCTGCGCGCGAACGGAGCAGCGTCCGTTTGGGTTGAAATTGATGGCTACAAAGTAAGCACTATAGCTTCTGATATTGCGTCCTCTACGATGTTCAACGGGCTTGGCTGGACCGTCGTACAAGGCGTCATCATCAACTACACATTTACGAATAGCAGCGTGCAATTCACATGGGACGCACAAAGCCTGCTGCTGGCCGATGGAACGAGTATCAATCTACCAGCCGGCTCGCTTTCCTACACGGACCTTTCGCCATCCACGACTTACTACACTTACTGGTGTGAAGGTCTGACCATGACGAGGCAGGGCCTCGTGACTCACGTATTCCCGAATCTTTTCGTCACGAATCCTGACCCGCCGCCAACGTCTCCGAACGCAACAATGGCAGCGCAGATGGCCCTGGATGGCCGCGTACCCATCGGTGTAATTTCCTTCACTACGCTCGCTTCTTCAAATTCAGGAAGCGGCAGCGGGACCGGCGGAGGTGGAAACGTCTGCCCCGAGGCTGCTGAGCGCGTGGACGTGCGCGGGAAAGGCGCTACGCTCGCGGGGGATGTACTGCCCGGCGATTATTTGCGCGGCTATTCGTTCAGGACGGGCATGGATGTCTATCGCAGGGTCATTCAAGTCCGCAGGGTCTCCTGCTCAACCTGGCGCATCGTGGACGGGCATCGTGTCAGTCCGTGCGAGCCGGTCTATCAAAATGGAAAATGGATTCCGGCCTATCGGGCGGACGGTGCAAAGCTTGACACGATGGCTGGGATAAAGATTTTTATCTCCATCGAGTCAGACGAATATGATGAACAGAATTTCTGGCTCGTGGATGGTCCTCCGCTTCTGATTCACAACTACAACATCATGCCTAACCCCTGCTGAGTGGAGCTAAAAAAATGCAGCCCCGATGGATTTTGTCACAGTTCTATCGCGATTCAGCCAATCGCCTGGTGCCTGTCGTCGCGGATTATGGTGGGAACTATCTTGTCCCCACGAATCCTGCAGCCGACAGCGGGTCCGCTTTGGTTTTGATCAACATTGATTCACACCAGATTGACGCAGCAAAGCAGGACCCGCGTCTGGTTGTGTGTCCTTTGGTCTTCGATCCTTCGCCAGCGCCAGCCGCCGTCATCTCTGCCTATGCTTCTATGGGAGCCGTAAGTGGGATGAGCATGGGTGCGCTGCTTGCAACCCTTGCCGCTGCCGAGCCAGTGTTTGGCGTGCAATATCTGTAGCAGTTCTGGGTTACACAAAAGGGCCGACGGATTCAATTCCGTCGGCCCCTTTTTTCTGTTTGGCTAGTCTTTTCGCTTTGGACAAAGTGGTCTGTGCTTCACCATCTCGCGAACGCCAAATTCTTTTCCGCACCATTCGCATGGAGTCAGTTTGGCAGGACGTCCTCCCTTGTGCTCTTTGCGCCTGGCGACCATGCGGCGTCCATGTTCGCTCATCCATGCGTCATCAGGGATGGTCGTGAGGTCCCAATTTTTGTGGTATTTCATGGCTGGTAAGTAGCGGGGTTACGTACCCGCCCCTGCTACCACGCAGGACGCTCTGCTTACGCTAGAGTGACGCACGGCAGAGGTTAAGAATGCGGATACGCAGCTAGTTCATCGAGTCCCAACTGTTTCGCTTGATGCGCTTTCGCTGCTGGCACGGGAATGGATGAATCAAAGGTTATCCGGAGATTTCCTTTTTCAGTTTCATCCCACTCGATCACGCGCGGGTTGACATTGCAGTGATATTCACGCAGTGATGTAGGTTTTACAAAGATTGTCTTTTTCATTTTCCTGTATTCTCCTGCCGCTGGTAGCGGCTGCCGGAGATTTCGCGCTCCGGCTCCGCGATGAAACTACTTATTGTCTTCGAGATGGCTGATGCGATGTTCGTGGACCTCGGCAACACGTGCCAAGCGTGCGATGCTCACCATCATGTCATCCATCAGGATGCGCATTCTGTTGATGTCGTGAGTCAGCGACTCGACGCTCAATGTCAGCGATTCGTGTCTTTCCGTCAAGCGCTCCAACCGCTCATCAATTGTCATTTTCTTCTCCTCTATGAGGCTGGTTGCCTCTGTTCTCTATATTCCCAAACATCTAGTTATTTGTCAATAGAAAAATTCAGGAAATTTTTATGCCTTGCTCCAGCATCTGGGCAATCGCAAGCTGGATCAGGCTGTTTCGTGTGATTCCCTTCTTTTCCGCGAGCTGGTCCAGGGCCTCCATTTGTTTTAGCTGCAACCGAATGCTGAAGGCCCGGGACTCTGGCTTTTTTCGCTTCTTTTGGTGGGTAGCTTTTCTCATCCCTTGCATTTTCACGTCATAATGGACTGTTTTGCAACACAAAAATCATCTCTTTTCTTCAAATTAGGTTACAAATAATACCGATTGTGTTACAAACATGGTTAGCCGCGTTTTTCCTGCGCTATGCCTTCCATGTCGGCAACGCGGGAAAGGCAATAACGCAAGGTGTTGGTGCGGTCAAGGCCGAGCTTCTCGGCCAGTTTGTCAAGCCGGCGCAGTTGTGCAGGAGTGAGATTGAGAGGCACGCGTTTCAGGGCCATGGATTGGATGCTATAGCGTTTATCATGAACACTTTGGGCGCTTTTTATGTGCATAATAGGAACTCAATATGCACATAAAATCCACAACTTTGTCGCAGAAAAGAGCATGTCAATATGACGAAAGTTACTGACACATTCCATTTTGGGAATGTAAGTTGTGCGAAGAACCACACGGCTGGACATCAAAACTGTTCAGCGTGTGCAGAGTCGAACAACATGCTGACCGTAGTGGATGCTGATTTTTCTGTTCTGACGTTTTCGGAAGTGGTGCCGCTGTGGAGACAGCTTCGTAAGCAGCGGCCAAGCCTTAAGCAATATACGCATGCAGCTACCGATGGATATCTGCGTGGGCTGGAGCTTTTCTTTGGAAGCATTCGACTATCTGAGATTACGGCAGGTCATCTGCGCGAGTACCAGATCGCGCGCGGTAGCAATCGCATGATAGTGGATGGCGTCGAAACGCACCCCTGGAGCCGTGCGGCAAGCAACTCCTATATTAACCATGAGCTGAGTGTCCTGGGGCAGATATTGAAGCACGCAAAACTATGGGCGAAGATTCGGCCTTACTACAATCCGTTGCCTGTGCCGAAGTGGTCTCCGCGCGAAGTGCTTTCGGAAGATGAAGAGGAATCACTGTTCCGTATCGCTGCCGGCGATCCGGAGATTGCGCTGGTTTACTGGGTTGCCTGCATCACGAACAACACAACTGCCGCAGGATGCGAGCTGCGCGGCCTGCGTCTCAGGCATATCTTTCTGCGTGAGCCTGTTTTCGATAAATGGGGCAATGATCTCAATCCATCCGAGATTTACATTCCTTCCGACGCGGTGAAGAATGAGAGTCGCCCACGAAAAATTGCATTGAACACCACGGCAAAATGGGCAATCGAGCAGTGCTATCAGCGTGCGCTTCGCCTGGGCGCATGCCAGCCCGATCACTATCTCTTCCCTTTTCGGGTCAAGCGGAACCAATACGATCCAACACGGCGCGCCTCGAAATGGTGGCTACGCAATAGCTGGAACAAGCTGCGCGCGAAGACCGGCTTCCGCAATCTGAATCCACATGATCTGAGGCATCTGTGCATTACGAGGATGCTGGAAAATGGAGTGGATCCAGAGACGGTGCGCGCGATTGCGGGACATGTAACAGATGAGATGATGCATTACTATTCGCACATTCGTCGGCAGGCAAAATATGCCGCTGTGATGGCGATAGATCCACGCGCAAAAAAGCCAGTGCAATCTGTGCGGCCGCTATCGCTGCAACGCTTCGCAGTCATGCATGGGAATCAACAAAGTTAATCTGTTGAAAACTTTTTCTTGACATCGTTCATCCGGTGGTCTAACGTCACAACAGTTTCAATTTGCGACGAACGTTCTTTCGTCTGCAATGGATGAGACAGATTCGGCCAACCGCCGAAATTCTGTAACCCACGGCCTTCTAAGCCG